>NZ_CP023865.1:6555000-7755000 GCF_003711105.1 Actinoplanes teichomyceticus ATCC 31121
GATGGCCCGGTGCCGGCGGGTCGGTGAAGGTCGCCGCCGGCGACTCGGCAGCCGGGTGTTCCCCGGGCAGCACCGTGGCCACCCGCCATCCCCGGCCGGACGGCCCGGCGACGAGCGAGCCGCCGAGCACCGCGACCCGCTCCCGCATCCCGGTCAGCCCGTGCCCGCCGCCGGGAACGCTTCCCGCACCGCCGTCGCCCGCCGGGGAGACGGACGGCCCGGACCGGCCGTCACGGGGCGCGGATGGAGACGGCCCGGACCGGCCGTCACCCGGCACGGAAGGAGACGGCCCGGACCGGCCGTCACCCGGCACGGAAGGAGACGGCCCGGAGCCGGCAGCGCCCGTCCGGGAGGCAGACGGCGGGGGCGCGGCGTCCGGTACGCCGCCGCCACGCCCGCCGTCGTCGGTGACCGACCAATGCAGCTCGGTCCCGCTCATCGCCACCCGCAGCTGCGCCCGGGCATCCGGCCCGGCGTGCTTGGCCACGTTCGTCAACGCCTCCTGGGTGAGCCGCAGCAGCGCCAACCCGCGGACCGCGTCCAGCCGCGCCACCGCCGGGTCGATCTCGGCCTCCACGATCACTCCGGCCGTCCGGGCGGTCTCCACCGCCCCGTCCAGGGCGGCCGGCAACGCGGACGGGTCGATCGCGGTCAGGGCGGCGTCCCCGCGTACCGCATCGGGGTCTCGCAGGACCGCGACCAGCCGCCGCAGGTCCGCCAACGCCGCCGTGCCGGTCCGGTGGACGTCGTCGAAGACCTCCGCGGCCCGCGGGTCGAGGTCCGGCAGCACGTGCCGGGCCACCCCGACCCGCAGCACCATCGACGCGACGTGGTGGGCGACGACGTCGTGCAGTTCCCGGGCGATCGCGCCGCGCTCGTCGGCGCGGGCCGCGCGGTGCTCGGACTCGCGCCGGCGTTGTTCCTCCAGCGCCCGCCGCTCGGCCTGCACGCTCACCTCGCGGGTGGTCCGCACGACGAGGCCGAGCAGGACCGGCAGGCCGAGGTTGACCGCCAGCCCGATCAGGCTCGGTGTGATCCGGCCGGGCGAGGTGGGCGGGTCGCAGATCAGGTGGACGGCGGCCACGGCGGCGGTCCCGGCCACCAGGTGGCGTGTCCGGGGCGCCCAGAGGGCCAGTTCGCCGATCGCCCAGGCGGTGCCGACCTGGTTGATCGTCGCGTCGTCGAGCCGGACCGTCGCGACCGCGAAGAGCGTGGTCTGCACCAGCAGGTTGATCGGTTGCCGGCGGTGCAGCAGCAGGGCGGAGGCGAAGGCGAGCGCCGCGAGGGCCCACTGCGGCGGCGTCGGCGGGCGTCCGGTCTGGCCGACCACGAGCAGGTAGCCCAGGCCGCTGAGGTCCAGCAGCAGCGAGCGCGTGCGGGTGTCTCGCGCGTCGAGGAACCGGGACATGGCGCTCAGCGTAGGGCCTGCGGCCGCCGGGACAGGACCGTGGCGATGCCGGCCGCGGTGGCCGCGGCCAGGGCCGCGAACGCGAGGAGGGTGGCGGCGTCCGGTCGCAGCAGCGGTTGCGCCCGCAGGGCCTGCCAGGTCAGCAGGGGCACCAGTACGCCGTACGCCAGTCCGGCCACCAGCACGAGCCGGGCCTGGGTCGCGCGGTCCACCCGGTGCCCGGCCCACCTCGCGAGGGCGTAGGCGAGCACCGGCAGCACCTGCAGCGCGTGCAGCCCGACGAAGTGCCCGATCCGCAGGTCGCCGCCGGTGGTGCTCCACCCGGTGAGCGGCATCCCGGGGCCGCCGTCCGGCACGCCGACGCTGTGCGCCCCGACGATCCCCGCGACGCCGGTCCGCCGCATGGTCATCGGGACCGCGGCCAGCATGCCCAGCAGGCAGATGAGCAGCCCGAGCCGGATGGCGTACGCGGCGGCCCGGTCCGGGATCCGCCGGCGCAGCGCGGTCACCGCGATCAGCAGGTGCGCCACGGACAGCACCATGACGGACATGCCCATGGCCGACCAGAGCGCCGCGTCGAGCGGCGTGGTCTGGTTGTAGTGGCTGGTGGTGCCGCGGGCGGCCTGGACCACGATGATCGCCAGTTCGATCACCGAGGCGCCGACGACGGTCGTCGCGGCCCGGCCGGCGAGCCGGCCCGGGCGCGGCAGCACGGACAGCAGCCAGTCCAGGGTCCAGGCGTAGAGGGCGAACGAGACGGCGAATTTGAACGGCTTGAGCCAAATCGGCGCCCCGGTCAGGACGCGTGGGTCGGTGGCCAGGCCGATGGCGGTGATGCCGGCCAGCGCGAGCGACGCCCAGGTCAGCGCGATCAGCGGCCGGCGCCGGCGAGGCGGTGCGGAGACTTCGACGGTGGTCATGTGGTCAGGTTCGCGGGCCACGGGCTGCGGATCGCCCGTCCGCCGGCCGGAGCGGTGGCCACCGGTCGGGGGCCGTCTCCTCCCGGGGTAGGAGGCGGCGCGGCGCACGGTGGCGGTGGCGCACCGCCCGGCCGCGGCTCGCGGTGACGCGGCGTGGCTAGGCTCGGGCGATGAACACGGCCGGGTTGGTGCTCGCGGCCGGTGCGGGGCGCCGGTTCGGGATGCCGAAGGCGCTGGTCCCGTACCGGAACGGGGTGCTGGTGCAGCATGCGGCCGGGACCCTGCGCCGGGCCGGATGCGCCCGGACCGTGGTGGTTCTCGGCGCGCGCGCCGCGGACGTGGTCGAGGCCGCGCCGGATCTGCCGGAGACCGTGCTGAACCCGGACTGGCCGACCGGTATGGGTTCGTCGCTGCGCGCCGGCCTGGCCGCGCTGGCCGCCGACGACAGCGTGGACGCGGCCGTGGTCCTGCTGGTCGACATGCCCGGGATCAGCGCCGAGGCGGTCCGCCGGATCACCGTGCACGCCGCGCCGGACGCGCTGGTGATGGGCGGCTACGGCGGCCGGCGCGGCCATCCGGTGCTGCTCGGGCGGGCGCACTGGCGCGGCGTCGCCGCGAGCGCGACGGGTGATCGCGGCGCCCGGGATTACCTGCGGTCCCGCGCGGTAATGGTGGTGGATGTCGGCGATGTCGCCGACGACACCGATCTGGACCGCCCGGGGGACCTCGATGCGTGACGTGCTGGCCGATCTGCTGCGCTGGTGGTCGGCCGGCGAGCCGGCCGGTCTGGCCACGGTCACCGCGACCTGGTCGAGCGCGCCCCGCCCGCCCGGCGCGGCGATGGCCGTCGGGCCGGACGGCGTGGCGGTCGGCAGCGTCTCCGGCGGGTGCGTGGAGGCCGCCGTCCACGACCTGTGCCTGGAGGTGGCCGAGACCGGGCGCAGCCGGGTCGCCCGGTTCGGCGTCGCCGACGAGCTGGCCGTCGGGGTCGGGCTGACCTGCGGCGGAACGGTCGAGCTGGCGGTCGCCCGGGTGGACCGCGAGTCGTTTCCGCGGCTGCCGCAGCTGGTGGCGGCGGTGGAGGCGGGCGAGCCGGTCGCGCTCGTGGTGGCCGGCGCGGCCGGGTTCGACGTCGTGACGGCGGCGACCGGGGATCCGGCGGCGCGGCGGATGCTCGCCGAGGGGCGTACCGGGCTGCTGCCGGACGGCCGGATGGTGGTGTCGTTCGGGCCGGCGCCGCGGATGCTGGTGTTCGGCGCCACCGAGCACGCGGCCGCGGTGGCGCGGATCGGCGGGTTCCTCGGTTACCGGGTGACCGTCTGCGACGCGCGGCCGGTGTTCGCCACCGCGCGGCGGCTCCCCGGCGCGGACGAGGTGGTGGTGGACTGGCCGCACCGGTACCTGGCCGCCGAGGCGGAGGCGGGGCGGATCGACGGCCGTACGGTGGTGTGCGTGCTCACCCACGACCCGAAGTTCGACGTGCCGGCGCTGGAGCTGGCGCTGCGCCTGGAGGTGGGTTTCGTCGGCGCGATGGGTTCCCGGCGCACGCACGAGGACCGCCTGCGGCGGCTGCGCGAGGCCGGGCTGGGCGAGGCCGAGCTGGGCCGGCTCAGCTCGCCGATCGGGCTGGACCTGGGCGCGCGCAGTCCCGAGGAGACCGCGGTGAGCATCGCGGCGGAGATCGTCGCGCGGCGGCACGGCGGCTCCGGCGCGCCGCTCTCCGGGCTGTCCGGACCGGTCCACGCCACTCACCGCGAGTAGTCGGACAGTCGCGCAAAAAAATTCTGCGGGCCGGAGCAACCTTTCCGGTCCGGGCACCCACTTGGTCTATGACAGCGTTATTCGTAATTGCATTCCGGGATGCTTTCTTAATTGATTCGGAGAGTTGACAGGAGCCATTTCCGCCAAGCAGGATCACTCCCGTTCCCCCCTCATCCCCACTTCATTTGAGGAAGGCTTCGCGTGTTCAACAATCTGCGGAAGCGGTGGCGTACCGGGCTGGTGGCGATCACGGCGCTCGGGCTGGGTATCGGCGCGATCGTCTACACGCAGGGCGCCTCGGCGGCGACCTGGCCGAGCGCCACCGGCACGGTCAAGCTGACCGCCACCAAGGCGGTCTCCGGCACCCTGGACGGGGGCCTCAAGCGCTACTACGGCAGCGGCGCGCTGGGCGGCGACTCGCAGGACGAGGGCCAGGACCCGCTGTTCACCCTGGCCGACGGCGCCACCCTGAAGAACGTCATCATCGGCTCCCCGGCCGCCGACGGCGTGCACTGCCTCGGCTCGTGCACCCTCACCAACGTGTGGTGGGAGAACGTCGGCGAGGACGCCGCGACCTTCAAGGGCGGCTCGAACGCGACCTACACGGTCAGCGGCGGCGGGGCCAAGGGCGCCGACGACAAGGTCTTCCAGCACAACGGCGGCGGCACGCTGACCATCAAGAACTTCGCGGTGGACGACTTCGGCAAGCTGTACCGCTCGTGCGGCAACTGCAAGACCCAGTACAAGCGCACGGTCGTGGTCAACGGCCTCACCGCCACGTATCCCGGCTCGTCGCTGGTCGGCATCAACGCGAACTTCGGCGACACCGCCACGCTCAGCAACATCACGATCCTGAACGACAGCAGCAGGAAGATCGCCGTCTGCGTCACCTACCGGGGCAACAAGACCGGCGCCGAGCCCACCAAGCTGGCCACCTACAAGGGCAGCACCGGCGGGGACGGCACCTCCTGCAAGTTCACCAAGGCCAACGTCACCTACAAGTGACCGGCCAGCTCACGCAGTGAGCCGATGCGGTGCGGTTCGTCGTACGGCCCGGTCCCCCACCGGTCCAGGTGAACCGCCCGCAGCCCGGCGGCCCGCGCCGCCCGCACGTCGAGATCATGCCTGTCCCCCACACTGAGCGCCTCCCCGGGCCTCAGTCCCCAGCGGGCGAGCGCCCCGCGGAACGCGCCCGGATCGGGCTTGGCCATCCCCAGATCGTCGGGAGTCCACACCGGCCCCAGATCGGCCAGGCCCATCCGGGCCAGTTTCGCTCGCTGCTGCACGGCCGAGCCGTTGGTCAGCACGGCCACCCGCAGACCGGCGCCCGCCACCGCGGCCAGCGCCACGGGCACGTCGTCGAAGGCGCGGTAGGCGTTGCGGTACTCGGTCAGGAAGCCGGCGTGGATCTCGTCGAGCCGTTCCGGGGCGTACCGGAAACCGAAATCGCGCAGCCGCCGCCGGCGCTGTTCCCGGAAATCGATCTCGCGCCGCCGCCAGGCGGCCAGATGCGTTTCGGCGATCTCGTTCCAGCGCGCGATCGTCGCCGGGTCGGCGACCATTCCGACGGTCGGCAGCCAGGCCGTCAGCGCGGCGACCACCGCCCCGTCGTGGTCACCGAGCGTGCCGTCGAGGTCGAAGAGAACGCCGCGCAACATCACGCCGGGAGAGTAGCCGCCCGGGACCGCAGGCGCCGCAGCATTCTCGCGTCGCCGAACCCGACCGCGCGGGCCGCCGCCTCCACCGTGGACCCGTGCCCGATCAGGTACTCCGCCCGCTCCACCCGCAGCAGCTGCTGGTACTGCAGCGGGGTGCGCCCGGTCGCGGCGGTGAACAGCCGGGTCAGGGTACGTTCGCTGACCCCCGCCCCGGCGGCCAGCCCGGCCAGCCGCAACGGGCCGTCGAACGACGCGTCGATCCGATCCTGCACCCGGTGCACCACGTCACTGAGGTGCGCCCGGTGCCGCAGCATCACCCCGGCCTGCTGCTCGTCGCCGTTGCGCCGGGCGTAGACCACCATCTCCCGGGCCACCCGGGCGGCCACCGCCGGGCCGTGCCGCAACGCCACCAGGTGCAACGCCAGATCGATGCCGCTGGCGATGCCCGCCGAGGTGACCACCCGGTCGTCGCTGACGTACAGGACGTCGCGGATCACCGACGACCGCGGATAGCTGCGGGCCAGCAGGTCCTGCAGGTCGTGGTGGGTGGTGCAGCGGCGGCCGTCGAGCAGACCGGCCCGGCCGAGCGCGTCCGCGCCGGCGCAGACGCTGGCCACGGTGCCGCCGGCGGCGTGGTGATCGGCGATCCGGCGCAGCGTGCCGGTCCGGAAGAAGCCGTGGCCCGCACTCCACCCCGGGACGACCACGAGATCGTCCGGGGTCAGCGCGGGCCACTCCAGGTCGGCGTGCAGCACCACGCCCTGCCAGGTGGGCACGGTCGCCGACTCGGCGACGTAGCGCAGGGTGTAGCCGGGCGCGGTGGAGAACACCTGGGCCGGGCCGGCCAGGTCCAGCAGGTGCACCTGCGGGGTGAGGACGAAGACCACCACGCTCACGATCCGCCTCAGCCCTTCTCGACCTCCGCCACGGTACGGATGGTGGCGAACCGGCCGGCCAGGGCGTACTCCGTGCGGGCCACCACGTCCGCGGCGGACAGCGTACGCGGATCGGCCAGCAACTCCTCGACGCTCCGGTCGCGCGGGGCGTCGCGGTGCGGGATCGGGAACGTGGCGGTCGCCTCCGTGACGAAGGTGACGTCGTAGCCGAGGTCGGACGCGAACCGGGCGGTCGTCTCGACGCACTGCTCGGTCCGCAGGCCGCACACCGTCACCCCGCGCACCCCGGCGACGGTCAGGCGGTGCTGCAGATCGGTGGTGGTGAACGCGTTGTGCACGGTCTTGGTCAGCACCGGCTCGCCGGCGGCCGGGGTGAGCTCGTCCATCACCCGGACGAAGCCGCGGGCCGGGTCGAAGGTGTCGCCGGTGCCGGGCTCGGCGTGCAGTACCCAGACGACCAGCCGGCCCGCCGCGCGGGCGGCGTCCACCAGCCGTCGCACGTTCGCGATCACCTCGGGGTTGTCGACGGCCCGCCACAGCGGGCGGGCCCGGAACGACTCCTGGACATCGATGACAAGCAGCGCTTCGGTCATGTCCCCATCGAACGCGTCCCGGGCCGGCCGGAACAGGCATCATCCGGCCCGCTGCCGGAACGATCCGGTCACCGTGGCCCGCCGCCCGGTCGGGGCCGGGAGCGCAGCCGCGGAGCCGGCGTCAGCGCCGGCTCGCGCGCCGCGCCGAACGCCGCAGCGCCCGCTCGACGAGCCGGTCCACCTCGGCCCGCTGCGGCTCGCCCGGAGTCACCATCGATCCCCAGCCCTGCGCCGCGTAGACCGGGTGCGGGAACCAGCGGCCGGCGGCGGCGAAGTCGATGCCGTCGCGGTGGGCCGCGAACTCTTCCGGACCGTACCCGAACAGCTCGCGGAACCCGGCGCGGCCCAGCTCCACGTTGAGCCGGAAGACGCCGGGCCGGTCCAGGCCGGAGCGCTCGTCGAAGCCGGGCACGTCCTGCACGACGATCGTGGCGAACGGGCGCATCCGCTCCGCACCGGCGAAGTAGAACCGGTCGCCCCAGCTTTGCTCCGGCGCCCCGGTGTCCGGGCCGGCGATCAGCTCGGACACCCCGGGCAGGCGCCGGATCCGTTCGGCGAGCGCATCCACCGGGTCCGGCGTCATCGGCGGGACGTGCAGGATCGCGTCGCAGCCGGCCACCGTCTCCGCGTCGAGCGGGGACCGGCCCCGCTCGGCGGGCACGCCGGTGCGCACGCGCGGCGCGCCGCCCAGCACGCGGGGCAGCCGGGCGGCGTCGAACAGCGCCGGCTCGGCGGGCGACGCGGCGGTCAGCCGGCCCTCGAACGTGAAGGCGGCCGCACCGTCGTCGAGACTGCCCAGGATCACCGCGTACCGCCCGGCCAGCACCTCGCCCAGGATCGCGCCGGGGCCGGGGCACCGCAGAGGGGTGCCGGCCGGCGAGCGGCGGCCCGGGTCGCGTCGCAGGCGCCGGTTGTGCGCGAAGACCAGCGTCGGGCCACGGCCGGCCTCGGCGGCGGCGATGTCCACCAGGTTCGCGGCCATCAGGGCGTCCCGGACCCCGACCATCCCCGCGCCGGGCGCCGGATCGGCGGCGGGCGGCGCTGCCGGCGGGGCGAAGCCGTGGAAGGTGAGCCGCTCGGCGGCCGGCAGGCCGGCATTGTGGGTACGCATCCACGCGATCAGCTCGCGGTCGGCCGGCAGCGCGCCCGGGCCGTGACCGAAGCCGTCCCCGGGCGGGGGCGCGCCGCCGGCGACATGGTCGTCGACCGCCAGCGCGGCGGTCCGGTCGGACTCCACGGCGATCGACCGGAAGCCGGCCGCGACCAGCTCCTGGAAGACGCGGTTGCGCAGCAGCCGGAACGCCGGCTCGGCATGGCCGGGCTCACCGAGGGCGAGCAGTCGCGGCGTGCCGTGCGCCGCAAGGAAAGCGGAAAGCATGACCTCGACCGTATCGTTGAACCGCCCTGTGAAAGTTGTGCCGAGGAGTGGCTGGACATACATGCGGAAGTCTCAAACCACTCGATACCGGCCGGTGGACCTCGCCCGGCGGCACTGCCGCTCCGCCCAGGCGATCCGCAACTACGAGCGCGACGGCGTCATCCCACCGGCGTGGCGCACCGCGACGGGCTATCGCGCCTACGGCGAACGGCACATGGTCGCGGTGGGCGCTTTCCTCGCGCTCGCCGACGCGTACGGCCACGCCCCGGCCGGCGTGATCATGCGGGCCGTGCTCGGCGGCGACCCGGACACCGCCTTCGCCACCATCGACGCCGGCCACACCCGCCTGTCCCGGGACCGGGAGACGCTCACCGCCGTCGAGGCCGCCGCGGGTTTCCTGCGCGCGCCCGCCCGGGGCGCCCCGGCGCAGCGCCCGCTCCCGGTCGGCGCGCTCGCCCACCGGCTCGGCGTCACCCCCGCCACGCTGCGCAAGTGGGAACGGGCCGGGATTCTGGTACCGGCCCGCGACCGGGCCACCCACCAGCGCGTCTACACCGCCGACGACATCCGCGACGCCGACCTGGCGCACCTGCTGCGTCGCGGCGGGTACGGTCTGCCGTACATCGCCACGGTGCTCCACCAGGTGCGCGGCGCGGGCGGACCGGAGCCGCTGGCCGCGTCCCTGACCGAGTGGCGGTCCCGCCTGCGGGCCCGGGGGCACGCGATGCTCACCGCGGCGGCCCGCCTCGCCGAGTTCCTGGCCCTCCCCGAGGAGCCGCCGGAGGCCGCACAGGAAGCCGCCCCGCCCGTGGGGGTCCGGGCGGGGCGGCTTGGCATCATCCGCGATCAGTGCGGGTGATCCCGATAGCTGCCGGTGTAGTACGCACCGACCTGCTCCCGGTACATGGCCGTCTCGAAGGTGTCCTTGTCGTACTCCGGGGACGCCTTGATCTGGTCCTTCGTCCGGTCCACATAGACCTTGCGACCGGCCTGGTCGACGTTCTGCACCGTGCCGGCGGGCAGCAGCACCTTGCGGCCGAAGATCCACGGCCCGGTGTCCACCACCAGATATGCGCTACCGACGTCGTAACTGGCCTGGTCCACCGAGCCGATGTGCCCATCGATCGCCTCGACCCGGTAACCGACCAGGTCCACGCCGATGCGCCCGGCCTCGTCGACCACGTCGCCATCGGCCGGCACGACGGTGCCGGTCAGGCTCGCCGGATCGCGCCAGGACCACGGAGTGAACGGCGTAGGTTGCATCACGGCCTCCTCGAAATCGATGAAATCGCCGCTGCCCTCTTCGCTACCCGCTCGCCCGGCAGTCCAACCACGACCGGCACATCCGGGCCGTGACCTGCGTCCGGGCGCGGCACCGGCGGCGGGGGGAAGCCGTCCCGGCCGGGAGGCGGCGGTCAACCGGCGCCGCCGGCCGGGAGGCAGCGGTCAACCGGCGCCGCCGGCCGGGAGGCAGCGGTCAACCAGCGCCGCCGGCCGGGAGGCCGCGGTCAACCGGCGCCGCCGCCCGGGAGCGTGCCGGTCAGCGGTTGATGTCGCCTCCGGTCAGGGCGGCCAGATCGGCGCGGGTCGGGGCCCCCTCGCAGTCGCCCGGCACGGTGACCGCGAAGGCGCCCGCGGCGATCGCGGTCCGCAGGCGCTGGGCGGGCGGCGCGCCGGCCAGCCGCTCGGCGAGGTAGCCCGCGACGAAGGCGTCACCGGCGCCCACCGGGTCGATCGCCGTCACCGGCAGGGCCGGGACGGTCAGCCGCTCGCCGCCGATCGCCGCGACGCAGCCGCGGGCGCCGTCCTTGACGATCACCTCGGCCGGGCCCAGCCCGGCCAGGGCGCCGACCGGGTCGGCGGCGTCCAGGAAGACCGCCGCCTCGTCCGGGCCGGCGAACACGATGTCGGCGCGGGCGACCAGATCCCGCAGCACCGGGGCGGCGTCGAAGCGGGACCACAGCTTGCTGCGGTAGTTGACGTCGACCGAGACCGGCACCCCGGCCGCCCGGGCCGCCTCCACCGCGGCGAAGACGGCCGCCCGGGCCGAGTCGCCCAGCGCCGGCGTGATGCCGGTGACATGCACGATCCCGGCCGACTCCAGTTCGGCCGGCGGCAGGTCGGCCGGGGTCAGCCGGGAACCGGCGCTGCCCGCCCGGTGGTAGTCGGCGTGGATGAACTGGGCGGACCGCCGATAGCGGAGCATCAGGCCGGTCGGGGCCTCGTCCGGGACGGCGATCACCCGTACGCCGCAGGAGCGCAACCGGCCCGCGATCAGCGACCCGGTGGAATCCGGACCGAGGCGGCCCAGCCAGGTGGCGTCCCCACCCAGACGGGCGACGCCGACCGCGACGTTGCTCTCCGCGCCGCCGACGGCCAGGGTGAAACCGCGGGCCCGCTCCAGGGGGCCGATCCCCTCGGCGACGAAGATCCCCATCGCCTCGCCGAAGGTGAAGAGGCCGCCGGAACCGGCGCGCTCCTCCGAGGCGGCAGGCGGTCGCGATCCCGCGGAACCCGCGACGGGCGGCGGGACGGCGGGACCGGCGGTGGCGGGCGCGGTCATGACCGCGCGAAGGCGACCGCGTCGAGCGCCCGCTTCGCCCGTGCCGCCAGGGCGGTGAGGCTGCCGCCGGTGGCGGCGTCGCCGATCAGCGGCCCGCCCAGGCCGACCGCGGCCGCGCCGGCACGGAGCCAGTCGGTGATGTCGTCGAGGCCGATGCCGCCGGTCGGCAGGATGCGGACGTCCGGAAGCGGGCCGCGCAGATCCTTCAGGTACCCCGGCCGGAGCCCTCCGGCCGGGAAGAGCTTCACCAGCGGGGCACCGGCCAGGTGCGCGCGGTACACCTCCGTCGGCGTGTACGCCCCCGGATAGCACGGCACGCTCTGCCCGGCCAGGGTGTCGAGCACCGGCGAGACCAGGAACGCCGCGCCCGCGTCGACGGCGGCCCGGGCGTCGTCCGGGGTGAGCACGGTGCCGGCGCCGATGACCGTGCCGGCCGGGAGTTGCCGGCGCAGGCCGGCGATCGCGTCGATGGCGCCCTTCGAGGTCAGGGTGACCTCCAGGGCGGTGATGCCGGCCGACACGAGCACGTCGGCGACGGCGGAGAACCCGCCCGCGGTGGGGGCGCGCAGGATGGCCACGAGGCCGCTCCCGACGATGGCGGCGGAGACGGGGTCGAGTGGGGCACGATGATCGGTCACGCCTTCGATCCTGCCCGATACGTTGCCGCCGGGACCAGAGCCGGGGATCAGCTCCAGATCCGGGCGGAAAGCGCATTCCTACCGCTCGCGGTCGGCGCCGGTCAGCGCCGCCCCGTTCACTGCCGCTCGCGGTCGGCGTCCGTCACCGCCGCCCCGTTCACTGCCGCTCGCCGTCGGCGCCGGTCAGCGCCGGCCCGTTCACTGCCGCTCGCGGTCGGGGCCGGTCAGCGCGGTCCCGTTCTCCGTGGCGCGGACCGCCCAGCGCGGCAGCCGCCGTGCCCGGCCGTTCGCGTTGTGCGACACCGGCGGCGGGGTGTCCTCGATGCCCAGCTCCTCGCGGATCGCCGCCTCGAACTGCTGCATGACCAGCGGCACCTGGGCCAGCAGCTCGCGGAAGTGGGTCTCCGGGCGGACGCCGGCGACTCCGGCCGGGTTCATCGGGCCGTGCAGGCGTTCCAGCTGCAGGTGCACGGCGAGGGCGGCGCTGCGCACCGGCCCGGAGGCGAGCAGCCGCACCGGCATCAGCGCCGGGCCGACCTCGTCGATGTACGCCAGCACGCTCGGCGGCTTCTCCCCGCTCTCGAAGGTCGCCCGCAGCCGTACGATGGCCCGCTCGAATGCGGACAGCAGCTGCACGTAGGCGCCCCGGCGCTCCTCGTACCACCGGCGGGTGCGCCGCCGGCGGCTCAGCAGATCGCGGCTACGGGCGGCGGCGAACTGCGCGGCCGCAGCGCCGGCCAGGGCGAACACGGCGGCCACGAGGGGCAGGCCCCACCACGGGATCTGAGACACCCGCCTACCGTATCGAGCTTGCGGCGGGCGGTCTGTCAACCACTCCCGCCGCCACCGGTGGTGATCCAGGCGTCGGCCACCCGACCCGATCCGGGGTCGGCGTTCGCCGCGTACCAGCGGAGATGACCGACTCCGTGGCGGCGGGCCTGGAGCTGCCGCCGGGCGGGGTGTCGATGGTCGCGCCGCGATCGCGGCCGATGATCCGGGTCCGGGCGCTGTCCACGTCGATGCCGACCCGCCGGCCCGGCGGATCCTGGCCCGGCAGTGCGGCACGGCGGAGGCGCTCACGCTGCGCGACTACGGGCCGGCCGGGGCCACGCGCCCGGCCGGCCTCCCGGGCCGCTCCTAGGCCGAGCGCAGGCAGAGGTCGAACGGCTGCCCGGCCGGGTCGAGCAGCACCCGCCAGCGCTCCGGGTGCGGCTGCCCGGCCGGCTTGGTGGCGCCCAGGGTCAGCGCCTGCTGCTCGGCCTTGTCCAGGTCGTCGACGTAGAAGTCGAGGTGGTAACGCTTCGGGGCGGCCTCGGCGGGCCAGCCGGGCCCGGCGTACCCGGGCACCCGGCCCCACCCGAGGCTGGTCGCGCCGTCGCCGATCATCGCGTAGTCGCCGTCGGCGTGCAGCACCTCCCAGCCCAGCACGGCCGCGTAGAAGCGGGCCTGCGCCGACGGGTCGGCGGCGTCCATGTTCAGCATCGCGAGAGTGGCGAATCCAGTCATGGACCCCATCCTGCCGCCGGAGACTGACACCTACCGGCAGGAATGAACGGCGTCCACCGGCAGGATCGGATGGCCGCCTACCGGTCGGGATGAACGGCGGGGCGCGCGGCATCCACCGGCCGGCGCTCAGGACAGGTAGGCCAGACCGTCGACGATCACGCCGGAGCGCCCGGCGGTGCCCTCGGGCTGGATCCGTACGGTGTGCCGCCCGGCGTCGGCCCACGCCCGGGTCCAGACGACGCGGCGGTAGAGCGGGCTGGTCGCGCGGGTGTCGGCGTACCCCTGGAAAGCGCCGTCGACGTAGATCCTGATCCGGCCGGAGGTCGCCGTGCGACCCACCACGAGGGCCGCGGAGCGGCCGGTGAAGGTCCAGCTCAGCGCCGAGCGCGTGGAGGTGGCGCGGGCGGCGGCGCCGCCCAGGTGGCCGACCCCCGGCCGGGCCCGCCAGCTCCCGGTCCGCGTTGCCGCGGTCTCCTGCAGGATCCTCGGGGTACGGGTGAACGACGCCGCCCGCCGGTTCCCGGCGTGATCGGTCGCGGCCACCGTCCAGGTGCTGGGCCGGCCCACCGGGACCGGGCCGCCCAGGCTGCGCACGGCGCCGGCGAGCACCGCCCGGCTCGCGCCGGTGACCTCGACGAGG
This sequence comes from Actinoplanes teichomyceticus ATCC 31121, assembly GCF_003711105.1. Taxonomy (NCBI): domain Bacteria; kingdom Bacillati; phylum Actinomycetota; class Actinomycetes; order Micromonosporales; family Micromonosporaceae; genus Actinoplanes; species Actinoplanes teichomyceticus. The sequence continues at coordinate 6,568,962 of NZ_CP023865.1, forward strand.
TGCAGACCGGCCGGGTCGGTGGCGGCCCAGCTGAGCCGGACCGGCGCGGTGGAACCGACGGTGCCGGCGGTGAGGGCGGCCCGCGGGAGCGCGGTGAAGTCCGGCGGGGTCACGTCCGCGACCACCGGCACGGTGGTGGTGGCGGTGCGCCGGGACAGGTGCACCGCCCGCACCGCGACGGTGTGCGGGCCGGGGCGCAGCCGGAGCCGGCCGAGCCGGGTCCAGTTGGCCCGGGACAGGACGAGCCGGCCGTCCACGTAGATGTCGAACCGGTCGATCATGCGGGTCGGGGTGGTCAGGTCCCAGAGCGGCACGAGCGGACCCCGGGTCCAGTACCGGCCGGACCACAGCCGGGCACCGGAGATCCGCCGCAGGCGCAGCCCCGCCGGGGCCGCGCCGGCCACCCGGCGGATGACCGCGAGCTGGGCGTAGAAGGTGTCACCGGGGCACTCGGTCAGCCCGGCGTCGCGGTGCCCGGAGATCCGGTTGAGCAGCACCCGGCGGCCGGCCGCGAACCTGGGGCCGCCGCCCGAGGCCAGCACGACGCGCCCGGCGGGCGCCCGGCCGGCGCCGCCGAGCTTGTACGCCGCCAGCTGCGCCACCGACAGCCGGGCCGCCGCGGGGACCGGCGCCGACCGGTAGTCCCCGATCACCGCGACCGAGCTGGCGTTGGTGTTGAAGCCCAGGGTGTGCGCGCCGAGCACGTTGCGGTCCACCCCGCCGCGGCGCCCCTCGAAGATCGTTCCGCACCTGTCGACCAGGAAGTTGTAGCCGACGTCGTTCCAGCCCTTGCTCCGCACCTGGTACGCCTGGATGCCCCGGACGATGCTGGCCGAGCTGCGGCAGCTGTAGTCGTTGCCGGTCGCGGTGTGGTGCACGAAGAACACCTCGGTGGCGCCGGTGTAGCCGGGCGGCCCCGTGACGATGCGCTCGTCGGCGCCCCACGCCGACCGGGTCAGCATCCGCGGCACCGGCCGTACCGGGAGCGGCGCCGCGCCGGCCCGGCCCGGCCGCTGCAGCGCGGCGGGCGCCATCCGCGTGCGCGGCCGCTCCGGCGAGTCCGGGTTGATCAGGTCGACCCGCAGCCCGGCCGGCAGCTCACCGTCCCCGCCGACCACCCGGGCCTGCACGCCGTCCGAGGGCCCGACCCAGAGCGGGTCGCTCGCGCCCCGCACCCGCGCGCCCTCGGCGCCGCCGGACTCGTCCGGCGCGTCGGTCTCCAGGACCCGCCACGGTGTCCAGTCGTGGGTGCCCGCCGCGCGGGTGCGCACCTGGATGGTCCCGGCCGCCGCCGCTGCCGGGTCGTCCCAGGTGACGCCGACCAGGCTGAACCGTGCGGTGTCGCGTTCGGGCAGCTCGACGCGGTGGCCGTCGGCCGCGGCCACGAGCCGCACGCCGCCCGGGGCGGTCAGCGGGAAGGTCTGGAGCAGCGGTTCGTCGTGGGCCGGGGCGAGGCCGATGGCGGCCAGCGTGACCGCCGGGGTGGCGGCGACCATGGCGGTGACGAGACGGTTCCGGCGCATGCACAACTCCCCAGCCGCCGGAGGAAGGGGTCATTTCGGTAGTTAACCGGCGACCTTCTGTCACCTTGCCGGGGCCGGAAGGGACATGTGGGGTGTTTTGTGAAATAAGCTCTGTTTTATTGATTGGTCAGCCAGATCGCGGCGTTCAAGGCGGTGGCGAAGGTGACCCACACCCAGTACGGCAGCAGCAGCGCGGCCGCACCCCGGGACACCGGGCGGAAACGCCACACGGTCATCCCGATCATCACCCAGAGGATCACGATGTCGGCCAGCGCGAGGCCGTATCGCCCGAGTCCGAAGAAGATCGGGGTCCACAGCGCGTTCAGGAGGAGCTGCGCGGCGTACCAGTTGAGCGGGGTGGACCAGCCGGTCCGCCGCCAGACCAGCCAGCCGCTCACCGCGATCATCGCGTAGAGCACCGTCCAGACCGGCCCGAACACCGCCGACGGCGGCGCCCAGGACGGGCGGTCCAGACTCCGGTACTCCCCGGCGGTGCCGGCCACGCCGAGAACGCCGATCAGCGCGGCGGCGGCGACCGCCGCCGCGAACCCGGCCAGTGCCCACCACGGCGCGAGCGGGCGGTGCGGCGCCACATGACTGCTCATCGGCCTCCCTTACCCGCGGCGGCCCCGGCTCAACCCGGCCGGCGTCCGGTCCCACCCGGCGCCGCCGCGGCGTGGTTTGCCGCCGCGAAGCCGTGGGGTACAGGGTCGCCCGCCCCATCCCCACGGTTTCGAGGAGCATCCATGTCCATCCAGGGAGTGTTCTATCTGATCGCGGTGATCCTGCTGGTGCTGGCGGCGCTGCCGATCGCCACCCGCGGGATCAGCCTGGCCCTGCTCGGCGCGGCGTTCGCGCTGCTCGGGTACTCCTGGGACACCATCACCGGCTGAGCCTGCGCCGGTAGACGACGGCCTGCCAGGGGGCGAGCGTCAGCGACTCGGGCGTCGCCCCCGGCAGGTTGGTCAGCAGCAGCTCGGCGCCGGCCCAGGCGGCCGCGTCGTCGATCTGCGCCGGCGCCGTCTCGCCGGAGAAGTTGCCGATCACCAGCAGCTCGGTGTCGCCGAGGCGGCGGGTGAACGCGTAGAGCCGCTCGTCGTGCGGCAGCAGCATGGTGAAATCGCCGTCCACCACGGCCGGCTCGGTGTGCCGCAGCTCGATCAGCCGCCGGTAGTAGTGGAACACCGAGTCCGGGTCGCTCCGCTGCGCGGCCGCGTTGATCTCCCGGTAGTTCGGGTTGACCGCCAGCCACGGGGTGCCGGTGGTGAAACCGGCCTGCGGCGAGTCGTCCCACTGCATCGGGGTACGGGCGTTGTCCCGCCCCCGCGCGCGCAGCACGGTCAACACCTCCTCGGCGGTACGCCCCTCCAGCTCCACCGCCTGCCGGTACTGCCCGAGCGCCTCGATGTCCCGGAAGTCCTCGATGCCGCCGAACGGGTGGTTGGTCATCCCGAGCTCCTCGCCCTGGTACACGTACGGCGTGCCGCGGTGCAGGTGGAGCACGGTGCCGAGCATCGTGGCCGAGGCCACCCGGTGACGCGGGGAGTCGTCGCCGTAGCGGGAGACCACCCGCGGCTGGTCGTGGTTGTTCCAGTAGAGGCTGTTCCACCCGACCTCGGCGAGACCGGCCTGCCAGCGGCCCAGGATCGCCTTGAGGTCGGTCAGCCGCAGCGGCTGCAGGCGCCACGGGTCCGGTCCCCGGTCCACCCAGACGTGGTCGAACTGGAAGACCATGTCGACCTCGCGCCGCCGCGGGTCGGTGTGCCGCCGCGCCTCCTCCACGGTCACGCCGGGCATCTCACCGACGGTCAGCAGCCCCTCCCGGCCGGCGAAGACCTCGCGGTGCATCTCCTGCAGGAACTCGTGCAGGCGCGGGCCGCCGACGAAACCGGCGGAGCCGTCGGCGTACGCGGCGCCGGCCGGCAACCGGCCGTCGACCAGCGGCGTGACCTTGGAGATCATGTTGATCACGTCCATCCGGAAGCCGTCCACGCCGCGGTCCAGCCACCACCGCATCATCGCGTAGACGGCCTGGCGGACCTCCACGTTCTCCCAGTTCAGGTCCGGTTGCTTGCGGGAGAACAGGTGCAGGTAGTACTCGCCGGTCTTCTCGTCGTACTCCCAGGCGGGGCCGCCGAAGACGGAGCCCCAGTTGGTCGGCTCGGCGCCCGGCGTGCCCGGTTCCATGCCCTCGCGGGCCGGCCGCCACCAGTACCAGTCGCGCTTCGGGTCGTCCTTCGACGAGCGGCTCTGGACGAACCACGGGTGCTCGTCCGAGCTGTGGTTCACCACCAGGTCCATGATCAGCTTCATGCCCCGGGCGTGCACCCCGGCGAGCAGCTCGTCGAACGTCTCCAGGGTGCCGAACATCGGCTCGATGTCCTGATAGTCGGTGATGTCGTAACCGTTGTCGTCCTGCGGCGAGGGATAGATCGGCGACAGCCACAGCACGTCCACGCCCAGTTCGGCGAGATGGTCGAGGTGGTCGATGACGCCGCGCAGATCACCCATCCCGTCGCCGTCCGAGTCCGCGAAGCTTCGCGGGTAGATCTGGTAGACGACCGCCTTCTTCCACCACGAATCCGTCATTCCTCTTCTCTAACACGAGAACGCCGTCGGTAACCGGGAGGCATACTGTCCACGTGTTTATTACCGGAAAATGGCTTTTGTCATGAAGGTGGCGCTGCTGGGGCCGATCGCCTGGCGCACCCCGCCGCTGCACTACGGCCCGTGGGAGCTGATCACCAGCCTGCTCGCCGAGGGCCTGACCGCGCGCGGCGTCGACGTCACCCTCTTCGCCACCCTGGACTCGGTCACCACGGCCACCCTCGACGGCGTCGCGGCGACCGGGTACGAGGAGAGCGAGGCCATCGACGGCCGGGTGTGGGAGGCGTTGCACGTCAGTCACGCGCTGGCCCGCGCGAGCGAGTTCGACCTGGTCCACAACCACCTGGACTGGCTGCCGCTGGCCTTCTCCACGCACTGCGCGGCCCCGCTGCTCACCACCGTGCACGGCTTCTCCGGGCCGCACATCCTGCCGGCCTACCGCCGGGCCGACTCGCATTACGTGTCCATCTCCGACAGCGACCGCTCGCCCGATCTGGACTATGTGGCCACCGTGCACCACGGCGTGGACCTCAGCGGCCTGCCGTTCCACCCGGACGGCGGGGACGACCTCGTCCTGTTCGGCCGGATCCACCCGGACAAGGGCACCGACCTGGCCATCGAGATCGCCCGCCGGGCCGGGCGCCGGCTGGTGATGTGCGGCATCGTCCAGGACCGCCGGTTCTTCACCGAGCGGGTGGAGCCGCTCATCGACGGCGACCGGGTGGTCTACCTGGGATCGGTCGGACCGGACGAGCGCGGGACGATCCTCGGCTCGGGCGCCGCGCTGCTGCACCCGATCCGATTCGCCGAGCCCTTCGGACTCTCCGTGGTGGAGTCTATGGCGTGCGGGACGCCGGTTGTGGCGTACCGGAAAGGGTCCATGCCGGAGGTCGTCGACGAGGGGGTGACCGGCCGCCTGGTGGACTCGGTCGACGAGGCGGTGGCCGCGGTCGGACGGATCGCGGACATCGACCGGGCCGCCTGCTCGGCGCGCGCCCGGGAACGCTTCTCCGCGGCGCGGATGGTGGACCAATACCTGGAGATCTACCGAAAAATCGTCAGGTAAACACTAGATCTTGTTAACGTCGCAATGTGAATTGCGCGTTATTCGGGACATTCCCGGAACGCCTTTACGCCCTTCATGCGCGGAGCCCGTCATCACGTCCGCGCGCGGAGTCCGCGCTGCGGAGAGGCAGCCGGCCCAGGAGAGAAAGGCCTGACATGCCCGCGACATACGGGTTTCTGAGTACATATCCACCCACTCAATGCGGTTTGGCGACTTTCAATGCGGCCCTGGCCACCCACCTGAGCGCCGCGACGCCCGGCGCCCGGGGATCGGGCGTGGTGCGCCTGCTCGCCGGGGACGCCGCCGGCGGCGGGATCGCGCTCGACCGGGCCGCCCCGCGGGTGGTGCACACCTGGCACACCGGCGTGCCCGGCGGCTGGCCCGGCGCCGCCGCCGCGCTCAACCGCTTCGACGTGGCGATCATCCAGCACGAGTACGGGATCTACCCGGGCGACGCCGGCGCCGAGGTGCTGCCGGTGCTGCGCACGCTCCAGGTGCCCAGCATCGTGGTCCTGCACACCGTGCTGGCCAACCCGGACCAGCTGCAACGCGCGGTGCTGGAGCAGATCGCCGACCTCGCCGACGCCGTGGTGACCATGACCGACACCGCGCGCCGCCGCCTGACCAAGAACTACGCGGTCGACGCCCGCAAGGTGTCGGTGATCCCGCACGGGGCCGCCAGCCACACCGGGGCCCCGCGCGCCGGCCGCGCCCGGCCGCACCTGCTCACCTGGGGCCTGCTCGGCCCGGGCAAGGGCATCGAGTGGGCGCTGCGCTGCCTGGCGCTGCTCCAGGACCGGCAGCCGGCACCGGTCTACACGGTCGCCGGGCGGACCCACCCGAAGGTCCTCGAACAGCAGGGCGACACCTACCGCGACAGCCTCCAGGCGCTGGCCGCGCAGCTGGGCGTGGCCGACACGGTGCGCTGGCTGGACGCCTACCTGGAGCCGGACGAGCTGTCCCGGCTGATCCGGTCGGCGGACGCGGTGCTGCTGCCGTACGACTCGACCGAGCAGGTCACCTCGGGTGTGCTGATCGAGGCGGTGGCCGCCGGGGTGCCGGTGGTGGCGACCGAGTTCCCGCACGCCGTGGAACTGCTCGCCGACGGGCCGGGACTGCTCGTGCCGCACCAGGACCCGGAGGCGATGGCCCTGGCGCTACGCCACGTGCTGGCCGAGCCGGGCCGGGCGGGGCGGCTGGCCGGGATCACCGGCGGCCCGACCCTGCGCTGGCCGGCGGTGGCCGCCCGGTACCAGGCCTTGGCCGCCCGCCTGCTGGCCGCCCGCGCCGCGGTCACCCCGGTCGCCCCGCTCGCCACGGCCACGATTCCGGCATGAGGGGCGCGATGGACCGCATCGTCGACGGCGCGCCGGGGGCGGCGGCATGAGCCTCTCGCTGCGGCTGATCCCGCCACCGATCCGGCTCGCCGACGTGCCCGAACCGCGCTTCGACCACGTGCTCCGGCTCTCCGACGACACCGGCCTGCTGGAGCACGCCCGGACCGCGATAGCGCGGCGCGAGCACGGCTACTGCGTCGACGACGTCGCCCGGGGCCTGCTGGTCGTCAGCCGGGAGCCGCAGCCGGCGCCGGCGGTGCTGCGGGCCGCCGAGCGGTACCTGGCCTTCCTCACCCATGCGCAGGACGCCGACGGCGCCTTCCGCAACCGGATGAGCTACGACCGGTGCTGGCGCGACGAGCCGTCGCTGGGCGACTGGTGGGGCCGGGCGCTGTGGGGCCTGGGCACCGCCGCCGCCCGCGGCAGCGCCGGCTGGATCCGGCGGGAGGCGGCGTACGCCTTCCGCCTGGGCGCCCGCCGGCGCTCCCCCTGGCCCCGGGCGATGGCCTTCGCCGGCCTGGGCGCGGCCGAGGTGCTGCGGGCCGAGCCACGCGACCGCTGCGCCGCCGACCTGCTCGCCGACGCGGCCACCGTGATCGGGCTGCCCGGCTCGGACCCGGAGTGGGTGTGGCCGGAGCCGGAGCTGACCTACGCCAACCCGGCGCTGGCCGAGGTGGTCATCGCGGCCGGCGACCTGCTCGGCGACGAGGCGCTGCTGGGCGACGGCCTGCGGATGCTCGACTGGCTCTGCGGCATGCAGGAGCACCACGGTCACCTGTCCTGCGTGCCGGTCGGCGGCTGGCGTCCCGGTGTGCCGAAGCACCGGCACGACCAGCAGCCGATCGAGGCGGCGGCCACCGCGGACGCCTGCGCCACGGCCGCGGCGCTCACCGGCGACGAGCGCTGGGACGCCGCGCTGTTCCAGGCGATCACGTGGTTCCTGGGCGACAACGACACCGGAACGGTGATGTACGACAGTGAGTCAGGCGGTTGTTATGACGGGTTGACGGCCGATGGTCCTAATCTGAACCAAGGAGCCGAATCCACTCTCGCGCTCGTCTCCACGCTGCAGCACGCCCGCACGCTGGCGAGCCGGAGCGCGACCCGACCGTCAGGTGGCTTGGCGTGACAGCAACCCTGAGCACCACCGACATCACCCGTCACCACCTCACCATGGCGCCGGACGCCCGGCGCGTGGTGATCAAGCTGTTCGTGCCCGGTGAGGACGCTCTCGCCACCCACAACCGCGCCTCCTGCCTGATCGAACGGGTGCTGCAGCTCGACGAGAGCGACACCGTCGAGCTGCTGGCCGAGGTGGTGGAACGCTTCTCCGGGCGGCACCACGACATCCTGGCCACCTTCCAGCACAACTACGAGCTGGTGCAGCACCGGGTGCCACCGGAGATCGAGCTGTCGCCGTCGGCGCGGACGCTGATCGGGGCGTACTTCAGCCACGAGTTCTCGGTGGAGGCGGCGGCGCTGTGCAACCCGTCGATCGTGCCGCACCCCGACCAGAGCGACCTGGGCCCGGGCGAGCTGCGGGCGGCGCTGAGCCTGCGGCAGATCGGCGAGGGGCACATCTCGTCGATCGGCTTCTGCAGCGTGGTGCTCGGGCCCGGCCCGGCGATCCGGCTGGAGGAGCGGGACGGGCCGCTCGCGATCGGCCACCGGGTCGGCGCCAAGCACATGAAGCACCAGCTGTCCGCCGCGCTCGGCGACGAGGACATCGACAACGAGTGCTCGGCGTACATCCTCAACGCCCTGCCGGACCGCTACGACGACCAGGAGTTCGAGGACATCCTCAGCCAGCTGCCGCGCGAGCTGCTGGGCCGGCCGACCACCCCGCTCACGCTGGACCCGATCCGGCGCATCGTCGGCGACGACTACGCGGTCACCTTCCCGGCCACCATGCCGCTGCACCAGCGGGTGCTGTGGCCGGCCACCCCGAGCGAGAGCCGGGGCATGGAGGACGCCCGGTTCGTGCAGGTGATCGACCCGGACGGGCGGCCGGCGTACCAGGCGACCTACACCGCGTACGACGGGGTCAACATCGCCGGGCGGGTGATCTACAGCCGCGACCTGCGGCACTTCGAGATGACCGCGCTGCACGGGCCGGCCGCCAGGAACAAGGGCATGGCGCTGTTCCCGCGCTACGTCGGGGGCCGGAAGATGGCGCTCTGCCGCTCCGACGGCGAGACGCTGGGCCTGGCCGTCCGCGACGAGCACCACCGCTGGCAGACGGCCGGTCCGCTGCTCGTGCCGCACCGCGGCTGGGACCTGATCCAGGTCGGCAACTGCGGCTCACCGATCGAGACCGAGGCCGGATGGCTGGTGCTCACCCACGGCGTCGGGCCGATGCGGCGGTACGCGATCGGCGCCATGCTGCTCGACCTGGAGCACCCGGAGCGGGTCATCGCCGATCTGCCGCACGGCCTGATCGAGCCGGACGAGATCGAGCGGGAGGGGTACGTCCCGAACGTGCTCTACTCCTGCGGCGCGATGGTGCACGACGGACGGTTCTGGCTGCCGTACGCCTCCAGCGACGTACGGATCGGTTTCGCCAGCGTGCCGCTCGACCGCCTGCTGCAGCGCATGGTCCCGGTCGACCGCTAGACCGGTTCCGGCACGTCGCCCGCCACGACCCAGATGGTCAGCACGGCCAGGAAGTCGCCGCGGGCGCCGGCCGCCTCCACGTGGGCCAGCCACTCGTCACGCAGGCCCGGCGGGGTCCGCCAGGCGTCCTCCGGCACCCGCGGGTTGACCATCGGCAGCACCACGGCGGCCGAGTCCGGGGTGCCGAACAGGCACGTCACCGGGATGGTGGCCAGACCGGTCAGCCCGGCCGCGACGAGGCGGCGCCGCAGGGTCCGCCCCATGTCGCGCTGCGGCGGCGTGAAACGGCTCCCGACGTACGACAGCACCGTGTCGCGCAGCGCGGCCGGCACCCCGTCGAAGGCCAGCGAGTCCCAGTCGGTGTCGATCAGGCAGATCCGCCCGCCCGGCCGGGTCACCCGGCACAGCTCGCCGATCGCCCGGTCCGGGTCGTCCACGTGCTGCAGCACCCGCTCGCACCACACCCCGTCGACACTGCGGTCGGGCAGGTCCAGCGCGCAGACGTCGCCGGTGAGGTAGCGCACGTTGCTGTCGTCGTGCCGCCGGACCGCGTCCGCGGTGACCGCCGCGGAGAGGTCCAGGGCGATCACGTCGCCGCGCGGTCCCACCTCGGCGGCCAGCCGGCGGGCCACCTCCCCGCTGCCGGAGCCCGCGTCGAGCAGCCGCGCCCCGAGCGCCGGGCGCAGGGCGTCGAACCCGGCCCGGCGGACCCGCCGGATCTCCGGGTGCCGGCCCATCTCGGTCAGCGCGGCAAGCACCATCTCGGACATCTGTGTCGGCAGTCCGTCGATGTCGGAGAACGGCGTACGTTCCTTCTGCGCGGGTTCCATGCCGCGATTGTTCTCCTGGCGCACACCGATCCGCCCCGTGCCGGTCATCCATCCGACAGGGGGCTCCACCTGCTTTTCTGGTGATCCGCTCCAGTACCGTGAGGCCCTTGTGAGCAAGGAGCGCGCGTTGACCACACCACATCGGCCGGAGCCGCCCGCCCCCGCGGCGCCGGCCTGGGTCACCTGGCCGATCCGGGCCGTCGCGCTGGTCGTGGTGCTGCCCGTCCAACTGTTGTGGACGGCCGCCGGCGCGGTCGGCCGGCACGTGCTCGTGCCGGTCGGCCGGGCGCTGGGCTGGCTGCTGCGGACCTTCGTGATCGCGCCGCTGCTCTGGCTGCTCCGGCAGGTCCTGCAGTGGGTGGTCTTCCCGCTGCGGCACGCGCTGCGCTGGCTCGGCGGGGCGCTGCTCGCCGCGGCCGCCTGGGTGCTGCGGATGCTGCTGCGCCTGCTGCTGCGGCCGGTCGGGACGGTGGTCGTGGCGGTGCTGGTGTTCCTCGGCCGGTGGGTGCTGCGGCCGGTCGGACAGGCGGTGTACCGGTGGCTGCTGACGCCGCTCGTCGCGGCGATCGGCTGGGCGCTGCACGTGTCGTACCGGTGGATCCTGACCCCGCTGGGACACGCGATCGGATGGTCGCTGCGGGCGGCGTACCGGGCGATCCTGCGGCCGACCGGCCGCGCCGTCGCCGGGGCGGTACGCGCCGTCCACCGCTGGGTCCTCCTCCCCGGCGGCACGGCCCTCGTCTGGGCGTCCCGGGTCGTCCACCGCCACCTGCTACGGCCGGCCGGTCTGGCGCTCGCCGCCGTCTGGCGGCACACGTTCGGCGCGCTGGTGCGCGGCGTCGGCGCCGCCGGCCGCTGGGCGCGCGACGAGGTGCTGCGCCCGGCCGGTCTGCTGGTGCGCGCCGCGCTCGGGCTGCGCCGCTGATACCACAATCGGTGACTCGGCGTCATGCGGTCGTCATCACAAGCGACGACCGGGTGCACCCGCAACAGAGCCGCAATCGATGTGAAAAACTTCCGGCATGATCGAGCAGGTGCGGTTCGGGCTGGTGGGATACGGCGGCGGCGGACGGAACTTCCACGCCCCGCTGATCTCGTCCGCTCCGAACATCGAGTTCGTCGGCGTGGTCACCACCTCCCAGGAGCGCCGCAAACTCCTTGCGGAGCGGCTTCCCGGCGTCGCGAGCTACGACTCGATCGCCGCGCTCGCCGCCGACGGGGTGCGGGCGGTCGCCATCTCCACCCCCGCGTCCACGCACGCCGACCTGGCTCGCGAGGCCATCCGGCTGGGCCTGGCCGTGGTCGTCGACAAGCCGTTCACGCTGGACGCCCCGACCGCCCGGGAACTGGTCAGGACCGCCGAGGCGGCCGGCGTCCCGCTGACCGTCTACCAGAACCGGCGCTGGGACTCCGACTTCCTGACCATCGGCAAGCTGGTCGGGAACGGCTCGCTCGGCACGATCCGCCGCTTCGAGTCGCGCATCGAGCGCTGGGCGCCGGACCGGCTGCCGCCCGCGGCCGGCGGCGGCACCCTGCTGGACTTCGGCGCCCACCTGGTCGACCAGGCGCTGCAGCTGCACGGCCCGGCGCAGCGCGTCTACGCCGAGATGCGCGGCGACGGCGAGCTCGACGACGACTTCTTCCTCGCCATGCACCACCTCAGCGGCGTCGAGTCGCACCTGTGGGGCAGCTGGCGGCAGGCCGGGCCGGGCCCGCGTTTCCGCGTCAGCGGCACCGCCGGCACGTTCATCTCGCCCGAGCTCGACGGCCAGGAGGAGCTGCTCAAGGCCGGCAAGACCCCGGCCCAGCTGGGCGAGCGCTGGGGCATCGAACCCGAGCACCGCTGGGGCCACCTGTTCCGCGGCGCCACCGGCGCGCCGGTGGAGAGCTGCCGCGGCCGCTGGGACTCGTTCTACCCCGCGTTCGCCGACGCCGTCCTCGGCAACGGCCCGCTCCCGGTGGACCCGTGGGACACCGTCCGCGCCATGGAGGTGCTGGACGCCGCCCGGGTCAGCGCCACCACCGGCCGTTCGGTCACCCTCTGAGCCACCCGCGGTCACCGGCACACCGGTCCGCGCGAGCGGGGGGCGGCAGGCGATCTCCCGCCGCCCCAGGCCCGCGGCGCGGGCCGCGCGCCCCACGCGGGGACGCGGCGCGGTGCGCACCTCATGCGGGGACGCGGCGCGGTGCGCGCCCCACGCGGGGACGCGGCGCGCTCCCTCGCACGCCCCGACGTGACCCGTGAGGCGCGGCGCGGGCGCGCGAGATGACGATCCCGGTCAGGGCCGGCGGGGGTGGACCGTCTCGTCCACCACGCGGGCGGTGGCGAGCACGTCGGCGAAGGCGTCCGGGGACAGCTCCAGGCCGCCCGGGATCCAGGTGATCCCGGGGCTGCCGGGCTCGGTCATGGCCAGCAGGATCTCGTCCGGGCCCAGGCCCGCCGAGCGCAAGGCCCGCAGCTCGCGCGGGTTGACGCCGGGCGGCAGCGGGCCGTTGCCCAGATCGGTGCCGTAGCGGACCTTCCCGCCGTGGCCGATGAAGCGGCGCAGGTTGCCGATCGCGACGTCGCGGGCCGGGTCCGGCTCGCCCCAGCCGTGAATGTCCAGGGTGCTGATCCAGGTCATCCGGCCGGCGCACGCGCGGACCAGGGCATCCGGCAGCGGTTCCGTCCACGGGGTGTGCGCCAGCAGGTCGGCTCCGGCCTCGAAGGCCGCGGCCACGGTGCCGGTGCCCTCGGCGTGCACGACCACCGGCAGGCCGGCGGCGTGCGCCGCGTCGACCAGCGCACGCAGCGTCGGCTGCGGCAGCATCGGGCTGCCGGCGTGCGCGGTCACCTTGATCAGGGAGGCGCCGGCGGACCGTGCGGCGGCCACCGCGGCGGCGGCGCCGGCCGCCGAGGTGACCTCCCGCCAGCTGCCGGCCGGCGCCCACGGGCGGTCGCTGGGGTAACCGCCCGGGCTGGTCAGGAACGGACCCGCGTACCGGATCCGGGGCAGCCGCGAATCGGGCTGCGCGGCTCGGGCCGCCAGCTCGGCCAGGGCCTGCGGCACACCCCCGAGATCCCACACCGCGGCGATCCCGCCGGCCCGGACCGCGCCCAGGTCGGCCAGCGCCGCGTGCACGTGCGCGTCGACCAGGCCGGGCAGCAGCGTGCCCGGGAAGCGGCGGGTGCCATCCGCCGGGGCCATCTCCGCCGGAACCGGTTTGGCCAGGCCGTCCACGCCGATCCGGAGGGCCACGCCGGTGCGGAGCCGGCCGCCCCACCAGATCGAGTCGGCCCGCAGCCAGCCGATCCGCCGGTCCGTGCGCGGGTCGGGCACCTCGGTGACGGTCGGACGGGGTTCGCCGTCGCGCGGGGTCCGGGCCGTACGGGCGAAGCAGGTCTCTCCCCCGCAGCCCGCACCGCCGCAGGAACGCGGCGGCAGACCATCCGCCCCGGCCTCCGGCGAGGAGCTCGCACAGGCCCGCGGGTCCGCTTCGCCGCCGGCCTCCGCCGGGGACGACGCGGCGGACTCCCCGACCGGCGAGCACGATGCGGCGGACTCCCCGACCGGCGAGCACGATGCGGCGGACTCCCCGACCGGCGAGCGCGGTGGGGCGGACTCCCCGACCGGCGGGCGCGGTGTGGCGGGCGGGGTCGTCACGGCTGCTTCCCGGCGAGGTCACGGAGGACGGCGAGACCCCGGTAGACCTCGGTGAAGCTGGTGCTCAGCGGCGCCGGGCCGATGCGCAGACCGTCCGGGCGGCGGTAGTCCGGGATCACCCCGCTGTCCCACAGCGGCTCCAGCAGCTGCTCGAAACCGGCCCGGCGCAGCGTCACGTGCCCGCCGCGCCGGCGCGGTTCCCGCGGGCTGACCACCTCGACGCCCAGGGGCGCCAGCCACTCGTCGGCGAGGTCCAGCACGAAGTCGGTGAGCAGCAGCGACTTGGCGCGCACCGCCTCGATCCCGGCCTCGGCGAGCATGTCCAGATTGGCGTGCATGGGCACCATCGCCAGGATCGGCGGGGTGCCGCTGAGCAGCGCCCGCGCGCCGGGGGCCGCCTCGTAGCCGGGGCCCATCTCGAACGCGGCCCGGTGCCCCATCCAGCCCTGGATCGGCTGGCGCAGCTCGCCCTGCAGCTCGCGGCGCAGGTACGCGAACGCCGGCGCGCCGGGCCCGCCGTTGAGATACTTGTACGAGCATCCGACGGCCAGGTCCACGCCCCACTCGTCGAGCCGGATCGGCACCGAGCCGACCGAGTGGCACAGGTCCCACAGGGTCAGCGCCCCGGCGGCGTGCGCGATCCGGTTGATCTCGGGCACGTCGGCTAGCCAGCCGGAGCGATACGCCACGTGCGAGAACAGCACCAGCGCGGTGTCGGAGTCGACCGCCGCGGCGACCTGCTCCGGGTGCACGCCGGTGACCGGGTCGGTCTCGATCCACACCAGGGTGAGGCCGCGTTCGGCGGCGATGCCCTCCAGGACGTACCGGTCGGTGGGGAAGTTGTCGGTGTCCAGGACCACCTTGCGCCGGTCCGGGCGGGCGTCGACGGCGGCCCGGGCCAGTTTGTAGAGCAGCACCGTGGTGGAGTCGGCGACCACCGTCTGGCCGGCCGCCGCACCGAGCGCGACCGCGCCGAGCCGGTCGCCGAGGGTGAGCGGCCAGTCCAGCCAGCCGTCGGTCCAGCCGCGGATCAGCCGGCCGCCCCACTGGCCGCGGACGAAGTCGTCGATCAGCTCGGCGGTCGAGCGCAGCGGGCGGCCCAGCGAGTTGCCGTCCAGGTAGGAGACCGCCGAGGTGGGCACGAACCGGGCACGGAACGGCGCCAGCGGGTCGGCCGCGTCCAGGTCGGTGGCGCGGGCCAGGAGCGCGTCGCTCAACGGGGGACTCCGATCTCGGTGCGTACGGCGTACAGCTCGGGGAAGAATGTCAGATCGAGAGCCGCCTTGAGGAAGCCGACCCCGCTGGAGCCGCCGGTGCCGCGCTTGAAGCCGATGGTCCGTTCCACGGTCTTGAGGTGCCGGAACCGCCAGAGCTGGAAGTTCTCCTCCAGGTCCACCAGCTCCTCACACGCCTCGTAGGCCTCCCAGTGCTGCTCGGCCTGCTCGTAGATGGCCTGGAAGACGCCGACCAGTTCCGGGTGGTACTCGTACGCCTCGGTGATGTCGCGCTGCAGGACGTCGGCCGGCACCGGATGCCCGCGGCGGGCCAGGTAGTGCAGGAACTCGTCGTAGACGCTCGGCGTGCCGAGCAGTTCCTCGAGCAGCCGGCGGGCGGCCGGCTGGTCGTCGAAGATCTGCAGCATCCGGCGGTCCTTGTTGCCGAGCAGGAACTCGACCGCGCGGTACTGGTACGACTGGAATCCCGACGAGGTGCCCAGGAAGCTGCGGAACTGCGCGTACTCGGTCGGGGTGAGGGTGGCCAGCACCGACCACTGCTCGGTCAGGGTGCGCTGGATGTGCTTGACCCGGGCCAGCCCCTTGAGCGCGGGTTTGAGCTCGTCCTTGGCCAGATGGTGCAGCACCGCACGGAGCTCGTGGATGACCAGTTTCAGCCACAGCTCGGATGTCTGGTGCTGCAGGATGAAAAGGAGCTCGTCGTGGTGCTCGGGGACGCTCACCGGGTGCTGAGCGCCGAGGATGTCGTCCAGGCGCAGGTACTCGCCGTAGGAGAGATTGACCTTGAAGTCCCGGACGATGCCGTCCTCCAACGGCCGCTGTGCCGACATTGGTGACCACCCACTCCCTGCGTCGCTTCGTCGCGTCGCTCCCGGCACAGGAGATCACACCGGCTCAGAGGGCCCCCAGTACACCCAACGGCCGTCGTGCCGGACGAATCTGCTGAGCTCGTCCAGCACGCCCGGCGTGCCGCCGTCCCGGTAGTGCGCGCGAAACGCGACGGTACCCTCGGCGTCGAAGAGACCGCCACCGGTGCGCTCCAGCACCTCCAGGCGTACCCAGCGCAGGCCGGGATCACTCGTGATCTCGGCGGGGCGGGTCCGCGGGTGCCAGGTGGCCAGCAGGTAGTCGGAGCGGTCCAGGGCGTACGCGCTGAAGCGCGACCGCATCAGGGCTTCCGGGTCCGGCGCCGGGACGCCGCCGTGCAGGGGTCCGCAACATTGCGCGTACGCCGCCGACCCGCACGGGCACGCCTTCGCGCGGGATGCTTTCTTGCCAGCCATGCCGGACAGTCTTCCTCAGCCGGCCTGCTGCTCCACCACGATCCCGCTGATCACCTTCTGGCAGCGGTCGAGCTCCTCGATCAGCCCCTGCATCTCCTCGATCGCCTCGACCGCGTTCTGCGTGTCGGTGCGGATGCCGCCGACCTGGGCGCCGATCTCGTTGGTCGCGGTGGCGGTCTCGTTCGCCAGGTCCTTGACCTCGCTGGCCACCACGGCGAAGCCGCGGCCCGCCTCGCCGGCCCGGGCCGCCTCGATGGTGGCGTTGAGCGCCAGCAGGTTGGTCTGCTTGGCGATGGTGGCGATCAGCTGGACGACCTTGCCGATCTCGGTGCTGCTCGCCTCCAGCCGCTGGATCACCTGCACCGCGGTCTCCGCGGCGCGGACCGCGGCCTGGGTGGCGGTGGCCATGTCGTTGCTGACGTTGGCCAGCCGGTGCACCGAGTCGCGCTGCCGCTCCTGCGCCGACCGGTCGTCCTGCCCGCCGCCGGGCGACCAGCCGTCGTTCTGCTCCCAGTCGGTCATGTCGCGCCGCGCCCCTTCTTACCGGTAGCTCCCAACATCCCACCCGCTCCACCGGTCGCGGGGCGTTTTGCCTGATCTCGCTCCGCCGCGGCGCCGTGCCGGCGGGCGCCGCGGACCGGCTGGCCACGGACCGCGCGGACGGCCGGAGCCGGTATCGGCGCCGCGGCATCGATCAGCAAATACTGTCATCGCTTCCAGTCCGTACCGCATATTGCAGTTCGGTTTTTGCACAAGCCTGACGTACGCTTCCACCGTGACCAAACGACTTGCCGAGGTGGCGAAGAAGGCCGGGGTCAGTGAGGCGACCGTCAGCCGGGTGCTCAACGGGCGCAGCGGGGTCTCCGAGGCCACCCGCGCCTCGGTGCTCACCGCCCTCGACGTGCTGGGCTACGAGCGCCCGACCAAGCTCCGCGGCGAGCGCGGCCGGCTGGTCGGTCTGGTGCTCCCCGAGCTGCAGAACCCGATCTTCCCGGCGCTCGCCGAGGTGGTGACCGCCTCGCTGGCCCAGCGCGGCTTCACCCCGGCGCTGTGCGCCCGGACCATCGGCGGCGTCCCCGAGTCGGACTATGTCGAGATGCTGCTCGACCACCAGGTGTCCGGGGTGATCTTCGCCGGCGGGGCGTACGCGCTGGCCGACGCCTCGCACGAGCACTACCGCCGGCTCACCGACCGCGGCCTGCCCGTGGTGCTGGTCAACGCCGGCGTCGACGAGCTGGGCTTTCCCCGGGTCTCGACGGACGACGCGGTCGCCGTCGAGCAGGCGTACGGTCATCTGCGCTCGCTCGGCCACGAGCGGATCGGCATGGTGCTCGGCCCGGAGGGGCACATCCCGTCGCGCCGCAAGCTGACCGCGATGATCCAGGCCGCGGGCTGGTCCGACGACGCGCTGGTGGAGCGCTCCAGCTTCTCCATGGAGGGCGCCCGGGTGGCCGCGAGCAAGCTGATCGAGCGCGGCACGACCGGCATCATCTGCGCCAGCGACGTGCTGGCGCTGGGTGCGATCCGCGCCGCGCGCCGGCTGGGCCGCGCCGTGCCGGGCGACGTGTCGGTGGTCGGCTTCGACGACTCGGCGTTCATGACCTGCACCGACCCGCCGCTGACCACGGTCCGGCAGCCGATCGAGACGATGGGCCAGGCGGCGGTGGACCTGCTGGTCAGCCAGATCGAGGAGGCCGGAGTGCTGCGCGACGAGCTGCTCTTCGAGCCGGAGCTGGTGGTCCGGGGATCGACCGGGCCCGCGCCCCGATAACCGGCCCGGAAACGGCCGTCGACCGCGCCCGCGGTCGGCGGCCGTTTTTTCGTGCCCACGGAACGGGTGAAGAACGGCGAACCCGTACGAATCGCTTGCCTGTCGAGATCTGCCGTACTGAAGTCGCGTCTTTTCAAAGAACGATCGCAACCTTGCGCATATGGGTCGCGCTCGATACGGTGACTCCACTCACAGAGCCGGTCACCGCGCGGAGGCTCTGCGACCCCATGCCGAGCACCGCCGGCGACGGACCGGTGACGAATACCCGGATCGGCGAAGGCCTTGGAGAACCGTTCCCGAAGGGAAGGACAGATGTCCGTACCGCAATACCGGAAGGTCGCGGCGGTCGCGCTCGCGGCCGGGCTGGGGCTCAGCCTCGCGGCCTGCTCCACCAAGAGCGACGACCCGGGGGCCGACGCCGGCGGCAAGGTCACCATCACGGTCGACTGCCAGCCGGTCGGCGCCGAGAAGGACCTGCTGAAGAACTGGAACTCCGACGTCGCGGCGTTCCAGCGGGAGAACCCCGACATCACGATCAAGAGCGTCAGCGTCGGCCAGCAGTGCAACAACCCGCCGGACTTCACCGCCCGCCTCGCCGGCGGCACCATGACCGACGTCTTCTACGGCTACATGACCGACCTGCAGCAGGTGCTCGACTCCGGCCGGGCGATGGACATCACCCCCTACGCGACCACGGAGAACGTGCCCACCTGGGACAGCATCGACCCGGCGCTCAAAGAGGTCTTCACCGACGGCGGGAAGGTCTACGGCATCCCGGTGAAGAACTACTCGATGGGCCTGGTCTACAACAGGACGCTGTTCGCGAAGGCCGGCCTCGACGCGGACCGGCCGCCGAAGACCTGGGCCGAGGTCCGCACCGCGGCGAAGAAGATCGCCGCTGCCGGCCCGGGGGTCGCCGGCTACGCGGAGTACAGCGCCGGCAACACCGGCGGCTGGCACTTCACCGCCGAGCTCTACTCGCAGGGCGGCCAGGTGCTGACCGAGGACGGCAGGCGGGCCGACTTCAACAACCCGATGGGCCGGCAGGTCCTGCAGAACCTCAAGGACATGCGGTACACCGACGACAGCATGGGCAGCCGCCAGCTGTTGCAGTGGGGTGACCTGCTGACCAGCGCCGCCGCCGGCAAGGTCGGCATGTTCATCGGCGCGCCGGACACCACCCAGGCGATCGTCAGCCAGTTCAAGGGCAGGTACCAGGACTGGGCGGTGGCCCCGCTGCCCGGTCAGGACGGCCCGGCCAAGGCCACGCTGGGCGGCGGCGAAGGTTACTTCTTCAAGAAGGACCTCACCCCGGAGCAGGTCCGGGCCGGCCTGAAGTGGATCGCCTACGAGAAGCTGACGGTCGGCAAGGGCCAGTTCGACTACGTCCGGGCCAAGCCGCAGAACTACCCGGTCGGCCTGCCCCAGCCGCTGCTGTTCGCGCCCGGCAGCCAGGCGCAGCGGCAGGAGATCGAGTTGCGCAAGGCCAACGCGAACGTGCCGGTCGAGAACTTCGCGCTCTTCGAGGCCAACCAGCTGCCGATCAAGGGCGAGCCGCGCAACGCGCAGGCGATCTACGCGGTGCTCGACGCGGCGATGTCGGGTGTGCTGACCGACCCGAAGGCCGACATCGGCGCGCTGCTGGCGACCGCCGAGAAGAAGGTCAACCAGCTCCTGGCGTCCGGTAGCTGAGCCCACGGGCGGGGGCCGGCGGCCCGGCCCCCGTCCCGTACGACAGTCAGGAGCATTCCTTGGCGATCGTCACCGCCCCCGCCCCGGCCCCGCCGCGGGTCCCTCCGCCGCCGCGCGCGACGCGGCGGGGCCGCAAGGTCCGCGACAACCTCACCGGGCACGCCTTCCTGATCGGCGCGGTCCTCTGCTTCGCCCTGTTCATGTGGTACCCGATGATCCGCGGTGTGGTGATGAGTTTCCAGCGCACCCGCCGTGGCCAGACCACGTGGGTGGGCTGGGACAACTACAGCCGGATCATCGCCGACCCGAGCTTCTGGACGGCCTGGCGCAACACCCTGCTGTTCACCGTCGTCGCGCTCGTCGCGGGCTACGTGGTCCCGTTCCTCGTGGCGATCCTGCTCAACGAGTTCCGGCACGCGCAGGGCTACCTGCGGGCCCTGGTCTACCTGCCGGTGATGCTGCCGCCGGCCTCCGCGCTGTTCCTGTTCAAGTTCTACGCGTACGACCCGAGCGACGCCGGCCTCTTCAACGCGGTCCTGAGCGCGCTGCACCTGCCCACCTCGCAGTGGATGCAGTCACCGGCGATGACCATCCCGGCGATGGTGCTCGCCTCCACCTGGATGAACATGGGCAGCGCGGTGCTGATCTACCTGGCCGCCCTGCAGAACATCCCCGGCGAGCTGTACGAGGCGGCCGAGCTCGACGGCGCGGGCCTGTGGCGCCGGATCATCCACGTGACCATCCCGCAGACCCGGCTGATCCTGGCGCTGCTGGCGATGCTCCAGGTCGTCGCCACCATGCAGCTGTTCATCGAGCCGCTGATCCTGGCCAACGGCGCGGGCACGCAGGACTCGGCCACCTCGGTGGCGTACCTGATCTATCAGCACGGCTTCTTCCAGAACGACCTCAACGGCGCCGCCGCGCTCGGCGTGCTCATGCTGGTGGTGCTGGCCGGCTTCTCCGCCGTTTACGTGCGGCTCACCGCGAGACAGGACTAGGACGGACACCATGGCTGGCGAATCCGGCTCGCGGACCCTCATCTCCCACGCGCAGCTGCGGCGCGGGCGCGGCAGGGTCGTCTACTGGACCCTGCTGTCGCTGGTCGTCGTGGCGTTCACGCTGCTGTTCCTCGGCCCGTTGTACTGGATGGTCACCGGCGCGCTCAAGACCGGCCAGGAGGTCGCGCAGACCCCGCCGACGTGGTACCCGAAGCATCCGGACCCGGCCAGCTACGTCGACGCGTGGCAGCAGCTGAACCTGGCGAAGTTGCTGTTCAACACGTTCTACTACGCCTTCGGGGCGGTGCTGTTCCAGCTCGTCTTCGACACCGCGGCGGCGTACGCGCTGTCCAAGCTGCGTCCGGTCGGCGGCCACGTGATCCTCGGCGCGATGCTGGCCACCCTGATGATCCCGGCGATGGTGCTGATCGTCCCGCAGTACGTGACCGTGATCGATCTGCCGGTGCTGCACTTGAACCTGCTCGACTCGCCGTTCGCGATCTGGCTGCCGCTGGTCGCCAACGCCTTCACCGTCTTCCTGCTCAAGCGGTTCTTCGACGCCATCCCGGAGGAGCTGATGGCGGCCGCGCAGGTGGACGGCGCCACCCCGCTGCGCACGCTCTGGTCGATCATCCTGCCGATGTCCCGGCCGATCCTCGGCGTGGTGTCGATCTTCTCGGTGACCGCGGTGTGGAAGGACTTCCTCTGGCCGAAGCTGGTCATGCCGTCCCCGGAGACCCGGACGGTCAGCGTCGGCATCTACGCCTTCGCCGGCGGCACCCCGCAGAACGTGGTGATCGCCGCCGCGGTGATCTCCGCGATCCCCACCGTGATCATCTTCCTGGTCTTCCAGCGCAACATCATGTCCGGTCTGACCACGGGCAGCCTCAAGGGCTGAGCGCCGCCGCCGCAAACAACGACGCAGAAAGCGAGTACTCGTGTCCGCAGAACAGCAATGGTGGCGCGACGCGGTCATCTACCAGGTGTATCCCCGCAGTTTCGCGGATTCCGACGCCGACGGCGTGGGCGACCTCGACGGCATCCGCGCCCGCCTGGGCCACCTGCGCGACCTCGGGGTGGACGCGATCTGGATGAGCCCGTGGTACCCGTCGCCGATGGCGGACGCCGGTTACGACGTCGCCGACTTCCGCGACATCGACCCGGTCTTCGGCACCCTGGCCGACGCCGAGGCGCTGATCGCCGAGGCGCACGCCGCCGGGATCCGGATGATCGTCGACATCGTGCCGAACCACGTCTCGTCCGAGCACCCCTGGTTCCGGGCCGCGCTGGCCTCCCCGGACGCGGCGGAACGCGACTACTTCTGGTTCCGGGCGCCCGCGGAGCGGATGCCGACCGCCTGGACCGGCGAGTTCGGCGGCCCGACCTGGTCGCGGGCGCCCGACGGCGCGTGGTACCTGCACCTGTTCACCCCGCAGCAGCCCGACCTCAACTGGGACCACCCGCACGTGCGCGCCGAGTTCGAGGACATCCTGCGGTTCTGGTTCGACCGCGGGGTGGACGGCATCCGGATCGACTCGGCCGCGCTGCTGGTCAAGGACCGCGACCTGCCCGAGGTACGCGACGGCGCCCCGCACCCGTTCCACGACCTGGACGCCGTGCACGAGGTGTACCGGTCCTGGCGCCGGATCGCCGACGAGTACCCGCAGCGGGCACTGATCGGCGAGGTGTGGCTGCCCGACGTCGAACGGTTCACCAACTACCTGCGGCCGGACGAGTTGCACGCGGCGTTCAACTTCGACTTCCTCGGGTGCGCGTGGGATCCGTACCGGATGCGGGCCTGCATCGACCGCACCGTGGACGCGCACGCCCGGGTCGGTGCCCCGCCCACCTGGGTGCTGTCCAACCACGACGTCACCCGGCACGTCACCCGGTACGGCCGCGCCGACACCACGTTCAGCTTCGCGAACAACCTCGACGGCACCCCGGTGGATCTGGAGCTGGGCACCCGCCGGGCCCGGGCCGCCGCCCTGCTCTCGCTCTCACTGCCCGGCTCGGTCTACGTCTACCAGGGCGAGGAGCTGGGTCTCTGGGAGAACGAGAACATCGCCGAGGACCAGATCCAGGATCCGATGTACGCCCGGCGCGGGCACACCCGGGACGGCTGCCGGGTGCCGCTGCCCTGGGCCGGCGACGAGCCGCCGTTCGCGTTCACCACCGCCACGCCCTGGCTGCCCCAGCCGGCGGAGTGGAAGGACCGCACCGTGCAGGCGCAGACCGGTGACCCCACCTCCATGCTGGAGCTGTACCGCACCGCGATCCGCCTGCGCCGTGACCACATCACCGGCCCCGCGATGGCCTGGCTCGACTCCTCGCCCGAGGTCCTCGCGTACACCCGAGGACCGGGCTTCGCCTGCGTGCTCAACCTCTCCGGCGCGCCCGTCCCCCTGCCGGAGCACCAGACCCGCCTGCTCGCCAGCGGCCCGATCGACGGTGACCTCCTCCCCCGGGACACCGCGGTCTGGCTGCGTCTCTAGCCGACGAGGGCGCCTGCCGTCCCACCGCCGGGGCGCCCGCCGAGCAGGAAGGGAAACACCGACCGAAACGGGGGCCGGCCACACCAGGGAAGGGACACATGGCCAACCGAACCGCCCCGCTCGCGACCCTCGCCGCCGTCCTCGCGGCAGCCGTCACCACCGTCATCTGGCAGTCGACCCCGGCGCGGGCCGCCGGGCTGTCCCCGTTCGACATCGCCGGGCGCGGCGCCACCGTGCCGTTCACCGAGATCGAGGCCGAGGCAGCGGCCACCAACGGCACCAGCACCGGCACCGACCGCACCTACGGCACGCTCTCCTCGGAGGCGTCCGGCCGGGAGGCGGTCACTCTGGACGCCGCCGGGGAGTACGTCGAGTTCACCCTCACCAAGCCGGCCAACGCGGTGACCTTCCGGTACAGCGTCCCGGACGGCCGCACCGCGAGCCTGGACCTGCGCACCGGCGCGACGCTGATCGCGACGGTGCCGGTCACCTCGAGGTACGCCTGGTACTACGGCTCCTACCCGTTCACCAACAATCCCGGCGACGGCCGGCCGCACCACTTCTACGACGAGACCCGGGCGATGTTCGGCACCACGTACCCGGCCGGCACGAGGATCCGGATCCAGGTGAGCTCGACCGCGCAGTCGCCGAGCTTCA
Organism: Actinoplanes teichomyceticus ATCC 31121; assembly: GCF_003711105.1. Lineage (NCBI taxonomy): Bacteria > Bacillati > Actinomycetota > Actinomycetes > Micromonosporales > Micromonosporaceae > Actinoplanes > Actinoplanes teichomyceticus. The sequence goes on from NZ_CP023865.1 coordinate 6,592,713, forward strand.
CCATCGACCTGGCCGACTTCGAGAACGTCCCGGGGCCGATCGGCAAGCCGTCCGGCGCGATCGACGTGGTCGCCGACCACGGCGCCGACCCGACCGGAGCGACCGACTCCACGGCCAGGTTCCAGGCCGCGGTGGACGCCGGCGCCGCCTCCGGCCGGACCGTCTACGTCCCGCCGGGCAATTTCACCCTGTACAGCCACGTGATCGTGGACCGGGTCACCCTGGCCGGCGCCGGACCGTGGCACACCGTGCTCGGCGGCCGGCACCCCACCCAGCGCCACCTGGCGGCCGGCATCTACGGCCGGTACACCGGCCAGGGCGGGCCCAGCCGGAACGTGACCGTCCGGGACCTCGCGATCATCGGGGACATCCAGGAGCGGGTGGACAGCGACCAGGTCAACGCGTTCGGCGGGGCGATGTCGGACTCGGTGATCGACAACGTCTGGATGCAGCACACCAAGGTCGGCGCGTGGATGGACGGCCCGATGGACCGGTTCACCATCCGCAACAGCCGGATCCTGGACCAGACCGCGGACGGGGTGAACTTCCACACCGGGGTCACCAACTCCACGGTGACCAACACGTTCGTGCGCAACACCGGCGACGACGCTCTGGCGATGTGGGCCGAGAACACGCCGAACGTGGGCAACTCGTTCACCCGCAACACCGTGGTCGCGCCGATCCTGGCCAACAACATCGTCAGCTACGGCGGCCGGGACATCACCATCAGCGACAACGTGGTGGCCGAGACGGTCACCAACGGCGGCGGCCTGCACGTGGCCAACCGGTACCCGGGCGTCACCGGGCCGACCGCGGTGGCCGGCACGTGGACGCTGGCGCGCAACACCCTGATCCGGGCCGGCAACTCCGACTACAACTGGAACTTCGGGGTCGGCGCGCTGTGGTTCTGGCCGGATCAGGGTGCGATCACCGGGGCGACGATCAACGTCACCGACACCGACATCCTGGACAGCTCGTACGCCGCGATCCAGTGGATCGGCAACCAGACCACCGGGCTCAACCTGACCGACGTCACCATCGCCGGGGCCGGCACGTTCGCGTTGCAGGCGCAGGCCCCGGCCACCGCCCGGTTCACCAACGTGCGGGCCGGCGGGATCGCGCAGAACCCACCGGTCTACAACTGCGTCGGCTCCGGCCTGGCGATCACCGACGGGGGCGGGAACTCCGGGTGGCAGGCGGCGAACCCCTACTGCGGGCCGTGGCCGGCGCCGAGGTGGAACAACCCCACCACCGCGCCGACGACCACGCCCCCGACCGGCAACCTCGCCGCGGGCCGTCCCGCCACGGCGACCGGGCAGGCCGACATCTACGCGCCGGGGAACGTGACCGACGGCACCGCGAACACCTACTGGGAGAGCACCAACCACGCGTTCCCCCAGTCGATCACCGTGGATCTGGGCCAGAACCGGCCGGTCGCCCGCCTGGTCCTCAAGCTGCCGCCGGCCGCGGCCTGGGCCACCCGTACCCAGACGCTGTCGGTCCTGGGCAGCACCGACAACGCAACCTGGACCACCGTGAAGGGCAGCGCCGGCTACACGTTCGACCCGGCGAGCGGCAACACCGTCACCGTGCCGCTGACCGCGTCCACCCGGCGTTACCTGCGGCTGACCTTCACCGGCAACACCGGCTGGCCGGCGGGCCAGCTCGCCGAGTTCGAGGTCTACGCCTCCTGATGTCCCGGCGGGCGGCTCCCCACCGGGCCGCCCGCCGTCCCCCGGAAGAAAGGTGCGCTCCCGCATGTCCAGATTCAGGCTGACAGCCGCGGCGGCGGCCGCAAGTGTGGTCGCCGCCCTCCTGCACGCACCGCCCGCCCTGGCCGCCGGACCCGACCTGGCGGCCGGCAAGACCTTCAGCGCCAGCAGCCACACCGACGTCTATCCGGCCGGGAACGCCGGCGACGGCAACGCCAACACCTACTGGGAGAGCGACAACAACGCCTTCCCGCAGTGGCTGCAGGTCGACCTGGGCACGGCCACCCGGATCGACCAGGCCGTCCTCAAGCTCCCGCCGGCCGCCGCGTGGGGCGCCCGCACGCAGACCCTGTCGATCCAGGGCAGCACCGACGGCAGCAGCTTCAGCACGCTCGAGGCGAGCGCCGGGTACACCTTCGACCCGGCCACCGGCAACACGGTGACCGCCGACTTCGGCGCGGCCAGCGCCCGCTTCGTCCGGCTGACCTTCACCGCCAACACCGCCTGGCCCGCCGGTCAGCTCGCCGAGCTGCAGCTCTACGGCCCGGCCGGCGGCGACAGCCAGGCCCCGAGCGCGCCCGGCAACCTCGCCTACACCCAGCCGGCGAGCGGACAGATCCGGCTGACCTGGAGCGCGTCCACCGACAACGTGGGCGTGACCGGCTACGACGTCTACGCCAACGGCCAGCTCCGGACCAGCGTGGCGGGCAACGTGCTGACCTACACCGACAACCAGCCGGACGGGGCGACCGTGGCGTATCACGTGCGCGCCAAGGACGCGGCCGGCAACGTGTCGGCGAACAGCAACACGGTCACCCGCGCCGGCGCGCCGCAGACCGGGACCAACCTGGCCGTCGGCAAGCCGATCGAGGCCAGCTCGACGGTGCACACGTTCGTGGCGGCCAACGCCAACGACGACGACACCGCGACGTACTGGGAGGGCAGCGCGTACCCGGCGAACCTGACGGTGAAGCTGGGCGCGAACGCCACCGTGTCGTCGGTGGTGGTCAAGCTCAACCCGGCGTCCGCCTGGGGCACCCGGCAGCAGACGGTCGCGGTGCTCGGCCGCGAGCAGTCGGCCTCGGCGTTCACCACGATCGCGGGCTCCGCGACGTACACCTTCGATCCGGCCTCCGGGAACACGGTGACCATCCCGGTCTCCGCGACCACCGCGGACGTCCGGCTGGTCTTCACCGCCAACACCGGCGCGCCCAGCGGCCAGGTCGCCGAGTTCCAGGTGATCGGCGCCCCGGCGCCGAACCCGGACCTGACGGTGACCGGCCTGTCCGTCGCGCCGGCCGCGCCGGTCGAGACCGACGCGATCACGCTGTCGGCCACGGTCCGCAACGCGGGCACGGCCGCGTCCGCGGCCTCCTCGGTCACCTTCTACCTGGGTACGGCGAAAGCCGGCACCGCCCCGGTCGGCGCGCTGGCGGCCGGCGCCTCCGCGACCGTCACCGCCTCGATCGGCGCCCGGGACGCGGGCAGCTACCCGCTCTCCGCCCGGGTCGACGAGGCCGGCTCGATCGTCGAGAGCAACGAGGCCAACAACGCCTACACCCACCCGGCGGGCCTGGTCGTCACCCCGGTCAGCAGCTCCGACCTGCTCGCGTCGGCGGTCACCTGGTCGCCGGGCAACCCGTCGGCCGGCGACCCGGTCCGCTTCTCGGTGACGCTGCGCAACCAGGGCAGCGCGGCCAGCGGCAGTGGCGCGCACACCGTGACGGTGACCATCCTCAGCGGCTCGGCCACGGTGCGGACGTTCACCGGCTCGTGGACCGGCACGCTGGCGCCGGGCGCGTCCTCGCCGCCGATCGGCCTGGGCCCCTGGACCGCGGTCGACGGCCGGTACACGGTCCGCACGGTGGTCGCCGACGACCCCAACGAGCTGCCGGTCAAGCGGGTCAACAACACCGGCGAGAAACCGTTCTTCGTCGGTCGCGGTGCCCACATGCCGTACGACATGTACGAGGCCGAGGACGGCGGCACCGGCGGGGGCGCGACGGTCGTCGGGCCCAACCGCACGGTCGGCGACCTGGCCGGCGAGGCGTCCGGGCGCCGGGCGGTCACGCTGAACCAGACCGGGGCGTACGTCCAGTGGACCACCCGCAACCCGACCAACACGGTGGTGGCGCGCTTCTCCATCCCGGACGGCACGACCGGCTCGGTGAACGTGTACGTCAACGGGTCGCTGGCCAAGTCCCTGCCGCTGACCTCGAAGTACGCCTGGTTGTACGGCGACGAGACGGCGCCGCAGAACTCCGGCACCGGCCCGCGGCACATCTACGACGAGGCGAACGTCATGCTGGCCGGCTCGGTCCCGGCCGGCAGCACGATCCGGCTGCAGAAGGACGCGGCGAACCCGGGCCCCATCGCGATCGACTTCATCAACCTGGAGCAGGTCACGCAGATCGCCAACCCGGACCCCGCCCGCTACGTCGTGCCGGCCGGTTTCGATCAGCAGGCCGTGCAGCGGGCCCTGGACGTCGCGCGCCAGGACAGCACCAAGGCCGGGGTGTACCTGCCGCCCGGCGACTACCAGACGTCGAACAAGTTCCAGGTGTACGGCAGGTCGATCCGGGTGGTCGGGGCCGGCCCCTGGTACACCCGGTTCCACACGCCGCAGAACCAGACCGAGACCGACGCCGGCTTCCGCGCCGACGCGACCGCCGACGGCTCGACGTTCGCGGACTTCTCGTTCTGGGGCAACTACACGATCCGGATCGACGGGCCGGGCAAGGTGTTCGACTTCGCGAACGTCTCCGGCATCACCATCGACAACATCTGGGCCGAGCACGTGGTGTGCCTGTACTGGGGCGCGAACACCGACCGCATGGTGATCCGGAACTCGCGGATCCGGAACACCTTCGCCGACGGCGTCAACATGACCAACGGCAGCACCGGCAACCTGGTCGACAACAACGACGCCCGGGCCACCGGCGACGACAGCTTCGCGCTGTTCTCGGCGATCGACGCGGGCGGCTCCGACGAGATCGACAACGTCTACTCGAACCTGACGAGCACGCTCACCTGGCGGGCCGCCGGCATCGCCGTCTACGGCGGGTACGCCAACACCTTCAAGAACATCTACATCGCCGACACGCTGGTCTACTCCGGCATCACGATCAGCTCGCTGGACTTCGGGTACCCGATGAACGGCTTCGGCGCGAGCCCGCCGACCGTCTTCGACAACATCTCGGTGGTCCGGGCCGGCGGCCACTTCTGGGGCGCGCAGGTGTTCCCGGCGATCTGGCTGTTCAGCGCGTCGAAGGTGTTCCAGGGCATCCGGGTCCGCAACGTCGACATCGTCGACCCGACCTACGCCGGGATCATGTTCCAGACGCAGTACATCGGCGGGCAGCCGGTGAACCCGATCAAGGACACGGTGTTCACCGACGTCACCATCACCGGCGCGCGGCGCAGCGGGGACGCCTACGACGCCCGCAGCGGTTACGCCGTCTGGGCCAACCCGATGCCGGAGGCCGGCCAGGGCCCGGCGGTCGGCTCGGCGACCTTCACCAACCTGCGGCTGAGCGACAACTACCGGGACATCGAGAACCCGACCAGCACGTTCACCATCACCCGCAACTGAGCGGGGGCGCCCGCCGCGCAGGACGCGGCGGGCGCCGGAGCGGTCAGGCGGCGTGCACCGGGCGGTGCACGCCGAGGTCCGGGTCCACCTGGTACATGCGGGCCTCGGCGATGTCGAAGTACATCCCGGCCAGCCGCAGCCGGCCGGCCGCCTCCGCGGCCTGCACCACCGGGTAGGTGCGCAGGTTGGCGAGCTGCTGCACCACGTTGTCGGTGCAGCAGCGCTCCTCGTCGTCCGGGTCGGTGAACCGCACCCCGGAGAGGGCGAGCCAGTCGCCGAGCGCCGAGCCGGGCTCGGCGGCCCCGGACATCAGGGCGCGGACCGCGCCGCAGCCGGAGTGGCCGCAGATGGTGATGGTGGTGACGCCGAGCACCTCGACCGCGTACTCGATGGCGGCGCCGACCGAGGCGTCCGCGCCTCCCGGCGGCGCGGAGGCGGCCAGCGGCCGGGGCGTGCCGGCCGAGGCGTGCGGCGGCACCAGGTTGCCGACGTTGCGTACGCAGAACAGGTCGCCCGGCCCGCTGGCGGTGATCAGGTTGGGCACCAGCCGGGAGTCCGCGCAGGTGATGAAGAGCTGTTCCGGGCGCTGGCCGTCGCGGGCCAGCTCGGCCAGCTGCGGCCGGACCAGCGGGGCGACGTTGCGCTCGAACTCGGCGATACCGGCCGCCATCGCGTCCTGGCGCTCCTGGTCGGTGGCCTGCCAGCGCGACCACGAGCCGATCAGGCGTGGTGTGCTCTTGCTGCCGCCGAGCCGGCCGGAGGTGGCCCGGCTGAACCAGGAGTCGTGCACCTCGCGGATGCGTACCCGGCCACCGGTCTTGGTGTACGCGTCCCGCCAGTTGCGGATGGTCTCGAACGCCCCGTGGTCCAGGTAGTCCAGGTGCAGCTCGATGTCGACGTCGCCACCGGGCGGCACCGCGCCGAGCTCCCGGGTGAGCCGGGCCGACTCGATGAACGCCAGGGTGCCGGTGATGGTGACCAGCCATTCGCCGGGCGCGCGCTGCACGGTGCGCATCTCACACCGGGTGAGCCGCCAGAGCACCAGCACCGCGGCGGTGGCCATGCCCAGCGCGACCCCGGTGAGCAGGTCGATGACGGCCACTCCGAGCGCCGTGACCGCATACGCCGCCAGCTCGCCGTGGCGCGCGTAGGTGCGGATCTGGGCCAGGCTGATCAGCCGCACCCCGACCACGATCAGCACCGCGGCCAGTACGGCCATCGGGATGGTCTCCAGCAGCCCGGCGCAGAGCAGCACGAACACCGCGATCCAGACGCCGTGCAGGATCGCCGAGGCGCGGGTGCGCGCGCCGGCCGCGACGTTGGTCGAGCTGCGCACGATCACGCCGGTGACCGGCAGGCCACCGAGCAGGCCGGAGACGGTGTTCGCGGTGCCCTGGGCGACCAGCTCCCGGTTGAGCTGGGCGCGCGGGCCGTCGTGCATCCGGTCCACGGCCACCGCGGACAGCAGCGACTCCACGCTGGCGACCAGGGCGATGGTGAACACCGCGACGGTGATCTGGTGCAGCGGCGCGTCCGGCCAGACCGGCGTGACGAGTTCGGCGAGCGGCTCGTCGGGCAGGTCCACCCGGGTCACGTCGGCGCCGGTGAACCAGGCCAGCGCGGTCACCGTGACCACCGCCACCAGGGCGGCCGGCAGCAGCGAGATCTTCACGTAGCGGGGCCAGAGCAGCAGGATCGCGACGGTGAGCAGGCCGAGCAGGGTGGAGACGCCGTGGTGCTCGACGATCTGGCCGGGCAGCTCCCGCAGGTTCCGCCAGGCCGAGCTCTGTGGCGCGCCGCCGAGCAGCACGTGCACCTGACTCAGTGCGATGACCAGGCCGATACCGGCCAGCATGCCGTGCACGACGGCGGGTGAGAGGGCGAGCGCGGCGCGTCCCAGGCGGGACACACCGAGCAGGATTTGGACGACTCCGGCGACCGCCACGATCGCTGCGGTGCCGGCGAACCCGAAGTCCGCCACGGCACCGGCCACGATCACGGTAAGTCCGGCGGCCGGTCCGCTGACCTGCAGCGGGGCGCCTCCGATGGCGCCCGCCACGATGCCACCGACAACGGCGGCGACCAACCCCGCCAGCAGCGGGGCCCCGGACGCCGCGGCGATGCCGAGCGACAGCGGGATGGCGATCAGGAACACGACGATGGACGCCGGCAAGTCCCGGCGCAACAACTGCGTCAAGTAGGACATACGCCCAAAATACCGAAATTTAGTTACTCAGTGATTATTAGACGCGCACTCTCAGGTAAAACACAGCAATCTCTACGGCCACTCTCTCAGCTCGCGGCCAACATCGCACACCGTGTGCGGCACCGGCACGAAAATGCTCCAGAAATGACGAAAGGGGTCGCGCAGCTCTTTCCCCGAAAATAGGGAAAAAGCCACGCGACCCCGATGGGTCACCGACCGGCCGTCAGGCCTTCCAGACGTCCTTGTTCGATTCGTACATGTCGCGCAGGATCATCGGCACGTCGTACGTCACCTTCCAGTCCGGGTAGTGCTCCTCGAACCGGGCGGTGCTGCTGATCCACCACTGGTGGTCGCCGGTCCGGTTCTCCGGCACGTACTCGGTGTCGGCGGGCCGGCCGGCGATCTCCGAGGCCAGCGCGAACGCCTCCAGCACGCTGCAGTTCGAGGTGCGGCCGCCGCCCATGTTGTACACCTCGGCGACGCGCGGCGCGGCGTGGAACGCCTCGAACGCCGCCACCAGGTCGTGCGAGTGGATCGCGTCGCGGACCTGCTTGCCCTGGTAGCCGAAGATCCGGTACTTGCGCTGCTCCATCACGCAGCGCATCACGTACGCCAGGAACCCGTGCAGCTCGGCCGCCGAGTGACCGGGACCGGTCAGCGTGCCGCCGCGGAACACCGCGGTCGGCATGTCGAAGTAGCGGCCGTACTCCTGCACCATCACGTCGGCGGCGACCTTGCTGGCCCCGAAGATCGAGTGCAGGCTGCTGTCGATGGTCATCGTCTCGTCGATGCCGCCGTACCACTTGTGGTCCTCCGGCAGCTCCCAGCGGGTCTCCTTCTCGACCAGCGGCAACGAGTTCGGCGTGTCGCCGTACACCTTGTTGGTCGAGGTGAAGATGAACGGCGCGTCGATCGCGTGCCGGCGGGTCGCCTCGAGCATGTTGATCGTGCCGACCGCGTTCACGTCGAAGTCGGTGAACGGCTCGCGGGCCGCCCAGTCGTGGCTCGGCTGCGCGGCGGCGTGGATCACCAGGCCGATGTTCTTCCCCAGCTTGGCGAAGAGCGCGTCCAGCCCGTCCCGGTCCCGGATGTCCAGCGAGTGGTGGGTGTAGCGGCTGCCGATCTCCCTGGTCAGCCGCTCCAGGTTCCACTTGGTGGAGCCGTCGGCGCCGAAGAAGTAGCCCCGCATGTCGTTGTCGACACCGACCACGTCCATGCCGAGCGCGGCGAAGTGCCGGACCGACTCGGATCCGATCAGACCGGCCGAGCCGGTGATGACGACGACGCTGCCCATCAGGACCTCCGCGGGATGTGGGTGCCGACGCCCGAGGTTACCGGTAGGCCGGAAGTCCCGGAGCCACCGCCCGGGCTTCAACGATCACCATGCTTGGCGAGAGCTCGAAATGGGCACGTCACAGATCTGCCACATCCGATGGGAAGGCTCCGGCGATACGCACGCTATGCCGGAACTAGTACAGCAGAGGCGGTCGTGATGACGGAGTCCCTTCCGGCACTTGATCCCCCCATGTCCGAGACGGACGCTCTGACCCTGGGCGTGGAGGAGGAGCTCCACGTCGTCGACCTGGCCACCCGGGAGCTGGTCCCGCGGGCCCCCGAGGTGCTCGACCAGCTCGACCCGCAACACTTCTCGGCCGAGCTGCACCGCACCGTCGTGGAGACGAACACCCCGGTCAGCGCCACCCTGGACGGCCTGCGCGAGGGCATCGCGGCCCGCCGCCGGGCGGCCATCGGCGTCGCCGAGTCGCTCGGGCTGGGCCTGGTCGCGGCGGGCACGGTGCCGCTGGTCGACCTGGACGCGCTGTCGGTCACCCCGACCAGCCGTTACCGCCGGATGCTGCACGAGTACCAGATGCTGGTCCGTGAGCAGCTGATCTGCGGTGCGCAGGTGCACGTCGGGGTGCCGGACGCCGACGAGGCGGTCGCGGTGGCCCAGCGCGTCACGCCGGCGCTGCCGGTGCTGCTGGCCCTCTCCACCAGCTCGCCGTACTGGATGGGCGAGGACTCCGGGTACGCCAGCGCCCGCTCCCTGGTCTGGACCCGCTGGCCGACCGCCGGCGACAGCGGCGTGCTGCACTCCGCCCAGGAGCACGACATGCTGGTCAACGACCTGATCGCGTCCGGGACGATCAGCGACCCGAAGATGGTCTACTTCGACGTCCGGCCGTCCGCGCACGTGCCCACCGTGGAGCTGCGGGTCACCGACGCCTGCCCGGACGTGGACACCGTCGTGCTGCTCGCCGGGCTGTTCCGGGCCCTGGTCCGGCGCGCCCGGCTGGAGCACCGGGCCGGCCTTCCGCTGCCGGCCGCCCGGCCACCGCTGCACCGGGCGGCGATGTGGCGGGCGGCCCGCTCCGGTCTGGAGGGCGACCTGCTCGACCTGCCCCGCTCCCCGATCCCGGTGCCGGCCGCCGTCGCCGTCGAGCGCCTGGTCGGCGACCTGCGGCCGCATCTGGAGGCGCTGGGCGACTGGGAGCAGGTCTTCGACCTGTCCGCGCGGGCGCTCAGCCGGGGCAGTTCGGCGTCGCGGCAGCGGCGCGCGCTGGCCCGCCGCGGCCGGATCGCCGACGTGGTCGATCTGCTGGTGACCGACACCCGGGGCGGCGCGACCGGGCCGCTGCGGGACGGGATGCTGGCGCCGGCCCGGCTCAGCCCGTACGCGGCCGCCGGGGACGAGGCCTTCCCGGGCGAGATCGCCGCGGAGTACGCCGGGATCGTGCCGGTGCTCACCGCGCTCGGCGCGACCGGGCTGCGGCAGCGCGAGGACGCCCGGGACGAGCAGCAGCGGGCCAACGGGGTGACGTTCAGCGTGGCCGGCGAGGCGGCCACCCGGCTGTTCCCGTTCGACCTGGTGCCCCGGGTGGTCCCGGCGGCCGACTGGAGCGCGTTGCGGGCCGGGCTGGCCCAGCGGGTCCGGGCCCTGAACGCGTTCCTCGCCGACGTCTACGACGACCGGCAGATCGTGGCCGACGGGATCGTGCCGGGGTGGGTCGTCGACGGCTCCCCCGAGTTGCGGGCCAGCGGAGCGCTGGTCGGCGCGCCCGGGGTGCGCGCCCAGGTGGCCGGAGTGGACCTGGTCCGGGACGCGGACGGCCGGTGGTGCGTGCTGGAGGACAACCTGCGGGTGCCGTCCGGGATCGCCTACGCCATGCAGAACCGCCGCCTCACCGAGAGCATCCTGCCCGAGCTGCCCCGGCCCCGGAACCTGATCCCGGTCGAGGACACGCCGCGGCTGCTCCGGCAGGCGCTGCTGGCCGCGGCCGGCCCGGCCGCCGGCGACGACCCGGCGCTGGTCGTGCTCAGCCAGGGACCGGACGACTCGGCCTGGTTCGAGCACCGGATGCTGGCCGAGGCGATGGACGTGCCGGTGGTGCGCAGCATCGAGCTGTTCGTCGACGACGGCCGGGTGTACCGGCTGCGCGACGGCAAGCGGTATCCGGTGGACGTGATCTACCTGCGGATGGGCGAGGACAGTCTGGTGCACTCGCCCGGCGCGGACGGGATGCCGCTCGGGCCGAGCCTGGTCTCGGCGGTGCACGCGCGGACCGTCACGCTGGCCAACGCGCTGGGCAACGGGATCGGCGACGACAAGGCGGTCTACGCGTACGTCCCCCGCATGATCGAGTACTACCTGGGCGAGAAACCGCTGCTGGCCGATGTGCCGACGTATCTGTGCGGGCTCGCCGACCAGCGCGCCGAGGTGCTGTCCCGGCTGGACGAACTGGTCTGCAAGCCGGTCGACGGGTACGGCGGGGACCGGATCGTGATCGGCCCGCACGCGACCGCCGGCGAGCTGGACGCGCTGCGCCGGCAGATCCGTGCCGCTCCGCACCGCTGGGTGGCGCAGGAGCTGGTCCGGCTCTCCACCCACCCGGTCTTCGACGGCCACCAGTTCGCGCCCCGGCACGTGGACCTGCGCGCGTTCGTGTTCACCGGCGACCGCCCGGTGGTCGCGCCGGCCGCGCTGACCCGGGTGGCCCCGGCCGGCAGCATGATCGTCAATTCGTCGCGGGGCGGCGGCTCGAAGGACACCTGGTTGATCGCAGAGGGAGGCATGTGATGTGTGGCATCGCCGGTGAGATCCGGTACGGCGAGCGGCCCGCGGACGCCGAGGCGGTCCGCCGGATGCTGCCCTGCCTGCAGTCGCGGGGCCCGGACGGGGAGGGGCTGTGGGAACACGGGCGGCTGGCCTTCGGGCACCGCCGTCTGCGGATCATCGACCTGAGCGACAACGGCCGCCAGCCGATGACCGACGACGAGCTCGGCCTGACCGTGGTCTTCAACGGCTGCGTCTACAACTACCGGCAGCTGCGCGAGGAGTTGCAGGGGCACGGCTACCGGTTCTTCTCCACCTCGGACACCGAGGTGATCCTGAAGGCGTACCACCGGTGGGGCGCGGACTGTGTCTCCCGCCTGTTCGGGATGTTCGCCTTCGCGGTGGCCGAGCACGCCAGCGGGACGGTCACCCTGGCCCGCGACCGGCTCGGGATCAAGCCGATGTACCTGGCCGAGGCGCCGGGGCGGCTGCGGTTCGCCTCGACGCTGCCGGCGCTACTGGCCGCCGGCGGAGTGGAGACCACGATCGACAAGGTGGCGTTGCAGCACTACATGACGTTCCACTCGGTGGTGCCGGCGCCGCGGACGATCCTCTCCGGGATCCGCAAGCTGCCGCCCGCCACGGTCCGGGTGATCAAGGCGGACGGCACGGCCTCGGAGCGCGTCTACTGGACCGCGTCGTTCGAACGGACCCGCGAGATGGGCCGCGACGAGTGGGCGCACGCGGTGCGGGAGAAACTCGACCTCGCCGTGCAGCGGCGGATGGTCGCCGACGTGCCGGTGGGCGTGCTGCTCTCCGGCGGGCTCGACTCCAGCCTCATCGTGGCGCTGCTGGCGCGGCGGGGCCAGCCCGGGCTGACCACGTTCAGCATCGGGTTCGAGCCGGCCGGCGGCGAGAGCGGTGACGAGTTCGTCTACTCGGACCTGATCGCCAAGCGGTTCGGCACCGAGCACCACCAGATCCGGATCGGACACGACCGGTTCCTGCCGGCCGTGGACCGTACCGTCGCGGCGATGAGCGAGCCGATGGTCAGCCACGACTGCATCGCGTTCCACCTGCTCAGTGAGGACGTGGCGAAGCATGTCAAGGTCGTACAATCTGGCCAGGGCGCGGACGAGATCTTCGCCGGTTACAGCTGGTATCCACCCCTCGCCGGCGTGCCCCGGGAGCAGGCCGTCGAGGCGTACGCGAAGGAGTTCTTCGACCGGTCGCACGCGGCCCTCGCCGGGCAGCTCAACCCGGCCTGGCACCTGGACCGCGACGAGGCCCTCCAGTTCGTGGCGGACAGTTTCGGTCGTCCCGGCGCGACCACCGCGGTCGATGCGGCGCTGCGGCTCGACTCGCAGGTGATGCTGGTCGACGATCCGGTCAAACGGGTGGACAACATGACTATGGCGTGGGGGCTGGAGGCGCGCGTACCCTTCCTCGATCACGAACTGGTGGAGCTCGCCGCGGCCTGCCCGCCCGAGCTGAAACTCGCCTCGGACGGCAAGGGGGTGCTCAAGGACGCGGCGCGCGGTCTGGTGCCGGACGAGGTGATCGACCGCACCAAGGGCTACTTCCCGGTGCCGGGCATCCGGCACCTGCAGGGCCCGATGCTGGCGAAGGTCCGCGACGCGCTGCACGCGCCGGCGGCCCGCGACCGCGGGCTGTTCCGGCCGGAGTACGTCGAGGCGCTGCTCGCCGACCCGAACACCCCGCGCACCACGCTCGGGGCCAACCAGCTGTGGCAGCTCGCGCTGCTGGAGATGTGGTTGCAGGACAAACAGATCTAGGGGGACGTCGTGACCGGTCAGTTCAGGCGCGCCGACGTGACCGTACTGCCGGCCTTCCGCCCGCGGGCCGCCGACCTGGCGTCGGAGATCGCCGGGAACTGGTCACCGGCGCTGTCGCCGGACGGGCGGCACGCGGCGTACGTCTCCGACCGCGGCGGGATCCCGGCCGTGTGGGTGCAGCCGATCGGCAGCGAGCTGGCCTTCCAGATCCCCTTCGAGCACCCGGTGTCCGAGGTGGCCTGGTCCTCCGGCGGTGGCTGGCTGGCCTGCCAGGTCGCTCCGGGCGGCGCGCCCCGGCACGAGGTGTGGCTGGTGCGGCCGGACGGCTCCGACCCGCACCAGGTGGGCGGGTTCGGCGCGGACACCGCCGACAACATGCGCTGGCTGCCCGGATGGCCGGTGCTCGCCCTCACCGAGAACCTGACCACCGCGGTGCTCGTCGACGTGGTGGCCGGGACCCGGACGGTGGTCGTCGAGGACGAGCTGGTCGCGCTCTGCGACGTGGACCCGTCCGGGCGCGCCGCGCTGCTGCGCTACGGCCCGCGCGGCGCGCGGCGCATCGTGCTGCGCGACCTGGCCGCCGGCACCGAGACCACGATCGCCCGGGGCGAGCAGGCGGTCTTCAGCCCGGGCGGCGGCTGCGTGTACGCGCGCAGCGAGGACGGCGAGTTCCCGGCCCTGATCCGGGTCGCCGGCGGCGCGACCGAGGTGCTGGCGTCCGGACCCGCCGAGGTGGAGTCGTTCGCGGTGACCGCGGACGGGCGGACCGCCGCGGTGCTGTGGAACGTCCGGGGCGGGGAGTCCGCCCTGGAGCTGCTCGACCTCGACCATGCCGCGCCGTCCGCCGGGCGGTCGGTCACCGTGCCGCTGCCCGGGACCGTGATCTCCGGACTGAGCTGGAGCTTCGACGGGTCCACACTGGCCTTCACCGCGGAGGGGCCGGGCCAGCCGCACGGGGTCTGGGCCTGCGACCGGGACGGCTCCGGGCTACGGGCGATCTCCGCCGAGCCGGCCGCGGCCGACGCGGTGCACCCGAGCCTGGAGAAGATCACCGCGCACGACGGGCTCACCCTGACCGGGTGGCTGTTCAGCCCGCCCGGCGACGGTCCGCACCCGACGGTGGTCTGGCTGCACGGCGGGCCGGAGGCGCAGGAACGCCCGGGGCACGGGCCGCTGTTCCAGACGCTGGTGCGGCACGGGATCGCGGTCCTCGCGCCGAACGTACGCGGGTCGTCCGGGTTCGGCCGCACGTTCGTGAACGCGGACAACGGCGCGCTGCGGTACGCCGCGATCGAGGACGTCCGCTCCTGCGTGCGGTACCTGCGAGAGGCCGGGATCGCCGGGCGCGTCGGTGTGATGGGCCGCTCCTACGGGGGCTATCTGACGCTGGCGGCGCTGTGCGCGTACCCGGAGCTGTTCGACGTCGGCATCGACGTCTGCGGCATGTCGAACTTCGCGACCTTCTACGAGCACACCGAACCGTGGATCGCGGCCGCCGCGATCAGCAAGTACGGCGACCCGGAGAAGGACGCGGAGCTGCTGCGCGACCTGTCGCCGATCCACCGGATCGACCGGCTACGGGCGCCGCTGATGGTGGTGCACGGCGAGAACGACAGCAACGTGCCGGTGATCGAGGCGGAGCAGGTGGTGGCCGCGCTGGCCGCGCGCGGCGTCGGGCACCGGTACCTGCTGTTCCCCGGCGAGGGGCACGAGCTGCTGCACCGCTCGTCGCGGGCCACGTACCTGCGGGAGACGACCGCCTGGCTCACCACCCACCTGCGCTCCTGACCGCCACCGCCTCACCGGAGTCCGAGCACCAGCACGCCGCCACCGCCTCACAGCATCAGGCCCAGCACCAGCACGAGCAGGAGACCGCACGCGGCGACGGCCGCGCCCGCCGACCGCATCTCACTGCCCGGCGGGCCGGTCGAGGCGCTGCTCCAGTCGTTCGATCCGCTCGATCAGCGGCTGGAGCGCGGTGGCCAGCAGCGCGGCCGGGTCCCCGGACGGCGGGGCGCCGGCGGCGCCCGGCTGCGCGGCACCGGCGGCGGTGTTCGCCCGCAGGTGGCGGTAGCCGGCCAGGGCGGAGGCGACCGCCCGGCGGGTCAGGCGCGGCTCGGCGCCGGCCGCGCGCAGCACCCGGCCGGCCGCCCCGTCCGGCTCGGTGACCAGGCCGAGCAGCAGATGCTCGCAACCCACGTAGTTGTGCCCGAGGCCGACCGCCTCACCGACCGCGAGCTCCAGCGCGCCGGCCGCCGGGCTGCTGAAGCGCACGCCCGGACCCGGGCCGGCAGGCTCGTCGCCCGGCTCCCGCTCCAGCTCACGGGCCAGCCGCGCCGGCTCGATGTCGAGCGCCTCGAGCACGTGCAGGGCCAGGTTGGTGCCCTCCTCGATCATGGCGCCGAGCAGGTGCCCGGTGCCCACGCAGGACAGCGACACGGCGCGGGCGCGCTCGACGGCCAGCCCGAGCACGGTGCGGCCGCGGCCGGTCATCAGCGGGAAGCGCTCCTCCAGGTCGGCGCCGGACAGTTCGCTCAGTGAGGTCTCCCGGATCGCGGTGACCCGGCGCACCGCCTGCTCCAGAGCCCGCTGGCAGATCGCGGAGACCGGCAGGCCGGTCTCGCGGACCGCCTCGGCCAGCTCGTCCGGCAGATACACGTTGATCTTGGGCATCCCGCATCCCTCCGCCATCTTGGGGTTATGATGCTATACCCCCCTTGGGGTTACACACAATGGCGGCAGTGGCAAAGGGCACGTTGCCGCGCGCCGAGCTGCGGAGAAGGCTGGAAACGCAACTGCTGACGCGCGAGTGGAAGGCAGCACCACATGTCCCTGCGACCCGGAGCCCGGGCCTGGGCGGTGTGGGCCGCGGGCCTCGCCGCGTACGTCATCGCCGTCCTGCACCGCACCTCGCTGGGCGTCGCCGGGCTGGACGCGCAGCACCGCTTCGACGTCGGCGCGGGCGCACTCGCCAGCTTCGCGGTGCTGCAACTGCTCGTCTACGCCGCCCTGCAGATCCCGGTCGGCGTGCTGCTGGACCGATTCGGATCACTGCGAATGGTGGCCGGCGGGGCGCTCGCCATGACGGCCGGGCAGACCCTGATGGCCTTCGCCGACGACATCACCGGCGCGGTCGTGGCCCGGATCCTGGTCGGCGCCGGCGACGCGATGACCTTCATCAGCGTGCTGCGCCTGGTCCCGTACTGGTTCCCGGCGCGGCGGGTGCCGGTGATCAGCCAGCTGACCGGGCTGGTCGGGCAGCTCGGGCAGGTCATCTCCGCCGTGCCGCTGGCCGCCCTGCTGGCCGGGGCCGGCTGGTCCGCCGCCTTCCTCGGCGCCGCCGGCGCGGGGCTGTTCGTCGCGCTGGTGGCGCTGGCCACCCTGCGCGACACCCCGGAGCACCGGATCAGCAGCGGCAACCCGATCAGCATCCGGCGGCTCGGCGCCGACCTGAGCGGCGCCTGGCAGCACCCGGGCACCCGGCTCGGGCTCTGGACGCACTTCACCACCCAGTTCACCGGCACGGTGTTCGCCCTGATGTGGGGTATCCCGTTCCTGATCGCCGGAGAGGGGCTGACCCGCGGGCAGGCCGGCACGCTGCTCACCGTCTTCGTGATCACCGGCATGGCCGCCGGGCCGCTGCTCGGCACCCTCGTCCAGCGGTACCCGCTGCGCCGGTCGCTGCTGGTGTTCGGCATCGTCGGGATCAACCTGGGCGCCTGGGCGCTGGTGCTGCTGTGGCCCGGACGGGCCCCGCTGCCGGTGCTGACGCTGCTGGTGGTCGCGCTCGGCTCGGGCGGCCCCGGCTCGATGATCGGCTTCGACTACGCCCGTACCTTCAACCCGCCGCACCGCCTGGGCACCGCGACCGGCGTGGTCAACATCGGCGGGTTCGTCGCCTCGCTGCTGACCATCGAGCTGATCGGGCTGATCCTGGACGCCCGCACCGGCGGCCGTGCCGACTATCACATCGCCGACTTCCGGATCGCGATGTCGGTGCAGTTCGCGGTCGCCGCGGTCGGCCTGGCCGGCATCCTGCGGACCCGCAGACTCACCCGCCACCACCTCGCGCGGGAGGAGGGACTCGTGGTCCGGCCGCTGCGGGCGGCGCTGGCCGAGCGGCGGGGTTTAGCGACCGGCCGAGCGGTAAAGGCGGAAAGCTGGCGCGATTGAGAGGGGGCACATGACCGAGCACGCGCAACCCCGGCCCTGGGCCGGCATCGACATCCCGAAGACCATCGCCGGCACCCTGGCCGCGGTCTCCGCCGCGGTGGTGGGCTCGTTCCTCGGCGTGGCCGGCACCCTGATCGGCGCCGCGGTGGCCAGCCTGGTCAGCTCGATCGGCACCGAGGTCTACCACCGCTACCTGGAGCGGGGCACGAAGAAGCTGCAGGCCGCGTTCGTCACCGCGCCGGCCGCGGTCGGCACGCCCGAGGTGGCCGCCGCCCCACAACCACCGTCCGAGGAGCCGCAACCGGCCGCCGCGCCCCGGCGGATCCGCTGGAAGCGGGTCGCCCTGGTGGCCGGTGGGCTGTTCGTGCTCGCGATGGGCACCCTCACCGCGGCGGAACTGCTGGCCGGCCGGTCCGCCGCGGATGCCACCGGCGGCCGCGGCAGCGGGGCGCCCACGGTGCTGAACTGGACCGGCGACCACCGCGCCGACGAGGACCGGCAGGACCGCGCGCCGGCGCCGTCGAGCACGCCGACCGTCACGCGGACGACCGGGAGCACCCCGGACGCGCCGGCCGGCAGCGGCACGCCGGCCACCACCGGGCCGGCCCCGCAGCAGACCACCGAGGCCCCGGCCGAGCCGACGCCGACCGGCGGCACGGAGCCCGGCGGCACCGAGCCCGACGGACAGACCGGGGACACCGGGGACACCGGGGACACCGGGGACACCGGGGACGGCGACACCGGGACCGGTGACGGCGGCTCCGGCGACACCGGCACCGACCCGGGCTCCGGCACGGATCAGCAGGGAACCGCCGACCAACCGCAGCAGTAGGAGGGAGCACGGGGATGGACGCGAAGGGCGTTCTCCGGGACGCGTACGGCCGCCTGCCCGACCTGGTCGGCGGCGCGGTCGACGGCCTCACACCGCAGCAGCTGCGCTGGGCGCCCCGACCCGGCGCGAACTCGATCGGCTGGCTGGTCTGGCACCTCACCCGGGTGCAGGACAGCCACCTCGCCGAACTGCTCGGCGCCGATCAGGTCTACACCGGCGCCGACTGGGCCGGCCGCTTCGGCCGCAAACCGGACCCGTCCGACACCGGCTACGGGCACACCGCCGCCGACGTGGCCGCGGTCGTCCCGGAGAGCGCGCGGGCACTGACCGATTACTACCAGGCTGTACACGACCGGACCATGACGTACCTGGACGGCCTCACCGACGCCGACCTGGACCGGGTCGTCGACCGGAACTGGGACCCGCCGGTCACCCTCGGCGTCCGCCTGGTCAGCGTGTACGACGACGACGCGCAGCACGTGGCCCAGGCCGCCTACCTGCGCGGGCTGCTGCCCGGCGACGTGTGACGGCCAGGCGCCGCCCGGCGGGCGGGCGGCGCCGACACCGCACTTCCTGCCGGCGCGACATCCCCCGCGCCACCCCTACCGCACTTCCTGCCGGCGCGACGTCCTACAGCGGCGCCGCTCAGGACGCCTCCAGGACCGTCCTGATCTCGGCGATGCCGCGTTCCACCCGGGCCCGGACCGCGCCCGCCAGCGCGTGCGGAAGCACGTCGGTGGTCCACACCACCCGGGTGACGCCGCCGGACTCGACCACCTGGAAACTCGCGTGGTGACGGGTCAGCGGGAGCGCCGACCCGTCGATCACCGAGTACGCCAGGCGGCGCAGCCCGTGATCGACCGCGATGATCAGCTCCCGGATGCGCGACCCGTCCGGCATGGTCAGGATCCGGATGTCACCGTCCATCTCGACGGCGGACACCCGGCCCGGGAGCAGCCGCTCGTGCACCGCCGCGACGTCGGCGATCGCCGCCCACGCCTGTGCCGCCGGAACACCGACGACCGTCTCCACCGCAACCGTGGCCATCCCCCACCCCTCCTGTCCGCCGGAACGCTACCGCGGGCCGAGCGCGCCGAGCAGCTCGGCCGCGTCGGCCGCCTGCCACGGCTCGTCCGGCCGGCCGGTCACGGTGAGCGCGAGCGAGCCCTCGGCGGGGTGGCCGGGGACGTAGCCGCCGAGCGTGTCCGCGTCGACGACCGCGGCCAGCACGGTCCGCCCGGTGGCGTCGCGCGGCCCGTGGTCGCGCGGCGCGTCGGCCAGCGCCCGGATCGCCGCCGCGGTGGGCGCCACGCCGTCCGGCAGGGTGGCGTAGCCGCCGTCCGGGAAGGCCAGCACGATCCGCTCGGCGCGCCCGGCGGCGTGCCAGGCGGCCAGGTCGAGCAGGGTCGGCCGGGGCCGCGCGGCGAAGTACTCCCACTGGTCGGCGGCGGCCCGGGCCAGCTGGACGGCGTGGCCGTCGACGTCGTGGCCCGCGCCGCGGGCGGAGAGGCTGACGTCCGTCCAGACCAGCCGCCGGTCGGCCGCGTCGATCACCATCGGCAGCAGCGCCCGTGCGTTGCCGCGCAGGTCGAAACGCTGCACCACGCGGGAGGCGTCGAACAGCCGACCCTTCGGCCAGGGCACGGCGAACCCGGCGAACGCCTCGGTGAGCAGCTCGAACGACACGTCGTTGTAGCTGAACACGACCGGCGCCAGGTAGCGGGCCCCGGCCCCGCGCAGCGCCGGAAGGTTCAGGTCGAGGTACTCGGTGGCGCCGGCCGGCGGCGGCGCCGAGGTGAAGTCGCCGGAGTGCACCGCGGCGTCGCCGGCGAAGCGCAGCCGGGTGTAGTCGCAGTGCCCCACCTTGCGCCAGTGCTCGTCGAAGAACACACACGACAGGTCCAGGTCGACCCGGTGCCCCGCGACGTCCGTCCAGTGCAGGTAGAACCGCATCCGGTCGCCGGCCGGGAGGTCGCGCCGGCTGCCCCGGGGCCAGCCGGCCAGGGCACCGGAGGAGACCCGGGCCCGCAGCGGCGTCGGCACGTCGATCAGGGTGGCGTCGATGACGGCCAGGTCGAACCGGCCGAGCCGGGCGGCGCGTCCGGCCAGCTCGGCGTCGGCGACGCCGCGGATCGCGGTGATCGCCCCGCCCGGCAGCGGGGCACGCCGCTCCGCCGCCGTCCAGGTGCGCCCGACGTCACCGGCCGGGAAGAACAGCCGGCGCGGAGTGCCCGGGGCCGGGGCGGTCCAGGACGGGTCGGCCGCCGGGGCCGTCGTGCCGGCGAGCCGCGAAGCCGCCTCGCGCAGCAGCCGCGCGGCGAGACTCCGCGGCGGCTCGGCGGCCACCGCGGCGCTGATCGCCTGACCGACGGCGCCGACCGGCACAGCCGGCGCGCTCACGCGGACCGTCCGGTCGCGGCCGGCCAGCTCGGCGCTCGCGGTGGCGATCAGGCCGGGCGCGGCCGCGTGCGCGGTGGCCCGGGCGGCGGCCGTCACCGCGGCCAGCGCGGCGGCGTCGCGCCCGGCGGAGCGCAACAGGTGGTCGAGCCGGCGCCAGAGCAGGCCGGGGCGCTCGGTGAGCAGCCGCGCCGCGCCCGGCACGTCGTTGCGCGCCAGCGCCGCCTCCACCTCGGCGGCGTGGGTGCGGATCCGGGCGCCGATCCGGCCGTCCGGATGCTCGGTCACGGTCAGCCGGCGGGGATGCCGGCGCGCCGCGGCGACGATCGCCCGGCCGAGCGCGCTGTCCGGCCCGGTGCGGGTGCCGCGCAGCACGGCGAACGCGACAGCCGCCTCCGGGTGGGCCGCCACCTGCTCGAACGGGTGCAGCCGCTCGCCGAGCCGCTTCCAGACCGTGGGGTGCCGACGGAGGTCCTCGGCGGCGGACGCGGCGCCGCAGCCGTCGAGGTGGGCGAGGACCGCCCGGCGCAGCGGGCGGGGCAGCGCGCGCACCCGGGCCACCGGCATGACCGGCGGACCGGGCCGGCCGGCGTCCGGCCCGGCGGGACGCCACCCGCTCGGCTCGACGGCCGCCCGGCCTGCCCGGTCCGCGGGCGCGGCGAAGCCGAGGCCGGCACGACCCGCCGGCCCGCCGAGCGTCCGGCCGCGCCGGTCCGCGACGGGCGGCAGGATCAGGCCGGGGTCGCCACCCGAGTACGCCCACAGCGTGCGCGCCACGTCGGTGGCGGTGCCCCAGCGTCGCCGGGCCTGCTCGATCACCGTGGACTGCGCCGGTGACCCGGCGGTGGCGTGCAGCGCCCAGGCGATCAGCACGGCGAGGGTCTCCCGGGCCGGGGCGGCGGGCAGCCAGCTGAGATCGTCCGGGGCGGTGGCGGCCACCAGCGTACGCAGATCGTCCCGCTCGGCCGCGCTCAACGCGTGCGGCCGCGCCGCGATCCGGTCCCGCGCCTCGATCGCGCTGGCCGCCGGATCGGCGTCCAGGCGCAGCACCTGCACCCGCAGCGCGGGCCCCGGCACGCCGGGGTCGGGTTCCGGGCTCAGCGGCAGGTAACCGGAGCCGGCGGCCAGCCGGAGCCCGCAGATCGGGCAGCCGCTGAACTCGGCCGGCGGGAAGCAGTCCCGGCAGACCAGGTGGCCGCACGGGTCGAGCGGGGCGCCGACCCCGTCCCGCCCGCAGAGCACGCACGGCGCGCCCTCGGTGGCGAACAGGTGGGTGAGCAGCCGCTTGACGAACATCGTGGCGATGTCCGGAGTGTCGGGAAAGGAGCGGTAGAGCGGGGTCAGGTCGCGGTCCGCGCCGACCAGCGCGTCCAGCGTGGCCAGCAGCCACCCGGCCCAGCGGTCCCGTTCCCCGGGCAGCGCGCGGCTCATCGCGGCGCGCAGGTCCCGGTGCGGCACCCAGCCACGGGCGGCGAGATCGGCCTCCACCGTGGCGGCCCAGGCCGCGCCGTCCGGCGCCGCGCCCGCGACCGCGCCGGGCAGGTCAGCCCCGCCCGGCGCGGTATCCGGGCCCGGCGGCGCCACCACGCGCGCCGCCCCCGGGCCCGGCATCCCCGCCGCGCCGGGCGGCGGGAACGCGCGGCCGAGCCGGCGCAGCAGAACCGTAGCGACCGGGTCCATCGCAGAACTCCCCCATGCGAGCGAAAGAGCGATGGGCGGGGAGAAGCGGCGCTGGTCAGTCGATTTTCAGTCGATTTTTGAAGGAAGCACCGCGGAGAGCCGCCCATCGCTGCGCCCGATCCTAGAGATCGACGACGGACGGCCCCAACCGGTTTACGCCGACGCCGGCTCGCTCAGCGGCAACCGGACCAGGAACCGGGTGTCCCCCGGGCTGGACTGCAGCGAGATGTCGCCGCCGTGGCCGTTGACCACGATCCGGTACGAGATGTCCAGCCCCAGCCCGGTCCCCTCGCCCACCGGCTTGGTGGTGAAGAACGGCTCGAACACCCGCTTCCTGATCTCGTCCGGCACGCCCGGCCCGGAGTCGCCGACCGAGACCACCACCCGGTCGTCCTCCCGGTACGTCCGGATGGTCAGCGTGCCCGCGCCGGCCATCGCCTGGGCGGCGTTGTCGATCAGGTTGGTCCACACCTGGTTCAGCTCGGCCGGGTGGGCGGGCACCTGCGGCAGCGTACGGTCGTAGTCCTTGACCACCCGGATCCGGTCGCCGATCTTGTGGGCGAGCATGACCAGTGTGCTGTCCAGTCCGGTGTGCACGTCGATCCACTGGTGCGCCGAACGGTCCAGGTGCGAGTACTGCTTGGCGGCGTTGACCAGTGACGACACCCGGCCGGTGGCGTCCTCGATGTCGCTCATCAGCTGCTCGGTCTCCAGCGCGTACCCGATCCAGTGGATCGCCTGGTCCAGCAGCTCGGGGGAGGCCAGCCGGGACTGGACCTCGGTGAGGCAGTCCACGTCGATGCCGCCCTGGGCGAAGACCGGGGCGACGTCCCAGGCGCCGGTGACCCCGTGCTCGTCCATCCAGTCGCCGAGCTCGTCCTCCAGGTCGGCGATCTGCATCGCGGTCCGGGCGGGCGCCTTGGCGGCCCGCTCGATCACCTCCTCCTGCAGGTTCAGCAGGGCGATCAGGCGGTCCGGCGGCACCTTGCCCTTGGCCAGCTTGCCGAGCTTCATCCGCATCCCGGCGACCCGCTCGCGCAGCGCCCCGGTGGCCCGGGAGGCGGCCGCGGCCGGATTGTTCAGCTCGTGCATCAGGCCGGCGGAGAGCGCCCCGAGCGCCTGCAGCCGCTGCCGCTCCCCGATCGCCGCCTGCGAGCTGCGCATCCCCAGGGACAGGCCCTCCAGCAGGTGGATCGCCATCGGGAACCAATCGCGCATCAGAGCGCCGAAGTCGGCGGCGGACAGCACGAAGAACTCGCTGTCGGAGAGCGCCCGCATGGACGCCATGTACTTCTGCGGCACGCCGTCGTCGCGCAGGTAGGCGTTGGTCGCGCCCATGTACACGCCGCGCTGCTCGGTGCGGGAGGTCTGCACGTCGTCCCGACCGACCCGGCGGCTCAGCGCGACCGTGCCGCTGAGCAGCACGAAGAACGACTCCGCCGGATCGCCCTCACGCAACACCAGGCTGCCGGCCGGCGCGCGCAGGGTGCAGCCGTGCGCGGCGATCCAGGCCAGCTGGTCGTCGGTGAGCTTCTCGAAGAGGAACAGGGTGCGCAACTCGTCCGGGGTGAGCGCGCCGGGCTCACACGGCTGGAGCCGGATCTCGTCGGTCTCGGTGGTCATCTGCTACTGCGCCTCCAGGTAACGATGGACCAGCGCGACGGCCATCGCGCCCTCACCGACCGCCGAGGCCACCCGTTTGATCGAGTTGGCCCGGACGTCGCCGGCGGCGAAGATGCCGGGGACACTGCTCTCCAGATAGAACGGATCGCGGTCGCGATCCCATCCCCGTGGGCGTTCGCCGTTGGTGAGCAGGTCGGATCCGGTACGGACGAAGCCCTTCCCGTCCCGCTCCACGGTGGCGCCGAGCCAGTCGGTGCGCGGCTCGGCGCCGATGAACACGAAGAGGTACCCGCATTCGACGGTGGTCCTCGTCCCGTTCTTGCTGTCGCAGATGGTGATCGCCTGCAGGTGCCCGTCGCCGTGCGCCCCGACCACCTCGCACCGGGTCCGCACCTCGATGTTGCCGACCTGCGCGAGCTGCTGGATCAGGTAGTACGACATGGAGCTCTCCAGCGAGTCCCCGCGCACCAGCAGCGTGACCCGCCGGGCGTACCGGGCGAAGAACAGCGCCGCCTGCCCGGCCGAGTTGGCGCCGCCGACGATGTAGACGTCGGTGCCGGCGCAGGCCGGCCCCTCGGTGGCGGCGGAACCGTAGAAAACGCCGGAGCCGGTCAGCTCCGCGACGCCGTCGGCCAGCAGCGGCCGGTACGAGACGCCGGTGGCGAGCAGCACCGCGTGCGCGGAGATCTCCCCGCCGTCGGCGAAGGTCAGGGTGCGGGCCGAGCCGTCCGCCCGCAGCCCGACGACCTCGCGGGTGTTGAGCGTCTCGGCGGCGAACTTGTCGGCCTGCCGGCGCGCCCGGTCGGTGAGCTGGGCCCCGGAGATGCCGTCCGGGAAGCCGAGGTAGTTCTCGATGCGGGAGCTCTGCCCGGCCTGCCCGCCGACCGCCTGCCGCTCGATCAGCAGGGTCTTGAGCCCCTCCGAGCCGCCGTAGACGGCCGCGCCCAGCCCGGCCGGGCCACCACCCACGATGATCAGGTCGTAGAAGTCGCGGCCCGCCCGGGTGGACAGCCCGGCCGCCTCGGCGACCTCCTGCACGCTGGGCCGGGGCAGCGCACGCCCGTCCGCGGTGACCACCAGCGGCACCGCCTCCGGCCCGGCGTCGGCGGCCTCCAGCAGGCGGCGGCCCTCCGGCTCGTCCGCGCCGAAGTAGCGGTACGGCACCAGGTTGCGCGCCAGGAAGTCGCGGATCTGGAACGACGGCTCGCTCCACCGGTGCCCGACCACCCGGATGTCCGGCAGCTCCTGGTCGCCGGTCGCCTGCCAGGCGTCCAGCAGCGCGTCCACCACCGGGTAGAGCTTCTCCTCCGGCGGATCCCAGGGCTTGAGCAGGTAGTGGTCGACGTCGACCACGTTGATCGCCTGGATCGCGGCGTCGGTGTCGGCGTACGCGGTCAGCAGCGCCCGCCGCGCGTGCGGGAACAGGTCCATCGCCTGCTCCAGGAACTCGATGCCGTTCATCTGCGGCATCCGGTAGTCGGCGAGCACCACGGCGACCCGGCCGCCGCGCAGCTTCAGCTCCTTGAGCACGTCGAGCGCCTCGGTGGCGGAGCCGGCCCGGATGATCCGATGGTGATCGCCGTAGCGGCGGCGCAGGTCACGCGCGATGGCGCGGGAGACCGAGGGGTCGTCGTCGACGGTGAGGATCGCGGGTTGGCCCATGTCTGGTTACCTCAGCTCCACATCGTTGTACTCGGGGTGACGCTTCAGATAGCCGGCCACGAACGGGCAGGTGGCGGTGACCGGGCTGGTCCGGGAGCGGGCATCGGCGAGGGCCGCGGCGGCCAGCCGCCCGGCCAGTCCGCGGCCGGAGAAGGCCTGGTCGACCTCGGTGTGCAGCAGTTCGATCCGGTCGCCGTGCCGGCGGTAGTGCAGCACCCCGGCGACCTCGCCGCCGAGCAGGATCTCGTAGCGGTCCCGCTCGAAGCTGTCCACCACGACCGCGTCGCCGGCGTCCCAGTCACCGGCCTGCGCGCTGCCCTCGACCCGCAGCTTGCGGCGGGCCCGCTCGTAGAACGAGGTACGACCGAACCGGATCACCTGGGCGGCGGCCGGCATCGGCTCGATCTCGATCGCGGCGCCCGGCTCGGCGTGGCCCTCGATGATCCCGTCCACCTCGATGGCCAGGCGGCCGCTGGTCGGCAGCACGTCCAGGCCGAGGTGCTCGGAGGTGTCCAGCACCAGCGAGCGGTTGAACGACGAGTGCGCGGCGGCGGCGCTGACGATCAGACCCTCCACGTTGGGCGAGACGATCGGGCCGCCGGCCGAGAAGCTGTACGCCGTCGACCCGGTCGGTGTGGAGACCAGCACGGCGTCGGCCGCGTAGTTGACGAACCGGCGCCCCTCGACCCGGATCCCGACCGCGGCCAGCCCGTGGCCCGGCACCCGGACCAGGGCGATGTCGTTGAACGCGGTCACCGCCCGGCCGTCCGGCAGGGTGGTGCGCACCGCGGTGCGCGACTCCACCGTGTACCGGTGGTCGTCGATCGCGGACAGCGCGTCCTTGAGATCCGGCAGGTCCACCTCGGCGAGGAAGCCGAGCCGGCCGACGTTGACCCCGAGCACCGGCGTCTTGCGACCCTCGACGAGTCGCATGGTGCGCAGCATGGTGCCGTCGCCGCCCAGGCTGACCAGCAGACCGGCCCGCTCCACCATCTCCTCGGCGGAGACCGGGACCGCGCTGCAGTCGATGCGGGTGATCTCGTCGGGCAGGCCCAGCACGGTCACCCCGCGGGCGGCCGCCCAGCCGATGATCGTGTCCACCGCCGACCCGCAGTCACGGCGCGGGTGCAGCACCAGACCGACGACCTTGACCATGCCCATCCGTGTGCCCCTCTCCCGATCGCCCCGTCAGCCTCGCACGCCGGGCCCGGGATCGGCGACCGTCACCGCAGTGGCGGGGAGCACGAAACTTCCGGGGCGGCGAAGCCCGTACGCATGAGGTTCAATGCGGGTCATGGCCAGTCCCGCTATCGTCGCGCCGCAGCGGACCGCCGAGTCGCCGTGGCGGGCGGTGGTCACCGGCCTGGACGGCGCCGTGTTGGCCCCGGGCGCCACGATCACCCCGGCCACCCTCAACGCCGCCGCCCAGCTGCGCCACCGCGGCGTGCCGCTGCTGGCCGCGACCGCCCGGACCCGCCACGGGGTGCTGCGGCTGGACGCCTTCGCCCGGCACCTGGCGGTCGCGGTGTGCCACAACGGCGCCCTGGGCTGGGTGCCGCAGAGCGGCCGCACGCTGTGGCGGCGCACCCTGCCGGTGGGTGAGCTGCGGGACCTGGCCGCCTTCGTGCGCGCGCTGCCCGGCGCCG
The DNA here is from genome assembly GCF_003711105.1 of Actinoplanes teichomyceticus ATCC 31121. Taxonomy (NCBI): domain Bacteria; kingdom Bacillati; phylum Actinomycetota; class Actinomycetes; order Micromonosporales; family Micromonosporaceae; genus Actinoplanes; species Actinoplanes teichomyceticus. The sequence continues at coordinate 6,620,086 of NZ_CP023865.1, forward strand.
GGCTGGCCGTGTTCGGCGTGCGGTCCTGGGACATCACCCCGGAATACCTCGCGCTGCGCGGCCGGGCGCCGGCCGAGCCGTGGCGGGCGGCCGCGCTCGGCGACGTCACCGACCAGCCGGCGTACGGTGCGGCGATCCGGCACGGCTCCCTCGGCGCGGACGAGCTGATCGACCGGCTCACCGCCGCCGGTTTCGCCGCCCGCACCAGCCTGAGCTGGTCGACGCCCGGGGTGGTCGACGTCGCTGCGCCCGGGGTGGACCGGGGCGCCGGGGTGGCCCGGGCGCTGGACTGGCTCGGTGTGCCGCCCGGGCGCACCGTCGCCTTCGGCGGCGTGCCCACCGACCTGAGCGTGTTCGCGCTGGTCGGCCACTCGGTCGCGGTCGGGCGGGCGCACCCGGCGGTGCTGGCCGCGGCGACCGCGCACACGCCGGAGGTCACCGCCGACGGTTTCGCCCGCCATCTCGCCGCGCTCGGCCTGATCGCCTGAGCCCGGTGCACATCGCCGCCCGGCCACCGCCGGCCGCGGCCGGTGAACCCCGGCAGCCCGCGGCACCGCGCGATCCCGGCAGGGCGCGGCGAGACCGGCCCGAGCCGCATCGGCGGCGCTGCGTGCGGATCTGCTCCACGCCGGTCATGGGAGGCGGGTGGCCAGGGTCAGGAAGCGGTCGTCGCCGTCCTCGTGATGGGTCGTCTCCCAGCCTGCGCCGGCCAGCAGCGGGATCAGCCGGGCGCGGCTGAGCGGCTCGTCCGGGCGCAGGGTGCGCCCGTGCCGGGCGGCCAGGGCGGCGCGGCCGACCGGGTGGAAGATCGCCAGCCGGCCGCCGGGGCGGGTGACCCGGGCCAGCTCGGTCAGCCCGGCCACCGGGTCGGGCAGGTGGTTGACCAGGCCGGCCGCGAAGATCACGTCGGCGGTGCGGTCGGCCACCGGCAGCCGCCGGGCGTCCGCGACGATCAGGGCCGCGACGGCGTCCCGGCCGGCCCGGCGCGCCTCGGCCAGCATGTCCGGGGTGAAGTCCAGGCCGATCACCCGGCCCGCCGGGCCGACCGCGCCGGCCAGCGCCGGCAGCGCCCGCCCGGTGCCGCATCCGACGTCGAGCGCGACGTCGCCGGGACGGACCCCGGCCTCCCGGACGGCTTTCGCGTACGCCGGCAGGTCGTCGCCGAACGTGACGTCCCAGTTCGCCGCCCGGGCGGTGAAGAAGGCGCGGCTCTCCGACAGGTACCACCGATCGGGATCGGCCAGCGACGGGTGCACGTGCCGGATCACCGGCCAGTCCGGATCCCGGTGGTCGATCACCACCTGGGCGCGCCGCTCGCCGTCCCCGGCGATGAACCTGTTCCGCGGTCCGCCGCGCAGGTACACCAGGATCTGGTCGGTGGCCGGTTCGAGCACGTTGAGCGCCGAGTCGAACCCGCCCGCGCCCGGTCCGCTCAGCCCCAGCACCGCGTCGATGTTCCAGGCCCGGGAGCCGGCCGGGAAGGCGGCGGCGAGCCGGGACGCGAAGGCGGCGGCCGCACCCGGATCCCCGCCGTCGACGATCACCGTCAGCGGGGCCCGCGGCGCCAGGACCTCGGCCAGCAGGGCGGTGACTTCGGCAATCCGTTCCGGCACGTCCCCCAGGATGCAGGGCGCCTGTGACCGACGCAACGTTTCATTCACCCCGGTACGCCGGGTGAGCTGGCCGGATCCGGCCGTCAGCGGGCGCCCGCCAGGTCGGACCAGGAGCGGCCGGTCGCCAGGTTCACCGCGCCGCCGTCGCGGACCGCCGCGCAGACCGCCCGGGCCAGCGGCGTGCCCCAGTGCGACCGGGGGCCGCCGTAGGCCGCCGCCGCGCCGCCCGCGGGGCACAGCACGCACACCGCGTCGGTCGCGGTGCCGGTGGCGGCGAGTCCGAGCTCGGCCAGCGCCTGGGCCTTCGCCTCGGTGGCCGTGGCGACCGCGTTGATCAGCGCGCCGTCGCCGAGCCGCTGCGGCACCCAGACGACGATGTTGATGGTGCCCGGGCGGTGGGCGAAACCGGTCACGCCGGGTTCGGCGGCACGGATCGGCGCGCCCAGGCCGACGGTGGCGTGGACGTGCACGCCGTCCTCCGACGCGGACACCACGTCGTGCACGTCGACCCCGGTGAGCAGGCCGATCCCGGGGCCGGTCAGGTGCAGCCCGGCGGCCAGCCCGGCCAGGTGCGCCTCCGGGTCGGGGCGGGCGTAGGACATCGGGACGCTGGCGTTGATCAGCCACTCGCGCAGGCCGACGCCGCCGCCGAGGACCGCGCTGGAGGCGGCCAGCAGCGGCTCGGGGAATCGCCAGAGCAGCAGCGGGACATCGCGCCCGTCCTCCCGGCGATGCGTCAGCGAGGGCTCGGCGAACATCCCACAAATCCTACGGTGACCAGCATCAACCGGACCTTCGACCTTACCCGCCCCCGGTCGGCACGGCACCATTGACATATGAGCGAGGTCAAGCAGGCACTGGCGCAAGCGGCGGACGCCGCCCGGTTCGCCCCGTCAATCCACAACACCCAGCCGTGGCGGTGGGTGGTCCGGCCGGACCGCCTGGAGCTGTTCGCGGTGGCCGAACGGCAGCTGCGGGCGCAGGACCCGGACGCTCGGATGCTGCTGCTCAGCTGCGGCGCGGCGCTGCACCACGCGCAGGTGGCGCTGGATGCCGAGGGCTGGGCGTACACGGTCGACCGGCCGGCTTCGCTGGCACCGGACCGGCCGCTGGCCGTCGTCACCCCGAGTGAGCGCCGGCCGGCCGAGCCGGAGGCCACCCGGCACCTGCAGATGCTGCAGGTGCGGCGCACCGACCGGCGCACGGTCAGCGACGAGGCGGTCCCCGAGACGGTGCTGGACGAGCTGGTCAAGGACACCGAAGAGGTGGGCGGGCGGCTGCACGTGCTGAGCCGGGACCAGGTGATCGACCTGGCGGTGGCGGTGGAGCGGGCACAGGCGGCGGAGGCCGCCGACGACCGGGCCCGGGCGGAGCTTCTCACCTGGGTCGGCGGCGAGCGGCCGGAGGGCACCGGCATCCCGTCCTCGGCGCTGCCCACCGAGGTGCCGCTGACCACGGTCGCGGAGCGGGATTTCCAGACCGCCGGGACGGTCCAGGCCGGCGGTGGGCACGACCGCGCCGCGACGTACGCCGTCCTCTACGGCTCCGGTGACGCGGAGGCGGACTGGCTGCGGGCCGGGGAGTCGCTGAGCCGGCTGTGGCTGTCGGCGACCGAGCACGCGGTGAGCCTGCTGCCGTTCAGCGGGCCGGTCGAGGTGCCGTTCACCCGGGAGGCGCTGCGCCGGATGCTGGGCGGGGCCGGCCTGCCGTACCTGGCGCTCCGTCTCGGTCTGCAGGACCCCGCGCACACCGCGCCCCCGCACACCCCGCGCCTCCCCGCCACCCAGGTGATCGAGATCACCGGCTAGGAAGCCGGGCCGCCGTCGAAGGCCGCCAGGAAGCGGTCGCGGAAGGTGTCCATCCGCCACACCGGCGCGTCCGGGGCCGGTGTGACGCCGCGGCTCCAGCCCCAGTCGGCGATCCGGTCGAAGATCCGGGGGTCCTTGGCGACGATCGTGATCGGCACGTCGTGGCCGGCGTTCTGCCCGACCACGACGGAGGCCGGCTGGTGGTCGCCGAGGAACACCATCACCAGGTCGTCGTCGCCGTACTCGGCGGCCCAGCCGAGCAGGCTGTCGATCGAGTAGGCGACCGAGCGGGCGTACTCGGTACGGATCCGGGCGCCGTCGCTCCACACCTGGTCGGGCGTGGCGGCGGCGCGCACCATCGGGCCGTAGACGCTGCCGTCGCCGAGCCGGTCCCAGTCCAGCATGGCGGGGACCGGCGCCCACGGGGTGTGGCTGGAGGTCAGGGTGATCTCGGCGAGCAGCCGGGCGCGGCCGGGCCGGGCGTACTCCTGCGTCTGGAACTGCGACATGACGTACTGGTCGGGCATCGGTGACCAGCTCAGCTGCGGGCCGTGGTAGTTCAGCGCCGACTTGTCCCACACCCGGTCGTACCCGTAGAAGTCGCCTTCCGGCCAGGCGAAGATCACGCCCGGCTCGATGCCGACGGTGCGGTGCCCGGCGTTCTTGAACGCCCTGGTCAGGGTGAGCCGGTCGGTCGAGACCAGGCTGCGGTAGCGGGATTCGCTGTCGACCCACATCCCGGACAGCAGGGTGGAGTGGGCGAGCCAGCTGCCGCCGCCGGCGGTGGACGAGGTGAGGTAGCCGCTGCGGGCGGCGAAGCCCGCAGCGGCCAGCTTCCGGTCGCCGTCGCGCAGCGCGGTCAGCACGGCGCCGTTGAACGCCGGGTTCTCCACCGCGTCCCGGCCGTAGCTCTCGATGAACGAGATCACCACATCGTTGTCGCGCAGCGCGCCGAGCAGCTGGTCGCCCGGCCGGTTCCGGTATGCGTCGTTGTGCGCTTCCTGCCGGAACCGCCGCTTGTCGGCCAGGTCCTCGGGCAGCGCCAGCGCGGTGTCCCGGGCCAGGTCGGCGGCGGCGTGCGAGGCCACCGGGATGCCGCCGATCAACTGGTAGCCCATCGCGAACAGGGCGGCCCAGGCCGCCCCGCTCGCGCCCACGCCCCACCAGGCGAGCGTGCGGCGCCCGGCCGCGACCGCGGTCAGCCGCAGCACGGCCCAGGTCGTCCCGGCGATCGTCAGCCCGGACAGCAGGAGCAGGCCGGCCGCCACGGCGGTCGCGGACGCCCGGCCGATCGCGTCGATCAGGAAGTGGAACCCGTCGTCGAAGAGCGTCCAGTCCAGGACCGGGTCGAAGCGCCGGGCCAGGACCGCGAAGAAGCCGATGTCCACCAGTTTGAGCACGGTGAGCAGGCCGAGCAGCAGGCCCAGGCCGGCGGCGGTCCGGCGGCGCCAGCGAGCCGGCAGCATCAGCAGCACGGCGCCGGCCACCAGCGCCTCGACCGGAATCCGCAGCAGCGCGGTCGGCCAGTGGTTGCCCGGTGGCAGCCGGGTGATCTGGTCCGGCAGGATCAGCGCGACGAAGACCAGGAGCGCGGCGAAACCCGTGGTCAGGTGGCGGACGGCCCGGCGGTACGACTGGGGTTGGGTCACGGTTTCTTGATACGCCGGCAGGCCGGTCGCGGTTCGAGGGGCGCCGAAAAACCCAGTGGATGAGTGAGTACTCGCTCATTAAGGTGGGTCGCGTGGAAACCCGACGCAGACGTCAGCCGGCCCTCGCGCCGGACGAACGGCGGGCCGCGCTGATCGCGGCGACCATCCCGCTGCTCCACGAGCACGGCACCGAGGTGAGCACCAGGCAGATCGCGCAGGCCGCCGGGGTGGCCGAGGGCACCATCTTCGGCGTCTTCCAGCACAAGAGCGAGCTGGTGATCTGCTCGGTAGTCAAGGCGCTGGACCCGCGGCCGACCCTGGACGCGATCGCCGCCATCGACCCCGCGGCGGACCTGCGGACCCGGCTGACCCGGGCGGCCGAGATCGTCCACTCGCGGTTCGCCACGAACGCGGACCTCATGCACATCGCCCGGCGGCTGATCATCGCGAACGAGCTCGACCCGCAGACCCGGGAGCGGATGACCGAGACGCGCGGTCAGCTGTTGCGGGCGGTGACCGCGCTGCTGGAGCCGGACGCCGGCAGGCTGCGCATCCCGCCCGGCGAAGCCGCCCGCCTGCTGCTGCTCTACTGCGGCGCGAACTCCTTCGGGCCGTACGGCGACACCGACGCGTTCGACGGCGCCGAGCTGGCCTCGCTGCTGCTCGACGGCATCCTTCAATCCGACTCGGGGGGACCAGCGAAGTGTTGATCAAACTGCTTCGCGTGCATCTGCGGCCGTACCGGAAGACGATCGCCGTGGTCGTGCTCTTCCAGTTCCTGCAGACGCTCGCGACGCTCTACCTGCCCACCCTGAACGCCGACATCATCGACCACGGCGTGGTCGAGGGCGACACCGGCTACGTGCTCCGGCTCGGCGGCGGGATGCTCGGCATCACCGTGCTGCAGATCGCCGCGCAGATCGTGGCGGTCTACTTCGGCGCGCGCACCGCGATGGCGGTCGGCCGGGACCTGCGCGCCGCGATCTTCACCCGGGTGCAGACCTTCTCCGCGCGCGAGGTCGGCCAGTTCGGCGCGCCGTCGCTGATCACCCGGACCACCAACGACGTGCAGCAGGTGCAGATGCTGGTGCTGCTCACCCTCACGCTGATGGTGTCCGCCCCGATCATGTGCGTCGGCGGCATCGTGCTGGCGCTGCGCCAGGACGTGCCGCTCTCCGCGCTGCTCCTGGTGATCATTCCGATCCTGATCGGCGTGGTCGCCGTGATCATCACCCGGATGCGGCCGCTCTTCCGCGGCCTGCAGGTCAAGCTGGACCGGGTCAACCAGGTGATGCGCGAGCAGATCACCGGCATCCGGGTGATCCGGGCGTTCGTCCGGGACGAGCGGGAGCGGGCCCGCTACGAGGTGGCCAACGACGAGCTGACCCAGATCTCGCTGAAGGCCGGCAAGATCATGGCGCTGATGTTCCCGACCGTGCTGCTGATCGTGAACATCTCCAGCGTCGCGGTGCTCTGGTTCGGCGGGCACCGGATCGACGAGGGGGCCATGCTGGTCGGCGCGCTCACCGCCTTCCTCAGCTACCTGATGCAGATCCTCATGTCGATCATGATGGCCACCTTCATGTTCATCATGATCCCGCGAGCGGAGGTGTGCGCCGAGCGGATCCAGGAGGTGCTCACGACCGGGACCAGCGTGACGCCGCCCGCGGCGCCGGTCACCGAGGTCACCCGGCACGGCGAGCTGGAGCTGCGCGATGTCGGCTTCCGGTATCCGGGGGCCGAGGCCGCGGTGCTCGCCGACGTACGGCTGGTCGCCCGGCCGCGCGAGGTCACCGCGATCATCGGTTCCACCGGCAGCGGCAAGACCACGCTGCTCAACCTGATCCCCCGGCTGTTCGACGCCTCCGCGGGCACCGTGCTGATCGACGGCGTGGACGTCCGCGAGCTCGATCCCGCTCTGCTGTCCCGGCTCGTCGGGATCGTCCCGCAGCGGCCGTACCTGTTCACCGGCACGATCGCGTCCAACCTGCGGTACGGCAATCCGGACGCGACCGACGAGGAGCTCTGGCAGGCGCTGGAGGTCGCCCAGGCCCGCGATTTCGTCGAACGGATGGACGGGCGGCTCCAGGCCCCGATCGCGCAGGGCGGCACCAACGTGTCCGGCGGGCAGCGGCAGCGGCTGGCCATCGCCCGCGCGCTGGTGCACCGGCCGGAGATCTACCTCTTCGACGACTCGTTCTCGGCCCTCGACTACGCCACCGACGCCGCGCTGCGGGCCGCGCTCACCGAGCACATCGCGGACGCGACCGTGGTGATCGTGGCGCAGCGGGTCAGCACCATCCGGGACGCCGACCGGATCGTCGTGCTCGACGACGGCCGGGTGGTCGGCACCGGCACCCACGACGAGCTCATGGGCGGCAACCCGACGTACCGGGAGATCGTCCTCTCGCAGCTGACCGAGCAGGAGGCCACCGCGTGATCTACCGCACCGCGGCGAAGCAAGGGCCAGGAGAGCACGCGATCGGAGGCACCGCGTGATCGACCGCACCGCAGCGAAGCAAGGGCCAGGAGAGCACGCGATCGGAGGCACCGCGTGATCGACCGCACCGCAGCGAAGCAAGGGCCAGGAGAGCACGCGATCGGAGGCACCGCGTGATCGACCGCACCGCAGCGAAGCAAGGGCCAGGAGAGCACGCGATCGGAGGCACCGCGTGATCGACCGCACCGCAGCGAAGCAAGGGCCAGGAGAGCACGCGATCGGAGGCACCGCATGACCGCGCCCAGCAGGCCGCCGGCCGCTCGGCCGATGGGCGGCCCGCCGGCCGCCCGGATGATGATGGCCGCCGGGCCGCCGGAGAAACTGCAGGACTTCAAGGGCTCCACCAAGCGCCTGCTGGGCCTGCTGAAACCGCAGCGCGCGCTGGTCGCCCTGGTGCTGCTGTTCGGGGTGGCCTCGGTCTTCCTGTCGGTGCTCGGCCCGCGCCTGCTGGGCCACGCCACCGACGTGATCTTCAACGGTGTGGTCGGCCGGATGCTGCCCGCCGGCGTCACCCGGGAAGAGGCGGTCGCGGGGCTGCGCGCGAGGGGCGACGGCAAGATCGCCGACATGCTCGCGGCGATGGACGACGTGGTGCCCGGCCGGGGCATCGACTTCGACCGGCTGCTGCACGTGCTGGCCTGGGTGGTCGTGGTCTACCTGTTCGCCTGGATGTTCGGCGTGCTGCAGGGCCGGATCACCGCGCGGGTGGTGCAGATGGCCGTCTTCGATCTGCGCAACCAGGTCGAGGCGAAGCTGTCCCGGCTGCCGCTGGCGTACTTCGACAAGCAGCCGCGCGGCGAGGTGCTCAGCCGGGCCACCAACGACACCGACAACATCGCGCAGTCCCTGCAGCAGACGTTCGCGCAGCTCGTCACCGCGCTGCTGACCGTCGTCGGGGTGCTCGGCATGATGTTCTGGATCTCCCCGTTGCTGGCGCTGATCGCGCTGGTCACCATCCCGGTGTCGTTCTGGCTGACCACCTTCGTCGGCAAGCGCGCGCAGCCGCAGTTCGTCGCCCAGTGGAAGACCACCGGTCAGCTCAACGGGCACATCGAGGAGATGTTCACCGGCCACTCGCTGATCAAGGTCTTCGGCCGGCAGCACGAGGCCGAGGAGACGTTCCGGGACCACAACGAGAAGCTGTTCGCGTCCAGCTTCCGCGCGCAGTTCATCTCCGGCCTCATCCAGCCCGTCATGATGTTCCTCAGCAACGTGAACTACGTGCTGGTCGCGGTGGTCGGTGGCCTGCGGGTGGCGTCCGGCTCGCTGTCGCTGGGCGAGGTGCAGGCGTTCATCCAGTACTCGCGGCAGTTCAGTCAGCCACTGACCCAGGTGGCCAGCATGGCGAATCTGGTGCAGTCCGGGGTGGCCTCGGCCGAACGGGTGTTCGCCGTGCTCGACGCGCCGGAGCAGACACCCGAGCCGGCGCCGGTCACGATGCCCGCGGTGCAGGGCCGGATCGCGTTCGAGAACGTGTCGTTCCGCTACCTGCCGGACCAGCCGCTGATCGAGAACCTGTCGCTGTCGGTCGAGCCGGGCCAGACCGTGGCGATCGTCGGCCCCACCGGAGCCGGCAAGACCACCCTGGTCAACCTGCTGATGCGGTTCTACGACGTGACCGGCGGGCGGATCACCCTGGACGGCGTGGACATCGCCACCATGCCCCGCGAGCAGCTGCGCGAGCAGATCGGGATGGTCCTGCAGGACACCTGGCTGTTCGGCGGCACGATCGCGGAGAACCTGGCGTACGGGGCGGACTCCGGCGACCGGGCGGCGATCGTCCGGGCGGCCGAGGCGGCGCACGTCGACGGCTTCGTCCGGACGCTGCCGGAGGGGTACGACACCCCGATCGACGAGGAGGGCTCCAGCGTCAGCGCGGGCCAGAAACAGCTGATCACGATCGCGCGGGCGTTCCTCGCCGAGCCCAGCATCCTGATCCTGGACGAGGCGACCAGCTCGGTCGACACCCGTACGGAGGTGCTCATCCAACGCGCGATGGCGTCGCTGCGCACCGGCCGGACCAGCTTCGTGATCGCGCACCGGCTGTCCACCATCCGCGACGCCGACGTGATCCTGGTGATGGCGAACGGCGCGATCGTCGAGCAGGGCACGCACGACGAGCTGATCGCGGCGGACGGGGCGTACGCCCGGTTGTACTCGGCGCAGTTCGCCCAGGCGGTGGCCGAGGTCGACTGATCCGGGCGGACGGGAACGGGGGCGGCCGTCCGGCCACCCCCGTTCATGTCCTGCTCGCTCAGATGGTGCTCACCGGACCCGGAGCCGCACCGTGGCCGAGGTGCCGGCCAGCACGCCGCGGGCGGCGTACGCGGCGCTCACGGCCCGGAACGACTGGGTCGAGCCGGCGCCGAGCTGGGTCACCGTGGCGGTGTAGACACCGGACGCGTTCGTGGTGCCGCTCGCGGCCCGGACCCACCTGCCGCCCACCAGCCGCTGGATGGTCACCGCCTGCCCGGCGAACCTCGGGTTGCCGGTGACCGTCACGGTCGCCGCGCCGGTGGCCCGGGAGGTGGCGGTGATGGCCAGCGCCGGAACGACCTGGATCAGCCGGGTGCCGGAGACCCGGGCGCCGGCCCGGACCTGGAACCGGTAGCCGGTGTTGAGGGTCTGGACGAACGAGTAGTTGCCGGCGTTGTTCGGCGTCGCCGTGGCGACCCGGGTGAAGCTGCCGCCGGTGGCGGGCGCCCGCCACAGCTCCACCGTGGCGTTGTTGCCGGCCGAACCGGTGATCGTCGCGGTCCTGCCGACGGCCACGCTCGCCGGAGCGGAGGTGATGGTCGGCGCGGTCGGCGCGGGTGCCACGTCCTCGGACCGGATGGTCACGACGGCCGTGCCCTGGGTCACCGTGGCGCCGGTCGGGCCGGGCGTGCCGAGCCGCACCTCGAACGTCTCGTCACCCTCGGCCGTCCGGTCGTTGATGATCGGGACGCTGACGTTCGCCGTCGTGGTGCCCGGTTGCAGCGACAGCGTGCCGCGGGTGGCGACGTAGTCGCTGCCGGCCGTGGCCGTGCGGTCCACCGTGTAGTACGGGACGGTGACGGTCTGCTGCGTCGACGTGGTCTCGCCGTTGAAGGTCAGCGTCACCGGCACGCTGACCGTGCTGGCCGGCTCGTCGACCGACGCCGTCTCGGCGATGGAGGCGGACGGCGGCAGGTCGCCCGGATCGTCGTTGATCCGGAACACGCCTGTCGTGCTGCCGATACCGATCGGCGAACCGGTCGTCTCGGTCACCACGACCCCGAAGGTCTCCGTCGGCTCGTCGACGTTGTCCGGTTCCAGGTAGACCTCGGCCAGCGGCACGTTGAGGGTCGGCGCGGCGGCGCCGGCGGTGGCGGTGACCGTGGTCTGCGGCGTCGGCGACGTGCTGACGGTGAAGTCCTGGGTCGCGGTGGCCGCGTTGGCGCCGGTACCGACGTAGGTCAGGCCCAGGGTGTAGGCGGCTTCGGCCACGCCCACCACCGTGCCGTTGAGGCGCAGCGTGGTGCCCTCCGAGCCGGAGGTCTGGTTGAACGTGATCGTCGGGGCCGCGTCGTCGTTGCGCACGGTCAGCGTCGCGGTGTGCTGGCCGCCCGGCGCCACGGCGGACGCGACGTTCGAGCCGCCGACCGAGACCGTCGGGGCGACGGTCGCCGTCTCGTCCGTCTCGAACACCGTGTCCGCGTTGATCGGCACGTCCAGGTAGCCGACCGTGCTGCCCGCGGTGATCGTGACGTCGTTGCTGGCCGGGTTGTTGTAGTCGTCCTGGCCGTACGTCCCGGGCGCGTTGGTGCCGGTCTCCTCCAGGGTGACCGGCGTGAGCGGCATGCTGAACGTGACGTCGGCGTTGGTCGGCCCGCTCAGCCGGATCGGGATACGTGCCGTGGTGGTGCCGGTGCTGCCCTCGGCGATCGACACGTCCTCCACGGTCCACGCGGGCGCCACGTCGTCGCCCGCCTCGGTGATCGTGAAGGTCTGCGGGGTGAACGTGCCGATGGAGCCGTTCGGGCTGGTCAGCGCGAGGGTGAAGGTCTCACCGCCGGGTTCGTAGACGGTGTCGCCGATGATCGTCACCGGGATCGTCGCGGTGGTCTGACCGGGCGCGATCGTGAGGCTGCTGTTCGTGGCCCGGTAGTCGACGCCCGCCGTCGCGGTGCCCCCGGTGATGGCGTAGTCGATCCGGACCGGAACCGTCTGCGCCGCGGGCAGCGTGATGGTGATCGCCGCGTTCGTCTCCCCGCTCGCCCCCTCGGCGAAGGTGTAGACGGCGGGTGTCTGGGCCGAGGCCGACACCGTCGGGATCGGCGCGCTCTGGGCGTCGGTGATCCGGCCGGTGGCGGTGGTCGGGGTGCCCAGGGTGGCGCCCAGCGGGCCGGAGATGGTGGCGGAGACCGTCTCGGTGCCTTCGAACACCGAGTCGGCCAGCGTCGTGACCAGGGCCAGGCCGTTCAGGCTGCGGGCCGGGATGTTGACCGCGCTGGCGTTGAGCGGGGTGTAGTCGCTGCCGGCGGTGGCCGGATTCGCGTTCGCGCTGGCCGGCCCGTTCGCCGTGGTCACGCTGACGGTCACCGCGGTCTCGGACCGGCCGGAGAGGGTGAGCGGGAACGCGAGCACCGAGTTCTCCGAGGCGGGGGACGCGTCGCCGATGCTCACCGTCGGCACCGGGTCGTTGTCGGCGATGGAGACGCGCGCCGAGCGCGCGGCGGTCGACACCGGCTGGAGGGCGGTGTACGAGACCGGCACCTGGACGTCGAAGTACTGCGGGGTGGTCCCCTCGTACAGGGGATCGTCGAGAATGGTGATCTGGATGGGGGCGGTGGCGCTGGTCTCCCCTTCGGGGATGGTCACCGAACCGGTGGCGGCCGTGTAGTCCTGGTACGCCAGCACGCCGGTGGAGATCGCCGTCCGGTCGACCGTCTCCCATGGAATCGTCACGCCGCCGGAACCGGCCGGCTCGGTGAGGGTCACCGAGACGGTCGCCGTCGCGTAGTTGTGCACCGGGCTGGAGGGGGTGCCGGTGATGACATCGGTCTCCGGGATCGGAGTGGCGGACGTGGTGAGATAGAACTGCGGTGTGACCTGGGCGAGGGCTGGTGAGGCCACGAACGCGGGGGCGAGGCCGATGATGCCGGCTACCGCAGCCGACAGGACCGTCCGCACCGACTTGGGGCCACGCAGCACCAGCGGCACGGAGCCGCCCGGGGCCGCATGGCGGTTGTGATCGTGCATGTCTTTCTGTCTCCTTCGGCGGCTGGGCTGCCTCCATCGGGGAGGCCCCTGGCTTTGCGACCCCGCCTCGCGACGGGTTTGCCTGTTCGGGTACAGCACCTTCAGGCGGTTGCGGAAACCGGCTGTACCGGCGATGAGCAGCTCAGCCACCGGACGGAATCCAGCGCTAGCTGCGCCTTCCGTAATCTAATCGGCGTACTGCACGCTTACCGGCGGAACGCATTTTTCCGGCGTAAATCCCCCGCAATGCTCCGGGGTCGCTTTCGGTCCGACATAGGACCCGCGGGCTACAGCAGGCCGTGGCGCATGGCGGTGGTGACCGCTGCCGTACGGTCGGCGACGTCCAGCTTGTTGAAGACCCGCAACAGATGCGTCTTCACGGTGGCCTCCGAGATGAACAGACGCCTGCCGATGTCGGCGTTGGTCAGACCGGCCGCCACCAGGTTCAGCACCTCGGTCTCGCGCGCCGACAGGGCCGGTGGGGCGGGCCTGCGCACCTGCCGGATCAAGGTGGACGCCACGCTGGGCGCGAGCACCGTCTCGCCACGGGCCGCCGCGCGCACCGCGCCCGCCAGCTCGGCCGGTGACGCGTCCTTGAGCAGGTACCCGCTGGCGCCGGCCTCGATCGCGCGCAGGATGTCGCGGTCGGACTCGTAGGTGGTCAGCACCATCACCCGGATGCCCGGGTCGGCGGCCAGGATCCGGCCGGTGGCCTCCACCCCGTCCCCGCCGGGCATCCGCAGGTCCATCAGCACGAGGTCGGGGCGTGCGCGCAGGGCGAGCTCGGCGCCTTCCGCGCCGGAGGACGCCTCGCCGATCACGGTCAGGTCCGGCTCGGCGTCGAGCATCCCGCGCAACCCCATCCGTACGACCGGATGGTCGTCGACGAGCAGCAGGCGGATCACGCGCGCACCTCCGTAGTGGCCGGTGGAGGAGCGGGAACCTCCAGCTCGATCGTCGTACCGGTGTCCGGGTCACTGCGCACGGTCAGCACGCCGCCCACCTGCTCGGCCCGCGACCGCATCCCGGGCAGCCCGAACCCGCCCGTCGAAGCCGGGGCGAAGCCACAGCCGTCGTCCCGGATCACCACCCGCACCGCCGCCGGAGAATACGCCAGCAGCACCGCGGCCTCCCGGGCCCGGGCGTGCCGCCGCACATTGGCCAGCGCCTCCTGGGTCGCGCGCAGCAGCACCACCTCGACGGCGGTCGGCAGCTCACGGGGCTCCCCGGTGACCCGGAACCCGGCCGGCACGCCGGTCTCCTCGGTGAACCGGGCGGCTTGACGGCGTACCGCATCGAGCAGACCGGACGCCAACGCGGACGGTGCGAGGGCCGCGACGATGGCCCGGCTCTCCGCCAGGTTCTCCCGCGCGGTGCGGACCGCGAGCGCGAGGCGCTCGTCACGCAACCCCGGATCGGCCGCCTGGATGAGCGTGATGATGCTGGTGAAGCCCTGCGCCAGGGTGTCGTGGATCTCGCCGGCCAGGCGGGTCCGCTCGGCGGTGACGCCGGCCTCGTGGGAGAGCCGGGCCACCTCCGCGCGGCTGGCCTCCAGTTCGGCGATCAGGTGCGCCCGCCCGGTGCTCTGCTCGATCACCTTGATGATCCACAGGCCGAGCCAGATGCCGGACGCCGCGGACACCGCGGCGATCACCAGATCCATCCGCACGTCGCCGTGCCCGGTGACCACGTCGGCCACCACCGGCACCGCGTTGACCAGCAGCACCGCGGCGATGGCGACGCCGGTCGGCGCCATCCGGAAGATCAGCGGAATCACCGCGAAGAGCAGCCAGGCGGCGGCCGGGAGCGCGACGATCGCCACCGCGAACAGGGCGATGTGCACGAACAGCACGACGATCGAGATGATCCCGTCGCCCACGCGCCGGCTCAGCCGCCGCCCGACCGCCGCGTGCAACCCGGCCATCGCGGCCAACGCGACCAGGGCCACCACGCGGCGGACCGGAGTGGCGTCCAGGACGGTGATCGTGGCGCCGACGACGACCGCGATCACCGCGAAGTAGGTGTCCCACCACAGTGAGTAACTGCTGTGGACGGCCACCGGGTGGCTCAGCGGTCCTTGTCGTTCCACCGGAAGCTCGCCAGGCACAGCACCGATCCGATCACACACCACGCGCCCAGCACCATCGCCGTCCGGCCCGGCTCCCACGCCCCGGCCGCCTCCAGCGACTTCATGCCATCCGGCAGAAAGACGTACCGGAAACCCTGGGCCATCCACTTGACCGGGAAGAACGAGGCGACCGTGATCAGCCAGCCGGGCAGCTGGGTGATCGGGTGGATGAACACCCCGGAGACGAACTGGAGCGCCACCACCGGCACGTTGAGGATCGCTCCGGCGGTACGGGCGTGCTTGACGATCCCGCTGACCGCGACGCCGAGCAGCGTGCAGGCGATCACCGACAGCGTGAACAGCCAGGCGAAGGTGAGCCATCGGCCCGCGTCCGGCAACGGCATGTCGAAGACCAGCGTGCCGACCAGGATCAGCAGCGCCGCCTCGGCCACCGCCAAGGCCGACACCAGGATCACCTTCCCGGCCAGGTACGACACCACCGGCAGTGGCGTGCCCCGCAGCCGCTTGAGCGTGCCGTCCTCCCGGTCCTGCGCCAGTCCCGCGCCCATGGTCACGAAGCCGGTGGTGAGGATGCCGTACGCCAGCATGCTCGCCGCGTACACCTGGCCGGCGCCGACCCCGTCCCGGTCGTAGGAGTCGCCGAAGATCGTGCCGAACAGCAGCAGGAGCATCGCCGGGAACAGGAACGTGAACACCACGGCGGTCCGGTCCCGGAGGAACTGGAGGACCTCCACGTGGCCGCGGCTCAGGCTCATGGACGTCATCGCCCGGCTCCGATCAGGTTCAGGTAGGTGTCCTCGAGGGTGGGCCGGGTGACCGTGAGGGTGCGCAGGTCGATCCCGTCGGCGACCAGCTTGCGCAGCAGATCGCCGGGGTCGGCGAGCTGCTCGGTCCGGGTACGGCCGTGCTCCCGCCAGGAGACCCGGGCATCGGCCGCGGCCCGGCCGCCCAGCGTGGCGGGGGTGCCTTCGGCCACGATCCGCCCACCGGCCAGTACCGCCAGCCGGTCCGCGAGCGCCTCCGCCTCGTCCAGGTAGTGCGTGGTGAGCAGGATGGTGGTGCCGTCCCCGGCCAGGGTGCGGATCAGATCCCAGAACCGGCGGCGCGCCTCCGGGTCGAAGCCGGTGGTCGGCTCGTCCAGGAAGAGCAGCTCCGGACGGCCGACGATGCCCAGCGCCACGTCGACGCGACGGCGCTGGCCGCCGGAGAGCGTGCGGATCCGGCTGTCCCGTTTCGCCGTCAGGCCGACCAGCTCGATCACCTCGCCGGGCCGGCGCGGGCGCGGGTAGAACCCGGCGACGTGCCGCACCATCTCGGCCACCGTGAGGTCCGCCGCGTCGGCGGCGTCCTGCAGGACGATGCCGATCCGGGCGCGCCAGCCCTGCCCGGCGGTGGCCGGGTCCGCCCCGAGCACCCGCACGTCGCCGCTGTCCCGGCGGCGGTGGCCCGCCAGGATCTCCACGGTGGTGGTCTTGCCGGCGCCGTTCGGGCCGAGCAGCGCGAAGATCTCGCCCCGGGCGACCGCGAGGTCGATCCCGCCGACCGCCGCCCGCCCCCGATACGTCTTACGCAGGTCCCTTGCCTCGATGACTTCCATGCCGACGATCGTGCCGGTCCCCGGGTTCCCGCCGGGACGACCGCGCGACGGTCAACGGTTGTCCATCGACCGGTGGACGGTCACTCCCAGCGGAAGTTGCGGGCGGCCGCGGCCGGCCAGACCACCGCCCACGTCACCAGCGCCAGCCAGATCGACAGCGGGACGCCGTGCCCGGTCAGCGTGTCCCGCAGCGCCTCGGCGTGCGCGGCCAGCGGCAGCAGGAACCAGCCGGCCGTGCCCAGATCCGGCGCGGCGAACATGATCCCGCCGACCGACAGCATCAGCACGTAGATCAGGGTGGCCGCGCCCGTGGTCGTCTCCGGCTTCAGCACACTGGCCAGCAGCAGCGCCAGACCGCTGTACCCGGCCGCGGCCAGCACGGTCACCCCGGCGGCGGGCAGGAGCTCGCCGAGCTGCGGCCGCCAGCCGACCAGCACGCCGACCAGCGCCAGGAACAGCACCTGCAGCACGATCTGCACGAGCACCGCGGCGGTCTTGGCGAGCAGCAGCCCCGGCCGGGTCAGCGGCGACGCGCCGAGACGTTTCAGGACGCCGTAGCTGCGCTCGTACCCGGTGGTGATCGCCTGCCCGGTGAAGGCGGTGGACATCACGGTCAGCGCCAGCACGCCGGGAACCACGAAACCCAGACGGTCGTCGGTGGGGAGGTTGGTGACCCGGGTCAGGCCCGCGCCGAGAAGGACCAGCAACGGTACGCCCATGGCCAGCACCACCGCCTCGCCGCGGCGGGCGGTCAGGAGCAGCTCCATGCGGATCTGCCGGCCGATGATCGTACGCATCGGGGCCCGGCCGGGCGCCGGGGCGAAGGTTCCGGCGCTCACTTGGCGACTCCTACCGTGGTGGTCGTGCTCTGGCTGGTCAGCGAGAGGTAGACGTCCTCAAGGGTGCGCCGGCGGCTGCTGACCGCGGTGACGTGCGCGTCCACGCCGGCGAACCAGCCCAGCACGTCGGCCAGCGCCCGGGTGTCCAGCGCGCCGGTGATCGCATACTCCCCCGGGGACGTCTCGGCGACCCGGTGGCGCGCCTGCAGGGCGGTCAGGTCCAGGGCCGGGTCGGCGCGGACCTCCAGCAGGTCGATGCCGGCCGCCGCGGTCAGCTCGGCCGGGGTGCCGGTCGCGGCGACCCGGCCGGACCGCATGATCACCACGTCGTCGGCGAGCCGCTCGGCCTCGTCCAGCAGGTGGGTGGTGAGCAGCACGGATACCCCGTCGGCGCGCAGCTCCTCGATGAGCTGCCAGGTGGTGTGCCGGGCCTCGGTGTCCATGCCGGCCGTCGGCTCGTCCAGGAAGACCAGCTCCGGCCGGCCCACCAGGGCCACCGCCAGGCTCAGCCGCTGCTGCTCGCCCCCGGACAACCGGCGGAACCGGGTCTTCTCCACCCGGCGCAGCCCGAGCCGGTCGAGCAGCATGTCCGGGTCCAGCGGGTGCGCGGCGAACGAGGCGAACAACCGCAGGATCTCCCCCGCGGCGGCCCACGGGTAGACCCCGCCGGACTGCAGCATGATGCCCAGCCGTGGCATCAGCGCGTCGTGCTCGGCGACCGGATCCATGCCGAGGATCCGGGCGGTGCCGGCGTCCGGCCGGCGGAAGCCCTCACAGACCTGCAGCAGGCTGGTCTTGCCGGCGCCGTTGTGGCCCAGCAGGGCGAGCACCCGCCCGCGCGCGGCGTCCAGGGACACCCCCGCGACGGCCGTCGTGTCGCCGTAGCGCACGACGACGTCTCGTATCTCCACCGCGGCCACGTCGCCACCCACCATGAGCTCCGCCCATCCGATCCGCCTCCGGCCACCATACGGCGGCCCGGCCGGAGCCCCGCCCGGGGCGGCGGCCGGGATGGTCTCTCTCACTGCCGGCCGCCCTTCTCCCGGCCGGGGCGGGCCGCGGGGTTGGGTAGGGTGCCCGGCATGAGTGAGCAGACCCGCGTCGTGCAGATCTACACCGACGGGGCCTGCGTGCCGAATCCCGGCCCCGGCGGCTGGGGAGCGGTGCTGCGGTGGGGCCGGGCGGAGAAGGATCTGTGCGGGGGTGAGGCCACCGTGACCACCAACAACCGGATGGAGCTGATGGCCCCGATCCGCGCGCTGGAGACGCTGACCCGGGCACCGCTGGTGGTCGACATCTACACCGACAGCGTCTACGTCCGCGACGGCATCACCAAGTGGCTGCCCCGCTGGCGGGCCAACGGCTGGCAGACCGCGGCCCGCCAGCCGGTCAAGAACGTCGACCTCTGGCAGCGCCTCGACGCCGCGGTGCGCCGGCACGAGGTGCGCTGGCACTGGGTGAAGGGCCACGCCGGACACCCGGAGAACGAGCGCGCCGACCGGCTCGCCGCGCGCGGCCTCCAGGAGGCCGTGGCCGCGGCCCGCTGACCGGCGGCGGCGCTCAACCCGCGCCGGGCGCGGCAGCACTCGACCTCCGCCCGGCGCGGCAGCACTCCACCCCCGCCCGGCGCGGCGCGGCAGTGCCGACCACCCGGGGCGGATCCTCGCCTCGCTCAGCCGCCGCATCCGAAGCGGCGCGGGCCGTCCGGATCGCCGGCGTCCGCGGCCGGCGGCCCGGGTTGCACCGGCGACGTCGGTCCCGCGGGCGGCCGCCCCACCCTGGCCCGGGCCACCCGGTCGGCGGCGAGCCGGTAGGTGGCCGCGCGCACCAGTTCGTCCGGCACGGTGTGCCGGCCCGCACGCTCCGGCTCGGAGAGCGGGTCCGGATCGAGGCGGGCCCTCGGCACGCATGGCTCCCGTGGCGCGCGGAGCGGCGTTCCGGCGGGTGGCCCGGCACCCGCCCCGGACGATTCTCCGGTGCTCCGATCCGGGTGCCGGGACCAGCGCGGATCGGGCAGCACGGAGTAGCGCACCCCGCCCTCCGCGGCCGGGGCGGGCAGGCTGGGCACCACGTACGGCGCCGGCGCCGGGAACCCGTCCACCGGGATCGCCGCGCCACCCGCCGGAGCAGCTCCCGGGACCGGTCCCGCCGGAGCAGCTCCCGGGACCGGTCCCGCCGGAGCAGCTCCCGGGACCGGTCCCGCCGGAGCAGCTCCCGGGACCGTTCCCGCCGGAGCGGTCGCGCCCTCCGCCGCGGAACCCGGCGACCGACCGATCCCGGCACCCGCCCCCGACAGGTCCGGAGACCGACCGGTGGCGCCCTCCGCCGCGGAACCCGGCGACCGACCGATCCCGGCACCCGCCGCCGACAGGTCCGGAGACCGACCGGCCGGGACGGGCGCGGACGGGGCGTCCGCCGCGGGCGGTCCCCCCGGACGTGACCGGCGCCCGCGGTCCCCGACGACGGCCGACGCCCGCACCGCCCCGCGCCGCCGCGGCACGGCCGCCCGGACCGCGAGGCTGAACACGCTGCGGGCCGCGTGGTCGTAGCCGTGCAGGTACGCCTCCTCCCGCTCCGCCCCGCCCTGGCGTCGCTCGTGCAGCCGCCCGAGCGCGTAGCCGGCGCAGCCGACGAAGCCGGTGAGCAGGAGCAGCAGGATGGCGGAGTTGCCCGGGGCGGTCATGCCTGGAGATTGTGCCGAGGTGGATAGACCGCGAGCTATGGCCCGTTCGACGTACCCCGATGGGCTTATCCCGGCGGACCGGCCGGACCCCGGTAGCGCAGGGGTGCGCGACGCATGGCCGGAAGGGGCGGTGAGCCGGGTGGCCCCAAGAATCGCGGCGCGCCGTGGAAATCGACCCGGCGCTTTCTCCCCGTCGGTAATAGTCTGGGCGACATGCGCATGGTGGCCGTTCTCGCCGTGGCCGCCCTGTTGGGCGTCTCCGCCTGCGACGCCGGTGACGACGACCGGCCCACGCCGAGCACCGTCGAGGTCTTCACCTGGTGGGCCGAGGGCGGTGAGAAGGCCGGGCTGGACGCGTTGGTCAGCCGGTTCGGCGCGGACTGCCCCGGCCAGCGCTTCGAGAACGGCGCGGTGGCCGGCGGCGCCGGGGTGAACGCCAAGCAGGAGCTGACCCGGCGGATGACCCGCAAGGACCCGCCGGACACCTTCCAGGCCCACGCCGGCGCCGAGCTCAGCGACTACATCGACGCCGGCCAGGTGCGGGACCTGACCGCCTACTACGACGCCTGGGGGTTGCGCGGCGTGCTCCCGGCCGGCCTGGTCGACGACCTGACCGTACGCGGCAAGATCTACTCGATCCCGGTCAACATCCACCGCGCCAACGTGGTCTGGACGAACCCGGCCGTGCTGGCCCGCGCCGGGATCACCGCAACGCCGAAGGACCTCGGCGCCTTCCTCGGCGACCTGGCGAAGCTCAAGGCCGCCGGGGTGGAGGCCCCGCTCGCCGTCGGCCGCGACTGGACCCAGCTGATGCTGCTGGAAGCGGTGCTGATCAGCGATCTGGGCCCGGCCCGGTTCGCCGGCCTGTTCACCGGCGACACCGACTGGTCCGGCGCCGCGGTGACCCGGGCGGTCGCCGACTTCGTGCGGCTGCTGAGCTACGCCAACTCCGACCGCGACACCCTCGACTGGCCGCAGGCGGAACGCCTGCTCATCGACGGCAAGTCCGGTTACCAGCTGATGGGCGACTGGGCGGCCGCCGACCTGACGGCGAAGGGCTTCCCGGACTACGGCTGGTTCACCTTCCCCGGCAACGGCGCGACCTTCCAGTGGCTCGCCGACTCGTTCACCCTGGCCACCGACGCGCCGAACGTCTCCGGCACCGAGTGCTGGCTGCGCACCGTCGGCTCGGCGGCCGGCCAGCAGGTCTTCAACGCCGCGAAGGGTTCGATCCCGGCCCGCACCGACGTCGCGCCCGCCGGTTTCGCGCCGTACCAGCAGTCGGCCATGTCCGACTGGAGATCGGCCACGCCGGTGCCGTCCTGCGCGCACGGCTCGGCGTGCGCACAGCCCTGGCAGGACGCGCTGAACGCGGCGCTGACCGCGTACTCCACCCGGCGCGACGCGCGCGCCCTGCAGGCCGACCTGGCCCTGGCCGCCGACCGGTTCATCCGGCGGTAGGCCCGGCCGGCGCCGCGCCGGGCGTGGCGCGGGACGCCCCCGGCGGCTCAGGCCGGGATGTCGGCCCCCTCCAGGAAGAGCCGCCCGGCCTCGGCGGCCGGCACCGGGCGCGAGAAGTAGTACCCCTGGGCGAACCCGCAGCCCATCTCGCGCAGCGCCGCGAGCTGACCGAACTCCTCGATCCCCTCGGCGACGGTGGCCATGCCCAGGCTCTTGCCCAGGCGGACGATCGTGTCGGTGAGGGCGGTGTCGCCGGCCGGCACGCCGAGGCGCTCGACGAACGAGCGGTCGATCTTGAGGGTGTCGACCGGGAAGCGGCGCAGGTAGGCCAGCGAGGAGTACCCGGTGCCGAAGTCGTCGATGGCCAGGGTCAGGCCGAGGGCCTTGAGCCGGACCAGCTGCTCCAGGTTGGCCTCGGTGTCGGTCATCAGCACCGACTCGGTCATCTCCAGGCACAGCCGGTCGGCCGGCATACCGGTCTCGGCCAGCACGGCGGCCACCGTCTCGGCGAAGTCCGGCTGGTCGAACTGGCGGACCGACACGTTGACCGACATCTTCAGCGGGCGGCCGCCGGCCGCGTCGCTCCACTGGACCGCCTGCTGGCACGCCTCGTGCAGGACCCAGCGGCCGAGCGGCACGATCAGGCCGGTGGCCTCGGCGATCGGGATGAAGTCCAGCGGGTTGATCATGCCGCGGGTCGGGTGCGGCCAGCGGACCAGCGCCTCGAAGCCGACGACCCGGCTGGTGTCCAGGTCGACGGTGGGCTGGTAGTGCAGGCGCAACTGGTGGTTCTCCAGCGCGGCGCGCAGGTCGTTCTCCAGTTCCAGGCGCTCGACCAGACCCTCCCGCATCCGCGCGTGGTAGCTGGTGAAGACGCTGCCACCGGCCGCCTTGGCGTGGTGCATGGCCAGGTCCGCGTTGCGCAGCAGCTGCTCCGCGCCGTCCTCGGCCGCGTCCAGCAGCGCCGCCTGCGCCAGGCCGATGCTGGCCCGTACGTGGATGTGCCGCGCGCCCACCACGATCGGCGCGTCCAGGTCGTCGAGGATGCGGCGGGCCACGTTCTCCGCCTCCTCGCCGGCGGTCGCCTCGATCAGCACCGCGAACTCGTCGGCGCCGAACCGGGCGACCACGTCCTCGGTCCGCACGCAGGCCCGGATCCGATCGGCGACCTGCACCAGCAGCTGATCGCCGGCCAGGTGCCCGAGGCTGTCGTTGACCCGCTTGAAGCCGTCCAGGTCGAGGTGCAGCACGGTCAGGTCGGTGGTACGCCGCAGCGCGGCATCCGCCCGGTCCCGGAACAGCGCGCGGTTGGCGAGCTGGGTGAGCGAGTCGTGGTACGCCTCGTGCACCAGCTGGTCCTGCAGCTCCTTGCGGTCGCTGATGTCCCGGGTGTTCAGCACGAAGCCGGACACGTGCGGGTCGTCCACCAGGTTCGTGATGATCACCTCGGCGGGGCGCGTCCGGCCGTCGGCGTGGGTGTGCACGACCTCGACGGTGGCCGTGCCGTACGGCCGGGCCGCCACCTGCCGCATCGCCACGGCCAGCCGCGTCGCCACCTCGGCGGCCACGACGTCGGCGTAGTGCCGGCCGACGAACTGCTCGGGCTGGTAGCCGAACACCCGCTGCACCGACTCGCTCTGATACGTCATCACGCCGTCGGCGCCGATCACCGTGATCACGTCCGAGCTGTGCCGGATCAGCGCGTGGAACTGCTGCTGCCGGGCGTAGAGCTCGGCGGTGCGCTCCTCGACCCGGATCTCCAGGGTGCGGGTCAGCTCGCGGTTCTCCAGCAGGGTGAGCATCTGCCGGCCGACCAGCAGCAGGATCAGCAGTGACACGGTGTACGCGACGAACGGGCTGCTGTGCCCGGTGGAGACGTGGAACAGCACGCTGGCGAACAGGGCCGCGACCACCGCCGCGTACGGCAGCATCATCCCGGTGATCCGCAGCCGAGGGCTGAACTCGCTGGTGAGCGGCTCCGCGTCGCGGGGCCGGGCGGCCCCGACGGTGATCAGCCCGAAGCCGATGATCCAGCCCAGGTCGATCGGGCTGCCGCCCCGGTAGTCGTGGACCATGCGCAGGTACGCGTACCCGATGTCGGACACCAGGAAGGCCGCCATCCCGAGCCCGAAGAAGGTCAGGTCCGCCGAGCAGCGGTAGAGCGACCGTCGCCGGGGCAGCATGTACCCGATCATGGTGGCGATCACGATGTCCCCGAGCGGGTAGAGCAGGGTGAGGTAGAACCCGGTCCCGGCGTCGCCCGGCTGGATCCGCGGGGCCACCACGAACACCCAGCCGACCAGGACCAGCGACGCGGCGACCAGCAGGCCGTCGCAGACGCTGCGGGCCCGGTTGGCCAGCGGCTGGGACTCGCTCGGCAGGATCAGCAGGCCGACCGGGATGAGCGCCAGCATCGCCACGTACCCGAGGTCGGCCGGCGACGGCAGGGGCGCGTCCAGGCCGTACGGCCAGTACCGGACCAGGCAGTACGCCTCACCGGCGCCCCAGCCGAGCAGGCCGGCGGCGAGGGTGGCCCAGCCCCAGCGGGCCCGGCCGGTGAAGAGCCGGCTGCGCCACACGCACGCGCCGGTGGCCACGAGCGCGCCGACGACCAGCGCCCAGGACGAGATGTCGTCGGCGACCTGCGGACCGCCGGTGTCGGCCCCGATCAGCACGCCGAGCACGGCGAGAACGGCGGCGACGGCGATGCAGACCCGGACCCACCGGCTGATGTCGACCGGCCCTTCCGCGTTGTTGAGAGTCATCCGGCGCCTCCGCCCGCAAAGTTGTGATCAACCGGGGCTATCGGGCCCGGCGCGGACGGTATGAGGAAGGGCACGGGAGCAAAGCGGTTGTACGTGGCGGTCGCGGTCGGCGGCCTCGCGCGTACGAGCTACACCGTTCGATGTGTGCCGTCCCGCTGGTTAAGGTAATCGGGTGACCGCCGCGGAACTGCTCGCCGCCTCCGGCCGCTTCACCATCGCGCCCGGCCTGACCGACCGTGAGCTCACCGACCTGGAGGCCGAATTCGCCTTCACGTTCGCCCCCGACCACCGCGAATTCCTCGCCGCCGGTATGCCCACCGGCATCGGGTGGCCGGACTGGCGCGGCCGCGACCGCGCCGCCCTGCGCGCGGCGCTGACCGCGCCGGTGGAGGGCGTGCTGTTCGACGTGGCCGAAAACGATTTCTGGTACGAAGGGTGGGGCGCCCGGGTCGGCGACCGGCTCGCCATCGCGCGGGCCGGCCTGATGATCGCCCCCCGGATGATCCCGCTGTACGCCCACCGCTACCTGCCGGCGGCCATCCCGGGTCACCCGGTGCTCTCCATCTACCAGAGCGACGTGCTGTGCTACGGCGCCGACCTGGACGACTGGGTGCACCGCGAGTTCGGTCTCGGCCGGCCGGCGAACCGGCGGGTACGCCCGACCGTGCCGTTCTGGAGCGCCCTGGCCTCCTGACCCGGCGGCCGCCCGCCGCGCCCGGTCCCGCTACCCGGCGGCCTCCCGGCGCGCTCTGGCCCGGCGTTTCCCCTCGTGCATGGCCTGCACGCGGGCCACCGGAATGGTGTGCCCCTCGGCCACCAGCCCGGCGTCGAGCGTCTGCGACGCCGGCATCGCGGCGGCCCACGGGTCCGCGCCGTCCAGCAGGTCCGGCACGTTGCCGATGGTGAAGTCGTCCGGCGACACGTCGTCCAGCTCCTCCCAGGCGATCGGGAACGACACCGGCAGACCGGGCCGGATCCGCGGGCTGTACGCGGCCGCGACCGTCGCCCCGCCGGCCCGGGTGGCGTCCAGGAACACCCGGCCGTGCCGGTCCTCGCGGATGAACGCGGTGGTGGCCAGCGCCGGGTCGAGTCGCTCGGCGCGTGCCGCGACGGCGCGCTGGGCGGCCGCCACGTCCTCCGGCGCCGGATCGCCGGCGAGCGGGACGAAGACGTGCACGCCCTTGGATCCGCTGGTCTTCACCGCGCCGCTCATCCCGGCCCCGGCCAGCGCGGCCCGGACGAGCCGGGCCGCCGCCACGGCGGCCCGGAAGCCGCCGCCCTCCGGGGGATCCAGATCCATGATCAGGTGGGTCTGCCGGTGCGGCGCGTCGGTCCGGGCCAGCGCCGGGTGGTACTCGACGGCCCGCTGGTTGCCGAACCACAGCAGGGTGCGCCGGTCGTTGCCGAGCGCGTAGGTCACCTCGCGGTGCGACGCCTCCGCCCAGACCGCGGTGCGCGGCACCCACTCCGGGGTGTATTTCGGCAGGTTCTTCTGCATGAACCGGTCCTGGCCGCGGAGCACCCGGATCACCGACAGCGGCCGGTCCCGCAGCACCGGGACGAGCCGGTCGGCCATCGCGTCCAGGTAGTCGATCAGGTCCCGCTTCGTCGCCCCGGCGCCCGGGAAGATCTCCTGATCCAGATTGGTCAGCGGCACACCGTCGCGCTCGTCCTGCGGCTGCGCCCGGCGCCGGCCCTGTTCCGATTGCACCCCACGGTCCTCGGCCATGCCGTCCATCATCCACCGCGGCCACCGGCGCCGCCGGGTATGCCGCGTCGATCGGCCGGCGCGTCCGCTTAGCCGGCGTCGTCGAACCGGTCCGCGAGATCCCGGTGCCAGGCGACGACCCGGGCCGCGTCCTCGGCGCCGATCGCCAGGCCGGGCATCCCGGACATGCTCGCCAGCTGCTCGGCGAGCGCCCGGTGCCGCCGGCTGGCGAACTCCCGGCAGGCCAGACACGTCACGCTGCGCGGATGCGGCGAGGTCCGGGCCCTCGGCACCCGCTGTCCGCACCCGGTCTCCACCGTGGCGGGCAGGTCCGCCACCAGGCCGAAGGTGGACGCCAGCACGTTGCGGACCTCCGCGCCGGCGCGCCCGAGACCGATCTCGACGTGCACATGCGGATCGCTCACCGTCGCAGCTTCGCACGGCCGGAAGATCAAGACCATTCCCGGTACGACCGGCGCCCCCCGTGGCCGGTCACGAGCCCCGTGCGGAGTCGCCGCCGCTGCCCGTCCCGCGCCACGCCGCCGTCCCGCACCAGCTCGCGGCTACGGGTACAGGCGGGTCGGGGTGACCAGGACGGCGGCCCGGCGCTCCTGCGCCATCGCCCGGTCGTAGGCCGCCCAGTCGTCGTGGACGCCACCGGCCGCGGTGAAGATCTCGCGGAGCAGCACGCGCAGGCGCTCCGGGTCGAGCCAGGGCTGCGGGTCGTCCGGGCCGGCCAGCTGGGCGCGCCCCTCCACGGTCGCGTAGCGCCAGCCGCTGCGGAAGGTCACCGCCAGATCCGGTCGCTGCCGCAGGTTGCGCAGCTTGACCCGGCCGTACGTGACGAAGGCCAGCACCCGCGAGGCGTCCCCCGGATGGTCGATCAGCGCGGTGTTGACCAGTGTGGACTGCACCGTCCGGTCGGCCCGGACGGTGGACACGACGGCCAGCCCGGTCTCGTCCCGGCTCAGCTCCCAGGCATCCTCGAGTGTGGTCACGGGCCCACGCTACCCGCCGGCCGGGCCCGCGCGCGGTGTCCTCGTCGCCCGGTCGGGGCATCGGCGTTCCCCGGCGTACCCCGGCATCATGAGGTGTCGCCGAAAGGAGCCAGCCATGACCGATCCGACACCGGCCGCAGCGGAGCGCACCGAGCGCGGGCCGGCCCCGGCGGTCCCGGCACAGGCCCGGGCCGTGGAGAAGGCCGCGGGACGGCACGATCCGGGGCCCGAGGAGCAGTACGCCGGGGCCGCGGTCGTCGACCCGTGGGACGAGCAGCCCGGCGTCGCGGACTCCGCCGGCGCCGGGGACCCGCACTAGCCCCACCGTCGTCGCGTCCGGCGATCCGGGTCGCCGACGCGCCACCCCGGCTCACCGTTCGAGCCGGTGCCCCCGGCCGGTCGGCGTCTGCCGCCGGCCGCGTCGCCAGGATCGCCTTAGCCCGAATGATCATTTCATAACGGACTAACCCGCAAAATACTCTCCATACATACCAGCACGGGACATTCTCGGACCACCAAGAAGGTGAAATCAGCACAAAGTTGCCCTAGGTTTCCCAGGCATTTGTCAGCACAGCCTGGGAGGGCACGTGTTTCGATTCTCTGCGCAGCCGCGCGGAGCCACGGCGCTGTGGCGCAAGCCGCTGGCGCCGTGGACACGGCGACTTGCCGTTGGCCTGCCCCTGGTGGTGACGTCCACGCTGATCGGCGTGCCGTCGCTGCCGGCCTCGGCGGACAGCAGGACCACGACGGCGCCGAACTGCCCGGCGTCCGTCGCGGATGAGTCCGCCGCCCTGATCACCGCCCGGCTCTGTGGCGGCCGGGTCGGCATCGACGACGCGACGTCGGAGACGACGACGGCCGTCGCGACGCCCTCGGGTGAAGTGGAGCGCACCATCAGCGCGGCGCCGGTCCGGGTCGAGCGCGACGGCGAATGGGTGCCGATCGACCTGACCCTGACGCGTAACGCCGACGGCACGGTGTCACCCCGGGCGTCGGCGTCCGACCTGGTGATCTCCGGAGCGCAGGCGGGCACGGGCGAGCATGCTCTGGTCACGGCCGGCACCGGCAGGCACCGCGTGGCGATGGGGTGGACGGGAAAGCTCGCCGAGCCGGTGCTCGACGGCGACCGCGCCACGTACCCGAACGCGCTGCCCGGCGTGGACCTGGTCGTGCAGGCGACCCGCGGGGGCGCGGAGACGTTCCTGGTCGTCAAGTCGAAGGCCGCGGCCGCGCAGGTCGCCGACGTGAACATGCCCATCACCGGGGCTGACGTCGCCTCCTACCGGGCGGACGCGACCGGCAACCTCACCTTCCTGGACGCCGACGCCAAGCCGCTGGCCACCTCCCCGCAGCCGCTGATGTGGGATGCGAGGACGATGCCGGGGACCCGGCAGCCCGCGCACACCCGCAAGGTCACCGCGAAGGTCACCAAGCGGGCGGCCAAGGTCGCCAAGGCCAAGGCGAAGAAGGCGACCGACGGCGCGGGCGTGGACATCACCCTGACCCCCGACCAGGCCTACCTGGCCGACTCCAGCACGCAGTACCCGGTCACGATCGACCCGCAGATCAACCCGTTGTCGACCACGTTCGACACCTACGTCAAGCAGAACGACACCGTCGACCGCGGCGGCGCCAACGATCTTCAGCTGGGCATCGTCTCCGGCAACGTGGCCCGCTCGTTCGTGCACTGGGACACCAGCGCGATCCGCGGCAAGCAGATCACCTCGGCGCAGGTGTACTTCTGGAACTGGTGGTCGCCGACGTGCACCGCGTCCAGCTGGGAGATCTGGACCACCGGGGCGGCCAGCACGGACACCCGCTGGACCAACCAGCCGGCGTGGACGACCAAGGAAGCCACCTCCACGGCCACCAAGGGATACAGCAGCTCCTGTGACGACGCCTGGGCGAGCATCGACGGGCGGGCCTTCTTCCAGCGAGCCGCCAACAACGCACAGGCGTCCCGGGCCTACATGGGTATCCGGGCCACCAACGAGGCCGACGGAAACTCGTTCAAGCAGTTCCGCTCCCGCAACGCGGCCGACAGCGCGCAGGTGCCGTACGCGGTCGTCAACTACAACTCCTACCCGGTGGTCGGTACCAGGTCGACCAGCCCGACCAGCGTCTGCGGCACCGGCACCGGTCGTCCGTTCGTCAACTCCGTCACGCCGACGCTGAAGGCCGTCATCACCGACGGCGAGGCCAGCCCCGTCAAGGGGGTGTTCGAGTGGTACGCCGCCGGTGGAGCCAAGATCGGCGGCAGCACCACGGCCAGCGCCGCGTCCGGCTCGACGCTGAGCGCCACCGTCCCGGCGGGCGCGTTCGCCAACGGGTCGTCCTACTCCTGGCGGGTGGCCGGCAACGACGGCACCGTGGGTGGCGCGTGGTCGTCGCTGTGCGAGTTCACCGTCGACACCACCGCGCCGACCGCGGCGCCGACGGTCTCCTCCGCCACGTACCCGGCCGGCGCCACCAGCGGCGCGGCGGGCGCCGCGGGAACGTTCACCTTCGCCGCCAACGGCGTGACGGACGCCGCCGCGTTCCTGTACGGCCTGAACACCAACCCCCCGACCACCGCCGTCAACGCCAGCACGGTCGGCGGAAGCGCTTCGGTGAGCATCACCCCCACCACGACGGGGAGCCACACGCTTTACGTACGGTCCCGTGACCGTGCCGGCAACCTGTCGCCCGTCGCGGCGTACGCCTTCACGGTGGGTTCCACCGTCGGCAGCATGTCGTCGCCTGCGAGCGGAAGCCTGAGCCCCGGCAAGGTGGTCCTGAGCGGGGCCGGCGCCTCCACCTCCACCGGCGTGACCTACCAGTGGCGGCGCGGAGAGACGGACGCCTGGACGACCGTTCCGGCGGCCGACGTCGCCCAGAGCTCCGGTGCCGCGGTCACGTGGCCGGTGCCGAGCACCGGCAGTGGCAGGTTCGGCGACCTGACCTGGAACGTCGAGAACACCGTCAACGCCGCCGAGGCCGGCCCCGATGCCTTGGACGGTCCGGTCCAGGTGCGCGCATCGTTCACCGGCGGTGCCGCCGGCACGAGCCAGCCCGTGCAGTTCGCGCTCGACCGGGACCGGGCCGAGGCACCCACCGCGGCCATCGGCCCCGGCGAGGTGAACCTGCTCACCGGCAACTTCACGGTGTCGGCGAAGGACGCGACCGACGCGGGCGGGCTCGGCGTCGGCCGTAGCTTCAACACGCGGCGGGCGGCCACGACCGACCCGCTGTTCGGACGCGGCTGGATCTCCAGCACCGACGTGCCGACCGGAAGCGACTACCGGACGCTGGGCGTCACCGGCAGCCTGGTGCAGATCGGCACCCCCGACGGTGACACGCTGGACTTCGTCAAGAAGGCCACCACCTCGACGGGTGTGGTTTTCGCCGCCAAGCCCGGCGCTGACAGCCTGACGCTCGAGTACCGCAGCGCCGACAACACGTACCTGCTGGCCGACGCGGGCGGCAACGTCACGACCTTCGCGCGTGCCAGCACCGACCCGGCGAACGTCTACAGCCCCGTCAAGTTCGTCGCGGCGGGCACCGGCGACACGACCGCCATCTCGTGGGAGCAGGCAACCGTCGACGGCGCGACGATCGTCCGGCCCACCCGGGCGGTGGCGCCCGCTCCCGCCGGCGTCACCTGTTCGGCCGCCCCGCTCACCACGGTCGGTTGCAAGACCCTGACGTACACGTACGCCACCGCCACGACGGCGACGGCGACCGCCGCGGGTGACTACGCCGGGCGGGTCAAGCAGGTGTCCTTCACCGCCTACGATCCCGCCAAGTCGGCGATGAGCACCGTTGTGTTGCAGCGCTACAGCTACACCGGCGACGGGCTGCTCGCCGCGGCGTGGGACCCGCGCCGTGACTACACCAACCTCAACGGCGCGGCACAGCAGGCCACGACGTACGCCTACGACGCCAACGGGGTGCTGAACAGCGTCACCCCGCCGGGCGAGCAGCCGTGGCGGCTCTCCTACACCACCCTTCCCGGCGATGCGGGGGCCGGCCGCCTCAGCAAGGTGACCCGGTCGGCGCTCGACGCCGGGACGGCCGTCACGACCCTCGTCTACCGCGTTCCGGTCACGGGCGCCAACGCGCCGGTGGACCTGGCCGGCGGCCAGACGGCACGGTGGGGACAGACGGTGCAGCCGGTGGACGCCACCGCGGTCTTCCCGCCCACGCAGGTGCCCGGGGGCGATCCCGCGACCGGGGTGCTGCCCTCATCCTGGGCGCAGGCCACCGTCACGTACCTCGACGGCAACGCCCGCGAACTGAACACCCGCGAGCCCGGCCAGCACATCACCACCCGGTGGTACAACGCCAACGGCGATGTGACGCGGGAACTCTCCGCGCGCAACCGCCAGCGTGCACTGGACGCGTCGGCCACGGACGGCAGCGCCGCCGAGGCGACGCTGGCAGCCGCGCTGTCGACCCAGTACGAGTACAGCCCGGACGGGCAGCGCATCACCGACGTCATCGGTCCGGAGCACGACGTGGTGCTGGGCGACTGGACCACGGTACGAGGCCGCACCCACACCGCCCTGCGTTACGACGAGGGCGCTCCGGCCGCGGACAGCCCCTACAACCTGGTGACCACTCGCGTCGAGTCGGTGCGCTACTGGAACGCCTCGGGGGTGGCCGCCGACGCGGACGCCCGTACCACCCGCACCGAGTACGACTGGAAGCTGCGGCGGCCGACGGCCGAGATCGTCGACCCGTCGGGTCTGGCCTTGACGACCCGGACGGCCTACGACCCCGTCACCGGACTCGTCGCCAGCACCACGCTGCCGGGCGGGGACGAGACGACCGCCGCGACCCGGACGACGGTCTATTACCAGGCGGGAACCGGTTCCGGTGACAGCCGCTGCGACTCGCGTCCCGAATGGGCCGGCCTCACCTGCCGTGTCGGCGCCGCCGCACAGCCGGCCACCGACCCCGAACTGCCCGATACCTACTACTCCTACACCATGTACGGCCAGCCCACGACGGCGGTCGAAACCAACAGCGCGGGAACCCTGCGCACCGTCACCACCGGCTACGACGCGGCCAACCGTCCGAGCACGGTGACCGTCACCGCCGGCGCGTCGCTCGGCACCCCGGTGGAGCAGCGCCGCAACGTCTACGACGCCGCGACGGACAAGCCGGTGCGCGGCGAGCAGCTGGACGCCTCCGGCACCGTCATCGCCAAGATCGTGCGCGGATACGACAGCCTCGGCCGGACCGTCTCCTACACCGACGCCGACGGGGTCACCTCCACCACGACGTACGACGTGGCGTCGCGTCCCCGGGCCGTCAACGACGGCAAGGGCACGAGGACGCTCGGCTACGACGACGCCGCCGAGGGGCGGGGCCTGGTGAGCCAGCTGGTCGACAGCCAGGTGGGTTCGTTCACGAACGTCGGCTACGACGCCGACGGGCAGCTGATCACCGAGACGCGGCCCGACGGTCTGACGGTCAACCACTTCTACGACGAGACCGGGACGCCGACGGGTGTCGAGTACGTGTCGAACGGCTCGACGGTCTACGCCGACTGGGCCGGCTACCAGGCGCAGAACCAGCGACGGTGGTACTCGGACACCCTCACCCACGGTGGAATGGAGTACGACGGCGCCGGCCGCCTCACCTCGGTGAGCCAGACCGTCGGCACCGGCAGCTGCACCATGCGTGGCTACGCCTACGACAAGAACAGCAACCGGACGGCGATGACCACCTACAACGCCGCGGCGGACGGGAGCTGCCAGAGCGTGACCCCGGCGACGACCCAGGGTCTCTTCTACGACGCGGCCGACCGGGTCTCCAAGACCGGGTACGCCTACGACGATCTCGGCCGCAGCGTCAGCATCCCGGGCAACGACACCATCGCCGGCGCCGGTGACATGGCGGTGACGTACTACGTCAACGACATGGCTCGCACGATCACGCAGGGCACCGACACGACCGTCAACACGCTGGACGTTCAGGCCAACCGTTTCCGCGGTTACCGCACGACGACCGGCGGCGCCACGATCGACTCGGTGAACCACTACGGTGACGACTCCGACAACCCCACCTGGACCTCCAGCGGATCGTCGTACTGGCGCGTCGCGGTCGGCGTCTCCGGCGTCGCGGCACTCGTCAGCGACAGCGTCGTCCAGTGGCAGATCGTCAACCTGCACGGCGACATCGTCGCCACCCGGCTGCCCAACACCGCGGGGTTGGCGGCCACCTACATCACCGACGAGAGCGGGCGGCCCACCACGGCCGGCACCAAACCCCGCTACGGCTACCTGGGCGCCTACCAGCGCTCCGGCGACAACGCGGGCGGGCTGATCACCATGGGTGTCCGGCTCTACAACCCGTCCACCGGGCGCTTCCTGTCCACCGACCCCGTCTACGGCGGGAACGCGAACGCGTACGAATACTGCAACGGTGACGTGGTGAACTGCACGGACACCACGGGTCTGTGGTCGGTCAAGCGCGAGAAGAAGTGGCCGTTCACCATCGTGGCCACGTTCAACGCCAAGGATCAGCGGATCATGGTCAGCACGTACGGTGCCGGATTGGGCTTCGCGGTCGGTGCGGCGGTCTGTGCACTGTTCACGGGCTTCGGCGCGCTGGCCTGTGGCGGGGTGGGCGCGGTCGTGGTGACCGGGCTCGTGGAGTACTACAAGGAGTACCAGATCAAGGACGGTTGCGACTGGAAGATGCGCTGGGCATTCCCCGGCGGCGTCAAGAAGCGGTGGCGGGAAGGCCGCTGCTGAACTGGTGAGTCGGCGTGCCGGCCGCGTCTGCGGCCGGCACGCCGGTCAAGAAGTCTCTCCGATCTCAGGGATGACCTATGTCCGCTTTTCCACGCCGAGCGCACTGGCTGATCTGCGCAGGCGGAATTTCGTTGTTCATGGTCGGCATCATGGTCTCGTCGGGTCTCCTGCCGGGGGCTGACGTACCGTTCCTCGGTTCCGGACTCAGCGTGGCCGGGGGCGTGGCGACCGGGGCGGCAGCCCATCGGCTGATGAGCGGCCGGCGCGCGCCGGGGAGCTGACGCCGGCGCCGTTCGGTCCGGCGAGGACACTTTCTGATCACCACCTCGGCGGCGATCCGGATCGAGCGACCGAACGAGCACTAGCCTGCACCCATGCTGATCAGTTTCGGATGCCCGGTGTCCGGCGCGTGGGCGCGCCCGCAGACCCTCACGTCGATCGCCCGGCGCGCCGAGGAGCTCGGCTATCACGGGCTCTGGGCGTTCCAGCGGCTGCTCGCCGGCCGCGACCAGGAGCTGGCCGCGCCGTATCGCAGCGTGCTCGATCCGATCGTGGCGCTGACCTGGGCCGGGGCGGCGACCTCCCGGATCCGGCTGGGCGTGTCGGTGATCAACCTGCCGTACCTGGCGCCGGCGTACCTGGCCAAGCAGGTCAGCACCCTGGACCAGCTCACCGGCGGCCGGTTCGACCTGGGGCTGGGCACCGGGTGGTCGGAGCCGGAGTTCGTGGCCACCGGCGCCGACCCGCGTCCCCGGGGCCGCCGCACCGAGGAGTACCTGGCGGCGCTGCGCACCCTGTTCACCGGCGCGGAGGCGGAGTTCACCGGGGAGTTCTACCGGATCCCGCCGAGCCGGATGGCGCCGCCGCCGGTGCAGGCCGGCGGCCCACCGATCCTGCTCGGCGGGACCGCCGAGGTGGCCCTGCGGCGGGCCGGGCGGCTCGCCGCCGGGTGGGTGAGCAGCAGCCGCGCCAGCCTTACCGACATCGAGCGCGGGGCCCGGGTGGTCCGGGCCGCGGCGGCCGCAGCCGGGCGCGACCCCGGCGACGTACGGGTGGTGGTCCGCGCCGTGGTCCAGCCGGGCGAACGGGATCCGGCGGTTCCGCTCTCCGGCTCGTGGGCGCAGATCCGGGCGGGTGCGCAGCGGTACGCCGAGGCCGGCGCCACCGAGCTGTTCTACGAGCCGAACTGGGACCCGCGCATCGGCGGACCGGACGCCGACCCGGCCGAGGCGGCCCGGCTGGGCGCCGAGATGCTGGAGTCGCTGGCCCCCTGACCTCCCGGCCGCGACGCTGGTCACCAGCGGCGGGACGCCTGCGGCCGCGACGATCGGGCGGGCCTGACTACCCTTGCCGGGTGGATCAGCGCACCCCGACCGTCTACCGGACCCGCGCCTGGACGACCCGGAACCGGGCCCTGGCCGCCGTGGCGGCTCTCGGCCTGCTCCTGGCCGGCTACCTGCTGGGCCGCTGGCAGGACACGCCGGCCTCCAGCGCGGCCCCGGCCGCCCCGGCCACCTCCACGAGCCCGTCGCCCGCGGTGCCGGAGAGCGCCTCGGCCGCTCCGGCGCCGACCCCGGTGGAGTACGGCCCGCTGCAGGCCGAGGCGGCGAACGAGCTGACCGGCGTGCAGCCGCAGGACACCGGGGACGAGGGTGGCGGGCAGAACGTCGGCTGGATCAACCGGGGTGACCGCCTGCGCTTCGACAACTTCGTGTTCGGCGACGTGCCGGCCACCAAGGCGAGGATCCGGCTGGCGTCCGGGGCCGGGGTGTCCGGCCGGGTGCAGATCCGGCTGGACAGCCCGGACGCCGAACCCGCCGGTGAGCTGTCGGTGAGCAACACCGGCGGGTGGCAGAGCTGGCGTACCGCGGTCGCGGCGCTGACCCCGGTGACCGGGACGCACACCGTCTACGTCACCTTCACCGCGAACCACGACAGCGAGTTCATGAACGTCAACTGGATCCGGTTCGACCACTGATCAGCGGCCGGCGGCGACCAGCTCGATCTTGCGGGGCCGGCGCTCCTGGAGGACCGGGATGCTCAGGGTGAGCACGCCGTTGTCGTAACGCGCCTCCAGCCGGTCGGTGTCCAGTTTCTCGGACAGCCGGACCTGCCGGCTGAACGTGCCCACCGGGCGCTCGGCGATCAGGTAACGGACGTTCTCCCGGTCGGCGCGCCCGCGCTCGGCGCGGACGGTGAGCATCTTGCCGTCGACCGTGATGTCGATCGACGCCGGATCGACGCCGGGCAGATCGATGTCGATGTAGAAGGTGTCGTCCTCCCGGTACGCGTCGAGACGCGCGCCCGCGGTCCGGGTCGAGCTCTCCAGGACCCGGGCGGTGAGACGCTCGAGGTCGCGCACGGTCGGGGTGCTGAGCAACATGGGTGGTTCCTCGTTTCGTTGTTGAGCGTGGGTGACTCAACCCCAAGAACCGGGACGCCCGCCGGGCGATTCCCCTCCGGGATGTGACCGCTGTCGCCACGGTTCTCCACGGGTCACCGCCGCCACCCCGGCTCCCCGCCGCCCCGCCACGGACGGCGAGGGTGTGCACGGGGCCGCCGGGCCGGTGAGGCAGACTGCATGGCGTGCGGAAGATCTACGTGATCGGGATCGGCGCGGGCGACCCGGACCATCTGACCCTGCAGGCGGCCAAGGCGATCGGCCGGACCGACGTGTTCTTCCTGCTCGACAAGGGCGAGACGAAGCAGAGCCTGATCGATCTGCGGGAGCGGCTGATCCGCGGCTACTCGCACCCGCGCAAGCGGATCGTCGAGGGCCGCGACCCGGACCGGGACCGGACCCCGGCCGACTACACCGGGACGATCGCGGACTGGCGGACCCGGCGCTCCCAGGTGATCGAGGGCCTGATCGACGAGCACCTCGGCGACGGCGAGATCGGGGCGATCCTGGTCTGGGGCGATCCGTCGCTGTACGACTCGACCATCGCCATCCTGGAGGAGATCCTGGCCCGCGGCGCGACCACCTTCGAGTACGAGGTGATCCCCGGCATCAGCAGCGTCTCCGCCCTGGCCGCGAAGCACCGGATCGCTCTGAACCGGGTCGGCCGGCCGTTCCAGGTGACGACCGGGCGGCGGCTGGCCGAGGGCTGGCCGGACGGTGTCGACGACGTGGTCGTCATGCTGGACGCGCAGCAGGCGTTCACGGCGTACCCGGACGCGGAGATCTACTGGGGCGCCTACGTGAGCACCGAGGACGAGATCCTGGCGTCCGGGCGGGTCGCGGACGTGGCCGACGAGATCGTCACGACCCGTACCGCGGCCCGCGAACGCCACGGCTGGATCATGGACACCTACCTGCTGCGCCGGAGCGCCCCGCCGCAGGCGTGAGCACGGCCGGCGGGCCGTGCTCACGCGCTCCGCCCCGGCGTCGTCGGGGCGGATCAGCCGACCGGCTCGATCACGATCGACTCGCCCGGATCCATGATCGCCTCGATGGCGATGATGCGGTCGCCGGCCACCGTGAAGCTGAGCGCGATCCGCGCGCCCTGGGGCGTGTGCACCAGGGCTCCGGCCGTACCGTCGACGGTCGCCGGCATCGCGCCGTGCGCGCGCCCGACGAAGAACCGGGCCGCGTCGCCGGCGCCGCGCACCGGGGCGGCCGGGTCGGCGGCCCGCATGACCACGTCCGGTCGAGCAGGGCGAGCAGGCCGGTGAGGTCGCCGCCGCGGGCGGCGGCGAGGAACGCGTCGACGATCTCCCGCTGCCGCAGGACGTCCGCGGCGCCGGCCGGCGAGCCGCCCTGCACCCGGCGCCGGGCCCGGCTGGCCGACCGGCCCGACCCGGTGCCGGACGCGGTCTGGGACGAGGCCACGAAGCACTACTGCGAGAAGCAGCTGGCGGCGATCGTGCTGTGGATCGCCACCAGCAACCTCTTCAACCGGATCAACGTGACCACCCGGCAGCAGGCCCCGCAGCACTGGGGCTGAGCCGGGCGTGCTCGACCGGCCCGGCCCCGGGCACATGGCACGTGCCCGGCGGCCGGCAGCCGGCTCTCAGGCCGGCCCGTCCTCGAGGTCGCCCTCGGTCTCCAGGTAGAGCTGCTGGAGAGCGGTCAGCGTCGCGGGCTCCGGCGAGTCCCACAGCTTGCGCTCGGCCGCCTCCAGCAGGCGCTCGGTGATGCCGTGCAGCGCCCACGGGTTGGACCGCTTCATGAACTCCTGGTTCTCCGCGTCCAGGGCGTAGGTCGCGGCGAGCTGCTCGTACATCCAGTCGGTCACCACGCCGGCGGTCGCGTCGTAGCCGAACAGGTAGTCGACCGTGGCGGCCAGCTCGAAGGCGCCCTTGTAGCCGTGCCGCCGCATGGCCGCGACCCAGCGCGGATTGACCACCCGGGCGCGGAAGATCCGCGCGGTCTCCTCGGTCAGGCTGCGGGTCCGCGTCGCGTCCGGGTTGGTGGAGTCCCCGATGTACGCCGCGGGCGCCCGGCCGGTCAGCGCACGCACCGTGGCGATCATGCCGCCGTGGTACTGGAAGTAGTCGTCGGAGTCGGCGATGTCGTGCTCGCGGGTGTCGATGTTCTTGGCCGCGACGTCGATCCGGCGGTACGCGTTCTCCATGTCGCCGCGGGCCGGCACCCCGTCCAGGTCCCGGCCGTACGCGAAGCCGCCCCAGACCGCGTACACCTCGGCCAGGTCGGCGTCGTCGCGCCAGTTGCGGCTGTCGATCAGCGGCAGGATGCCGGCGCCGTACGCCCCCGGCCGGGACCCGAAGATGCGCATGGTGGCCCGCCGCCAGTCGCCGTGCCCGCCCTGGTCGCGCAACGCGTGCTCGCGGACGAAGTTGTCCGGCTCGTCCAGTTCGGCGATCATCCGGAAGGCGTCGTCGAGCAGCGCCACCACGTGCGGGAACGCGTCCCGGAAGAAGCCGGAGATGCGGACCGTCACGTCGATCCGCGGGCGGCCCAGCTCGGCGCGGGGAATCGGCTCCAGGCCGGTGACCCGGCGCGAGGCCGGGTCCCAGATCGGGCGTACGCCGATGAGCGCCAGCACCTCGGCGATGTCGTCCCCGGCGGTGCGCATCGCGCTGGTGCCCCAGGCGGAGAGGCCGACCGACCGGGGCCACTCGCCGTAGTCCTGGCGGTAGCGCGTCAGCAGCGACTCGGCCATCGCCTGGCCGGTCTCCCAGGCCAGGGCGCTGGGGATCGCCTTCGGGTCGACCGAGTAGAAGTTGCGGCCGGTGGGCAGCACGTTGATCAGGCCGCGCAGCGGGGAGCCGCTGGGCCCGGCCGGGACGTAGCCGCCGTCGAGGGCGTGCAGCACGTTGGCCAGCTCGTCGGTGGTCCGGCTCAGCCGGGGCACCACCTCGGTCGCCGCGAACGCCAGCACCCGGCGTACGTCCGGATCGTCGGTCAGGCCGGCCGGGACCTCGGTCGGCCAGCCGGCCTCCTCCATCGCGGTGACCAGGGCGCGCGCCTTCTCCTCGATCGCGTCGGTCTCCGCGGTGGACGCGTCCTCGCGCAGGCCCAGCGCCTCCCGCAGCCCCGGCAGGGCGGCCACCTGCCCGGCCCACATCTGCCGGGCCCGCAGCATCGCCAGCACCAGGTTGATCCGGGCCTCACCGACCGGCGCCGAGCCGAGCACGTGCAGGCCGTCGCGGATCTGCACGTCCTTGACCTCACACAGCCATCCGTCGATGTGCATGATGAAGTCGTCGAACTGCTCGTCGTCCGGCCTGTGCTCCTGGCCCAGGTCGTGGTCCATCTTGGCGGCCTGGATGAGGGTCCAGATCTGCGCCCGGATGGCCGGCAGCTTCGCCGGGTCCAGCGCCGCGATGGTGGCGTGCTCGTCCAGCAGCTGCTCCAGACGCGCGATGTCCCCGTACGACTCGGCCCGCGCCATCGGCGGGATCAGGTGGTCGACCAGGGTGGCGTGCGCGCGCCGCTTGGCCTGCGTGCCCTCCCCCGGGTCGTTGACCAGGAACGGGTAGATCAGCGGCAGGTC
The DNA here is from genome assembly GCF_003711105.1 of Actinoplanes teichomyceticus ATCC 31121. Lineage (NCBI taxonomy): Bacteria > Bacillati > Actinomycetota > Actinomycetes > Micromonosporales > Micromonosporaceae > Actinoplanes > Actinoplanes teichomyceticus. The sequence goes on from NZ_CP023865.1 coordinate 6,659,722, forward strand.
GCCGAGCGCCGCGTCGGTCCCGTCGGACGCGGACATGCCCACGTTCTTGCCGGGCAGCCACTCCAGGTTGCCGTGCTTGCCCACGTGCACCACGGCGTGCGCGCCGAACTCGTCGGCGAGCCAGCGGTAGGCGGCCAGGTAGTGGTGGCTCGGCGGCAGGTCCGGGTCGTGGTAGATGGCGACCGGGTTGGCCCCGAAGCCCCGCGGCGGCTGCACCATCACCACGATGTTCTCGTCGCGCAGCGCGGCCAGCACGATGTCGCCGCCGTCGGTGTAGAGCTCGCCGGGCGGCGGGCCCCAGTGCTCCTCCACGCTCTCCCGGAAGTCCGCCGGCAGGGTGTCGAACCACTGCTTGTAGACCGCGCCGGGAATGCGCACCGGGTTGGCGGCGAGCTGCTCCTGCGTGAGCCAGTCCGGGTCCTGCCCGCCGGCCGCGATCAGGGTGTGCATCAGGCCGTCGCCGTCGTAGGAGCCGAACTCGCCGATCCGGTAGCCGCGCTCCTTCAGCGCGGCCAGCAGGGCCACCGTGGAGGCCGGCGTGTCCAGGCCGACCGCGTTGCCGATCCGCGCGTGCTTGGTCGGGTAGGCCGACAGCATCAGCGCGATCCGCCGCTCGGCCGGCGGGACGTGCCGCAGCCGCGCGTGCGCGACCGCGATCCCGGCCACCCGGGACGCGCGTTCCGGGTCGGCGACGTAGACCGACAGGCCGTCCGGGTCGATCTCCTTGAACGAGAACGGCACCGTGATGATCCGCCCGTCGAACTCCGGGATCGCCACCTGGGTCGCCGCGTCCAGCGGGGTCAGCCCGTCGTCGCTGGCCTCCCACGCGGCCCGGGAGCTGGTCAGGCACAGTCCCTGCAGGATCGGCACGTCCAGGTCCGCCAGCACGCCGACGTCCCACGCCTCGTCGTCGCCGCCCGCGCCGGCCGTCGCCGGGCGGGTGCCGCCGGCCGCCAGCACCGTCACCACCAGCGCGTCCGCCTTGCGCAGCTCGGCCAGCAGCTCCGGCGGCGCGGTCCGCAGCGAGGCCGTGAAGATCGGCAGCGCCCGCGCGCCCTTGGCCTCGATCGCCTGGCAGAGCGCCTCGACGAACCCGGTGTTGCCGGCCATGTGGTGGGCGCGGTAGTAGAGCACCGCGACGGTCGCCTCGCCGGCGCCGGACGCGGGCCGCTCCAGCCGGCCCCACTGCGGGCTCTGCACGGCGGGCGCGAAGCCGTTGCCGGTGAGCAGCACCGTGTCGGAGAGGAAGTCGTGCAGCGCGGCCAGGTTCTCCCGGCCGCCCTGGGCGAGGTAGGTGTGCGCGTCCGCGGCGATGCCCGCCGGGACCGTGGAGAGTTTCATCAGCTCGGCGTCCGGCGCCATCTCGCCGCCGAGGACCACCACCGGGACGTCCCCGGCCAGCAGCGCGTCCAGCCCCTCCTCCCAGGCCCGGCGGCCGCCGAGGATGCGCACCACGACCAGCTCGACCCCGTCGAGCAGGGCCGGCAGGTCGGTGACCTGGGTGCGGGCCGGGTTGCCCAGCCGCCACGCCGAGCCGCTGGCCCGGGCGCTGAGCAGGTCCGTGTCGGACGTCGACAGCAGCAGAAACACGCGTGCGCTCCCCCTCGGGGTCCGCGCCCCGGGTCGTAGAGATCACGGCGACCGGAGTTCCTGGCTGCCGGGCAAGCCCGGTCACAGTGGCGGGACCGCGCCGGACTCGCACCGGCTTCCTCCGCGGCGTCGCCGCTGAAATTCACTTGGTCCGCTACACGCTACTGGACGCCGCCGGGCCGCCGCGGGGTGACACTGCCGACGAGCGTGGTCGGGCTGCGCCGACGGCCCCCGGTGTGACGCTGCCGACCCGAGGATGCGGCGCTGTCGGAGGCCGCCCGTAGTATCCGGGCCGTGACACGCCTGAGACGGTCCGACACCGACGCCTGCCCCGGCGCGCTGCGGCTGCACCCCGCCGCCGACGGCCTGCTGGCCCGGGTCCGGCTGCCCGGCGGCGCGCTGAGCGGCGCCCAGCTGCGCTCGCTGGGCGAGCTCGCCGAGGAGTTCGGCGACGGCCGGCTGGAGCTGACCTCCCGGGCGAACCTGCAGCTGAGAGCCCTGCGGGCGGAGGATGCGCAGGCGTTGGCGGCACGCTTGCGCGCCGCCGGTCTGCTGCCCTCGGCGACCCACGACGCGGTCCGCAACATCGCCGCCCCGCCGCTCGCCGACGATGGCGTACGCGGCCTGGTGGCCGGCCTGGACGCCGCCGTCCGCGCCGATCCGCGGCTGGCCGCGCTGCCCGGCAAATTCCTGTTCGCTATCGGTCACGTGCCGCTCACCGCGGATGTCGCAGCGGTCCCCGCGGCGGACCCGGCCGGCCGGGCGGGCGAGCACTACGCGCTGCGCTTCGGCGGGCACGACACCGGGCTGCGGGTGAGCCCCACGGCGGTGGTGCCGGCGCTGCTCGCGGGCGCGCACGCGTTCCTGGCCGAGCGCGCGGCGCAGCGGACCGGCGCGGCGGCCGCGTGGCGGCTGCGCGAGCTGGCCGACGGCCCGGCGCGGGTGTCCGCCCGGGTGGCGGAGGCGCTCGGGCTGGCGCCGGCCGGCGTGCCGGCGGCGGCCGTGGTGGAGGTTCTGGAGCCGGGTGAGCTGGTCGGCGTGGTGATCCGGAACGGTCAGGTCGCGGCGGGTGCGCTGGTGCCGCTGGGGCGGCTTGAGAGCGTACAGACGAGGGTGTTGCAGGACGCGGAGCGTCTGGTCGTCACGCCCTGGCGCGGCGTCCTGGCGACGGATCTCACCGCGGACGGCGCGGCGGCCTGGACCGCGCGGATGGCCGCGGCCGGGCTGGTGGTGACCGCGACGTCACGGTGGACCGGCGTCACCGCGTGCGCCGGGCGGCCGGGGTGCGCGCGCTCCCTCGCCGACGTGCGGGCCGACGCCGAGGCGGCGACCCGGTTCGTCGACGGGCTGCCGGCGCACTGGGTGGGCTGTGGGCGCGCCTGCGGGAGTCCGGCGGGCCGGCACGTGCGCGTCGAGGCGACGGCCGCCGGTTACCGGATCGTCGGCCACCCCGGCGACAGCGCGCCGGCGGGCGGCGATCCCGGCGGGACCGCGGCGGACCCGGGCGGGGCCGAGGTGGTGGCGGTGGGCTCGGCGGGAGCGCTGGGCGACGTGGTGGCGGAGGCGAGGAGGGCCTGATGGAGTACGAACGGGACGGCGCACAGATCTACCGGCGGTCGTTCGCCACCATCCGGGCCGAGGCCGATCTGACCGGGCTGCCGGCTGACGTGGCCCGCGTGGTGGTGCGGATGATCCACGCGTGCGGCATGGTCGACCTGGTGCGCGACGTGCGGTTCAGCCCGGGTGTGGCGACCGCGGCGCGGGAGGCGCTGCTGCGCGGCGCCCCGATCCTGTGCGACGCGGAGATGGTGGCCTCCGGCGTGACCCGGTCCCGGCTGCCCGCCGACAACGAGGTGATCTGCACGCTGCGGGATCCGGCCGTACCGGAGATCGCGGCCCGGATCGGCAACACCCGCAGCGCCGCCGCCCTCGATCTCTGGGGGGACCGCCTCGGCGGCGCCGTCGTCGCCGTCGGCAACGCGCCGACCGCGCTGTTCCGCCTCCTGGAGATGGTCGCGGCGGGCGCGCCGCGCCCGGCCGCGGTGCTCGGCATCCCGGTCGGTTTCATCGGCGCGGCCGAGTCCAAGGAGGCGCTCGCCGAGTCCGGACTGGAATACCTGATCGTGCGCGGGCGGCGGGGCGGCAGCGCGATGACCGCGGCCGCGGTGAACGCCCTCGCCTCGGAAGCGGAATGAGGACATGACGAACGACGTGGCACCCGGGCGGCTCTACGGCGTCGGGCTCGGCCCCGGCGACCCCGAGCTGATCACGATCAAGGCGGCCCGGCTGATCGAGGCGGCCGACGTGGTCGCCTATCACGCGGCCCGGCACGGGCGCAGCAACGCGCGCGCCATCGCGGCCGGTCACCTGCGCGAGGGGCAGATCGAGGAGGCCCTGATCTACCCGGTGACCACCGGGACCACCGATCATCCGGGCGGATATCAGGGCGCCATCGACGAGTTCTACGAGCAGGCCGCGGCCCGGCTCGCCGCGCACCTGGACGCCGGCCGGGACGTGGTGGTGCTGGCCGAGGGCGACCCGTTCTTCTACGGGTCCTACATGCACATGCACAAGCGACTGGCGCACCGCTACGAGACCGCCGTCGTGCCCGGTGTGACCTCGGTGAGCGCGGCCTCGGCGGTGCTCGGCCGGCCGCTGATGGAACGCGACGAGGTGCTCACCGTGCTGCCCGGCACGCTGCCGCCGGACGAGCTGGCGCGGCGGCTGGCGGCCACCGACTCGGCCGCCGTGATGAAGCTGGGCCGCACCTTCACCGGGGTGCGCACCGCGTTGCGGCAGGCCGGGCGGCTGGACGACGCGTTCTACGTGGAGCGCGCGACGATGGCGCAGGAGCGGGCCGGACGGCTGGCCGACGTGGACCCGGCGACCGTGCCGTACTTCTCGCTGGCTCTGCTGCCGAGCCCGGCGGCGGCGGCGTTCGCCGCGACCACCGACGGCGCCGCCCCCTCCGCCCCGCCCACGGCGGCGGGCGCCGGAACCACCCCGCCCACGGCGGCGGGCGCCGGAACCACCCCGCCCACGGCGGCGGGCGCCGGAACCACTGCCGTGGGCGCCGGATCCGCCGCGGCGGGCGGCGGCGCCATGCTCACGGCGGCGGGCGGCGGGGGTACTGCCGTGGGCGCCGGGGCCGCGCCGATGGGTGGCGTCACCGTGGTGGGGCTCGGGCCCGGCGCCCGGGAGTGGCTCACCCCGGAGGCGCGGGCCGCGCTCGACGAGGCCGACGACCTGGTCGGCTATCGGACGTACGTGGACCGGGTGCCGGTCAACCCGCGGCAGCGGCGGCACGCCTCGGACAACCGGGTGGAGGCCGAGCGGGCCGCGTTCGCGCTGGACCTGGCCAAACGGGGCCGCCGGGTGGTGGTGGTCTCGTCCGGCGACCCGGGCGTGTTCGCGATGGCCGCCGCCGTGCTGGAGGTCGCCGAGGATCCGCAGTGGAAGGACGTGCCGGTGCGGATCGTGCCGGGGTTGACCGCGGCGCAGGCGGTGGCGAGCCGGGCGGGCGCGCCGCTCGGGCACGACTTCTGCATCATGTCGCTCTCCGACCGGCTCAAACCGTGGTCGATCATCGAGACCCGGCTGGCCGGCGCGGCCGCCGCCGACCTGGTGATCGCGCTCTACAACCCGGCCTCGCAGAGTCGCAAGGAGCAGCTGGTCCGGGCTCGGGAGCTGCTGCTGGAGCACCGCGCGGCGAGCACCCCGGTGGTGATCGGGCGGGACGTCGGCGGCCCGGAGGAGTCGGTGCGGATCACCACGCTCGGCGGGCTCGACCCGGCCGCTGTCGACATGCGCTGCCTGCTGATCGTCGGCTCGTCCCAGACCAGGGTGGTGAGCAGGGCGAACGGCGACGTCGTCGCGTACACCCCGCGGCACTACCCGGCCACCTAGCGTCCGCGTCTCGTCCGGGTGACCCCGCCGCTGGGCGGCGGTGACACCGGCGAGGACGAACCGCGGCCCGACCGCCGGGCGGCGACCGGCAGGCGTGGGCGGCGGGCGGCAGGCATGGACGCCGGGCGGCAGGCGTGGACGCCGGGCGGCGGCCGGTCCGGCGGCGCCGGGCATCCGGCGGCGCCGCCCGCCCGGCGAACGGGTTTCCTGCTACCGACAAGCAACGGAGGGCAACCGCACTGCATCGACGGGTTACCTGATGGCAACGCGACGCGCGCCGATCGAGGGAGGCACGACGAAGGAACCCCAGTAAGGACTCCCCCGTGAACTCTGCCGCTCGACGCGCCGCAATCGTGGCGTCCTCCCTGCTGCTGTCCGTGCTCGGCCCGGCCGGCCTCGCGTCGGCGGTCACCAAGGGCACCCCGGCGCCGACCCGGAGCACCGCGCCGGCGAGGACCGCGCTGCCGAAGACCACCCCGGCGACGAAGACCCCGGCGAAGAGCATCCCGGCGAGGACGGCCCCGGCGAAGGCCACCCCGACCCGGACCGCCACTCCCACCCGGACCGCCACCCCGGCGAAGACCGTGCGGAAGGCGACCGTGCCCACCCGGGCGAGCCGGCTGACCGCCGTGCGGGCCGCCAAGACGATCAACTACTACCCGTCGGATGCCGGCTGGTCGGCGATGTGGACCCGGTTCGACGCCGGCAGGATCGAGGCGGACCTGGCCCGGGCGGCGGCACTCGGGGCGGACAACGTCCGGGTGATCGTCTTCCCGACCACGTTCGGCTATCCCACGCCGAAGGCCGACTACTCCGCCAAGCTGAACCGGTTCCTCAGCATCGCGCAGGGCCGGGGCCTGACCGTCAAGCTCACCCTGTTCGACTGGTGGAACGCCTACTACGACCCGGCGGGCAGCGCGGTGTGGGCGAAGGCGATCCTCGCGCCGTACGCGAACGACCCGCGGGTGCTCTCGGTCGAGCTGCAGAACGAGTTCGACCCGACGAACGCGAAGGCGGTGACCTGGGTCAAGAAGATCATCCCCGCGGTCCGGGCGGCCGTGCCGACCATGCCGCTGACCCTGTCGGTCTCCGGCACCACCGGCTTCACCGGGCTGGCGAAGATCCGCACCGCGCTCACCGCCACCCCCCTGGACTTCCTCGACTTCCACTTCTACGGCGACTCGGAGCGGGCGCTCACCGAGATCCGCCGGGCGCAGGCCGCGGCCGGCAGCTACCCCATCGTGATCGGCGAGACCGGGCTGAGCACGGCCGCCAGCAGCGAGGGTGAGCAGGCGGCGTACCTGGCCCGGGTGTTCGCGGCGGCCCGGGTGGCTGGCGTCGCCTCGGTCGCCCCGTGGACGCTGTCCGACTTCAGCCCCGGCGCGATCCCGTCCAACTCGGCGGTCTCCAGGATCCCGGCGCAGTACCGGTTCGGCCTGTACCGCACGGACGGCTCGGCGAAGGCCGCCGCGGGTGTGGTGAAGGCCTGGTGGGCCGGTCAGCCGATCACCGACAGCGTCCTGGACCTCGGCTTCGAGGCGACCAGCGGCAACTCGCCGTGGCGTCCGTTCCTGGCCGAGGCGGGCACCGCGACGCGGGTCCGGGACGTCGCCCGCACCGGCACGTGGTCGGCGAAGTTCAGCAACACCGGGCGCGCCGGCGGCGGCCTGCCGTCGATCCGCATCGCGCCGATCACCCCGGTGCAGCCGGGCCAGCGGTGGCACGCCGAGGCGTGGGCCCGGGGCCAGAACGCGACCGGCGCCAGCGAGATCGCGCTGAGCTGGTTCGACGCGAACGACCGATGGCTGGGCCAGACGACGTCGAATCGGGTGGCCATCGGCACCAGCGGCTGGACGAGGCTGACCGTGGACGTCACCGCCCCGGCCGGGGCCGCCGGGGTCCAGCTTCACCTCAAGTCGGGTGACAACCGCGGCTCGGTGTGGTTCGACGACGTGACGTTCTCCTGAGAAATCCCGATCCGGGCCAGGAGGCGCTGGTAGGCCTCCACGGTCCGGTCCCACGACGACGGATCCGGGTGCCGCCGGCCGATCAGGCCGGCGGCGCCCTTGATGCCCGCGGCGAGCCCGCCCGGGTCGGCCGGCCGGACGAACACCGTGCCGGAGTACGACCCGGCCGCCTCGACCAGCCCGCCCACCGAGGTGACCACGACCGGCAGCCCGTGGCTCATCGCGATGTGCAGCGGCCCGCTGGCCGAGCTGCGCCGGTACGGCAGCACCACCGCGTCGGCCGCCGCGAAGTACCCGTTCACCTCGGCGTCCGGCACGTACCGGTTGACGAAGGTGATCCGGTCCCGCGCCGGGGAGCGGGCGATCAGCTCGGCCGGGCGGGTCCAGCCCTCCCAGGTCTCGCCCACCACGGTCAGGCGGTACTGCGGCCCGAGCGTCCCGAACGCCTCGATCAGATCCTCCAGGCCCTTGTACGGCCGGATCGTCCCGAAGTACAGCAGCCGGCACACCCCCTCCGGGCCGGGCGTGCGCGCGGCGCCGGCGGCGTGGTGGTCGAACGGCCCGTGCAGCGCGATCTCGCACGGCACCGCGCCCAGGTCGTACGCCGCGGCCAGCGCGTCCCGGTCGAACGCCGAGTGCACGACCACCCCGCAGGTGCGCGCCAGCAGCGGCCGGATCGCCGCCCGCACGTACCGGGCCGCCCACCGGTGGCGCAGTTCGCCGGTGTCCTGCACCTCGTGGAACTCCACCACCACCCGGATGCCGAGGCGCCGGGCGGCCACCGCCAGTACCAGGTAGGAGTGCAGCACCGCGCCGGTCCACCACTGCAGCACCAGCACGTCCGGCCGCTGGGCGCGCAGGAAGGCCACGGCCCGGGGCAGGCTCGGCACCGCCCACCAGTCGACACCGTCGAAGACCGGTATCCCGTCGGCGTACCGCAGGTCGCTGAGCGCCCGGCCGACCCGGTCCCGGCCCGGGTAGAGCCGGGCGGGCAGCAGCTGCCGCATCAGGATCGCGCCGACGTCGTAGCGCTCCCGCAGCGCGTTGCTCAGGCGGCAGGTGTAGTAGCTGATCCCGGACAGGAACCGCCAGCCGGAGCCGACCACCACGATCCGCGGGCGCCGGTCAGCAGGACGCGATGCAGGCACGGTAGACCTCCTCGATCTGCGGGACGACGCGGGCCGCGGTGAAGTCCAGCCCGCGCCGCCGGCCGGCCCGGCGCAGCCGGTCCGCCAGCTCCGGTTCGGTGAGCACCCGCACCAGCGCGGCGTGCAGCGCGCCCGCGTCGCCGGGCGGCACGAGCAGCCCGCTGTCGCCGTCGCGGACCACGTCGGTCAGCCCACCGGCGGCGGAGGCGACCAGCGGCACGCCGGCCAGCATCGCCTCCACCGCGACCTGGCCCATGCCCTCGTTGAGCGACGGCACCGCGCCGGCGGCGGCGCCCCGCCAGGCGGCCATCACCTGCGGGTGCGGTACGTCGTGGCGGATCAGCACGCCGGGCGGCGCCGGTGGGGTGTCGTCGCGACGGGTGCCCAGACAGACCAGGGCCGGCGCGGGCGCCGGCCCGGCCCACCCGGCGACCAGCCGCCGGTACGCCTCGAACAGCACGTCGAGGCCCTTGTGCGGGCCCAGCGCGCCGACGAAGAGCAGGTAGTCGCGGTCGGGCAGCCAGTCCGGGCGGGGCGTGTCGCGGGCCAAGTCGTCCAGGCCGTCCGGGACCAGGCTGGAGAGCACCCGCACGGGCAGTCCGGTGGGCAGCCGCGCCCGGGTCAGGGCGTCCGCCACGGAGGTGGAGATCGCGGTCAGGGCGTCGATGCCGCGGTGCCGCTGGGCGTGCAGGCCGGCGGTCAGGGCCACCGAGCGGGGGCCGCCGTACTGGGCGGACGCGCAGCTCACGCACCGGGCCAGGCCGGGACCGGAGCAGCGGCGGCCGTCCCGGGCGTACGTCTTGCGCACGCACGTCAGCCCGAAGTCGTGCGCGGTGTGCACGTGCGGCCGGCCGAGCCGGGACCGCCGCAGCGGCAGGTAGCTGTACATCAGCCAGTCGTGGCTGTGCACCACGTCGTAGTGCTCGGCGCGCAGCAGCCGGGCGATGGCCGCGGTGGTCAGCGGGTCCGGCGCGGTCGGGTGGAACGGCTTGCCCGGATCCCCGTTCATGCCCGGGAGCAGGGTGGTGGCCACGCTGCGGACCCGGTGCACCCGTACCCCGTTGATCGTCTCGTGGTGCGCCGCGGCCGGGGTCGCCAGGGTCAGCACGGTGACCTGGTGGCCGCGCCGGACCAGCTCCTCGCTGCTGGTCGCGATGCTGCGCTCCAGGCCGCCGATCACCGGCGCGTACAGGTTGGACAGGTGCAGGATCTTCATCGGCTCGGGGACCTCTCCCGGGTGTAGAAGGCCGCGCCGGCGAGCACCGCTCCCGCGGTCTGGCCGGCCAGCCAGGCGATGCCCGCGCCGGTGACCCCGGTGCTCGGCAGCAGCAGCCAGGTCAGGCACACGCAACTGACCGCGCGGACCACGTTGAGCCGGCGGCAGAGCCGGAACGCGCGCCGGGACCGCCAGTGCGCGACGGCCAGGTTGGTGACCGCGTCCGGCAGCGCCGCCAGCACCAGGATCTGCAGCAGCAGGCCGCCCTCGGCGGCGTATCCGGCGCTGAACAGGCCGAGGATCCGGTCTCCGGCGGCGAGCAGCAGCACGGCCGGCGCGCCCACCATGGACAGGGTCACCAGGGCGGCCCGGCGCAGGCGGGCCCGGGCGGCGTTGGCGCGTTCGGCGTAGAGCGCCGAGGCGACCGCCGGGGAGACCATGAACAGCATCGACGCGGTCATCCAGGCCAGGTAGAAGTGCGCGGTGGCGCCGGCGCCGAGCCGGGCGGTGACCAGTACCGGCAGCAGCGCGGCCGGGCCGGCCTGGGTCAGGTTGATCAGGTGGTGGCCGGTCAGCGCGGCACGCAGGTGCGGCAGTTCGGCGGTCAGCCCGGTCAGCCGCAGCCGGACGCCGGGCCGCAGGCGGCCCAGCCCGGCCACGGTGGCGGCGCTGACCACCAGGATCGGCAGGCTCCAGGACAGCACCACGGCCCCGGCCGAGTGCGCCCCGCACGCCAGGATCGCCAGCAGGGTGAGGATCTTGCCGGAGGCCAGGGCCAGATTGCGTACGAACATGCCGTGGCCGGCCCGGTGCGCCACGTAGACGTTGTCGAGCAGGGTGGTCGCGGTGATCGCGGTCGCCGTGCAGATCAGGGCGGCCGCGCCGGCCGGGGCGGCCAGGAAGCCGAAGTTGGCCGCGGCCAGCGGGACCAGCAGCGCCCCGGCGGTGGCGGCCGCCGCGGTGACCGCGCAGCCGGCGGCCAGCCCGCCGCTGACGATCCGGGACCAGGCGTCCGGGGCGCTGCCCGGCAGCCGCTGGATGAACATGTGCCCGGCACCGAGGTTGGCGGCCATGCTGATCGCGGTGGCCGCCGAGATCAGCGCGGTGGCCGTGCCGATCTGCGGCGGCGGCACCGTGCGGGCGGCCAGCATCCAGTACAGGTAGCCGAAGCCGCCGTTGACCACCGTGGTCGCCATGATCAGCAGGCTGTTCCGGGCCAGCGAGTCGTGCAGCACCCGCCGGGTCGCGTGGATCAGCACGCGGTCCGCCCCCGGACCACCGCGGATCTGGCGTAGAAGACGGTGCCGGTGGGCCCGACGCTGATCCCGACGGCGCGCAGGCAACCGTCCGGGGGCAGGGCCGGGACGCGGACGATGAGCGCGTAGACCTGGTCCGGCAGCACGGTCACCCGGCGGTGGGCGACGACCGTGCCGGCCACCCGCAGGCGCAGCCAGTGGGTGGTGGCCGGCAGGCCGGAACTGGCCACCCGGATCGGGACGGTCGCGCCGCGGGCCGGAACGGCGAGCGGGTGGCTGAGCCCGGCCGCCCAGCCGTGCAGCGACACGGTGAGGTAGCCGGGCGGGGCCGGGCGCGGCGCGCGCTCGACGGCACGGACCGCGATCGTGCCGCCGGCCAGCGCCAGCAGGACCGGCAGCAGCACCGCGGCGGCGGTGCGGGCGCCGGCGGCCGGGTCCTCGACCGGCGACTCCGCCCAGCCGGCGCGCGGCACCCCGTCCGGGTCGCCGACGCACCCGTCGCGGCCGGTGAGGTGCAGCCGCAGCAGGCCGGCCGCGCCCAGCACGGCGGCCAGCACGGCGGCCGCGACGATCAGCGGCAGCGGCCTGACCCGGACGTCCAGCGCATGCAGCAGCAGGGCCAGCGCCGGCAGGGTGAGCAGCCCGGTCAGCACGGCCAGGCCGGCCCGCACGGCCGGGATGCCGGTCTCGGCGGGCCGGCCGGCGAGGGCGCGCAGCCACAGCTCGCCGATCGCGAGCAGGGCCAGCAGGCAGGCCGGCGCCAGCACCGGCCAGGGCAGGCCGGCGGCCGGCAGCAGGATCGCCAGGCCCGCGTACGCCACCACGAGCGGCCGCAGGATGTGTTTCATCGGGTCTCCTCCCGGACCGGCCGGCGGGGGCTGCCGTGGCGCACCGGCCGGCCGGAGCTCGGGCCGCGGGCGGTGTGGCCACGGCCTCCGGCGGCGGCCGGCTGGGCGGGGCCGCCGGTGCGCACCGACCGGCCCAGGCTGGTGAAGTCGAAGCGGTAGATCGCCAGGTGCGGGCCGTCGTAGATCTTGATCAGCCACGGCATGGTGTCGAACTTGGTGAGCTGGGCCCGGTCGAAGGCGGGCACCCCGTCGTGGCGCAGCGGCTCGTTGGTCTCGAAGTAGATGTTGATGTCCGGCACCTGCTCGGCCATCCGCCGGTCGACCACGAGGAACTGGAAGCGCCACGCGCGCAGCTGGCCCAGCAGGCCGGGCGGGATCGGCCGGCCCGGCCGGGCGCGGTACAGGTCGTACGCCGGGAAGCTGGCCGAGCCGGTGTTCGGCTGCTGCTCGCCGTAGGAGCCGAGGACCAGGCCGGAGTAGCGGTCGGCGACCAGGCGGATCCCGCGCCCCTGGGTGTCGCGCAGCCAGTGCGCGGCGGTGAGCAACTCCGGGGTGGCGGCCCGGGTGTCCGAGCCGTAGACCGGCGGGCCGGGGAACCGGTAGGACGGGTTCATCCCGGCCGCGTTGTTGCCGATCAGCATCAGCGCGCAGACGGCGAGCAGGCAGCCGCCGGTGAGGGCCGGGACCGCCCCGGCCACACGCGCGGTCACCGGCGGACCGGCGACGGCCGGCGGGAACCGCCCCGCCACCGGCCACTCCCGGCCGCTGTCCGGCCCGGCCGCGGCGAGCCGGAACGCCAGCCGCCGCGCCCGGTCCAGCAGCGCCACCACCACCGGCGCGACCGCGATCGCCAGGCCCAGGTAGCTGAACGCCCAGGAGCGGCGCGCGCCCTCGGCCCCGGCCGGGGTGAGGATCAGCAGGACGGCCGGGAAGTACAGCGCGCCGAGCAGCAGCATCGCGCTGGTGCCGGCCCGGGTGAGCGGCTCGTCGGTGTACCGGCGACGCCACCACAGCACGACCGCGGCGACCAGCGCGACCAGCGCGACGCCCGGGGCGGCGTACGCCGTGGTCTGCTCCCACCAGGGCAGCACCGATTTGCTGAACAGCTCCCGGCCGCCCTCCTCGCCGCCGGCCATCCCGCTGATCTGGTCCAGCGCGCGAGCGAGGTACGGGTCGAGGTAGTTGCCGGTGCGCGGGGCCACCACGCCCAGCCAGCCGGCCACGATCAGCGCGGTGCCCGAGGTGAGCGCCCAGGCCACCCGGGCCGGCGTGATCAGCTCGCGGGCGTGGACCGAGTGCGCCGTGCAGGCCAGCGCGAGCAGCCCGAGCGTCCCGGTCAGCCAGAGCGCGGTGAGGTGGTGGGTGGCGGTGATCGCGCCGGCCAGCAGCAGGGTGAGCGCGGCCCAGCCGAGCCGGGCCGGCACCGTGCCGGCCCGCAGCGCGCGCAGCGCCCCGGCCAGCGTCCAGACCAGGATGCCGATGCTCAGCGACTCGTAGCCGAACTGGGTGTCGAAGAACAGGAACGAACTGTTCAGGCTGTACCCGATGGCGGCCGCGGCGGCGACCCGGGGGTCCGGGCGCAGCTGCCCGGCGAGCACCGCCACGCCCACGGTGGCCAGCACGTGTGCCGTGGTCAGCACGATCAGCGCGGCCTTCCAGACGCTCAGGCCGGTGAGCGCGGCCAGGGCCGCGACGCAGGCGTGCAGGCCGGGGTAGTCGCCGATCACCCGGACGATCGGGTTCTGCTCGAAGAGGCGGCCGTCGAGCAGGATGCCGTGACTCTGGCCCCAGTGGGCGTACTCGTCGTGGTAGAGCGGGCCGCTCGGGTGGCGCAGCAGCTTCGGCAGGTAGGTGAACGCGCCGTAACCGATCAGCACGGCCAGCCGCAGCCGGGCGGAGGTGGACCGGCGTATCGCCCACCCGGCGGCCGGGAGGGTGAACAGCAGCATCCCGGCCCAGAACCAGCCGAACTGCCCACCCTCGCCCCACTCGGCGCGCCGGTAGGCGATCACGATGGCCGCGGCCCCGGCCGCCCCGGCCACGGTGAGAACGGCTGCGCACCAGGCGGCCTCGGTCCGGCCCGGCCGGGGGCCGCCGGGCCGCGGTGCGGTGAGTCCCGGCAGCGGCCGGGTGGTGGCCGCGCTCACCGGCCTCCCGCTCCCACGCCGGTGGGCGGCACCGGCATCCCGGTGACCGCCGAATACACCTCCCGGGTCGCCGCGACCACGTCGTCCCAGGTGGGCAGCGGCGCGGCGGTGGCCGACCGGCCGGCGGCCGCGGCGGCGCGCACCGCGGTCACCAGGGCGGCCTCGTCCTCCGGGTCGACCAGCCGCAGCCAGGCCGAACTGCCGGCCAGCGCGGCCAGCTCGCGGTGCGCCGGGATCGCCGAGGCGACGGTGGGGATGCCGGCGGCGAGGGCGTCCGCGACGGTCATCCCGAACGCCTCGTGCGCCGAGGCGGAGACCACCACCGCCGCCCGGGCCAGGCAGCCGGCGAGCGCGGCGTCGTCGACCCGGCCGTGGAAGACCACCCGGCCGGCACCCCGAGGCGGGCGGCGAGGTGCCGCAGCACGGGCCGGGCCGGGCCGTCGCCGACCACGTCCAGCCGGTACGCCGGGCCGAGCGCCGCCATCGCCCGGATCACCCGGTCCACCCGCTTGTAGTGCTCCAGCCGGCCGGAGCAGAGGATGCCGCGCACCCCACCCGGCCGGCCGGGCACCAGCGGGCGCGGGTCGGTCCCGTTCGGGATCACCACCACCCGGCCGGCCACCTCCGGGAAGTCCCGCAGGACCAGGTCACGTTCGGCGCCGGTGACGCAGACGACGCGGCCGGCCCGGTTCATGATCCGCCGCCCGAGCGGTCGGTAGATCGGGTGTAATATGGCTCGCATCCGGGTATGTCCGGTTCCGTGATAGTGCGGGGTGAAAACCAGCGGGGTACGGTGCCGGCCCAGCGTGGCGCCCAGCGACGCCAGCGCGTGATAGCTGTGCGCGTGCAGGACGTCGTACTCCTGGGCACTGTCCCGCAGCCACCGCCAGAGCGGCAGCGACACCCGGTAGTCGCGGGCCGCGACGGTCAGCGGGAACGCCCGGACCAGCACGCCGTCCACGGTGCGGGTGGACCGGTCGAGACGCTGGGTGAGCACCTCGACCTCGTCGCCGGTCGCGGCCAGCCCGGCGCAGAGACGCCGCACGTGCGTTTCCACCCCGCCGATGTCGGGGTGGTAGGCGTTCGAGACGACGCCGATCCTCATCGCGCCGCCCGCTCGGCGACCGGCCGGGACATGTCCCGGCGGCGGCGCGGCCACTCCCGGGCGATGGTGCGCAGCACCCGGATGCCGTCGGTCAACGCGTTCAGGTTGCTCACCCCGTGGATCCGGTTGTGCTCGAAGCTCGGCACCTCCTCGATGGCCAGCCGGGCACGGGCGGCCCGCAGGTTGAGCAGCGTCTCGATCTCGAAGCCGTCACCCCAGAGCCGCCCGTCGGCGCCCTCCGGCGCGGGCGAGGTGCTGTCCAGGCCGAACACGTCGAGGTGGCACGCCCAGAACGCGTTGTAGCCGTAGCAGAGGTCGCTGTAGGACGTACCGAAAAGGACGTTGACCAGGACGCTGAGAGCCTTGTTCCCGGCCCGGCGCAACCGGGTGATGTCGGCGCTGCCGCCGCCGGGCTGGAAGCGCGAGCCCTTGGCGAAGTCGGCGCCGGCGCGCAGCGCCTCGACGAAGCTGGGGATCTCCCCGGGGTCGGTCGACCCGTCGGCGTCGATCATCACGATGATGTCGCCGGTACACGCAGCGAACCCGCAGGCCAGGGCGTTGCCCTTGCCCCGGCGGTTCTGGGTGACCACCCGGATGTCCGGGCGCAGCCGCCGGGCGACCGCCACGGTGTCGTCGGTGGAGCCCCCGTCGACCAGGATCACCTCGTCCACCCGGGGCAGCCGGGCGAAGACGTGCGGCAGGTTCTGGGCCTCGTTGAGCGCCGGCACCACGACGCTGACGATCGGCTCGGGGTCGGGTCGGGCCGGCGGCTCGACGGCGGTCTGTTCGGTGCCGGTCTCGGCCTGGAGCACACGGTCGACCGTGGGCATGGTTGTCTCCGATCGGGCAGGGTGGAGGCGGCCTCGGCGGGCCGGGCGCATGGATGTGGACTGCGATGACGGGCGGCTGCGGCGCCGTCCCGGAGGGGGCGGCCGGCGCCGCGGGCGCGGCTCCGGCGGGTCGTCACGCCTGCGGCGCGCCGACCGTCCAGTCGTGGACGTGCTGGCGCGGGATGCGGTGACCGGTCACGCCGTGGCACCGGGCCCGGCGGGCCGGGATCGCGGGGCCACCCGTACCGGGCCGGGCGCGGCGCCGGCACGCCCGGGCCGGGATCGCGGGCGTGGCGGGCGGGCCGGGACGCTCGGCGAACCGGGCCGGCCCGCGTCCCTGCTGGCCGCGGGCGGGCACGGCGACCCGTGTCCCGGCGGCGGCCCGGGGGATGGCTCGAGCGACCATCCGGGTGATCGTCGCGGCGGCGGCGCGGGGGAACCGGGCGGCGCCGGCCTCGGTGATCGGCGCGGCGGCGCGGTCGAGCTCCCGGCCGTCCCCGATCGGGTGAGCGCCGGTCACCGTGGCGGAGGCGCCGGCCGGCGGCGCGGGGTCGGCGGTCGACGGCACGGCGGAGACCGGCGGGCCATTCCACGCCGGTCTCGGTTGGGACCTACGCACGACATGCTCCATTTCAGTCGATTTGCCCGACTTAGACCTGGCCTAAGGTAGGGCAGACTTGGGAGTCGTGTGAGCTAGTCGTCGTTATTTACCCAAGACGGTTATCCCGGGCTGGGCGTCACGGTCGCGCGGCGACCTCCGGAGGCAGGTGGCCACGGCGGTAGCGGCACCGGAAGCAGGGGCAACGGCCGGCGGCACCGCCTGGATCGGGTGACAACGGCCGGCGGCGCCACGTGGATCGGGTGACAACGGCCGGCGGCGCCACCGAGACCGGGTGGCAACGGCCGGCGGATCCGCCGGGGCGCCGCTCGCCGGGCCGGCGATCAAGTGACGGCCTCCGCCGCGCGGGTCTCCGTGGCAACCGTGCGGATTCCGGGCCCCACCGGCCCGGCGACCGAACCCGCCGCACGAATTCTCCGAATGCGTTCATCGATCTGCTCCGAAGCGCCCGGGTGGGCGATCGGCGATCTCGCAGGAATGCACGGCCTGCCCGGCGCGGGCCTGAACGCGATCATGACCGCTCGCCCCGAGGTGTGGCGTGACGTTTACTCTGCGCGTGGGCTGTGGTTGAGTTAGAGCAGGTCAGCAAAATTTGCAGCGATCCTGTTGAACTCCGGGCATCCTCCGTTCGGAGGATGCCGAGGGTTCACGAGGCGAGACATTTTTCTTCTTTAAGTTTCGGTCGCGAAAACCTTAAATGTCGTTCCGGAATTGATTTCTGTGAGCCCTGCTCCTAACGTCTGGGCGTCGGCGCCACACAATGGCGAACGCCACACCGGAGGGGCACGTCATGGGAAGCTCGGGTCACCGTCGAACCGGCCTCGCGGCCGTCGGGTCGGGCCGCACCCGGTTGCTGGCCGCCGGAGCCGTGGTCGTCGCCGTCGGCGGCGTCGTCGGCTTCACCCAGCTGTCGCACGCCGACGAGACCCCGTCCACCAAGGCCGCCGGCGAGAGCGGGGCCGGCAAGGTGGTGAACGGGCAGAAGATCCTCACCGACACCTGCATCGACAGCAACCTGACCGCCCACGACGGCTTCCAGAAGGGCGACCGCTGCGTCTCCACCGAGTTCGGCGAGGTCGCCTCGGCGGCGAACAACGCGGCGCTGCTGATCACCGAGGCCCCGGCGCGGGTTGCGCCGAACACGCCGTTCACGCTCAAGGTCAGCACCCGCAACCTGATCCGCGACCGGTTCCTGGCAGCCGGCCAGGGCGGTTACTACGTGGAGTCCAGCGTCCTGCAGAACGGCATCGTGCGCGGGCACTTCCACACCGCGTGCCGGATGCTGGCGTCCACCCGGGAGGCGCCGGACCCGGCGCCGGTGCCGGCGTTCTTCGTCGCCACCGAGGACCGCAAGGGCGGGCGGGCGCCGGACACGGTGACCATCCAGGTGCCGGGGCTGCCGGCGGAGGGCACCGCGCAGTGCGCGTCATGGGCCGGCGACGGTTCGCACCGGACGCCGATGATGGAGCGCGCCAACCAGACGCCCGCGATCGACGCCGTCCGGATCACGGTGAGCGCCGGCGGCGGCGACCAGGACGGCGGCGACCAGGACGGCGGGAACAACAACGGCGGGAACCAGGACGGCGGGAACAACAACGGCGGGAACCAGGACGGCGACACCGGCGGCGGTGATCAAGGCGGCAACCAGGGCGGCGACACCGGCGGCGGGAACCAGGGCGACAACACCGGCGGGGGGAACACCGGCGGGGACCAGGACAACGGCGGGAACCAGGACAACGGCGGGAACAACGCGGGCGGGGGCGCCACCGCCACCGCCACGCCCCGCGCGACGGTGAAGACCACCGTCGCCCCGAACCCGACGCGGACCACCGGCACCGGCACCGGCTCGGCCGCCGGCAACGACTCCGGCGACGAGACGGCCGCGCCCACGAGGACCACCACCCGGCCGGCGGCCAAGCCGACCCGCTCCAGCACGACCACCACGTCCGACGACTCCGGCGCCTCCGGCAACGCGGACACCTCGGACACGCGCTCCTCCGGTTCCGGGTCGTCCGCCTCGGACGACACCGAGGACACCGCTGCGGCCCCCACGAAGAAGGCGAAGCCGCAGGTCACCGACAGCGAGGCGGCGCCCGCCGCGGACTACGGGGTGGACGGTGGCGAGCCCGACCAGGCCGCTCCGGCCAGCACCTCCGGGGAGCAACTCGCCGAGCCGCCCGCCGGGAAGGACACCGAGGGCGGACCGCTCACCCTGCTGAGCGAGCACCCGGCGTGGTTCGGTGGCGGCGCGGTGCTGGCGCTGCTGGCCGTGATCGGCTTCGCGTTCGCCCGCTCCCGCCCGCGACGGTACTGAGAGCCGGCGGCGCCGAGCGTCCGTGGCGCTACCGAGGTCCGCGGCGGCACTGGGAGCCGTGGCGCTACCGAGGTCCGCGGCGGCGCCCAGCGTCCGCGGCTCGCTGGGAGCGGCGCCGCGCCGTACCGAAATTGATCACTGTGGTGGGGCCTGCCGGGACTTTTCGGCGGGCCCCACGTCCGTCTCGCCCCGGCGAGGGGTCGCCGCGAAGGTGACCAATGCGTACGCGGGCCGGTGGATCGGCCAGAATAAGGGTAGCCTTACCAACCGGACATCCCCCGGCAGTGAGGTGCAGACATGGCGAACAGACCGGCGCGGCCCGCCCACGAAGGCGTGGTCACGCGGGTGGAGCAGCTCACCGCGCACATGGTGCGGGTGGTGGTCGGTGGCGAGGCCATCGCCCGGATCGACGCGGACCGTTTCACCGACCACTACATCAAGGTGCTCTTCCCGCAGGCCGGCGTCGACTACCCGGAGCCGTTCGACATGGGCACGATCCGGGAGACCATGCCCCGCGACACCTGGCCGGTGGTGCGGACGTACACGGTGCGCAAGTGGCTGCCCGAGGTCCCGGAGATGTGGGTCGACTTCGTGGTGCACGGTGACGCGGGCGTCGCCGGGCCGTGGGCGGCGCGGGCGAAGCCGGGTGACGTGTTCCGGTTCATGGGTCCGGGCGGGGGATACTCCCCCAGTCCCGAGGCGGACTGGCATCTGCTGGCCGGGGACGAGAGCGCGCTTCCCGGGATCGGCGCCGCGCTGGCCGGGATGCCGCCGGGCGCGCCGGTGCGGGCGTTCATCGAGGTGGACGGCCCGGACGACGAGCAGAAGCTGGACGGTCCGGGCGACGCGGAGATCGTCTGGCTGCACCGGGGCTCCCGGCCGGTGGGCGAGGCGCTGGTCGAGGCGGTCCGCGGGATGCGGTTCCCGGCCGGCCGGGTGCACGCGTTCGTGCACGGTGAGGCCGGGTTCGTCCGCGACCTGCGCGGTCACCTGCGGCTGGAGCGCGGGCTCGGCACGGAGCAGCTGTCGATCTCCGGGTACTGGCGCCGCGGGATGAACGAGGACGGCTGGCAGTCCAGCAAGCGGGAGTGGAACGAGCGGGTCGAGCGGGAGCAGGAGGCCGCCGCCGCGACCGCCTGAGCGTCCGCGCCGGTAACGACCGAACGCCGGAGCGGGCATATGCCCGATCCGGCCTTCCCGCAGGCCGGGGCGATGGTGAGGCTCAGCACGCCGGATCGCGGATCGGACCCACGCGCGGCCATGATGGGTGCCGTGGCGGTACGCGAGGAACAGCTCGGGAAGCAAGCGGTCGAGGCGCGGCGGGGACGGGTCTTCACCCTTGTCGCGCTGGTGCTGGCGGCGGTCAATCTGCGGCTCGCGGTGACCAGTGTGGGACCGGTGCTGACCGAGATCCGCGACGGGCTCGGCATGAGCGGGACCGTGGCCGGGCTGCTCACCTCCGTACCGGTGGTGTGTTTCGCCTCGGTCGGCCTGCTGGCGCCGCGCCTGGCCCGCCGGTTCGGCGCCGGTCCGGTGATCGCCGGCGGTCTGGCGCTGCTCGCCGTCGGGCTTGCGGCCCGCCCCTTCGCGCCCGGCTCCGGCCTGTTCCTGCTGCTCAGCGCGGTGGCACTGGCCGGCATCGCGCTGGTCAACGTGCTACTGCCCTCGATCGTCAAGGATCACTTCCCGACCCAGGTCGGCACGATCACCGGGCTCTACACGGTGGCGCTGAACGTGGGCGCCACCACGGCGGCCGCGGCGACGGTCCCGCTGACCGGCGGGTTCGGCGACTGGCGGCTCGGGCTGGCCTGCTGGGCGCTCGCCGCGCTGGTCGCGCTGCCGCCGTGGTTGCTGATCGCCGGGGAGCGCACCGCCGCCCGCGCGGCGCAGGTCACCGGCGCGCCGCCGGTCCGGGTCGCCCGGCAGCCGATCGCCTGGGCGCTCGCGGTCTACTTCGGCATGCAGTCCACCTCGGCGTACGTGATCATCGGCTGGCTCCCGCAGATCTACCGGGACGCCGGGCTCTCCGCGGAGCTGGCCGGGGTGCTGTTCGCGACCACGTCGCTGCTCGGCGTGCCGCTGGGCATGGGGCTTTCCGCGCTCGCCGGCCGGGTCCGCTCGCAGAGCACGATCGCGGTGGGGCTCGGGCTCTTCGGGATCGCCGGTTATCTGGGCCTGTGGGTGGACCCGGCCACCACACCGTGGCTGTGGGCCGTCCTGCTCGGCATCGTCAACACGGCGTTTCCGCTCGTCCTGACCATGATCGCGCTGCGCGGGCGGACCCCGGCGACGGTGGTCGCGCTGTCCGCCTTCGCCCAGGGGGTTGGCTACCTGATCGCCATCCCGGGACCGATCCTGATCGGTGCGCTGCACGACGCCACCCACGGCTGGCGGGCTCCGCTCGCGGTCATGGTCGGCCTGATGGTCCCGCAGATCGTCGCCGGCTTCTTCGCCGGCCGCGACCGGCAGGTCTAGCGGCCCGTCACCGTCCGGCGGTGCCGGGCTGATCGACCCGCACGGCGGTCAGGATCAGTCCCCGGTCCACCAGGTGCCGGCCGTGCAGCCGGGTGAGCGGGCCGTCGACCGCCAGGTGGCCGGTGAACGTGCCGGCGTCCGGGTCGATGTCCAGCCGCGCGTGCTCGAAGCCCAGCCAGCGGCCGGTCAGCGGATACCACGCCTTGTAGATCGACTCCTTGGCGCTGAACAGCAGCCGGTCCCAGCACACGCCGGGGTGCGTCACGGCGAGCCGGGCCAGCAGGTCCCGGTCGGCCGGGGTGCTCACCGCGCCCAGCACCCGGGGCGGCAGCGGCGCGTGCGGCTCGGCGTCGATACCGATGCTCGCCACGTCACGGGTGTGCGCCACGGCGGCCGCCCGGAAGCCGGCGCAGTGCGTGATGCTGCCGGTGACCCCGGCCGGCCAGAGCGGCTCGCGGCGGGGTCCGCGGAGGATGGCGGCCGGGGCGTGGCCGAGCGCGACCAGGGCCGCACGGGCGCAGCGCCGGGCGGTCAGCACCTCCCGGCGGCGGCCCGGCGCGGCGGTCGCCACCAGCTGCTCCTCGCCCGGGAAGGACGCCTCGTCGGGCGCGTCGGCGTAGGCCTCGGCCGAGCGCACCGGGTACGGCAGCAACCGATTCAGCACGTGCGGGAGTCTCCCACCTCCCGTGGGCGGCGCGGGAGAGGGGACACCGGTCGGGGTCCGGTCGGGCCCTGCCCACCACTCCACCGCCCTGGCGTCCTGAGTGACCTGCGCCATACCGAACATCACCCGACGTCACCTTTGTCGTTATCTCGACAGCCACCGTGATCGACAGCAATCGTTGCCGAAGATTTCCACCGGCACGCCCGGCGCGCCGTCGTCGCTGGCAATCCGGGATCCGCCGGCTCCCGGGCACCGCCCGACCGGTGAGCGCGTCCGGCGACCGGCCGCGGCCGGCCCGGCACAAACGTCCTCGCGCGGAACGCCGAACGTCAGCCGCCGGAAACGTCGTAGCGGCAGAATGGGCCGTATGGATCTTCGCCAAGGCATCGGTCTGCGACGACTGGGCAGCACCGCGGACGATTTCCAACAGGATCTGCTCAGCAGCCTCTACTACCGCAAAGGGACCACGGTCGAGTCGGCCAGCGCACGGGACGCGTACGAGGCGCTCGCGCTGACCGTCCGCGACCGCCTGGCCGACCGGCGGGCCCGCACCGCGGCCGCGCAGTTCGCCCACAACCCTCGCTGGGTGTACTACCTGTCCGCGGAGTATCTGCTCGGCGCCCAACTCGAGCAGAACCTGCTCTACTCCGGCACGGGGGACCTGGCCGCCCAGGCGCTCAAGCCGCTCGGCCGCTCGCTGGAGGAGATCGAGGACCTGGACGTCGAGCCGGGCCTCGGCAACGGTGGCCTGGGCCGGCTCGCCGCCTGCCTGATCGACTCGATGGCCACCCGGGACATCCCCGCCGTCGGGTACGGCATCCGCTACGACTTCGGCATTTTCAAGCAGTCCCTGGAGGACGGCGGTCAGGCCGAACGCGCCGACGACTGGGCCTTCCACGGCAACCCGTGGGAGTTCCCGGCTCCCGACGACCGGCAGACCGTCGGCTTCTACGGCCACACCGAGCCGGTCCCCGGCTCCCCGGTCCGCAAACGCTGGGTGCCCGGGGAGACCGTCCTCGGCGAGCCCAGCCACATGCTGGTCCCCGGCTACAACACCGAGACGGTGAACATCGTCCGGCTGTGGCGGGCCCGGGGCAGCGAGGCCTCGTTCGACCTGAGCCGCTTCTCCGCCGGCCAGTACGCCGAGGCCGTCCAGGAGGCGGTCCGCGCGGAGAACATCAGCAAGGTGCTCTACCCGGACGACAGCACCGAGCTGGGCCGGGAGCTGCGGCTCAAGCAGCAGTACTTCCTCTGCTCCTGCTCGCTGCGCGACATCATCCGGCGGTTCCGGCTGCGCAACGAGAACTGGGACGACTTCGCCGACAAGACGATCATCCAGCTCAACGACACGCACCCGACGGTGGCCATCCCGGAGCTGATGCGGCTGCTGGTCGACGAGTACGAGCTGGACTGGGACCGCGCCTGGTCGATCACCCGGCGCACGTTCGCGTACACCTGTCACACCCTGCTGCCGGAGGCCCTGGAGACCTGGCCGGTGCACATGTTCGAGCGGCTGCTCCCCCGCCACCTGGAGATCATCTACTTGATCAACATGCACTTCCTGCGGGAGGTGGAGGCACACTTCCCGGGCGACGCCGACCGGATCAGGCGGATGTCGATCATCGGGGAGAACGGCGAGCGCCGGGTCCGGATGGCGCACCTGGCGGTGGTCGGCACCGAGGCCGTCAACGGCGTCGCCGAGCTGCACTCCAAACTGCTGCGCGAGACCGTGCTGCAGGATTTCGCCGACCTGTGGCCGGCCAAGTTCCAGAACGTCACCAACGGCATCTCGCCGCGCCGGTTCATCCGGCTGGCCAACCCGCGCCTGTCCGAGGTGATCAGCGACGGGCTCGGCGGCGACGGCTGGCTCAACGATTTGGACCGCCTCGCCGAGCTGGAGTCGCTCGCCGACGACCCGGCGTTCCGGGAGCGCTGGCGGTCGGTGAAGCGGGCGAACAAGGTGGATCTCGCGGCCGGCGACCCGGACTCGCTCACCGACGTGATGATCAAGCGGTTCCACGAGTACAAGCGGCAGCAGCTCAAGCTGCTCCACGTGATCACGATGTACCACCGGATCCGGGAGAACCCGAACGGCGACTGGATACCGCGGACCGTGCTGTTCGCCGGCAAGGCCGCCCCGGCCTATCACGCGGCCAAGCACATCATCCGGCTGATCAACGCGGTGGCGGCGACCATCGCGGCGGATCCGGTGGTGGCCCCGCACCTGAGGGTGGTCTTCGCGGAGAACTACAACGTGACCCTGGCCGAGCGGATCATCCCGGCCGCCGACCTGAGCGAGCAGATCTCGCTGGCCGGCAAGGAGGCCAGCGGCACCGGCAACATGAAGCTGGCGCTCAACGGCGCGCTCACCATCGGCACCCTCGACGGCGCGAACATCGAGATCCGGGCGCACGTCGGCGAGGAGAACTTCTTCCTGTTCGGGCTGGACGCGTTCCAGGCCGCCGAGGCGCGGATCAACGGGTACCACCCGCGGGAGCACTACGAGCGCGACGCCGAGCTCAGGGCCGCACTGGACGCGATCAACGCGGGCGCCTTCGGCGGCGTCGGGCGCGAGGTGGCCGAATCCCTGCTGGGCTGGGACGAATACCTGACCCTGGCCGACTACCGGTCGTACCTGGACTGCCAGGAGGAGGTCGAGCGGGCCTGGCGCGACCGGGACCGCTGGACCCGGATGTCGATCCTGAACACCGCGCGCTGCGGGTTCTTCTCGGCGGACCGCACGGTCGCCGACTACGCGGCCCGCATCTGGCGGGTCGCCCCGGTTCCGGTTCCCCGCGAGGACTGACCGCGGCCGGTCCGGGAGCCGGGCGCTCCCGGACCGGCGCCCGGCTTGCGGACCCTTCCCGGTACGCCCTCGTGGCCCCGTCCGCAGGCCGTCGGCCGAGCCCCCCGGCACACCCGCGCGGCGCCGGCCACTTACCGGACCGCGACGCGACGCCCGCGTCCGACCCCCACCGGGTGATGCCACCCGCCGCGCACGAGGCCCGGTGAGCGAGTCACCGGTCCCGCTCCCCGACCGGCGCCGAAGGGTCCGCCCCGAGACCGCGCTTCTCGACGTTCCGGCTGTTCAACGCGTCGGCCGGGGATCCTCGGGGGAGGCCTGTCACCGTTCGCGGCCAGCTTCACCCGCGTTCATCAACCATCCACCTTCGATGTGACCTATGTCACTCAAAATTCTACGTGTCCCACTTCACATCCTCATTACGACTGGTCAGCGGGGCTCATGCCGCTTCCATAGTGGATCAAGGCGGGAATGTCAACAGGGTTGAGACACAACGACGCCTGTGAAATCGTTCCGTCGTCGCCTGGTGCTGTATTCAACGAGGGGAAGGCCGATAGGCGACAGGCCGCTTCGCGCGCCTGGCCACCAATAGGAGGACCCATGAATTTCGCACTGAACGACCGACCCGACCGCAGCGAAAAGCGTGCCGGTTCCGGCATGCCGCGAATCGCCTCCCGCCTGGGGGTGGCCGCGGTCGCATTCACGGCGGTCCTCTCCGGGGGTGTTCCGGCGTTCGCCGAGGGTTCGTGGAGCAGCTACCTCAGCGGCGTCCGCAGCGGCTTCATCTCGCGCGAGTGGACGGACAACAACAGCGACAGCGTGGTCACCAAGACCACGCTCAGGGGCTGCTCGCGCGACGACGGCGCCAACTTCTCGCTGAAGGTGGACCTGCGCCGCAAGCGGTCGCTGTCGCCGGACGTGTCCTACGGGCAGAAGGACGTCTCGGCGTGCGCGGGCGGAACCGGCACCGGCACGTGGGGCGACCAGACCTCGGGCACCTACTTCCTGCAGTTCTGGCACTACGATTTCGGTACCGTTTCGGCAAGCAGCGTGGCGACGGTTTACTGACCGTTTCCTGATACGGAGACCGTGAATGACTGCAAAACCATTCACGGTCTCCGTGCATGAGTGCGGTACAGTCAGCGCAGCACTGGACTGCCAGACGTACAGAGGTGTTTTCCATCGCTACCACCGATAGTTTCGGCATTCGCGCCGACCGGATTTCCTTCCGTTATCCGCGGCGCGGGTCGCAGGACGTCATCAGTGGACTCACCGTCGCACTGGACCGGCGGCCCACCATCCTGATCGGGCCGAACGGCGCGGGTAAGTCGACGTTCATGCGCCTGCTCACCGGCCAGATCCGCCCGTCCGGTGGCACGGTCACCCGCGAAGCGCGGCTGGGCTGGAGCGCCCAGCACACCGTCGCCCTGCCCGGCTTCACCGTCGTCGAGCAGGTGCGGTACGCGAGCTGGCTGGCCGGCCTGAGCCGCGCCGAGGCGGTCACCGCGGCGGCCGCCGGGCTGTCCCGGACGAACCTGACCGAGCTCGCCGACCGGCCGGCCACCGAACTCAGCGGCGGCGAGCTGTCCCGGCTGGGCATCGCCTGCGCGCTGGCCAGCTCGCCGGACTACCTCGTGCTCGACGAGCCCACCGCGTCACTGGACCCGATCGCCCGGCGCTCGGTGACCGCGGTCCTCGAGGCGCTGGCGCAGCAGGGCACCGGCATCCTGGTCTCCTCGCACACCGCGACGGACGTCGGGTCGCCGTTCAGCCGGCTGCTCGTGCTCGACCGCGGCCGCCTGGAGTTCGACGGCTCGCTCGACGAGTTCTTCACCCGCCGGCACGCCAGCGGCGTGGTGGCCGACCTCGCGCAGGCGCTTCGTGGCCGCTGACCACGTCGCCCCGGTGCGCTTCCCCGGCCGGCGGGCCGACCGTTCCCTGCTGCGCACCCCGGCGGTCCTGCTGGCGGTGCCCGGCGCGGTGCTCGCCTACCTGTTCCTCTCCGGCAACCCCGGCCTGTCCGCCTACCCGCTGGCCCAGGGCTCCGCGGCCACCGGCGCGATGGCGGTGATCGGGCCGGTCCTCGCGCTGGCCGCGGCCTGGGAGACGTTCACCCTGCGGTCGCTCTGGGGCCGGATCACCATCCGCCGCTCGTGGCTGCGGGTGCTGGCCGAGCGCCTGCGGCCGGTGCTCGCCGCCGGCCTGCTGATGCAGGGCGCCTGCCACGTCTACGCGCAGGCCCAGTCGGCGAACCCCGGCTGGCCGGGCTGGCAGCTGGTCCTGCTGACGGTGCTCGGCGTGTTCGCCTGGACCGCCTTCGGCGCCGCCCTGGCACTGACCCTGGGCCGGCTGCTGGCGCTGACCGCCGCCCTGCTCGTGCCCTACCTGGCGCTGACCCTGCCGGCCGGCTGGGAGCCGCTGTGGCTGCGCCACCTCAACGGCAACCCGGTCGACTGCTGCTCGACCAGCCAGGTGCTCGACGGCCGGGTGGTGGCCGCCTCGGCCGCGCTGCTCGGCGCGATCCTGGTCCTCTCGCTGTGCGTGGTCCGGGTCCGGTTGGCGCCCAGCGGCAACCGGCCGGTGATCGCCGCGGCGGTCGCGGTGGCGGCGGTGGCCGCGGCCGGGTTCGGCATCGCGCCGGTGACCGCGCTCGGCGCCTCCCCCGCCGCGCCCCGCCCGGCCGGGTCGCTGGAGTGCCGGCGCGACATCTGCCTGTGGCCGGAGGACGCCGGCGCGTACGCCGCCAACGAGGCCGCCTGGACCGCGGTCCGTGCCGCCTGGGCCGACCTGCGGCTGCCGATCCCGCCGGACGCCCGGATCGGCCCGGTCGCCGCGGGCGGCCTGCTGCCCATCACCACCTCGGCCACCGACCCGACCAGCGCCGAGGTGGCGATGGCCCAGCTGCTGCCCCGCTCGCTGGCCAACTGCGTCACGGACTTCACCGACCCGGGACGCGACGACCGCCTGGACCGGCTGACCGTGCTGCTGCAACAGCGGCTCGACCTGCGCGGCGCCGGCCTGCCGCTGGTCACCGTCAGCGATCCGCAGCCGGTGCCCGCCGACGCCGAGCGGCTGTGGCGTGAGGCGGGTCGATGCCCGTGATCCGGCTCTTCCTGCGCGGGCACCACGCCGCCACCCTGGCCGGCGCGGCGTCGGCCCTGCTGCTCGTCGCGTGGTGGCTGGCCGGCACGGTGCTGCCGGTACCGCAGCTGCTGCAGGGCCGCAACAGCCCGATCGCCCTGGAGATGGCGCTGCCGGTGCTGTTCGCGCCGCTGTTCGCGTACGGGTTCGGCGGGGTGGTGCTCCGGGTCGAGCACGGCAGCCGCCGGAGCCTGCTCGTCCCGGACCTGGTGCTGTTCCTGCTCGCCTGCGCCCCGATCGCGATCGTGGCCGGGCTCGCCGCGCTGACCGGCGACGGCGACTTCGCCGCGGTGGTGGCGCGCAACGCCGCCGTCTGCGCCGGGGCGTCGCTGCTGCTGCTGACCTGGTTCGGGCAGAGCGCGGCGGTCACCGGGCCGATCCTGTACTTCTTCGTGGTCAGCCTGGTCGGGGGCAACCCGGACGGGTCCGCTCAGTGGTGGGCGCTGCTGCGGGCGCCGGGGACACCGCAGACCGCGGCAGCCGGTCTCGTGCTGCTGGCGGCCGGGCTGGTGGCGTACCACCGGCGGGCCCGAGCGGCGGCGGCGATGCGCGCCGCCGGGGACTGACCGGCGCCGGGACGGCACGGCGCGAGAGGCGACATGGAGGAAGTGACCCACCGGTGCGAATCCGCCGACCGACCCGGACATCTCCCGGTGTCCACCGCGATAATGCACATCGATGATCGAGACCCGGAATCTGACGAAGGCCTACGGCCGGGTGGACGCGATCCGTGACGTCACGTTCGCCTGCGCCCCGGGCCGGGTGACCGGCCTGCTCGGGCTCAACGGCGCCGGCAAGACGACCACGCTGCGGATCCTGCTCGGGTTGAGCCGGGCCACCGGCGGAGTTGCGTTGATCAACGGGGTGCCCTACCGCGAGCTGACGCATCCGCTGCGGCACGTGGGCGCGGTGCTGGAGCAGGGGCTGAGCAATCCCGGCCAGACCGGCTACCGGCATCTGGTCACCCAGGCGCTGCTGAGCGGCGCCTCCCGCAGCCGCGTGGACCAGCTCATCGAGGGCGTCGGGCTGGCCGCGGCGGCCGGCAAGCGCACCGGCGACTACTCACTCGGGATGCGCCAGCGGCTGGCGGTGGCGACCGCCCTGCTCGGCGATCCGCCGGTGCTGGTCCTCGACGAGCCGGCCAACGGCCTGGATCCCTCCGGCATGGCGTGGCTGCGGACGCTGCTGCGCCAGCACGCCGCCGCCGGGGGCACCGTGCTGATCTCCAGTCACCTGCTCACCGAGCTGCAACTGCTGATCGACGACGTGGTGATCATCGGGAACGGGCGGATCCGCCTGGCCGCGCCGCTCGCCGAGCTGTCCGGGGGCGCGCGGCTGCGGGTGCGCGGCGGCGATCACGCCCGGCTGTGGGACGGGTACGCACGACACGGCGCCCGGGTGACCACGGACGGGCGTGTCCTGTTCGTCTCCGGCCTGAGCCCCGAGGCGGCCGGCGAGATCGCCCTGCGCCTGCAGGTGCCGGTGTACGAACTGACGCCGGAGCGGCGTCAACTCGAAGAGATCTTCCTGAGCGTGGCGGGTGGCCGGTGATCGGTGTCCTGCGCAGCGAGATCCATCGCAGCCTGACGGTACGGTCGTCCTGGGCGTCGCTGACCGGCCTGGCCCTGCTGAGCGCCGCGGTCGGGCTGTTGAGCGAGGACTTCTGGTCGCTGTTCGCCTGTCTGGGCACGTTCGGCGCCGCGGTGCTGATCACCGCTCAGCACTATCAGCACCGCACCGCCGTGCTGGTGTTCCTCGGCGAGCCGAACCGGCTCCGGGTGCTGGTGGCGCAGTGCCTGGTGGCGGCCCTGTTCGGCGTCGTGCTCGCGGCGGCGAGCGGCGTCGTGGTGGCCCTGCAGGGCGAGACCCGCCAGTACTGGGCGACCCTGTCCGCGGTGCCGCTGACCGCGGTGTTCGGGGTGGCGAACGCGACCGTCGTGCGCCGCCCGCTCTGGCTGCTCGCCGGCTACGCGGGCTGGGTGCTGTTCGTCGAGGGCCTGCTCGGCAAGCTGGAGGGCCCGCTGCCCATCTCCGGCGCGCTGATGGCGACCTCCGGCGATCCCCGGGGGCTGCCCATCCTGCTCGCCTGGACGGTGCCCGCGCTGGCGGCGGCCGGCTGGGTCATCCGCCGCGACCTGGCCGGCGACTGAGACGCTGGCCGCCGGCCGGCCCGGTGCCGCCGACCGGTGGCGACCAGCCGGACCGGCGGCCCGCCGGCGTCATCACGCCGGCCGCGCCCGCCGCCTCAACTGGTGGTCGATGAGCGTCTTGATGATGTCGTCCAGCCGGTACCGCGGCCGGTACCCGATCAGCCGGGCGGCCAGGGACAGGTCCGGGATCCGCCGGCGCATGTCCTCGAAGCCGGGGTCGTAGGCCTCGTGGTAGGGCACGAACCGGATCTCGCTGGCCGAGCCGGTGATCTCGCGTACCCGGTGGGCGAGCCCCTCGATGGAGATCTCCTCGCGGCTGCCGATGTTGACCGCGCGACCGTACGCCTCGCTCGTGTCGAGCAGCCTGGTCATCGCCGGCACGGCGTCGTGCACGGAGCCGAAGCAGCGGCGCTGGCTGCCGTCGCCGTGCACGGTGATCGGCTCACCGGCGAGCGCCTGGGCGACGAATCGGGGCAGCACCATCCCGTACCGGCCGGTCTGCCGGGCACCGACGATGTTGAACAGTCGCAGGACGACGCACGGCACGCCGCTGGCCCGGCTGGTCTCGACGGCGACGAGCTCGTCGATCCCCTTGGCCGCGGCGTACGACCACCGGCTCTTCAGCGCCGACCCGAGGATGCGGTCGGAATCCTCGTGCAGGCCGTCCGCGTCGTTCTTGCCGTAGATCTCGCTGCTGGAGGCGACGGCGTACCGGACGCCGTGGCGGGCCGCCGCCTCGACGACGTTCTCGGTGCCGTGCAGGTTCACCCGCAGCGACTTCAGCGGCTCGGCCAGGATGGTGTGCACGCCGACCGCGGCGGCCAGGTGGAACACCATGCCGGCGCCGCGGACGCACTCGTCCACCAGCGCGCGGTCCAGGATCGAACCGTGCACGAACCGGACCGACGGCAGGTGTTCCAGGTTCGCCGGGGAGCCGGTCGAGAGGTCGTCGAGGACCACCACCTCGTGGCCGAGGGACACGAGATGATCGCAGAGATGCGAACCGATGAACCCGGCTCCGCCGGTTACCAGCGCCTTCACCAACAGTCTTCCCTCCGATGTCGTCGGCGCCGGGACGGCGCCGGCACTGCCGCCGGCCGCGGTGGCGGCTACAGCCGAATGACGTTGTCCTGCCGCTCGATCACCCCGCGCGTGTCGAGCACCAGCCGGGCCTCCCGGGCGATCATGTCCAGGTCGAAGGCCCGGTGATCCTGCAGGAGCACGACCAGGTCGGCGTCGCGCACCGCGGCTTGCAGGCACTGTTCGCCGGCGAGCAGGCGCTGGTCCACGGACCACTGCCGGACGAACGGGTCACCGAATCGGACCTCGGCCCCCAGCCGGTGCAGGGACCGCGCCAGCGGCAGAGCCGGGGTGCCCCGCGCGTCGGCGATGTCGGGCTTGTAGGTGACGCCGAGCAGCAGGATCCGCGCCCCGCTGACCGGCTTGCCGACCCCGTTGAGCGCGCGCTGGACGCGCGAGAGCACCCAGGCCGGCATCGCGTCGTTGATCTCCTGAGCCAGTTCGGCCATCCGGAACGGGTGCCCTAGCCGCCGCGCCGCGTGCACCAGGTAGGCCGGGTCCACCGGGATGCAGTGCCCGCCCACGCCCGGGCCGGGCAGGAACTTCTGGAAGCCGAACGGTTTGGTGGCGGCGGCGGCTATCGCGTCCCAGATGTCGACGCCCAGCTCCTCGCAGAACGTGGCCATCTCGTTGACCAGCGCGATGTTCACGGCCCGGTACGTGTTCTCGATCAGCTTGGCCATCTCGGCCTCGCGCAGCCCCCGGGTCGCCGCGACCTGCGGGATGAACTTGCCGTAGAAGGCGGTGGCGCGATCCCGGCACGCCGGGGTGAGCCCGCCGACCACCTTCGGGGTGTTGCCCAGGCCGTACACCTCGTTGCCGGGATCGATGCGCTCCGGCGAGTACGCGAGGTGGAAGTCCACCCCGGCGCGCAGTCCGGAGGTCTCCAGCAGGGGACGGATCACCGTCTCGGTGGTTCCCGGCCAGGTCGTCGACTCCAGGACGACCAGCGTGCCCGGTCGCAGGTGCCGCGCGACATCGGTGGTGGCCTGGACGACCGCGGTGAGGTCCGGCTGGTACGCCTCGCCCAGCGGGGTGGGCACACAGACCACGATGGTCTCGCAGCCGGCCAGTTCCGCCGGATCGCTGCCGGCCCGGAAACCCTCGGCGAGCATCTCCTCCAGCTCGCCGTCGGACAGGTCGTCGACATGCGACCGGCCGTCGTTGAGCGATGCCACCCGGCGCCGGTCGGAGTCCAGGCCCAGCACCTTGAGACCCCGGACCGTTGCCTCTCTGGCCAGCGGCATGCCCACGTACCCCAGGCCGACTACCGCGAGGTCATACGACACATGCCCTCCATGCAGGTTGCGTTCGAGCGAGCAAGCCTCTCCAGGCTCGGCGGCGCCAGCGCAGATCTGATCGAAGCGCCAAGGGATCGACAGGGACGAGTCTCCGGGTTGGACATCGACCGGACAAGATCCTATCCCGGATGACAGTCCGTCGCCGCCCCGTCACGATGCCGCCCGGCGGCCGCCGGGCGGGCCCACGCGGCGCGAGCTCCCCGCCGCGCGGGTGCTACGGTGTCGTGCTTTGTCGCAAACGTACGGAAAGTGCCGAGGGAACCGTGCCGCCACCGGGACGAACGAACGCGCAGGGGAGTCGGCATGCCGACCCCTAGGATCGTGCGCAGCGGCGCCTTCGCCGGGGTGGCGACCGCCGACCTGCTCGACCTCATGACCACCGTGGTCGCCATCCTCACCGTGCCGCCCGCGACCGGCCGGCACCTCGACGCCGTCGTCGTGCCGACCGGCCAGGGCGAGGAGGCACGGCTGCGCCACGCCATCGCCCTGTGGGAATCCGAGCCCGGCATCCGTTTTCTCCTGGTGCCGAACGGCAACCCGGCGGAGCGGACCTACGTCACGATCACGCTGGACTATCTGCGCTCCCTGGGCCTGCGCCGGCTCGACGGCGTGCACATCCAGCGGGCACCCGCGCCGAACACCGCGTTGCAGGCGGCATGGATCGCCGACGAGGTGGGCAAGCGGGACATCCGCAGTTGTGTGCTGACGGTGTCCCCGTACCACCTGCCCAGAGCGTTCCTCACCGTAATCAAGGCGCTCGCCGTCCGCAAGGTTCGTATTCCGGTAATCCCCGCCGCGGTTCCCGTTCCGCCGCACGCACGGGTGCCGGAGACCGGCGCGAACGCATATGACCTGCTGCCCGGAGAATTCCGGCGGATCCTCACATACGCCAATGACGGATGGATTGCAACCCCGGACGAGTCGCGGGAGTACCTCGCCTGGCTGTGGGCGAACCACCGGTCGCTGTTCACGCCGTCGTGAGCGGTCCGCGCCGGGGCACCCACAGCCCCGGTGAACAGCGCGGACGCCGCTGGCGGGACGGTCCGCCGGCCGACCGGAATCGGTCGCTCGCGAGAATCGGCCGACGGGCTTCGACCGGCGCGCTATTGTGCGGAAATCCACGTGCGGACCGGATACGTTTCGACTTCCGACTATACCGATCGGGGCCTTACGTACGCTCCGATGTGGAGTACCATGCGGTGTCATGCCCGACGTCCATGACCCGGCGCCATGACCTCATTGTTGAATCGCGTTCTCGCCAGCGCGCAGCGTTTCCCCGATCGACCGGCCATCCATGACGGTCAGCCGACGTCGTACCGGGGCCTGCTCACCCGGACCCGCCGGATCGCCGCGGCGCTGCCACCGGCCGGATCCGGACCGGCGCTGGGCGCGCTGCTGGTCCGCCGGGACGCGACGGGCTACGCGGCGCTGCTGGCGACGGCCTGGTCCGGACGCGCCTACGTGCCGCTGAACCCGGGATACCCGCTCCGGCGCACCATCGCGATGCTGCGGGCGTCCGGCGCCGACACCCTGATCGTCGACGGGGCCGCGGGCGCGGACCTCGACCGGCTTCTCGGCGCGCTGCCGGACCCGCTGACCGTGGTGCTGGTGGGCGCCGGGGAGCGGACCCCTGAGGCGGCACGGCACCGCGTGGTCCGGGTGGACCCGGACTCCGGCGACCTGACCCGCCGCGATCCCGCCGACCAGGCCGCCGGCCTGGCCTACCTGCTGTTCACCTCGGGCACGACCGGCACCCCCAGCGGGGTCCCGGTGCACGGCGCGAGCGTCTCGGCCTACCTGGACGCGGTGGCGGCCCGGCACGACCTCGGCCCGCACGACCGCGCCTCGCAGACCTTCGAGCTGACCTTCGACCTGAGCGTGCACGACATGTTCGCCACCTGGCAGGCCGGCGCCTGCCTGTACCCGCTCCCGCAACGGGCCCTGCTGCAGCCGCTCACCTTCATCCGGCGCCACGAGCTGTCCGCCTGGTTCAGCGTGCCGTCCGTCGCCGCGCGGGCCGACGCCCTGGGCGTCCTCGGCGCCGGTGTGCTGCCGTCGCTGCGGTGGAGCCTGTTCTGCGGCGAGCCGCTGACCCGCCGCCTGGCCACGGCGTGGCAGTCCGCGGCTCCGGCGGCCACGCTGGACAACCTCTACGGCCCGACCGAGGCGACCATCGCGATCACCGGCTTCCAGCCGGCCACCGACACCGGCGCCGCCCCGGACACCAACGGCGTGCTGCCGATCGGCCGGCCGTTCGCCGGCCAGCGGGCCGCCGTGATGGCCGGTGGCGAGCCCGTCCCGCCCGGCGCGGTCGGCGAGCTGTGGCTGTCCGGCTCGCAGGTCACCACGGGGTACTGGGCGGATCCGGAACGCACCGCCGCGCGCTTCGCCACCCGGCCGGACGGACACTGGTTCCGCACCGGCGACCTGGTCCGGCAGGACCCGTCCGGGTGCCTGCACTATCACGGCCGGACCGACGACCAACTCAAGATCAACGGCTTCCGCGTCGAGCTGCTCGAGGTCGATCACGTGCTGCGGACCGCCTGCGACGCACCGGACGCCCTGGTGGTCCCCTGGCCCGGCGCGGCCGCCCCGCAGTACCTGGTGGCCGTGGTGGCGCGCGGCGGCGACCGGAGCCCCAAGCAGATCATCGAGGCCTGCGCCGAGTCGCTGCCTTCCTACATGGTTCCGCGTCGCGTGACCGTGGTCGACGACATCCCTCGCAACCCGAACGGCAAGCTCGACCGCAAGGCGGCTGCCGCACTCCTGGAAGAGGAAGGCTCGCATGAAACCGTCTCCGGCTGACAGCCTCCTGGTGGACGCCCTGCACTGGGTGCAGCGGCATCGCGTCGACCGGGAGACCGCGGACACGCCGGTCACCGCCGACACCGACCTGCTCGCCCTCGGGGTCCTGGACTCGCTGGGTTTCGTGCAGCTGATGACCTTCCTGGCCGAGCGGTCCGGGCGGACCGTCGACCTACTCGACCTGGACCTCGACGACCTGGCCACGCTGACCACGCTGTGCCGGGTCTACGCCACCGCGGAGCCGGCCGATGCCCGCTGACCCGATCGTCGAGACCTACTCGCGCCGGGCGAGCGAGTACTCCGGCGCGGAGAACCAGGGCTCCTGCTGGGGACTGGCGACCCGGGAGCTGTGGGCTTCGCTGGACCCACGTCCCGGCGACCGGACGATCGCCGACGTCGGCTGCGGCGACGGCGCCGCGCTCCGCGAGATTCACGAGCGCGCGCCGGGGGCCCGGCTGCTCGGCGTGGAACCGGCCGAGGGACTACGGGCCATCGCCGCGGACCGGGTCCGGGGCGCCGGATCCGCCGAGATCGTCGACGGCCGGTTCGAGGACCTGCGCCTGCCGTCCGGCACCGTCGACTACCTCTACAGCCTCATGGCGTTCCACTGGGTCACCGACCCGGCGGCCGGCGCGGCCGAGATCGGCCGGGTGCTGGCCCCGGCCGGGCGGGCCGACCTCTTCTTCATCGGCCGCTACAGCGGCCGGGAGTTCATCAAGGCGACGACGCCGATCTTCCTGCGCCACTTCGGACCGGCCCGGGTGTTCGGGGCGGCCCAGCTGCGCTGCCAGCTCACCCGCGACGACGCCGAGGGCGTGTTCAGCTCCGCGATGCCGGACCGGCGGGTCACCGTCCGGGAGTGGTACGACACCCGGTACGACACGGTGGCCGGGCACCTGGCCTGGTGGGTGCGGATCGAGGGGCAACTGCTGGAGATCGGCGGACCGGCCCGCGAGCAGTGCGAGAGCGAGATCCGGGCCGCGCTCGGCGCGCTGGAGACCCCGGCCGGGGTTCCGTACACGCTGCACCTGCTGCACGTCCGGATCGAGCCGGGGACCGAGGCCCCTTGACGGTCCGGGTGGTGGCACACGAGGAGCGCTGGCGGCCCGCCGTACGGGCCTTCAACGCCCGGATGGCCGCCGCCGGCCACAGCGGCTTCTTCGAGAGTCCGACGCCGGACTGGCTGGCGCCGGCGCCCGGCTCCCCGACGTACCGCGAACTGTTCGTCGCGCTGGACGGGGAGCGGGCGCACGGCGGCTACGTGCTGCGCCACGAACGGGCGCTGATCGCCGGCGCCGAGCGGGACGTCGCCTCGGTGCAGGGGCCGTACTCCGAGGGCGCGGCCGACAGCCGGCACGCCCGGACCTCGTTCGCCCTGATCCAGGACATGATGCGCCGCCGCCCCCGGTTGTACGGCTGGGGGCTGGAGAACCGCCCGGACATGCGCGAGCTGTTCGGCATGTTCCGCTGGCGGTCGTGGGCCAGCCCGACCCTGGTCTGGTGGGGCGTCCCGGTGCTGCGCTCGCGGCATCGCCCACCGGCCGGTGTCCAGGTCACGGTGGAACCGGCCTTCGGTGACTGGGCCGACGATCTCTGGCGCGACGCCGCGCCCGCATACTCCTTCGTGACCGGACGGGACGCCGCGACGCTCCGGGCCGTCTACCCGCCGGGCGACGGGGACTTCCACCGCCTGGCGGTACGCCGCGACGGCGAGCTGATCGGCTGGGCGGTCACCGGGCTGCGCCGGTTCCGCCGCCACCCGCGGTTCCGGTCGCTGCGTGTCGGGGCGATCTGGGACGCCTTCGCCGCGCCGCGGCACGCCGGCACCGTGCTCGCCGCGGCGCACAGCCGGCTGGCCCGGGCCGGCGCCATGGTCGTGCTGGCCTCCTTCGCCGATCCGCGGTGGAGCGATCAGTTGCGGCGGGCCGGCTTCCGGCCGCGCGGCAGGGATCGCCACTTCCTGATGTCGCCGGCCCTCGTGGCGGAACTCGGCGAGGCCGGCGCCGAACGGGTCTTCCTCACCTTCGGCGATGCCGAGGGCCATCGGGGCACGCTGGGACAGGCACTCTTCGCTGTCGACCAGAATGTATAGAATGTTCCTTTCCTAGCCGCGCGTACGAGATCAACTGATTCTCCAGCCGTGCTCCGGACGGCTGAAACCCGCTGCACCGCAGCGAAGGGAGCCCTGAGCCAGCAGATGTGGACCAGTCAGCAACCAGGCGAAGCACCGGATCGACGCCCCCCGGGCACCGCATCGTGGGCGGGCGGGAACGTGGCAGCGCCCGCACCGCCCGTCCGGCTGCGCGCCACGGGCATCACCAAGAAGTTCGGCCGCCGCGAGGTGCTGTCCAACGTCAACTTCGAGGTGCGTGCCGGCGAGGTCGCGGCGGTGATCGGCTCCAACGGCGCCGGCAAGTCCACCTTCCTCAAGATCTGCGCCGGCCTGATCTCCCCCACCAGCGGCCGGGTCGAGGTGAACGGCTCCATCGGCTACTGCCCGCAGGCCGGCGGCACCTTCGACTTCCTGCGGCCGAGTGAGCACTTCGTCCTCTTCGGCCGCGGCGACGGGCTCAACCGCGACACCGCTCTGACCCGCGGGCGGGAGATGGCCGCCATGCTCGGCTGGGAGCCGGAACCCAAGGTCCAGGCGCGGCACCTCTCCGGCGGCACCCGGCAGAAGCTCAACGTCATCCTGTCCACCCTGGGCGGCCACGACATCCTGCTGCTCGACGAGCCCTACCAGGGCTTCGACCGCGGCACGTACACCGACTTCTGGGAGGTGATCTGGCGGCTGCGCGACACCGGGCGCACGATCGTCGTGATCACCCACATGCTCAACACCATGGACCGGGTCGACCAGGTCCTGGACCTGACCCCGACGGGAAGCGAGCGCAACCGATGACCAGCGTACTGACCGTGGCCGAGATGGTGCTGCGTGATCTGGCCCGGCGCCGGACCGTGCTCGGCCTGCTCTTCCTGCTCCCGCTCGGCTTCTACGCCGCCCGGCACGACCAGACCGGGCAGGCCATCCGGTTCGCCAGCCTGGGCCTGGGCTGGGGCGCCAGCACCGCCGGGCTGTTCTCCAGCAACTCCGCGAAGTCCGTCGAGCCCCGGCTCCGGCTGGTCGGCTACTCCTGGCCGGCGCTACTGGTCGGCCGGCTGGCCGCGCTGCTGCTGATCTCCTGGGTCATCGCCGGCGCGTACTTCCTGCTGATCTACTTCGACCAGGACATCCAGCGGCCCGGCGCGCTCGCGCTGATGCTGGCGCTCACCGCGCTGATCGCGGTTCCGCTGGGCATGCTGATCGGCGCCGTGGTGCCGCGCGACCTGGAGGGCACCCTGGTGCTCATCGCGTTCGTCGGCATCCAGATGGCCATCGACCCGGCCAAGGACTCGGCGAAGTACCTGCCGTTCTGGTCGTCCCGGGAGATCGGGACCTACATCGTCGACCCGGTCGGCGACGACTACCTGCAGCGGGGCCTGCAGCACGGCATCGGCGTGTCGGTCGGGCTGATCGTGCTCACCGCCGTGCTCACCGCGGTCCGGCTCCGCCGCCGCAAGCACGTGCACCTGGTACGCCAGCCGGCCGCCGCCGGGATGCGCTGACGGCGCCCGGGGACGAAGAGGAGGTGGGGCCCCAGCCTCCCCCACCTCCTTGGCCGTCAGCTGGTCCGGCTGCCGAGCAGGTGCGCCATCGCGATCAGCCCGCGCCGCGCCTCGCCGGGCAGGTCGCCGCCCGCCAGCGCCGCCACCGCCTCCTCGGTACGCTCGGCGATCACCTGTTCCACCTGGCGCAGGCTGCCGGTCTCCACGATCACCTGGCGCAGCGCGGCGACACTCTCGCCGTCCAGATCCGGGTTGCCGTACCAGCGATCGAGCACCTTCCGCTGGGCCGGCGACGCCGCCTCCCGGGTCATCGCGATCAGCACCGTGGACTTGCCGTCCCGCAGGTCCGTCGTCGCCGACTTGCCGGTCTCCGCGTCGTCGCCGAACGCCCCCAGGATGTCGTCACGCAGCTGGAACGCCACGCCCAGCGCCACCCCGTACCGGGACAGCACCTCCAGCGTGGACTCGTCGGCGCCGGCCAGCGCCGCGCCGATCTGCAACGGCCGCTCGACCGTGTAGCGGGCGCTCTTGAGCAGCAGGATCCGGTAGCACATGGCCGGGTCGGCGGCGGTGGCCGTGCCCCGGATGTCGAGGTACTGTCCCAGCAGCACCTCGGAGCGCATCTGCCGGAACAGCTCGACGGCCCGCCGCATCCGCTCCGGCGGCAGGTCGGCGCCGTGGAACAACTCGTCGGCCCAGGTCAGGCACAGATCCCCCCAGAGGATCGCGGCGCTGCGCCCGAAGTCGGCCGGCTGCCCCCGCCAGCCCAGCTCCTCGTGCCGCCGGGTCAGGCTCACGTGCAGGGTGGGCTGGCCGCGCCGGGTCTCGCTGTTGTCCATGACGTCGTCGTGGATCAGCGCGAAGGCGTGGAACATCTCCAGGGCGGCCGCCACCTGGACGATCCCGGGCGCATCCGGGCCGCCGCCGCTGCGCCAGCCCAGATGGCAGAACATCGGGCGGACCCGCTTGCCGGAACCGAACAGGAACGACTCCACCCGGCTCAGGCCGTACTGCCAGCCCTCCTCGTCGCACTTGCGGTGGACCTGCTCCAGGAACCGGACGACGACGTCGTCCACCCCGTGCCGGGCGACCTGGCGGCTGGTCTCCAACGGATCCGTGGCGATCGCCTCGTTCATGCTGGTCATCTCCACTCCCTCTGCTGTCGTTGTCGTGCCGCGGCCCGGGCGCCGTGCGGCGGTCAGAAGTAGGCCGTACGGTGGCGCACGCTGCCGGCCGCGAACCCGGCCAGCCGGGCCGCGTAGCGGATCCAGCGCCGTCGCGGGGTGCCCGGCCGGCCCACATCCGGCAGGTGCCGGACCATCCAGAACCAGCTGAAGAGCACCTCACGCCACGGCCTGCGCCGGTAGCCGGCGTTGCGGTAGGTCCGGTACAGCAGCGCACCGGTCAGCCCGTAGGCCCACTTCTGCCGGGCCACCCCGAGCAGCGTGGGCCGCAGGCGGTAACCCATCCGGGCGTGCGGGGCGTAGCCGAGCCGGTATCCGGCCAGCTGCACCCGCCAGGACAGTTCGA
Organism: Actinoplanes teichomyceticus ATCC 31121; assembly: GCF_003711105.1. Lineage (NCBI taxonomy): Bacteria > Bacillati > Actinomycetota > Actinomycetes > Micromonosporales > Micromonosporaceae > Actinoplanes > Actinoplanes teichomyceticus. The sequence continues at coordinate 6,700,223 of NZ_CP023865.1, forward strand.
CGTCCTCCCCGGCGCCGCCCGGGAAATGCTCGGCCCAACCCCCGACCGCGGCGAGCACCTCCCGCCGGACCGCGCAGTTGGCGCTGCGGGCGAACGACAGGGGCTCGCCCTGCGCCGGCAACGGCACCGGTTGCTCGTCCATGAAGGCCGGGCTCAGCGTGGAGCAGTCCAGCGCGCCACCGACCAGATCGGCGTCCGCGAGCGCGCCGACCATGGCCGAGATCCAGCCCGGGTCGGCGACGTCGTCGGCGTCGCAGAACAGCAGCAGATCACCGGCGGCCACCCGGACCCCGGCGTTGCGGGCCACGCCGGCGCTGCGCGCGGTGGGGGCGGAGATCGTACGCAGGGCCGGCAACCGCGGCCGCGCCTCCTCGGCCAGCGCCATGCTCCGATCGGCCGAGCCGTTGTCGACCACCACCAGCTCCCACCGCCCGGGGTAGTCCTGCCGCGCCAGGGCGGCCAGCTGCGCGCCGAGGGTGGCGGCCGCGTTGCGCACCGGGAGCACCACACTGACCACGGGCCGGTCCCCGCCGCTCGGCGGCGCCGCCGGGGCCGGGGCGCCGCGGCGGGTGACCAGCAGCCGGGCGATCCCGGCGGCCCGCGTGCCGGGGCGGATCCGGCCGTCCGCGGTCAGCGCCGTACGCCGCAGCGCGATCCCGGCCCGCGGACGGCCGGTGACCGCGCCGCTGCCCGGCGGGATCACCACGTCGCGGACGATGCCGTCGGCGCCCACGGTCAGCACGCCCCAGCGGACCGCGTCCGCGCCGGAGGCGGCGGCGTCGGCCACCCCGGCCAGCCAGGCCGGGCCCGGATGGTCCCGCTCGTCGAGGACGGCGACATAGTCGGCGCGCGCGGTGGCGACACCCCGTCCCGGTGCGACGACGACCACGTCCGCCGGGAGGTCGCCGCCCGGCTCGGCGGACTCCACGATGACCCGGGCCGGTGCGCACGTCTGGTCCCGCAGGCGCCGCACCACCGCCCGCCAGTCCCCCCGGGCGGCGACGACCACGTCCACGCGGATCGCGCCCATCAGACCGGCTCGAGGTCGAAGGTCACGTCGTTGGCCGGCGCCACCAGCAGGTCGAGCAGCTCGGCCCGGCTGCGGGCGCGTTTGCGCCGCTCCTCCATGGCGACCATCCGGGCCAGGTACGCCTGCCGGGCCGGCGAGCCGAACCCGGTCTCCGGCGCGGACGTCAGCGACTGCGGCCAGACCCGGTAGCGGTACAGCGTGCGGCGGGTGTTGCGGATCCGGTACAGGCGGGCCAGCCGCAGGTGGAAGTCGGTGTCCGCACCGAACTCCGCGGTGCCGTCGAAGCCGCCCAGCCGCTCGAACACCGAGCGGCGCACCACCGTGGTGGGGTGCAGCGCGACCGTGGACCGGCCCAGCCGCATCCACAGGTTGCCGTACCGCGGGAAGCGGCGTACGCCCTGCGGCCGTCCCTGCGCGTCGATCTGCACGTAACCGCACCCCACCAGGTCGGCGCGGCCCCGTTCGAGCATCGCCACCTGCACGGCGAACCGCTCCGGCTCGCTCTCGTCGTCGGCGTCCTGGAACCCGATGTAGCGGCTGGTCACCATGGGCAGCACGGCGTTCTTGAGCCGGAGATGGCCGACGTTGCGGGAGGCCCGCAGCACGGTCAGCCGCGGGTCGCCGCGGAACGGTGCCAGGGCGGCCAGCCAGTCGTCCTCGGGCGAACAGTCGTCCAGCACGATCAGGCGCAGCTCCCGGAGCGACTGACCGAGCACCGACCGGACCGCCGAGGGCAGGTAGGTGGAGCAGCGATAGTGCGGAAGGATCACGGTGAGCACCGCTGACCTCCAAGGTCGGTTCCGGGTACGGACAGCGCCGGCGGGCGGTCGGCGAACCGGCGATACCACGACTCCAGCTGCACCATGGCCCAGATCCGGCGGCCGTGGCGCTGGCCGTCGTCGAGTTCGGCGAGGAGCCGGCGCACCTGCTGCGGGCGGAAGACGCCACGCTGCCGCGCGGTCCGGTCGGTGAGCAGGTCCCAGGCCAGCGGGCGCAGCCGCCCGCGCAGCCAGTCGTCCATCGGCACCCCGAAGCCGGCTTTCGGCCGGTCGATCAGCTCGGCCGGCAGCCAGTCCCGCATGGCGTGTTTGAGCAGGCGTTTCCCGCTGCCCCCGGCGACCTTGTAGCCGGCCGGCAGCCTGGCCGCCCAGGCCATCAGGTCCTGGTCGAGGAAGGGCGAGCGGGCCTCCACGCCGTGCGCCATCGTGGCCAGGTCCATCTTCGGCAGCAGGTCACCGGCCAGGTAGGTGCGCTGGTCCACGGTCAGCATCCGGTCGATCAGCGACTGCCCGGCGGCCTGTGCCCACGCCTCGCGCAGGTGCCGCACCGGGTCCGCGGCGCCCACCAGGCGCGCGAACTCCGCGGTGTAGAGGCGGGCCAGCCGGGCCGGTTCGAAGACCGACATCAGCGCCGCGTACCGGTCGGCCGGGGGCCGGCCGGCCAGCTCCAGCAGTCGCCCGGCGCGCCGCAGCCGGGCCCCGCCCGCCGACCGTGCCAGCGCGCCGCCCAGCCGCACCGCCAGGGCCCCGGCCGGTCCGGGCAGCGTGACACGTGAGCCGCCGACCATCGCGCCGTAGCGGTCGTAGCCGCCGAAGCACTCGTCGCCGCCGTCGCCGTTGAGCACCACGGTCACGTGCCGCGCGGCCATCCGGGCCAGGTAGAAGGTGGCGATCGCGGAGGAGTCGGCGAACGGCTCGTCGAACTGCCGGCCCAGGTCGTCGAGCAGGTCCACGACGTCCGGGCCGAGCACCCACTCGTGATGGTCGGCGCCGTAGTGCCGGGCCGCCGCCCGGGCGAAGCGCCGCTCGTCGGTGGCGGCGTCCTCGAAGCCGATGGTGAACGTGGGCACCGGCCCGGCGTGCTGGCGGGCCACGGCCGCCAGCACCGCGGAGGAGTCCAGGCCACCGGAGAGCAGCACCCCGATCGGCCGCTCCCCGATCAGCCGGAGCCGGGTGGCCTCGGTCAGGCGCTCGCGCAGCTCGGCGGCCGCCTCGTCGAAGCCGGCCACGGCGACCGGGGCGAGCGGCGGGGTGTGGTAGCGGTGGCCGCGGATCGCGCCGGCCTGCCAGCTGAGCACGGTGCCCGGCTCCACCCGGCGTACGTCTCGCCAGATGCTGCCCGGCCCCGGGACGTAGGCGCAGGTGAGGAACCCGTCGACCGCCGCCGGGTCGACCGCGCGCGGGAACCGCGGATCGGCCAGGAAGGCCTTGAGCTCGGAAGCGAACTGCACACCACCGGCTGCCGGCCGCCAGAACAGCGGCTTCTTCCCGACCCGGTCGCGGCCGAGCAGCAGCCGCCGGGCCGGCGCGTCCCAGATCGCGAAGGCGAACATCCCGTGCAGGTGCCGCACGAGATCGTCACCGTGCTCCTCGTACAGGTGCACCAGGCACTCGCTGTCGCTGCCGCTGGCCAGCCGGTGACCGCGGGCCAGGAGATCCGCCCGGAGGCGTCCGTGGTTGTAGATCTCCCCGTTGAGCACCGCGACGACCGTGCCGTCCTCGCTGAAGACCGGCTGTGCGCCACCCGCGACGTCGACGATCGCCAGCCGGCGCATTCCCAGCGCGATCCCGGCGCCCACGTGCCGGCCCTCGCCGTCCGGCCCGCGGTGTGCCAGCGCCGCCAGCATCGCCGCCACCACCTCCGGGTCCGGGTCGTCCGGGGTGGCCCAGCCCGCTATGCCACACATCAGTGGTGTCCACCGGCGGGCGGCGGCCTGTCGTCGGGCAGTGCCAGCAGCACCGGCAGGCCGCGCTCCAGCACGTCGTCCGCGTACCGGTCGATGATCGGGCGCAGGTCGTGGGCGCACCAGACGTCCGCGGGCGGGGTAGCCCGCCGGCGCGCCTCCTCGAGCAGCCCGCGCAGCTCCGCCTCGGTGACCCGGCCGGTACGCAGCAGATGTCCGAGATTGCCGGTCCGCTCGCCGTGCCGCTCGTAGTCACGCAGGTCGTCGGCGATCGTGACGATCATGCCGAAGCCCCAGCCGAAGTCGGTCGCCGCGGCGCAGGCCTGCGGCCGGCGGCCGGCCAGCGCCGCGAGCGTGCCGTACAGGCTGAGGAAGCAGCCGCCGTAGGTCTCCGCGTGCGCGCGCCAGGAGGCCAGGTCGACGGCCGGCACCTGTTTGGTGCGCAGCTGGCCCAGGCCCACCGTGACGAAGTTGTCCTCGACGGTCCGCAGCACCGCGCGCGGGTCGTCGGCGCGGCCCGCCAGCCGCGACACCGCGCGCTGCTCCAGCAGCAGACACAGCGCCAGCTCGAACCGGTCGAAGCCGCTGTCGTCGTCGAGCAGGTCGTCGAACAGCTTCATCGCCGCGATGTGCATGGCGATCTCGCCGGCCACCTCCCGCCGCAGCCGCTCCTCCGGCAGCCACATCGTGAGCAGGCACGCGGCGCGCAGATAGAGCCGCAGATCACCGACGTAGCGCACCAGCTCGGGCGAGGCCCGGAACTCTTCCATGGTGTCCATCAGCAGGCCGCTGACGTACCGGTGGGCGTCGTCGAGCTCGGCGGCCAGGTCCCGCGGCACGCCGTCGGGGACCAGGTACGCCGCCGGGGCGCTGCTCATCGCACACCGGCCCGGTACGCCATCACGTCACCGGCGACGAACAGGTCCACGTCCTGGCCGCCGAAGTCGTCGATCATGTCCCGGCTGGACTGCGCGATGGCGCGCCCCGGGCCGTTCAGCGACGTGTTGATCAACGCGGCGGTGCCGGTGAGCTGCTCGAACTCGCCCAGCAGGTCGAAGAGCCGAGGGTGCGCCGCACGGGTGAGCGTCTGCAACCGGCTGGTGCCGTCGACGTGCCGTGCCTGCGCGAACAGTCCCTCCCGGACGTCGTAGTTGAACAGCATGTACGGCGACACCGGCTGGCCGGGGAACAGCTCGGCGAACCGGTCCTCGCGGATCACCGCGCCCAGCGGCCGGAACCACTCCCGGCGTTTCAACTCCTCGCTGAGGCGCTTGCGCATCCCCTCGGCGCTCGGGTCGCCGAGCAGCGACCGGTGGCCCAGCGCCCGTGGGCCGACCTCGGCCGCCCCCTCCAGGAAGGCCACCACGCCGCCGCCGGCCAGCACCTGGGCGGCGGCGCCGCCGTCGTAGGCGACCGGGCGCAGCCCCGCGGAGGTCAGCGCCGCGGCCGAGTCGCCGGCCGCCTCGGCGCGGCCGTTGACGTACACGTCGAACGGCTCCACCCGCTGCCCGAGCACGTAGTGCATCGCGTAGACGCCGGCGCCGATGGAGTGCCCGCTGTCGCCGCACGCCGGTGGGATCGCGATGTCCCGGCCCAGCCGCGAGCGCAGCTCCGCGTTGGCGACGATGTTCAGCGCGCACCCGCCGCCGAGCGCCACGTCCACCCCGGCCGGTACCCCGGTGTGGCGCGCGAGCAGCTGGTAGACCTGCTCGGTGAACAGCGTCTGGAACGTCGCGATCGCGTCGGCCATGGTCTGGAAGTCCCGGGCGAACTGCGGCCGCCCGCTCAGGTCGTCGTACGTCGCCTCGGCCGCGGCCGGGTCGGCCATCACGTCCGGGCGGACCCCGAGCAGCAGGTCCCGCACGTCGGCCCGGGGCTGGCCGTATCCACCCAGCGCCATCACCTTGCCGGCCACGCTGGGGCTCTTGCCGAACCCGAACAGGTAGCCCAGCGCGCTCCAGCCGAATCCGTTGCCGTACCAGGGCAGCGGGTCCTTCTCCAGCCACCGCAGCATGCCCTGCTCGATGCGGAACAGCGAGCTGCGGGTGATCTGGCCGCGTCCCTCGTTGACCAGCACGACGCAGCCCTCGCTGTGCCCGGCGTAGTGCGCGGCCAGCGCGGCGTGCGACACCTCGTGGGTGACGATCACGCAGTCGACCGGGCGGCCGAGCAGGGTGGAGGTGGTCCGGTGGTGCAGGGCGCCGGAGTTGATCGCCGCCAGCGCGGCGTCCAGGTCCGGCAGGCCCAGCAGCGCGTGCGAGAACGGCGTGCTCACCGCGATCAGGTCGACCTCGTCCGGGTTGACCGGCGCGGCCCGCAGCACGTGCTGCAGGGCGTCGTCGACGCGGCCGTCGTGCTTGACGCGGCTGAGCCGTTCCGCCTCGATCGAGAAGCGCAGGACCCCGTCCTCGAAGTACGAGACTCCGGCGTCGTGGCCGAGCGAGTGCAGGGAGAGAACCTTCATGCGGACGCCTCCGTCAGGGGGTGTGGCCCGGATCGGTCTGGCGAGCCGGGAGCGACGTACTCGGCCCAGCGCACTTCCCGCAGCGGCCGTCGGACGAGCCCGCGCAGGTAGAGTTCCGCGGCCGTGCGGGCGAACCAGCCGAAGTAGACCCAGGTGATCGCCGACTTCGCCACGCCGTGCGACCGCCCGGCCGAGGCGTCGAAGCCGGTGAGCGGCCACATGCCGGGGAACAGGATGTCGCGGAAGTAGTACCGGGCCACCGGATAGGACCAGTCGGCCAGGTAGATGACGTGGTTGAGCAGCAGCCGGCGGATCCGCCGGCCGGACTGGCCGGCCGGACCGGCCACCTCGTAGTGGCACCGCGCGTCCGGGACCAGGCGCAGCCGGTGCAGGGGGTCGGCGGCGTCCGGGTCGAGCAGCCGGAAGCAGACGTAGCCGTCGTCGCACACGTACCGGTCCGGGATGCCGCCGCTGACCACCGGCAGCTCCACCAGCAGGCAGCAGCCGTGCGGGTAGTTCGTGGCGGTGGCGGTGATCGCCTTCAGCCGGTGCAGCAGGCGCGACGTGGCGTACGGCCGCGCGTGCGGCACCTTGGTGGCGCCCACCGCGCCCCGGCAGCCGTGGCCGGCGAAGTCCCGGACCAGGTTCGCCAGGCAGCCCGGCTCCAGCCGGATGTCGTCGTCGAGCCAGCCGACCGCGGTCAGCCCCTGCGCCTCGGCGACCGCGATCCCGGCGTTGAGCGTGCTCACCTTGCCGGGGCCGGGCAGCGACAACCCGACGAAGTGCACCGCGCTCTGCTGCCCGGCCACCCCGGCCAGCAGCCGCAGCCGGGCGACCGCCTCGTCCCGGTCCTCGCGCCGCATCCACTGCATGCCGACCAGGACGGTGATCCGGGCGCCCGGGACGGCCTCGGCCGCCTCGGCGAGCTGCGCCAGCAACTCGCGCAGCCACGCCTGATGCCGGCTCGCCGAGTACCGGCGCAGGTGGGTCGGGAGCACGAAGGCGAGGCTCGGGACCCCGGCGGGCGGCTGGGGCGGCCAGGTGGCGAGCCGGGCGGCGACCGAGCCGTCGGCGTGCACGTACTCGACCGGGCGGCGCCAGGCGGTGCCCGGCTGGTAGCCACGGGAGATCCAGCGGCGCAGGTGGCGCAGCGGCGCCGGCTCACGCGGCGTCATCGCGTCCTCCGGTCGTGGAGTCCAGCGCCGTGCGGAAGTCGCCGTCGGCGCCCCAGGTGACGCCGCGGACCGGGTGGCCGGCGAGACCGCGCACGGCCAGCGAGGCGGCCACGGCGCCGAACCAGGTGAAGTGGACCGCCTTGATCGACCAGCGCACGAGCCCGCGGGCGGGTCCCCGGCGGCCGTCCCACGGGGCCAGCGGCCACAGCCCGTAGAACAGGTACTGCTGGAAGTAGCGCCGGGCGGTCCGGGACGGGTAGTCGGCCATCGACACCACGTGGCTGTACATCGAGCGGCGCAGCCGGACCAGCGTGTCCGAGGCGCGCCCGATGCGGCAGAAGCCGCAGCGGGCCTCGGGCACCACCTCGAAGTCGGCCGCCGCGCCGTCCGGCGCCCGGGTGAGCAGCTCGAAGACCACGAACCCGTCGTCGGTGAGCCGGCGCGGCGAGATGCCCCCGGCCACGACGTCGGCGGCCACCAGCATGCAGCCGGCTGCCGGGTAGGCGTACGGCGGCATGGTGTGCTCGGAGACGGTGTCCATCATCCGGGCCGACGGGGTGGTGCTGATCTGCGCGGTCTCGCAGGCGCCCACCGCGCCGGTGCCGCCCCGTTCGAGGAAGCGGGTGACGAGCCGCTGCAGGCAGTCCGGGGCCAGCTCGACGTCGTCGTCGACCCACAGCCAGCCGGTGTAGCGCAGCGCCGCGGTGACGCGCAGCACCGCGTTGGTGGTGAGCAGTTTGCCCCGCCCGGCCAGCGCCGCGCCCACCACGACCAGCCCGGCGGGCACCCGCAGGTGGCCCAGTACAGCCGTGACCCGTTCGATCGCCGCGGCGTCCCCGCCGTCGGCCTGGATGCCGATCCACACCGTGACCGGCAGCCCGGGGTGCGCTTCGCGGACCGGGACCAGCCGGTCGAGCACGTGCTGCACGGCCTGCACCTGCTCGGGCACGCCGCAGCGGGCCACGTAGGTGGGCAGCAGGACGCCCAGGCCGCCCCGCGGCAGCGCGTCCAGATGCGCCTCCGGTGGCGAGTCCGGCGCGATCGTGGTCACCGTGGCGCCGTGCACCACGGTGACCGTCGCGGGCGCCGGGTGGGCCGCGGTGTAGCCGCGGGCCACCAGGCGCTGCACCGCGGTACGCCGGTGCCGGCGGCCGGCGTCGACCTCAGAAGTCACGGTCGGTGTTGTTGTTGGACTTGGCGAGGCTGATCACGCCGGAGGCGGTGTTGCGCCACTGCCCGGTCGTGACCGCGTGGCCGAGCAGCGGCTTGGCCATCTGCCAGCGCAGGAAGAACGACCGGTACGCGTACCGCGCCCGCGCCTCCGCGTCCGGGACCAGGTGGTTGAGGCGCTCGGAGAACTCGCCGCGGACGAACCGGTCCCAGTAGTCGGCCGGGATGGCGCCGGCCTCCACGCACTCGGTGTGCAGCGGCGTGCCGGGCAGCGGGGTGGCCGTGTAGAAGCTGGCGTAGTCCAGCGGCAGCCGGCAGGCGAGGTCCACGGTGGCCTGCAACTGCTGGCGGGTCTCCCCGAGCCATCCGACGATGAAGTAGCCGAACCCCTTGATCCCGGCCTCGAAGGCGGAGGTGACCGCCTTCTCGATCTTCCCGACGTTGCTCTCCTTGTTCATCCGCTGCAGGATCTCGCTGTCGCCGTGCTCGATCCCGAAGCGCAGCCGCTTGCACCCGGCGCCGGCCATCGCGTTCAGCAGTTTGTCCGGGACCAGGTCGACCCGGGTCGGCGCCTCCCAGCGGACCTTGAGCCCGGTCGACCGGATCAGCTCGCAGATCTCGTAGACCCGGCCGCGGTGCAGGGTGAACACGTCGTCGTAGAACATGATCTCGCGGGTGCCGTAGCGGTCGCGCAGGAGCGTCATCTCCCCCACCACGTCCTCCGGGCTGCGGTACATCGACTTCTTGTCCACCGCCTGCTTGAAGCAGAAGCTGCACTTGAACGGGCAGCCCCGGCTGGAGATCATGGTGGCGAACGGGCGGGGCGCCATGATCGAGTAGTAGCGGTCCATCGGCAGGCCCTCGCGTTCCGGCCAGCCGACGTCCTCCAGGTTCACCATCGGGGCCGCGCCGCCGTCGAAGGTGCGGGAGACCAGCCCGCGGATGCCGTCCGGGTCCTCGCCCTGCTCCAGCGCCTCGGCGAGATCGACCATGATGGTGATGCCCTCGCCGACCCCGACGTAGTCGATGGAGTCGTGGTAGAGGTTCTCCGCGGCGTACACCTCGGTGTGCGGGCCGCCGAGGATCACCTTGGCGCCGGTGCTCTTGGCCGCCGCGGCCGCCTCCAGCGCGCCGGGCAGGCCGGGGGTCGTGGTGCTCACGCCGACCAGGTCCGGCTGGAAGTCGGCGAGCAGCTTGCGCAGCCCCTCACCGTCCAGGCCCAGGGCCGGGGTGTCCACCTGGATGACGTTGTGGAAGCCGGCGCTCTTGAGCGCGGTGTGGATGTAGCCGAGCCCCAGGTGCGGCAGCACGCCCGCCCGGCGCTGGATCTGGCTGATCTGCCGGGTGTTCAGGCAGAGATCGTGGTGGCGGACCAGCGCGATGCGCAGATTGCGCTTACGCCAGCGGGGCGTTCGGGCGCGATCCGGGCCGGCCGCAGTCGCACCCGTACCCGTGCCGCAGGAGGCGCCGGTCGCCTTCGGGTTGTTCAGGACCACGAGTTGTTTGGGCATGCCAATCCGATCAGGTGAGGGAGAGAGCACGGCGCTGGAGCTGGCCGGCCGAGCAGAGACGGTCGAGCGCCGCCCGCCAGTCCGGGGTTTCGAGTGCGCCGGCGAAGATCACGTAGTCGGCGCCGGCTTGCAGATAGGCGTCCACCTGCTCCGGGGTACGGACGCCACCGCTGGCGAACAGCAGCTGCTCCGGCGCCAGCACCTCGCGGAAGAGCTCACAGGTCCGGGTGGTCACCTGCTCGTTGCGCGAGTAGAGGTACACCATGTCGAAGCCGAACTGCCGGGCACGTTGCGCGTACGCCAGCACCGACTGCTCGTCCTGGGCGACCGGCCGGGTGCCCATCCGGGCGTACGACCGGTCGTCCCGGCCGAAGGTGAGCGCCGCGGACAGCAGCGGCTGCGGCGCCGGTGGCACGCCGTTGCCCAGCGCGTACGTCTCCAGCAGGCTCTTCCACACGTAGTAGGGGTCGTCGGAGCCGAGCAGCGCGGGCAGCATCATGCTCTCCGCCTCCGGCACCACCGGGAAGCCGCGCCCGGGGATCGGCGGGAAGTGCAGGATCGTCGGGATGTCGGTCGCCGCGCGCACCGCGTTGAGGTACGCCGGCATGTGCGTCTCGAAGTCCTCGTAGTCGGTGCTGGCCAGCAGCAGGGCGGGCATCCCGGCCGCGGTGACCGCGCGGGCCTTCTGCACGGCCTCGGCGACCTCGACCTTGAACGGGTCGACGACGTGGATGACGTGCCCGCGGTGTGCCCGCAGGTGCGCCAGCACATCGCGCCGTTTTGCGCCGGGGCCGTCGTGCTCAGCGGTTGCTTCCATGCTCGCCTCTCCGGTGGTCATGCGCCGGTCCTGGTGGCGGCGGTCCGCAGCGCCTGCAGGACGGTCGCCGTGGTGTGCAGCCCGAAGGTGTCGCGGGCGATGGTCCCGAGGCAGGCCCGCCCGACCCCGTCGAACGTCCAGTCCTCGTAGCTGTCCGGGTCGGTCTCCCAGGGCAGCACCATGCGCAGCCGCGCCGACGGCGTCCAGGAGCCGTCCGGGCGCTGGTGCCGGGTCAGCCATCCGGCCGCGGCCCGGATCTGCGCGTCGCCGAAGCCCGGCTCGCCCTGGGCGACGGCGCGCAGGGCCAGCGCGGTGGCGAACGGCGACCCCTCGGGATGCAGGTGGGTGGTGACCGCGCCGTCGGCGCCGATCCGGCCGGCCGCCCACCGGGCCGCGGCGGCCCGGGCCGGCTCGGTGCCCGGCACCGTGGCCAGCGACTCGACCGCGAGGGCGGTGCTCAGCTCCGGGTCGATCCACCAGTACGCCGGCCACTCGCCGGTCGGCCGCTGGGCGCGCAGCAGCCCGTTCACCACGTGCTCGCGGCGCGGCAGACCGGCCAGCCCGGCGACCGCGGCGGTCACGCACACGTGCCCGCCGCACCAGCCGTCCCAGGACGGCACGACCGGGTAGCGGTCGAACGCCGCCTTCGCCAGGTCCGGGACGTACGTCGAGACCAGCCCGTCGTCGTGCACGTGCCGGGCGAGGAACTCCCATCCCGGCCGTGCCCACGGCTCGCCGGACCGGCCGAGCAGCTCGGCCAGGCGCAGCACCCATCCGGTGCTGTCGGCGTCCTCCGGGGCCACCTCGCTGTAGTTCCACCCGCCGTTGTCGTGCTGCTCCGGGACGAGCAGGTCCATCGCCGCGCGCCCGGCGCGCCCGGCCGCCTCGTGCGGCAGCTGGACCAGGACACCGGCCACGTACGCGGTGATCCAGTCGTCGCTCGGCCCGAGCAGGTCGTAGTCCACCCAGCGCCCGTCCGCCTCCCGGCGGTCGAGCAGGAAGTCGACGCCGCGCCGGACGGCGCTCGCCTCGTCCACATGGACCATGGCCTCGGTCACGGTTGGCTCCTCTCCGGTTCGCCGGCGCTCGCGGTGACCGATCGCCGGTCCAGCAGCTGCCGCAGTGCGTTCTCGATGCGCCCGGCTGCGGCCCGCTGGTCCAGCACGGTCGTGGCGAAGGTCTGACAGGCTCGTTTCCCGGCGGCGATCCGGGAGCGGTCGCCGAGCCACTCGTCCAGGTCGGTGAGCAGTTCGTCGGCGGTGTTGCGGCAGCGGCCCAGCCCGTGCTCGTGGATCAGCCCGCCGACCCAGTCCTCCATGGGCAGGCCCGATCGGAGCATCAGCACCGGGATGCCGAAGTGCGCCGCCTCCAGCGTGGTGTTGGGACCGGCCTTCGAGATCAGGAAGGCGTGCTCGGCGGTCGCCGCCCCGTCGATGTACGCGAAGTACTCCTGCTGGGTCAGCCTGGTGTGGAAGCGCCACCGGCTCGGGTCGATCTCCCCGGTGACCCGGGCGATCAGCGCGGGGTCGTTGTAGCCGACGAAGACCACGTCGGTGTCCGGGTGCCTGGCGGCCAGGTGGCGCAGGATCCGGACGTAGTCGTCACCGCCGCGGTTGCTGAACACGATGATCCGGGGGCGGGGCGAGCCGTCCGGCTGGTCCGGCCAGCCCGGCCGGTGCGCCGAGTCCGCCTCGGCGCTGACGAACGATCCGAGGTCGTGCCGGGCCACCAGCGGTCCGACCACGTGCACGGTGTCCGGGTCGGTTCCGGCCAGCGCGCACAGCCGCTGCTTGGCCCAGTCGAACGGGACCAGCACGGCGTCGAGGTCGGCGCTGCGGTGGATCGGCAGCTCCAGCAGGCCCGGATTGGTCACGTAGCTGACCACCGGGGTGTCCGGCGCCCGGCCGAGCAACGCGGCCCGGCAGAGACGCGCGACGAAGCCCTTCGTACCGATGACCAGATCCGGCCGGGCCTGCTCCAGGGCGGCCCGCAAGCCGGCCACCCGCGGCTGGACCGCGCTGCCGGGATCGGTCTCGAACCCCCGGGGGTGGGCCCGCTCGATCTCCGCCATCAGGGCGAGGTACCGCCCGGTGCGGGTCGCGGCGTCCGGCGAGCCGGCGGTGATCTCGGCGATCCGGGCGCCGTACTCGCCGATCCAGGGCAGCGTCGCCTCGGCCTCCCAGACCTCGACCTCGTGACCGGGCAGCCGGTCGCGCAGCACTCCGGCGAGCCGCGTCGCGGCCAGGAAGTTGCCGAACTGGCCCCAGGTGCGCGGCGACACGACGACGATCCGCGGATCGCTCATGAGAGTCCCTCCGTGACGGTGACATGCATGCCGTGCCGGCTGCCGGTCGCCGGCCGTGGCGTGGCGTCCTGCCAGATCTGGAAGCAGAGCAGCGCCCACAACTTGCGCGCGTGGTCGGCGTGGCCGGCGAGGTGCTCGCTGACCAGCCGCTGGACCGCCGCCGGGCGGAACAGCCCGTGCCGGTCGAGCCGCGGCCGGCTGAGCGTGTCGAGCAGCATCGGGCGCAGCTCGTTGATCAGCAGGCTGCCGATCGGCGCCCGGAAACCGGTCTTGACCCCGTACGCCGTCGCGGCCGGCAGCATCCCGGCGGCGACCCGGCGCAGCAGGTGCTTGCCGGTGAACCGGCGCAGTTTGCGATCGACCGGGAGGCTGGCGCAGAACTGGACGACGGCCTCGTCCAGAAACGGCGAACGCGCTTCGATGGAGGCCAGCATCGAGGCCCGGTCCACCTTGGTGAGGATCACGTCGCCGAGGAAGTGCGTGATGATGCCGAGCTGGCTGCGCTCCAGCGAGCCGAGGCCGGGGTGCGCCGCCACCGCCGCGTCGACCCGGGCGAACGGCCGGGCCTCCCCCGCGACGGCCAGGATCCCGGCCACCTGTGCGGGCTGGAACGGCGCCCCGGCCAGCAGGAACCGCCGCTGCGGGGGGCAGCCCAGGGCGTGGCCGAGCCGCCGGGCCACGGTCGTCGCCGGCAGGTTGCCGTGCCGTACGGGCAGGCGTTGCAGCACGGCGGTGAGCCGGGCGAGCGCCGGCCGGGGCACGGCGCCGAGCCAGCCCAGCAGCCGTTCCGCCTGGAAGTAGCGGTAGCCGAGCAGCATCTCGTCGGCGCCGTCACCGGTCAGCACACCGCGTACGTGGCGCCCCGCCATCCGGCAGACCAGCATGGTGGGCAGCAGCGAGGAGTCGGCCAGCGGCTCGTCGACGCGTGCGTACCCGGCGTGCAGGCCCTCGACCAGGTCGTCCGGGCTCAGCCGCCAGTGGTGGTGCTCGGTGCCCAGGTGCCGGGCCACGGCCGCGGCCGCGTCGGTCTCGTCGAACGCCGGATCGGTGAAGCCGACCGAGAACGTGGCCGGCGCCCGGCCGGTCTCCTGTTTGGCCAGCGCGGCCACGACGGCCGAGTCGAGCCCCCCGCTGAGCAGCACGCCCAGCGGGGACCGGGTCCCGTGGACGCGCTGGGCGACCGCCGCGCGCAGGACCCGCTCAAGATCGCGCTGCACCACCGGGACCGGCCGCCGGTCGCGCTCGGCGGGCAGTTCCGGCCGCCAGTGCACGACGGTGCGGGCCGTGCCGGCGTGCCACTCCAGATAGGCCCCGGGCGGGACCTTGCGGACGCCGGCGAGCACCGTGCCGGGCGCCGGGAAGGCCTGCAGCACCAGGTAGTCGGCGACCGCCCCGGGGTCCGCTTCGGACGGGCAGCGCGGATGGCAGCGCAGCGCGCCGAGCTCGGAGGCGAAGATCAGGCCGGCGCCGTCGTGGAAGTAGTAGAGCGGTTTCTTGCCGAGCGGGTCGCGGGCCAGAACGGTCCGGCCGGTGCGCCGGTCGTGCATGGCGAAGGCGTACATCCCGCGGATCCGTCGCAACGCCTCGACGCCCTCGCGTTCCAGCAGCTCGGCGAGCACCTCGGTGTCGGAGCCGGTACGCAGCACGGCCCCGCCGGCGAGCAGCTCCCGGCGCAGCTCGGCGAAGTTGTAGATCTCCCCGTTGAAGACCAGCGCGACGTGGCCCGAGGCGGTGACCAGCGGTTGCCGGCCGCCGGCCGGATCGGTGAACGGCAGGGCGCAGTGGCCGAGCATCAGCTCGCCGTGCCGGCCGATCGCCGCGCCGTCGGGCCCCCGGTGCCGGAGCGCGGCCAGCATCCCCAGCGCGAGGTCCTGGCTCTCCCGCACGCCCAGCCCGGCGCGGCTGAATCCTGCGAAACCACACATGACGAGTCCCCGGCCCGAGCGGTCAGGCCCCGACCGCGACCATCTGCGAGCGACGGTCCTCGATGCTGCGGCGCAGCCCCTCGGCGAGGTCGGTGGACGCCCGGAAGCCGAGCACCTCGGCGGTGCGCGACACGTCGGCCAGGGTGACGCCGACGTCACCGGGCTGCCGGTCCCGGTGGACCACCACCGGCGACCGCTCGGCCAGCGCGGAGGCCTGGGCGATCAGCTCGGCGACCGAGACGTTGCGGCCGGTCCCGACGTTGAAGACGCCGCTGCCGACGCCGGTGTCCATGGCCCGGCCGATGGCGCGGACGACGTCGTCGACGAAGACGAAGTCCCGGCGCGCGCTGCCGTCCCCGTAGATGCTGATCTCGGTGCCGTTGAGGGCCGCGTCGATCAGCCGGGAGATCAGCATGTCCGGCCGCTGACCGGGCCCGTAGACGGTGAAGAAACGCAACGCGACCGCGGACAACCGGCTGCCCGGCCGCTGGGCGTAGGCCAGCGCGAGCTGCTCGGCGGCCAGCTTGGTCACGGCGTACGGCGAGGCCGGCGCGGGCGCCTGGCTCTCCGACATGCGCTCGTGCGCGCTGTCGCCGTAGACCGACGACGAGGAGGCGACCACGATCCGCGGCAGGCCGGTCGCCCGGCACGCTTCGAGCAGGCGCCGGGTGGCGAGCACGTTGCACTCGACGTAGCTGTCGAACTCCTGCCAGGACGGGCGTACCCCGGGGATGGCGGCCAGGTGGACGACCGCGGAGATCCCGTCGAGCAGCGGCTCCAGGTCGAGGGTCCGCAGGTCGCCGACGACGTGCCGGACCCGCGCGCCGGACGCCGCGCCCGCCGCGGCCGGACGCCGGTCGACGCCGACCACGTGCCGGCCGGAGGCGGCCAGGTGACGCATCAGATGGCTGCCGATGAAACCAGCGGATCCCGTCACCAGGACTCCCTCAGCGACCTGCGGAGTCAGCATCGCACGGTTCCCCTTCCGTTCTCACTGCGCATCGCGCGGTCATGACCATCGTGGATTCCGCCTCGCACCGCGCCCTACTTCATGTAACGCAGCAGTAAGCCCAGGCCCCCGATCCGGTGCCGGAAAAATGCTGAAGAGCGACTGAGTGACGCGGGAACACCCTCGCACACCACGGAGATGATCTATGCCATGTCTACAGTAGAGAAGGCGGACGCGTCTACCCCCTTCCCGGTTCCGGAGTTCACGATTAAATGATCAAGTTAACTGCCCCCACAACCCGCCCCGGAGCCGGTATCATCCCTCTCACGCAGGCATCGGCAGGGGCAGCCGCATCGATGGCGACCGTGCTAACGTGCCAGCGGCGAGCCTAGATTTCCACCATGTAACACCAGGTCAGAGCGCACACGTCGACTCCCCGTCGGCGACGGCGCGAGACACCGGGCACCACCTTCGGCATCGACGCCACAGCGACCCGGCGAACCGGCGCATCATCCACGCCGCCGCTCGCTGTCAACGCATTTCCGCAAGCTGGCACATTGACGCGCCCACGGGGATACGAGGAGCTCGCAAACGCCATATGGATAATCCGGACGGCCACGAGACATTCGGAAACAATGCGGACAGCCATGCTTGGCTACCATTCTTCCGCAACCATTTCCGGATCAATCGCGGACGAATAGCACTGTTGGCGCTCCTGCTGCCGCTCGACGTCGCACGCCAGTTGCTGACCCCGGAGATCCTGCGCCGGTTCATCGACGCGGCGACCGGCCACGTCCCGCAGTCGGCGGGCCGTCTGGTGGCGGTCTACTTCGCCCTGGTGGCGGCCGGGCTGGGCACGGCCACCCTGCTGACCAACGTCAGCGCCAAGCTGGCCTGGACGTCCACCAACGCCCTGCGGGACCGGATCGTGCGCAACATCCTGCACCAGCGGGCGTCCTTCTTCCACGACGCCGCGCCCGGCGAGCTGGTCGACCGGATCGACAACGACACCACCCGGCTGGGCTCGATCATGTCGAACCTGCTGCTCGACCTGGCCGCGCAGACCCTTCTCGCGGTCGGCATCGTGGCGGCCCTGTTCCATCTGGACTGGCGGTTCGGCGCCCTCTTCCTGCCGTTCGCCGCGACGATGCTGGCCCTGCTGCGACGGCAGGCCGGGCGGGCGCTGCCGCACATCGAGGCGCAGCGCCGGACCGAGGCCCGCATCCTGGGCGCCGTCGACGAGTGGACCACCGGCGCCGAGGACCTGCGTACCGGCGGGGCCGTCACGCACGTGCGCCGCGCCCTGTGGGACCTGGCCCGGCTGGAGTACCGCACCGGGCGGGCCGCGGCCGCCGCCGGGGTCCGGTGGCCGGCCACCGTGCAGGCCCTGTCGGTGGTGAGCATCCTGCTCGCGCTCGCGCTCGGCATCTGGTTGCACCATCGCGGTTCCGCGACGGTGGGGACCGTGTTCGCCGCGCTCAGCTATGCCACGCTGATCCGCTTCCCGCTCACCCAGATCGCCAGCCGGATCCAGGAGGCGCAGGCCGCGGTGGTCAGCCTGCGCCGGGTACGCGCGCTGCTGGAGAACCCGCCCGACCACCGCGGTGGCGCCGAGCTGGCCGGGACCGGCCCCTACGACCTCGTCTTCGAGCACGTGACCTTCGCCTACGGCGACGGCCCCCGGGTTCTGGACGACGTCTCGTTCCGGCTGCCACCGGGAAAGACGCTCGGCGTCGTCGGGCGCACCGGCAGCGGCAAGTCGACACTGATCAAGCTGGCCTTCCACCACGTCGCCCCGACGGCGGGACAGATCCGGATCGGCGGGCAGGACCTGCACGCGCTCGACCGGCGGGCACTGCGCCGGGCGGTGGCCTACGTCCCGCAGGGCATCACCCTGTTCACCGGAACCCTGCGCGACAACCTCACCCTCTTCGCCCCGGGGCACGACGACGCCGTCCTGGTCGCGGCGCTGCGGGAGGCGGGGCTGGGCCCGCTGCTGGAGTCCCTGCCCGACGGTCTCGACTCGCACCTCGACGCCGGGCGCAACGGCCTGTCGGTCGGCGAGGGCCAGATGCTCAACCTCGCGCGCGCCTTCCTCACCGAACCGGCCGTCGTGCTGCTGGACGAGCCGTCCGCCCAGATCGACCCGCACACCGAGCAGACCCTGCGCGAAGCGCTGCACCGGTTCGCCCGGGGCCGGACCGCGATCATCGTCTCGCACCGCCTGGCGGCGTTGCACCACGTCGACCGGATCCTGGTGCTGGAGAACGGCCGGGCGGTCGAGTACGGCGAGCCCGCGCGACTGCTCGCCGACGCGGACTCGGTCTTCGCCGGCCTGGTCGCCCAAGGACAGCCCCCGGCATGATCACCCTGCGACGGTTCATCCGGCTCCTGCGCGGGCAGCACCGCGCCTACCTGTCGCTGGTCGGCGCGTGGACGCTGCTGCGGATCGGCACGCTCGCGGTCGGCCTGCTGCTGCAGCGCGTCTTCGACGTCATCTCCGGCGAGGGCCGCGCCGGCCTCAATCCGTGGAGCGTGATCGCGGCCATCGGCGGGATCGAGGCGGCCCGCCAGACCATCCAGTTCACCGCGGTCATCTCCCGGCTGGAACCCGGCATCGTCTTCCGCACCAAGGCGCTGCTCCGCGACCAGCTGCTGACCGCCCGGCTGCGCGCCCCGGCCGGCCACGCCGACGACGGTCAGGTGCTCACCACCATGGGCAACGACGTGGAGGAGGTGAGCACGTTCGCCGCGTGGTCACCCGCGAACATCGCCCGGTGGCTGTTCGCGGTGGCGGCCATCGTCATCCTGATCACCGTCGACGTCGTCCTGGGCTCGGCGGTGCTGCTGCTCCTGCTGCTGCTGGCCGTGGTCGTCCGGTTGCTGCACGGGCGGTACCGCACCTACCGGCACGCCGGCGTGGCGGCGACCGCGCGGGTGCGCGGCGGCCTCCGCGACGCCGTCGCCGGCGTGGCCGTCATCCAGGCGGCGCACGCCGAGGAGCATGTCCGTGCCCACCTCTTCCGCCTCGGCCAGGCCCGGCGCCAGGCGGCCGTGGTGGAGGAGACCTACGGGTCCCTGCAGCAGAACATCGTCGCCAACGTCGCGCCGCTGGGCACCGGGCTGGTCCTGCTGGTGGCGGCCCAGGGCCTGCGCGACGGCACGCTGACCGTGGGCGACATCGCGCTCTTCGGCTACTACCTGCAGATGCTCACCGAAGCGCTCGCCTCGCTGGGCATGCTGGTGGTCCGCCTCCAGCGCCTCGGCATCTCCCTGGACCGGATGTATCGCAGCAGCCCGGACGGGCTGGTCGGCCGGCGGGTCGATCTGGCGGCCGAGCAGCCGTCCGGCCCGCCGCCCGGCGCCGATCCGCCGCCGGCCGGGGAACTGCGCGAACTCACCGTACGGTCGCTGTCCTACCGGGCCGGCGAGGGCGGCCCCCAGGTGACGGGCGTGTCGTTCACCGTGACCCCCGGTTCGTTGACCGTCGTCACCGGACGGGTGGGCGCGGGCAAGACGACCCTGCTCCGCGCCCTTCTCGGGCTGGTCGGCCCGGTCGAGGGCGAGATCCTCTGGAACGGCCGGGCGATCCCCCCGGACGCCCTGGCGCCGCCGCGGTGCGCTTACGTGCCGCAGGTCCCCCGCCTGTTCACCGGCACCCTGCGGGACAACATCCTGCTCGGCGTGAGCGGCACCGGGGCGGACCTGGCACGGGTGGTCCGGCTGGCCCGGCTGGAGGCCGACCTGGAGACGATGCCCCAGGGGCTGGGCACCTCGATCGGGCCCGGCGGGCTGCGCCTGTCCGGTGGGCAGTTGCAGCGGGTCGCCATCGCCCGGGCGCTGGTCCGCCGGCCCGCGATCGTCGTGCTCGACGACGGGTCCAGCGCACTCGACGGTCGTACCGAAGGGGAGCTCTTCGACGAGTTGCGGCGCGACGGCGCGACCGTGGTGGCGGTGTCCCACCGCCGGCGGCTGCTGGAGTCGGCGGACCGGATCGTCCTGCTCGAGCAGGGCGCCATGACCGGGTCGGGAAGCCTGGCGCAGCTGCTCGCCGGCAGCCCGGTGATGCGGTCGCTGTGGGCCGGTCACGCCGAGCCGCGCGCCTGAGCCCGGCCCGCCTCAGCGATCAGCTCCGAGACGGTGACCAGATCGAAGCCCTGTTCCAGCAGGCCGTCGACGATGCCGGGCAGCGCGGCCCGGGTGGCGGCGTTGGCCTGGTCCATCGGGTGCAGCAGGATCAGCGATCCGGGCCGTACGCCGGCCAGGGTCCGGGCGACGATGACGCCGGCGTCCGCCGCGGGACCCGGCGCGGTCTCCGGCTCGACATCCCAGGTGACCATGGGGCGGCCGGTGCGGTGCAGGTGGCGCGGCAGTCCCAGCAGCTTCGCGCAGTTGGGCGGCCGGAACAGGATCGGACCGGTCTGCCCGGCGCGGCGCAGCGCGTCATCGGTGCGCCGGATCTCCGTGGCGATGGTGTCCGCTCGCATGAACAGCATCCGGCGGTGGGAGTAGCTGTGGTTGGCCAGCTCGTGACCGTCGGCCCGGATCGCGGCGACGAGTTCCGGGTGCGCCTCGACGTCCCGGCCGACCAGGAAGAAGGTGGCCCGTACCCGCCGCCGGCGCAGCACGTCGAGGATCTCGTGGCAGTGCTCCGGATACGGCCCGTCGTCCAGGGTCAGGGCGGCCACCCGGCGCCCGGCCGGCACCCGGCGCAGGGCGCGACCGTAGAGATGCCAGCGACGCGATTTGACGAGCGCCCGGAAGCCCGCGGCGCCGGCCGCGACCCCGGCGGCCACCACCGCGACTGCTGTCCCCCGAGCCATCGTCGGACGATATTCCAGATCGGACAGCCCGGCCACCCCACGTCCGGTGGCGCTCGGCCGGCCCGACCTGGGTCGCCGGAAATGTTACATCTATGTACCTCGATCCCGCACGGTGGCCGCGCGCCCGCATCGCGACCGGAGGCACCATCCGGCCAGCTCACGGCCCCGCCCGGAGGGACACCGCGGGACATGGCGGCCCGCAGGGGCCAGAATCGCTCACCACGAGAGAGATCTTCGTCACATTGATCTTATCGATGGTGATACATAGTTTTCACTCGCGGCAACGGCCTGGTTGCTGCCCGCATGCACCACCAGTCACGGGAGGTCCACATGGTCAAGAAGATGCTCGCCGTCGGAACGGCAGTCACGGCAGGACTGATGGGGGCCGCGGTCGTGGCGGTGCAGCCCGCCTCCGCCGCCACCTGCATCATGAACCCCACCTGGGCCTCCACGTGGACCCGGTCGAAGACCGGCACCGGCTGCAGCGGTGTCACCACGCAGGCCCGGATCGACCGGTACGCCAGCAGCACCGTCCACACCTACACCGGCGGCTGGTCGACCAACTCGTACGTCTCGGCCAGCAACGGCACCAACGCCGGCAACGCGTGGCGGACCACCTCCACGGACGGGACCGTCTCCGCCTGGCACTGGCTGTAAGCAGATAGGCCGGCTCCTTCGGCGGCGTGGCTGGACAAGCGGCCACGCCGCCGGTTCGTACCCGGCTCACCGCACGCCACACCGGCCGACCGAAGACGACCGGGCCGGGTGTGCGGATCGGGGGCCGGGAATTCCGCCGTACAGGTAGACGGCTTGCTATCCTTCCCCGGCTCGCCCGGTCGCGCGTCGGTCCGTACGCGCGAATCCCGTGCAGGTCGAGGCGCGCCCCAATGTGGTTACTGGGAGTTGACTCGCATGAAAGCCCGTTCCATAACCCTCTTCGGCGGCACGCTGGTCGCGCTCCTCGCCGCCACTTCCGGGTGCGGCGGCTCCGATGAGAAGGTGTCCTCCAAGGACCCCTATGCCGCCGAGGTCCGGCAGGCGCAGCAGCAGGCGAAGACCGATTTTGAACGCCAAGTGCTCGCCGACGGCGCCGTCACGAAGGCGGAGTTCGACGAGGCGGTGCAGCGGTATGTCAAGTGCGCCAAGGACCGTGGCGTGGAGATCGAGCCGATCGCGGTGGGCGGCTACTACAACTACCGGACCGTCAAGTCGGACGAGTCGGAGGCGGTCAGCACGGAATGCGGCACCGGGACCACCCGGCTGATCGAGCCGCTGTATGTGGACCGGCTGATGAATCCGGAGAAGAAGGATATGGACGAGTTGACGCTCGCCTGCCTGCGAAAGAATGGCGTGGTGCCGGACGGCTACACGGTCGAGCAGTTCAAGAAAGCCGCGGAGCAGGGATTCTCCGGCGCGCCTTTCGATCCGGACGGCGCGAAGTTCCAGGCCTGCATGGCCAACCCCAGTCTGGGATAGCGTCAGCCGGCTACGGCGGCCGTTCGTACACATCGGTTCCACTCTTTCGTGAACGGGAAAGCATGAGCGACTCGGGCAAGCACGGAAACCGGCGGCGCGGCACGATGCCGCTGTTGTCCTGGGGCGCTCTGGGCGTACTGGGCGTCACCCTGTCGGCCGCGGCGGCCCTCGGCGCCTTCGCCCTCACCCAGCGGTCCGCGACGCCGGCCGCGCTCGCGGAGAGCGGCGACGACGCCGTGCTCCGGTCCACCCCGACCCGGGTCGACGACCGGCGTCGGATCGAGCTGGTTCCCGACCTGCGCCCCGCGGTGGCCGGCAGAGCGCCGCGTGCCGGCACGCTGACCACCTTCACGTGCACGCCGGGCCGCACCGTCCGGACCGGGTCGGTGCTCGCCTCCGTCGACGGCAAGGACCTCCTGGCGATCTCCACGAGCGTGCCCCTCTGGCGGGATCTGAGCCCCGGGGTCAGCGGCGCCGACGTCACCGCGCTGCAGAAGGCGCTCCGGAAACTGCGTCCGGAACTCGTGGTGACCCGGCGCTACGACACGCAGACCCGCAGAGCGCTCGGCGAGATCTACGCGAAGGCCGGACTGGACCGCGCTCAGACGACGCTGCGGCGGGACTCGGTCATCTGGCTAGCGCCCGGCGCCACCCGGATCGCGTCCTGCAACGCCGGCCTGGGCCAGCAGGTCAACGCCGGGCAGGAGCTGTTCGTCATGGAACGGACCGTCCGATCGTTCCGGGTCAAGACCGTCCCCGACGACCTGGTCGCCGGGGCGCGGCGGCTCACCCTCGAAAAGGCGAAGGTGAACCTGAAAGGGCTGGGCGCGATAGCCGAGCCCGCCGACGTCGCCAGGCTGGCCCGGACCGCGGCGTTCCGTTCCTGGCTGGACTCCGGCGGCAAGACGCCGATCACCGCCGACCTCGCGTTGACCCGGGAGATCCTGGCCCTTCCGGTGCCGGCGACCGCGGTCGTCAGCCCGCCGGGTGGCGGCACCTGCCTGACTCTCACCGACGGCAACAAGCTGGGCGTCACCATCGTCACCTCGTCCATGGGCCGCAGCCTGGTCACCTGGGACCGGATCACGGCCGCGCCGGTGTCGGTGGTCACCTCGGTCGAAGCCGACGAGACATGCGACTAGAAGCCGAGAAGCTCGGCCACAGCTTCGGCGATGTGGTGATCTTCCAGGACGTCAGCTTCGCGATCGACTCCGGCGAGATGGTCGCGCTGCGCGGCCCCTCCGGCTCGGGCAAGAGCACGCTGCTGAGCATCCTGTCCGGTTCGGTGACGCCCACCCGGGGACGGGTGATCCGGGCCGGCGACTGTCGCGTCGGCTGGGTCTTCCAGAATCCGCACGGGGTCTCCCGCCGTACCGTGCTCGACCATGTGGTCCTGCCGTTGCTGGCCCGAGGCGCGCGGCGCGCCGAGGCCGAGCGCACCGCGCGGGGCGTGCTCGCGGAGTTCCGCCTCGGCGAGCTCACCGACAGCCCGTTCCGGTCGCTGTCCGGCGGCGAGGCGCAGCGCCTGATGCTCGCCCGGGCCCTGACCTCGTCGCCGGACCTGCTCCTCGTCGACGAGCCGACCGCCCAGCTCGACCCGGTCAGCGCCGCCACCGTCGTGCAGGTGCTCGGCAGCCTCCGGGACAGGGGCGTGATGGTCCTCGTGGCGACCCACGACGACCGGGTCGGCGAAGCCTGCACCAGAAGCATTCACATGGGGAACCGATGAGGGCGCGGGCGATACTTTCAGAGGCTTTCCGGAACCTGCTCTCCGGCGCCGGCCGGCCGGCCCTCATGATCGCGGTCTACGTCGTCCTCTGCGCCACGATCGGCGCCACCGAGGTGATGGCGATCAGCGGGATCATCCGCGACGGCGACAATTTCCGGGCGGCGGGCGCCTCGACCTTCATGCTCTCCGCCCCGGCCGGCGTCGACGGGATCCGGTGCGAGAGCCTCGGGAACTCCCCGAACGTGACAGCCGCCGGAGCCATGCGCGAGGCCCGGGGAAACCGGCTGACCGCGTTGCCCGTCTCGGGAGTCACCCTGCGGGAGGTGACCACCGGCTTCCTGAACGCCATCGCGCCCGCCACCGGACGGCATCCGGCCCCGCGCGACGGCGTCGCCGTCCCGGAGAGCCTGGCGAAGTCGCTCGACATCCGGCCGGGCGAGTATCTGGCCAGCTCGGGCGGGCCGCTGCGGATCGGCGGACTGCTCACCTACGCCGACGACGGCCGCGACCAGGTGCTCGACAACTCGATCCTCGGAGTGGTGCCCGGCGACGGGCTGTTCGACGAGTGCTGGATCAGCCTGTCCACCTACGACCGCGCCTCCCTGCACCTGCTCTCGACCAGCATCGTCGCGGCCTACGACCCGGACGGCGACGTCACCGTACGGCAACTCAACTCGTCCCTCGGCGAGCGTTTCGACGGGGCCACCCGCTTCGCCGAGCGCCCCACCCGCCACGCCCCCTACCTCGCGTTCGGGGCCACCGCCCTGCTCGCCCTGGCGGGCGTGTGGTCGCGCCGGCTGGCGCTGGCCTCGGACCGCCATGCCGGCGTGCGCCGGTTCGATCAGCTCGCCATGTTGACGACCGAAGCGGTGGCGTGGGGCCTGGCCGGGCTGCTGGTCGTCCTTGCCCTGACCCGGACCTGGCTGGAGCTCACCGGCTACTCGGCGTTCACCTTCGACCAGGTCGTGCGGATCGGCGCCGCGGGCTTCTTCGGCGTTCTGGCCGGGACCCTGGTGGGGTGGTCGCTGGTCCGGGAGAAGCGCCTGTTCGCGTACTTCAAGCATCGCTGAGCCATCGCCCGGCCCGGCCGCGCCGAGGCGCCGCACCGGCCCGGCGTGGCCCGGGCGCGCCGGTGCACCACACCGGCCCGGCGCGGCCTAGCTCGGATAGAAGTTGCCGTAGACGTCCAGGCTCCGGCCGCCGGCGGTGGTGGCCACCGCTTCGTACGTGTCACCGCCCGCGTTCCGGCCACCCGCGTCATAGGCGTACTTCGCGGTGAACGTGTACGTCCCGGGCGCGATCTCGTCCGCCGGGGCCAGCGTGAACGTGTAGAGCAGCGCATCGGCCCGCTCGGTGACGCCGACGCTCACGCTGGCGCCGGGCACCGACTTGGTCCCGCCGCGCGAGGTCAGTCCGGGCGTGCGCGCCACCCGGACGGTCACGGTCAACGCGGTCAGCTTCTCGGTGGTCTTCAGCGTGATCACGCCGCCGCCCCGGGTGTCGCCGCTGTCCGGGTCGATCGACCCGTCGGACCACAGCGGCCCCTGCTCGACCCGGGTGTTGCCGGGCGCGCCCTTGGCCGGCGCCGGTACGGCCGGGGCCGTCGTCGGGGCCGAGGCGGTGGCCGCAGTGGTGCCGGGCGTGCGCGTGGCGGGCCTCGTGGTCGCCGGCGCCGTGGGCCGCGACCCGGTGGCCGAGGGGGCGGTGGACGGCCCGGCGGTGGACGGGCTGGGCGCCACCGTGGAGATCGTCGGGGTGGGTGCCGGGGCGGTCTCGTCGCCGCGCTGGTCGCCGGCCAGCGCCCACTGCGCCGCGAACCCGCCGCCGCCGAAGAGCGCGACCAGCGCGCCGACGGCCGCCAGCCGCAGCCGGGGACCGCCGCGCCGCCGCGCCGACCGGCTCGCCGCGGCCGGTCCGGTCATCGCGCCTGCGGTGATCCGGGCCAGCATGGCCTCGCGGTCCGGCCGGTGGGCGGCGGCCTCCGCGCGCAGGGCGGCCCGCAGTTGCTCGTCCGAGAGCCTCATCGGGCCGCCTCCCAGCCGTCGATCCGGGTGACCGCCCCGCCCAGCAGGTCGGCCAGCTGTTTCGCGCCCCGAGAGGTGGCGCTCTTCACCGCCCCGACGGAGATGCCCAGCGTCGCGGCGACCTCGCGCTCGGACAGGTCGAACGCGTACCGCAAGACTACGCAGGCGCGCCGGCGGTGCGGGAGCTTGCGCAGGGCGCTGCGGACGTCCAGGACGGCGGGCACGTCACCGCCGGCCGCCGTACGGCCGGACAAGCCGAAGGTGAGCAGGCGCTCCCGGCCGCGGCGGCGCACCCACTGGCGGGCCAGGTTCATCAGGATGCCGTGGCCGTACGCGGCCGGGTCGTCCGCCGCCTGCACCCGGTCCCAGTGCCGCCACACCTCGGTGAGCGCGTCCGCGGCCAGGTCGTCGGCGACGCCCGCCTCCCCGGTCATGAGATAGGCCAGCCGCGACAGCGACGCATGGTGCCGCTCGAAATACGCGCGGAACGCGTCGTCGCGCATCGGCGCCCCCAGGTTCACTGGCCGGATTGTTTCCTGAACTTTTCCCGGACCGGACGACGTTAGAGATCAACTAGCCGCCCTCGCAAGATCCGACCGGCCGGTGAGACGCGGTCGTCACTCCGGTCGCCCGGGCCGTCCGGACAGCGCTTTCCCACCGGTCGTGGACCGGTGTCGAGGCTGCCTGGCCACCCTGCCGAAAAGGGACGGCCATGTCAATGCAGCGCTGCAAAACCGTCCCGGCCGCGCCGGACAGGCCGACCGGCCGAGAAAGGCGAGCCCGGCAGGCAGACCGGACCCGGCAGGCAGACCGGACCCGGCAGGCAGACCGCGCCCGGCAGGCGGGCCGAGCCCGGCAGGCAGACCGAGCCCGGCAGGCAGGCCGGGCCCGGCAGGCAGACCGAGCCCGGCAGGTGAGCGTTCGCTCCGCGGGGAAGATCCGCGCCGCGGATCAGGCTCCGACGTACGCGGCCAGATGTTCCCCGGTCAGCGTCGACCGGTCGGCGACCAGGTCGGCCGGGGTGCCCTCGAACACGACACGGCCGCCGTCGTGGCCGGCGCCCGGCCCCAGGTCGATGATCCAGTCGGCGTGCGCCATCACGGCCTGGTGGTGCTCGATGACGATGACCGAGCGCCCGGCGTCGACCAGCCGGTCCAGCAGGCCGAGCAGTTGCGCCACATCGGCCAGGTGCAGCCCGGTGGTCGGCTCGTCGAGGACGAAGACGCCGCCCTCCTCGCCCATGTGCACGGCCAGCTTGACCCGCTGCCGTTCGCCGCCGGAGAGGGTGGACAGGGGCTGGCCCAGGGTGAGGTAGCCGAGGCCGACGTCGGCGAGCCGCTGAAGGATCCGGTGCGCGGCCGGGTTGCGGGCCTCCCCCGCGGCGAAGAACTCCACCGCCTCGGTGACCGGCATCGCCAGCACCTCGCTGATGTCCCGGCCACCGACCCGGTACTCCAGCACGGACGCGTCGAACCGCCGCCCCTCGCACACCTCGCAGGTGGTGGCCACCCCGGCCATCATCGCGAGATCGGTGTAGATCACCCCGGCGCCGTTGCAGTTCGGGCAGGCGCCCTCGGAGTTGGCGCTGAACAGCGCCGGCTTCACCCCGTTGGCCTTGGCGAACTGTTTGCGGATCGGTTCCAGCAGGCCGGTGTACGTCGCCGGGTTGCTGCGCCGCGATCCCCGGATCGCGCCCTGATCGACCGCCACCACGCCGTCACGCCCGGCCACCGAGCCGTGGATCAGGGAGCTCTTGCCGGACCCGGCCACACCGGTGACCACGACGAGCACGCCGAGCGGAATGTCCACGTCGACGTCGCGCAGATTGTGGGTGGCGGCGCCGCGCACGGGGAGGAAGCCGGCCGGCTTGCGTACGTCGGGTTTGAGCGCCGCCCGGTCGTCCATGTGCCGCCCGGTCAGCGTGCCGCTCGCCCGCAGCCCCGCCAGGCTGCCCTGGTAGACGATCTCGCCGCCGTTCGCGCCGGCGCCCGGGCCGAGGTCGACGACGTGGTCGGCGATCGCGATCGCCTCCGGCTTGTGTTCCACCACCAGCACCGTGTTGCCCTTGTCCCGCAGCTGCCGCAGCAGCTGGTTCATCCGCTGGATGTCGTGCGGGTGCAGCCCGATGGTGGGTTCGTCGAAGACGTAGGTGACGTCGGTCAGCGACGAGCCGAGGTGCCGGATCATCTTGGTGCGCTGTGCCTCGCCGCCGGAGAGGGTGCCCGCCGGGCGGTCCAGGGACAGGTAGCCCAGTCCGATCTCGATGAACGAGTCCAGGGTGTGCTGGAGTTTCGCCAGCAGCGGGGCGACCGAGGGCTCGTCGAGGGCGCGCACCCACTCGGCCAGGTCACTGATCTGCATCCGGCAGACGTCGGCGATGTTGACGCCCTTGATCTTCGACGAGCGGGCGCCCTCGTTGAGCCGGGTGCCGTCGCAGTCCGGGCAGGTGGTGAACGTGATGGCCCGGTCGACGAAGGCGCGGATGTGCGGCTGCATCGCCTCCCGGTCCTTGGCCAGGAAGGACTTCTGGATCGACGGGATCAGGCCGGCGTACGTCAGGTTGATGCCGTCGACCTTGATCTTGGCCGGCTCCCGGTGCAGCAGGTCGTGCAGCTCCCGCTCGGTGTACTCGCGGATCGGCTTGTCCGGATCGAAGAAGCCGCTGCCCCGGAAGATCCGGCCGTACCAGCCGTCCATGCTGTACCCGGGGATGGTGAGCGCGCCCTCGTTGAGCGACTTCCGCTCGTCGTACAGCGCGGTCAGGTCGAAGTCGGTGACCGCGCCGCGGCCCTCGCACCGCGGGCACATGCCGCCGGTGATGCGGAAACTGCGCCGTTCCCGGGTGGTGACCCCGCCCTTGTCGAGGGTGACCGCGCCGGCGCCGGAGATCGAGGCGACGTTGAACGAGTACGCCTGCGGCGAGCCGATGTGCGGCCGGGCGAGCCGGCTGAACAGGATCCGCAGCATGGCGTTGGCGTCGGTGGCGGTGCCGACCGTGGAGCGCGGGTCGGCGCCCATCCGCTCCTGGTCCACCACGATCGCCGTGGTCAGGCCCTCCAGCACGTCCACCTCGGGCCGGGCCAGGGCGGGCATGAAGCCCTGCACGAACGCGCTGTACGTCTCGTTGATCATCCGCTGCGACTCGGCGGCGATGGTGCCGAAGACCAGCGAGCTCTTGCCGGAGCCGGAGACGCCGGTGAAGGCGGTCAGCCGGCGCTTGGGAATCTCGACGCTGACGTCCTTGAGGTTGTTCACCCGCGCGCCGTGCACGCGGATCAGATCGTGGCTGTCGGCGGCGTGCCGCACCGGCGTCTCATCCATGGCGGCAAGGCTAGTGGCGGCGCGCAGCGCGGTGCTTCTCGTTTCCTGACCGATTCGCGGGCGTCGCCCCCGCGCCGAACCTCGCTTCTCGTCTCCTGACCGGTTCGCGGGCGTCGCCCCGGGGCCGAACCTCTAAACGGGCCCGGCCGCCTGCCGATCTACAGCACGTCACATCGAGACGCCGCCGACGGTGTCTCGCCGTGCCGGACCGGCTCGACGAACGGCAAGCATGCGGGAGAACGCGGTGGTGAGCGAAGCACGGCCGGAGACCGGCGACGAGGGCTACAGCGTCTTCGAGATGGTCCTCGCGGTCGCGATCGTGAGCACCATCATGATTGCCAGCAGCCCGTTCTTCCTGAGCAGTCTGGTGAGCGTCAACAAGCAGCGCACCAAGCAGGCCGCGGTGCAGCTGGCCGACACCGCCATGGAGCAGGTGCGCGGCCTCAAGGGCAGCTCGCTGCTGAGCGGCCGCAGCAAGACCGCCACCCAGCGGCAGTTCGACGAGGCGCCCGCCGTGGTCCGGCCGTTCCTGGCGGCCATGGAGGTCGCCGGCGACCCGATGATCACCGACGCCGCCGCCACCGCGGGCGTGGACGCGCCGATCTCCACGAACGCGCAGCGGGTCACCGTGGAGGGGACCACCTACACGCAGAACATCTACGTCGGCAAGTGCGAGGTCTACCTGACCGGCACCAGTGAGTGCGTCTACCCCAAGGGCTCGGGCGCGCCCGCCGACACCACCCAGATCCTGCGGTTCTTCCGCGTCGTGGTGCTCGAGACCTGGCCCGACCACAGCTGCTCCGGCGGCACCTGCGACTACGTCGCCACCACCCTGGTGTCGAACGCCTCCGAGCCGACCTTCGACTTCAACCGTCCGGCCCCGCAGGTGATGAACAACGACCAGACCTGGTACGTCAACGAGGCCGTGACGTACCAGATGCAGGCGCGCGGCGGCCAGCTGCCGAACTCCTGGACCGTCGGCGCGCTCCCGGCCGGTCTCGGGATGACCCCGGCCGGCGTGATCACCGGAACCCCGACCGTCGCCGGCGTCACCTCGACCACCGCCACCGTCACCGACCGCGCGAACCGCAACAACACCGGGTCGGTCAGGTTCACCGTGCTGCGCCTGCCCACCGTGACCGTGCCGGCGAGCGCCGCCGGCCACGTCGGCGAGGCGGTCACCCTGGCCGTCACCGGCGCCAACGGGGCGACCCCGTACACCTTCGCCGCGGAGGGGCTGCCGGACGGGCTGACCCTGAACGCCACCACCGGGGCGATCACCGGCGCCGCCACCACCGCCGGCGTCTACTCCGTGAAGGTCACCGTGACCGACGTCAACCGGCGCACCGGCACGGCCTCCTACACCCACACCGTGCACCCCGCGCTCACCCTGGGCACGCTGGCCGACCGGACGATCGACCTGAAGGCGAGGATCGACCTGACCGCGGCCGGCTCCGGCGGCGACGGGAGCTACACCTACAGCGCCACCGGCCTGCCGCCCGGCCTCTCGGTCAACGCCCGGACCGGCGTCGTCTCGGGCCGGCCCACCGCGTCCGGCCGGTTCCTGCCCACGATCACCGTCACCGACGGCGCGGGTGGCACCGCCGGCCAGCAGTTCGTGATGATCCTGACCACCACCGACTCGCTGATCTTCACCGCGCCGTCGCTGACCGCACCGGATCAGACGACCGCCCGGGGCACGGCGAGGTCCCTGACGCTGGCCACGAACGGGACCCTGCTCAACCTGTCGCCGTCGCTGTCGGTCACCGGCCTGCCGCCGGGCCTGAGCCTCAACGCGCTGACCGGGGTGATCTCCGGGACGCCGACCACGGCCGGCACCTGGACCGTCACCGCGACGGCCACCACCCTGACCCCGCCGAGCAGCAGCATCCTCACCTTCGTCTGGAAGATCACATGAGCGACGACCGGGAGACCCCGCCGCCCGCGCCGGCCACCGACGATCAGGGTTTCTCGCTGATCGACCTGATCGTCGCCACGTCGCTGATGTCGATGATCCTGATGCTGGTCACCGGCGCGGTCCTGGAGGTGTACTCCACCGTCAACCGCACCGAGACGCTGAGCATCGCCCGGGACGAGGTCGGCAACAGCTTCCGCCGGCTGGACAAGGAGCTGCGCTACGCCACCTGGGTGTCCACCCCCGCCCAGGTGGGCTCCGCCTGGTACCTGGAGTACGCCACCGCCACCGGCTGCCAGCAGCTCGTCTTCCGGGACGGCACGCTCACCCGGGCCGCCTGGACGCTGCCCGGCACCACGCCGGGCAGCGCGATCCCGCTCGCCTCGGACCTGGCGCAGACCGGGACCGTCGCCCCGTTCACCGTCTACGCGCCCGGCGACGAGCCGTACGCCTCGGCGAGCCCGGACACCAGCGGTGTCGGCAGCGAGTACGAACCCGAGCACGCCCAGATCCGGCTGCGGTTCACCGGCCGGGCCGGCAACACCAGCCTGCCCGTGGACGTGCTCTTCACCGCCCAGAACACCAGCCGCAACACTCCGGCGCTCAACGAGTGCAGCAAGGGAAGGCCGGCCGCATGAGGCTCTCGCTCCGCCCCGGCGACGACCGGGGGTCGATGCCGATGGCGATGCTCGTCGTCACCGTCGTGCTGTCGCTGTCCACCACGATGGTGCCGATCGTGGTCCGCCAGATCATGAACAGCCAGAACTACGCGCAGCGCGCCTCCGCGCTCGATGCCGCCCAGGCCGGCATGGACGTGATGATGGCGCGCGTCCGGGCCGCCTCGGACGAGAGCCTGAACGGTTTCCTGGAGGACGTGCCGCCCTGTCAGATGACCGGCGTGGTGGGCGTCGCCGACGGCAACGTGAAGTCGTCGTACTCGGTGTCGGTGACCTACCGCGACCGGGACGGCGACGTGATGGCCGGATGCGCCGTCAACGAGGTGCCCACCACGGCGATCGTCGAGTCGGCCGGCATCAGCGGGTCGGTCACCCGCACCCTGGTCGCCACCTACGTCTTCTCCACCAGCAACACCAACATCCCGGGCGGCCAGATCAAGGTCGCCGACTACAACCTGTGCTTCGACGCCGGGGCGGCGAAGAGCCCGGCGGCCGGCACCGCGGTCGGGGTCAGGACCTGCGACGGCAGCAGCCGGCAGCAGTTCGGCTACACGCCCGACCTGTACCTCAAGCTGATCTACTCGGAGTCGTCCACGGCGCAGGCCGGCATGTGCCTGTCCTCGGGCCCCTCGCCGCACCGGAACGGCACCACCATCGTCTTCCAGCCCTGCCCGACGGTCCGCGACTACCGGTTCCAGTGGGGCCTGGACGGCAGCAGCATGTTCCACGCGTCCTACATGAAGACCACCTCGGCCGGCGCGACGGTCGCGGCCCAGGACAGCTACTGCATCACCCGGGTCGCCACGCCCGCGTCGATCGCCCTGGGCAGCTGCTCCGCGAACGGCGGCACCACCGTGTGGCGCTCCGACCCCGGGGTGGGCGCCGGGATGGCCGGTGACAGCACCAACCAGCTGGTCAACTACAAGCAGTTCAGCCGCTGCCTGGACGTGACGAACAAGGACGTCAACCAGAGGTACATGATCGCCTGGTACTGCAAGCAGGACCCGTCCGGCAACGTCGAGCTCAACCAGCAGTGGACGCATCCGGTCCCGGTCCTGCCGGCCATCTCGGCCACCGGGCCGATCGTCGTCAACAACCCGAACAGCACGGTCAAGGACGTCCCGAACAAGGACTACTGCCTGCGGTCGCCGGGCAGCGCGGCCAGCACCGTCTACGTGACCGTGGAGTCCTGCCCGACCGCGTCCGCCAAGTTGAGGACGGAGTACCAGTGGACCGTCTACCACGACACCGGTGACTACGGGACCAGCTACCGGATCATGGACTACAAGGGTTTCTGCCTGACCCCCACCGACCTCACCGTCGCCAGCCCGGACTGGCACGGCGACCACACCGCCAAGGTCAAGGTAGCCGTGTGCAACACGTCCGACCTGCAGAAGTGGAACGCGCCGTCGAACATCCAGCGGCCCACGCCGCTGACCAACCTGACCGAGAAGTGATCGGGGCTACCGCGCCGGGCCCGGCAGGCCGCAGACTCCTGGGATGACGATGACCGATCCGCTCGAACTGCTCGACATCGCCGGGCTGCTCAACGACGAGGAACGGCAGATCCAGGAGACGGTGGCCCGGTTCGTGGCCGACCGGGTCCGGCCGTACGTCGCGGAGTGGTTCGAGGCCGGCACGTTCCCCCGCGAGCTCGCCCCGGAACTGGGCAAGCTCGGCGTGCTCGGCATGCACCTGGACGGGTACGGCTGCGCCGGCACCAGCGCCGTCGCCTACGGCCTGGCCTGCCTGGAGCTGGAGGCCGGCGACTCCGGCCTGCGCAGTTTCGTGTCGGTGCAGGGCTCGCTGGCGATGTTCTCGATCTTCAAGTACGGCTCGGAGGAGCAGAAACTCCAGTGGCTGCCCCGGATGGCGGCCGGCGAGGCGATCGGCTGCTTCGGGCTGACCGAGCCGGACTTCGGCAGCGACCCGGCCAACATGCGCACCCGGGCGGTCCGCGACGGCGACGACTGGATCCTCACCGGCACCAAGATGTGGATCACCAACGGCAGCATCGCCGACGTCGCCACCGTCTGGGCGCGGACCGAGGACGGCATCCGCGGCTTCCTGGTCCCCCGGGGCACCCCCGGGTTCACCACCCGCACCATCAAGCAGAAGCTGTCCCTGCGCGCGTCGATCACCGGTGAGCTGATCCTGGACGGGGTGCGCCTGCCCGACTCCGCCCGGCTCCCCGGCGCGCACAGCCTCGGCGCCCCGCTGAGCTGCCTGAACGAGGCCCGTTTCGGCATCATCTTCGGCGCGGTCGGCGCCGGCCGCGACTGCCTGCGCACCGCGATCGACTACGCGAACACCCGCGTCCAGTTCGACCGCCCGATCGCCGCGTTCCAGCTCACCCAGCAGAAGCTGGCGGACATGGCGGTGGACCTGAACACCTCCGCGCTGCTCGCCCTGCACCTGGGCCGGCTCAAGGACGCCGGCACGATCAAGCCGCACCAGGTCAGCGTCGGCAAGCTGAACAACGTCCGCAAAGCGCTGTCGATCGCCCGCACGTGCCGCACCGTCCTCGGCGGCAGCGGCATCACCCTGGAGTACTCCCCGCTGCGCCACGCGAACAACCTGGAGTCGGTCCTCACCTACGAGGGGACCTCGGAGATCCACACCCTGGTCATCGGCCAGGCGCTGACCGGGCACGCCGCCTACCGGTGACGGCGGCGTCCCGGGGCGGCCCGGCGCCCCCGGCGATGCCGGTCACTGCGGCTTGGGCCGCGCCCGCGGTCCGGGCAGACTGGGCGGGGATCGACGGCACGCCTGGGGGAGCCACCGGATGGATCTCGACCTGGACGCGCCCGGCCTGATCGGCCGGGCCGGGGTGTGGGCCGAGCTGGTCGCGCTGCTGGGCCCGGAGCGGTCCGACGGCGCCGGGGCGCTGCTGGTCGGCCCGGCCGGCATCGGGAAGACCACGCTGGTCGACCGCTTCGCCGAGCACGCCCGCCAGCGGGGTCTGCCGGTGCTGCGGGCCACCGGCGAGTCCGGCGCGGAGGCGTACTCGGTGCTGCGCGCCCTGTTCGGCGGCGCCCGCCTGGACGATCTGCCCGGCGGGCAGCACCGCGCGCTGCATGCCGCCCTGACCGGCGCGAGCGCCGGTCCCGACCTGCTGGCGCTGCGGGCGGCGGTGTGCGCGGCCGCCTCGCTGCTGGCCGGCGACCGGACGCTGGTGCTGGCGGTCGACGACGTGGACCGCACCGATCCGCCCTCGCTGGACCTGCTGCTCACCCTGACCTCGGTGCTCAGCTGGCGGCAGCTGCCGGTGGTCGCGCTGTTCGCCGCCCGCACCGAGCGGGCGCCGGTCGAGCTGGCCGAGCTGGTACGCCAGATCCCGGTGCCGCCGCTGACCGACCGGGAGGCCGAACGCCTGCTCGACCGGCTCGGGGCGCCGGCCGGCGCGACCCGGCTGGAGGTGCTGCGCCGGGCCGCCGGCAATCCGCTGGCCCTGCACGAATACGGCGCCGGGCCCGGCACGCCGGCGGAGGCCGGGGTGGCGGAGATGTTCGCCCGTCGCGTACGGGACCTGCCGGAGGTCTCCCGGCACGCGCTGACCCTGGCCGCGGCCGGCGAGCGAAGCGTCACCGCGCTGGCCCGGGCCGAGCCGGCGGTGACCCTGGCCGCCTGGCAGCCCGCCGAGGAGGCCGGCCTGGTCACGGTGACCGACGCGGTGGTCCGATTCCGGCATCCGCTGGTGGAGTTCGCCGTGTTCGACACGGCCGGCGTCGACGCCCGGCGTCGGGCGCACCGGATCCTGGCCCGGGCCAGCGCCGATCCGCGCCGCGCGCTGTGGCACCGGGCCGAGGCCGCCGACGGCGTCGACCCGCAGCTGGCCGCCGAGCTGATCGCCGCCGCCCGGACACTCGACGGCGCCGCCGCGGTCACCGCGATCGGCCTGCTGGAGCAGGCCGGTGACCGGTTGCCGGCCGCCGGGCGGGCGCCGGTGCTGCTGGAGGCCGCCGCCCGCGCGGCCGCGGTCGGCCGGATCCGCTGGGCCGCCGACATCGCCGCCCGGGCCCGGGCGGCGCTCACCCCGGACGCGGACCCGGCCATGCGGGCCGGCCTGGACGCGCTCGCCTCGTGGGTGCTGACCATGCGCGGCCGGGTGGCCGACGCCGCGGCGCTGCTCACCGGTGCCCTCACCGGCTCGGACCCGGCCGCGCCGCCGGCGACGCTGATCGACACCGCCGCGCTGCCGGCCTTCCTGCTCGGGTCCGGCCCGCTGCACGAGGCGCTGGGCGCCGCCCTGCTCGCCGCGGGCGGCGGCAACCCGCTGGCGCTGGCGCTGGTCCGGCCGGACGAGCGGGTCCGGGCGGCGATCCGGGACGTGCCCGATCCGGTGACGGCCGCGCAGCTCGGGCCGGCCGCGGTGGCCGGTGCCGCGGCGATGCTGCTCGACGAGCCGGAAGAGGCGCTGCGGCTGCTCACGCCGGGGGTGCGGGCCGCGGTCGGCGGGACGGCGGCCAGCGTGATCCTGACCGCGCCCGGCGCCGCCTGCTGGGCGCTGATCGACACCGGCCGCTGGGTGGAGGCCGAGCGGTGGCTGGTGCCGCTGCTGGCCTCGCCGGTGACGGCCGAGGCGACCATGGTTCGGGCCGGCGCCCAGGTCCAGCTCGCGGTGATCGGAGCCGGTCGCGGCCGTGCCGAGCCGGAGCTCGCCGAACCGGCCGAACCGGCGCTGCGGCTGCGCCTGGGCTGGGCCCGGGGGGTCGCCGCGGCGGCAGCCGGGGAGCACCGGGAGGCGTACCGGCGGCTGCGCGCGGCGGTGGAGATCCCGCATCCGTGGCAGCCGCTGCTGCTTCCGGATCTGATCGTGGCGGCGGGGCACGCCGGTCGTACGGCGCAGGCGCGGGCGATCCACGAGCGGTTGCGGGAGGCGTACCGCGGATCGTGGCTGACCGCCCGCACGCGGTCGCGCCTCGCCGCGGCCGACGCCCTGCTGGTCCCGGACCCGGCCCACGGCGCGCGGCGGCTGTCCGCGGTGCTCGACGCGCCGGGCGCGGACCGCTGGCCGTTCGAGCGGGCGGTGCTCGCGGTCGAGCTCGCCGACCGGCTGCGCCGCGCCCAGCAGCCGGCCCGGGCCCGCGACGTGCTGGTCGGCGCGCTGGACACGTTCGAGCGCCTGCGCGCCGCGGCGTGGACCGCCCGGGTCCACACCGATCTGCGCATCGCCACCGCGCCCACCGAGGGCGACCGGTTCGCCGGGCTGAGCGCCCAGCAGGAGCAGATCGTCCGGCTCGCCGCGCGGGGTCTGACCAACCGGGAGATCGGCGAGCGCCTGTTCCTCTCCCCGCGCACCGTCGGCTCCCACCTGTACCGGCTCTTCCCGCAGCTCGGCGTCACCAACCGCACCCAGCTCGGCGACCTGGTCGCCGCCCTGGACCGGCGCGCGCCGCGGGATCCGCGCCGGGCCGCCGACGGCCCGGCCCCGAAGGGGCAGCCATGACCGCTCCGGACCATGCCGCGCGCCGGCCGGCGGAGCGCGCCCGGTCCCCGATCGGGCAGGTCACCGGCCGGCTGCGGGCCACCCTCGGCGAGGCGGCGCGACCGTGACGCTGATCGGGCGTGCGGCCCAGCTGGATCAGATCGCCGCGGCGCTGCGCGACGGGCACTCGGTGCGGGTGGCCGGCGCGCGGGGCACCGGCCGCTCCGCCGTGCTCGCCGCGGCCGCCGCCCGGCACGCCGCCACCGGGGTGGCCGTGCTCGCGGTCCGCGCGCTGCCCGGCGACCGGTCGCTGCCCGGCGCCGGCCTGCAACGGCTGCTCACCCCGGTGCAGCACGAGACGCGCGCGCTGCCGCCGGCCGCCGTGGCCGCGTTCGCCCGGCTCTTCGGCGCGGACGCCCCGGACGTGCCGCCGGCCCCGCTGCCCGAGGCGGTGTCGCTGCTCGCCGAGCATCTGGCCGGCCGGGGACGCCGCCTCTGGTGCGCCGACGACCTGGACCGGCTGGACGCGCTGTCGCGTACCGTGATCGTCACCCAGCCGCACATCCCGGTCCTGGCCGCGACGCTCGCGCCATCCACCGCCCACCCGGCGCCCGCCCCACCGGGCGCAGGCCTCGAAGCGGCCGTCACCGTGGACCTCGGGCGGCTCAGCCGCGCCGAGGCGGAGCGGCTGCTGGCCGGCCTGCCCGGCGTGCGCGCGCACCCGGCGGCCCGGCTGCTGACCGCGCAGGCCGCCGGGAACCCGCTCGCCCTCACCGAGCTGGCCCGGCACCTGCCCCCGGCCGCCGAGATCCCGCCGACCGCCACCGAACTCCCGGTCCCGTCCCGGCTGCGCCGCGCCCTGGCCCCGGCCGTCGACACCCTCGACCCGGTCCACCTGCGCGCCGCGGTGCTGGCCGCGGTCGCCGCCGAGACCCCGGGCCGGCGCGTCGCGGCGGCGCTCGCCGGGGCCGCCGAACCGGCCGTCTGGGCCGGTCTGGCCGGCGCAGGGGTGCTGCGCCCCGGACGCCGGTTCCGCCACCCGGTGATCCGGGCGGCGGTGCTGGAGCGGGCCGGTTCGGCGCGGCGCCGGGCGGCCCGGCGCGAGCTCGCCGCCCGGCTCCCGGCCGGCGACCCGGCCCGCGCCTGGCA
This sequence comes from Actinoplanes teichomyceticus ATCC 31121, assembly GCF_003711105.1. NCBI lineage: Bacteria > Bacillati > Actinomycetota > Actinomycetes > Micromonosporales > Micromonosporaceae > Actinoplanes > Actinoplanes teichomyceticus. The sequence goes on from NZ_CP023865.1 coordinate 6,738,794, forward strand.
CCTGGCGCGCGCCGACCCGGCCCCCGACGAATCCCGCGCCGCGGTGCTGGAACGGGCCGGCGCGCACCTGAACCGGGCCGGCCGGGTGCACGCCGCGACGTACGCCCTGGCCATGGCCGCCGCGGTCAGCCCGGACCCGGAGCACGCCCGGATCCGGGCCCGGCTGGCCGCGCACCACGCCCGGCTGGCCGGCGAGCCGGCCTGGGAACGCCAGCTCGCCCCGGCCGGCCCGCGCGAGCCCCGGGGTCTCGGGCACCTGCTGCGGACCGCGTGGCTGCGCGGCGACGACCGGATCCGCGCCGAGGTCCGCTCCGCGCTGGCGGCCACCGGGCCGTCCCCGGCGCACCCGGACGCCGCGGAGACCGCGGACCTGCTCACCGCCTGGGCGCACGCCGTGGTCGACGACCTCGACCCCACCGGCCGGGTGCACCAGCTGATCAACGAGTACGACCGGCCCGGCCCGGCCGGCCGGATGAGCCCGGCCGAGCGGGCCGTCGCGCTCGGGACGATGGCCCAGGCCCGGCACGAGACCGGGGCGGCCCGCCGGCACCTGGCCCGGGTGGTCACCCTGGACCCGCCGGGCGGGCTGCTGCGCCCGATCGCGCTCGGCGCGCTGGCCTGGGCCGACTACGACGCCGCCGACCTGGACGGGGCGCTCGCGCACGCCCGGGAGGCGCTGCGGGTCACCGACGCCGACCGGCACGCCCTGATCACCACGGACACCCGGGCCGGTGCCCTGGCCACGCTGGCCGCGGTCGCGGTGCTGCGCGAGCAGCCGGATGCCGCCGACCGCCTCGGCGCCGCCCGCGACGCCCTCCAGCCGGGCCGTCACGCGCTGCACGACCTGCGGCTGGACCGGGCGCAGGGCCTGATCGCCGGGATCCGGGGCGAGCACGAGCTGGCGTTCCACCGGTTGCGGCGGCACTACGACCGGGCCGGCCGCCCGGTCCACCACCGGGTGGCCGCCCTGTGCCTGGCGGACCTGGCGCTGGTCGCGGTGGCCGTGGACCGTACCGGCGAGGCGGCCGCCGTGGTGACGGCGGCCGAGCCCGGGGTGCGGGCCCTGCGCTCGGCGCGGCTGTCCGCGATCTGGCACCGGGCCCGGGCGCTGCTGGCCGGGCCGGATCCGGCCGCCGAGACGTTCTTCCGGCTGGCGCTGGCCGACCCGGCCACCGACCAGTGGCCGTTCGAGCGGGCCCTGGCCCGGATGGACTACGCGCAGTGGCTGCGCCGCCGGCAGCGGCCGGCCGAGTCCCGCCCGCTGCTGCGCGCCGCCCGGGACGTGTTCGCGGCGGCCGGGCTGCCCGCCTGGCGGGAGCGGGCGGAGGCGGAGCTGGCGGCGGCCGCCGCGCCGCCGCGGCCGGGCGGCGCCCCGGGGGGCGGGCTCACCCCGCAGCAGCGCCAGGTGGTGGCGCTGGCCGCGCAGGGGCTGACCAACGCGCGGATCGCGGCCCGCCTGGGCCTGTCCGCGCGCACCGTCGGAACCCACCTGAGCAGGGCGTACTCGATCCTCGGGGTGAAGCGCCGGGCGCAACTGCCGTCGGTGCAGTCATTCGACGGACGACGCGCCGCCGGCGGTCCTTCACGCTGAGGCCATGAGCTACCCGAAGCCCGTCCTGGAGCCCGCGGCCGAGCGGTTCGTGCGGGACGCCGCGCTGCCGCCGTACCTGCACGAGCTCGGGGTCGAGCAGGGCCGCAAGACGGTCGCCGCGGCGCAGTCCGGCGACGGGGTGCCGCTGCCCGCCGCGCAGATCGAGGACGTCGAGATCACCGGGGGCCCGTCCGGCCGGGTGCGGATCCGGCTGGTCCGGCCGCCCGGCCCGGCCGGCGTGCTGCCGGCGACCCTGTACGCCCACGGCGGCGGCTGGGTTTTCGGCGACCCCGGCACCCATGAGCGGCTGGTCCGCGAGCTGGCCGTACGTTCCGGCTCGGCGCTGGTGTTCGTCGACTACAGCCGGTCACCGGAGGCCCGCTACCCGATCGCGATCGAGGAGATCTACACGGCGCTGGAGTGGGTGGCGGTGCACGGCGCCGGGCACCGCCTGGACCCGTGCCGGATCGCCGTCGCCGGGGACGGCGCGGGCGGCAACCTGGCCGCCGCGGTGAGCATCATGGTCAAGCAGCGCTCCGGCCCGACGCTGGCCGGGCAGGTGCTGTTTTACCCGGTCACCGACGCGACCTTCGACACCGACTCGTACCACCAGTTCGCCGAGGGGCACGGGCTGCGGCGCGACACCATGCCGTGGTTCTGGGACCAGTACGCCCCGGACGTCCCGGCCCGGGCCGAGATCACCGCGTCCCCGCTGCGGGCGACCACGGAACAGCTCGCCGGGCTGCCACCGGCGCTGGTCATCGTCGCGGAGGCGGACGTGCTGCGCGACGAGGGCGAGGCGTACGCGGCCCGGCTGCGCGCCGCCGGCGTCCCGGTCACCGCGGTGCGCTACCAGGGCGCCGTCCACGACTTCGTGACGCTGGACGCGCTGCGCGACACGTACGCGGCACGGGCCGCCACCGCGCAGGCCGCCGCCTTCCTGCGCGACGCCCTGCGCTGAGCCGCGGGGGCCTGAGGCCCCCGCGGCTCAGCTGTCGGCGAGCTTCGCTATCTCACCGCGCAGCGTCTCGGCCATCTGGGAGAGCCCGGCCTCGCCGGCCGTCCCGCCGTTGGCGGCCGCGGCGACGCCGGCCACCTGCTGCTCCATCTCGGCGATCACGTTGGCGATGGTGTGGATCACCTCGGCGGCGTTGTGCGCCGAGCCCTGCGCCGTGGCCACCTGCGAGGCGATGTCGTCGGAGGACCGGTTGACCTCGTCGGCCAGCGCCTTCACCTCGCTGGCCACCACGGCGAAGCCGCGACCGGCATCCGCGGCCCGGGCCGCCTCGATGGTGGCGTTGAGGGCGAGCAGGCGGGTCTGCGCGGCGATGTGCTTGATCAGCACCACCGCCTTGTGGATCTCCGCGGACGAGGCTTCCAGGCTCTGGACGGTCCGGACCGCCCCCTCCACCCGGTCGACCGCCTGCCGCGCCGACGTCGAGAGGGTGTCCGAGGACGCGCCCAGCTCGGTCGAGGCGGCGGCCACCTGTTCGGCCACCTCCTGCACCCGGTCGGCGAGCTCCAGGCGCTTGCGGGTGCCGCGCGCGACCGCGGCCGCGGTCTCGCTCATGTGCTCCCGGGCGGCGTTGATGCTGTCGGCGGCCTCGCCGTAGGCGCCGGGCAGGCCGCGCGACAGGAACCGCCGGTAGTACTCGCCGTGGCTGGCGGCGGTCAGCGAGGCGACCGCCTCCCGGATGAAGGCGTCGTTGACGTCGATGACATCGTTGAACGCGTCCCGCAGGCGCTGCACCGGCTCCGGCCCGCGCAGCGCCGGCACCCGCGCCTCCAGGTCGCCCTGCTGCAGCCGGAGCAGCACCGACAGCACCTCCTCGACGGCCTGCCGGTACTCCTGCAGTTCGGTGTCCGTGCCGGCGGCGGCCGGGCGGCGCTCGGCGAGCCGCTTCATCGGACCGTTCCCGCGGGCGCGCCGGCGAGCTCCCACACGAACTCGTCGTAGTCCTGGCCGCGCTGCGCCAGGTACGCGTCGAGCATCCCGGTGGACGCCTCGATGGCGTCGGCCGGACGGGTGTGCCGCCGCTCCGTCGCGCTCAGGTCGGCGTAGAGCTGTTCGATCCGCTGCACCGCCGGGCGGCCGGGCGCGCGCCGGTTCGAGTGGTAGCCGGTCACCGCGCCACCGCGGTCGAAGGTCGGCGTCACGTGCGCCAGCACCCAGTAGTGGCTGCCGTCACCGGCGAGGTTCACCACGTACGCGAAGATCTCCCGGCCCGCGGCCAGCCGGTCCCACAGCAGCCGGAAGACGCAGCGCGGCATGTCCGGGTGCCGGATCACGTTGTGCGGCTGGCCGACGATGTCCTCCTCCCGGTAGGCCGAGACCTCGAGGAACAGCGCGTTGACGTACCGGATGATCCCTTTCCGGTCGGTCTTCGACACGATCAGGCGGCCCTCGTCGAACGTGCGCTCGACCCCTGTGGCCCGTACCGGTCCCCGTCTCATCCGTCTCCGTCCGTAGCGACCCGTTGCCGGATGAATCGGCTCGGCGCCGGCTCAGGTGAGGCATACGACGCCCGGGGCGGCGGAATGGCTCAACCGCGGGCCGGGCCGGTCGATCGGTCTGACGTACCGACGGTCAGCGCCGGCCGGCCGGCGCAGCTTCGAAAGGCCCGCCATGCCGCACCCGCCCATCGCGCTCGACGACCAGGCACGGTTGGCGACGATCGCCACGTTCGACCTGTTCCGGCCGGAACTGCGCCGACGGCTCGACGAGATCTGCAGGGACACCGCGGGCACGCTCGGCTGGCCCGTGGGCGCCGTCACCATCGTCCTCGACTACGCCCAGTACCTCGCCGGGCTGCACGACGAGCGCCGCCCGGACGAGCCGGACCGCGCCGTGCACGTGGACTGGTCGTTCTGCGCGAGCACGGTGCGCGGCGCGGACGCCTACACCGTGGCCGACGCCGCACGGTCGGCGGACGACCAGCACCGGTCGATCTTCGCCGACACCGGGATCCGCAGCTACGCCGGCGTGCCGCTGGTCGCCGCGGACGGCGCGGTCATCGGCGCGCACTGCGTCAGCGACGTGCAGCCCCGCGACATCGGCGGCGCCGAGCTGCGGGCCCTGCGGGAGGCGGCGGACCGGGTGCTCGCCGTGCTGGAGGAGTTCCGCGTCGGCGGCCGATCGGGCCGGTGACCGGTCCTACGGCGACCTGGTCGTCGTGGCGGATCCGTTGCCGGCGGCCGGTTCGGCGCCGCCGGGTGTGCGCGCCGGCGGCGGCACCGCCGGGACCGGTGGTGCGACGTCCGGTGCCCGCGGGGCCGGCGGGTGCTGCAGGAACGGGGCGATCAGGTCGATCGGTAACGGGAAGACCACCGTCGTCCGCTGGTCACCGCCCAGCTCCAGCAGGGTCTGCAGGTAGCGCAGCTGCAGCGCGGACGGGCTGCCGGCCAGGATGTGCGCGGCGTCGGCCAACGCCTGCGCGGCCTCGTGCTCCCCGGCGGCGTTGATGATCTTGGCGCGGCGCTCCCGCTCGGCCTCCGCCTGCCGGGCCATGGCGCGCTGCATGGCCTCCGGGATCTCGACGTCCTTGATCTCGACAGTGGTGACCTTGACGCCCCAGGGCCCGGTCTGCTCGTCGATGATCGCCCGGAGGTTCTCGTTGAGCTCTTCCCGCTCCGCCAGCAGGGTGTCCAGGTCGGCGTGGCCGAGCACGCTGCGCAGCGTGGTCTGCGCGATCTGCGAGGTGGCGACCGGATACGCCTCCACCTCCACGATGGCCCGGACCGGGTCGACGACGCGGAAGTAGGCGACCGCGTTGACCCGGGCCGGCACGTTGTCACGGGTGATGATCTCCTGCGGCGGGATGGTCAGGGTGATGGTGCGCAGCGGCACCCGTTCCATCCGGTCCAGCAACGGCAGCAGCAGCACCGGGCCCGGGCCGCGGGCGCCGCGCAGGCGGCCGAGGCGGAAGACGACCGCGCGTTCGTACTCCCGCAGCACCCGCAGGGAGCCGGCGGCGACCAGGGCCGCCGCGACGATCAGGGCGGAGCCGATCCCCAGGCCGATCACGGCCGGTCCTGCGCGCCGCGGTTCCGCGCTGCCGGCGCCGGCCCGGCCCACCGGCCGGTCACGGCCGGTCCTTCCGGTCGCGTGCCCGCGCGGCCCGCACCGAGCGGTAGCCGCTGCCGGAGCGGTGCCGGTCGAAGCCCCACGCCCGGCCGGGACGCTGACGCGTCGGCGCCGCCGGATCCGGGCCGTGCGGCGCGGTCGTCCGCCGGTCGTGACGCACCGTGGCGACCTCCGGAAACCCCGACGGGGTACGCCGCAGATCGCCCGCCCAGCGCCACAGCAGCCAGCCGGCCAGCGCGGCGGCCGGGCCGAGCACCGCCAGGTCGCCGGGCCGGTGGTAGGCGGCGGTGGCGGTCAGCGGGAAGGCCGCCGCGACCGCGCTCAGGGTGACCGACACGCCGCGATGGAACCGGCCGGCCTCGGAGTGCGGCCACGGGTCGATCGGCCGTACCACCTCCCGGCCGGCGTGCGAGGTGGTGCAGTCGGCCTTGACCGGGCAGGCGTTGCAGACGCCGGGCCGGCCCCGGTAGCGGATCAGCCGGTGCCGCCGGTCCACCTCGGCCGGCCACAGTGGCTCGTCGCGCGGGCACATCCACAGGTCGTGCCGGGGGTGGTAGGTGAAGCCGGCGGTGCGGTACCGCTCGGACCGGGCCGCGGTGTGCCGGGCCAGCCGCTCCAGGGCGCCGGCCGCGGCCAGGATCAGCCCGGCGTAACCGGCGACGAGCCAGACCTGCGCGTGCACGGCCGGGCTCAGCTCTGCTCGCCGCTGGTCGCGGCCGCCGCGGACGCCTCCCGCTGGCGGCCGTCCGAGGCCGGCACGGTGATGTCGGTGAACAGCATGTCGTCCGGCTCCTCCAGGGTGGCGCGCAGTCCGCGCCGCAGGCTGTGCCGCACCCCCAGCCAGCAGATCCAGAGGAAGGGCAGCGCGCCGCCGGCGATGAACACGATGTCGCCGGGCATCCGCAGCCACTCGACGAAGCTGTTGGTGGGGTTGGTGACGTACTCCAGGGTCCGGGCCGCGTGGTAGCCGGCGTCGACGGACTTGTACAGCTGCAGCACGCCCAGCGGCAGCAGGGTGGCGAAACACATCCACAGCAGCCCGATGTTCGCCGACCAGAACGAGATCGTCGCCAGGCGCTCCGGCCAGTACCGCTCCGGGATCAGGTAGCGCAGGCAGAACAGGGCCAGGCCGATGGCCAGCATGCCGTAGACACCCATCATCGCGGCGTGGCCGTGGTTGGCGGTCAGCGCCGTGCCGATCTCGTAGTAGGACACGATCGGCAGGTTGATCAGGAACCCGAAGATGCCGGCGCCGACGAAGTTCCAGAAGCCGACGGCGACCAGGAACATCACCGCCCACCGGTGCGGGAACGGCGTGGCCGTCCGGGCCTCCTGCCGCGAGCCGAGTTGCAGGAAGCTCCACGCCTCGACGGTCAGGAAGGTCAGCGGGATGACCTCGGCGGCGGAGAAGAACGCGCCCAGCGCCATGTGTTCGGCCGGCTCGCCGGAGAAGTACAGGTGGTGCATCGTGCCGATCACACCGCCGGCGGAGTACAGCACCACGTCGAGGTAGATGACGGTCATCGCGACGCGCTCGCGGATCACGCCGAGCATCACGAAGATGTACGCCACCATCACCGTGGTGAACAGCTCGAGGAAGTCCTCCACCCACAGGTGGACCACCCAGAAGCGCCAGAAGTCGGCGTGGGTGAAGTTGTCGCCGCTGTCGACCAGCAGGCCGACCGCGTAGAACGCCGGGATCGCGCACGCGGCCAGGAAGAACAGCCACGGCATGTTGCCCATGTGGTCGCGGGCCAGCCGTACCCGTACGCCGCGGAACAGGATCGCCGCCCAGACGAACAGCCCCAGCGTCAGCAGCACCTGCCACACCTTGGCCAGGTCCAGGTACTCGAAGCCCTGGCTGGCGAAGAACGAGCCGGGCTCGGAGAACACGCCGTGGATGCTCATCGCCTCACCGGCGAGGCTGCCGAACACGACCACGGCCACCGCGCCCAGCAGCACGTAGGCCAGCACGTTCTGCCGTTTCGGCTCCCGCCCGGCGATGATCGGGGCCAGGAAGATCCCGGCGGCCAGGAACGCCGCCGACACCCAGAACAGCGCCAGCTGCAGGTGCCAGGTGCGCACCAGGTTGTACGGCAACAGCCGGGCCAGGTCGATGCCGAAGAAGCTGGTGACGTCCGCCCGGTAGTGCTCGCTGGCCGCGCCCAGCAGCGTCTGCGCCAGGAACAGGACGCCGGTCACCAGGAAGAACCAGGCGGTGGCCCGCTGCGCCGGGGTCAGGGTGACCGCGTCCGGCCGGCGGAACGAGATGGTGTCGGCCTGCCGGCCCCGCCAGCCGAGCCGGTCCCCCCAGCGCCCGAAGACCGCGAACAGCGCGCCGATCCCGGCCAGCAACGCCACCAGCGACAGCACGCTCCACACCACCACGTTCGCCGTCGGCTGGTTGCCGACCAGCGGCTCCGGCGGCCAGTTGTTGGTGTACGAGTAGTTCTTGCCCGGCCGCTGCGCCGACGCCGCCCAGGCGCTCCACGAGAAGAACGCGGTCAGCTGCCGGGTCTCGGTCGGATCGGTGATCGCCTTCGGGCGCAGGCCGCGCCTGGTGTCGTTCGCGCCGAAGAACGCGGTGTTGTGGGCGACGTTCTCCTCGAACGCCACGGCCTGCTCACCGGTGAACGTGAGCGTCCCGGTCGCCGGGTCGTACCGGTTGGCCTGGAAGTCCCGGACGACCTGCCGGGCCACCGCGTCGGAGCCGCCGCCGAGCTGGCGGGTCACCGACTCCGCCGCCCGGTGCAGGTAGTCGTCGGTGAAGTCGGGGCCCAGGTAGGCGCCGTGCCCGAAGACCGACCCGTACTCCATCAGCCCGTTGTGCAGGAACACCTGCTGGCCGCGACTGACGTCCGGACCGGTGTAGAGCACCCGGCCGTCGGTGGCGACCACCCGGTCCGGGATCGGCGGCTCCGCGGTGTAGGTGCGGTAGGCGAGCAGCCCCATCACCGCGAAACCGCACAGCAGCACCAGGGCGACGGCCTGGATCCACCCCTTGCCGACCAGCAACGGACGCCGCGCCGGGCTCTCCGACCGGTCTGTCGCAGCCACCGGACACCCCATCTCGTGACGGAAAGTCAAGATTCGAACACGATGAGGTAATGACAACACAGACACCGAGCCAAGATCCGGCGAAACCTGCTTCCGGCGACAACCGGCGCGGCTCCGGACGCTCCACCCGGCACGGGCCGGCCGGACCGGGCGAAGCGTCACGTTGTCTCATCCCGCCGCCGCGCCGACCGATCAAAGCCGACATGTCCGGCGGTGGGAGGCAGCGATGAGCGGCGCGGCGACGACCCGGGACCGGCGGCGCCGGATCCGGCCACTGAGCCGTGCGGTCACCGGCTCGCTGGCCATCGCCGTGGTCGCCGTCGTGGTGTTCGCCTGGAACGTGCCCACCCCGCGGGAGCCGCTGTTCCTGCTGTGGGTGGCCCCGTGCACCTCGGTGATCATTCCGTTCGTGGTGTCCCGGCAGGTCGCCCGGATGCCGGACCTGCCGCCCGCCACCCGCCGCTTCTGGCGCACCGTGGCGACCTGCCTGCTGATGGCCGGGGCCGGCGTGCTCGCGCACGGCTACGATTCGCTCAGCGCCGGAGCAGCCGGCCGGCACATGTCCATCGTCACGGTCTCGCTGTACGGCGCCACGATGGGCCTGCTGCTGTGGAGCCTGATCCGGCTGCCGATGGGCGCCTCCGGCCGCGGCGACGTGCTGCGCATCGCGCTGGACGCCGGCACGGTGCTCATCGCCGGCGCCGCGTTCCTCTGGCACTACGAGGCCCGCCCGGCCCTGGAGACCGCCGGCTACCGGCCCGCCACCCTGCTCGCCATGACCGTCACCCTGCTGCTGGAACTCGTCACGGTGTTCGCGCTGATCAAGGTGGCCCTGGCCGGACAGGCACACGTCGCCCGCGGGGCCCTGCGCCTGCTCGCGGCCGCCCTGCTGGTCGGGGCGCTGAGCAGCCTCCTGCAGGGGCTGGTGCAGAGTCGCCCGCACCTGGACATGGTCCAGCTCACGCTCCCCGCCATCGTGGTCTGCGTGACGGCCGCCGCACAGTGGCAACGGACCGAGGTGACCCGCAGGACGCCGGGCGGGAAGGCCACCGGGCGCCCCTTCAGCCGGCTGGCCTACCTGGCCGTCGCCGCCATCGACGTACTTCTGCTGATCTCGACCTGGTCGGGCTCGGACACGGTGGCGACGGCGATCGCCGTGGTGGCGCTGACCGCGCTGGTGATGTGGCGGCAGATGACCGCCTTCCGGGAGAACACCGATCTGCTCGCCCGGCTCGACCACAGCGCCACCCACGACCCGCTCACCCAGCTGCCCAACCGGGCGCTGTTCACCGCGCGGCTCACCACGGCCCTGGCCGGCCACCCCGCCGGCCGGGGCATCGGGGTGGCCCTCATCGACCTGGACGACTTCAAAGTCGTCAACGACACGCTGGGGCACCGGGCCGGCGACGTGTTGCTGGTCGCCGTCGCGCAGCGGCTGCTCGCCTGCGTCCGGCCGGGCGACACGGCGGCCCGGCTCGGTGGGGACGAATTCGTCGTCCTGCTCGAGGACGTCACCCCGGACGAGGCGGACCAGGTGACCCGCCGGATGCTCGACGTGCTCACCGAGCCGGTCGTCGCGGAGGGGCACCACCTGCTGGTCCGGGCCAGCATCGGCCTCGCCGACGGCCACGCCGGCGACGAGGCCGGCGAGTTGCTGCGCCGCGCCGACATCGCGATGTACGCCGGCAAGCACGGTGGCGGCAGCCGGGTGCAGCGTTACCGGCCCGGCATGAGCGGCACGGTGGCGGGCTCCGCGGCACTGGGCGCCGAGCTGCAGCAGGCCATCGCCGGGCAGCAGATGTTCCTGGAGTACCAGCCGATCGTGTCGCTCGCCGACGGCCGGACGGCCGGCGTGGAGGCGTTGATCCGGTGGTCGCACCCGGCCCGCGGGACCGTCTCGCCCGCCGAGTTCATCCCGGTGGCCGAGCGCACCGGCCTGATCGTCGCGCTCGGCGGCTGGGCCCTGCACGAGGCGTGCCGCCAGTTCGCCGCCTGGTGGCAGGAGCACGGCGCCGCCGCGCCCGCCGAGCTCAACGTCAACGTCTCGCCCCGCCAGCTCTCCGACGCCGGCTTCGTCGACCAGGTGGCCGCCGCTCTGGCCGACACCGGGGTGCCGGCGCACCGGCTGACCCTGGAGATCACCGAGAGCGCCGCGGTGGACGTGGCCGAGGCCGCGGCCCAGCTGCGGGCGCTGCGCGGGCTCGGCGTGCGCATCGCCCTCGACGACTTCGGGACCGGGCAGTCGTCGCTGACCCTGCTCCACGAGCTCCCGGTCGACCAGCTCAAGCTCGACCGGTCCTTCCTGCGCCCGGGCGGGGCCGGCGCGGAGGTCTCGATGCCGGCGGCCGTGCTGGCCCTGGCCCACGCCGCCCACCTGGAGATCGTCGCCGAAGGGGTGGAGACCGCGGAACAGGCGGCGGCCCTGGCCCGATGCGGTTACCGGTGGGCGCAGGGCTTCCACTTCGCCCGGCCGGCGCCGGCGGACGAGTTCGGCCGGCGCCTGGCGCGCCCGGCCCCCGGTGAGCCGGCGGTCACCGCCCGCGTTCCCCGGTAGCCGCGGCGGCCACCGGCCGCCGGGTGTGGTGATCGCTCCTGGGACGTGGAGCGCGCCTTGACGTGGTCGTGGCCGACGGCGGCGTCGGACATGACCGCCCCGCCGTAGGAGTGACCGGCGGCAGAAGCACCTCCGCACCCGGGCCGCGGAGGCTTCAGCCGGCGAGCGCCCGGCGTCGTGGCAGCCGGCCGGCCGGGCGCCGCTGCGCCGTATCGCGCGCGGCGGCCGGGCGCCGCTGCGCCGTGTCGTGCGCGGCGGCCGGTTCCTCCTCGGCCAGCCGCTGCCGGGCGAACAGCCGGATGAGGTTGTGGAGGCGGTACCGGCCGTTCGTCTCGGCCTGCAGCAGGCTCAGCTCGACGAGTTCCTCGAGGGCGTCCTCGGTGTCGTCCGGGCCGGCCGGTCCGAACACGGCCGCCAGCCGCGCGTCGAACTCCGGCCAGGGCAGCAGCGACAGGCGGCGGAACAGGCACCGGGCCGACGGGGACAGCTGGTCGTAGGACAGGTTGAACGCGGCGGCGAGCCGCAGGTCCCCGGCGGTGAGCTGATCGAGTCGCCGGCGCTCGTCGGCCAGCCGGTCGGCCAGGTGCCGCACGCTCCATTGCGGCCGGCTCGTCAGCCGGTTGCCGGCGATACGCAACGCGAGGGGCAGCCGGCCGCACAGCTCGACCACCTCGCGGACCGCGTCCGCCTGCCGCTGCGGGCCGACACCGACGATGCTCCGCAGCAGCGCGGCCGCGTCCTCGGCGCTCAGGTGCCCGAGACTGAGCCGGTGCACGCCGTCCAGGCCGGCCAGCAACCGGCGACTGGTGACGATGGTCAGGGACGGCCCGGGACCCGGCAGCATCGGCCGGACCTGCGCCTCGTCCGCGGCGTTGTCCAGCACCACCAGGGCTGGCCGGCCGCGCAGCAGGTCCCGGTACAGGCCGGCACGGTCCGCATCGTGCACCGGGGTCTCGCCCTCCGGGACGCCCAGCGCGGCGAGCAGCCGGGCGAGCGCTTCCCCGGGACCGGTCGGACGGGCGTGCATCCCCCGCAGGTCGAGGAAGAACGTGCCGCCGGGGAAGCGCTCGCCCAGCGCATGGGCCGCCTGCACCGCCAACGCCGTCTTGCCCACCCCGGCCACCCCGGACACCGTCGCCACCGGCGCGGCGGCCGGCGCCGGTCGGGCCAGCGCCGCGACCCGGCCCAGCCGGTCGAGTTCGCCACCGCGGCCGGTGAAATCAGCGATCGGGCGCGGCAGCGCGCAGCGACTGGCCGGCCGCGCCGGAGCGGCCCGGGTCCGCCCGGCCAGGAACGTCGAGCGGTCCGCCTCGGACAGCGCGAGCGCCCCAGCCAGCGCTTGGACGGTACGCCGCTGCGGGGCGACGCTGCGCCCGCGCTCCATGTCGCTGATCGCGCGGGCGCTGACCCCGGACGCCTCGGCCAGCTGTTCCATCGTCAGCCCGGCCGCGTGCCGATGTGCGCGCAGCCGGGCACCGAAGGTGCTCCTCACCGTTGCGGCATCTCGCCGAGCACCTCGGTGGACCACGCGTGGCGCAGCGCCACCTCGCGCGCTACGCCATCGCGGTAGCCGCCGCACAGGTCGACCACCTTCCGGCCGCCCCGGTACACCGCCCGCGCGCTCCCGATCTCACGTTTCTCCGCGAAGTTGCGCCGGACCGCATCGACCACGGGGCCGTAGCCCTCGTCCGCGCCACCATGGAGCATGGTGGACGGCACGTCCACTGTGAGCACCAACTCGAAACCTTTCTGCTGTGCGGGACATCGAACGGTGGCATGGCGCGGCTCGCCGTACCAGGGACGGACAGTCCCTGGTACGGCCGGCTCGAACCCGGTCGGCGACCGAGCCGGTCGCGGCGTCGCCCGGGGTCCGGCCGCCATGCCCGGTGCCCCTGCCCTGCGTGGTGACTGCGGTGCGCGCACGGGAAACGCTAGGGAAAACGACGGCCGGCACCCATCCCGCCGGCTGCCCAGCCGGGGTACAGCAGGCACTACCGCCGAGCCGTGTCCTCCAGGTAGCGCAGCACGGCGACGACCCGCCGGTCGGCCCGATCGGTCGGGGTGAGATCCAGCTTGGCGAAGATGCTGCGGATGTTCTTGTGTACGGCGCCCTCGGTCACGAACAGGCGCTCCGCGATGGCGGTGTTGCCCAGCCCCTCGGCCATCAGCGACAGCACCTCCCGCTCACGCGGGCTGAGCCGGCTCAGCGCGGTGTCCGGGCGGCTGCGTGCCAGCAACTGCCCGACCACCTCCGGATCCACCGCGGTGCCGCCCCCGGCCACCCGGTGCAGCGCGGCGAGGAACTCCTCCACCCGTCCCACCCGTTCCTTGAGCAGGTAGCCCAGCCGCCCGGCGCCGCCGGCCAGCAGTTCGGTGGCGAAGGCCTGCTCCACGTACGCGGAGAGCACCAGCACGGCCAGACCGGGACGCCGCCGGCGCGCCTCCCCGGCCGCGACGATGCCCTCGTCGGTGTGCGTGGGCGGCATCCGCACGTCCACGATCGCGACGTCCGGCTCGTGCTCGCCGACCGCGGCGAGGAACTCGGCGGGCGTGCCGGCGGTGGCCACCACGTCGAGCCCTTCCGCCCTCAGCAGCAGGGCCAGCCCCTCGCGCAGCAGGGCGTCGTCCTCGGCGATCACGATCCGCACGGCAGCTCCAGGTCCATCGTCGTCGGCCCACCCGGTGGGCTGGTCAGGGCGAACCGCCCGTCGGACGCCTCGACCCGGCGGCGGATGCCGGCCAGCCCGGACCCGGCCGTCTCGTCGGCGCCGCCCCGGCCGTCGTCGGCGACGCTGAGCCGCAGCCGGTCGCCGTCGAGGCGGACCGAGACGGACACGGCCGTGGCGCCGCTGTGCTTGACCGCGTTGGTCAACGCCTCGGCCACCACGAAGTACGCGGTGGCCTCGACCGACGCGGCACACCGGACGGGCAGGTCGACGTCGAGGCGGCAGGGCAGCGCGCATCCCGCGACGAGACCGTCGAGCGCGCCGGCCAGCCCCCGGTCGTCGAGCACCGGCGGAAGGATGCCCCGCACCACCGTACGCAGCTCGGCGAGCGCCTGCTCGGCGGCGTGCTGCGCCCGGTCGAGGAGCTGCACGGCCGCCGCCACGTCCCGGTCGATCGCACGCCGGGACGCGCCGAGCAGCACGGTCACCGCGACCAGGCGGTTCTGCGTACCGTCATGCAGGGAACGCTCGATGCGGCGCAGCTCGGCGGCATGCGCGTCGAGCGCCGCGGCCCGGGTCGCGGTCAGCTCGGCGACCCGCAGCGTGAGGTCGGTGCCGGGAGCCGGCGCCAGCAGACGGCGGCCCGGCCAGGCCTGCGCCCGGGCCAGCCACTGTCCCGCTCCGAGCAGGACAGCCAGCCAGCCCACCCCGGTCAGGGCCACGCCGACCGCGTCGGCCAGGCCGTCCACGTGCCAGTACGCCACGCCGGGCCCGCCCTCGTCGGGCGGCACCAGGGTGTACCAGAGCGGGAACGTCAGGCTCTGCACCCCGGTGAGCGGCAGGCTCAGGCCGAACAGGCCCACCCCGAACCCGAACGAGGCGTGCAACGGCAGCCAGGCCAGCTCACGACGCACCGCGGGATCGCGCAGGGCGGCCGGCGCGTGCTCCGGCACGGGCGGCGGGCCGAGGACCTGCGGGCCCCAGCGGGACAGGCGGGCCCGCTCGCGGTCGGCGACCGACCGCAGGATCCGCAGCGCGCCGGGGATCAGCGGCAGCCCGACACCGACCACGCTGACGGCGAGCACGATCAGCAGCCCGACCAGAGTCGCGATGGCCAGCACCGATGTACCGAGCCCACCGACGAGATGTTCCAGCGCGTCGACCGCGGCCAGCACCCGGTCGTTGACGTACCGCCGCCGCATGCCCACCACCGCAGTGACGATAGGCGACCGGTGGTGGCCCGGCAGTACAGCAGGCTGTACCACCGATCGTCGCGGTGGCGGGATCGTCGCCGGCCTCGGGTTTGCCTAGCGTGGGCGACACCCCACTGTCGAGGGAGGACCCATGACCGACCGTTTCCGCGTCGACGGCACGCCCGAGCCGTCGTCCGCCCCGCCGCCCATCGGACGCCTGCGCCCGGCGCTGTGGCTGCTGCTGATCGTCAGCCTCACGGTCAACGCCGTCGCCTCGGCGATCGGGGCAACGCTCGCCGGCATCGCATTCGGGCTGGTCACCCTGGCATGTGCCGGCTGGCTGGTGGTCGACCACTACCGGCGCCGCAACCAATGACACCGCGGCTGTCGGGGCTCGGCGGCCGGACCGACGCGCGGGCGAGCCGGCGTCGAATGCCCGCCCGCGACGCGGCCAGGCTCGCAGGCCTGGTCGCGCAGCTTGAGGCCGACGGCGTGACGGCGGCCGCGCCCGCAAGGGCGTCTACCTCGGCACCTTGACCATCGCGACGCAGCTCGCGGAGGGCGCCGGAGAGGGCGATCCGCCACCGTCGCCGCACGTTACCGGGACATGTACCAGAAGCACGACCGGGCCGAGGAGACCGTCGGCGACGTCGAAGCCTGCAAGACGACGGTGGCCTCGATCACCGAACGCCGCGAGCAGGCCGCCTGACGGTGAGGGGTTCCCTCCCCGCTACGTGGTCATGATCGCCCCGAATCAACGTCGCCGTCACCAGCCCACAAGCGGCAGCGACCTGGTCGCCCTCAGCGCAGGCGGGCTCCGCCGTCTCCTGGCCCACGTGATCCACGGCGTCACCGTCTCCTTCGACCGCATCACCGCCGCGCGCGACGCGGGTCGGGGCATGGACCCCTCATCGGCGCGCGCTGTCCGGAACCGAGCCGCGACCTGGCGGAAAGCGGTTGCTCGTGCGTGCACCGCCTCCGAGAGATCGGGCCTGAACGCCTTCGCCACAGCGGGACCGTGGTACCCACAGCCTCAGGTGCGCGTCTGTCCCGCCGACTGACACAGGGGAAGCGTCGGGCATCCGGGACGGGAGAAAGCGGCACAGATGCTGAAGCGTCCTCCGGCATGGGTAGGTTTCCTGATCTTCGGCATGCTCTTCGTCGCCGTCTACCTGCGGCTCCCGGACAACGTGTGGGGAATGCTCGCGTGGGACGGCGTGGCGGTGGCCGGCGCCGCGGCGATCGTGGTCGGCATCCGGCGCAACCGTCCCGGCGGGGCGGCGGCCTGGTGGCTGCTCATGGCCGGCCAGCTGGCCAACGTCGCCGGCGACGTCATCTACTTCTTCGGCCCGGAGAGCGACGACCCGGTTCATCCGTACGACGTCCCGTACCTGCTGGGCTATGTCGTGCAGGTGGCCGGGCTGCTGATCCTGCTGCGGCGGCGAAGTGCCGGGCGGGACTGGGCCACGCTCGTCGACTCCCTGATCATCACGAGTGCCTTCGCGCTGCTGAGCTGGGTGTTCCTGATGAAGCCGGTGGCCGAGGACGCGTCGCTCGGGCTAGTCGGCCAGATCATGGCGGTCTCGTACCCGGCACTCGATCTCCTGCTGCTCGCCATGGTCGCCTGGCTGCTGACCGCCGACGGGTCCCGCAACGTCGCGTTCTTCCTGGTCGCCGCGAACATGGTGGTCTTCCTCGTCGGCGACTACTTCTGGTCCTTCGCCAATCAGACCCACTACGACCCCGGCACACTCGGCGGCCGGCTCATCGACTGCGCGTACCTGACCGGCTACGTGGCCTTCGGCGCGGGCGCGCTGCACCCCGGCATGGTCGAGATCGGCCGGCCGGCCGGTTCGGAGCGGGTCCGGCCGATGACGCTGCGACGCCTGTTGCTGCTCACCGCCGCCGCGCTGATCGCGCCGGCGTTGCTGGCCTGGCAGGCGTACCACGACGGCGGGCGGGTGCTCGACGCGTACGCGATCGTGGCCGGCTCGGTGACCGTGTTCCTGCTGGTCATCGCCCGCATGACCATGCTCGTCCGGCAGGTCCAGGCGCAGGCCGTCGTGCTGGAGAAGCACGCCGACCTGTTCCGCGAGGCGGCCCAGCTGGACCCGCTCACCAATCTGCCCAACCGCCGGGCCTGGAACGCCGCGCTGCCGTCGGCGCTGCAGTACGCCGCCCGCCACGGCGCCCCGCTGGCCCTGGCGGTGCTCGACCTCGACCACTTCAAGGCGTTCAACGACACGCACGGCCACCAGGCGGGCGACCGGCTGCTCACCGCGGCGTCGGCCGCGTGGTCGGCGAACCTGCGCTCGGTGGACGTGCTCGCCCGCTACGGCGGCGAGGAGTTCGCGGTGCTGCTGCCCGGCGCCACCACCGCCGAGGTCACCGGCCTGTTCGAGCGCCTCCGCGCGGTCACACCGATGGGCTGCACCTTCTCGGCCGGCGTCGCGACGTGGGACGGCGTCGAGAGCGGCGACGAGCTTCTCGCCCGCGCCGACCGGGCGCTGTACCGGGCCAAGGACGCGGGCCGCGATCGGGTGGTGAGCGACGACGTCCTGCCCGCGGCGTGACATACGGGCGATCACCGGCCGCCGTACCCGCCCGGCCTGGGCGTGGATGAGGGTGGGGGACGTTGATCTGCCGCGGCTACCCGCTGCTTCCGGCCGAGGGCGTGGTCGCCCGCTGCTTCCGGCCGAGGGCGTGGTCGCCCGCTGCTGTACCACGTGGTCGGTCTCGTCGCGTTCGTGGCCATCCTCGCCGGGGTGCGCCGGAAACAGCCGGCCCGCCCCGTACGCGGGTACGTGTTCGCCGCCGGTGTCCCCACGTTCGCGGCCGGTGACGTCGTCCCCAGGGCCGGCGGCCGTGTTGCCGGGCGAGCACCCGTACCCGCACTGGACCGACGCGCTCCACCTCGTCGCGTACCCCTTGCTCTGATCCGGCCTGCTCCCGGCCGCCGGCATCCCGGCCCGGCGCGATGCGCACGGCATGGCCGCGGTCAGCCCGGCGAAGGTGATATCAAGGACGCCGCCTGCCGAACGTCGAGCCGGGCGGCAAC
Source organism: Actinoplanes teichomyceticus ATCC 31121 (assembly GCF_003711105.1). Lineage (NCBI taxonomy): Bacteria > Bacillati > Actinomycetota > Actinomycetes > Micromonosporales > Micromonosporaceae > Actinoplanes > Actinoplanes teichomyceticus. Next base: position 6,756,997 of record NZ_CP023865.1, read on the forward strand.
GCGGTGACGCGGCCGAAGACTTTCGCACGCACCTGCCAGCGGCAACCCGATCGGGTGACGGATGGAACGACCGCTACGGCAAGCTACGCGAATGGCGCGAGGAGGATGGCGCAGCGGTCGCTGATCAGCTGTTCGGGCCTTGTCAGCGCACCGGCGGACGCCCCGGGGATCCAGGCCGATCCAGGACGGGCCGGCGCAGACGCCGTGACCGCGACGTGCAATGCGGCTAGTGCTCCGGTAGCGGAGCGTCTGCTCCGGTAGCGGAGCCGTCGGCGTAGGCGCCGGTCCGGTCGCGGCGGATGACATCTCTCGGAGGTGGTTCGTTTGAGCCAGGTGGCGAGGCAGCCGGCGGTGCGGTCGTCGAGTGCGTCGATCCCCTGGTGGGTGGCCATGGTCCGGCGTCCGGGGCCTCAACCCTCGCGTACGGTGAACCGTCCCGCCACCTCGCGCAGCCCCGTCGCTGTGGCGGTCAGCTGCTGCACCTGGTCCGCGGCCGTCAAGGTGGCGGACGCCATCCGCTCGGTGGAACCCTTGTTAGCCCCAGCGAACGAGCCCACGGCGTCCAGCGCGGAGTGCAGCTCGGCAGTGCCCCCGGCGATCCGCTCGAACGCGCCACGCGCTTGGTCGTCGACCACGGTGACCGCTTCCGCGCTGGTCTTCTGGATCTCGGACACCAGCGCGGCGATGGTCTGGGCCGCCTCCGCGCTCTCCTCGGCCAGGTTGCGCACCTCACCGGCGACCACGGCGAATCCCGCGCCTTGCGTACCGGCCCGAGCCGCCTCGATCGACGCGTTGAGCGCCAAGAGGTTCGTCTGCCCGGCGATCCGGGTGATCGCCTCAACGATCCCCCCGATCCTGGCGGCCTTGTCGTCCAGGTCGCGCATGACCCGGGTCAGGTTGCCTACCGTGCCCACACCCTCGTCAACATAACCAGAGGTCTCCCGGGCCGCCTGCTGCGCCACGGAGATCAGCTCCACCTGCCGCTCGGCGTTGTCGACCACCTCCGCGGCGGCGGAGCGGATCTCGTGGGACACGCCGTCCAGCTCGGCCGAGGCGCCATCGAGGTCGGCGACTGAGCGGTGCACCTGGCGCACCGAGTCGTTCAGGTTCTCGATCATTGCGGTGAAGGCGGTGCCGAGCCGGTCGCCGGTGGACGCGGCCGGGGCGGACACGGCCAGGTCCCCGGTGGCCATCCGCTGCGAGATCTCCGCCTTGGCGGTCAGATACGCGACCATGTCGTCGAAAGCGGCCGCCACCTGGGCTACTTCGTCTTCCGCCTCGACGTGCACCCGCTGGTCCAGCTCTCCACGGGCGATGCCGCGGGCCGCGGTGGCCAGCTGGCCCAGACCGTCAGTGATGCGGCTGGTGAGGATCCGACGTACCACCAGGGCGACGGTCACGGCGGCGGCCAGCAGCACCAGCAGAGCGCCGAACGCGATGATCGCCTGGCGGTCGGCTGACCTGCTGGTCGCGTTCGACTCGGCGGTGTGCTGCTCGCCCAGCGCGGCCAGGCTCTCCTTGAGGCCGTCCCACTGCTCGTCGCCGGCCCCGGCGTCGAACGTCTCCCGGGCCGCGGTCGCCTTGCCCGCGTCCGCGAGCGCGATCTCCGAGGCGGTAGCCGTGACGTAGCTGTCCCAGTGCTCCTCGAAACGGGCAAGGATGGCGCGGGTCTCCGCGCTGGTCGCCAGGGCCCGGTAGTCGCCGAACAGGGCCCGCATGTCGGCGTCCTCCTCGGCCATCCCGTCGACGGTGTCCTTACGGGTTTCCTTGTCGTGCAACGGCAGTGCGATGTACTCCCACTGTTCCTTGCGGTATTTGTTCATCAGACCGCTGATGTCGCCGGCCACCTGCATCGCGGGCACGCCGGTCTTGGCCAGGTCGCCGACCTGGCGAGTGGCTCGCTGCAGGAAAAACGCCGCGAGCCCGGCCGAGATCAGCAGCAAGGCGATGACCATCGTGAACGCGGCGCGCAGGGCGCGGCTGATCGGCATACGCTTCAGCGGAGCGGACAACTTCGTGAGGGACACGTCCTGCTATCGGCGCGAGATCACCTGACCGAAGACCGAAGCCGCCGAGTGACAAGTTTCACCGCGCTGCGCAGCGAGGTGACCGCCCGCACCGCCGGCTTCACGCGGCCTGCCCGAACCCCACACCCGGATCCACCGGGGCCGGAGCACCAGCACCGCAACGGTGATCCCGCGCTCTCATTCTGCTCCCCGAGTGAGCACCACAACAGCAGCGGCTCGTTACCGGACATCCGGTGACGAGCCGTGGCGTGGGTGAGATGGGTGCTGGTGTCGGTCAGGAGCGTGTGCATCTCGGTCGCCTCTTTCGTCGCGGGTAAGCGGGTGGGCCCGGTGCTCCGCCGGAGCCGGTGAGCTCCGGCGGAGCGCTGGGACAGCACCCGGGTGTCATCGGGTGGCCGATGTGTTCTCGGCTTGCGGGGCGGCGGGCGCGCCGTCGCGGCCCTTGAGGGTGACCGCCGCGAGGACCGCTGCCCCGGCGGCGATGCCGGCGGCGCCGAGCAGCGCTGCCGAGTAGCCGTTGGTAAGTGAGGCCGGGTCGCCGAGTTCCTCGGCACCGTGGGCGGCGGCCAGCGCGGTCATGGCGGCCAGGCCGAGGGCGGAGCCGATCTGGTAGCTGGTGTTGACGATGCCGGAGGCGAGGCCGCCCTCCTCGGGGAGGGCGCTGGACAGGGCGGTGCCCAGCGACGGGATGAACGCCAGGGCCATACCGAGGGCGGCGACCAGTGACGCGGGCAGCACGTCGGCCAGGTAGCTGCCGGTGGGGCGGATCAGGGCGAGCCAGCCGAGGCCGGCGGCCAGCACCGCGAGCCCGACGACCACAGTGTTCTTGGTGCCGAACCGTGCGATGACCCGCGGGGCGAGCACGATCATGCCGGCCATGATCAGCACGGTCATCGGCAGCAGCGCCGCGCCGCTGGGGAACGCGCTGAAGCCGAGGACCTGCTGCAGGTAGAGGTTGAGGTAGAACCACATCGGGATCCACGCCGCGCCGAGCAGGAGCTGGGCGAGGTTCGCCGCGGACAGGTTGCGGCTGGCGAAGATGCCCAGCCGCATCAGCGGCTGTCGGCGACGTGCCTGGATGGTCAGGAACGCGGCGAGCAGCGCCGCGGATCCGGTGAGGGTGAGCCATGTCTGCGTCGAGGTCCAACCGGTCTCCGGGGCGCGGACGATGGCGTAGACGGCGGCGGCCAGGCCGCCGGTGACGGTGAGAGCGCCGGCCAGGTCGAGGCTGCCGGGCCGGTTGCCGCCGGCGGGCATGAGCGCCGGGGTGGCGATCAGGGCCAGGACGGCGATCGGGATGTTGAGGTAGAACACCCACGGCCAGCTGACGTATTCGGTGATGACGCCGCCGAGGAACACGCCGGCGGTGCCGCCTGCCGGTGCGGCCGCCCCGTACAGGGCGAGGGCCTTGGTGAGTTCCGTGGGCCGGTTGCCGAACAGCATCATCAGCAGGGTCAGCGCGGACGGGGCGATGAGGGCGGAGCCAGCGCCCTGCACGGCGCGGGCGGCGAGTTCGACTTCGACGGTGCTGGCCAGCCCGGCGGCGGCGGAACCGGCGAGCAGGACGGCCCAGCCGGTGGCGAAGATCCGGCGGGCGCCGTACAGGTCGGAGAGGCGGCCGCCGAGCAGCAGCAGGCCGCCGAAGGCGACGACGTAGGCGTTGAAGACCCAGGACAGATTGCTCGGGGTGAACCCGAGGTCGTTCTGCATCTTCGGCAAGGCAACGCCGATGATCGAGGTGTCCATAATGACCATGAACTGGGCGAGGGCGATGAGCGCGAGAGCCCACCACCGGTGCGGACTGCGGGACATGACCGAACCTCCTTAGTACCCCCAGGGGGTATATGCGTTCGGCGCCATTGTTACCCCCCGGGGGTATTCGGGGTCAAGGCTGCCCACCGATTGACTTTCGAGTCACATCCCTCGACGTGCCGCTTTACCGCGATACCCTAGGGGGGTACGGTAAAAGCGGCTGGAGGGGTCCGGGTCATGGCTCACGGCTACATCAGCGACAAGGACGACTACCTGAAGCGGCTGCGCCGCATCGAGGGCCAGATCCGTGGCCTGCAGCGCATGGTCGACGACGAGGCGTACTGCATCGACATCCTCACGCAGGTGCCGGCGGCGACCAAGGCGCTGCAGACCGTGGCACTCGGGCTGCTCGACGACCACTTGGCGCACTGCGTCGCCGACGCGGCCCGTGACGGCGGACCAGACGCCGACGCGAAGCTGAAGGAGGCCTCCGACGCCATCGCACGGCTCGTGCGGGCGTGATCCGTTCCTCCAGCTCAGCACCGTCAACACGACAGCAAGGAGAAGCCGATGTGCGGCAGCGACACCGCCTGCACCTGCGCCAGCAGCCCCACCACCGAGCCGGCCACCTCGCCGGACGGCACGCGAACGGTGTATCAGATCGCCGGGATGACCTGCGGCGGCTGCGCGGGCCGAGTCAGTAGGCAACTGACCGACCTTCCCGGCGTCCGTGACGTCAGCGTCGACGTCGCCTCCGGTGCCGTCACCGTGACCAGCACCGAGAGGCTCGACGACGACAGCGTCGCCGCAGCCGTCACCGCGGCCGGCTACCAGCTGGTGCGCTGACCGGTCCTGGCACAACGGTCATCGGTGTTCCTGGCGCAAGGGCTCGTGCCGCTCCTGCGCCAGGCCACACCGGTGTGCCGCGCCTCTTACGAGGATGCCGGGCGGGGCCGGCCCGTGACGGCACCGGCGCTCACAGCATTGTTCGCAGGTCAGTGATGAACCGGCGGACGGCGGCCAGGGGCGCGAACCGGCCGGGAACGCCGTAGATCTCGTGCCGCCACGTGCCGGTGGCCTGCGGGTCCGTTTCGGGTCCGGACGGTGGCCGGCTGTGTACGGCGAGCCGCGCCGGGTCGACGCCGATGGTGGTGGCTGGGCGGCGGTGCCGCAGGCCGGTCGCGTAGGCGGCGAGCAGGCGCGGATCGTGGGTGGCCTGCATCAGGCTGCGGTACTGCTCGGGCGTGTCGGCGAGCTGCCGGCTGCGCAGGTAGGCGTCGACACCGGCGCACAGAACCTCTGCGGGCGCGGGGTCGACGGCTACCACGGCGTGGGTCACATAGCGGGTGGCGAACAGGGCCGCCAGCGTCGCCGACGGGCCGTGCCCGACGATCACCGGGGCGCGCCTGAGTTGCAGGCTGTCGATGAGCATGGCCAGATCGTCGACGAGCTCGTCGAGTTCGTAACGCTCCCGGCCGGCGGAGTCCCCGTGCCCGGGCAGGTCGACGGCCACGACGGTGGCATACGGGCGAAGGTCGGCAGCGGTCGGCCACCAGCAGGTCCGGTCGAACAGCACCGCGGGGATGAGGACGAGCGGCCGACCGGATCCGGCCCACAGATCGAAACACCACTGTCCGCCAGCGGCGTCGAACACGTGAGTGGTACGCAGCGGCGGGAGGATCTCGGTCACCGCGGCACCCTCCCGGCCGGCAGGCAACAGGTGTCGGTCGAGCGGTGCGGGTGGCGCTGTCCCGCGGTGAGGGCGGCGGGCGGTAGGGCGTAAAGGTTCACGAAGGTTCCGTTTTCCGCGCAAGGGAACACAGGGACACCACCGCCGGGCGGGGGTGTGACGGCCACGGCTGCCGTGGCCGGGCGGGCATGAGCACGTATCCCCGATATCGGGGCAAGCACTCAGGACCGGTGCCCTATATGCGGCTTATACCGATTTGCGTCAAGGTGACAGTGGGCGTCCGCAAGGCGGTCAGCGTCACCACGGTGGCCGGGGTACTGCTGCCGGCGCAGGCGGTCACCGCCGGGAGGGTGACGGTACCGGTACGTACGCCCGGCTCGGCGACAGGGGCGTTCACCTCGCAGTGCCCGGCTGCGGTGTCCGTCGTCCGGGTTGCCGCGGCGTGCTGCCCGGCCGCGGGGCCATCGTGATGATGGCCGGCGGCAGCCGCGTGGTGTGCGGCGGCTGGCCCGTCGGCGCAATGGGCGCTGTGCACGTGACCGACACCGGCAAGGGTGATCACGACCAGCAGCCAGCGCAGCAGCCACGTCGCTGGCAGCTGCTGGGGTCGGGTCACCGGGCCAGGTTACGACATCGCGGGCGCCTCGGGCGTCGTGTCCCTTCGGCGGGCACGGCGCCGCCGGGACGGGTTCGCAGCCGGCGCCGGTTCATACCGGTGCCGGGTATCTTGCACGGCATGAGTGAGGCGAAACCGGCCGGGCCACATGGGTATTCGGCGGAGAAACAAGCGCTGATGGCCCGGCTGAAGCGGGTCGAGGGGCAGATCCGCGGGTTGCAGCGGATGGTCGACGAGGACACCTACTGCATCGACATCCTGACCCAGATCTCGGCCGCCAAGAGCGCCTTGCACGCGGTGGCGGTCGGCCTGCTCGAGGATCACCTGCGGCATTGTGTGGTGCACGCCGCCGCCGAAGGCGACGTGGACGCGAAGATCAAGGAGGCGAGCGCGGCGATCGCCCGGCTCGTGAAGTCCTGACCGCGGTGCAACCCGCGGGATGTCCCGGCTGTATGTCCGTGAGGCGGGACATGCCTCGGGTCGGCTGTCCGGTTCACCGGCCGGGTCCGATCCAGCCTCGTAGCTGCTGCGCGGCTCCCGCGGGGTCTACCGACGCGATCGCGCGTTGCTGCTTCAGGCCGCGATCGGATGCGGCGGTGACCGCCGAGGCCGGTGGGTGCGGGTCATCCGGCCGGACACGGAGCGGAGCCCGCCGGTGCGCTGCCGCCGCTGTCCGGGTCCGCTGTTGCCGGACGGCCAGCAGCACGCCGCCGATCAGCACGATCAGGGCCGCGGCGACGATAGCCGCCCGTAGTGGGGCACGGGTGTCGATGCCGGACGCGGCAACGGCGGGGGCGGCCGTTCCGGTGTGCATCGGCATGGCGGCGACCGCCAGCCGGTCACCGCGGCCGGCGTCGATACCGGCGGCGGCACCGATCAATTCCCGCAGTCGATCCAGATCGATGGTCGCCGCGGCGACGTCGTCGACGAGGACGGCGACGCCGAGCCGGACGATGTTGCCGGGCACCGCCCAGGGGAGGTTGATGCCGGCGACCGGTGCAGCGGCGTAGCCGCTCACGATCGCCTGCCGCGACGTCGCCGCGGCTGCCGCGTGCGCGGGCACGGCGGCGAGACTCGCGCCCCCGTCAAGAGCCAGCGCCACGACAACAGCAGCCGGCCTGCCGGCACGCCCCGCGCGGCACCCGGTGCCCGCGTTCGCCGCCGACACGGCGAGCCCGTCGTTCATCAGCGTGCCTCCTCACCGGCTGTCGGGACCCGCCGGTGGACCGCCGCCCGTCGTACGGGCCCGGCGGCGTGTCGGCCCGGCCTGCCCCATCGTTCGACGGCACGGCCGGTCCAGACGCCCGGTGGGTGCGGCTCGGTTGCACTGCGGCCGCGGCCACCTCCGGTCGCGTCATCGGATGTAGCCGCCGCAACGCACGTCACCGACGGCCGGCGCAGGAGGCAGCACAGTCGCCCGATCGGTCACGTTCGACGAGCCGCTCGTCGCGCCGGAACGGCGGTGCGGGGGAACACCGACGGGGCCACGCAGAGCAACGGCTCAGCTTTCGTCGTGTTCCCTTTCACAGATCAAGATCACCTCAGTGTCACCAACCCTAAGCACCGCGTGCCGACAAACCTCGCACCGCCCTTCCGAACGGACACGGCCCGATGTGAACGTGACTGTCGGTGAGCGATGGGTCCGGTGGAGGCCGTCGCGGGCTGGGCTATCAAGGAGGGGCGGCGAGCACCTGTTCGCCGGTCGTGCCGATCCGGACCACGCCGAGCCCTGCCCCGGTCCGGCGGCACGAGAGACATGACGAGTCATGAGGCAGTCGGGGGCAGGGACGGGGGAACCACTATCGGTCCTCGACCGGCACGCCGTCCGCGGCAGCCCGGGCGCAGGGCCTTGGGGTGAAGCCGCCACCGCGCGGCCGGGCAATCCTTCGCGCCCGAATCCGACAGCTAACCTCGCAGGCGTGCCGGAGGGATTCCTTCACCGTGCGCGTAAGCACTCTGAGCCGGCCCGCCCGTACCCTGGGGACCGGCACTCTCGCCCTGTCCGTGGGTCTCGGTCTGCTGACCGGCGGGTTCGGCACACCGCAGCCCGCCTCTGCCGCGACGCCGTCCTCGGCGGTCGTCACCACGCCGGTGTTCTCGCAGACCAGCGTGGCGTTGAGTCAGACCGGCATCACCGTCAAGACGGCGGCGTCCCAGGCCGCCAAGTCCAAGGCGGCGGCAAACCGGGTCCTGTCCGAAGCGGCGAAGCACAAGGGCAAGAAGTACAAGTTCGGTGCGGCCGGGCCCAAACGGTTCGACTGCTCGGGCTACACGATGTACGTCTACAAGAAGGCGGCGGGCAAGAAGCTGCCGCACAAGGCCCACCTGCAGCAGCGGTACGGCAAGGCTGTCGCCAAGTCCAACGCCCGCCCCGGTGACCTGATCATCATCCGCAAGGGCGCGCGCGGCACGCACGCCGGCATCTACGCCGGCGGCGGCAAGATGTGGGCGTCGCCGCGGACCGGTAAGACGGTCACCAAGCAGAAGATCTGGAGCAAGAGCTACGTGGTCCGGCGTCTGGTCTGACGACGATGCGACACGCCCGTCCGTGGTTCACGCTCGGGCGTCGCCCAGCGCCGCCCGCACCCGTCCTTGGCGGGGTGCAGGCGGCGCTGTCGTACGACTTACTTGGTGATGCTGGTGAAGCGGCGCAGTCGCAGGCTGTTGGCGACGACGAACACTGAGCTGAACGCCATCGCCGCGCCGGCGATCATCGGGGTGAGCAGCCCGGCCGCGGCCAGCGGCAGGGCGGCCACGTTGTAGGCGAACGCCCAGAACAGGTTGCTCTTGATGATGCGCAGGGTGCGCCGGGACAGGCGGATCGCGTCGGCCGCGGCCATCAGGTCACCGCGGACCAGGGTCAGGTCGGAGGCTTCGATCGCGACATCCGTGCCGGTGCCCATGGCCAGCCCCAGGTCGGCCTGGGCCAGGGCGGCGGCGTCGTTCACGCCGTCACCGACCATCGCCACGACCTTGCCCTGTCCCTGCAGCCGCTTGACCACGTCGACCTTGTCGGCCGGCAGCACCTCCGCGATCACCTCGCCGATACCGACCTGCGCGGCCACGGCCCGGGCGACGGTGTCGTTGTCCCCGGTGAGCAGCACCGGCGACAGGCCGAGCGCCCGCAGTTGGGCGACGGCGTCGCGGCTGGTCGGCTTGACCGTGTCGGCCACAGCCAGCACGCCGCGAGCCTGACCGTCCCAACCGGCGACCACCGCGGTCTGCCCGGCCGCATGGGCGGCGGCGACGGCCCGCTCGACATCGGCGGGCACGCTCAGCCCGGCCTCGTGCAGCAGCGCGGGCCGGCCGACGTGCACGGTGTGGCCGTCGACGGTACCGGCCACGCCGAGGCCTTCGGTACTGGCGAACCCGGTGACCTGCGGCAGCGACGCCGTCTCGGCGGCCGCGGCGGCGATCGCCTGGGCGATCGGGTGCTCGGAGGCCGCCTCGACCGCTCCGGCCAGGCGCAGCAGCTGCTCGCGGTCGACGCCGTCGGCCGGAACCACGTCGACCAGGCTCATCCGGCCGGTGGTGACGGTGCCGGTCTTGTCGAGCACGACGGTGTCCACGGTCCGGGTCGACTCGAGAACCTCAGGGCCTTTGATCAGGATCCCGAGCTGCGCGCCGCGGCCGGTGCCGACCAGCAACGCCGTCGGCGTCGCAAGCCCGAGCGCGCAGGGGCAGGCGATGATCAGCACCGCGACGGCGGCGGTGAACGCGGCCGTCCAGCCCGAGCCGGTGCCCACCCACCAGCCGAGCGTGCCGACGGCAAGGGCGATCACGATCGGCACGAACACCCCGGAGATCCGGTCGGCGAGCCGCTGGACGGCGGCCTTGCCGGTCTGGGCCTGCTCGACCAGCTTCGCCATCTGCGCGAGCTGGGTGTCGGCGCCGATCCGGGTGGCACGCACCATCAGCCGGCCACCGGCGTTGACGGTCGCGCCGACCACCGTGTCGCCGGGGGCGACCTCGACCGGCACGGATTCGCCGGTGAGCATACTTGCGTCCACCGCCGACGTGCCGTCCTCGATGACGCCGTCGGTGGCGATCTTCTCGCCCGGCCGGACCACGAACCGGTCCCCCACCACCAGCTCGGTGACCGGCATCCGGCGCTCGGTGCCGTCGCGCAGGACCGCAACGTCCTTGGCCCCGAGCTCCAGCAGAGCGCGCAGAGCAGCGCCGGCACGGCGCTTGGACCGGGCCTCGAAGTAGCGGCCGGCGAGGATGAACGTGGTGACCCCGGCGGCGGCTTCCAGGTAGATGGTGCCGGCGCCGTCGGTGGCGCCGATGTCCAGGCTGAACGGGTGCGTCATCCCCGGGACGCCGGCGGTGCCGAAGAACAGCGCCCACAACGACCACCCGAACGCCGCGATCGTACCCATCGAGATGAGGGTGTCCATGGTCGCGGCGCCGTGGCGCAGGTTGGTCCAGGCGGCCCGGTGGAACGGCAGCCCGCCCCAGATCACGACCGGCGCGGCCAGGGTCAGCGACAACCACTGCCAGTAGGTGAACTGCCAGGCCGGTACCATCGCCAGCAGCACCACCGGCACGCTGAGCGCGATCGACGTGAACAGCCGGGCCCGCAGCGTACGCAGTTCGTCGACCGGTTGCGCCTGCTCCGCCGGATCCTCACCCGACTGTCGCGGTGGTGGCGGCAGGGTGGCGGTGTAGCCGGTCTTCTCGACGGTGGCGATCAGATCCTCGGCGGTCACGCTGTCGGGGAAGGCGACGCTGGCCTTCTCGGTGGCATAGTTGACGGTCGCGCTCACGCCGTCCATGCGGTTGAGTTTCTTCTCGATCCGCGCGGCGCAGGAGGCGCAAGTCATGCCGCCGATCGCCAGCTCGATCTGGTTCGGGGCCACGGGCAGCGGCCCGGCGACGGTTGCCATGACGCTCTCCTCCTAGTCGTGGGTGTGGCCGTCGGCGCCGTGCCGGGCCGGGCTCGGCGTGGTGGACGCGGCGGCCGTGGCCGGCGTGCCGCTCATCGGGGCGGCGGTGGAGCCGGCGACGGCGGTGAACTCGGCGGTGCGGACCTTCCCGCCGTGCTGGAAGTCCAGGTACAGCCGGTAGGCGCCGGCGGACGGGACTTCCGCGTGGAAGGCGATCGCGGGGCCGGCCGTGGTGCGGCCGTCGCCGGGGGTGCCGTCGGGGTGCACGTGCAGGTAGGCCAGATCGCCGTCGCGCAGTGCGACCAGATGGCCGTAGGCGCCGAGGTAGGGCTGCAGGTCGGTGACCGGCCGGCCGTCCTTGCTGACCGACAGGGTCACCGTCGAGGAGGCGCCGGGTGCGAGGTCGCCGGTGAGGGTGACCGTGTAGCCGTCGACCGTCGCGGTCCGCGCGGTCGCGGGCAGCGGGGTGGGCCGGTAGTCGCCGACGGCGGGTACGTCGGCGCCGAGGGTGAGTCCGTCGTTGCCGGCGGGCTGGAAGTCGGCGAAGACCCGGTACTGCCCGGCGGCGGGCACCGCCAGGGGGATCGACCAGGTGCCGTCGCGGCCGAGCTCGGGGTGCACGTGCTGGAACCCGGACAGGTCACGGCGGACCACGATCAGGTGCAGGTCCTTGTCGTGGCTGGTCGTGTAGGCGGTGACCGGCCGGGAGTCAGGGCCGGTGATCTGGAACCGGAACGGCTGCGGCGTTCCCGTCGACAGGCTGCCGTTGAGCAGGGTGAGCCGGTAGCCGTCCTGGCTGATCTGCAGCCCGGCCGGCAGCGCCGCTGCCGGGGTGTTCTGCTCGGCTGGTGTGCCGGTGTGGCCGCCGTGCGCGGCCGGGGTGGCGGGTGCGGATGCGGGGAAGAGGCTGCCGAGGCCGAGGGCGGCCGTGAACACGGCCGCCAGCCCGATCCCGAAGCCGCCCAGCTTGATGGCGGTGTTCATGACTACCTCGCGAGTTCGTAGCCGGCCCCGTCGACGGCCGCGGCCACCGCGGTCTCGTCGACGGGCTGGTCGCTGGTGACGGTCACCGTGCCGGAGGCCAGGTCGACCTGGACGTCGGTGACACCGGGGATCGCGCCGGCTTCGGCGCTGACGGAGTTGACGCAGTGCGAGCAGGTCATGCCGGTCACGGTGTAGGTCTGGGTAGCCATCACGATCTCCTTGCCGTCGGACGTCAGCGGCGCGACGTCGCCGCCCACCAACAACCATACCCATACCCCCCAGGGGTATCAAGGACCGAGGGGGACGCGTCGCACGCCTTCGGCGGCAGCACCCACGGCGGTGCCCGCCCTGACGATTCCCGCCTGCATGACCGCCAACCGGCGATGCCTCGATGCGCTCCACCGTTGTCGGTGTGACGGTCAGCCGTGCCCGTCGCCGTCGGCCGGTCACGTGGCCACGGCGGGGCAGCCAGGCAGGTCGATCACACGGACGGCGCCGTCGTGGATGTCGGGGTCTGTGCCTGACGGCCGGACTCCGACGGGCACGCGGTGGCGAGCGTATCCGATCGTGATCGCCTCGCCTGGCGTCATGCCCGGGGCCGATCGCGGTGCGGGCCGGCCCCGATGGACGGGCCCGGCCGACGTCAGCGCTGGACGGTCAGTCCTCGGCGCCGGCGACGAGCTCGCCGGGAAGGGAAGTCTGCCGGACCGACGCCGGGCGATGCCATCGGCCGCCGTGGTCAGACGAGTCGTAGCGTGGTCAGACAGGTCGGGGCGTCATCGCCGGTGCTGATCTTCGACTCGGCGGTCTTGCCGTCGGAGGTGATCTGCAGGGTGCCGGTGATGTTGCGCGGCAGCCACAACCCGACGAAGCCGTTGGCGAAGGTGGTACGCGACTCGTCCGCCAGGACTGTGCCGTCGGCGGCGTTCACGATTTTGACCTGTACCTGTTTGCCGGCCAGTTCACCCTTGCAGCCGGTGGGTGCATGGAAAAAGCAGTCGTGGGTCTGCTGCAGGTACGGGGCGACCGACAGGTAGAACCGGTCGGCGGGGATGGGCAGGCTGTGCTCCTGTCCGCCGTCGGAGATCAGCAGTTCACCGGCCCGCACGGACGCCTTCAGTTCGGCTGGGCGCTGCTGCAGGTCCAACCGGTCGAGCTGGTCGATGACCTCGACCGTGCTCTTGCCCGCCAGGCCGTAGCGGGCCAGCAGCGGCTGCGCCTCGGCCGACGCCGCCGCGGTCGCGGTCGCGCGGGCCGGTCCCGCGACGGGCGCCGCATCGCCGGCGCCGGCGCAACCTGCCATCGCCAGGACCGACACCGCACCAACAAGGAGAAGCCGTCTCATACTCACGATTCTCCATCCGCAGTCGGTCACACGGTCGATCAGGCGCGCGGGTCAGGACCAGGACAGGCCTTCTTTCCGCTCTGTGACCGCTTCCCGGCAGGCAGGCACCGGAGTCCTGGCCCTTGCCGGGTGGCTCAGGGCATCGATGCGCTGGCGATCATCAGCGGCCACGGGGGCAACTGGAGCAGGGCATGCTGATCGCCGCGCAGATCGGCGCCAAGGTCGCCAAGAGCGAGATGAGCTGGGGCTGAACCATGACCGGCTTCACCACCTCGACCGCACCCGCTGACGTGGTCCGCCGCCAGTACCTGGCCTCGGCAGCCGGGGACCTCGACGCGCAGCGTGCCACCCTGGCCCCCGACGTCGAATGGACCGAGATGGCCGGCTTCCCGCTCGCCGGCACGTACCGCACCCCCGAAGGTGTGACCGGCGAAAGGCACGGCCCGGCTGGGGTGGCCGGGTCCCGGCGAGGTCACCTCGCTTCTCCGGAGGCGCCCGCTATTTTGTGGTGCGTTCGTCGTACTTCTTGCGGGCGTCGACAACTTCCTCGATGTGCTGCGTTGACCACTCGGTGAGCGCCTTCAGGGGCCCGCGCAGGGTCTGGCCGAGCGGCGTCACCTCGTACTCCACACGGATCGGCGCCTCCGGATACACCGTCCGCAGGATCAGCCCGTCGCGTTCGAGCGTGCGCAGCGTCTGGGTGAGCATCTTCTCGCTGATCCCCCCGAGCTGCTGCCGCAGCTGCGTGAACCGACGCGCCCCATGCCTGCCGAGCTCGCCCATCACCAGGACAGCCCATTTGCTGCCGATCTGGTCGAGCACGTCACGCGACGGGCAGCCCCGCGTATACGGGTCCCACGATGGTGTGGACTCGCTCACTTCCCGGATCGTCGCCACAAACCTCACCTGGATTCTTTCGCCCGGGTGGGCACCTTACCCGAAAGTTCGCCCTTACCGAAGGAGAGCGACCAGGTCATCGTGGGTTCACGTCGCGGAAGGCCTGCGGCAGAAAGGTGTAACCGCCATGTCGATCGTTGTCACTGCAGCCTCCGGAAATCTGGGCCGGCTCACCGTCGAAGCGCTGCTGAGCCGTGGGGTGCCGGCCTCCGAGATCGTCGCGACCAGCCGTGACATCAGCAGGATTAAGGACTTCGCCGACCGCGGTGTCGAGGTCCGCCGAGCCGACTTCGCGGAGTCCGACAGCCTCCCCGCAGCCTTCGAGGGCGTGGACAAGCTTCTGCTGATCTCCACCACGACCCCGAGCGAGCGCGTCGCCAACCACCGCCGCGCCATCGACGCCGCGGTGGTGGCGGGCGCGTCGCTGGTCGCGTTCACGAGCATGCTGCACGCGGACACGTCCACCACCAGTCTTTCTCCCACCCACCGGGCCACGGAGGAGTACTTGCGCGAGCGCCTCCCCAGCGTGATGCTGCGCAACGGCTGGTACCTGGAGAACTACACCGACCAGCTCCCTCAGGTACTGCAGGGCGGAGCGCTCGTCGGGGCCGTCGGCCAGGGCAGGATCAGCGCTGCGACCCGAGCTGACTACGCCGATGCCGCCGCGGTCGTGCTGACTACCGAAGGCCACGACGGCAAGGCGTACGAGCTGGGCGGCGATGAGGCCTTCACCCTGACGCAGCTGGCCGCGGCGATCTCGGCCGCGACGGGCAAGCGGATCGGCTACACCGATCTGCCGGTCGACGAGTTCGCCCAGGTGCTGGTCGACGCGGGCGTGCCCGCCGAGCTGGCGCAGGTCCTTGCGGACGCCGACCGCGCCATGAGCCACGACGAAATGTTCACCGACTCCGGCGACTTGCGGCGCCTGATCGGACGGCCGACGACGACCCCGGCGGAAGCCATCGCCGCCGCCCTCCGCTGACCGGGCGGCGCTGCGCCGTCCCGCCTGATTGTGACAGCGAGAACCGGGTTCCGTCCCTCCTTGCGTGATTGATCCTGCCTTTACGCTCGGGAGGACGCGTTTTCGGAGGAGGTCGAAGTTGGCTCGGCCGTACATCTGCCGTTTGAGCATTTTGATGCGGTTGACGTTGCCTTCGACGGGGCCGGAGCTGAAGGGCAGGCGGAGGCCAGCAGTGACCGCGGCCAGGTCGGACTTCACGCCGTTGATGAATCGGTTGATGCCGGGCAGGTCCGCTTCTTCCGCGGTGCTGATCGGAGTCAGTGAGGCGACGACCATGCTGGCGGGTCATGATCTCGCCGAAGGAGCGGACGAGTTCTGCCGCGGTGCGTACTCCGGGGGCGCGACCGAGGACGGCATGCAGTCGGCTGGTGTCGTGCTCGGTGACGTTGTCGGGATGTCGGCATATCCAGCCGGTGACCTGCCGCGGTGACAGCAGGCGCCCACACCGCCGCCAGCCGCCACCGACGGCTTCACGCGGCCTGACCGCACCACCCTCCCGGATCCCCGGGGCCTGGAGCACCACCACCGCAGAGGTGATCTTGCGCTCCCATTCTGCTCCCACAGTAAGCGCCAAAACAGCAACGGCTCGTTACCGGAAATCCGGTAACGAGCCGTTGACCTGCACAAGCTCTGGTGGGCGATACTGGGATCGAACCAGTGACCTCTTCCGTGTCAAGGAAGCGCGCTCCCGCTGCGCCAATCGCCCCAGCTCCGGCTTCCTGGGAAGCCTCGCGAGGTGGAGACGGGATTTGAACCCGTGTACACGGCTTTGCAGGCCGTTGCCTCGCCTCTCGGCCACTCCACCGAGCAGGCCGGTGCCCAATGGAACCGGCAACAGCCTCTCCGAGCGGACGACGGGATTCGAACCCGCGACCCTCACCTTGGCAAGGTGATGCGCTACCAGCTGCGCTACGTCCGCGTTGCCGCCCGGTTTCCCTGGCGACGGATGAAACCTTAGCCGAGCCGTCGGCCGGATGCCAAAGCGGGTCCCCTCCATCGGGTCCGCCGGCTGCTCGACCACCCGCCCAGAACCACCATTTTCCCTGGTCAGAGGGCACAATGCGGGGGAATCGGAGCACTGGCCGACCTGACCGGCGACCGCGCCGCCCCGCGCCGGGGGCGCGACCGGCGGGCCGCCACGGGCCCGGACACCCGGCCCGGCCGACCGGGCACGGCCGCTCGCCGGCCCCGGACACCCGCCCCCGCCAACCGGGCACGGCCGCTCGCCGATCCCGGACACCCGCCCCCGCGAACCGGGCACGGCCGCTCGCCGGCCCCGGCACGCGGCCCGCGCTCCTGGCCCGGCCGGGGTCCGGGGCACGCGGCGGCCCGCCGGTCCGGCACCGGCTCAGTGCGCGTCCCCGAGCAGCCGGCGCACCTCGGCGATCAGTTCCGCCTGGAACGCCGCCACACTCCCGTCCACCACGCCGATCCGGTAGTCCGGCCCGGTCTCCGGGTGGTCGGCCAGGGCCGCGTCACGGCGGCCGGCCGAGCCGTCGGCGTGGCCGGCGGCGTACGCCTGAATTGCTTCCTCCATCGGGGCCTCCTCGAACACGCGCGCCAATCTCGCACGCCCGGGGGGCCGGGCGGGCCATCCGTTCGACCGATCCGGCCGGGGAAACGTCGGACCGGGGTCAGGCCGCCAGGCGGATCTCGGTGAAGGCGCGCAGCACGAAGGTCGGGCGCCGCGGCGGCTCGGCGGCCAGGGTGAGTTCCGGCGTCCGCTGCAGCAGGGCGGCCAGCGCGGCCCGCAGCTCCAGGCGGGCGAGCGGGGCGCCGAGGCAGAAGTGCAGACCGGCGCCGAAGCCGAGGTGCGGGTTCGGGTCCCGGCCGACGTCGAAGGTGTCCGGGTGCGCGAAGACCGCCGGGTCGCGGTTGGCCGCGCCGAGCAGGGCGGCCACCCGGTCACCGGCGGGCACCGCGACGCCGCCGACGACCACGTCGGTGGCGGCGGTGCGGACGAACATCTGCAGCGGCGGGTCGTACCGGAGGAACTCCTCGACCGCGGTCCGGACCAGACCGCGGTCGGCGAGCAGCCGGTCCCACTGCTCGCGGTGGCGCATCAGCGCCACCACCCCGCTGCCGAGGGCGTTCACCGACGCCTCGTGCCCGGCGTTGAGCAGCAGGATCGCCGAGGCGACGAGTTCCGGCCCGGTGAGCCGGTGCGCGGCGTCGCCGGCCGCGACAAGGTGGGAGATCAGGTCGTCGCGCGGCCGCGCGCGGCGGGCCTCGGCCAGGTCGGCGAGGTAGTCGGCGAACTCCCGGCAGGCGGTGAGCGCGGCCCGCTCGTCCGCCCGGGTACGGGACATCTCGTACATCCGCACGATCGCCGCCGACCACGGGCGCAGCCGGTGCCGATCGGCCTCCGGCACCCCGAGCAGTTCCGCGATGACCGTCACCGCGAGGGGTTCGGCCAGGTCCGCGAGCAGGTCGAAGTCGCGGCCGGCCCGGTCCAGCAGGGTGTCCGCCTCGGCGGCGATCGCCGGGCCGAGCCGGTCCACGTGGCCGCGCCCGAAGGCCTGGGCGACCAGCGACCGCAGCCGGGTGTGCACGGGCGGCTCGTTCTCCATCATCTGGTTGCGGTGCAGCGTGTTGAACGGCTCCCAGACGTCGGCCGGCCGGCGGTCGGTCCAGAACCGGCCGAGCCCGCGGTTCCGCAGCACCGCGCCGGCCTCGGCGTGCCCGGCGGCGAGCCACTGGCCGGTCGGTTCGTGCCGGCTCAGCGGGGCCCGCGCCCGCAGCCGGGCCAGCGCCGGGTACGGGTCGTCCAGGAACCCCGGGTCGGCGAAGTCGAGCGCGGCTCGCGGGCCCCGGCCGGGCTCACCCACGGCGTCGCACCGGCGGCGGCGCCGGTCCGGGCGCGCGGTGCGACCGGAGCGAGAGCCCCGTGCCGGCGATCACCAGCAGCGTCCCGGCCAGCACGAACCAGAAGCTGATCTCGACGTCCGCCTGCTGCAGGCCGATCTCCCGGGGCAGGTCGCCGAGCACCCCGTCGAGCTCGTCGGCGTCCTGGGCCTTGAAGTAGCGGCCGCCGGTCAGGTCGGCCACCCGGGTCAGCGCGTCCTCGTCGATCTCCTGCACCCGGCCCGGGCCGGCGCCGAACCCGCCGCGGAAGCCGCCGGTGAACGCGTCCACGCCGGCCTGGTCGGGGGTGCAGACCATCGGGGACGGCTCGGTGGTGCCGAACCCGATGGTGAAGACCCGGACCCGGCGGGCCGCCGCCTGCTCGGCCGCGGTGACCGGGTCGACGCCGGTGGTGTTCGAGCCGTCGGTGAGCACCACGATGGTGTCCGGCTCGAAGTCGCCGGCCGGGTCCGGCGTGGCGGCGCCGAGGTCCACCCCGGTCGCCGCCACGTCCGGGTTCATCTCCGCGATGGCGTCGATCGAGGTGAGGATGGCCTGCCCGATCGCGGTGCCCCGGGCGGTCCGCAGGGCGCCGATCGCGTCGAGCAGCTGGTCCCGGTCGGTGGTCGGGGCGACCAGCAGGCCGGCGATCCCGGCGAACGCGACGAGGCCGATCTTCGTGCCGCCGTCCTGCGACCCGACGAAGTCGCGGGCCGCCTCGACCGCCGCGGACAGCCGGTTGGGTGGCACGTCGGTGCTGCACATCGAGCCGGAGACGTCGATGGCCAGCAGGATCGAGGTGCGCTCGGCCGGCACCGTGAGCCGGGCCTGCGGCCGCGCCACGGCCCCGGCCAGGGCCGCCAGACCGGCCAGGAACAGGTATGTCGGAAGGCGGCGGTGCCAGGCGGACCGCCCGGGCAGCGCGGCCCGGATCAGCGCGACGCTGGAGACGGTGACCGCGGTGCGCCTGCGGCGCCGGTTCAGCCACCACCGGGCGAGCGGCAGCAACGGTACGACCACCAGGGCCGCCAGCGCCCACGGCCAGTGGAACGACATCACACGATCCTCCCCTGCCAGCGCGCGCCGAGCAGCCCGCCGAGCGCCAGCAGCAGCAGGGCGGCCCCGGCGAACGGCGCGGTCAGCTCCAGCGGCTCCCGCTTCGTGGTCAGGCGCAGGTCGACGGACCGGGTGGCGTCGGCCAGCGTGTCCGCGTCCCCGGCCGGGCGGTACGCCCCGCCGGTGGTCTGCGCGACCGTGGTCAGCAGGCTCTCGTCCAGTGCGGTGCTCAGCTGGTAGCCGTCCACCTGGACGGTCGCGCCCCGGGCGGTGCCCACGCCGACGGTCTGGATCCGCACCCCGGCCGCGGCGGCCAGCTCGGCGGCGGCCACGGCGTCCGGGCCGCCGGTGTCCTCACCGTCGGAGAAGAGCACGATGGTCGCCGACGGCCAGTAGCCGAGCGCGCCGGGCTCCGGGGCGGCGCCGTTCTCCGGCAGGCTGACCGGTTGGCCGGTGATGGCCCCCAGCCCGACCAGGATGGCCTGGCCGAGCGAGGTGCCACCGCTCGCCCTGATCCGGGCGATCGCGGCGGCCGCGGCGCGGTGGTCGCCGGTCGGCGCCTGGGTGAGCAGCGCCTGGTCGCCGAAGACCAGCACGCCGACGTCGACGGTGCCCGGCTGCTCCTCGACGAATCCGGTGGCGGCGGCCTGGGCGGCGGCCAGCCGGGTCGGGGTGACGTCGGTGGCGGCCATGCTGTTGGAGATGTCGAAGGCCAGTAGAACGGTGCCGGCCACCCTGGGCACGCCCACCTGGGCCTGCGGGCGGGCCAGGGCGACCAGCAGGACGGGCAGGGCGGCGAGCAGCAGAGCGTACGGCAGATGGCGCCGCAGGCGCCCGCCGCCCGGTGTGCCGAGACCGGCCCGCCGCAGCGCGGCGCGGCGGCGCCGCTGCCACCTCGCGTAGCCGGCGACCGCGCCGCCGGGGACCAGCACCGCGAGCACCAGCACGGCGGGATGCAGGAAGCTCATCGGCGCCTCCGCCCGGCCGGCCGGCCCGCCCCGGCGACGCCGCCCGGGAGATCCACGACATCGTCGCGCACTCCCTCACCGTCGTCCGCGGGCCGCCGGCTCATCGGCGCCCCCGGCCGGCGGCGCGGACCATCTGGACCAGGGCGGCCATCAGGTCCTGGTCGGTGGTGATCCGGTGAGCGGCGACCCCGGCCCGGCGCAGGGCGCCGGTCAGTTCCGCCTCGCGGGCGTCGGCCTGGCCGGCGAGCCGGCCGCGCAGCAGCGGGTCGCCGGTGTCGACCAGCAGCTGCTCACCGGTCTCGGCGTCCTCGACGACGATCACGCCGAGGTCGGGAAGGTCCAGCTCGGCCGGATCCACCACGCGGATCGCCACCACCTCGTGGCGGTGGGTGAGCATACCGAGCGGGCGCTCCCAGCCGGGCTCGCCGATGAAGTCGGACATCACGAAGATCAGGCTGCGCCGCCGTGCCGTGGTGGCCGCCGCGAGGCGGAACATCGCGGCCAGGTCGGTGGTCGCCCGGGCGGGCTTGCGGCCCCGGATCCGCCGCTTCGCCGCCACCGGCGCGGGCGCCAGCAGCTCGTGGGCGATGCGGAGGATCTGGTCCCGTCCGGTACGCGGCGCAAGCACCCGCTGCGCGGCGTTGTCGAACAGGATCGCGCCGACCCGGTTGCCGCCGCGGGACACCAGCCTCGCCAGGCTGACCGCCAGCTCGGTGGCGACCGAGTCCTTCCCGGGGCCGCCGAACCGCATCGAGGCCGACCGGTCGACCACCAGCCAGGCGGTGAGCTCGCGGTCCTCGGTGTACTGCCGGACGAACGGCTCGTCGAGCCGGGCGGTGACGTTCCAGTCGATGTGCCGGACGTCGTCCTCGCCGGTGTAGGCGCGCAGGTCGGTGAAGTCGAGGCCGGCGCCGTGCCGAACCGTGCGGTACGCGCCCCGCAGCCGCCCGTCGAGGCGGCGGCCGAGTCGCCACTCCAGGCGCCGCAGCAGCCGGTCGGGAGGGGTGGCCACGGTCAGCGGCCCCGGCCGGCCGGGTCCGGGACCGGCAGGTTCGCCAGGATCTTGGACAGGATCAGGTCGGCGGTGACGTCGTCGGAGAGCGCCTCGTAGGAGAGCACCATCCGGTGCCGGAGCACGTCCAGGGCCAGGCCGGTGAGATCCTCCGGGACGACGTACTCCCGGCCGCGGAGGTACGCCAGGGCGCGGGCGGCCAGCACCAGGCTGATCGAGGCGCGCGGGCTGGCGCCGAAGGTGACGTACCGCGCGAGGTCGGCCAGGCCGGCCCGGGCCGGGTCGCGGGAGGCGTTGGCCAGCTGGACGGCGAACTCGATCAGGGACGGGTCGACGTACACCCGGTCGACGGCCTGCTGGAGCCCGACCAGGGTGGCCGGGTCGATGATCCGCTGCAGCACGGCGGCCGGGGCGAGCGCCCGCTCCACCACCACGAACTCCTCGGTGGGGCTCGGGTAGCCGATCACCACCTTCATCATGAACCGGTCGACCTGGGCCTCGGGCAGCGGATAGACGCCCTCGTTCTCGATCGGGTTCTGGGTGGCCATGACCAGGAACGCCTCGGGCAGCCGGTGGCTCTGGCGGCCGATGGTGACCTGCCGTTCCTGCATGGTCTCCAGCAGCGCGCTCTGCACCTTGGCGGGCGCCCGGTTGATCTCGTCGGCCAGCAGCAGGTTGGTGAAGACCGGGCCGAGCTGCACCTGGAACTCGCCGGTCGGCTGGTGGTAGACCCGGGTGCCGACGATGTCGGCGGGCACCAGGTCCGGGGTGAACTGGACCCGGTGGAAGTCGCCGCCGATCGCCGCGGCCAGCGATTTCACCGCCAGGGTCTTGGCCAGCCCGGGGACTCCCTCGACCAGGATGTGGCCGCGGGCGAGCAGCGCCACCACCAGACGTTCGAGCAGGACGTCCTGGCCCACGACGGCCTTCTTGACCTCGTAGAGCACCTTCTCGATCGGTCCGGCGCCGGCCGCCGGCGCATCGGTCCAGCTCATGTGTCCCGCCCCTCGGTTGCGTCTGGCCTGCTGTCGGTTCTCACCGCGGCGGCGCCCGGCCGTCGCCGTCCGGCCCGCCACCGATGGCCGCGCCGATCGGCACGGCGAAGCCGATGCCGATGAAGGTGCCCGCGTCGGTCGGGTTGGCCAGGGCCACCACGATGCCGACCACCTGACCCCGGTCGTTGATCAGCGGTCCGCCCGAGTTGCCGGGGTTGACCGCCGCGTCGAACTGGATCAGCCCGGCGAGGTCGTCCTGCTTCTCCCGGTTCAGCCGGCGGTCCAGCCCGGAGACGACGCCGCTGCTGGTGGAGTCGACCAGACCCAGCGGGTTGCCCATCGCCACCACCGCGTCGCCGACCCGCACGCCGCCGCCGAGCACCGCCGGGACCAGTGTCTCCGGCAGCGTCGCCGGGGTCAGCGTGGCGATGTCCCGCTCCGGGTCGCCGACGGCGACCCGGGCGGCCGACGTGGTCCCGTCCGCGTACGTCAGCTTGATCGTCTCGGCCCCGTCGACCACGTGGAACGCGGTCAGCACGGCCCCGTCCGCGTTCGCGATCACGCCGGTGCCGGTCGCCGACTCCAGCGCTTGGCGCGCGTCGTGGCCGGTGGTCCGGATCAGCACCACCGACGGCCGCACCGCCCGGTAGACCTCGGGGACGCCCAGCGGCCCCGCGGGGCCCGACGGGGACGGTTGCGGCGCGGCGGCCGGCAGCGTCCGGTCGCCGCCACCGCGGACCAGGACCACCACGGTCAAAGCGACGGCCCAGAGCACGGCCACCGCGATCAGCGCGCGACGGCGGAGCCGCGGGGTGTTCCAGCCGCCGAGCGCGCTCAGCCGGCTCGGGGCCGGCTGCGGCGCGGCGGGCTCCGGGGGCTCCGAGCCGTCCGGCCGCAGCACGGTCATCACGGCACGACCGCCACACTCAGCATTTCTCGACCCTAGAAGCGATTCCTCGGAAATCGCCGTGAACCCGCCAATGGTTTCCGGTACGCGAGATCGCCCATTTGCCCTGACAACCGGCATCTCGCCGCGGCCCGCGCCGGCCCCGGGCGGGACCGGCGCGTACCGGAGGAGATCACCCGGCGTCGCTGACCTCCGCCAGGTAGGCCGCGGCCTTCTCCGGGTCGACGAACCAGTTGAGGAAGTCGTTCGGGTCGGCGAAGCCGGCCGCGAAGCGGCGGGCGATCCGCTCGTTGTGCGCGGCGGCGCCGAGCACCTGCTGCACGTGCGGCGGCAGCGGTTGCAGCATGGCGTTGGTCCAGCCGGTGACGGCCTGGCCGTGCGCGGTCCAGAAGCTCTCGAACGTCTCGGTCATCCACCGCTCGTCGAACGGCTGCTCGCCGCGCGCCAGGATGGCCTGCAGGTAGTGGTGCGCGGCCTTGGCCGCGGTGTTGCTGCCCTGCCCGGTGATCGGATCGTTGGCGATCACCACGTCGGCCAGGCCGAGCACCCGGCCGCCGCCGGGCAGGGCGGCGACCGGGCGGCGGACCGTGGGCGTGTACCGGCCGTGCAGGGTGGCCTTGCCGTCGGTGAGCCGCACGTCGCCGGCGCGCTCGTGCACCCAGGGCAGGTACTCGCGGATCAGGTCGAGGGTGATCGCCAGGTGCTGCTCGGGGGCCATCCGGCCGGTGTGCCCCGCCCAACGGTCCAGCGGCCCGCCCGGGACCGCCTCCCAGAAGAGGATGTCGCACGGGCCGGTGTGGGTCAGGCCCGGGATCACGAACAGCTCACCCAGACCGGGTACGGCGTGGAAGCCGACGTGCGGCACCGGCCACGTCGGATCCGGCTCCAGCCCGTGCACGTACGCGACGGCCAGCCCGCGCTGCGGCTGCGCGTACGGCGAGCGGCTCGGGTCCCGGTCGAACATCGCGACCAAGTCGCCCTTGCCGGCCGCGACCACGGTCAGGTCGTACCGCCCGAGCTGGGTGATCGCGTCCAGGTCCTGGGTGGTGACCGCGTTGTAGATGACGTCGACGCCGCGCTCCTGCGCGTCCTCCAGCCAGCGGGCCATCTTGATCCGCTGGTCGGTGGACTGGCCCGGCCGGTCCAGTGGCGCGGTGATCTGCAGGGCCAGCTGCCCGGGCGGGGCGGAGAGCGCGACCCGCAGGCCGTTGATCGGTGGGGCCACGCTCTCCCAGTGGTTCAGCCCGTAGGCCCGCTCGGTGCTCAACGAGAGGTCGAACATCGCCTGCGTCGAGGTGATCCAGCCGGTACGGATCTCCTCCGGGGTGCGCGCCGACATGAGGGTGACCTCGTAGCCCTCGGCGCGCAGGCTGAGGGCGAGCTGGAGACCGGCCTGACCGGCCCCCACGATGAGGATCTTGCGCAACTCACTGCCTCCTGTAGAGCTCTATCCGATGCCGGAGATGGCGTAGGGGCCGGCCGGCACCCCGGCCGCGGTGGCCCGCTCGGTCGCGTGGTTCACCACGGACAGCAGGGCGTGGGCGACGTTGCGCGGGTCGCGGACGTCCGCGGCGATCAGCGGCACGTACGGGGGCAGGGTGAGCGCCTCCCGTACCTCGGCGAGGTCGTGGGTCTGCACGCCGTGGAACAGGTTCACGCAGACCACCCACGGCACGTTCGCGTCGTTCTCGAAGTAGTTGACCGCGGGGAACGAGCTCTCCAGATGATTGGTGTCCACCAGGATCAGGGCCCCGACCGCGCCGCGCACCAGGTCGTCCCACATCGGCCAGAACCGTGGCTGGCCGGGCGTGCCGAACAGGTACAGCACCAGCGCCTCGTCGATGGTGACCCGGCCGAAGTCCATCGCCACGGTGGTGGTGACCTTGTCGATGCCCGGGTCCAGCCGGTCGATCTGGGCGGCCGCCGCGGTCATCCAGCTCTCCGTGCGGATCGCCGGGATCTCCGAGATGGCCGAGACCGCGGTGGTCTTGCCGACGCCGAAGCCGCCCGCGATGACGATCTTCGCGGACGTCATCGCGGGCGGCGGGTCCGTGTCCGGTACCGGCCGCGCGGCGGTGTCCGCTGAGGTCATCGGCTGCGCGGCGGCGTCGGGTGCGGTCATCGGCTGCGCGGCGTCAGGTGAGTCGCAGGAGGCCGGCACGGAGTCTCTCCAGGAGCGCTAGATCTTGCGAGGGGCGGGCGTCGTGGACCACCAGCTGACCGATCTTGAGCAGGTCACTGATCAGCAGCCGGGTCAGGCCGAGCGGCAGCCCGGAGCTGGCCGACAGCTCGGCCACCGAGCACATCCGCCGAGCCTGCTCGTAGAGCGTCCGCGAGGCCGGGGCCAGGCTCGCGGCGAGGACCGGGTCGTACCGGTTGCCGGTGGACACCAGGGTGTGGATCAGCAGCGGGCTGCGGCTGGCGGTGCGCCCCCGCGCGGTCATGTACGGGCGCACCTTCCAGTGCAGCCCCGGCCTTCGGGCCATGCCGGGCCTCCGATCAGCGAACCGGTGCGGGCAGGGTGCGCTGGTGCAGCGCGTGACGGGTCTCCGGGGTCAGCGCGTGACCGACGGCCTGGCTGAACGTGGTCATGGCGTAGCCGAGGTGGCCGATCTGGGTCTGCGGCTTGGCCGCCACCAGCAGCGCCGCGACGAACTCGCCGGACGGGTCGTCGATGCGCAGGAACGCCAGGTGGCCGTGCGGGTAGCGGATGCTCAGGTTCTCCGGGGCGCCGAGCTGCAGCAGGCCGCCGAGCTGGCCGGTGATGCCGAGGAAGCCGGCGGCGAGCGCCGCGACGCTCTCCGCGTGCTCCCGGCTCAGGTGGCCGGACGAGGCGAGTTGCAGTCCGTCGGCGGACACCAGGACGACCGCGGTGATCGTCGGCACCTCGCGGACGAGTTGGCCGATCAGCCAGGAGACATCCGGTTGGCCGCCGTCGGCGGTGGGGCGGTAGTCGGTCATTGCGGTCCTTCGGCTTTCGGGGGGACGCTCGGTGCTGGGGTCCTGGCCTCGGCGGCTTCCGGCTGGGGAGCCTTGGCGCGCGCGGCGTCGACACCGGCGTTGAAGTCGGCGGCGTCGTCGTGCCAGGCGGTCTGGTGGACCCGGGTGGTGACCGGGGGCGGCGGTGGCTCGGCGCCGCGCACGCTGGCCGGCACCCGGCGCGGCATCGGCGCCGGGCTGGGCCGGTGCACCGGCAGCTGCATGGTGATCTCGTCGGCCCGGGGCGGCGGGACCGGCGCCGGGGCCGGCTCCGGCTCGGCCGGCGGGACCGGGCTGCGCGGCGCCTCGCAGAGCAGGTCCGCGCCGATCAGCAGCATCGCCACGGTCCCCCGCGGCTGGCGCGGCACCAGCCGCACCCGCAGCGACCGGTGCCGGCGGGTGAGTTCGGCGGCGACGGCCAGGCCCAGGTGCGCCGGCTGCAGCTCGCCGGCGGCCGGGCCGTCCGGGTTCTCCAGCAGGCGCTCGATCCACGGCAGGTGCGCCGGGTTGAGGCCGATCCCGTTGTCCTCCACCCGGATCACCACGTCGCCGTCGCCGGTCAGGTGCGCGGCGATGGTGACCGGCTCGGTCGGCGGCGAGTACCGGTCGGCGTTGTCGATCAGCTCGGTCAGGATGCGGATCACGTCGTCGGCGGCGACCGCGGCCACCGCCAGGTCGGCCATCGGCCCGAAGTGCAGGCGCTCGTAGTGCTCGACGGCGGCGCCGGCCGCGTGCGCGACGTCCTGCAGCGAGGTGATCTGCTGGTCCGGGTCGTCGAGCGGCTCGCCGGTGAGCACCCGCAGGTTCTCGGCGAGGCGGCGGACCCGGGTGACCGAGTGGTCGATCCGGAACAGGATCTTGCGCCGTTCGGCGTCCTGCTCGCGGAACTCGGCCTCCCCGATGTGGTGAACCGCCTCCCACGTAAGGGTGAGCAGCCGGAGCGCGAACTCCCCGGCGACCGGGCGCCACGGGTCCGCCGGGTCCGGCGCGCTCTGCGGCTGCGCCGGCGGCGGCGCCGGGTCCTGGTCCGGCTCGCCGAGGGGTACGGCCTGCTCGACCCGCCGCCGACGCCACCAGCTCATCCAGCGGCTCGCCTCGGGCATCGATTGCTCCCTAATCAGCCTTCCGTCCTACCTAAACGGAAGAAGATCACCGGGTACGGAATCTGTACCGTACCCGCCTGATTGTCGGGATGGCTATCGGGTGAGTCAGGCTTTCGGCGCACGGAGGCCGACAATCGCACCCGGTGTCCGAAGGACCGCGGGTCAGCGCGCCGGGACGGTCCATCATGGACGGGACGGGTTCCGGATACGCGGTTGAGGCTGTCCAAAACCCGGGACACGCCCGGCCGGCCGGGCCGGACACACCCGACCGTCCCGGCACCGGGGACACACAGCATCGGTCCGGCCGACTGACGCCGGCCGGACCGATGACACCTTCAGCCGCAGACCGATCCGTTGAGCGTGATCAGCTCCGGCGCCGGGTTGGGACCGCCGGGGGTGGTGGCGTTGAAGCCGAAGTAGACCGTCTGCCCCGGCTGGATCCGCCGGTTGGTGGTGCTGTTCGTGACGGTCACCGTCGCGCCGTCCTGCGTCGCCGCCGCCGACCACGCCTCACGCAACCGCTGGCCGCCGAGGAACGCGAACCGTGTGGTCCACCCGTCGATCACCGCGGTGCCGGTGTTGGTCACGGTGACCTGGGCGGTGAAGCCGCCGTTGCCCTGCCAGGGACCGTAGTCGGTGTACGTCGCGTCGCAGGACACCTTGCCGGCCGGTTGACCGTTGCCCTGGTCGGCGAGGAACGAGGACACCCAGGCGAGTGCCGAGTTCCAGTTGATCGCCACCTCGTTCGTCGCGTACGACTCGATGTGGTCGACGTAGCAGAACATCGGCTTGCAGCCTGTCAACAGGTCCTTGGCGAAGGGATCGTCGAGGTTCGCGTTGGCGCCGCCGGCGAGCGAGCCCGCCGGCGGGTGCGGCGTA
This sequence comes from Actinoplanes teichomyceticus ATCC 31121, assembly GCF_003711105.1. Taxonomy (NCBI): domain Bacteria; kingdom Bacillati; phylum Actinomycetota; class Actinomycetes; order Micromonosporales; family Micromonosporaceae; genus Actinoplanes; species Actinoplanes teichomyceticus. The sequence continues at coordinate 6,784,961 of NZ_CP023865.1, forward strand.
CCGGCGTCCGCCTGGTGGGCGAAGATCCGGCTGTGCTGGTTCTGCGAGAACTTCTCGCCCCAGCCGGTGACGTACGACTGGTTCAGCGCGTTGCGGCCGAAGATGTAGTCGACGCCCTGCAGCGCCCCGTCCCGGTACTTCGCGTCACCGGTCAGGTCGAACGCGGTGGCCAGCACCTGGACGTTGTTGAGGACGTTGCTGTTCGCGCCCCAGAAGTAGCTGCTCGCGGTGCCCGGCATGGGCAGCCCGTACGCCTGCGTCCTCAGGGTCGCCAGGTACCTGTCGGCGGCGTCCGCGACCGACTGCCGGACGCGCTGCCGGTCGGCTTGCGGGAGCAGGTTCGGCACCGTGGCCAGATCGAGGCGGCCGAGAGCGGCGGTGCTGCCCCAGCCGAAGCCGGTGGCGGCGAAGACGTCGCCGGTGTGGTGCCTGCTGGCCGTCAGGTCGGTCAGGTACGCCTGCTCGGCGGTGCTCAGGTACAGCTCGGCGGCGGCCCAGTAGAACTCGTCGCTGACGTCGCCGTCACCGTACCCACCGCCACCGCCACCGAGGTCCTGCGCCGGCTTGGCCGGGTTCGCCTTCGCCGCGGCGTACGCCGTACGCGCCACGCTCAGGCACCGGCCGGCGAAGGCCGCGTCGTACGGAGCGAACAGCCGCGCGCACTGGGCCGCGGTCGCCGCCAGGTTGAGCGTGGCGGCCGTCGACACCGGGTGCAGTTCCCGCTGCTCCGGGTCGTCCTCGGGCGACATCGGGATGCCGGTCCAGTTGGCGTCGTGGATCTTGTGGTGCGCCATCCCGGCGAACGGCTTGCCGGCCGGCACCTGCATCCGCATCAGGAACTCCAGCTCCCAGCGGGCCTCGTCGAGGATGTCCGGTACCCTGTTGCCACGCTCCGGCACCCGCAGCGTGCTGTCCGCCAGCGCGGCGCCGTGCCCGGCCGTGGGCGCGGTCTTGGTGCGCTCGAACGTGCTCATCAGCTGCTGCACGGCGATACCACCGTTGACCACGTACTTGCCGTGGTCGCCCGCGTCGTACCAGCCACCGCGGACGTCCAGCCGGTAGTCGCAGGTATCGGCACGGCACGGCACGTCGACGTCGCCGCGGTTCGGCGCGATGCCGACATGTCCGGCGGGGCGGGCGTACTCCGCACCGACCAGGTCACCCTCGATCTCGATGCCACTGCGCTGGATGTAGAAGAACTGCAGCGCATCGGAACGCAGCTGCCGGTAGACGGTGCCGGAGATGTCGAACGGGTGGCTGGTCTGCCCGTCGGCGACCAGCCGGTATCCGGTTCCGGCAGCGCGGAAGGAGCTGAAGTCGATGCTGTGCACGTTCTGCCCGGACGCCGCGTCCACTCCGCGCGGCGTGCTGCTGCCGCTGGCGACCACGTCGCCCTCGGAGTTCTTCAGCTGCCAGCCGAGGGCGTCGGTGGCGTCGGTGACCACCGTCGCGTTCTTGGGCCCGGCGGGCAGGTAGCCGACCTGGTTGACCCGGACCCGCGGTCCGGTCTCCGGCACGTAGGGCGGCTCCTCCTCCCCACCGACCAGGGAGACATTGTCCAGACAGAACGTGTGCCCGGCCGCGTTTCCACCCAGCTGGAAGGCGACCTGGCCGGCGGTGGTGTCGGTGGAGGCGGTGAAGGTGTACTCGAAGTGCTGCGGGCTCGCGGTCAGCGCGACGTCACGAGACAGGAACGAGGTGTACGGCTCGGCGCCGAGCTGCACGTTCGCGCGGACCGTGGCCCCCGGCGTGGTGGAGGCGTCGAACGCGAACGTGTAGGACGAGCCCGCCACCAGCGAGATCCCGTTCTGCCCGAGGCCGGCGTCCCAGGGGTTGGCCAGCCCGGCCGGCACCGCCGAGCACAGCCGCCCGTCGTCCACCCCGGTGGACGTGGTGCCGTACGAGTACCAGCCCGACGTCCCCTCGGCGAAGTCCCCGTTCTCGATCTGTTCCGGGCCGTCCGGCGGCGGCACGGCGTCGTCGCTGGTCAGGCTGACGTCGTCCAGGCAGAAGGTGAAGTCGTCGGCGCTGCCGCCGAGCTGGAAGGTCAGCGTGCCGTTGGGCGAGTCCAGCCCGGCCGTGAACTCGTACTCGAAGGTCTGCGCCTCGGCGGTGAGCGCGACGGCACGCGACAGCGCCGGGGTGTAGGGCGCCTCGTTGAGCTGGACGTTGGCGCGGACGCTGACCTCTTCGCTGGCCGACGCACGGAAGCTCAGAGCGTACTCGGCCCCGTCGATCAGCGGGACGTCGTTGTGGCCCAGACTGACGTCCCAGGCGTTGGTGGTCCCGCCGGGGATCTGAGCGCAGAGCTGCCCGTCGACGATCGATATCGGTGCGTTGTCGGTGGACCACCACCCGGTGGTGCCAGAGCTGAAGGCGCCGTTGGGGATGTGCTGGACCGGCTCGGCGGAAGCGGGCGCAGCTGTCAGAAAAGTCAGCGCGAAGGTGGTCGCGGCCCCTGCCGCGAGCGAGGCGGTGACCTGTCGCCGTCGATGTGGATTCACAGACGTCCTTCCAGTGGCATCACCATTCTGGGAGCGCTCCCAGACAGGGCTGATTGTTGCCAGCGAATTAACGCCTGTCAATCGAGACGAGTCGATCAGGCCGGGCCGGCGGGGTCACCGGTCGACACCGTCATGCGGTCAACGATCTGCCGGTGGCCGATTCGCCATGCGGTACAGCTTCCGGGCCCGGGCGATGTCAAGCGACATGCCGTCGTTCACGGGCAGGACCCACGGGTCGGTCGCCGGCGGATAGCCACGGATTGTCATGGGCCGCCGCAATGGTGCGCTCATGCCCGAAGAGTAGCGACGAGCCGGCCAGCGGCCAGACAACGAGCACCCTGAGTAACAGGGTGGCATCGACGGTTTCTCGGTGCCGGCCGCGCTGGGTCGCTTCCTGTTCGCGGCGGCAGGTGGCGTTGCCGTGGGCGTGCTGATCGCCTTCGCGGTGCGCCTCCTCTCCCGGCCGCTGAGTGGCGATCCGGTGATGGCCGAGTTGGCCCAGTCGCTACCCGGCTCGTGGCACACCTGGCTCGACCACGAGGAGCGATTGCTGCCCGACCGACCGGCCCGCCGGTGAGCTGCCCGCACCGTGCGGGGCGGCCGGGCCGGTGCGGCCCAGGCGCAGCAGCAGGTACGGGTTGCCGACACTTGCGATCATCGCCCGCATCGCTTGCCGGCTCGCGATGACCTCGATCGGCGCACTGTACGGCACCACGCCGATACCGCGGCCGGTAGCGGTGAGCCAACCGGCGGACAAGGCCTCGCCGGCACGCAACCAGTCGACCGGGTCGTCGCTGCGGCCGAAGAGCACGACGAATACCGCCCCGGTGTCATGTCCGGCGCGGACCGATGATGCCCCACGACGGCCCGAGTCGGGGCTCGACGCCAGGGCGGGCGTTGCCCGTTCGGGGACGCCGGAGCCGGACGGGCGGGTGCCTCCCGCCCAGGCAGCCAGTTCCACCTGCCAGGCGGGGGCCGCCGCTCCGATGCGCTGCGCGTGGTAGACCGCCGAGGCCAGTTCCAGGATCTGATCGGCTCGCAGGGTGTGCAGCTCTGTCTCCTGGGCACGCATCGCCGCGACGACGGCAGCCAGGTCCACCGGGTCGATCGGCGTGCCGATGATCGGACGTCGGTCCGTGTGCCGCAACAAGATGAGTCGGAGGAAGTCCAGCGACGCCGGGTCGGCCGGCTCCCGTCCGCTGACTCGGACCCGGGCGAGCACATCCGCGATCGCGCGCACCATGCTTGCGGGCTCCGGACAACTTCCTCCGAGCAACGACCGCGATGGACGGCACGATGGCGGGCGGCATGATCGGGGCGCCCGGTTGACCGCCCTCTGCCCACGTCCGGTCACGTCGGCGATGACCTGAACGTTGACGCCGTGACGGCGGTGCTTGCCGGAGTGGTACGGCCTGTGGTCGGCGACCCGGTCGGTCGGGATCAGCGTGCCGTCCAGGATCGCGTACGCCAGCTGCCGGATGCGCCGCATCGCGCTGTCGAGGTCGTCGGCAGCCGCTCTGAGCAGGACGATCGCGTCCTGGACGTAGCGCCAGGCGGCCGCTATCGCGATCTCGAAGCCGGTTTGTCGCGTGGGAGGTAAAGCGGCAGCCGGAGATCGGCGGCGCACGTGCGCGGCCGGACTGATCGCGCCGCGCGGACGACTCCCGGTGACCGGGACTACGCCTTGGCGGACGAGAACGCCGTGTCGAAGGCCGCCGCCGGCGCGTCGAACGCCAGCCGCCGGACGAAACTCAACGCCTCCGGCGCGCCGACCAGCCGGTCCATCCCGGCGTCCTCCCATTCGATGGAGAGCGGGCCGGCGTAACCGATGGCGTTGAGCGCCCGGAAACAGTCCTCCCACGGCACGTCGCCGTGGCCGGTGGAGACGAAGTCCCACCCACGCCGCAGGTCGGCCCAGGGCAGGTGGGAGCTGAGCCGGCCGCGGCGCCCGTCGCCGGTGCGTACCTTCGCGTCCTTGCAGTCGACGTGGTAGATCCGGTCCGCGAAGTCGAGGATGAAGTTGACCGGGTCGAGATCCTGCCAGACGAAGTGCGACGGGTCCCAGTTGAGACCGAACTCCGGCCGGTTGCCGATCGCCTCCAGCGTTCGCCTGGTCGTCCAGTAGTCGTAGGCGATCTCGCTCGGGTGAACCTCGTGGGCGAAACGGACACCCACCTCCGCGAAGACGTCGAGGATGGGGTTCCACCGCGCGGCGAAATCGGCATATCCCCGTTCGATCATCTCGGCCGGCACCGGCGGGAACATGGCGACGGTGTGCCAGATCGACGATCCGGTGAAGCCGACGACGATGTTCACGCCCAGCTTGGCAGCGGCCCGGGCGGTGTCCTTCATCTCCTCGGCGGCGCGCCGCCGCACCGCCTCGGGCTCGCCGTCACCCCAGATCCGGGCGGGGAGGATGTCGCGGTGCCGCTCGTCGATCGGGTGGTCGCAGACCGCCTGCCCGACCAGGTGGTTGGAGATGGCGAACACCTGCAGGTTGTGCTTGGCCAGCAGCTCGCGCTTGCGCTCGACGTAGCCGTCGTCGGCGAGCGCCTTGTCGACCTCGAAGTGGTCGCCCCAGCAGGCGATCTCCAGGCCGTCGTAGCCCCATTCCGAGGCCAGCCGGCACATCTCGTCGAACGGCAGGTCGGCCCACTGGCCGGTGAAGAGGGTGATCGGTCGCGCCATGTTCTCACTTCCTCGCGGGTGTCCCGGGACTGTGTGCGGGATTCCGGTGCCGTCGAGCGGCGGGGCGGCACGAGGGACCACCCGAAGATGACGACGCGGCAGCGAGACGACGCGAGCATGCCGAGTGGGCTTGCGCCTCCCACCCGGGCGCCGCTGCGCGTCCGCGATCGTTGACCATCACTCTAGGCGGCCCGCGGTGCCGGCGGTAGATCAGCCGCGGTACGGGGTTGCGCCGCGTACCCGATGCCCGGGGGCACCCGGGTACGCGGCCTCATCGGTGGTCACGTCAGGGCAGGGTCCACAGCTGGTTGGCGCCGGCGTGGCAGTCCCAGAGGTGGATCTGCTGACCGTCGGTGGACTTGGCCTCGGAGACGTCCAGGCACTTGTTCGACTGCGGGTTCTTCACCGTCTTGTCCGGCTGGGCCACCCAGTTCTGCGCGGCGGAGCCGTTGCACGTCCACAACTGCGCCTTGGTGCCGTTCGCGGTAGCCCCGCCGGCGACGTCCAGGCACTTGTTGGACTGCGGGTTGCGCCACACCTGACCGTCGACGGTCCAGGTCTGCGCGCCCGTGCCGTTGCACGTCCACAACTGGATCCTCGTGCCGTCGGCACTGCCGCCGGCGTCGACGTCCAGGCACTTGCCGGCGAAGCCGGCCACCGGCCCGGTAGCGGTGCCGCCGCCGGACGCGTCCAGGGTGAAGTCGTCCACGTCGAAGAGCCCGCTACCGGATCCGGTGTAGGTCAGGTACAGGGTGCGGGTGCCGGACGGCACGGCGGACAGGGTGGTGGTGACGTCGGCGAAGGTTCCCCAGCTGCCGGTGTTGGGCACCGTCACCGAGCCCAGCACGGTGCCCGTGGCGGATCCGGTGCGCACCTGGATGGTGCCCCCGGCACCGCCGGAGACGACTCGCGCCGTGAAGGTGGTGATCCCGGTCAGGTCGACGCCGCTGTAGGAGCTCCAGTCACCCGGGTCGATGTAGCCCAGCGTCTGGCCGTTGTGGGCGCCGCTCTTGGTGAACGGCTGCACCCCGCTGGCGGAGGTGTACGCCTCGGCCTCGAGGGTCCGGGCGCCACCCCCGCCGCCGTTCAGCTCCTTGAGCCGAACATTGCGGAACGACACCTCGTCGCCGGTGCCGTGGTTCTGCAGGCCGATGTAACCGTCCAGGTTGCGCGCCGGGTTGGTGTTGGTGAAGTCGTTGATCTTCACGCCGTTGAGGAAAATCTGGAGTCGCTGGCCCTCCACGAGCAACTCGAAGGTGTTCCACTCGCCCGGCGGATTCAGCGCGGCGTCACGAGCGGCGGTGTTCGCGCCCTGGAAGCTGTAGACCGCGCCGGTGGTGCGGTCGGCGCTGTCGGTGGCGTCGATCTGGATCTCGTAGCCGTTGTCCACTGCCGACCACGGGTCGCTCGACGCCGGGAAGCCGATGAAGACGCCCGAGTTGTCGTCGCCGGACATCCGCCAGTCGAGCTTCAGGGAGTAGTTCGTGTACGCCTTCGCGGAGTACCACAGCATCCCGAGGCCGCCGACCGAGGTCAACGTGGCATCACTGTTCGTGAAGCTTCCCGGCCCGGCCTGGGACCAGCCGGATGTCGAGCCGTTGTAGAGCGGCGTGTAGCCGGTCTCCGGCCGGCAGTCGGCCTGGGCGCGCCCGGCCGTGTAGCGGATCCCACCGAGCAGGTGCCGGCGGAACCCCGGGTCCGCGTACGACGCGATGGTGTGCCCACCGCCGGTGTAGAAGGAGCGGCCCGAGTCGAGGGTCTTGCACCAGGCGTGCGGGTGGTCGCCGCCCATGCCGCCGCCGGAATACGACGTCTCGTCAAGGGACGCGAGCACGTGGGCGGTGCTGCGGGCATTGGTCTTGTAGTTGTACCACTCGTCGGTACGGGTCCAGGTCTGCGGCAGGTGCGCGGTGGCCGCGTGCGCCCGGTCCTCGACCTTGATGTCGGCCTGCTGGATCGACGGGTGGGAGGCGAACCAGGCGCCGACGAGTTGACCGTAGAAGGGCCAGTTGTACTCGGTGTCGGCGGCGGCGTGTACGCCGGCGAACCCGCCGCCGCCTCGGATGTACGACTCGAAGGCGGTCCGCTGGGTCGCGTCGAACACGTCACCGGTGGTGTTCAGGAACACCACCGTCTCGTACCCGGCGAGGTCGGACGTGGTGAAGGTGGCGGCGTCCTCGGTGGCGGTGACGGTGAAGTTGTTCGCGGCACCCAGGTCCTTGATCGCCTGCACGCCGGCGCCGATGGAATCGTGGCGGAAACCGGCGGTCTTGGAGAAGACCAGCACGTCGTAGGCGGGATCGGCGGCGGAGGCGGGGGTGACGGTACATGCCAGAGTGGTCAACGCGGCGGTGGCCACGCCGAGTAGAGAGCGGAAAGGTTTGCGCACGGCGATCCCCTCGGCTGAGCGGTTATGCGGCGGATGGGCCGGTCCCGGCCGCACGCCGGGACCGGTGGTCACGTCAGGGCAGGGTCCACAGCTGGTTGGCGCCGGCGTGGCAGTCCCAGAGGTAGATCTGCTGACCGTCGGTGGACTTGGCCTCGGAGACGTCCAGGCACTTGTTCGACTGCGGGTTCTTCACCGTCTTGTCCGGCTGGGCCACCCAGTTCTGCGCGGCGGAGCCGTTGCACGTCCACAACTGCGCCTTGGTGCCGTTCGCGGTAGCCCCGCCGGCGACGTCCAGGCACTTGTTGGACTGCGGGTTGCGCCACACCTGACCGTCGACGGTCCAGGTCTGCGCACCCGTGCCGTTGCACGTCCACAACTGGATCCTCGTGCCGTCGGCACTGCCGCCGGCGTCGACGTCCAGGCACTTGCCGGCGAAGCCGGCCACCGGCCCGGTGCGGGCGGCACTGCCGGTGGTGAAGGTGAACGCGTCGACGTCGAAGAGTGCCCCGCTACCGCCCGCGAAGGTCAGAAGGAGGGTGGTGGTGCCGGCCGGAGGGCTGGCGATCGTACCGGAGACCGTGGTGAAGGTCTCCCAGCTGCCGGTGACCGGCACCGTGGCGGAGCCGAGCACCGGGCCGGTGGCCGAGCCGGCGCGCAGTTGCAGGGTGCCGCCGGCCCCGCCGGAGGAGACCCGGGCGGAGAACGACGTCGCGTTGCTCAGCTGGTACGGCTCGAAGGAGATCCAGTCGCCGTTGCTGATGTCGCCGACCGTCTTACCGCCCTCGGCCGCGACCTTGCCGTAGACGGTGACGCCCGAGGCGTTCTTGTAGTGCTCGGCCTGGCGGTGCCTGGGCTGCAAGGTGTGCTGCGTGTGCGTGGCCAGGCCGCCGGCGTCGGTGTATTCGGCGTCGAACACCGCGAAGATGTTCGCGGCCGCGTCGTGTTCACCGTCGACCGGGATGGTCACCGAGCCGGAGCAGCCGGTGGTGGAGGAGATCTGGTGGCCGTGCTGGTCGTGACCGAGCACGTAGGTCATCTTGACCTTGGAGCAGTCGATGGCCGACTCCTCCGGGTCGGTGACGGTCACCGTGTACGGGATCGTGTCACCGAAGTCGAAGAGCCGCCCGTTGCCGGGGGTGGAGATGGTCACCGTGGGCGCGGTGTTGCCCACGCCGATCTGCACGCCGGCGCTGCCGGTGGCGCCCTGGGCGTCGGTGACGGTGAGCGTGACGTTGTAGGTGCCGTTGCTGGTGAACGTCTTGGCCGGGTTGGCGGACGTGGAGGTGGTGCCGTCGCCGAAGTTCCAGGAGTAGGTCAGAGCCGAACCCTCGGGGTCGCTGGAGCCGGCCGAGGAGAACGTGACGGTCAGTGGCGCCTGGCCGGAGACCTTGTCGGCCGTGACGTTGGCGGTCGGGCTCTTGTTGCCGCTACCGACGTAGTCGTACCGGTACAGCGCCGAGTTCTCGTCGCCGTTGAAGTAGCCGGTGCCGTAGTCAAGCACGTAGAGCGAGCCGTCCGGGCCGAAGGCCATGTCCATGACCTGCTTGCCGTTCCACGGGAAGGTGGCGATCTCCCCCACCGAGCCGTCGCTGCCGACGTGGACCGGTTTGATCCAGCCGCGCCCGAACTCGCCGGCGAAGAAGTGCCCCTCGAACGACTGCGGGAACTTGGTGGTCGACGTCGAGGAGGCGTTGTAGCGGTAGACCGGCCCGGCCATCGGAGATTCGGAGCCGCCACCGAACTCCGGCGGGCTGCCGGCGTCGCCGGCGTAGCGGATCCAGGCGGCCTTCGCCGGGGGCAGGGTACTGCGTCCGGTGTTGCGGAACGAGTTGTTGGCCGGCCCACCGGTGCAGTCGTACTTGGCGCCGGCCGTACCGGCGTCGAAATCCCACTCGGCGTACGTCTCGGTGGCGGTGTTGGTGCCGGTGCAGTACGGCCAGCCGTAGTTGCCGGGCCCGGTGACCCGGTTGAACTCGACCTGTCCGCTCGGGCCCCGGCTGGAGGTGGAGCCGGCGTCCGGCCCGTAATCACCGACGTACACCACTCCGGTGGCCTTGTCCACGCTCATCCGGAACGGGTTGCGGAAGCCCATCGCGTAGATCTCCGGCCGGGTCCTCGCGGTGCCCTGCGGGAACAGGTTGCCCGCCGGGATCGAGTACGAGCCATCCGCGTTCACCTTGATCCGCAGGATCTTGCCCCGCAGGTCGTTGGTGTTGCCGGCGGTGCGCTGGGCGTCGAAGGCCGGGTTGCGGTTGGCGCGCTCGTCGAGCGGGGAGTAGCCGTTCGACTGGAACGGGTTGCTGTCGTCGCCGGTGGACAGATAGAGGTTGCCCGCGGCGTCGAAGTCGATGTCACCGCCGACGTGGCAGCAGATGCCCCGGTCGGCCGGGACATCGAGGATCTTGGTCTCGGCGGAGAGCTTCCAGTCGCTGGTGAGGGTGAAGCGCGAGAGCCGGTTGACACCCTGCCAGGCGGACCAGTCGGTGCCGGTGCTCGGCGCATCCCCGCCCGGGGTGCTCAGCGGCGGGGCGTAGTACAGGTAGATGTGCCGGTTGGTCGAGAAGTACGGGTCGACGCCGACGCCCTGCAGCCCTTCCTCGTCGTGGCTGTAGACCGCCAGGGTGCCGACGACGGCGGTGTTGCCGTTGCTGTCGGTGCGCCTCAGGGTGCCGTTGCGCGCGGTGTGCAGGACCGAGCGATCCGGCAGCACCGCCAGCGTCAGCGGCTCGCCGACCTCCGGCTCTCCCTTGGCGAGGGTGATCTGCGCAAAGTCGGTGGCGTCGATGGGGTGGGCCTGCACCGCGGTGGCCGAGCCTACGACGGTCACCGCTGCTACGAGCAGGGAACTCGCTGCAGCGGCGCACCAGCGGAACCGGGACGAACGACCTCGGAGGGATTGCATGGGACAACCTCTTCCTGAGCGGGACAAAACGCTAAGCGAGGCGCGCGCCGTCGCGCCCGATGGCCTAGCCGGAGTGAAGAGACCGCCAAGGGAAACCGCGCCGCCGGTCCACTTCGACGTAACACCGAAGGTGTTGTGTCAGAAACATTAAGGAGTCGATTGACCACTGTCTATACTTTTGCAGAGCCAATATGGACTTTCGCTTTTCCTGGCGAAACTACTGCCGGTGCGGGCGGTTCGTCGCCTCCTCGGCCAAGGCCGTCAAGGCAGCGGCCACCTGCGCCGGCACGGGCGCGGCGCCGATCTGCAACGGGCGGGTCACCGTGTACCGCGCCGTCTTCATGCGGATCACGGTCAGGGCGCTGGCCGCCGAGCCGTCGCCGACGCTGGACACCAGGTCGAGATACTGACCGGCGATGATCTCGGTGCGCATACCGGCGAAGACGGCGTAGCCGCGGTACACCTGCTCGCGAGTCAGCCCACACCCCTGGAACATCTCGTCCGCCCAGGCCGCACACAGGTCGCCGCAGAGCAGGGCGGTGTTGCGCCCGTACCGCGCCGCGTCGCCGCGCCACGAGGAGCGGGTGTGCGGATCGGCGAAGAGCTGGTGCACCGACGGCTCCCCGCGCCGCCGCTCACTGCCGTCCATGATGTCGTCGTGGATGAGCGCGAACGCGTGGAAGAGCTCCAGCGCCGCGGCCGCGGTGACGATCGGGGCGCATTCCTCGCCGCCGGCACTGCGCCGGCCCCAGTAGCAGAACATCGGGCGCAGCCGCTTGCGCCTGCGAGCACGAAACGGTGCAGCGCGGTCAAGAGCCCGCGGGGGGCGCCGTCCGGCCACCCGGGTCCCTGTCGATGCAGGAACGCGGCCAGCTCGGCGTCGAAGCGGGCCCGCAGCTTCGCGTTGTCGCATCCGCGCGTGACCAGCTGAGTCATGGCCTGCCCCGCACCGGCGAGACACGGCCGCGCCACAGTGCGGGCGGCGGGTCGGGGACGCTCGGCATCACTCCCCCTCCAGACCGGCCAACTCCAGCAGCACGCCCTTGACGTCGGTGGCGGCGAGCCGGGTGCGAGCGGCGGACGCGTCCGAACACAGCAGGACCGGGGCGTCGGCCGGGTCGCCCGGCAGCCGCCCGTGCGAGCCGCGCACCGCCTGTGCGCCCGCATCCAGCCCCACCACGTTCATCAGATACCGCATCCCGAGCTTCCTGCGCGCCAGCGCCAGCACCGCGCGCCGCTTCGCCGCGCCCGGGGCGGCCGGATCGAAGAACAGTTCGGCGGGGTCGTATCCGGGCTTGCGGTGAATCTCCACCAGGCGCGCGAAGTCGGGCGCCCGGGCGGTGTCGAGCCAGTAGTAATAGGTGAACCAGGCGTCCGGCTCGGCCACCAGCACCAGCTCCCCGGCTCGCGCGTGATCCAGCCCCTGCCGGCGCTTGCCCTCGGCATTCAGCACGTCGGCCACCCCGGGCAGGCCGGTGAGCAGTTCGGTCACGTACGGCAGGTCGGCCGGCTGCCGGACGTAGACGTGCGCCACCTGGTGGTCGGCCACCGCGAACGCCCGCGAGGTCCACGGATCCAGGTACTCCATGCCGTCCTGACGGTGCACCCGCAACAGGCCTCCGGCCCGCAGCGCACGGTTGACGTGCACCGGGCGTTGCACGGGCGTGATGCCGTACTCCGACAGCGCCACCACCGTCGCTCCGCGCGCGACTGCCGCCCGCAGCAGCGGCCCGAGCACGGCGTCCAGTGCGGCGGCGGCCGCCGCGGCCCGCGGATCCGCCGGGCCGTAGCGTTGCAGGTCGTAGTCCAGATGCGGGACGTAGACCAGCGTCAGGTCCGGGTCGTGCGCCGCCATCACCTGCTCGGCGGCCCGGCAGATCCAGTGCGAGGACGCCAGGCCCGCGCCCGGCCCCCAGTAGCTGAACAGCGGGAAGGCGCCGAGCCTCGCGGTCAGCTCGTCGTGCAGCTCGGGTGGATCGGTGTAACAGTCCGGGTCCTTGCGGCCATCCGCCCGATAGATCGGACGTGGCGTGACGGTCCAGTCCACGTCGGCACCCATCGCGTACCACCAGCAGATGTTCGCCACGGTGAACCCGGGCCGGCGCCGGCGTGCGGTGTGCCACAGCTTCTCCCCGCCGACCAGGGCGTTGTGCTGGCGCCACAGCAGAACCTCCCCGAGATCCCGGAAGTACCATCCGTTGCCGACGACCCCGTGCCCGGCCGGCCGCTCGCCGGTCAGGAACGTGGCCTGCACCGAGCAGGTGACCGCCGGCAACACGGGATCGAGCCGGGCCGAGAATCCTCCGTCGGCGACCGCCCGCAGGCGGGGCATGTGTGCCAGCAGCCGCGGCGTGAGCCCCACCACGTCGAGGACGACAAGCTTGCTCATCGGTTCGCCTCCACCGGGCCGGCCGGCCTCAGGCCGAGGTCACCGAGCAGGTCACGGGTGTACGCCAGCTCACCGGCGATGCCGTCGGCCAGCTCGGCGGCGGTACCGGGTCGCCGGTCGGGCGGCAGCACGTCCCACGTGTAGGTCTCGACATCGAGGTGGTCGCACCAGGGCTCGGCAGCGGTCATGAGCTCCCGCAGCCCGGCCTCCAGCACCGGGGTGGTGCTCGCCAGCGGCACGGCCGGCGCCGCATGCAGCGGAACGTGGAAATGCACCCGCCACGGTCCGGGCAGATCCTCGGCAAGGGCGAGGTCCAGGTCGTCCGTGCCCGCGCCCCCGGCCGAGCGGGTCTGGTGCAGGAACCGGGGCTCCGCATAGGGCCCGATCACCTGCCGGGCCGCCACCGGGTCGGTGACTTCCAGAGCCGCACTGACCTGTACCTTCACCACGGGCAGGCCGGCCGCCGCCAAGCGGTCGAGGGCCGCGGCCGGCTCCTCCCAGGCGCACGCCAGGTGGGCCAGGTCGAGGCAGACACCCAGCCGGTCGCGGTCGACCGCCGAGAACAGCCGCGCCGCCTGCGCGGTGGTCTCCACCACACAGCCGGGCTCGGGTTCGAAGCCGACCCGCACCTCACGGCCGCTGTCCCGGCCGATCTCGGCGAGGCCACCGGCCAACCGGTCCAGCATCGCCAGCGCCGCCTCGTGCTGGTCCGGGCGCCACGGCTTTCGCCACGCCAGCGGCAGGGTGGAGATGGATCCGCGACGTACGTCGCCGGGCAGCAGGTCGACCAGCACCCGGGCGAGGTCGAGGGTGTAGTCCAGGCGCTCGGCGGTCGTCCAGTCCGGATGGTAGACGGCGTGCTTCACCACCGGGGCATGGAACGCTCGGTAGGGAAAGCCGTTCAGGGTCACCACCTCCAGCCCGCGGGCGTCGAGTTCGGCTCGCAGGCGCCGCCGCGACCCGGCGTCGCGGGCGAGAGCGGCGGCAACCGGAGCCGCCAGCCACAGGCCCAGGCCCAGCACGCCGACGTCGAGGCGTTGGCGCACCGGTACCGCGTACGCGTCCAGCTGCCGCACGATGCCGGGCAGATCCTCGGCCGGATGCACGTTGGTGCAGTAACTCACATGCACCGTCCCGCCGCTGACGTGTCGCAGTCTCATCAGCTGCCACCCCGCAGGATCGAGCTGCCCTGGAAGCTTGCCGGGCCGGGCGCCGTCGCGGTCAGGTGCGGCCGTCCGGACTGCCCGTAGAACTCCACCGGATTACGCCACAGGACCTGGTCGACGTCGTCGTCGGTGAACCCGGCGGCGAGCATGGCCTCACCGGTGCGGCGGGTCAGCAGCGGGTCGGAGCGACCCCAGTCGGCGGCGGAGTTGACCAGCATCCGGTGCAGGCCGTGGCCGCGCAGGATCTCCACCATGCGCGACGGCGACATCTTCGTGTCGGGGTAGATGGAGAAGCCCATCCAGCAACCGGAGTCGTGCACCGCGCCGACCGTCACCTCGTTGAGGTGGTCGACGACGACCAGGCCGGGCTCGATGCCGGATTCCCGCACCACGTCGAGGGTGCGGCTCACCCCCCGCGCCTTGTCCCGGTGGGGGGTGTGCACCAGCGCGGGCAGGGCGTACTCGACGGCCAGCCGCAGCTGAACGGCGAAGACCTCGTCCTCCTCCGGCGTCATCGCGTCGTAGCCGATCTCACCGACCGCCACCACCGAATCCTTGTCCAGGTAGCGGGGCACCAGCGAAAGCGCCTCCCGGCAGTGTGGGTCGTTGGCCTCCTTGGGGTTGAGGGCGATGGTGGCGTGGTGCCGGATCCCGAACTGAGCCGCCCGGAACGGTTCCCAGCCCACCAGCGAATCGAAGTAGTCGGCGAACGAGCCGGCGTTGGTGCGTGGCTGGCCCACCCAGAACGCGGGCTCCACCACGGCCTGAACTCCGGCCGCGGCCATCCGCTCGTAGTCGTCGGTGGTGCGTGAGGTCATGTGGATATGCGGGTCGAAGATGCGCATCGAACCTCCAGAACCGGTCGGGTGAACTGGCGCACCAGCGCGAGGGCGTCAGCAGGGAGGTGGCGTCCGGCGGCTTCGCGCTCCTCGCGCAGGCCGGCCATCATCGCCACCAGTTCGCGGTCGGCCCGCCGCGTCAGGTCGTGCACCCGCGACAGCGGAACGCCCAGGAAGACGCACTTCAGGACCGCTTGCCGCCAGGCGCGCTGGTCCAGGTGCCGGGCGTACGGGCCGAGGGCGGCGCTGAGCAGGCGGGTGTCGTTCGTGCGGATGGCGTCGTGCAGCAACGGCACGGCCTCGGCACCGATCGGCACCAGCGCCAGGGCCCGCAGAACGGCGTGCTTCTCGACCGCGTCGCCGTAGCGGTACAGCTCGTCGAGGTATCGCGGCAGGTCGGTGCGCGGCAGGGCGAGCAGCAG
Source organism: Actinoplanes teichomyceticus ATCC 31121 (assembly GCF_003711105.1). Taxonomy (NCBI): domain Bacteria; kingdom Bacillati; phylum Actinomycetota; class Actinomycetes; order Micromonosporales; family Micromonosporaceae; genus Actinoplanes; species Actinoplanes teichomyceticus. The sequence goes on from NZ_CP023865.1 coordinate 6,800,260, forward strand.
CAGGGCACGGGCCGCCTCGTCGGCGGTCCAGTCCGACGCCTCCGGCAACCGGGAGCGGCCGCACCGGCGGCCGGCGGCCGGGAACAACCGGGTGATGCTCGGCGGGTCGGCGCTGACTCGCGCCACCCCCGCGGCGAGCCAGGCGCCGCCGCAACAGTCGTGCAGTGCCGTACGCAGTGTGTCGGGGTCCATGACGTCTCCCTCTGTCGGGCATCAGGCGTGTGCCGGCCGGGCAGCCGGGTGCCGGTCACCCCCTCCGGGCTGCGGCCTTGAGGAACTGGATGGATCGGGCGGCCACCGCGGGGGCGGCGTGGGAATGCCGGGGCAGCTCGACCGCGACCAGACCCCGGTAGCCTGCCGCGTGCAGCGCGGCCAGCACCGGCGGGAAATCGATCTCGCCGGTGCCGAAGGGCAGGTGTTCGTGCACGCCGCGGCGCATGTCGTCGATCTGCACGTTGACCAGGTGGTCGGCCACCGCGGCGACACAGTCCGGCACCGGCTCCGGTTCCCGGCACCGGCAGTGGCCGATGTCGAGCGTGATCCCGAAGCGGGCGGGCGATCCGAGCGCGTCGTGGAGTCGCCGCCAGCCGGCGATGTCCTCGACCAGCATCCCGGGTTCGGGCTCGAAGCCGAGCACCACCGCGTGCTCCTCGGCGGCGGCCACGACGTCGGCGCAGCCGCCGACCAGCCGTTGCCAAGCCGTGCGCTCGTCCACGCCGGGCGGCCGCACCCCGGCCCAGAACGACACCGCCTCGGCGCCGAGGTCGGCGCCCACGGCCACCGCCCGGCGCAGGAAGTCGATCCGCAGCTCCCGCTCGTCGTGCAACAAGGTGGGTGCGTGCTTCTCCCAGGGGTCGAGAAGGTACCGGGCACCGGTTTCGATGACCAGCGACAACCCGAGGCGGGCCAGATCGGCGGCGACCGCGTCGACCCGGCGGGCCAGTCCGGGCGCGAAGGGATCGAGGTGACCGTGGTCCAGGGTGAGCGCCACGCCGTGGTAGCCGAGGTCGGCGAGAATGGTCAGGGTGTCGGTGAGCCGATGGTTGGCGAAGCCGTTGGTGCCGTACCCGAAGCGCAGACCGGTCACGTCGGGCTCACCGCCCTGGCCAGCCGCGCGGCGAGCTCCGCGACGCAGGCGGTGGCCGCACCGGCAGCCACCGCACCCTGGCGCGCCGTCAATGCACCCTGCAAGACCGGCAAGGTGGTGATGCCGGCCCCGACCGCGGCCCGGACGCGCGCCGCGCTGGGGTCACCGATCACGGCGGCTTGGACCGCCCCGTAGCGGGCCGCGTACCAGCCGGCCAGCGCGGCCGGTACGAGCGTGCGCCGCAGCCGGGTGCCGGGCCCGGGCCGGGTGGACCCGGCCAGCCCGGCAACCGCGGCCGTCGCGGCGAGCGTACGCACCGGCAGTGATGCTTTCGCGCCGTGGACCTCGGCACGCGAGAGCATCGTGACCGTGTGGTGTGCGCGGCAACCGTCAACGTGGTGGCCAGGACCGCGCGTGGCCGGGCCCGCCACTGGCCGTCCGCGCCGAGCAGCACGTCGAGGCCTCGGCAGGCGGCCATCACGGCCGGTCCGGCCATCGTGTTCTTCGCTCCCAGGTCGTACGCCCAGATGGCGCCGGCCAGAGCGAGCGCCACCGGAAGCCGCCGGCGCCCGCCGGCCAGTCCGGCCACCGCCATCCCGGCGGCGGTCAGGCCGACCGCCAGTCCCACCGCTGTGGTCGCGGGCACCCGACCGGACGGGATCGGCCGGTCGGGGCGCTCGACCGCGTCGAGGTGGCGGTCGGCCCAGTCGTTGGCCGCCATTCCCGCCCAGTAAAGGCAGACCGAGGCGCCGGCCAGTGCCAGGGTGCGTGGCCGCAGGGTGCCCGCCGCGGCGGCACCGGCGACCGCGTCACCGGGCACGGAGAGGGCGGCCGGGGCGCGGGTGAGTTCGATGAGATCCCGCCAGCCGGTCATGCCGGCGACTCCGCCCCGAGCCCGGCGGCGAACGCGGTCAGCGCCTGCCACTGCTCGGCGAAACCATGCGCCACGTCGCCGAGCGGATCCTTGAAGAAGAAGGCAAGTTCGTGCAGCGGGCCGACACGCCCGGCGGCGTGCGCCGCGCCGGTGAGCCGGGCCAGGTCCAGCACCAAGGGCGCGGCCAGCGCCGAGTCACAGCCGTGCCAGGTGAATTCCAGGCGCATGCCGGTGCCCAGGAAGCCGGAGAAGGTGACCAGGTCCCAGGCCGTCTTGAAGTCACCGATGTCCTCGACGTACTCGATTCGCACCGCACCCTGCGGCTGATAGCCGAGCGTCTCCTTGAGGACGCGCTGCTTGCTGGCGCTCTTGGCCGCGTTGGCGCCCGGGTCGGCCAGGGTGGCCCCGTCGCCTCCGCCGAGCAGGTTGACGCCGGACCAACTGCGCACGTGCAGGTGACGGCGGGCGAACATCGGCGCGAGCACCGACTTCAGCAGCGTCTCGCCGGTCTTGCCGTCGTTCCCGGCGTAGGGCAGCCCGCGTCGCCGGGCGATTTCGGCCAGTGCGGGCAGGCGCGCCCCGGTCGAGGGGGTGAAGTCGACATACGAGCATCCGGCGGAGAAGGCGGCATAGGCGTAGAGCGCGCTCGGTGGAAGCACCGCCTCGCCGCGGCGCAACGCCACGTTCAGGTCCGCTGCCGTGGCATGGGCCGGATGAGCGGCCGCAAGGGGCTCGGTGGAGGAGACGTTGACCACGACCACCCGGTCCAGGCCGTACCGATCCCGGAAGTCGCGCAGGTCCGCCTGCAGCGTGGCGGCGGTCTCCGCCTGGCTCTCGCCCGCCGGGGCCAGCCGGATGTCGGCGTCGGCCCGGACGAGGTCGTCGTGCACCGCGCGCACCAGGGCGGCGGGCAGCACACCTGAGGCGGCCAGCTCCCCGGCACGCTTGGTCAACGGCGTGGACACCCGGTCATGGCCCCCGAAGACCAGATCGCCGAAGCCGGCGAGGCCGGCGGCCCGGAATTCAGGGAGTTCGGTGACGCACCCGGTACCGGGCACCAGGCCGGCACGCAGGGCTGAAGCTCCGACAATGCTGGTCACCGCGACGCTACCGCGCCCGCCGACCAACCAGACACCCACAGTCATGGATCCTCCGAAAGCGCAGCTGCGGCGATGGTGGAGAGGGGCCCCGCCCGCACGCCGCCCGGTCACCTGTCGCGGCACGGAAGTCGGCGGTATCAGCACCGCCACGAGTGCGGCGGCGTACGGGCAGGGCTGGCAGGCCGAGCCGGGTGGCGGCCCGGCCGGCCCGCCGTCGACACCGAGCCCGGCCGTCTCGGCTGGGCCGGTCGGTGATGGTGGAGAACAGGGTTGGCCGGCAACGGCGTACCGAGCCGTCCCGGTGGTCGCCCGGTGCGGACCGGGAATCCCGTCCGAGCCGCATCGCGGGTGAACCACCCGGCCGCCGACCGTCCGGACGGCCGGGGCGCAACCGGGTCCGGACCCTCGTGGAACGACGGCCGAGAAGGATGAAGGGAATCGCTGATTGTCGTCGCCGCCGGCACGAACGCGGCGGCTTGCCGGCCGCGAGGGGCCGGTCAGGCGATGGCCTCGGTCGGGGCCGACTTCACCTCCAACCATGTCGAGCCCAGCTGCGCGGAGCGTACGACGGCATCGAGGACGAGCTGCACCTGCAGGGCGTCGGCGAACGAAGGCGCCACGTCCGCCCCGGTGGCGATCGCCTCGATCAGGTCGCGTGCCTGGTGGGTGAAGGAGTGCTCGTAGCCGATGAGGTGGCCGGGAGGCCACCATCCGGACATGTACGGATGGGTGGGTTCGGTGACGAGGATGCGGGTGAAGCCCTGCTCCGCGGCGGGGAGGGTGGCGTCGTAGAACTCGAGCTCGTTCATGCGCTCGAAGTCGAAGACGAGGGACCCCCGCGAACCGTTGATCTCCACTCGCAGCCCGTTCTTACGGCCGGTGGCGAATCGGGTCGCCTCGTAGGTGGCGATCGCCCCGCCGTCCAGCCGGGCCAGGAACAGCGCGGCGTCATCGACGGTGACCTCGCCCCGGCCTGCCGGTCCGCCCCCGGAGCCATCGCTCGCCGCGGCGCTCAGGCCGCTCGACGCTCCCGGCAGCGGCCGGTGCTTGACGAACGTCTCGGTCAGCGCGCTGACTCCGGCGATGCGCTGACCGACGACGTACTGGGTGAGGTCGATGATGTGCGCACCGATGTCACCCAGGGCGCCGGAGCCCGCCTTGTCCTTCTGCAGCCGCCAGACCAGCGGGAACTCCGGATCGGTGATCCAGTCCTGGAGGTACACCGCGCGAACGTGCCGGATCTCGCCGAGCCGCCCCTCGGCGATCATGCGGCGCATCAGGCTGACGGCGGGCACCCGTCGGTAGTTGAAGCCACACATCGACCGCACGCCGAGCGCGGCGGCCCGGGCCGCCGCGGCGGCCATGGCCTGGGCCTCGTCGAGCGTGTTGGCCAACGGTTTCTCGCACAGTACGTGCTTGCCAGCGTCCAGGGCTGCGATCGCGATCTCGGCGTGGCTGTCACCGGGCGTGCAGATGTCGATGAGGTCGACGTCGTCACGGGCGACGAGCGCTCGCCAGTCACTCGTGTGCTCCTGCCAGCCGAGCTGGGCCGCCGCCTCGGCGACCTTCGCCTCGCCCCGGCCGCAGACGACAGCCATCCGGGCCTGCATCGGCAGGTCGAAGACACGGTTCACGGTGCGCCACGCCTGTGAGTGCGCGGTTCCCATGAACGCGTAGCCGATCATGCCGACCCGCAGATCCGTGGTGTGCGTGGACAAGATGGGTCTCCCCCCGTGCGATCAGAACCCGAACTTGAGGTACTTGCTCGCGTTCTCTTTGGTGATGGTTTCGGAGGCGAGGACAAGTTCCTTCGGCACCTGAAGCTCCACGAGGTCCGCCATGCCCTTGTTCTGGCCGATCAGTCGGGCCAGCGAGATGGCCGAGGACGCCATCGACGGGCTGTAGGTGACCGTCGCCTTGAGCGGCGTGTTGTCGGTCTGGATGTCCCCCATGGCCTTCTTCGAGCCCGCGCCGCCGACCATGATGAACTCCTTGCGGCCGGCCTGGTTGGCCGCCGCAAGCACGCCGATACCCTGGTCGTCGTCGTGATTCCAGAGCGCGTCCAGCTTGGGCAGTGCTTGCAGCAGCTGGCTCGCCGCCCGCTGCCCGGTGTCGGCCGTGAACTCCGCGGGCACCCGGCGCTGCACCTTGAAACCCGCCGCGTTCAGGGTGTCCGCGAAGCCCTTCGACCGCTCCTGGGTCAGCTCCAGCGAGTCGATGCCGGGGATCTCGCCGATGACCGGGCTGCTGACGCCCCTGGCCTTCATCTGGGCGATGATGTAGGCCGCCGCGGCCACGCCCATGCCGTAGTTGTCGCCCTTGATCTGGGTGCGGTAGGCACGGGCATCGGGGAACGCCCGGTCGAGGTTGACCACGGGTATGCCGGCCGCCATCGCTTCGAGGCCGAAAGCGTTGAGCTCCTTGCCGTCGTGCGGCAGCAGGACGATCACCTGGGGCTTCTGCGCGATCAGCGTGGACAGGGCCGCACGCTGGGCCGCGGCGTCAGCTCCGGCCTCGACGGACTTGAATTCCACATCGGTGTACGTTGCGGCCTGCGCCTTGGCGTTGTTGGTGATCGCCGCGATCCAGCCGTGGTCGGCCGCCGGAGCGGAGAAGCCGATGACCACCTTCTCGCCCGGTGCGGCGTTACCGCCGGCCGCGACGTCCTTGGTCTGCGCCTGAGTGGGCTGGGCTTCGTTGCTGGTGCATGCGGTGAGGAACGTACCGGCGCCCAGAGCCGCGCCGCCGAGCAACAGTCGGCGCCGCGACAGGTCGCGACTGTGCTGTGACATGACTTCTCCTGAATCAAATCGGTGTGCGAAAAGGACAGATGCGGGGTGTGCGGGACCCGGCGACCGTCCGGCCGGACGGTCACCAGGAAGTTCGCGCGGTGCTCAGGTGGTGCGGGTCAGCTTGTTGCGGGCGAGGAACCGGGTGATCGCCTTGAAGCGGAACTGCTGCACCAGGACCGCGGCGATGATGATGCCGCCCTTGACCATGTTCTGCGCCTCGGTGGACAGGCCGTTGATGGCGAACAGGTTGGTGATCGTGGCGAAGATGATCACGCCGAGCAGTGATCCGACGATCGTTCCGCGACCTCCACTCAGCAGCGTTCCGCCGATGATCGCGGCGGCGATCGCGTCCAGTTCGTACAGGTTGGCCATGGCGGCCTGGGCCGAGGTCCCCTGGGAGGTCAGCATGATCGCGGCAATGCCACAGCACAGCCCCGACAGCGCGTACAGCAGTACGGTGTGCCGCTTGACGTTGATGCCGGCGAGCCGCGCCGCCTCGACATTGCCGCCGACCGCCACCGTGCGCCGGCCGAACGTCGTGCGGTTGAGCAGCACCCAGCCGGCCGTGACGACCGCCGCCAGGATGTAGACCAGCAGCGGGATGCCCAGTACCTTGCTGCTTGCGATGTCGTTGATGACGGCGTTCGTGGACACCTGGGTCTGCTTGTTGGAGATCTGGGCGGCCAGGCCCCGCGCGGCCACCAGCATCGCGAGGGTGGCGATGAAGGGCACCAGCCTGCCGTACGAGATCAGCAGGCCGTTGATGAGACCGACCACCACCGCGACGACGATCGCGGTGAAGATCATGCCGGCGGCGCCGTAACTCTGCGTGGCCACCGTCGTGGCCCACACTCCGGCCAGGGCCACGATCGCCCCGACCGACAGGTCGATGCCACCGCCGATGATGACGAAGGTCATCCCGACCGTGACGACGCCGATCACCGAGGCGAGCTGGAGGATCGACAGGAAGTTGTTCCACACCCACGTCGAGTCGCTGTAGAGCTCGGCTTGGGTGATGGCGCCGATCGCGACCAGCGCTATCAGCACCGCGACGAGGACGAGGTTGCGCTTGGCCGACTCGCCGCCGTCACCGCCCAGCCACCCCCTGCGGCTGCTGGCACCGCCCGGTGCCGCGGCCGCGGCACCCGCCCGGTCCACCGGGGGCGACTGCGCCGGAGGTCCCGGCGCGGCGGTTCCCGTGCCATCGCTGATGGTCATACCGGCGTACCTTCCATGAGCGACCCCGCCATGACGAGGCCGAGCACCGTGTCTTCATCCAGGTCGGTGGCGGGCGCCGCGCGGATCACGCGGCCCTCCCGCATCACCAGCACGCGGTCTGCCAGGCCGAGGACCTCCGGTACCTCGCTGGAGACCAGCAGCACGCCGACGCCGTCGTCGGCCAGGCGGCGGATCACCCGGTAGAGCTCCGCGCGCGCGCCCACATCGACACCCCGGGTCGGCTCGTCCAGCAGCAGCACCCGGGTGTCCCCGAGCAGCCACCGGCCGACGACCACCTTCTGCTGGTTGCCGCCGGACAGCGTGCCCGCAGGACGGCCGACGTCACGCGGGCGCAGGTCCAGTGACCGCGCCACACGGTCGGACTCGTCACGTTCACGCTTGGCGTTGGTGAACCCGGCCCGCGCGAGCTGCGAGAAGGTGGCCAGGGTCATGTTGCGGTAGATGGGCTCACGCAGCAGCAGCGCCTGGCTCTTGCGTTCCTCGGGCGCCATTCCCATCCCGGCGCGTACCGCCGCCCGGACGTTTCCCGCAGCCAGTTGCCGGCCGGCCAGTTCCACGGTCCCCGCGTCGGCCCGCCGGGCCCCGTAGATCGTCTCCAGCAGTTCGGAACGGCCGGACCCGACGAGTCCGGCGATCCCCACGATCTCCCCCGCGCCCACGGTCAGCGAGACATCGGTGAACTCACCGGCGCGGCCGAGGCCCTTCACCCGCAGCAACATGTCGCGCTCCGGCGTGGCGACGGCCCGCGGCGGGAAGACGTACTCGATGGTGCGCCCGGTCATCCGGCTCACCAGTTCGCTGGTCGGGGTGTCGGCGGCCGGAAGGTTGGCCGCCGTCGTCCGGCCGTCCTTGAGGACGGTCACCCGGTCGCCGATGGCCCGGATCTCCTCGAGCCGGTGCGAGATGTACACCACGGCGATGCCTTGGGCGGTCAGCTCCCGGATGATGCGGAAGAGGTTGTCGACCTCGTCGTGGGCCAGGACCGCACTGGGCTCGTCCATGACGAGCAGGCGCGCGTCGTGCGAGAGCGCCCGGGCCATGCTGACGATCTGCTTGCCGGCGGCCTGCAACGCGTGCACCATGCGGCGGGGGCGGATCTCGCCGTGCCCCAGTCTGCCGAGGATGTCGCTGGTACGGGCGGTCATGCTCCGGCGCCGGACGAATCCGGCCCGGCGCGGTTCGTGCCCGAGGAAGACGTTCTCGGCGACGGAGAGGTCCTCCACCAGGTCGAGTTCCTGGTAGATGGTGGCGATGCCGGCGTTCATCGCGGCCTGCGGGTTGGCGAACGTGACCGGCTGCCCGAGCCATTCGACCGTGCCCGAGTCCGGGCGGTGTACCCCGGAGAGCACCTTGATCAGGGTTGACTTGCCGGCCCCGTTCTGGCCGAGCAAACAGTGCACCTCGCCGGCCCGGACTTCCAACTGCACGCTGTCGAGTGCACGGACGCCGGGGAAGGTCTTGACTACGTCCGTCAGCCGTAGGACGACGTCCTGCCCGTTCGCGCCGGATGTGGCGGCGTCGGGGGCGTTCACGACGCCTGCTCGAACGCGGCGTGGCTGGCCAGCACGGCGGCGCCGGTGACACCCGCGCGAGCACCGAGCTCGGACAGGACGACCGGGAGATTGCCGGTGGCCAGTGGTAATGAGCGCCGGTAGACCGCGCTGCGGATCTCCGCCAGCAGGATGTGGCCCAACTGAGCGAGTCCTCCTCCTATGACGATCATCGACGGGTTGGTGAAACTGACCAGTGCGGCGAGCACGGACCCGATCCGATGCCCGCCGTCTCGGATGAGCTTGATGCACGCCACGTCTCCCTCGGCCGCGCCGTCGGCGACGTCGCGGGCGGTGAGCGGGTTGCCGGCGGCGAGCCGCTCGGCGAGCGCGGGAGAGGCGCCGGAACGCGCGGCGGTCATGGCGTCACGGGCCAGCGCGGCGCCGCTGAACACCGCCTCCAGGCAGCCGACGTTGCCGCACGAGCACATGGGACCCTGCTGATCGACCTGGATGTGGCCGATGTCGCCGGCACAGCCGTCGGTGCCCCGGTAGACGTCACCGGACAGGTGGATGCCGCACCCTATTCCGGTGCCGATCTTGACGAACAGGAAGTCGTCGACGCTGTGCGCCACTCCCCCGTGCCGCTCGCCGATCGCCATGATGTTGACGTCGTTGTCCACCACGGTGGGGCAGCCGTGCTCGCGAGTCATCAACTCACGCACCGGGAAGCGATCCCAGCCCGGCATGATCGGCGGAGAGACGGGAACGCCGTCGCGGAAGCTGACCGGTCCGGGCACGCCGACGCCGATGGCATCGAGTCGTTCATAGGCGCCGTCCGCCCGGGCCTTGGCCAACAGCTCGCTGACGCGGTGCAGGATCGCCTTGGGCCCCGATCGGATGTCGGCCGCCTCGGTGTAGGCCGCGACCGGCTCGAGGCGGCCGTTGGTGACCTCGACGTCGATCGAGCTGGCCCCCAGGTCCACCGCGGCGAAATGCAGCCGCGGATGCAGCTCGACCAGGGTGGAGCGTCGCCCGCCGCGGGAGGCGGCCATACCGGCCTCGGCCAGATACTCCGCCGCGACCAGGCGTTCGACTTCGGTGAGCAGCCGCGGCCGAGTCACTTCCAGGCGGTCGGCCAGCTCGGCCCGGGAGAGCGGCCCCTCGTCGCGCAGCAGCTGGAGCAGCCGCAGGTAGGGGGGTTCGACCGTCATGCGCACGCGCAACCTCCGGATCCGCACGCCGCCGGCGTGGTGTCTCACTGGTGGTGACATCGAGGTCGTCGATGTGTTACTTGCGACACACAGTAGAAGTCATCGAAGGCCGTGTCTATATCTTCTACAAGATCCGCATGAAACTTTTGCCTAGAAATGCAAAAGGCTGAGCTCACACCGACAAGAAGTCGCCCCTTGACCGCCGAAGTCGTCCGCAACACGACAGCGGGCGGACGCGACGACCCATCGAGACCGCCAGACGTCCGCCCGCCAAAACCCTCAACGCTGTACATCACGGCCATCGATGTCAAGGACAGGCCGACACAAAGTCCTGAAGCGACCTAACTTTTAGCTGACATGGAAAAAGTTGAGCAACATATAGATGAACTTGTAGACGTCGTAATCGAAGTTCCCTACCGTTTCCGGCGAAACACGGTCTGTGTCGCGGGCACGCCAAGCCACCTCCCGAGCACGCCGATCGCGGCGCTGCCCCCGCGTGCCCGAAAGCTGCCGAACCATAGGAGAACTTGATGGCCCAGTTGCATCAACGCTTGTTGCGCCTGCCCGTCATCAGCCTGGGCGCAGTGGTCCTCACGTCCGGCCTGACGGCGGGCACCGCGCACGCCGACCCACCGCCGCAGGAGCCCGGGGTGACCCTCAGGGTGTTCGACGTCCAGACGCCACTGGACAGGATCTGCACGTTGAAGCCCGCACAGACGCCCAACATCGACAAACTGATGCCGATGATCAACTGGTCCGGGGCGGATTTCGGCATCGAGAACTACTTCATGGCGCAGGCTCTGACCAACATCACGATCCCGGCCGACGGCTCGTACACCTTCCGCCTCAGCAGCGACGACGGGTCCCGTCTCACCATCGACGACGGCCTGGTCGTCAACCACGACGGCCTGCACGGCGTCACGTCCAAGGACGGCACTGCACAGCTCGACGCCGGCGTACATCCGCTGCGCATCGACTACTTCGAGCGGGACGGCGGACAGCAGCTGACCCTCGAGTGGAAACGGCCAGGCGCCAGCGCGTTCGAGGTCGTACCCGGCTCCGTGCTCAGCACCGAGGCCGGCGTGGTACGAGTGACCGCGCCAGGCCGCAAGGAGTGCGAGGGGTCCGGCGACACACCCGGCGACGGGCTCCCCCTGACCGGGGTCCACCCCAACTACACCCTCACCAACCTGCGCCCCAACGGCTTCGAGCCGAAGGTCACCGGAATGGACTGGTTCCCGGACGGGCGCCTGGCGGTACTGACCTGGGGCGGCACCGACGATTCGGGAACCTCGGCCGCCGGCGAGGTCTATCTGCTCGACAAGGTGACCGGCAACACCGGCACCGGCACCGTCGCGCTGAAGAAGGTCGCCGGCGGGCTCAAGGAGCCGATGGGACTCAAGATCGTTGACGGCACGATCTACGTCTCCGAGAAGGCTCGGCTGACCCGCCTCGTGGACTCCACCGGTGACGACGTCGCGGACAAGCTGGAGACGGTCGCGACCTGGCCCTACGGCGGAAACTTCCACGAGTTCGCGTTCGGGCTGCTCTACGACGCGCCGAACTTCTACCTGAATCTGTCGGTGGCGATCAACTACGGCGGCAACACCACCAATCCCCAGCCTGCCCCGAACCGAGGCACCACCATCAGGGTCAACAAGGACACCGGCGCGGTCTCGTACGTCGCCGGCGGCCTGCGCACACCGCACGGCATCGGGTGGGGACCGGAGCACGGCCTCTTCGTCACCGACAACCAGGGAGGCTGGCTGCCGTCGTCGAAGCTGCTGCACGTCAAGCAGGATCGTTTCTTCAACCACTACATGACTCCGGCCGGACCCTTCGACTCCAAGCCGGTGACGCCGCCGGTCCTGTGGATGCCGCAGAACGAGATCGCCAATTCGCCCAGCACGCCGGTTCTGGTCGAGGAAGGCGTGTTCGCCGGCCAGATGCTGATCGGCGACGTCACCTACGGTGGTATCCAGCGCGCCTACCTCGAGAAGATCAACGGTGAGTACCAGGGCGCCCTGTTCCGGCTCACTCAGGGCCTGGAGGCCGGCGTCGCCGAGCTCAGCCTGGGACCGGACGGGGCCATTTACGCCGGTGGTCTCGGTGCCGGCGGCAACTGGGGCCAGACCGGCAAGCTGAAGTACGGGCTGCAGAAACTCAGCCCGAACGGGAAGAACAGCTTCGACATGCTGGCGATGCGGGCGAAGCCGGGCGGATTCGAGATCGAGTACACCCAGCCCCTGTCGACCGAGACGGCCAACGCGCTGGCGGCCCGGTACACGCTCAGACAATGGCGGTACCAGCCCACCGCCGGCTACGGCGGTCCCAAGATCGACGAGCAGACGTTGACCGTGACATCGGCGAGCCTGTCGGCCGACCGCAAGAAGGTCACTCTCGCTATCAGCGGCCTCGAGCTTGGTCATGTCGTCCACCTGCGCTCACCGCGTCCGTTCTCCTCGACCACGGGTGAAACGCTGTGGAGCACCGAAGCCTGGTACACGCTGAACGCCGTGCCGGGTGGTGCCGGCACGATCACCGGCATCGGCGGGAAATGCCTGGACGTTGACAACTCCGGAACCACGGACGGCACCAAGATCCAGCTGTGGACCTGCAACGGCACCGGCGCCCAGAGATGGGCCCGGGTGGGAAGCACGTTTCAGGCGCTGGGCAAGTGCCTGGACGTCTCCAACGGCGGCACCACGAACGGGACCACGGTCCAGCTGTGGACCTGCAACGGCAGCGCGGCGCAGGTCTGGCAGCCCCGGTCCAACGGCTCGATAGTGAATCCGCAGTCCGGCAAGGTGCTCGACGCGGCCGGAGTGAGCTCGGCCGACGGCACCCCGATCCACCTCTGGGAATACGTCGGCGGCGACAACCAGCACTGGGTGATCACCGGCACGAACTAGTGTCGCGATGGCCCATCGCCGGCGGTGGAGATGAGGAACGTACGCCGTACCGCAACCGGACCCCGGCGAGCACCTGCTCGAACCCGTCCGTCAGCTGATCGAGTCGGTCAACGACCCGCCGAAAGGCCAACGCGATCGTTGAACTGCACGACGGCCGCGGCATCGAAGGCGTCGGCGCCCACACCGCCGCCGGCCGCCACCGCCGGCTTCACTCGGCCTGAGCGCACCACACGCCCGATCCATCGGAGCTGGAGCCCATCACCGCAAAGGTGATCTTGCGCTCCCATTCTGCTCCCCGAGTAAGCACCACAACAGCAGCGGCTCGTTACCGGATTCCGGTAACGAGCCGCTGACCTGCACAAACTCTGGTGGGCGATACTGGGATCGAACCAGTGACCTCTTCCGTGTCAAGGAAGCGCGCTCCCGCTGCGCCAATCGCCCTGGCTTAAGCTTCCTGAGAAGCTCTGCGAGGTGGAGACGGGATTTGAACCCGTGTACACGGCTTTGCAGGCCGTTGCCTCGCCTCTCGGCCACTCCACCGAGTCGGCCCCGCACGGTTACCTGTGAAGGCCTCTCCGAGCGGACGACGGGATTCGAACCCGCGACCCTCACCTTGGCAAGGTGATGCGCTACCAGCTGCGCTACGTCCGCGTTGCCGCCGGGCTTCCCTGGCGACGGAGAAAACCATAGCCGGTCACCTGCGACTCCGCCAAACCGGGGTCCCCCGGCGTGTCGTGAGCAGGGCGGATGCCCCGGTTGTCCACAGGCACCGAACGGGGCGGGCACGGCCGGCCCGAGTCCGGTTGGATGGGCGGCATGGAGATCCGGCAGATCACCGCCGAGGAGCGCCCGGCGACGATGTTCCCGCTGCAGGCCTATGCGTTCATGCCGTCGCCGTGGCCGGCCGAGCTCACCGAGAAACACCGGCAGCGCATGCGGTATTTCACGACCACGACCTGCCTGATCGCCGAGGAGGGCGGGGAGACACTGGCCGGGGTGGCCGCCCTGCCGATGCGGCAGAACGTGCGCGGCCTGGTGCACGACATGGCCGGCGTGGCGGCGGTGTCGTCACATCCCTCGGCGCGGCGTCGCGGCCTGGTGCGGGAGCTGCTGACCCGGCTGCTGCGGCAGACCCGTGACCAGGGCTGCGCGGTGAGCGCCCTCTATCCGTTCCGCCCCAGTTTCTATGCCCGGTTCGGTTTCGTGGGGATCCCCCGGGTCCGGGTGGCCCGGTTCGCCCCCGAGGGGCTGTCCGAGCTGGTGCGACGCGATCTGCCCGGCTCGGTGCAGCGTCTGCCGATGCGGGACGCGTTCCCGGCGTATGAGGACCTGCTGCGCCGTCTGCAGGCCGAGCGACACGGGTTCGCGACCTTCGACGAGGTGCGCTCCGCGGAGTTCCGGGAGGATCCGCTCTGGGTCGCGCTGGCTCGGGCCGGCGACGAGGTGGTCGGCGCGGTCCGCTACCGCATCGACGAGCACGGCGGTGACCTGCTCGGGTCGAACCTGTTCAGCACCGGGCCGCTGGGCCGCGCGCTGCTGCTGCAGTTCTTCGCCCGGCACGTCGACCAGGTCGCCCGGATCGAGCTGCACCTGGGTGCCGACGAGCTGCCGGAGCTGTGGGGCACCGACCTGTCCGTGACCACCACCGGCACAGTGGACTACCCGCGGCGGAACGCGCCGATGGCCCGCGTGCTCGACGTGCCCGCGCTGGCCGGCAGCCGGGTCGGCAGTGGGTCGATCACCGTGGAGATCGCCGACGACACCCTGATCGGCGGCGTCTGGCGGCTCGGCGCCGACGACGGGCAGCTGACGGTCGCGCCGGGCGGCACCCCGTCGGCGACGCTCACCGCCGCCGGGTTCAGCGCGCTGGCCTACGGTGTGCTCGACCCGGTCGAGGTCTTCACCCGTGGCCTGGCCGACCTGGACGCCGACGCCATGACCCGCCTGGGTGCGCTGTTCCCCCGCCGGACGCCCTACATGTTCGCCGACTTCTGACGCCGGACGCCCTACATGCCCGCCGACTTCTGGCCGGACCGGAAGCGTGGTCCCACGCGGGCGAGCCGGTAGACCGGCACGACGGATCCGCGATCGCCCACGGACCCCGGCTCCCGCACCGACGAGCCGGAACACCCGCACAGCGGCTCCACGACCACCCCGACCCCGGACGACCGAGCCGGAGAACCCGCACAGCGCATCCACGCCCCCGGACCCCCGGCTCCCGCGCGGACGGGTCAGGGGGCCACCGGGAGGCCCGGGGAGGTGAAGGCGCGGCCGTCGTCGGTTATGGCGGCCGACTCGTAACCCTCGGCGACGCGCTTGGCGAGCCAGGCCAGGCCGGGTTCGCCCATGGCGAGGGCGGCGGTGGCGTAGGCGTCGGCCACCGCGAGGTCGGGACCGGTGACGGTGACCGAGCGCAGGCCCGAGGCGGGCCGGCCGGTGCGGGGGTTCCGGACGTGGGCGCCGCGTTCGTACGTTCCGGAGGTGGCCACGGCGCCCTCCCGGACGGACAGCACCCAGGCCAGCTTGTCGGCCTCCCACGGGTGGCGGACGCCGACCCGCCAGGGGCGGCCGTCCGGGGCGGTGCCCCGCATCCGGATGTCGCCGCCGGCGTTGATGTGGTGCCGGGTCGAGCCGGCGGCGGCGAGCCGGGCCGACGCCACCTCGACGGACCAGCCTTTGACATAGCCGGACGGGTCCAGCGCCCCGGCGGCGTACGCGTCGAAGTAGCCGTCGGTCTCCCGCCACAGGCCGGCGCAGCGCTCCAGGACCAGGCGCAGGTCGGCCGAGCAGTCCTCGACCCGCAGCGCGCCGCTGCGCAGGCGGGACACCTCGCTGTCGTCCCGGTACGTGCTGAACCGCGCGTCGACCTCGTGCAGCCACGCGCACGTCGATCCGACCAGCTCCCGCAGCCGCGACGGCGGCAGGTCGTCGGCGATGTCGATGCTGACGACCGTACCCATGACCTGTTCGACGTGGCGCACGACCTGGACCCTACGCGTCCCCGGCCGGCCTACGCGCCCGCGGCGTCCAGGGCGGCCTGCAGCGACTTGGCGTAGGACTGACTGGTGTAGGTGGCCCCGGAGACCGCGTCGACGTCGGCGCTCTGCGCCTTGAGGGTCTGCTGGCTGAGCTTGGCGACCGCGTTCGGGTTGATCGTGCCGCTGAAGCCGTTCTTCGGGTAGGTCGCGTTCGCGCTGGTGATCCTGCCGCCGCTGACCTTGATGGCGACCTGGACCGTGCCGTACGGATTCTGCACGGCCGTGCCCTGGTAGCTGCCGTTCTTCAGGCCGCCCTCGGCCTCCGCGGTGGGCTCGGCGGCCTCCCTCTTCTTCTTCCTCGATGCGCTCGGCGACGGGTCGGCGGCCGGCTTCCCGGCCGGGTCGGCGGTCCGCTCGGCCGCGGGCTCGTCGGCCACCTCCTGGGCGGCCGGCGCGGCGGCCAGCGGCGCCGCGGGCGTCACGCTCAGGCGGACCCCGAGGATCAGGGCCGCACCGGTGAGGGTGCCGACGGCTGCTGCGGTACTACGGCGCATGGCGTAACTCCGGAGGTCGAGGGGGGACGGGATCAGAATTCGAAGGGGTCCAGGTGCAGTTGGCTGTCCGGCACGCCGAGCTGCCTGAGCGTGCCGACCGCGGCCTCCACCAGCCCGGGCGGGCCGCACAGGTAGACGTCGCGGCGGTTCACGTCCGGCACCAGGCCACGCATGCCGTCCGGGGTGAACAGCCGCCGCGGGCCGGGGTCCTGGCGGGACCCGACGATGTAACGCACCCAGGCGTCCCGCTGCTCGGCCAGCTCCTCCAGCTCGGCGCGGAAGACCAGCTCGTCCGGGCGGCCGGCCCGGTAGATCACGATGGTGTCCGGCGGCATGTCCTCCAGCAGCGCGCGGATCGGCGCGATGCCGCTGCCACCGGCGATCAGCAGGGCTCGCCGCCGGGTCCGGCGCTGGGCGGTGAACGTGCCGAACGGGCCCTCCGCCCACACCGGCGTGCCCGGCCGCATCTCGGCCAGCTTGGCGGTGTGCCTGCCGGCGACCGTGACGGTCAGCCGTAGCCACTCCCGGTTCGGGGCGGCGGAGAGCGAGAACGGGTGTGACTGCCACCAGCCGTTGGCGTTCAGGAACCGCCAGCGCATGAACTGGCCGGCCTGCGCGGGCAGCCGGTCCAGCCGCTGCCCGGCGATGTAGATCGAGAACGTGTTGGCGCCCTCGCTGACCACCTCGGCGACGGTGAACCGGTGCCGCGCGTTCAGCCAGACCGGCTCGACGATGCGGCCCCAGACCAGCGCGGAGATCACCAGGGCGCCGAGGCCGGGCCAGAAGTACGACGCGAACCGCCCGCTCAGATCCGCGCCGGTGGCCACCTGGTGGCCGTAGCCGAGCAGCAGGACCAGGTAGCCGGTGAGGTGGATCAGGTGCCAGAGCTCGTACGGCAGCCGGTTGCGCAGGAACCGGATGGAGAGCAGCGACAGGAGCACCAGCAGACCGGTGGCGACCGTCGCGCTGATCATGTCGGGGAAGGTGGTGATCACGTTCCACGCCTGGTCGGCCACGCCGGTCTGGGCGAGCAGGGCGTAGCCGTACACGATGGTGACGATGTGCGCGATCACCGCGACCAGCAGGGACGTGCCCAGCCAGCGGTGCCAGCGGAGCAGGTCGCGGGAGCCGACCCACTCCTCCAGCCAGGACACCCGGCTCATCATCAGCAGCTGGATGAAGAGCAGGTAGCCGCCGATCAGGCCGGTGACCCGGCCGGTGGCCAGCATCAGACCGGCGGTGTCGTCGAGCGCGCCGGGCCGGGTGTCGAAGAGCCACAGCGACACGCTGGTGGCCAGTCCGGAGAGGAACAGCAGCACGGTGAAGAGCCGGTTGCCGGAGGTGGCCTCGGCCGGCGGCCGGTCGTCCGGCACCGGGACCCCGGCGCCGGCCTTCCAGCCGGTCGGCGAGGTGTTCGACTCGACCACGATGTCGCCGCGCCGGTAGGGGTCGGCCGGCTGCGCCGGTGCGCCGGGCTCCGGATCCGGCCAGGCCGGCAGCGACGGCGAGTCCCACGACGGCCGCGCGGCGGCACCGGACGAGGCGTCCCACGACGGCCGCGCGGCGGCACCGGACGAGGCGTCCCACGACGGCCGCCCGGCGGCACCCGACGAGGCGTCCCACGACGGCCGCCCGGCCGCGCCCGACGGCGCGTCCCACGACGGCCGCCCGGCGAAACCGGACGGCACGCCCCGCGACGGCCGGTCGTCGGAGTAGCGGGACGAGGAGGACCGGGACGGTCGGTCCTCCTCGTGGCCGCCGGCCGGCCGGCGGTCCCGCGCGTCCGAGGGATCGGCACGCAGGCTGGAGAAGTAGCCGTCATCGTCGTCCGGCAGCTCACGCTGGTCCTGGAAGGCCGGAATGGCCATCGTCCTCACCTGCTCACCAGTCGTCTAGCGGCGCCCGCCACCCCTGCGGCCGACGTGACGGCCCGGTCGCCGCCGGCCCGTCAGTTATGCGTACGCACGTCGCCGCCGGATGGCTCAACCGCGTACCGGAAAATTCTCTGATCCGGGAAGGGATAGGTTCTGCGGGTGCGTTCCGACAACCCCGCGGTGGTCACCGTCATCGGTCTCGGCGCCGGCGGCTGGCCGGACCTTTCCGGTACGGCCCAGGCCCTGCTGACCGACGCCGAGGTGGTCTTCGGCGGCCCCCGGCAGCTGGCCCTGCTCCCGGACGCCACGACCGCGCGGCGGGTCCCCTGGCCCTCCCCCATGCTGCCGGCGCTGCCCGGCCTGTTCGAGTCCGAGCGCGACCGCCGGGTCTGCGTGCTGGCCAGCGGCGACCCGATGTTCCACGGCATCGGCGCCACGCTGGCCCGGATCCTCGGCCCGCGGCGGCTGCGCGTCCTGCCGCACCCGTCCTCGGTCTCGCTGGCCGCCGCCCGCCTCGGCTGGGATCTGGCCCGCACCGACGTGGTCAGCCTGGTGACCGACCCGGTCCCGGCGATCGGCCGGGCGCTGAACCCGGGCCGCCGGATCCTGGTCCTGTCCGCCGGCGCCGAGACCCCGGCCGCCGTCGCCGGCTACCTGACCTCCCGGGGCTACCCCGGGGCCCGGCTCACCGTGCTGGAGCAGCTCGGCGGCCCGGGCGAGCGGCTGCTCAGCGGCACGGCCGGCGACTGGGCGATGCCGCCCGGCGACCCGCTCAACGTGATCGCGGTCGAGTGCGGCGACGGCCCGCCGCTCGCGGTGGCCCCCGGGTTGCCGGACGCGGCGTACGAGACGGACGGCCAGCTCACCAAGCGCGAGGTCCGCGCCGTCACCCTGGCCGCTCTCGGCCCGGCCCCGGGCCGGCTGCTCTGGGACGTCGGCGCCGGCTCCGGCAGCATCGGGATCGAATGGCTGCGCAGCCACCCGGCCTGCCGCGCGGTGGCGATCGAGTCCTCCGCCGGCCGGGTCGCCACGATCACCGCGAACGCCGCCGCCCTCGGCGTGCCCGGCCTGCGGGTGGTGCACGGCCGTGCCCCGCAGGCGCTGGACGGCCTGCCCGACCCGGACACCGTCTTCATCGGTGGCGGGGTGACCCGGGACGGCGTCCTGGACCGCTGCCTGGCCGCGCTGCGCCCGGGCGGGCGGCTGGTGGCGAACGCGGTGACGGTGGAGTCGGAGGCGGTGCTGGCCGCCTGGTACGCGAAACTGGGCGGCGAGCTGACCCGCCTGACGGTGCAGCGCGGCTCGCCGGTGGGTGGCTTCACCGGCTGGCGTTCCCTCATGCCGGTGACGATCTGGACACTGAATCGATGACCGTACATTTCATCGGCGCCGGGCCCGGCGCCGCCGACCTCATCACCCTGCGTGGCCATCGGCTGCTCAGCGAGTCGCCGGTCTGCCTGTACGCCGGCAGCCTGGTGCCCGCCGAGCTGCTCGCCGCCTGCCCGGGCGGCGCCCGCCTGGTGGACACCGCGAACCTGACCCTCGACGAGATCGTCGCCGAGATGGTCGCGGCGCACGAGGCCGGCCGGGACGTGGCCCGGCTGCACTCCGGCGACCCGTCGGTGTTCAGCGCGGTCGCCGAGCAGATGCGCCGGCTGGACGCGGCCGGCGTGCCGTACGACGTCACCCCGGGCGTTCCGGCGTTCGCCGCGGCGGCGGCCACCCTGGGGCGCGAGTTCACCGTGCCCGAGGTGGCGCAGACGGTGATCCTGACCCGCACCGCGGAACGGGCCACCGCCATGCCGCCCGGCGAGGACCTGGCCACGCTCGGCGCGAGCCGGGCCACGATGGTGCTGCACCTGGCCGTGCAGCGGATCGACGCGGTGGTCGCCGAGCTGGTCGGCAACTACGGCACGGACTGCCCGGTCGCCGTGGTGGCCCGGGCCAGCCGGCCGGACGAGCTGATCGTGCGTGGCACACTCGCCGACATCGCGGACCGCGTCCGGGCGGCCGGGATCCGGCGGACCGCGGTGATCGTGGTGGGCGCCGCGCTGACCGCCGGCCAGTTCCCGGACAGCCACCTGTACTCGGCGGACCGCTGCCGCTCGTGAGGATCCTGATCCTGGGCGGCACCACCGAGGCCCGTGAGCTGGCCGGGCTGGTCGCCGGCGAGCACCGGGTGGTCACCTCGCTGGCCGGGCGCACGAGCGCGCCGCGGCTGCCCGCGGGGGAGGTCCGGGTGGGTGGTTTCGGCGGCGTGGCCGGGCTCGCCGGGTACCTGCGGGACGAGCGGATCGAGCTGCTGGTGGACGCGACGCACCCGTTCGCGGCGACCATGAGCGGGCACGCGGTCGCGGCGGGGGCGGTCACCGGCGTACCGGTGCTTTCCCTGCGCCGGCCCGGCTGGACCGCGGCGCCGGGCGACGTCTGGCACCGCGTCGCGTCCCTGGGCGAGGCGGCGGCCGTCCTGCCCGGGCTGGGCCGGCGGGTCTTCCTGACCACCGGACGGCAGGGCCTGGCCGCCTTCGCCGGCCTGGACGAGTGCTGGTTCCTGGCCCGGTCGGTGGAGCCGCCGGCGCCGCCCGCGCCACGGCGTCTGCGGGTGCTGCTGGACCGCGGGCCGTTCACCGTCACGAGCGAACGCGGGCTGCTCGCCGAGCACCGGATCGACGTGCTGGTCACCAAGGACAGCGGCGGCTCGGACGCGAAGCTGGTGGCGGCGCGGGAGCTGGGCGTGCCGGTGCTGATGATCGACCGGCCACCGGCGAGCGCCGCACCGGCCGTGCCGACCGCGCCGGCCGCCGCGGAGTGGATCGGGCGGCTGGCCCGGCGGTGACCGCTTCCGGCGGCACCGGCCAGGCCGGATCGCCGCTGGTCGGTCAGCTGCGGGCGCGGGGCTCGCGGCGGCCCGGCCGACCGGGGTGGACGTGGTCGGCGGCGCGGGCTGGACTCGGCGCCGGCCGGGCGGACGTGGTCGTCGACGTGCTGAACACGCGGGAGCGGGAGGAGACGGCGGCCACCGCGTCCTTCCGGGAGTCGGCGCGGAACGTGGCGCGCTCGGCCGGGGTCCGCGCGAAGATCACTTCGGACGGGCGGCCGTTCCTCGGCGCGGACATCCCGGTGGACGCGCCGGTCGCCGGACCGGGCGCCCGGCTCGGCACGGTCACCCTGGCCGCCTGGCGGGAGCGCGGCGGGAGCTGACCGCTCCGGGCCGGCCGCGGGCCGCGGCCGGGCCGGCCTTCAGACCTTGGCCTTGAAGGTGCTCCGGTACGCCTGCGGGGTCGTGCTGAGCCGCTGGGTGAAGTGGTGCCGCAGGGTCTGCGCGCTGCCGAACCCGGCCCGGCCCGCGATCGCCTCGACGCTCAGGTCGGTCTCCTCCAGCAGCCGGCGGGCGAGCAGCACCCGCTGACCGGTCAGCCAGTCGTGCGGGGTCGCGCCGGTCTCGGCCCGGAACCGGCGGGCGAACGTCCGCGCGGCCATGTGCACGGCGTCGGCCATGGTCTCCACGGTGTGCTCCCGGTCGAGCGTCTCCAGCAGGTGGGCGAGCAGCGGCTGCAACGTCGCGCAGGACGCCATCGTGGGGATCGGCGTCTCGATGAACTGGGCCTGCCCGCCGTCGCGGTGCGGCGGGACCACCATCCGCCGGGCGATCTGCGCGGCCACCGCCGAGCCCTGCTCCTCGCGGATCAGGTGCAGGCCGCAGTCGATCGCGGCGGCGGTGCCGGCGCTGGTCAGCACGGTGCCGTCGACCACGTAGAGCACGCCGGGATCGACTTTGGCCCGGGGGAAGCGGGCGGCCAGCGAGTCGGTGTACCGCCAGTGGGTGGTGCAGCGCCGGTCGTCGAGCAGGCCGGCCTCGCCGAGCGTGAACGCGCCGGTGCAGACGCTCATCACCCAGGCGCCTCGGTCGTGGGCGTGGCGCAGCACGTCGAGCACCTCGGCGGGCGCCTGGCGGACGTCGTTGGGCACCACGGCCACGAGGTCGGCGGTCCAGGCCGGGGCGAGGTCGTGGCTCGGGGTGATGGTGAAGCCGGAGTGCGACGGCACCGGTCCACCGTCGACGCCGCACACCGCGAAGTCGTAGCCCGGCAGCCCCTCGGCGGTGCGGTCGTAGCCGAACAGTTCACAGAGGACACCCAGCTCGAAGACCGCCACCTCGGGCATGGCGATCACGGCGACGCTGCGCAACATGCGCCCACCGTAGCGCAGGGTTGGCAGTTTCTTGAAGATGTATGGCATTCCTGCCACTGGCCGGGAGGAGTCCGTGGGGCGAGGCTGGATGTATGGAAATCGCGGTTCTTGTCTTCTTCGTCCTACTATTGATCGCTTCGATGGCGGGCCTGACCCGCGACTCCCGGGACAGCGCCGACTGGAAGCCCAGCGTCGACGGGCGCCGCGCCACATGAGGCCGCCCGGGGGAAAGCCGCCGGACCGGCAGCCGCGAGAGGGAGGGCCGCCCCGGCAACCGCGCGAGGGAGGGCCGCCGCACCGGCAGCCACGCACGGAAAAGCCGCCGGACCGGCGCCCACGCGCACCGGCCCGGCGGCCTCCCTCCGGCTCAGCCCGCGATCATCGACCGCCGGTGAGGATGGAGACCGGTCGCGGCGCGGCCACCGGCGGCAGCCGCTTGCCGGGCGTCGCGCTCATCGTGGTCGCGGTCGCCGGCTCGCCGCCGGTCTCGATCGGCTCGGTGAACGGCTGGTGCTCCGCCGCGCACGTGGTGCCCTTGGCCGGCAGCGCCACCTTCAACAGGTAGTTGTCGATCGCGGCGGTGGCGCAGGCGCCCGTCCCGTACGCGGTGTGCCCCCAGTTGTCGCTGGTCAGCAGCCGCGAGTTGGGCAGCACCCGGCTCATCGCCACGGACGCGTCGTAGTTGGTCGCCGGGTCCCAGTAGTTGCCGATCAGCAGCACCGGAGCGGACGTCCGCTTGTTGAACGGTCCCCGGTACGCGTCCTCGTCGCGCACCGTCCAGGTGCTCCGGGCGCACGGGGCGTCGATGTAACCCCAGGCCCGCCCGAAGTACGGCGCCTGCCGGTCCCGGACCGCGGTCGCCGCCGGCCAGCTGGCGGCGTTCTTCGGGTGGGTGCCGTCGGTGCAGACCACGCCCATGGTGGTCTCGAAGCTGTTGTCGTACGGGAAGTCGTACCCGGTCGCGCGGGCGGTCCGGATCCGGTCCAGCACCGAGGTCCGTGCCGCCGCCACCGCCGGCGAGGAACCGCCCTTGATCAGCGCCGCGATGTCCGCCGCCAGCTGCATGGTGTTCTCCCCCGCGTACGGCGAGTAGAGCGCGCTGAGCTCGGCGGAGACGAAGTCGGCGTAGGTGATCGTGAAGGTGCCCTCCTCGTCGGTGACGACGACGGGCTTGGCCTTGAGGCTGCGGGTGATCGCCGCGAAGTTCGCCTCCGGGTTGCCGGCCGCGAACGCGCAGTACTTCTCGCCGGCCCGGTCGCAGCGCTTGAAGATCTCCTTCAGCGCCCGGTACGCGCCGTCCGCCGAGTGCAGCCGGGCGTCCAGGATGCGGTCACCGGCCGAGCCGGCGCCGACCCAGGCCCGCGGGTCGAGGTTGCCGTCGATGGCCAGCGCCCGCACCCGGTCCGGGAACATGTTGGCGTAGTACTCGCCGAGCACGGTGCCGTAGCTGAAGCCCAGGTAGGTCAGCTTCTTGTCACCGACCGCCCGCCGGATGACGTCCATGTCCCGCGCGACCTCGGCGGTGGACATCGCGCCGGAGAGCGGCTTGCCGGTGGTCGAGCAGGCCTTGCCGAACGCCTTGGCCCCCGCGGTGTAGGTGGCCTCCTGTTTCGCGCCGACCGGGAAGGCGATGTTCAGCTTCGCCATGACGGCGGACTGCGCCTTGACGGAGGTGAAGCACTTGATGTTCGCGCTGGCGCCGATCCCCCGCGGGTCGACCCCGACGATGTCGAACTTCTGCAGCAGCGATTCGCTCAGGAAGTACGGCGCGTTGAGCGCGATGTCGGTGCCCGAGCCACCCGGTCCGCCCGGGTTGAGGAACAGGCTGCCGATCTTGTGCTTCTGATCCTTGGCCTTGACCCGCAGAACCGCGATCTCGGTCTTCGCGCCCTTCGGCTTGTCGTAGTCGAGTGGCAACTTCACCGTCGCGCACTCGGCGATCTCGTAGCACTTGTACCAGCCGAGCTTCGGTGTCGGCACCGAGTCGACCCGCTTGCTCTCGATCTTGCTGGTGCGGGCCGGCGACGCCGCTTCGGCCGCCACCGACGATCCGGCGACCAGAGCGATGCCGGCGATTCCGGCGACCACCAGCCGCGATCTTGAGAGGTGCATGCAGAGCCCCTTTCTCCACGAGGCTCGCATCGTAGGACGCCGATGCACGCGCACCGCCCGATGTGGACCGTCCGCGGCGGCGGCCCGGGTCGCCGGAGCAGTTTCCGCGCCCGGGTGCCGGGTCAGATCCCGGTGACGGCGAGGCTGCGGGTGACCACCGACGCACGCCACTGCGGCGGCGCGATCTCCGGGTACGCCGCCGCAGGTCGGCGGGCCGCCAGGGCGAGGCAGACGGTCAGCGCGCTGACCAGGCTCACCAGCGCCGAGGCGCCGACGGCGGCCTGTCCGGTGGCGATGCCGTAGAGCAACCAGGACGTGGCGGACGCCACAGCCAGCCGGAACCGGGCCGGCGACAGCCCGGAGACGTCGCACGCGCGGTCGCGCAGAAGCGCCAGCGGCTGCGGGAGCGCCGACATCAGCGAGCCGACCGGCAGGACGGCGCCCAGCATCGCGCCCGCGTGCGCCGCGGTCACCTGCGGCAGCGCCGCCGCGGTCGCGGCCGCGCAGACGGCGAGCAGCACCGCGCCGGCCACCCCGGCCCCGGCGCGCAGCACCCGCAGCGAGCGCACCGCCGCCTGGGTGACCAGCAGCGCGGCCAGCACGGCCAGGCCGGCGGTCACGTTGAGAACGGCGGACACCACCTGGATCCGGTCCCCGATCAGCAGCCCGTACGTCAGCCAGCCGGCCGGCATCGCCACCGCGAGCAGGCACGCGGCCGGGGACAGGCCCCCGGTCCGGCGGCGCACGCAGGAGAGATACACCTGAGGCCAGGCGATGGACATGGACAGGGCGGCTCCGAGGAGGCCGAAGGCGTGCGCAGACATGATCCGTTTCCGCTCGGTGACGTCAGGTCACCGATCGATTCGGCGCGGGCGGCCCGACGCTGATCGTCAGCACCCGGACCGCAACCACCCGCTACCCGCACGCAACCGGCCCGGGACCCGTGGGTGACGCGAACCCGGCCGCATTTGGCACAGTGGACCCATGCTGACCGACGTGGACCTCCCCGCGCCCGGACTGCTCTGGACCCGCTGGGCGGCGTTGAGCGCCGTGCTCAGCGGCGCCGGCCGTGGACAGCGGTGGTCCATCGACGAGAACGGCGCCCGGCGCGACGACCCGGACACCGGCTGGGCCCGGTTCGCGCTGCTGGACGGTCGCCGCGCGGTGTTGTACGGCACACATCGGGAGCACCACGCCCGCGTCTCGGCCGACCCGGCGGCCGACCCGCTCACCGGTGCGCCGGACTGGCTGCCGTGGGCCGACCTGGCGCCGCTGGCCGAGACCGACCGGCTGGGTTTCGTGATCTGGCACGAGAACGGGCGCTGGTCGCGGGTGCGCTACCGGCACCCGGTCGACGACGGGATGGCCGAGCTCGTCGCGCCGTTGCTGACCGAGGAGCACACGGTGAACGCGCTGCACGCCGTGGTGGCCCCGGCGCAGCGGCGGGACCTGCGCGAGACCGCCGCCGACCTGCTGCACGCGGCGGTCCGCGGCGAGGTGGACGCCGGCCGGCTCGCCGCGCTGCTCGGCGACCGGGCACACCTGGCGGCGGCGCTGGTCGTCGCCCGGGTGGGCGGGATCACCCCGGGCACCCGGCCGCCACGGATCGAGCCGGGACAGCGCCCGCCGATGCGCCGCGTGCGCCGGCTCAGTCAAGGCGAGCACGACCGGCTGGTCTGGGCCGCCATGCACGAGGCGACCGAGCTGCGCCGACCCGCCCCGCCGGACACCGACGAACTGGGCGCCCTGGTCAGCTGGTTGCAGGAGCGCGCGGACGGCGGGGACGGGCGGTGCTCGCTGCTGGCGTACGCGGACGCGACCAGCTTCAGCTCGCAGTCCGGCGAGCATCCGCCGGCCGACCGGCCCGGGGAGCAGCGGTACGCCGCCTTCCGCCGGCTCACCGAGCTGGTCCGCGCGCTGCGCCGAGCGGAGTCCGACCCCCGCTACGGCCGCTGGCTGTTCCTGCGGGTGGAGACCAGCGCCACCGACGTCCGGATCGAGCGCCGTTACGACTCGTGGCCGGTCTGGTGGCACGACGACGGCGTGTCCGGGCCGTGGCGCACCAACCTGCAGGAGGAGATGGAGGCCCGGCACCCGAGGTGGCGGCCGTCGTGGACCCGGCTGCTCGACCCGGAGGTGGCGTACCGGCCGACGTCCTGATTTCGCCGGTCAGGACGCCGCCAGCGCCTCCCAGCGCGCGCGGGTGAGGAACGCGAGCCGCGCCCGCTTGTACCCCAGATCGATCTCCGGGCCGAGCTCGAAGCCCTGCCGCCGCATCCGGGCGACGGCCTTCTCGTTGCGGATGTCCGGCTCGACGATCAGGCGGCGGGTGCCCGGGTCGCGGAACGAGAACTCCAGCAGGGCCGGCATCGCCCGGCTGGTCAGGTGCGGCAGGTGCCGGTCGCCCGCGGAGAACAGCAGGTGCACCCCGAAGTCGCCGGGAAGCACGTCGTAGCACTCGCCGACCGGGTCGTGCTCCGGCTGGTACGTCTGGAAGATGCCGACCGGCTGGGCGTCGATCCGGATCAGGTACGCGTGGTGGCTGTCCAGGCTGTCGACGAACGCGTAGATGTCGCGCACCTGCTCGACGGTGTGATCCAGCATCCCCCAGAACCGGTTGCGGGGCTGGACCACCCAGGAGTGCACCAGCTCGGCGTGCCCGACCGGGTCGAGCGGGATCAGGCTGAACTCGCCGAGATCGGTCAGCTTGCGGGTGAAGACGGCGGTCATCGTGGCTCCTGGCAGAGAACGGGATCCGGGGCGAGCCGGTCCCAGTCGGTGATCAGCGGGACCAGCTCGCCGTTCGCCCAGAGCGGCAGCTGGTCGGTGAAGTGCGGCGACTCCGGGTCGTCGGCCGCGCCGAACGGCACGACCCAGCGGCTGCGCTGCCGGTCGGTGAGGTCCCAGACGTAGCGGGCCACCGGGCCGCGCCAGCAGAGGTCGCTGACCCCGGGGATGCTGGACGTGTTGAGCACGCAGCCGGCGGAGCCGCCGAGCTCGACTCGGGGCGGCGCGCAGTCCAGCCCGGGCAGGACGAGCGGGTGCAGCAGGTGACGGGCGCCCCAGGTGCCGGCGGGCGGGTCATCGGCCAGATCCGAAACGGTCAGGCCGAGTCCGGCGAGGACCCCGTCCAGGGCGTGCCCGATCCGGGCTCGCGGGTCGGTCCACGGTGCGAAGAGCGGGTCGTACCCGGGCTCGGCGAACAGCGGCCGCAGCGCCGGGTGCTCGTGCAGGCGCCGGGCCGCCGCGGAGCGCCGGGCGGCGAGCCGGCCCGCGTCGAGCGAGCCGGCCGGCATCGAGGTGTCCATGTGGATCTGTTCGTGCGCGGCGCCGGCGTCCAGCAGCTCCCGGATCCGCCGGGCCCGGCCCGGCGGGGCGAAGTCCACCCCGTACGGCGCGGTGTCCGGCCGCCGGTCGTTGGCGTTCACCGCGCCGGTCACCGCGGCCCGGTAGGGCGCGGCCCACCCCGGCTGCCACGCGTGCCGCGGCTCCCAGGCGGGGACCGGGAGCAGCCGGTTGCGATCGTCACGCACCGGCACCCGGCCGGCGGTGAGCTGCAACAGCCGGCCCGTGCGGTCCGCCACCAGGACGCTGTTGACCGGTTCCACCCAACCGGCGAGCGCGTCGGCCACCTCGTCGGCCGTGGTGGCCCGCAGCAGCGGGAGCAGGGTGTCGAAGCCGAGGTCCGCAGCGACCCGTGCCGGGGTGCGCAGGCTCAGGTCACCGTCGATCACCGGGCCCCGCGCGGTCTCCACGACGTCGACGACGACCGGGTCACCGTCGCGTACCGTGATGGTCTCCCGGTGCCGGTGGACCGGCTCCCAGCCGGCCGGGCCGCGGGCCTGCAGGCCGTCCGGCGTCTCGCGGAACCGCTCCCGGTAGAGGTCCTGGTAATCGGCCATCGCGTTGGTGATCGCCCAGGCCACGCTGCCGGCGTGACCGAAGTGCTGGACGCCGGGCACGCCCGGGAAGGTCAGCCCGGCCACGTCGAACTCCGGGCAGGCCAGTCGGATCTGCTGGTAGACGCCGGGCAGTTCGAGCAGCCGGTGCGGGTCGCCGGCGATCGTGCCGGGCACCGCCCAGGCGTTGCTGCCGGCGCCGCCCGGGCCCTCGACCGCGAACCAGGACAGCGCGTCGGCGCCCAGCGTCGCGGCGACGTGCGCCCGCCACATCTTGTTCGGGAAGGTGCCGAACAGGATGTGCTGCACCTGGAAGACGCCGAGCGACGACCACGGGTGCCAGGCGACGCCGCCGGCCCGGACGCCGTCGGCGTAGGCGGTCAGCCACCGCCGGGTCGGCTCCGACAGCGCGTCGAAGCACCGGCGGGCGGTGTCGTCGAGCCGGGCCCGCCGGGCGAACCGGTCCCAGCCCACCTCCGCGGCGCCGGCCACCGACGCCAGCCGGCCCTCCGCGCGCAGCCGCTCCACGGTGATCTGCCGGCCACGATCGTTCGCGGTCACCCGCCCCTGCAGAAACGCCAGTTCGTCGACCGAGCCGGCGCGCAGGTGCGGGATCCCGTAGGCGTCGCGGTACACCCTCATCCGAACACGGCGATCGGGTTCTCCAGCTCACCGGCGAAGATCAGCGAGCCGGCCTGGTCGGTCAGGTCGACCATCTGCAGCGTGTTGCGCAGCTGCAGCCGGTTGAGGCAGGAGTGCTTGAAGGTCGGCCGCAGCAGGTCCAGACGCCCGGTGAGCTCCGGGTGGTCCTTGGCGTGCGCACGCACGCAGTCGCCGGCCAGCGCCCAGAACTCGCGCTCGGGCAGCACCCCGTCGGAGGCCAGGATCCCGGCCAGGTGCCGCAGGAAGCCGTCGAACACATCGGTGAACAGCGCGAGTTCCTTGATCTCGTCGGTGACGTCGATCCGGATCCGCTCCACCTCGGCGGGCAGCGGCTGGTCGTTCATCACCGCCACCTCCTCGCCGATGTCCTTCATGAACACCCGGCGCGGCACGTGGTTCTCCAGCACCAGGATCAGGTTCTCGCCGTGCGGCATGAAGGCCAGGTCGTGCCGGAGCAGGCAGTGCACGATCGGCCGCAGGTAGGCCCGGAAGTACGCGGCGACCCACTCCGCGGCGCTGCGTCCGGAGGCCGCGATCAGCGCGGACACCAGGGCGTTGCCGTCCCGGTCGCGGTGCAGGAGGCTGGCCATGGTGGCCAGCCGCTCACCCGCGGCGAGCCGCGGCACCGGGCTCTCACGCCAGAGGGCGGCGAGCATTTTCGTGTACGCGCCGGGCGTCCCGGTCCGGTGGTACGCGTCCCCGGTGTAGCCGATCGAGGCCAGCTCCCGCAGCACCCCGAAGCCGCAGGCGCGCAGCTCCTCGTCGCCGTCCACCAGCTGCCGCACCCACTCGTTGATCGGCGGGGTGGCCTGCATGTACTTCGGCGACAGCCCACGCAGGAAGCCCATGTTCTGCACCGCGATCGCGGTCTTCACGTAGTGCCGTTCGGGCCGGTCGACGTTGAAGAACGTGCGGATCGACTGCTGGGCGCGGTACCGGTCGGGGCCCTCGTCGAGCGGCACGATCGAGCGGCGGGCCACGTCCGGGGCGAACGTCACGGTGACCTTGTGCTCCCACTGCCACGGGTGGACCGGCAGGTAGCGGTAGTCGTCCGGGTCCAGCCCGTGCCCGCGCAGCTGCCGCTCGTACCGCGCGAGGGTCGGCTCGCCGAGCTCGGCGAGGTAGTGCTCGCGCTCGTCGCCGGCGGTGACGAACAGGCTCTCGTCCTTGCGCACCGCGACCCAGCGCAGCCGGACCGGCCGCCCCGCCTCCGGGGCGAAGGCCTCGTGGTCCTGCAGACCGAAACCGATCCGCCCGTTGTTGGCCACGAAGCCGGGATGGCCCTCGGTCATCGCCGCCTCGATGGTCTGGAAGTCCGCATGGACCAGCTCCGCGGCGCTCTCCCGGCGGTGGGTGACCTTCCAGGCGGTGCCAGCCAGGGTCGCGGAGATCTCCTCCAGGTACGTCCCGAGCAGCTTCTCCGGGATGCCGAGCGTCTCGCGCAGCCCGGCGATGAAGTCCAGCGCGTCGAGCGGCCCGGTCAGCGAGTCGGCGTCCACCACCCAGTGGTTGAGCGCGTACCGCCGCGCGGTGAAGGCGAGATCGCCGACGCGGTACCGGCCGGTGCCCTCGGCGATCGGCTCGATCAGCCGCTCGTGACTGAATTCGGCGATCGCCTTCGCGATCAGCCGGCGGTGCGCGTAGGCGATCGCGGCGGGCTGCAGGTGCGGCGCGCTCATCGCGTACGCGGTCCGGGTGCAGAAGCTCAGCCGGGCCACCTTGTCCCGCAGCGTGACGTGCCGCTCCTCGACGAAGCCCACCTCGGCGTTCTTCCGGGCGATCGCCTCGTTGCGCACGTCCGGCTCGACGACGACCCGGTCGACGCCGGGCTGGGCGAAGCAGAAGTCCATCACCGCGCGCATCACCGCGGAGGTGACCCCGGAGCGCTGCCGGGTCGGCGGGGCGACCAGCACGTGCATACCGAGGTCGCCGGGGCGCACCGGGTAGTGCTCGGCCAGCTCGCTGTGCGCCGGGTCGTAGGTCTCGGCCAGGAACAGCGGGGTGCCGTCGTCGTCCAGGCCGAGCCACGCGTGGTGGTGCGGGTCGGCGGCGATCCGTTCGTACTCGGCGCGGACCCGCTGCGGGTCGGCGCCCTGCAGGCCCCAGAAGTGCGACCGGGGGTGGGTCACCCACGCGTGCAGCAGCTCCAGGTCGCGGTCGAGGTCCAGGGGTACGAGGTTCATGAGGTCACCAGTTGCCGGGGAAGGTCGGCGGTCGGCGCGCCGAACTGCTGGAAGGCGATCCGCTCCTCGATCGGGTAGATCTCGTGCCCGGTCAGGCCCTTGAGGATCACCGAGTTCCGGTACGGGCCCATGCCCAGGTCCGGGGCGGTGAGGCTGTGCGTGTGCTCCTCGGCGTTCTGCACGAAGATCTCGTCGCCGTGGACGTCGACCGAGTAGTCGACGGCCACGTCGAAGCGGCCGCGGGCGTCCCACCGGATGCGGTCGCGCACCGGGTCCAGGAAGGACGGGACGCGGGCGGCGTACCCGGTGGCCAGCACCAGGCCCTGGGTGCTCGCGGTGAACGAGCGGCCCTGCTCGGAGTGGCTGAGGGTGAGCGTGTACCGGCCCTCGGCCTCGTCCCAGATCACCCCGTCCAGCTCGGCGCCGCTGAGCAGGGTGGTCGGGACCGGGCCGGCCAGGCTCTTGGCGTAGAGCGTCTCGTAGATCGCGTTGATCAGGTCGCCGCTGATGCCCTTGTAGAGGTTGCGCTGCTCGCGGGCGAGCCGGTCGCGTGCCGGCATCGGCAGCCCGTGGTGGTAGCGGATGTAGTCCGGAGAGGTCATCTCCAGGGTCAGCTTGGTGTACTCCATCGGGAAGAACCGTGGCGACCGGGTGATCCAGCTCAGGTGGTAGCCGTACGTGTCGATGTCGGCGAGCAGGTCGTGGTAGATCTCGGCGGCGCTCTGCCCGCTGCCGACCACGGTGATCGAGTCGAGCTGTTGCAGCTTCGCCTTGGTCGGCAGGTAGTCGGCGCTGTGCACGTACGGCCCCTGGTCGACGACGGCCGGGACGCGCGGCGCGGTGCCGACGCCCAGCACCAGCTTGCGCGCCCGGAACGTCTCCCCCGCGGCGTGCACCAGGTACGCCTCGCCGTCGTGGGTGACCGAGTCCACCCGGGTGTTCCAGCGGATCGCGCTCATCTGCGCCGCCACCCACTTGCAGTACGCGTTGTACTCCGCGCGCAGCGGGAAGAAGCTCTCCCGGATGTAGAACGGGTACAGCCGGCCAACCTGCTTGAGGTAGTTCAGGAAGCTGAACCGGGAGGTCGGGTCGGCCATGGTGACCAGGTCGGCCAGGAACGGGACCTGGATCGTGACACCCTCGATCATCAGGCCGGGGTGCCAGTCGAACCCGGCCCGCTGCTCCAGGAAGATCCCGTCCAGCTCGGGCCGGTCCTCGGTGAGCGCGGCCAGGCCCAGGTTGAACGGGCCGACGCCGATCGCCGCGAAGTCGTAGGTCCGCATCACACCATCACCGCCGCGTCGCTCGTGGTGGCCAGCAGGTCGCGGCCGGTGAGCCGGATCAGGTTCAGCACGTTGCTCAGGTGCTCCATCGTCGTGTTCGGGTTGAGCAGGGTGAACTTCAGCCAGTAGTGGCCGCCGATGGTGGTGCCGGCGACGATCGCCTGCCCGCCGTAGAACAGCCGCTGGCGCAGCCGGGGCATCAGCTCGTCGCACTCGGCGACGCCGACCCCCTCGGGCCGGTAGCGGAACAGCACGGTGCTCAGCGTCGGCTCGGCCACCGCCTCGAAGTCCGGGTCCGCCTGGATCGCCTGGTACACCTCGTACGCCCGGTCGACCACGGTGTCGAACATGTCGCCGATCTCGTCGGAGCCCATGGTGCGCAGGGTCATCCAGAGCTTGAGCGCGTCGAACCGCCGGGTGGTCTGCAGGCTCTTGTCGACCTGGTTGGGAACGGTGGCGGTGCGCGGGTTCAGGTAGTCGGCGTGCACCGCGATCCGGCGCAGCGTCTCGCCCCGGCGCACCACGATCGCGCTGGAGCTGACCGGCTGGAAGAAGCTCTTGTGGAAGTCGACGGTCACCGAGTCGGCGCGCTCGATGCCGTCCAGCAGGTGCCGGCGGCGGGTGGAGACCAGCAGGCCGCAGCCGTACGCGGCGTCCACGTGGAACCAGACGCCCTGCTCGGCGCAGATCGTGCCGATGGCCTCGACCGGGTCGATGCGGCCCAGGTCGGTGGTGCCGGCGGTGGCGACCACGGCCATCGGGACACCGCCGTCGCGGCGTACGTCCTCGATCGCCGCGGCCAGCGCGACCGGGTCCATCCGGCCGGTGCCGTCGGTGGCCACGCCGACCACCGCGTCCGCGGCCATGCCCAGGATCGCGGCCGACTTGCTCACGCTGAAGTGGCTCTCGGTGGTGGCGAAGATCCGCAGCCGCGGAATGTCCCGCTCCGGCCGGCCGGCCAGGGCCTCCTCCCGGGCGAGCAGCAGGGCCTGCAGGTTGGACTGGGTGCCGCCGCTGGTGAACACGCCGTCCGCGCCGGGCCCGAAGCCGATCCGCCCGGCGGTCCAGTCGATCAGCCGGCGCTCGATCAGGGTGCCGGTGGCGCTCTGGTCCCAGGTGTCGACCGAGGAGTTGATCGCGGAGATCAGCACCTCGGCGCTGAGCGCGGGGATGGCGACCGGGCAGTTCAGGTGGGCGACGTAGGTCGGCTCGTGGAACCAGACGGCGTTGTCCACGTAGAGCCGGGCGACCTCGTGCAGGGCCGCGCCGGTGTCGCCGAGCGGCCGGTCCAGGTCGACGGCGTCGACCTGCTCCTGGAGATCGGCGACGGTGGCGCCGGAGTACGGCTGCCGCACCGCCTTCACCCGGTCGGCCAGCAGTGCCGACGCGTGCCACACCCCGGACGTGTAAGCGTCCAGCGTGGACCCGGAGAAGAGATGCGGGGACACGGACCCCTCCAACGCAGCCTCCTAAGGTAACCCTTACCTAACTTGAGTGGAGGCTAACCGGCCTGACATGAATAGGAAACTTGCCCCTGGCGTCGCCGATCCTCATCGACAAGGGGGATGAGCAGCGGATCCTTGCTTCCCGGAGGGCCATGATCAGACATCAGTGATTAGACCCACAACACGATGGAGCCCGCCGCTCTTGCGGCAGGCTCCATCGATGTGCAGTACGGATCAGAACGGCGTGAACGTGATCCCGGCGGCGCGCGGGTCCCCGTCGTGGACCAGGGACTCCTGGTTGAGCACGTCGTCGAAGGCGAACGCGTACGCCTTGCCGTCGACCATGTTGGCGTGGATCACGCGGGCGTACAGGTTGGCCGGGTTGCCCTGGTAGAAGTCGGCGGCCGTGCCGCTCGGCTGGACGTCCAGCCGGCCCAGCGTGGTGCGCTGCAGGGCGGCGCAGAGAGTCCGCGCGATCGGGCCGACGACCTGGTCGTTCGGGGCGCCGAGCGCGCCGTCGCAGCCCCAGACGTTGGCGGTGGACGGCTTGGTGAACGACGCCACCGTCTTGCCCGAGGCGTCGGTGAAGCTCATGACGTCACCCGAGGTACGGCCGGTGTACTTCACGTTCGGCTGATCGGTGAACGGCGTGACGGTCAGCGACTTGCCGGCGTACGCGCTCCAGGCGGAGGCGATGTACGAGTCCAGGTAGGTCGGGCTCATCAGGCCGGCGTCGGCCGCCTTGCCCGGGGCGAGCACCCGCAGCACGGTGCCGTCCGCGCCGGTGACCACGCTCTTCGCGAAGTCCGGGTTCGCCTTGATCGCGTCGATCACCTTCTGCCGCCCGCCGGGCTTCACCTCGCCGGTCTCGCTGGTCACGCCGTTGCCGCCGGTCACGCTGACCACGTGCGGCACCGCGAACATGTCCACCTGGGAACTGTTGAGCCACAGGCCGGAGGAGTTGACGGTGAACTCGCTCCAGTCGAACAGGATGTCGTGGTTCGGGTCGCCGGACGCCCACGGCGCGGGCTGCACCAGGCCGTCGTTGGTCACCCGGAAGTCCAGCTTGCGGCCGAACGAGAAGTAGAGCCGGCCGGAGAGGTTGCGGGGCACCCGGATCGTGGTGCTCGCGCCGGTGGCCGGGCCGTCGATCGAGACGTCCGGGGCCGGGACCGGGACGGCGCCGCCTCCGGTCCACGGGGTGAACGCGCCGGACCTGTTGACGTAGCCGAGCTTGCCGGTGTCCAGGTTGACGCCGAGGACGTACAGGTGGACGGCGTCGCCGCGACCGGTCTTGTTGGTCACCGTGAGCGGGAGCGTGTCCTCCCGCGGCGGGACGCTCGCCGCCGGCTGGGCCGCGGTGCGGGTGGCCGTGGCGGTCGCGGCCGGCGCCGTGGTGGCCGGGGCCGCGGTGCGGGTGGCGGTCGCGGTCACCACCGGCGCGGCGGTCTTCGTGGTCGGCGCCGGAGCGGCCGGGCCGTCGCCCCCGCAGGGCTGACCGTTCAGCTTGCAGTTGATCGGCTGGCCACCGGCGCCGACGAATCCGAACGTCACCTTTCCGCCGACCGGAATCGCGCCGTTCCAGCTACTGTTGGTGAATGTCCGGTGACTGCCGCTGACCGCCATCTGGGTGTCCCAGAAACTGCCGATCGTCGCGCCGGCGGGCAGGTCGAATTCCACTTTCCAGGAGGTCATCGCGGACGTTCCGGTGTTGCTCACGACGACCTCGTCCTGCCAGCCGCTGCCCCAGTCGGACACCGTACGCAGGGTTGCCGTGGCCGCGGCGGCCGAGGCGGGCAGCGCGAACCAGGCGGTGCCGACCGCGGCCACGGTCGCCAACGAGGTGAGCAACAGCGTTCTTTTCCGGCGCATCAGTAATCGCCTCCGGGGAGTATGGATCGGGGGGATCACCATTATGGGTAGTCTGCGCGGAAAACGACCGGGTGTTTAAGGTTCCTTTAACGTGACGACTTTTCCGGAGGCCGATAACACTTTCGGCGAAGAAATCTTCCGGGCCGGGCGAGCCGGCCCGCAACGACGGTGAGCACCAGCCCGGACAGCGGCTGGTGCTCACCGTGCGACCCACGTTCCCGGCCGGACCCTAGTCCCGGACCAGGCGCAGCGCGGTCCAGGAGATCCGCGGCAGCGACAGGGTGACCTCGGCGCCGGAGCCGGTGACCGCGCCGGTGGGGATGTCGGCGGTCGGCCGCAGCATGACGCGGTCCGGCTCCTGGAGGGTGTTGACGGCGCGGACGTCGTCGTCGGTGAGCGTCCACGACTCGGCGACCGACAGGCCGGCGCCGAAGGCGGACAGGTCCACCGTCAGCTCCACCGGGTTCTCCAGGTCGCGGTTGACCACGAAGAGCGTCACGTCGCCGGTCGCGGGGTCGTGCGTGGCGACCGCGTCGACCAGGGCCGCCTCGCCGTAGCGGGCGGTCTCGTACGTCGGGCTGTCCACGCGGGTCTCCAGCACGTCACCCTTGGCCAGGGCGGCCGTGCGGGCGAACGGGTGGAAGACGGTCTGCCGCCAGGCCGGCCCGCCCGGCTCGGTCATGATCGGGGCGATCACGTTGACCAGCTGCGCCTGGCAGGCGGCGGTGACCCGGTCGCTGTGCCGCAGCAGCGAGATCAGCAGATTGCCGACCACCACGGCGTCCGCGACGTTGTACCGGTCCTCGATGATCCGCGGCGCGACCTCCCACTCGCTCGGCGGCGGCGCGCTCTGGAACCGGGAGAGGTACCAGACGTTCCACTCGTCGAACGAGAGGTTGATCTTCTTCTTGCTCTTCAGGCGGGCGCCGACCGCGTCCACGGTGGCCACGATGCTGTTCACGAAGTGGTCCATGTCCACCGCGCTGGCCAGGAAGGAGCCCAGGTCGCCGTCGTGCTCCTCGTAGTACGCGTGGCAGGAGACGTACTCCACCACGTCGTACGCGTGCTCCAGCACCGTCGACTCCCACGAGCCGAAGGTCGGCATCTGCGAACTGGAGCTGCCGCAGGCGACCAGTTCCAGATCCGGCTCGGCGGACTTGAGCGCCCGCGCGGTCGACGCCGCGAGCAGGCCGTACTCCTCGGCCGTCTTGTGCCCGGTCTGCCAGGGACCGTCCAGCTCGTTGCCCAGGCACCAGATCTTGATGCCGTGCGGCTTCTCCGCCCCGTTCGCCCGCCGGCGGTCGGAGAGCTCGGTGCCCTCCGGGTGGTTGATGTACTCGTGCACGTCGAGCGCCTCCTGGACGCCCCGGGTGCCGAGGTTCACCGCGTACATGATCTCGACGTCCGCCTTGGCCGCCCACCTGGCGAACTCGTCGATGCCGACCTCGTTCGTCTCGATGCTGCGCCAGGCCAGGTCACGCCGGCGTGGACGCTTCTCGACCGGGCCGGTGCCGTCCTCCCAGCGGTAGCCGGAGACGAAGTTGCCGCCCGGGTAGCGGACCATGGTGACGCCCAGCTCGCGGGCCAGCGCCAGCACGTCGGTACGGAAGCCGTCCTCGTCGGCGCTCGGGTGGCCGGGCTCGTAGATGCCGGTGTAGACGCAGCGGCCCATGTGCTCGACGAACGAGCCGAAGGTGCGGCGGTTGACCGGCGCGACCACGGCGGCCGGATTCAATGCGACACGCGCACGGTGCATTTCGGTTCCTTGGAGAGAGAAGGAGCGGGGACGTTGCGGGTCACTTCACGGCACCGATGGTCAGGCCACCACGCCAGTACCGCTGCAACATCAGGAACGCGGCGATCAACGGGATGATGGCCACCAGCGCCCCGGTCACGATCACGTTGAAGGTCGCGGCGCCGCCGTTACCCATGATCGCGGACATGTACCAGGTGCGCAGCCCGACGGTGAGCGGGTAGAGCCGGTCGTCGCTGAGCATGACCAGCGGCAGGAAGAAGTTGTTCCAGGACGCGACCATGCTGAACAGCAGCACGGTGACCAGGGCTGGCCGCATGGCCGGCAGCGCCACACTGCGGAACACGCGCAGCTCGCCCGCGCCGTCGATCCGGGCCGCCTCCAGCATCTCGTCCGGGATGGAGTCGTGCACGTAGACCCGCAGCAGGTAGACGCCGAACGGGTTGAGCAGCGACGGCAGGATCACCGCCCAGATCGAGTCCACCATGTTCGCCTGCGACATCAGCAGGTAGGTGGGCAGCACCAGCGCCGTCGCCGGCACCATGATCAGGCCGAGGAGCAGCGCGAAGAGCCCGTTGCGGCCGGGGAAGCGCAGCTTGGCGAAGGCGTATCCGGCCAGCGCCGAGATGACCGTCGAGCCGACGCCGCTGACCACCGCGTAGAACGCCGAGTTGCGCAGCCAGGTCAGGTAGACCCCGTTGTCCTGGTGGAACAGCAGCTTGAGGTTCTCGATCAGGTGGAAGTCGGAGAACCACAGGGACGCCGACTGGAACAGCCCGTCGTTGTTCTTGGTCGCGGCCACCAGCAGCCACCAGAACGGGAGCAGGAAGTAGACGGCCAGCAGGCCCATCACCACGTGGGCGGCAGCGCTGCCTTTCCGGGAACTCATCGCAGCGCGCTCCGTTTCCGGGTGGCGAAGAGGAAGATGTACGACCCGACGAAGACCACCGCGCCGAGCAGGAACGAGATCGCGGCCGAGTAGTTGTACTGCTGGAACGAGAACGCCTGGTTGTAGGCGTACACGTTGGGCGTGTAGTGCTGGGTGATCGCGCCCGGGTTGAGCGGTTGCAGGATCAGCGGCTCGGTGAAGAACTGCAGGGTTCCCATGATGGTGAACAGCGTCGCCAGGATCAGCGCCGAGGAGATCATCGGCGTCTTGATCCGCAGCGCGATCTGCACCTGGCCCGCACCGTCGATCTTCGCGGACTCGTAGACCTCCCTGGGCAGGCCCTGCAACGCCGCGTACAGGACGATCATGTTGTAGCCGGCCCACTGCCAGGTGGTGATGTTGCCGAGCGACGCCAGCACGGTGTCACCGGAGACGAAGTTGACGCCGGTCCAGGACAGCGGCCCGATGCTCTTGCTGTAGAGGAAACCCCACATCAGGGTGCCGATCACCACCGGCACCGCGTAGGGAACGAAGGCGGCGAGCCGGAAGAACCGGGAGAACCGTGAGGTCGCCGCGTCGATCAGCAGGGCCGCGAGCAGGGCGATGCCGATCATCACCGGCGTCTGGATCAGCCCGAAGATCAGCACCCGGACCACGCCCTGGCGGACCAGCGGATCGTCGATCGCCTGCCGGTAGTTGTCCAGGAAGGCGAAGACCTCGCCCTCGATCAGGGTGGAGCGGTAGAGGCTGATCTTGAACGCGTACGCCATCGGCAGCAGCAGGAAGGCGACCAGCAGGACGGCGAACGGCAGGACGAAGAGCCAGCCGATCGCGGACTGCTTGGCGCTCGCCAGCCGCCGGCCCGGCGCCTTCGCGCCCGTGCGGGGCGGGGGGCCCGCGACCGCCGGAGCGGCGGCCGCGGACTCGGTACGAACCTCGGACATTACTGGACCTTGAAGCCCTGCTGGGTGGCGTAGGTCCTGATGTTCGCCTGCGCGGTGTCCAGCGCCGCGGTCCAGGAGGTCTTCTTCTCGATCGCCTGGTTCAGGCCGGTGGTCAGCTGACTGAAGTTGTAGCTGTTGAACGGACTCCAGGAGAACGGACCGATCGCCTTGTAGGCCGGCACGAACACCTCGTTCACCTTCTGGCCGCCGAAGAAGTCGTACTCCTTCTTCATGAAGGCGTCCGACTCCAGGACCGGCGTGGCGGTCGGGAACAGGAACGCCTTGTCGATACCGATCTTCCAGGCCTCGGTGTTCTTGGCGCCGAAGATCTCCATGGCGGCCTTGGCCGCGACGTCCGGGTACTTCGCCTGGTCGGTCACCGCGAAGGAGGAGCCACCCCAGTCACCCTGCGCGTTGGCGCCGGCGGTCCACTGCGGCAGCGGGGCGACCTTCCACTTGCCGGACGACTTCGCGGCGTTCGCCTGGATGTAGCCCGGGCCCCAGCCGGCCGCGAGGTAGGTGGCGTACTTCTCGGTGCCGAGACCGTTGTAGAAGTCGGTGGTGTGGAACGCCGTGGTGTCGGCGAGACCCGCGCCGGTCATGCCCTCCCAGTACTCGATGACCTTCTTGGCCTCGGCGCTGTTGACGTTCACACCGATGTTCGACGGGTTGGCGACGTCGTAGGTGTAGGGCTGGGCGCCGGCCTGCCACATCAGGCCGGTCATGAAGCCGCCGTCGTTGGCGCCGAAGTCGGTGATGAACGACTTGCCACCGGACGCGGTCTTCAGCTTCTCCGCCTGCTGCCTGTACTCGTCCCAGGTCTTCGGCACGGTCAGGCCGTATTTGGCGAAGATGTCCGCGCGGTACATCATCGCCATCGGGCCGGCGTCGACCGGGATGGCGTAGACGTGGTCACCGGTGCTGACCTGCTTCCACGCCCAGTCGACGTAGTCGTCCTTGACGTCGTTCGCGCCGTACCTGCCCAGGTCGACCAGGTGCTTGGTGAGCTGGAAGGTGGGGATCTCCTGCAGCTCCAG
The DNA here is from genome assembly GCF_003711105.1 of Actinoplanes teichomyceticus ATCC 31121. NCBI lineage: Bacteria > Bacillati > Actinomycetota > Actinomycetes > Micromonosporales > Micromonosporaceae > Actinoplanes > Actinoplanes teichomyceticus. The sequence continues at coordinate 6,840,645 of NZ_CP023865.1, forward strand.
CTGCACCACGTCGGGCGCGCCCTTACCGGCCTTGAGCGCGGTCTGCAGCTTGGTGTACTGGTCCTGGCCGGTGCCCGCGTTCGTCCACTCGATCTTGATGTCGGTGTGGGTCCTGTTGAACAGGTCGACGACGCTCTGGAACTCCGGGTACCACGCCCAGACCTTGACGGTGACCGGACCGCTGGGCTTCTCCGGGGCCGCACCGGAGTCGCTGCTGCACGCGACCATCGTCACGGCGCTGAAAGCAGCGACCGCCGTCACGACTGATCGCCGCAGGCTTCGCTTTAGACTAAAGTTTCTGACGTTCACTGGGTCCTCACAGGGGGGGGCTGGTTTCTCGCAGAAGCCGGTTCTCACCGCGCTCCGGGTTCACGTACCGGCGCTCTACGTACTCAGTTCGGACATGTCGGTTATCGCCGGCCCGCGGTGCTGGCACACCGAGGGCCGGCCACTGTCTATCAGGGCTGGCCAACGCGCCGCAAAGCCTTCCCACCAGCAGTTATGAGGCTCATGGGCGAGTGTTGCTAGGATTTTGCAGCGCTGCAAAACAGCATGCACGGACGTCCAATCGACGGCAAGGGGTAACCTGCCGGAAACTTGGCGCGGGCGGAGGGGGCACATTGCGTCGAGAAGTCACGCTACGTGACGTGGCGGAGCTGGCTGGCGTATCCAGCCGAACCGTCTCCAACGTGGTGAACGGGTACGCCAACGTCACCGAACGGACCCGGGTCCGGGTGCAGCGCGCCGTGGAGGAGCTCGGCTACCGGCCGAACGTGCTGGCCCGCAACCTGGCACAGGGCCGCTCCGGGCAGATCGCGCTGGTGGTGCCGTACCTGGACACGCCGTACTTCTCGGAGCTGCTGCAGAGCGTGATCCGGGTAGCCCGGGCACGCGGCTACAACGTGTTGATCGACCAGACCGACGGCGACGCCGAACACGAACGCGCGTTCATCGCGCACGGCTCGCGCCGGCTGCTCTTCGACGGGGTCATCTTCAGCCCGCTCGGCCTCGACCAGCAGGCCCTGGCCGACCGCGACCCGAACCTGCCGCTGGTGGTGCTCGGCGAGCGCAGCAGCGACGGCACGTTCGACCACGTCGGCATCGACGACGTGGCCGCGTCCCGGCAGGCCACCGAGCACCTGCTCGACCTGGGCCGGCGCCGGCTGGCCGCGATCGGCGACCAGCCGTACGCCACCGGCGAGGCGGCCCAGCTGCGCACCCGCGGCTTCCGCGAGGCCCACGAGGCGCGCGGCCTGACCGCCCGGGAAGACCTGATCATCAGTACGCCCCGGTTCAACCGCAGGGACGGCGCGCAGGCGATGGCCCGTCTGCTCGACCGCGAGGATCCGCCGGACGCCGTCTTCTGCTACTCCGACCTGGTCGCCCTCGGCGCGATCCACACCCTGATCAGCCGGGGCCTGCGGGTGCCCGAGGACGTGGCGGTGATCGGCTACGACGACATCGAGGACGGGGCGTACTCCAACCCGACCGTCACCACCATCTCCCCGGACAAGGAGATGATCGCGACCACCGCGGTCGAACGGCTGCTGCTGCGGATCGGCAGCCCCCTCCCGCCGCCGGGGGTCGAGCTGCGCGCCCCGCACCGGCTCATCGTCCGCGAGAGCACGGCCGGGCGGGCCGCGAGCGCCGTCCACCGAGGAACGCCGCCGATGTGGTGAGCGCTCCATGCGTGCCGGAGCGAGCACCAGCCGCGGCGAGCGTGCCCGACGCGACACCCCGCCCGCCCTGACCGGCACCGGCTTCGATCCAGCCCCCGCCCACCACGGATGTCACCGAGATGACCGCCCGGGTTGCCGCGTGGAGCCTGCGCACGGCACGCCTGTTCACCAGTTGGCGACCGCACGGCTGACCGAGCATGGCCTGCTTGCCGACCGACGCCCGGGCCTGGTCGCCGCGCCGGGTGCGGGACGCCCGGCGACGTCGCGCACCCCGCCTGAGCCGCCTCAGGTCCTCGGCTCCTCCGGGGTCTCCAGGCCGGCCCGCTCGTCCCGGTCCGCCCACTCCAGCAGGGTGTCCAGCGAGTGGTGCACGTCGTCGATGGCGGCGTGCAGGTCGCCGAGCCGGGCGAAACGCGCCGGCACCGTGCCGATGGTGAGCTCCTGCGGCTCCACGTCGGCGACCTCGTCCCAGGTGATCGGGGTGGAGACGGTCGCCCGGGGCACGCCACGCACCGAGTACGCGCTGGCGACGGTGTGGTCACGGGCGTTCTGGTTGTAGTCGATGAACAGCGCCCGGGGATCCCGGTCCCGGCGCCACCAGGTGGTGGTGACGTCGTCCGGGACGCGGCGCTCCACCTCGCGGGCGAAGGCGAGCGCCGCCCGGCGTACCTCGGAGAAGCCCCACCGCGGCTCGATCCGCACGTAGACGTGCAGGCCACGGCCGCCTGAGGTCTTCGGGAAACCGGTGATGCCCAGCTCGCCGAGCACCTCCCGGACCACCGGGGCGACCCGGCGCACGGTCGGGAACGGGCAGTCCGGCATCGGATCGAGGTCGATCCGCCACTCGTCCGGGCGCTCGGTGTCGGCCCGCCGGGAGTTCCACGGATGAAACTCCACGGTGGACATCTGGACCGCCCAGATCACGTCGGCCGGCTTGGTCACGCACAGCTCGTCGGCGTGCCGGTGATGGCGCGGGAACTCCACCCGGACCGTCTCCAGCCAGGGTGGCGCGCCGTTGGGCACCCGCTTCTGATGCACCTTCCCCCCGGCCAGGCCGTCCGGGAAGCGGTGCAGCATGCACGGGCGCTCGCGCAGCGCGCGGACGATCCCGTCGCTCACCGCCAGGTAGTACTCGACCAGGTCGAGCTTGGTGGCGCCGAGCTCCGGGAAGTAGACCCGGTCCGGGTTGGAGACCCGCACGTCGTGGTCGCCGACTTCGATGACGGTGGCTTTACCGGCCATCTGATCAACCTAACCCAGCCAGGCGTCCTCCAGGTCGAGAAGCAGGGTGTCACCGGAATCCAGCAGGTCCAGCAGCGGGCCGATGCGGGGCAGCTCGTGGGTGACGAAGTAGCGGGCGGCGAGCCGTTTGCCGGCGTAGAAGTCGCCGTCCTTCCCGTCCGCCACGAGCAGCTGCTCCAGCCACATCCAGGCGATCACCAGGTGGCCCGCCGCGTCGAGGTAGGCGGTGGCGTTGGCCAGCGCCGCCGCCGGGTCGCCGGCCGCCCAGAGCGTGGCCGTGGTCGCCGCCAGCCGGTCGCAGGCGGCCAGCACCGGGGCGCCCAGGGCGTCCGGGGCCCGGCCGGCGGTCGCCCGGATCCGCTCCAGCAGCAGGGCCAGCCCGGCCCCGCCGCGCATGACCACCTTGCGGCCGAGCAGGTCCAGCGCCTGGATGCCGTCGGTGCCCTCGTGGATCGAGTTCAGCCGGTTGTCCCGGTAGAACTGCTCGACCGGGTACTCCCGGGTGTAGCCGTAGCCGCCGTGGATCTGGATGGCATGGTCGTCGGCGAGCCGGCACCACTGCGCCGGCCACGCCTTGACGATCGGCGTGAGCACGTCGAGGAGCAGGTCGTTCTCCGGCGACGGCTCGTCCAGCAGCTTCGCGCACCACAGCACCAGGGCCAGACCGCCTTCGACGTACGACTTGCTGGCCAGCAGCATCCGGCGTACGTCGGGGTGCTCGACGATCGGCACCGGGGGCGCCGCCGGGTCCTTGCCGGCGACCGGGCGGCCCTGCTGCCGCTCCCGGGCGTACGCCAGGGCGTGCAGGTAGCCGGTGTAGCCGAGCGCGACCGCGCCGGCGCCGACACCGATCCGCGCCTCGTTCATCATGTGGAACATGTACTGCAGCCCGCGGCCCGGTTCACCGACCAGATAGCCGGTGGCGTCCTCGAACGCCAGCACCGTGTTCGTGGTGCCGCGGTAACCCATCTTGTGGTTGAGCCCGGCCAGCGTGACGCCGTTGCGCTCGCCCGACTCCAGCAGCAGCTTCGGGACGATGAACAGCGACAGGCCCTTGACCCCGGGCGGCGCCCCGGCCACCCGGGCCAGCACCAAATGGATGATGTTCTCGCTCAGCTCGTGGTCGCCGCCGGAGATCCACATCTTGCCGCCGGTGATCCGGTAGGTGCCGTCCCCGGCGGGCACGGCCCGCGTCGTCACGTCGCTCAGCGACGACCCGGCCTGCGGCTCGGACAGGCACATCGTGCCGGTGAACCGGCCCTCGATCATCGGTCGGACGAACCGCTCGATCTGCTCCTCGGAGCCGTGGGCGAGCAGCAGGCGCGCGTTCCCGCCGGTGAGCATCGCGTACGCCGAGGTGGCCGTGTTGGCCGCCTGGAACCAGAGGAAGCAGGCCCGCTGCACCACGTGCGGCAGTTGCAGCCCGCCGCGCTCGGCGTCCATGGTCGCGCCGAGCAGGCCGGACTCGGCGAACACCCGCAGCGCGTGCGACACCTCCGGGATGATCTCCACGCGGTCGCCGTCGAAGGTCGGCTCGTGCAGGTCGCTCGTGCGGTTGTGCGGCGCGAAGTCGCGCTCGGCGATCTGCTGGGACACGTCCAGGAACGCGTCGAACGTCTCCCGGGAGTGCTCGGCGAACCGCTTCCGAGCGGTGAGCGCCTCGACGTCGAGCCATTCGTAGAGCAGGAAGTCGAGATCGCGCCGGGACAGCACCTTGGAATTCATGCACCCAGTGTGCACTAACTTAGTCCAGCGCGCGGTGCCTGCCGACCCGCTCCGTCCCGGGGCGCAGCGCTCGGCTGCCACCGGCACGCTTGATCTCGTACATCGCATGGTCCGCGGCGCGCAGCGCGGCGTCCGGATCCTCGGCCGGGGTGGCCAGGTGCACGCCGACGCTCGCGCCGATGGTGACGTGCCGGCCGGCGATCCGGAACGGCATCTCCACCACCTGCCGCACCCGCTGCGACGTCGCCGCCACGTCGTCCGGGCTCACCACCCCCGGCATCAGCACCACGAACTCGTCGCCGCCCACCCGGGCCAGCACGTCGCCGGCCCGGATGCAGCCGCTGAGCCGCTCGGCCACCTGGCGCAGCAACTCGTCCCCCGCCTCGTGCCCGTACGCGTCGTTGATCGGCTTGAATCCGTCCAGGTCGACGAAGAGCACGGCCACCGGATCGCAGCGCAGCGAGGAGCCGAGCGCGTCCTGCATCCGGCGCCGGTTCGGCAGGCCGGTCAGCGGGTCGTGCTGCGCCTCGTGCGCCAGCCGCTCCTGGAACGCCCGGTTCTCCGAGATGTCCCGGGCGTTGATCACCACGCCGGTCAGCGCCGGATTGGCCATCTGGTTGGACGCGGTGAAGTCGAACCAGCGGTAGTGCCCGCTCGCCGACCGCACCCGGCACTGCAGGCGGTGCACCCCGGCCGGATCGGTCAGCAGCGCCTCCAGGTGCTCCCGCATCTGCTCCCGGTCGTCCGGGTGCACCAGGTCGAAGACGCTGTGCCCGTTCATCTGGCCCGGCTCGAACCCGAGGATCGCCTCCGAACTGGGGCTCGTGAAGATCATCCGACTGTCCCGGTCGATCACCGTGACCACGTCCGGGGCGTGCTGGAACAGCGCGTGGAACCGCTCGTCGGCGCGACGCCGCTGGATCTGGGTGCGGTAGCCGAGGACCGAGATGCCGACCACGCCGATCAGCAGCATGGCGATCAGCGTGATGTTCACCGTCTGGCTGCGGCTGTGCACCGCGCCGTCGAACGACGATTTCGTCTCGGCGCGCACGTAGGAGTAGCCGCTGGGCAGGCCGCCGACCACGATCGCGATCATCGCGGCGCCGCCCGAACGGTACTCGACGAACCGGGTGTCGCGCCCGCCCAGCGCGGCCACGATCGCCGCGTCGACCCGGCCGCCGATCCGGCCCGGCTCGCTGCTGGCGGCGACCACGCCGGCGCCGTCCACCACGTCGGTGCGGTGGTCGGCACTGGACAGCTGGACCGTGTAGTTCTGCAGCGAGGTGGTGGCCACCTGGTTGAGTCCGATCAGGAAGCCCACCGGAGCACTGCTGACCAGGACCGGGACGGCCACCGCGGCGAGCGGGACGCCGTCCACCGTCATCACCGAGGAGAACGCGACCCCGGCGCCGCCGGTGAGCTGCGCGCGCATCGGCGCCCAGCCGGCGTCGTCGGCGGGCGGCACCCCGGTGGCCCGGCTGCTGGTCAGGACCTTGCCGCTCAGGTCGGTCAGCAGCATCCCGTACTGGAAGGTGAGACTCTTCGCGGCGGCGTTGACGAGCACGGCCCGGTCGTGCTCACCGCCCGGCGCCAGCGCCAGCGTGTGCTCGGCCAGCACCTCGACCAGCTCCTGCGCGGAGAGCAGCTGCAACTGCCCGGTCAGGGTGGCGTTGTTGGTGGCCAGTTCGGTGCTGTCGGAACGGTGCACCGCGTCGGCGGCGCTCAGCGCGCGCCGGTTGACCACGATGGCGATCCCGCCGGCCGCCGCCAGCAGCAGCACGCTGACCACCACGGCGATCCAGTTCCGTACCCGCATCACACCTCCTCGTCACCGCAAGTCATCGGCAGCGTGAAGCCCGGCTGAATGAACCGCGGGAACAAAACCCTCGAATACGGGGCGGCGCGCGGACCCATCGACCCCCGATGATGGAGGGGTAGCCGGACCCGTACGCCGAGCGATGTGACCGACGAGCCGCGTCGACGATCGGAGCACCGCATGCGCAAAGAGGTGGTCGCGCCGCCTCCGGACAGGTTCGCGCCGCTGCGCGCCCGGATCCCCCGGCCCCGGCGCCCGCCCGAGGAGCCGGGCGCGGCCGAACGGAACCGGCCCCGGATCATGCGGGCCGCCCTCAGCCTCACCGGCGCCGGGCTGGCCGCCGCCTTCTACTGCCTCGCCTTCACCCCCTCGCTGCTGCCGCGTACCGGGATCCTGCAGGGCGTGGTCGCCGGGATCACCGCCGCGATGGGGTACGCCCTGGGCACCGCGATCGGCGCGCTGATCCGCATCGGGGTCCGCTTCTCGCCCCGGGCCGTCCGGATCTGGTGGCGGGTCCTCGGCGTGCTGCTGCCCCCGATGATCGCCACCTGCCTGTGGCTGGGCACGCGCTGGCAGCGGGAGCTGCGGCTGCGGCTGGGCATGACGCCCGCCCAGGAGTACGACACCGTCCGTACCGTCGGGGCCAGCCTGCTCACCTTCGCGGCGATCCTGCTGATCGCGCGCGCCCTGCGACTCGCGACGCACGGCTGCGCCCAGGTGTTCCGGCTGGTCGTGCCGGACCGGGCGGCATACTGCGCGGGCACCGTGGTGGTCGCCGTGCTCAGCTACACCGCGTTCGACGGCCTGCTCGTCGCGCACCTGTTCGCGGTCGCCGACCGGTCGGCCGCCGTGATCAACAGCGGGACCGGGAACGGCGTCCGGGTGCCGGCCTCCCCACTGCGCTCCGGCGGCCCGCAGTCGCTGGTCGGCTGGGACACGCTGGGCCGGCAGGGGCGGGCCTTCGTGGCGAGCGCCCCGTCGGTGGAGCAGCTGTCCGGGTTCGCCGGCCACCCGGCCGCCGAGCCGATCCGGCTGTACGCCGGGCTGGCCTCCGCGGACACCATGCGGGAACGGGCCGACCTGGTGGTCCGCGAGATGGACCGGACCGGCGCGTTCGGGCGCCGGGTGGTGGCGGTGTTCACCCCGACCGGCACCGGGTGGGTGGACAACCGGGTGACCCAGTCGCTGGAGTACATGTACGCCGGGGACACCGCCCTGGTCTCCATGCAGTACTCGTACCTGCCCAGCTGGATCGCCTTCCTCGGGGACCGCTCCGAGGTGGTGGACGCGGCGTCCGCGCTGATCACCGCGGTGCGGCAGCGCTGGGCGGCGCTGCCGGACGGCCACCGGCCCAAGCTGTTGCTGTTCGGCGAGAGTCTGGGAACGTACGGGATGGAGGCCACCTTCGGCACCGCCGGCGACCTGGTCGCCGGGGCGGACGGGGTGCTGATGGAGGGGCCGACCTTCGCCAACCCGATCCACCAGCGGCTCACCCGCGACCGGGCGGCCGGGTCGCCGGTCTGGGACCCGTTGTATCCCGGCCTGCCGATCGCGTTCGCCGACCGGGCGGCGGAGCTGCGCGACCGTCCCGGCGCCCAGCCCCGCGTGGTCTACCTGCAGAACTCGTCGGACCCGATCGTCTGGTGGAACTGGGACCTGCTGTGGAAACGGCCACCGTGGCTGCGCGGGGAGCGCGGGCCGGACGTGATGCCGGCCATGCGCTGGTTCCCGTGGGTCACGTTCTGGCAGACCACCTGCGACCTGGTCTTCGCGAACAAGGCGCCGACCGGGCACGGCCACGTCTACAAGTCGGCGACGGTGGACGGGTGGGCGGCGGTGGCGCCGCCGCCCGGCTGGACGGTGCGGGACACCGTCCGGCTGCGCGAGAAACTCGGCAACTGAGGTCGATGACCTTCATGCCGACCAGAACCCCGGCGGGAACCTTCGCCGCGGTCGTGCCCCTGCCGGGAGCGTTTCGCCGCGGTCCGCGACCGTGACCGTGTCCTTTGCTGCGGCCGTAACCCTGTGCCCGCGGCCGTCGGCGCGACCCCCGCGGTCTCTGCCGCGACCGTAACCCCGCCTGCGACCTCCGCTTCGGCCGTAACCCCGCCTACGACCTCCGCTTCGGCCGTAACCCCGCCTACGACCTCCGCTTCGGCCGTAACCCCGCCTGCGACCTTCGCCGCGACCCCGCTCGCGGCCCTCGCCGCGACCGCGACCTTGGCCGCGATCGCGATCCCGCCCGCCCACCGCGGTCCCTGGCGGCCACCGCGGCCTCCGGGCGGGAGCCGGCCCTAACGCTGCAGCCAGGGTTGCAGGACGCGGGTGACCCGGGGCAGCACCAGATACGTCATGATCGGCGTCAGGACGAGCGTGCTGATCAGCGTGCGTAACACCAGGTTCAGGCTGGTCAAATGCGGGGCGAGCAGCCAGGCGGAGAGCAGGCTCACCGGGAAGAAGCCGAGCCAGATGGTGACCGCCTGCTTCCAGCGGCGCGGGGCCCTCGGCGCCTGGTGGTCGATCTTCAGCTCGCGGGGCGGGTCGAACCAACCCTCGATGCCGGTACGCCTCTCCACCCGGGTGTGCTCGACGAAGCCCTGGGCCGAGGAGAGCCACCACTGCCGCTGCGGCGACTCCTCCCAGGCGTGCAGCGCGGCGGCGTCGGCGAAGCGGTAGAGCATGTGCCACTCGGCCGAGCCGGGCTCCGGGCGCACCCAGCCGGTGCCGAGGAAACCCGGGAAGGTCTCGGCGAGCGAGGCGCCGGCCCGGACCCAGGCGGCCATCTCCGCGGTACGCGAGGGATCGGCCCGCCGGGTGATGGCGACGGTCACGGCGAGCTGCGGCGGGGATTCCATGTCCCACATTGTGGTAAGTCGTTGTTTCGGCCGCGTGGCATCTCGCCGATCAGTGCCGTGCCACACACCCGGCGAGCCGGGTAAGTTCTGCGAGCATGACGATCAAACGAAGGTTGTCGATAGCTGTGCTCGCCGTCACGACGCTCGTCGCCACCAGCGGCTTCACCAACGGATCACCCCAGCCGTCCTGGCGGCCCGCGGACACCGGCACCACCGCGCGCTTCCGCGGCCTGGCCCCGGTCAGCGCGTCGGTGGCCTGGGTCGCCGGCAGCGCCGGAACCGTCCTGCGCACCGTCGACGGCGGCCGCACCTGGTCCTCGGTCGGCCCGCCGGACGCCGCTGAGCTGCAGTTCCGCGACATCGATGCGTTCGACGCGCGGCACGCGGTCGCGCTCACCATCGGCTCCGGCGCGGAATCCCGGATCTACACCACCGCCGACGGCGGGCGCAGCTGGACCCGCGCCTTCCAGAACGAGGACGCCGCCGCCTTCTACGACTGCATGACCTTCCTCGACCGGCGGCACGGCCTGGCGCTGTCCGACCCGGTCGACGGCCGGTTCCGGATCCTCGCCACGCGCGACGGCGGCCGCTCCTGGTCGGTGCTGCCGGACGCCGGGATGCCGCCCGCCCTGGATGGCGAGTTCGCCTTCGCCGCCAGCGGCACCTGCCTCACCGCCGCCGGCGGCCAGGCGTTCTTCGCCACCGGCGGCGCGGCGACCGCCCGAGTCTTCAGCTCCCGCGACCTGGGCCGCACCTGGCGGGTCACCGACACCGCCGTGCCGAGCGGCCCCAGCGCCGGAATCTACGGTCTCGACTTCCGCGACCCCCGCCACGGCCTCGCGGTCGGCGGCGACTACACCGTCCCCGCCGCGGCCCCGGCCGGCGCCGCCGTCACCCGCGACGGCCGCACCTGGTCGGTCGCGACCACCCCGCCCGGCGAGTACCGTTCCGGCGTCGCCTGGGCGTCCCACCGCAGCGCCATCGCGGTCGGCCCCACCGGCAGCGACCTGTCCACCGACGGCGGAACCACCTGGCACCGGTTCGACACCGGAAGCTTCGACGCGGTGGCCTGCGCCGCCCACGCCTGCTGGGCCTCCGGCGAACAGGGCCGCGTAGCCCGCCTCAGCTGGCACCACTGACCACCCAGCGCCGGCGTACGGGATCGAGCGGCAGGCCCCGTACGCCGGCCCGGGTCCGGCGAGCCGCAAGGGCACGCCAACCGAAGCCACATCGCTTCCCCCACCACACACACCAACGCGCCTTCCCTCCGCACCGACGAGTCTTCCTCCGACACCGAGGCTCCTTCCCCCACACCGACGCGCTGCCCCTCCGCACCGACGCGCCTTCCTCCCCACACCGACGCGCCTTCCCCCACACCGACGCGTCCTCCTCCCCACACCGACGCGCCTTCCCCACACCGACGCGTCCTCCTCCCGACACCGACGCGCCTTCCCCCCACACCGACGCGTCCTCCTCCCCACACCGACGCCCGGAACCGCGCGGGCCAGATGAGAGCCGCACGATCAACGCGACCAACGGTCAGGAAGGCGACAGGACGGATGCCCGGCGCCCGCGCCCGACCTGGCCGCAGCCCCGGAGCACGGAAACAAGCGCCCCTTCGCACCACATCCGTTCGACGACTGCCCGACTTCGGCAAATCACGCACCCGATCCGCATCGCCGACCGGACGACAGGTAACCCGGAAGACACCGGGAACCGGCGAGAAAAATGCCACCCGGAAATACTCAAGAATCCCGTTTTTCATGACCTCGACCACCGCCCGGTGACCACCACGGACCCGGCCGAATCCAATATCGCTCAGTGTCACCCGGGCCACCATTCCACAGCGACCCACCCTATTCGGGAAAACCCCTCCCCCAGCCCAGCCGCCAGCCACCGGCACACCAGAGACCGGGCACGGCTCCACCAATGGAACCGCAACACCCGCCACCGCCGGCCGAGCATGTGGCCGGAAAGGTCGCGGCGCGCGCCGCCGACCGTGGGCCGCCGCTGGCGAAGCCGACGCCGGACCGGAAGTCACCGGATCCGCGCCCGGCTGCGGGGCCGGCGAGAAGACCGAGTCCGCTGATCTCGAGGCGGGATCCGCCGGCTGCGAAACTGAACCCGCCTGACGCGAGACAGAAACCGGATCCACCGCCAGCACGGCCGGACGTGCTCCGGGCGAAGCCCGGGTCATCGGACGGGTAGGGCCACCCCTGCCGACAGGCCCGATCAGCGACGCAGCGCCACCGCGCCCCAACCTTTGAGACGCAGCCAGCGGCCCGGCACCACCGCGCGTCAACCTCTCAACCGGCACAGCCGGCGACCCGGCACCACGACCCGACTTCTGAACAACAGCCCCACCCAACGACCCGGCACCACCACGCCGCAACTTCTCGGCATGCCGGCGCCGCAACCCCCAGAAACGCCGCCGCTCATGCTCACGACGAAACTCGTCACGAGCGGGCGAGTAATGGCGCGAGCCGGTCCGATCCCGCATTCCCGCGATTTGCGCCCTGCTGAACAGCGACAACTGCCCCATGCCCTTATTATCGCGACCCCAGCCCGCCCCAAGTCAGTATTTGATCATGCCAATACTAATTTCTCGGATCGCGTCGCTCTCCAGATGTTCCGGGACGGCGGAAATGTCAGAGAAAGGTGACAATGACGAACCGGACTGATGGGCTCGTCGCCTTGCGAGTCCCGGACGACTCTGGTAGCGGGTCTGCCGCGATCCGGCCGCGGCCGGCCCAGGAAATGACAATGCTCCGGCGGGCGCCACGGGCATCACGCCGGCGAGAGCCACGGGCATCACGCAGGCGAGAGCCACGGGCATCACACCGGCGAGAGCCATCGAGCCGGAGCACCAAGCGGCGCGCATCTCCTCACGAGAGCACCTGCCTCCGCCCCGGAGGTCCACCCCGAAACATGCAGAAATGGCGCAGAAGTACGGCCCGGTGAACCGGTGCCCTCGGCCCGGCCCACGGTCCGCCCACCGAACCCAACCCGACCCGGCCCGGCCCGGCCCGGCCCGGCAACCGACCCGACCCGGCCCGGCAACCAACGCGACCGGCCCGGCCAGCCCACCGACCCGATCCGGCCACCGGCCTCACCTGGCCGGGCACGGCCTGGCCCGGCTTGACCTGGCCTAACCTGGCTGGCCTGGCCTACGGCTATGCCACCCGAATGGCGCGGTGGCTCGCGCGGCAAACCTGCCTGGCCTGACCTAGCTGGCCTGACCCTGGCCTGACCCTGGCCTGACCCTGGCCTAACCTGGCCTGGCCTAACCTGGCCTGGCCTGGCCACCGATCGGGCCCGGCATCGCCACCGATCGCAACGACCCACACCCCACTCTGCCCTGCCACAGTCCCCTTCCGCGCACACCCCCACCGACGGCCGGGCACCCATGGCCGGTGGTGACGGGGGCGGGCTCTTGCGGAGCAGGTCGAGGCCCGTGCAGCGGCGGCCTTCGACCCAATCGCCGGTTAGCTCGGCGAGGGCGCGCCGACGGGGCGGATGATCGCGGACCGGTTCGGGGAAGGTCCCGGCGACGTCGCCGCGGCGGCGGGCCAGCCCTTCAACAGGCCGGACGTTCCGACAGGTCAGGCCTCCAACAGGCCGGGCTCCAACGGGCCAGGCCTTCAGACAGGCCGGGCTCCAACAGGCCAGGCCTTCAGACAGATCAACCCTTTCAGACGGACCAGGCCTTCAGACAAGCCAGGCGTTCAGACGGACCAGGCCTTCAGACGAGCCTGCCCCTCAGACAGACCGACCCCTCAGACAGACCGACCCCTCAGACAGACCAGCCCCTCAGACGAGCCAGGCGTTCAGACGGACCAGGCCCCTCAAACAGACCGGGCCTTCGGACAGACCGGGGCTTCAGACGGGTCAGGCGTTCAGGTAGGTCAGGACGGCCAGGACTCGGCGGTTGTCGTCGTCGGACGGGGGCAGACCGAGCTTGGTGAAGATGCTGTTGATGTGCTTGCTGACCGCCTTCTCGCCGATGAAGAGCTTGCCGGCGATCGCCCCGTTGGAGCGCCCCTCGGCCATCTGCGCGAGAACTTCCTGCTCACGGGCGGTCAGCGCGGAGAGCGGGGACTGGCGGCGCGCCAAAAGCTGATAGACCACCTCGGGGTCCATCGCGGTGCCGCCGGAGGCGACCCGCCGGACCGCGTCGACGAACTGGGCGACGTGCGAGACGCGGTCCTTGAGCAGATAGCCGACCCCGCCGGTGCGGTCGGACAGCAGCTCGCGAGCGTACAGCGGTTCGACGTGCTGGCTGAGGACGAGCACCGGCATGCCGGGGACCTCGGCGCGTGCGGCGATCACGGCCTGCAGGCCCTCGTCGGTGAAGGTCGGCGGCAGCCGGACGTCGACCACGGCCACGTCCGGGCGATGCTCGACCAGGGCCGGAAGCAGCGACGGTCCGTTGTCGACGGCCATCACCACTTCGCACCCGTGCGCGGTCAGCAGGCGGGTCAGGCCGTCCCGGAGGAGGGCATGATCTTCGGCGAGGACGACGCGCAAGGCAACTCCATGGTCACGATGGTCGGTCCGCCCGGCGGGCTGGACAGGCTCATCGTGCCATCGAAAGCGGCGAGACGGCGTTCGATACCGCGCAGGCCGGTGCCGCCGGCCGGGTCGGCGCCGCCCAGGCCGTCGTCGCAGACCCGCATGACCAGCGCCGACCCGGTGTGCCGGAGCTCGACCGCGGCGTTGCGGGCGAAACTGTGCCGGGTGGTGTTGGCCAGCGCTTCGGCGACCGCGAAGTACGCCGCGGACTCGACCGGGGTGTCGAGGCGGCCGGGCAGCGCGGTCTGCACGGCGGTCGGGATCGGCAGCGCCATGGCCAGCGCCCGGACCGCGCCGTCCAGGCCGCGCTCGGCGAGCACCGGCGGGTGGATGCCGCGGACCAGGTGGCGCAGGTCGGCCAGCGCGGCCGTGCTGGTCTCCCGGGCCTCGGCGAGCAGTTTGCGGGCGCCGGCCGGGTCGGCCTCCACCATCTCCTCGGCCAGGCCGATGGTCATGCCCAGCGACACCAGCCGGACCTGGGCGCCGTCGTGCAGGTCGCGCTCGATCCGGCGCAGCTCGGCGGCCTGCGCGTCGACCGTGTCGGCCCGGGTGACGGTCAGCTGGCTGACCCGCAGGCGCAGCTCGGCGTTGCGGGTGGGACCGAGGAGCAGGCGGGCGGAACGGGCGTCGAACCGGCGCAGGTGTGGCGCGACGGCCACCCCGACGGCGAGGATCAGGGCGCCCTGGGGCAGCGACAGGAACGCGTCGCCGACGGTCTCGAACGGCCAGATCGCGCCGTAGCCGTACCACCCGGTGCCGAGCCAGATCCACAGTGGCACGAGCAGGACGCCCTCCAGGCCGTAGGCCGGAACGGCGAGGGTGAGCGCGCCGAGCACGATGCCGGCCGCCGCGCCGGGCACGAGCCAGGCGAGGTCACGCCAGGTGGCCGGGTCGGTCATGATCCATTTGTAGTACCGCCAGCCGCCGGGGACGGCGCGCTCGGGGGCCGGGCGGTAGGGCCGGGCGATCGGCACGCCGGAGTGCCCGGCGATTTTGCGGGCCAGGTCGGCACGTGCCCGGATCAGGAGGGTGACCAGCGGAAACAGCAACATGCCCAGGACCGGCACCAGGCTCAGCGCCAGCGCCGCCACGGCGAGCGCGAACAGCGGGAGGTTCAGCGCCGCCAGCGGGATGGCGAGCAGCCCGCCCAGCACGGCCCGGAGTCCGTCGCGTATCCAGTCACGCGAATTCATGCCCCCATCCTGCTCGCCCCACGCTCGCCTGTCGGTAGTGCCAGCACTACCCCACGGCGGGGGTGTACCCGTCCCCCGGTCCGTGGGTCAGCACTGCTGACCGGCGCGCCTGCCGGCGGTTGGCTGAGCCCATGACGACGACGACGGAGCGGCCGCGCGCCGCCGGAAGTGATTTCGCGGAGCTGAGCCGGCGGGTCAACGCCGCCGGCCTGATGCGTCGGCGGCCCGGCTACTACACCGTGCGGCTGAGCCTGACCGCGCTCGCCCTGATCGGCGGCTGGACGGCGTTCGTGCTGGTCGGCGCGTCCTGGTGGACGCTGGCCGTGGCGGTCCTGCTGGCCGCGGTGAACGCGCAGGTCGCGCTGGTCGCGCACGATCTCGCGCACCGCCAGGTGTTCCGCACCAACCGGCCCAGCGCCCGGGCCGGCCTGATCGCCGGCAACCTGGCGATCGGGATGTCCTACGGGTACTGGATGGACAAGCACACCAGGCACCACGCCAACCCGAACCACGACGACCTCGATCCGGACGTCGGGCCGGGCGTGCTGGTCTGGTCCCGGGCGGCGGCCCGCGGCCGCGGGTTCCTGACCAGGTACCAGGCCTGGTTCTTCTTCCCGCTGCTCACCCTGCTCGCGATCTCGCTGAGGCGGGACAGCGTCCGGGCGCTGCGCGCCGGCGTGGTGAAGCGGCCGGGTCCGGAGTGGACGCTGCTCGGCGTGCACCTGGCCGGTTACGCCGCGGCCCTGCTGCTGGTGCTCACCCCCGGGCAGGCGCTGGCCTTCCTGGTGGCGCACCAGGCGCTGTTCGGGGTCTACCTGGGGTTGACGTTCGCCCCCAACCACAAGGGCATGCCGCACCCGGGCGGGACCGAGGACTTCCTCCGCAAGCAGGTGCTGACCTCGCGCAACGTGCGCGGCGGGCGGTTCGTGGACGCGGCGCTGGGCGGGCTGAACTACCAGATCGAGCACCACCTGTTCCCGGCGATGCCGACGCCCAACCTGCGCCGGGCCCAGCCGATCGTGCGCGACTACTGCGCGGAGATCGGGGTGCCCTACGAGATGACCGGGTTGCTCGATTCGTACCGGCAGGCGCTTCGCCACCTGCACCGGGTGGGCGCGGACCTGCGGGCGCGGTGACGGTCCGGGCGGTCCAGGGCGCGCTGTCGCGCGCCCTGCAACCACGGACCCGGATCCCTCGGGTACGGCCTCAGCCGATACCGATGTTGTTGTGCGCGCTCACCGGAGCGAACCTGCGGTTGCCCAGCCAGACCGCGTCGTAGCCGTTGACCAGCAGGTTCGCCAGCGAGACGGGCGGCGGCACCGGCCCGTTCTTGCACTCGGCCCAGCCACCGAAGTCGGTGGTCGCCTCACAGAGCGGGAAGCGCTCACCGGTGGTGGTGAACTGGATCGGCAGGCCGGCCACCGGGTGGCCGTCCCAGGTGGTGAAGTGGGCCCGCAGACCGAGGGTCTCGCGGGCGATGACGTCGAGCGTGCCGTAGTAGGCCGTCGCGTTCATCCGGATGGGGGCGGGTCCAGGTTCGGACGGGGCCGCTTGGGCGGGGCTGCCGGCGGCGATGCCGGCCAGCGCCACGGCTGCGGCGAGCCATCGCATGGTCGTGTGCTTCATGGGGCACAAAAGTAGGCGAACCGTGCTTTTTTCCCAAACCGACACGCTTACGGGTGACCCGCATCCGCCTCCACCTGCGCCGGTACAACGCGCCGACCGCCCGTCCGCGACACCCGGGTCAGCCGTTGGAGTGACAGAAAAAAAATGATCAGATCCTTTTTCCGGTCGTGCACTATCTTTGCAGCAGATGCCGCGTTAGGTGACGTGGAAACGCCGTCGGCCTTCCGTGGCAAAGCTCCGGCATACGCTAGCCTTCAGCCTCAAAGCGCATATGCCGACGCTCCGCCATCGGCGTGTTCCGCGCTATTCTGGCCGCTCTCCGGGCGGACCTTCGAGCACGCGAGCATGGGGAACATCATTGGACATTGCCATCGTCGGCCTATCCTGCCGTTTTCCGGGGGCGCGCGACGTGGTCGAGTTCTGGTCGAACTCGCTGGCCGCCGCCCATCAATTCCGCCCCGTACCGTCGGCGCGCTGGAATCACGAGACATTCTATTCCACGAATTTCCGCGACACCCATTCCACGTACACCGACCGGGTGGCCTTTCTCGACGAGGTCGAGAGGTTCGCCGCCCTGCACCACCGCATCCCGCCGCGGCGTGCCAAGGCCATGGACCCGCAGCACCGGCTCCTGGTCGACCTGGCCCGTGAGGCGGTCCAGGACGCGGGCTGGGAGCGGCGGCCGTTCGACCGCGCCACCACCGGCGTGTTCGTCGGGCTCAGCACCGCCGACTACAAGGACATGACCGGGGCCCGGCTGACCGCGAGCATGCTGGCCGACGGATCGCTGTCGCCGAACGCCGACGACCCGGAGCTGCTGGCCGCGCTGGCCCGGGCGGCCGCCGTGGCGATCGACCCGCCGCAGTCGTTCTCGATGGCCGGCTCGCTGCTCAACATGGCTCCGTGCACGGTCAGCGAGTTGCTGGACCTGGGCGGCCCGTCGTTCGCCGTCGACGCCGCCTGCTCCTCGGCGCTGGTGGCCATGCACGAGGCGGTCAACCACCTGCGCACCGGGTCGTGCAGCGCGGCCCTGGTCGGCGGGGTGTTCCTCAACCTGACCCCGAACGCGCTGGTCGGCTTCTCCCGGGTGGGCGCGCTGTCGCCGGCCGGGGTGTGCCGGCCGTTCGACGCGCGGGCCGACGGCTTCGTGCTCGGCGAGGGCGGCGCGCTCGCCGTGCTGCGGCCGCTGGACGACGCCCTGGAGGCCGGCGACCGGATCTACGCGGTGCTCAACGGCATCGGCACGGCCAACGACGGCAAGGGCGCCGGCCCGATGACCCCGCGCGCGGAGGGCCAGGAGGCCGCGATGCGCGCCGCCTACCGGGACGCGCGGCTGGAGCCGGGCGCCATCGACTTCCTGGAGGCGCACGGCACCGGGACCACGGTCGGCGACCGGGTGGAGGTCGAGGCGATCCGCCGGCTGCGGGTCAAGTCGGCCGACCGCGGCTGCTACCTCTCCTCGGGCAAGGCGATCATCGGGCACACCCTGCCCGCCGCCGGCGCCGCGGGAGTGCTGCGCACCGCGCTCGCCCTGCACCACCGCGTCGTCCCGCCGCAGCCGGCCCTGGACACGCACCCCGAGCTGCCGCTGGCCGAGGCGGGTCTGGAGATCACCACCGAGCCGCGGGCGTGGCAGCAACCGGTCGGCGACCAGCGACGGGCCGGGGTCAACTCGTTCGGGTTCGGAGGCACCAACGTGCACGCGGTGTTCAGCGAGGCGCCCGCGCCGCGGCTGGACGGCGACGACGCGGACACCGACCGGCCCTGGATGGTGCTGCTGTCGGCGGACAACGGCGAGCTGCTCGCGTCGTACGCGCAGAGGTTGTCCGGTCTGGTGGCCGCCGACCCGGCGCTGACCCCGGCGGCGGTGGCCCGCACCATGGCCACCCGCGCGCTGCTCCCGGCGCGCCTGGCGGTGATGTGCCGGTCCCGGGCCGAGCTGGCCGACCGGCTCGCCACCGCGGCCCGGGAGCTGGCCGCCGGCGCGACCGGCCGGCTGGCCGCCGGCCTGTACGCGAGCACCGCCCCGCTGCCCCCGGAGCAGCGCTCGATGGCCTTCCTCTACCCCGGCCAGGGCTCACTGCGCCCCGGGGTGCTGCGCGATCTGGTGGCCCGTTTCCCGGCGCTGGCCGAGCACGTCCGCCCACTCGCCGACCGGGTGGACGAGCGCACCGGCGCGCCGGTCACCGACCTGCTCTGCGACACCCCGGCCCCGGGCGCCGACGAACAGGTCAGCGCCACCCGGATCTGCCAGCCGGGTCTGGGGGTGGCCGGGATCGGGATGACCCAGCTGCTCGCCGATCTCGGGGTGACCCCGCAGGTGACCCTCGGCCACAGCGTCGGCGAGCTGGCCGCGGCGGTCGCGGCCGGGGCGCTGACCCCGGACGACGGCATCGAGTTCCTGATCGAGCGGGGCGCCGCGGTCACCTCCGGCGAGGAGCCGCCGCCGGGCACGATGGCCGCGGTCCGGATCGACGCGGCCGGGTTCGAGCAGCTGCGCACCGGCATCCAGGGGGTCTGGGCGGGCTGCTACAACCATCCCACCCAGATCGTCGCCAGCGGGCACCGGGACGCGGTGGGCCGGCTGGTGGAGCGCTGCCGGGACCGCGACGTGCCGGTGGTGCCGTTGCGCGTCTCGCACGCCTTCCACTCGCCGCTGATGTCCGAGGTCGACACCCGGGTCGCCGAGCACCTGGCCGGTCTGCCGGTGCGCAAGCCGATCCGGACGCTGATCTCCAGCGTGGACCCGGCGGCCCCGGCCGACCCGGAGACCCTGCGGGCGCTGTGGAGCCGGCAGGGCTCGGCGCCGGTGCTGTTCCGCGACGCGGTGGACGCGGCGGTCCAGGCCGGAGCGAAGATCCTGGTCCAGGTCTCGGCCGGGGACGCGCTGCTGGGCATGGCCGCGCAGACCCCGTCGGCGCGCGGGCTGGACTCCATCGCGCTGATGCCGTCCGAGCCGGACGACGGGTACGCCCTGCTGGAGGGTCTGGGCCGGCTCGCCGTGGCCGGTGTGCCGGTGGACCTGACGCCGCTGTTCGAGGGGCTGGGCGTGCCGCTGGCCACACTGCCGCCGTCGCCGCTGGCCACCCAGCACTACTCGATCCGGCGCACCGAGAAACGGGCCGAACCGGCCCGGTTCATCCGCAAAGACCTGTCCCCCCCGGTACGCGAAGCGCGGCCGGCTCCCGTAACCCGAAACGGAGATCCGAACCCCGTGAACGACGTCATCTCGCTGATGCGGGAGCAACTCGCGGTTCTGCGCGGCATCGGCGCCGAGCCCAGCACGTCACCGCACGTCCCCGCGACCGCCACGCCCCCCGCCCCGGCCGACCCCGCCGGCGAGCCCGCGTCCGCGCCGCCGGTGGTGGCCAGCGCCCCGCCGGCCCCGCCGCTCATCCCGCTGCCGGCCCGCAAGCGCGTCGAGGACCGGCAGGTCTTCACCGAGGTCGCGGCGATGGTCGGCAAGATCAGCGCCTATCCGGCCGACATGGTGCGCCCGGACCAGTCGTTCAGCGGCGACCTGGGCTTCGACTCGATCATGACGGCCGAGCTGATCGCCGCGGCCAAGCGCCGCTGGCCGGAGCTGGACCTGGCGCCCGAGCAGGTGTTCGGCATCGCCACGGTGGGCGAGATGGCCCAGCTGCTGGCGCAGTCGCTGAGCGGCGGCGCCCCGGCGGTGCCGCCGATCCCGGCGCCCGCCCCGGAGCCGGCGCAGGAGATCGTCCCGCGCGCGGAGCAGGCCGGGCGGGCCGACGTACGCCGCCCCGAGGTGGCCGACGTGACCAGGCTGCCCGAGGTGGTCCAGTTCGAGGCGCGGGGCGACATCCTGCAGCGGGTCAAGGTCGACAACCCGTACTACATCGTGCACGACAGCGTGATCAACAGCCGGACCTCGGTGCAGGGCCGCCAGATCATCTCCTTCTCCAGCTACAACTACCTGGGCCTGTCCGGGCACCCAATGGTCAACTACGCGGTGAAGGAGGCGGTGGAGCGGTACGGCTCGTCGGTCTCCGCCGCCCGGATCCTCTCCGGCAACCGCGCCCTGCACGACGAGCTGGACCGGGGCCTGGCCGCCCTGGTCGGCGCCCAGGACGCGATCTCGCTGCTGGGCGGGCACTCGACCAACGTCGGGATCATCGGGCACATGGTCGGGCCGGAGGACCTGATCGTGCACGACGCGCTCGCGCACGACAGCATCCTGCAGGGCTGCCGGCTCTCCGGGGCCAGCCGCCAGCCGTTCCCGCACCAGGACCTGGCCACCCTGGACGCGCTGCTGACCCGCACCCGCGACCGCTACCGGCGCGTGCTGATCATCGTCGAGGGCGTCTACAGCATGGACGGCGACATCTGCGACCTGCCGGCCCTGATCGCGCTGAAGAAGAAGCACGGCGCGCTGCTGATGGTCGACGAGGCGCACAGCATCGGCGTGCTCGGCGCCCGCGGCGGCGGCGTCGGCGAGCACTTCGGCGTGGACCGCACCGACGTCGACATCTGGATGGGCACCCTGTCCAAGTCGCTGGCCAGCTGCGGCGGGTACATCGCCGGCCGGCACGAGCTGATCGAGTACCTGCGGTACACCATGCCGGGCTTCATCTTCAGCGCCGGGATGAGCCCGCCGAACGCGGCCGCCGCGCTGGCCGCCCTGCACATCCTGCGCGAGGAGCCGCAGCGGCTGACCGTGCTGCACGACCGGGCGGCCACCTTCCTGCGGCTGGCCAAGGCGGCCGGGGTGGACGTGGGCACCAGCGCGGGCACCCCGGTGATCCCGTGCATCACCGGCGACTCGGTGCAGGCCCTGAGGCTGGCCGACACGCTGCTCAAGAACGGCGTCAGCGTGAACCCGATCATGTACCCGGCGGTGAAGGAGCGGCTGGCCCGGCTGCGGTTCTTCGTCACCGCGGAGCACACCACCGAGGACATCGAGACGACCGTGGACCTGCTGGCCCGGCACCTCGACCCGGCCCGAGTCCCGCAGCCGGCCTGAGAACGAGCTGCCCGACATGAGCTCTTCGACAACGGTGCGGCCCCGGGCCGGGGACGACCGGCCGGTCGTCCCCGGCCCGGGGCCCGGTCCCGTGGTACGCCTGGTCGCCTACCGGCCCCAGCTGGTGCTGGCCGTCACGCTGCTGCTGGCCGGGCTGGCGCTGATGTTCAGCGGCGACCTGGTCAGCGCGCTGAAGACCGGCGGCTTCGACGATCCGGACTCCGCTTCGGTACGCGGCCGGCAGGTGCTCGCCGAGCACTTCCGCTCCGCCGACCCGAACCTGGTGGTGCTGATCGCCAAGCCCGGCGGCAGCGTGGACGACCCGGACGCCCGCGCCGCCGCCCGGCGGGTCACCCAGCGGCTGGCCGGCGCCGACGGGGTGACGGTGGCCGCGTCGTACTGGGCCGGCCGCCGGCCGCAGCTGGCCAGCCGGACGCACGACACCGGCATGGTGCTGGTGCACGTGGACGGCGACGAGGACCGCAGCGCCGGCCGGGTCGCCGACCTGCACGACGAGCTCGCGGTCGACGAGGGCCCGGTGCGGGTGTCGTTCGGCGGCTTCACCCAGATCAACAACGACATCAACGAGCAGGTCACCGCGGACCTGGCCACCGCCGAGTCGATCGCCATCCCGATCACCCTGGTGCTGTTGCTGCTGGTCTTCGGCACGGTCGGGGCGGCCGGGGCGCCGCTGCTGATCGGCATCTTCTCGATCGTCAGCACGCTCGGCACGCTGCGCCTGCTCGCCGCGCTCACCGAGGTGTCGGTGTTCTCCATCAACATGGCGACGGCGCTGGGACTGGGCCTGGCGGTGGACTACAGCCTGCTGTTCGTCTCCCGGTACCGCGAGGAGCGGGCCGCCGACCCGGACGTCGTCACGGCGCTGGGCAACACCATGCGTACCGCCGGGCGGACCATCCTGTTCAGCGCCGCGACCGTGGCGGTCGCCCTGTGCAGCCTGCTGGTCTTCCCGCAGTACTTCCTGCGCTCCTTCGCCTACGCCGGGATCGCCGTGGTGTCCACCACGGTCGGCGCCGCGCTGCTGGTGCTGCCGGCCCTGCTGGCGATGCTCGGGCACCGGATCGACCGGTGGGCGCTGTGGCGGGTCCGCTCGGACGGCGGCCGGTCGGTCGCCTTCTGGGGGCGGTTCGCGGCGTTCGTGCTGCGCCGCCCGGTGCTCACCGCGGCGCCGGTGATCCTGATCCTGGCGGCCTTGGCGGTCCCGTTCGGTCACGTGCGTTTCGGCGTGGCCGACGACCGGGTGCTGCCGAAGGAGGCCGAGAGCCGGATCGTGGCGGACACCGTGCGCGCCCAGTTCGCCGACACCGGCAGCGGGGCCACCGTGGTCGTCGCCGAGCACTGGGGCACCGGGGCGGACGCCCGGGTCCGGGCCGCCGACTACGCCGCCCGGCTGTCCGGGGTGCCCGGCGTCACCCGGGTGGACAGCATGGCCGGGACCTACCGGCAGGGGCGGCGGGTGGTCGCCGCGCCCCGCGCCGATCCGCGTTTCGTCGCCGCCGACGCGACCTGGTTCTCCGTGCTCAGCGACGTGGAGCCGTTCTCCGGCGAGGGCGCCGACCTGGCCCGGGCGGTGCGCGCGGTGCCGGTGCCGAACCGGGTCCCGGTGCTGGTCACCGGCCCCGCCGCGCAGCTGGTGGACATCACCGGCTCGATCGGCGCCCGGCTGCCGATCGCCGCGGTGCTGATCGCGGTCAGCACGTTCGTGCTGCTCTTCCTGCTCACCGGGAGCGTGCTGCTGCCGGTGAAGGCGCTGCTGCTGAACATGCTGACGATGAGCTCGGTGTTCGGCGTGGCGGTCTGGGTCTTCCAGGACGGGCACCTGTCCACCGTGCTCGGGCAGACCGGGGCGCCGCTGGCGGTGGCCATCCCGGTGCTGCTGTTCTGTGTGGCGTTCGGGCTGTCCATGGACTACGAGGTGTTCGTGCTGTCCCGGGTGATCGAGCGGCACGAGCAGGGCGCCGACCTGCACACCGCGGTGGTCGAGGGGATGTCCCGCAGTGTGCGGGTGATCAGCGCGGCGGCCGGCATCCTGTCGGTGTCGTTCCTGGCCATGCTCTCCTCGGGGGTGTCGCTGATCCAGTTCTTCGGTCTCTGCGCCAGCCTGGCGATCATCCTGGACGCGCTGCTGGTGCGGCCGGTGCTGGTGCCGGCGTTCATGCGGCTGGCCGGCCGGTGGAACTGGTGGGCGCCGCGCCCGCTGCGCGCCGTGCACGCCCGGCTCGGGCTGCGGGAACACGGCTGAGGGCACGGCCGGCCCCGGCGGCGCGTGGACGGTCGCGCGCCGCCGGACGGTTTGTCGGATTCGCACCGATGTCAGTATTCTGTCGAGACCGTCGCCGGCTCGGCTCGCCCGGCGCGTCACCCCGTAGCCGGCGTTACCGGGGCAACCGGCGTCACCCCAGGTAGCCAGTGTCACCCCAGCCAGCGAGCCGGTTGCGCCGGCCGGGTCACATGGCGTTCGCAAAGGAACAAGGTTTAAAGTGCCGCGCGTGAAGGTGACCTTGCAGGAGATCCGGGAGCGCACCTACAAGCCGATCGACGCGTGGTGGACCGTGCTTCTGGTCGACCCGCTGGCGGCCCGGCTGGTGCGCCTCGTGGCCCCCTATCGGTGGATCACGCCGAACGTGCTGACCCTGGTCGCGACGGTCATCGGCGCCGGCGCCATGGTCAGCTTCGCGCAGGGCGACCGGCAGTGGCTGATCGTCGGCGCGCTGCTGTTCCACCTCAGCTTCGTGGTCGACTGCATGGACGGCAAGATCGCCCGGCTGAACGGGACCGGCACCGTCTTCGGCCAGTGGCTGGACTTCGTGCTCGACCGGGTCCGGGTCTTCTTCTGCGCGATCACCCTGTTCGGCGGGCAGTACGCGCAGCACCACGACGTCGCCTACCTCTGGCTGATGGCCGTCGCGATCTTCCTGGACCTGATCCGGTACCTGAACGGCAGCCAGGTCGCCAAGGTCCGCCGCGGCATGACCGACAAGCTCGACTCCCTCAAGCAG
The DNA here is from genome assembly GCF_003711105.1 of Actinoplanes teichomyceticus ATCC 31121. NCBI lineage: Bacteria > Bacillati > Actinomycetota > Actinomycetes > Micromonosporales > Micromonosporaceae > Actinoplanes > Actinoplanes teichomyceticus. The sequence continues at coordinate 6,865,357 of NZ_CP023865.1, forward strand.
CCGCTGGAGCTGCACCCACAGCCGGCACAGGACATGTCCGAGCCGGGGGACGAGGCGGCGGACGAGAGCACCGACCCGCCGGCGGCGCCCCGGCCGAGGTCGCTCAAGAGCCGGGTCGGCGGCTACCTCAAGCGCAACCGGATCCGCACGCACCTGTTCAGCGGCATCGAGTACGAGATGTTCGTCTACATCATCGCGCCGCTGACCGGCCTGATCTTCCCGGTCACCGTCTTCGCCGGGGCGGCCATGCTCGCCTTCGAGTTCCTGCTGATCTACAAGCTGTACCGGGCGGCGAAGGCGTACCCGGCCAAGCTCGCGGCCGCACAGGAACGGTACGACGCGTACCACCAGGGTCCGGCCTCCACCCCGCGCTGATCCGGGCCGGACGCCCCCGGTGGTTTTCCCCAGGGGGCGTTCCGCCGTCCCGGGCCCCGGCGCAGAATGGCGTCATGGTCGAGAACGAGGGTCACATCGCATTCCGGCGCGCACGGGATTTCCTGCTCGACCATCGCGAGGACTATCCGGCGGCGTACGCCGGCTTCGCCTGGCCCCGGCTCGACCACTTCAACTGGGCGCTGGACTGGTTCGACGTGATCGCCGAGGACAACGACGCCCCGGCGCTGTGGATCGTCGAGGAGGACGGCAGCGAGCAGCGGCTCTCGTTCGCGCAGCTGTCGCAGCGTTCCAACCGGGTGGCGAACTGGCTGCGCGAGCAGGGCGTACGCCGAGGCGACCGGATCGTGGTGATGCTCGGCAACCAGGTGGAGCTGTGGGAGACCGTGCTCGCCGGGATCAAGCTGGGCGCCGTGCTGATCCCGGCCACCCCGCTGCTCGGCCCGGCCGACGCCGCCGCCCGGGTGGCCCGGGGCGGCGCCCGGCACGTGATCGCCGCGGCCGCCACGGCCGGCAAGTTCGACCGGGTGGACGCCACGGTCACCCGGATCGCGGCCGGCCCGGTCGAGGGCTGGCTCGACTTCCGCGACGCGTACCGGGCGAGCGACGCGTTCACCCCGGACGGCGTCACCCGGGCCGGCGACACCCTGCTGCTCTACTTCACCTCGGGCACCACGGCGCAGCCGAAACTGGTCGAGCACACGCACGCGTCGTACCCGGTGGGACACCTCTCGACGATGTACTGGATCGGCCTGCGCCCGGGCGACGTGCACCTGAACATCTCGTCGCCGGGCTGGGCGAAACACGCCTGGAGCAACGTCTTCGCCCCGTGGAACGCGCAGGCCTGCGTGTTCATCCACAACTACACCCGGTTCGACGCCGGCCGGCTGATGGCCGAGATGCAGCGCTGCGGGGTGACCAGCTTCTGCGCGCCGCCGACCGTGTGGCGGATGCTGATCCAGGCCGACCTGACCGAGCTGAAGACGCCGCCGCGGATCGCGGTGGGCGCCGGTGAGCCGCTCAACCCGGAGGTGATCGAGCAGGTCGCGGCGCAGTGGGGGGTGACCGTCCGGGACGGGTTCGGGCAGACCGAGACGTCCGTGCAGATCGCCAACCCGCCCGGTCAGCCGGTCAAGCCGGGCTCGATGGGGCGGCCGGCGCCGGGGTTCCGGATCGCCCTGATCGACCCGGTGACCGGGGCCGAGGCGGCCGAGGGCGAGATCTGCGTCGCGCTGGAGCCGCGCCCGGTCGGGTTGATGGCCGGCTATCACGGCGACCCCGAGCTGACCGCCGAGCGGATGGCCGGGGGCTACTACCACACCGGGGACGTGGCGTCCCGGGACTCCGACGGCTACATCACCTACGTCGGGCGCACCGACGACGTGTTCAAGGCCTCCGACTACCGGATCTCGCCGTTCGAGCTGGAGAGCGTGCTGATCGAGCACGAGGCGGTGGTGGAGGCCGCGGTGGTCCCGTCCCCCGATCCGGTGCGGCTGGCGGTGCCCAAGGCGTACGTGCTGCTCGCCGACGGCTGGGCGGCGGACGAGAGCACCGCGGCGGCGATCTTCGCGCACGCCCGGCAGCACATGCCGCCGTACGCCCGGATCCGCCGCCTGGAGTTCACCGACCTGCCCAAGACCATCTCCGGCAAGATCCGCCGGGTCGAGCTGCGCGAGGCCGAGCTGGAGAAGCACGCCGACCCGGCCGCCACCCCTCCGGGCGAGTTCATCGGCTGACCCGGCGGCTATCTTTGCCCGATGCCGCGACGACGCCTGCTGTACCTTCTCGCCGTCGTCGCGATGCTGGGGCAGATGGCGTTCGCCACGGTGACCACGGCGGTGCAGCAGACCCCGACCATCGACGAGCCGGTGTACGTGGCCACCGCCGAGGTCTACACCCAGCAGCACAGCCTGCGGTACAACCCGGAGCACCCGCCGCTCGGCAAGCTGATCATGGCGGCCGGGCTGGCGTTCGGGGGCGCGCGCGAGCTGGATCCGGCGTTCCCCGGCGACCAGACGGCGCTGGGGCGGCACCTGCTCTACGAGAGCGGGAACAACCCGTTCCGGCTGCTGCTCGCCGCACGGCTGCCGATCATCCTGCTCACCCTGGTGTTCGGGCTGGTGGTGCTGGCGTTCGGACGGGACGTGGCCGGGCCGGCCGGTGGGCTGATCGCGCTGGCGCTCTACACGTTCTCCCCGGACGTGATCGCGCACGGATCGCTGGCCACGCTCGACGTGCCGGCCGCGGGAATGCTGCTGACCGCGTTCTGGGCGGCGTGGCGGGGGCGGGAGCGGCCGTACCTGTACCTGCCGCTGGCCGGGTTGGCGCTCGGCGCGGCTCTGGCGACTCGGGCGAGCACGCTTCCGGCCGTACCGTTGCTGGTCCTGCTCGCGGCCTGGTCCATGTGGCACGCGCAACGCGCCCGCCCCGCCGCGCCCACCGACGACCCCGCGCCCGCCGGGAAATCCGCATTCGACGACCCCGCGCCCACCGGCAAGCCCGCACCCGGCGACCACCCCGCGCCCACCGACGACCCGCCGCCCAGCGACGACCCCGCGCCCACCGGCAAGCCCGCACCCGGCGACCACCCCGCGCCCACCGACGACCCGGCGCCCAGCGACGACCCCGCGCCCACCGGCGGGCCGGGCGTGCCGGGCGGCCGCAGGAGGCTGCTGGTGGCGGCCGGGGCGGCGGCCGCGACCGGGCTGATCGCGGTCGCCGTGGTCTGGGTCGCCTACCTGCTCGTCGACCCACGCCTGCGCTGGACCACCCCGCCGGGGCTGCCGCACCCGGGCGGGTTGACCGGCCTGGCCGTCGACTGGCTGCCGTTCCCCCGGGCCTACCGCGACGGGATGCTGATCCAGTTCGGGTTCGAGAGCCAGACCTTCAACGGTTTCCTGCTCGGCGAGGCCTACCGGGGCAGCCGCTGGTACTACCTGCCGGTCGCGCTGCTGATCAAGACACCGCTCGGGACGCTGGCGCTCTGGGTGGCCGGCGCGATCACCGTGCTGGCCGTCCCCCGCCTGCGGGCCGCCGCGGCCTACCTGCTGCCGGTCTCCGCGGTGCTGCTGCTGGTGGCGATGACCGGCGCCCGTGACTACGGCACCCGCTACGCGATCTTCCTGTCGTTCTTCCTCGCCGTCGCGGCCGGCTCCGTCGCCCTGCTCGGGGTCCGCTGGGCGCGGGTCACCGCCGCGGTGCTCACCCTCTTCGTGGCGGTCAGCTCGCTGCGCACCTTCCCGTACTACCTGCCCTACTCCAACGAGGCCTTCGGCGGCGCCGCGAACACCCACCGCAACCTGCACGACTCCAACGTCGACTGGGGGCAGGACCTGGCCCGGCTCGCGCAGAAGCTGCGCGAGGACCACCCGGGCCGGCCGGTCTGGCTGGTCTACAAGGGCAGCGGGGTGCCCGCGCACTACGGCATCGACGCGGCGGACCCGTATGCGGTTCCGGCGGACCGGGTGCACGGCATCCTCGTCGTCTCGGACTCGCGGGTGGCCCTGGCCGGCCCTCGGCTCCGGCGGCTTCTCGACACGAGCACCAAGATCGACCAGGTCGGATACTCCATGACGATCTACCAGCGGTGAAACTCGCTCTGGTGGTTACCAGCGAGTAATGCTTAGGTGAAGCGATGACGCATTACGACATCGTGATCGTGGGCAGCGGCTTCGGCGGCAGCGTCAGCGCACTGCGCCTGACGGAGAAGGGTTACCGGGTCGGCGTGCTGGAGGCCGGCCGCCGCTTCACCCCCGACACCCTGCCGAAGACGTCATGGGACCTGCGGAACTTCCTCTGGGCGCCCAGGCTCGGCATGCGCGGCATCCAGCGGATCACCCTGCTCAAGGACATCGTGGTGCTGTCCGCGGCCGGGGTCGGCGGCGGCTCGCTGGTCTACGCCAACACGCTCTACCGGCCACCGGCCCCGTTCTTCGCCGACCCGCACTGGTCCGGCATCACCGACTGGGCCGGTGAGCTGGCGTCGCACTACGACCAGGCGTCCCGGATGCTCGGCGTGACCGAGCAGCCCACCATGACCCCGTCCGACGTGGTGATCAAGCAGGTGGCCGAGGACATGGGGGTCGGGCACACGTTCCGCCGCACCCCGGTCGGCGTCTTCTTCGGCGAGCCGGGGCGGACCGTGCCGGACCCCTACTTCGGCGGCGCCGGGCCGGACCGGACCGGCTGCACCGAGTGCGGCAACTGCATGATCGGCTGCCGGGTCGGCGCGAAGAACCGCCTCGACGTCAACTACCTCTACCTCGCCGAGCGCAACGGCGCCACGGTGCACCCGGACACCGAGGTCACCGCGGTCCGGCCGGTCGCCGGCGGCTGGCGGGTGGAGACCCGCAACGGCACGTTCACCGCCGACCAGGTGATCCTCTCGGCCGGCGCGCTCGGCACCCAGCGGCTGCTGCACGCGATGCGGGACACCGGGGTGCTGCCCCGGCTCTCCCCGCGGCTGGGCATGCTGACCCGGACGAATTCGGAGGCGCTGCTCGGCGCGGAGACCAAACAGGTGCCCGCCGCGCCGTTCAGTCGCGGGGTGGCGATCACCTCGTCGTTCCACCCGGACCCGGACACCCACATCGAGCCGGTCCGCTACGGCCCCGGCAGCAACGCCATGGGCCTGCTGTCCACGCTGCTGGTGGACGGCGGCGGCCGGGTGCCACGCCCGCTGAAGTTCCTCTGGCAGTGCGTCCGGCACCCGATGGTGCTGGCCTACTCGATCTCGGTACGCCGGTGGAGCGAACGGACCATCATCGCGCTGGTCATGCAGACCCTGGACAACTCCCTGACGGTACGGCGGACCCGGCGCGGCCGGCTGACCACCCGCCCGGGGCACGGCGAGCCCAACCCGACCTGGATCCCGGTCGGACACGAGGCGGTTCGCCGGATCGCCGACCGGATCGACGGCTTCCCCGGCGGCACCGTCGGCGACATCGTCAACATCCCGATGACCGCGCACATCCTCGGCGGGGCGACCATCGGCGCGTCGGCGCAGAGCGGGGTGGTGGACGCGTACCACCGGGTCTTCGGCCATCCCGGCCTGCACGTGGTGGACGGCTCCGCGGTGCCGGCCAACCTCGGGGTGAACCCGTCGCTGACCATCACGGCGCTCGCCGAGCGGGCCATGTCGCTGTGGCCGAACCGGGGCGACACCGACCCCCGACCCCCGCTGGGCGCGGATTACCAGCGGGTCGAGCCGGTCACGCCGCGCTCCCCCGCGGTGCCACCGCACGCCCCGGCCGCCCTGCGCCGGTGAGCGACCCGCCCCCCGATGCCGCCGCACGCGCCAGCGGGCCCACGCCGGTGATCCCGCGGTGCCACCGCACGCCCCGGCCGCCCTGCGGCGGTGATCCGTCGCTCCCCCGCGGTGCCACCGCACCCCCGGCCGCCCTGCGCCGGTGATTCGCGCGAGCGCGGCGGCGCGAGACAGCCGGCCGTCGCCGTGACTAGCGTCCGCGGTATGACGCTCAACGGAAAGACAGCACTGGTCACCGGAGGCTCCCGGGGCATCGGGCGGGCGATCGTGCGCCGGCTGGCCGCGGACGGGGCCCGGGTGGTGTTCACCTATCACTCCGCCCGGGAGGAGGCCGACAGCCTGGTCGCCGAGCTCGGCGACGCCGTCGCGGTGCGGTGCGACCAGGCCGATCCGGACACCCTGCCGGCGATCCTCGAACCGGTCCGGGACGGGCTCGACATCCTGGTCAACAACGCGGGAGTCGCCGACCGGACGCCGATCGCCGAGGTCACCGCCGCGGAGTTCGACCGGGTGATGACGATCAACGCGAAGTTCCCGTTGCTGGCCATCCGGGCGGCCGGGCCGCTGCTGCGCGACGGTGGCCGGATCATCAACCTGTCCACGCTGAACACCGCGGTCAGCGGGCCCGGTCTGGTCCTCTACTGCGCCAGCAAGGCCGCGCTGGAGCAGGTCACCGCGGTGGCGGCGAGGGAGTTCGGGCCGCGCGGCATCACCGTGAACACCGTCTCGCCGGGCGCCACCGACACCGACATGCTGCGCGGCGCGAATCCGCCGGAGGCGATCGAGGCATTGACCGGGTTCACCGCGCTCGGCCGGCTCGGCCAGCCGGAGGACGTGGCGGCGGTGGTGGGCTTCCTGGCCGGCCCGGACTCCGGCTGGGTCACCGGCCAGAACATCCGCGCCACCGGCGGCCTGCTCCTCTGATCTCCGCCGCCCGGCGCCCCGGCGACGGCACAGCCGTGCCGGCCGGGCCCCGTGCTGCCGGTGGTGGAGGCGGGGCTCGTGGGGTGCGTCCGGGTCGGCCCGCAGGACGGTCCGGGAAACGGCGAACCGCCCCGGCACCGGAGAATCGGCGACGAGGCGGCTCGGGATCAGGGGCACCGCGCCAGCGGCGGTGCCGGTACCCTCAGCGGCGGGGCGGCGCCGGGGTGGTGTGCGGCCGTCGTGGGGGCGCGGTGGCCGCCGCGGTGGCGATGGCGAATGCCGGCGGGACGGCCGGGGCGGCCACCCGGACAGCACCTCCCATCGAGCCTCCTACGGGGCTGGGAGCGCTCCCACCTGCGACGTTACCGTACATTCACGAGTTCGAAAAGAGTCTCCGGCGACCCATTCGCCGCCACGGCGACCACCCTCCGCGCCCGGGCGGATGCGCAGCGGAATTGCGACATGCCAAGAGACGCAATTTGCACTGCCCGCCATGTGCGCGACACAATGAATGGGACGACGACTATTCGCGGCATCCCCTCGCTCGCGTGCAGCCGTCACCCGAATGACATCGCTGTAGGAGCGAACACAACATGGCCAAGCAGATAATTACCCTTCTGACCGACGACCTCGACGGCGGGGAGGCCGACCGCACCGTCGAATTCGGACTCGACGGCGTGAACTACACGATCGACCTGTCCGAGAAGAACGCCGGCAAGCTGCGTAAGGCCCTGGAACCGTTCCTCACCGCGGCCACCCGGCTGGGCCGTTCCGGCGGCACTCCGGCCGTTGCCCGGCGGACCGCCCCGGCCGCCTCCAGCCGGACCAGCCGCGACCAGAATCAGGCCATTCGCGAGTGGGCCAACAAGAACGGCTACTCCGTTTCCGAGCGCGGCCGCATCCCGAGCAACGTCGTCGAGGCGTACCACGCCAAGCGCTGATTGACCGCTGCCGCGAAAACGGCGCCGCCGGACGCCCCGGCGGCGCCGTTTCCTGCAAACGAGCAGGTCACAGCCGTGCCGGCGGCGGCTACGAACCCGACACCACGACCGCCGAAGCGTTGCCGGGCCGGCGGTCTCCGCCGTTCCGGCGATGACCGGGGTCAATCCGGCGCGGGACCCGAACGGGCCGGCGCGGCGCGGCGATGATCTCCGGAATCAGCCGCCCCGGCAGGGCCGACGCCACTATTCGACCGCTGCGTTCGGTACGCCCGGAATGATCGGCGAACCGGTCCGGCACGGCGGCCGGGGCAGCGGCTCGCCGTACCCCGGTTCCCCGGCGCCGGCCGGAATCGCCGGCGCGGCGGTAACGGGACACGCCGGGCGTACCGGAAAGCCGCCCGGGCCCGGAAAAGCGGGACGCCGGGTCGGTACCGGGTCGACCTTTCCTTCGCCGGAAACCGGCAGCCCACCGGCCGAAAACCGGCGCCGGAAACCGGCGGCCGGACGGAATGGTCCGGCGAATCAGATTCGATCGCGGCCGGGCGGGTACGCCTTCGACATGCGTGTCGTCATCGTGGGCGCGACCGGTAACGCCGGAACCGCGCTGCTGCGCCGCCTCCGTGCCGAACCCGACGTCGAGGCCATCGGAATCGCCCGGCGCACCCCCGAGGACAGCGGTCCCTACGCCGACATGGAGTGGCACCCGGTCGACGTCGGCCACCAGGACGCCCTGGACCGGCTGGTCCAGATCTTCCAGGGCGCCGACGCGGTGGTGAACCTGGCCTGGCAGATCCAGCCGAGCCACGACGCCCGGCGGCTGTACCAGACCAACGTGCTGGGCAGCCGCACGGTGTTCCGGGCGGCGCTGCGCGCCGGCGTCGCCACACTGGTGCACGCCTCCTCGGTCGGCGTCTACTCGCCGGGGCCGAAATGGGCGTTCGTGACGGAGGGCTGGCTGCGCAACGGCGTCCCGGAGTCGTCGTACAGCCGGCACAAGGCGCTGGTCGAACGGATGCTCGACGAGATCGAGTCGGACCATCCGACGCTGCGGGTGGTGCGGCTGCGTCCCGGGCTGATCTTCCAGCGGGACGCCGGGACGGAGATCGGGCGGTACTTCGCCGGGCCGCTGCTACCGGCCCGGCTGCTGCGGTTCGGGTGGATCCCGGCGCTGCCCGCGCACCCGGGATTGCGGATGCAGGCGGTGCACGCCGACGACGTGGCCGACGCCTACCTGCGGGTCCTGCGAGCCGACGTGCACGGCGCCTTCAACATCGCCGCCGGGCCGGTGCTGGACCCCCTGACGCTGGCCCGCACGTTCCGCGGCCTGCCGGTGCCGGTCCCCGGGTTCGCCCTGGAGGGCGCCGCCGCGCTGAGCTGGCGGCTGCGCCTGCAACCGGTCGACCGGGGCTGGGTCCGGCTGGCGCTCAAGGCGCCGCTGATGTCCTGTGACCGGGCCGCCGGGGAACTCGGCTGGCGGCCGGCCACGGACGCGCTCGACGCGCTGCGCGAGCTGGTGACCGGGCTGGCCGAGCGGGCCGGGCGTCCGGAGAGCCCGGCGCTGAACCCGGTCGCGAGTCAGCCCGGGCGGTTCGGCGGCCTGCTGCGCGGGCGGCTGCCGGGTACCGGCGATCCGTACTGAGCCCCGCCCGGGTCAGACCGCGACCGTGGCGACGGCGCGCATCCAGGCCAGCACCTCGGTCGGCCCGAGCGGGCTGGCGAACAGGTAGCCCTGGCCCAGCGGGCAGCCGAGCCGCACCAGCAGATCACGGTGCGCGTCGTCCTCGATCCCCTCGGCGACCACGCTCAGCTGCAGCGACCGGGCCAGGCTGACGATGCCGCTGACCAGGGCCAGCGGTTGCGGGCTGGTCACCATGTCGTCGATGAACGTCTTGTCGATCTTGACCACGTCGATCGGGCGCTGCCGGAGGTACCCCAGGGACGAGTAGCCGGTGCCGAAGTCGTCGATGGCGATCCGGATGCCCATCTCACGCAGTGTGCTCAGATCCGCCCAGATCCGCTGCTCGTCATCCTTCATCAGCAGCGTCTCGGTGATCTCCAGCATCAGCGACTCCGGCGGCACACCGGTGTGGTGCAGCGCGTTGCGCACCTGGTCGACGAACCCGGCCTCGCGGAACTGCCGGACCGAGACGTTCACGCTGACGTACGGCGCCGGCCCGGGCGCCAGGATCCGGCGCCAGTCGGCGACCGTGCGCAGCGCCTCCTCCAGCACCCAGCGGCCCATCGGCACGATCAGCCCGCTCTCCTCGGCCACCTCGATGAACTGGTCCGGGGTGATCACGCCGCGGGTCGGGTGGTGCCAGCGGACCAGCGCCTCGAAACCGACCGCCGCGCCGGTCGGCAGGTCCACGATCGGCTGGTAGTGCAGCAGGAAGTGGCCCTCGTTGACCGCGTGGTCCAGCGCCGAGCGCAGCTCCAGCCGCTCCACCATCTCGTCGTGCAGGTGCCGCTGGTAGCGCCGCCACTGGTTCTTGCCGGCGCCCTTGGCGACGTACAGCGCCAGGTCGGCCTGGCGCAGCAGCTCGTCGGAGTCGTTGCCCTCCAGGGTGGTGGTGATGCCGATGCTGGCCACCGCGTGGAGCGGCTTGGCGTCGGTCGGGACGGGCTCGGCGAGCGCGGTCAGGATCCGGGTCGCGGTCTCCTCCACCGCGCCCGGGTCGTTCACGTTCTCCACCAGCGCGGCGAACTCGTCGCCGCCGAGCCGGGCCGCGGTGTCGTCGGCGCGCAGCGAGCCGGCGATCCGGTGCGCCACCGCGATCAGCAGCTGGTCGCCGACCGCGTGGCCGAGCGTGTCGTTGACGATCTTGAAATCGTCCAGGTCGATGAAGAGCACGCCGACCACCGAGCCGTCCCGGGCGCTGCGGGCCAGGGCGTGCCTGAGCCGGTCGGCGAACAGCACCCGGTTGGCCAGGCCGGTCATCGCGTCGTGGAACGCCTGGTGGGTCAGTTCCCGTTCGAGCTGCCGCTGCTCGGTCACGTCCCGCATGGTGATCACCAGCCCGGACACGCTGGGGTCCGCGCGCAGGTCGCGGCAGCGCAGTTCGAGCAGCAGCTCGGTACCCCGCGCCCCGACCGCCCGGAAGTCCAGCTGCTGCGTGCCCGGGTCGCCGCCGCGGACCTCGGCGAGCAGCCCGGTGAGCCGGTCCCGGTCCTCCGGGTGGATCACGTCGGGCAGCCGCACCCCGGTCGGGTCGGCCCCGAAGACGCCGAGCGCGGACGGGCTGGCGTACCGGATCCGGTCGTCCTCGCCGACGATCGTGATCACGTCGGCGGTGTTCAGGATCAGGGTCCGGAAGTACGCCTCGCTGTTGCGCTGGTTCACCTCGTGGCTCAGCGCGATCCGCTCCAGGGCCAGCGCCACCTGCCCGGCCAGCACCTCCACCGAGCGTTGCAGCTCGCGCAGCGCCCAGCTGGGCGCGCCCACGTGCAGCACCCCGACCAGCGGGTCGCCGGTCGGCCGGTCCTGCAACACCATCGGGCAGCGCAGCGTGTCGGTGAACCGGGTGAGCCGGACCGCGACCGCCCAGTCCACGTCCCGGGTCTGCACCAGCCGGGCCGCGGTGCCGGTGGCCCGGTCCACCGCGGCCTGGGCGGCGGCCTCCGGCGACGGCGGCTCGGACTGCGCGATGCTGATCGCCAGCACCACCCCGTGCGGCACGTCGCCGGGCAGCAGCTGGGCCACCGTGGTACGGACCGCCAGCCCGACCGCCTCCGCGTCGGCCGCCGACACCAGCGCCGCCGACGCCTCGCGCAGCGCCCGCTCCCGGGCCATCGCCTGCCGGTGGCTGGTCATGATCCCGGACATCCGGGCCAGCACCAGCATCAGCATCAGCAGGCTCAGCACGGCCACCAGGAACAGCCCGGCCACCTGGCTCTCCTGGAACAGCTTGACCATCAGCACGGTCGGCGCGACCAGGGCGGCGACCGCGAGCAGGGCGAGCCGGCCCCGGCCGGTCTCGGTGGCCGGCGCGACCGACGGCCGGATCAGTTCGGCCATCGACGGGATCAGCGCGGCCATCCCGGCGGTGGCGTAGAGCGCGAGCTGGCCGTACGCCGGCACCCGGGCCACGTCGGCGACCAGCATCGCCCCGGTGCCCGCGCCCAGCCAGTAGCCCGAGGCGACCAGCCGGCCGGGAACCGTGGCCAGCCGGATCAGCAGGCCCAGGCAGAGCAGGTCGGCGACCGGCAGGGCCAGCTCCACGCCGCTGACCACCTCGCCGTCCAGCCGCGGGCCGACCACGAACGTCCAGATCAGCAGCGCCACCCCGGAGGTGACGATCATCGCGTCGAGCAGGCCCGGGGTGTCCCGGGACGCCCCGGTGCGGCGGGCCACGAAACCGGCCAGCGCGACCGCCAGCACCGGGTAGGAGAGCAGCAGCACAGCGGTGCCGGCCGGTTCCAGCCAGACCAGCCAGTCGGTGAGGAACGGCGGGGCAGCCGCGATCGCCCCGCCCAGCCCGGACAGCGCGGTCGCGGCGGCCAGCAGCCACCACGGCAGCCGGTGGTCCGGGGCGCTGCGGTAGGTGCCGAGCAGCACGGCGCCGGCCGCGGACAGGCCGCCGAGCAGGCGCAGCCAGCCGTACAGCGGCGGTTCCACCGCGTACCCCACGCCGAGCAGCAGGATCCAGGCGCCGAAGAGGGCCGCCGGCCACCGCGTCGGCATCCCACGCCCTCCCCGCCCTAGACCTGACGACCGACTGATCGGCCCGGCGATCACGGATCTGAGCGGAAGGGCACAATCGTCAGGTGCTTCTCGAGTTCGTGCGCGCCCACACCGTTTCGGCGCCGGTTCCGTTCGTCCCGGAGATAAAGCTGCGGCAGGCCGAGGAGCCGATCGCGCTCTGGGAGGCCACCGAGGCCGGCGGCGCCGAGCAGCCGCCGCCGTTCTGGGCGTTCGCCTGGGCCGGCGGGCAGGCACTGGCCCGGCACATCCTGGACGATCCGGAGCTGGTCGCCGGGCGCAGCGTCCTCGACCTGGCCACCGGCTCCGGCCTGGTGGCGGTCGCGGCGGCGAAGGCCGGGGCGCGGCCGGTCACCGCCAACGACATCGACCCGCTGTCGCTGGCCGCGGCCGCGGCCAACGCCGCGGACAACCGGGTCGAGGTCACCACCATCGAGGGCGACCTGCTGGACACCGACGACCGGTACGGCGTGGTCCTGGCCGGGGACGTCTTCTACAGCCGGGAGATGGCCGGGCGGGTGCTGCCGTACCTGCGCCGGGCGGCCGGCCGCGGCTCGCTGGTGCTGGTCGGCGACCCGGGCCGGGCCTACCTGCCGGAGGGGCTGGTCAGGCGGGCCACCTACGACGTGCCGGTCCCGCCGGCGCTGGAGAGCGTGGACGTACGCCGGACCACGGTCTGGCAGGTGGTGTAGGGCCGCGCCGGGTCGTCCGGCGGGTCAGCGCTGGCCCAGCGTCCAGGCCCGCACGCCGCCGACGATGCCGGCCGTGTTCGGCACCACCACCACGTCGTCACCCATCCGGGCGAGCTGGGTCGGGGTGATCAGCCGGGAGTTGCCGCCGCCCAGGTAGACCCGGTCCCAGAGGAAGACCGGCCGCAGCCCGTCGATCACGTTGCGCACCCGGCGGGACCAGAGCGCGTCCCCGAGCCGGCGGCGCTCGTGCTCACCGATGTACGTGTCGTAGGACATCCCCCAGCGCACCGGGGCCTGCGACATCTCCAGGTGCGGGGCCAGCTCGCCGCCGTCGAAGAGCGCGCAGCCCAGCCCGGTCCCGAGGGTCAGCACCAGTTCGCAGCCGGTGCCCGCGACCACCCCGGCGCCGTGCACCTCGGCGTCGTTGAGCACCAGGGTCGGCAGCCCGAACGCCTCGGCCAGCGCGGTCCGCGCGTCGAACCCGCGCCACGCCTCGACCAGCTCCGGATCCACCCGGGTGCGCGGCCCGCTGCGGGTCACGTAGTGCGGGGTGGCCACCACCACCCCGTGCCGGATCATGCCCGGCATCCCGACCGTCACCCGGTCCGCGGTGGGCAGCTGCTCGCCGAGGTTCACCAGCGTCTTGACGAACAGGTCGGGCGGCAGCGGGTACGGCGTCGGCACCCGGATCGGGTGCGCCCGCATGGTCCCGGCCTCGTCCAGCACCGAGCCCTTGATGCCGCCGCCGCCGCAGTCGATGGTCAGGGTGAACGCCCTGACCGCCGGGGCGAGTTCCGGCTCCCGGACGGCGCGGCCCAGCGGCGCGGAGGCCGGCGGGCCCGGGAACGACCTGGATTCGCTCGTCAATTCCGGACCTCTCGACGTCGGCGGGCTGCCGGGGGTGCGGTCAACCCGCCTCCTCGGCCCAGACCCGCCAATTATCCAGGACCCCGTGCAGGGCCGGGGTGAGCCAGCCCGGGGCGGACCGGCGGAAGACCCCGGGATCCATCGACCCGGCGCCGGCCGGGAGCGCGCCGACCAGGTGCGGGACCAGCTCGCCGAGGTTGGCCCAGTGCACCAGCTCGGGCTCGGCCGGCCAGGCGCCCAGAATCACCTTGGCGCGCACCCCGCGGCGGGTCAGCGCCTCCAGGGTGAGCGCGGTGTGGTTCAGCGTGCCCAGCCCGGCCCGGGCCACCACCAGCACGTTCGCGCCGAGCGTGGTGGCCAGGTCGGCGAACGTCCAGGGCTCGCCGGACGGGCGCACGCCCATCGGCACGAGCAGGCCACCGGCTCCCTCGACCAGCACCAGGTCGTGCTTCTCGGCCTCGGCCCGGATCGCGTCGACCACCTCGTACAGCTCCAGCGGCGGCAGTTCGGCGACCTTGGCGGCGGCCAGCGGGGCGAGCGGCTCCGGGTATTCCGCCAGGGTGCGCACGGTGTCCGGGCCGGCCAGGCGGGTGACCACCTCGGCGTCGGTCGGCGCGCCGGTGACGATGCCGGTCTGGCCGGGCTTGAGCACCGCGACACGCAGCCCCGCGGCCTGCGCCGCGGCGGCCACCGCGGCGGTGGCGACGGTCTTGCCGACCTCGGTGTCGGTGCCGGTGACCAGCACGATGCCGGCCCACTCGACCGGGTCCGCGGCCCGGCGGGTCGCGCCCGCCGCGGCGGCGCCGGGCTGCGGGCCGGTCTCCGGCGCGTCCTGCGGCCGCGGCTCCGGTTCGCCGCCGGATCCGGGCGCCTCGCCGGGCTCCGCCGGCGGCGTCGCCCGCGGGTCCGCGGTGGCCGGGCCCGGCTGTTCGGCGGCCGGTCCGGCGGGCGGCGCGGTCACCCCCGGCGACGGTACGTCCCCGGACCGCCCGGCGTCCCCGGCCGCGTGCCCGCCCCCGTGCGCGTGCAGCGGATCGGCCGGGTCCAGCACCCGGGTCGGCGGGGCGACGGGCAGCCCGTGCCCGCCGCTGCGCCAGCCGCGCGGCAGCGGGGTGACCGCGATGCCCGGGTAGGAGGGGAGAGCCGGGGGACGTTGGGCGTTCATGGTGCGCACTCCACGATCACGTTCAGGGCCCGGGCGAAGTCCGCCTCGGGCACACCCGCGTTCAGCGTCAGCCGCAGGCGCGAGCTGCCGTCCGGGGTCGACGGCGGCCGGAAACACCCGACCGCCACCCCACGATCCCGGCAGTCCGCGGCCCAGCCGAGCGCGGCCTCCGGACCCGGTGCCAGCACCGAGAGCACCCCGGCGGCCGGGTCGGCCACCGGGAAGCCGGCCGCACGCAGCCGCGCGGCGATCCGCCCGCCCCGCTCGGCCAGGGTCGCGCGCCGGTCGTCGGCCGAGCGGGCCAGCCCGATCGCCGCGTGCACGCCGGCCACCACCGCCGGGGGCGGGGCGGTGTCGTAGATGAAGGTGCGGCCGGTGTCGACCAGGTGGCGGATCACCGGCTCGGCGCCGGCGACCACCCCACCCGCGCCTCCCAACGATTTGGACAGTGTCGCGGTGACGAGCACGTCCGGCCGCCCGGCCAGGCCGGCCGCCCGGACGCCGCCGCTGCCGGACGGCCCGAGCAGGCCGAGCGCGTGCGCGTCGTCGACGATCAGCAGCGCGCCGCGGGCCGAGGTGACCGCGTACAGCTCGGCGAGCGGGGCGAGGTCGCCGTCGACCGAGAAGACCGACTCGGTGACCACCGCGGCGGTACGGCCGCGGTGCGCGTCCAGGATCGCGGCCACGCCGGCCGGATCGTTGTGCGGGGCGACCACCACCGGGCGACCGGACATCTTGCAGCCGTCGATCAGGGACGCGTGGTTGTACGCGTCGGACACCACCAGGTCGCAGACCGCGGCGGCGGCCCGGATCACCGCCAGGTTCGCCAGGTAGCCGGAGGAGAACACCAGGCTTGCGGCCGTGCCCAGCCAGGCGGCCAGCTCGCGCTCCAGGGCGGCGTGCGCGTCGGTGCTGCCACGGACCAGACGGGAACCGGTGGCGCCCAGGCCGTACGCGGCAAGCGCCTGCCGTGCCGCGCCGACCACCTCGGGGTGGCCGGCGAGCCCGAGATAGTCGTTGCCGGCCAGGTCGACGACCCGGTCGCCGGCCGGCCGCGGCAGCAGCTGACGGGTGAGCCCCGCCTTGGCCCGCTCGCGGGCCAGGCGATCCAGTGACTCCAACCAGTCCGCCAAGACGCCCCCAGAGATCACGAGAAACGGAAACTATCACCCACCACCGACCGTCCCTGCCGGGCCGGGAACTCTGTAGGGTACGGACATGCCTCAGATCCTCGACCGGGCCCGTGCCCGGGTCCTCGCCGACGGCGTCGGCCTCGACCAGGCCGAGATCCTGCAGATCCTGCGCCTTCCCGACGAGGACCTGCCCGAGCTCCTGCAGCTGGCCCACGACGTGCGGATGACCTGGTGCGGCCCGGAGGTCGAGGTCGAGGGGATCGTCTCGCTGAAGACCGGCGGCTGCCCGGAGGACTGCCACTTCTGCTCCCAGTCCGGGCTGTTCGCGTCCCCGGTGCGCGCCGTCTGGCTGGACATTCCGTCCCTGGTGGAGGCGGCCCGGCAGACCGCCGCGACCGGGGCGACCGAGTTCTGCATCGTGGCCGCCGTGCGGGGCCCGGACCGGCGGCTGATGGACCAGATGCGCGCCGGCGTCAAGGCGATCCGGGAGGCGGTCGACATCCAGGTCGCCGCCAGCCTCGGCATGCTCTCCCAGGAGCAGGTGGACGAGCTCGTCGAGATGGGCGTGCACCGGTACAACCACAACCTGGAGACCTGCCGCTCCTACTTCCCGAACGTGGTGACCACCCATTCGTGGGAGGAACGCTGGACCACGCTCAAGATGGTCCGTGAGTCCGGGATGGAGGTCTGCTGCGGCGGCATCCTCGGCCTGGGCGAGACGATCGAGCAGCGTGCCGAGTTCGCCGCGCAGCTGGCCGAGCTGGACCCGCACGAGGTCCCGCTGAACTTCCTCAATCCCCGGCCCGGCACCCCGCTCGGCGACCGCCCGGTGGTGGAGGGCAGGGACGCGCTGCGGGCGATCGCCGCGTTCCGGCTGGCGATGCCGAGGACCATCCTGCGGTACGCCGGTGGCCGCGAGATCACGCTGGACGACCTGGAGACGCGCGAGGGGCTGCTCGGCGGGATCAACGCGGTCATCGTCGGCAACTACCTGACCACGCTGGGCCGCCCGGCGACCGCCGACCTGGAGCTGCTGCGGGACCTGAAGATGCCGGTCAAGTCCCTGTCGGCGACGTTCTGATGTTCTGCGACCGGTGCGGCCGGCCCGCGTCCGAGGGAGATCACACGGGGTGCGCCGCGGCGCGGGAGCTGGAGCCGCCACGGTTCTGCCCGGACTGCCGCCGGCGGATGAAGGTGCAGGTGGTGCCGACCGGCTGGACGGCCACCTGTGTGGAGCACGGCACCCGTCGCGGTTGACGGCCGCACCGGACGGCCGCACGGGGTCGCGGCCTCCGGGAGCACCCGGTGGCCCGACCGCGGGTGGACCCTTGGGTGGCAGCGGACCCGAACCGGTGCCCGCCGCCACCCCTCTCACCGCTACCCGGAGGTAGCCGGAGTCTCGTCGCCCACCGGCTGGCCGGCCGCCGGCAGCGTCACGCTGACCAGCGTGCCGTCCCGCTCCACCGAGCCGTCCCCGAGCCGGCGCAGGGTACGCAGCATGGCCACGTTGTCCGCGCCGGTGTGCGCCACCAGCGCGGCGAAACCGGCCCGCTCGGCGTGCGCGCGCAGCCGCCGCACCAGTGCGGTGCCCAGGCCGCGGCGCTGCCAGGCGTCCTCGACCAGCACCGCGATCTCGCCCAGGTCGCCCTCGGCGAGCAGGGTGGCCACGCCCACCGCCCGGCCGTGCGGCCCGACCGCGAGCAGGGTCACCCCGCCGGCCGGCTGGAGCAGCCGGCGCAGCCGGGCCTCGGCGGGCCGCCCGCCGCTGAGGTAGCGCCGGCGCAGGGTGGCGGCCGAGCAGTGGTCGTGCAGCTCGCGGACCGCGGTCAGGTCGTCCGGACCGGCCGGGCGCACGGTCACCTCGGCGCCGTCCGGCAGCATCAGGGTCACGTTCTCCCGCTGGTGGCGGGCGACCGCGGCGGCCAGCTCGACCAGGGCCTGGGCCCGGGCGAACTCCGCCGGGGTGAAGGCGGGCAGGGCACGGAGCACCTCGTAGCCCCCGCCGGCCGGGTCGGTGAGGGTCATCCGGCCGCCGTGCACGCCGGGCTGCTCCGCGGACGGCCGCGGACGCCAGCGCACGTCGGTCGCGTCGAGCAGGCCGGCCAGCGCCTCACCCACCGCGTCCGGCGCGTGCACCAGGCGGCCGGCCAGGGCGAGCGCCCGGGTGGGCTGATCGGCCAGGCCCTGCGCCTCGGCGCGGGCGACGAACGCGTCGCGCCCGCGGCCCTTGGTCACCGCGGCCAGCAGGTCCGGCTCGGTCATCGTGTCCGGCGCGTCGACCAGGAAGTCGTCGACCGCGCCCGCCTCGGTGGTGTGCACCTGGACGGCAAGGATGTTGACCGACTTGAGGGCGAGACTGGCGGTCAGCACGGAGAGGTAGCCGGGGCGGTCGTCGACCGTGGCCCGGATCCGCCACAGCGCCATGCGGGCACTCCTTTCGCTCTCCCCCTACGGTGCCTCGGCGTTGTTGCGCGGATATTGCCGTCAGCTGCGTTCTCGTCGTTAAGACGATCACACCTGGGAGACCGTGGCGGGCGTCACGGCATCCAGCCGGCTGCCCAGGATGACCGCCGCGGCGCGGACCAGCTGGGCCACCCGGTCCACCTCGGTGACGTGGAAGGCGGCGGCCGGCAGGTCGTCCTCGTCGGTCCGGGCGACCAGCAGCACCAGCCCGCCACGGCCGAACGGGGCGACCGCGTACCGGGCGCCGCCGGGCTCGGCGAACGGGCGGGCCCGCAGCGGGGTGACCTCGGGCAGGTGCAGCGGGGACGGGGCGCGCCAGCTGGCGTACGCCACCCGGGGCTCGTTGCCGACGCCCTTGGCGCCGTTGCGCGCGGCCCAGTCGGCCGGGACCACCGCGGCGGCGGCCCAGTCCGCGGCGAGCAGGCCGGGCACCGCGTCGACCAGGGTGGCCAGCCCGTCCGCCGGGTTCGCCGCGACCTGGGCGAGCAGCTCCGCGTCGTGGCCGCCGTTGACCGGGGCGCCGATCGCCCGCCACACCCCGTCGACCTGCACCCCGGGGATCGCGGCCAGGCCGGCGAGGAGGCGTTCGACGCGCGCCGCGCCCGGCCACACGACGGTGAAGTCGTCGACCGCCCGGCCACCGAGCCGTTCCAGCACCACGACCTGGACGATGTCCGCGCCGGCGACGCCGAGGGTGCGCGCGACCTGGCCCAGGGCGCCGGGACGGTCCGGCAGGGTGACTCGAACCCGCAGCAACATGAAACTCCTCCCGTCGCGGACGGCCGGTGCCGCCGTCCCGGTCAACACCCTGCCCACCCGGCGTTTCCGACCCGTTGCACGGCCGTGTCCCGGCCATCAAGCCGGGCGGGGTATGCCAGATGTCACAACTCACCGTAAGTAGTCGGAGCTCCGGGTTCGCCGCCGGGTGTCGGTTGTCCGACACTTCGCCGGTTACGGCGTGTCGCGCGACCGGCCCGACGGTAGGCCGACATCCGGCACAAACCAGGCTCTAGAGTCGGAGGCATGATCTGCGAGCGCTGCCGGGAACGGCGGCACGAGGAGTGCCGGGGCGGATCCTGGTGTGACTGCCAGCACCGCGAACCGAAGCCGGTCCCGCCGGTCACCGGCCCGCCCGGCCCATGAGCACGCTGCCCGCCGCCCGGGAGCTTCTGGTCGCCCGCTATCCGCGGCAGGACCGGCCGATCCTGCGGGTGAACTTCATCGCCAGCGCCGACGGGGCGGTCACCGTCGACGGCCTCTCCGCGGGCCTTCAGGGCCCCGGCGACAAGGAGGTCTTCGACACCCTGCGGATGGTCTGCGACGCGCTGGTCGTGGCGGCCGGAACGGTGCGCGCCGAACGCTACGACGCGCTGCGGCTGACCGCCGAGGCCCGCGCCTGGCGGGTGGCGCACGGGCTCAGCGAGTTCCCGCTGATGGTGATCGTCTCCGGGGCGCTGGCCCTGGACCCGGCGCAGCCGATCTTCGCGGACGCGCCGGTCCCGCCGATCGTGCTCACCCACCACGCCGCCCCGGCCACCCCGATCGCCGAGGTGGCCGAGGTCATCCGGGTCGGTGACGAGCACGTCGACCTGGCCGCCGGGGTGCGGCTGCTGCACGAGCGCGGCGCCACCCAGCTGCTCTGCGAGGGCGGTCCCGGCCTGCTCGGTTCGCTGATCGCCGCCGACCTGGTCGACGAGCTCTGCCTGACCGTGGCCCCGCTGCTGGTCGGCGGCCGGGCCGGGCGGATCGCGACCGGGCCGCCGGCGCCGCCGCGGCGGATGTCGCTGCGGCACGCGCTGACCCGCGACGACATGCTCTTCCTCCGCTACGAACGGCTGCCGCACCCGTGACGGCTGGCCCGACCGGCCCCGGGCGCGCCGTCCGTCGATCTCTGCCAATCGATCCGGGCCGGGGCGCGCCTCCCCGCCACGATCAAGATCTTGTGCATAACTCTGTGGATGAGCCCCAGAAGTTGTGGAAAACACGAAAGGGTGGCCGCCCGACGGGCAATGTGTCGTACCCCTGAGGCACCATGATCGGCGTGTCTGACGAAACTTCCCCCGTCGGCCGGGTGCTCGGTACCGCCGATGCCACCCCGCTGCAGTTCTGGACGGCTGTCTCCCCGGGCAGCTACCTGCAGCTCGACGACGTCGTGGTGACCCGGCGCGACCTGCCGGACCGGGAGCCGGTGACGATCGCCGGGGTGGTCACCCAGGTCCGGGCCCGCCACGAGGGCGCCCAGTTCGACTCGGACGTGTTCGCCATCGCCGACGGCACGCTGCCGGCCATGGTCCAGGAGGCGGCGGAGATCACCACCACCCGGGTCGACCCGGAGCTGTACGTCCCGCCCGCCCCCGGCGCGATCGTGCACCGGGCCTCCGGCGAGGCCCGCGACGCCGCCCTGCACTTCGACCGGATGGAGCGGCGGGTCCCGATGGGCACCGGCCGCGACGGCGTCCCGGTCTTCCTGAACGCCGACTTCCTGGACGGCACCCGCGGCGCGCACGTCTCGATCTCCGGCATCTCCGGGGTGGCCACCAAGACCAGCTTCGCGACGTTCCTGCTCTACTCGGTGTTCCGGTCCGGGCAGCTGGGGGCCGACGGGGCCAACGCCCGTGCGCTGATCTTCAACGTCAAGGGCGAGGACCTGCTCTTCCTGGACCATCCGAACACCAAGCTCGACGACGACACCCGGGCGTACTACAAGCTGCTGGACCTGCCCGCCGCGCCCTTCGCCGACGTGCGCGTCTACGCCCCGCCGCGGGCCGGCGACTCGTCCGGCGCGCCCGACGTGAGCAGCCGGCTGACCGGGGTCGACGCGTTCTACTGGACGCTGGACGAGTTCTGCTCGGCGAAACTCCTGCCCTACGTGTTCGCCGACGCCGACGACGAGCGCCAGCAGTACACGATGGTGGTCCACTCGGTCACCGCCCACCTGCACCGGCACGCCGTCCCGGCCGAGGGCGGGATCAGCATCGACGGTCGCCGCATCGGGTCGTACGCGGATCTCGTCGATCACATCGTCGACCAGCTCACCGACGACGAGACCCGGTCGACCTGGGCGGGCAGCGCGGTCAACATGGGCACGGTCAACGCCTTCGCCCGCCGCCTGATCGGCAGCAAGCGCGACCTGTCCCGGCTGATCCGCGGCGACCTGGCCCAGCGCCGCCCGCACCGGATCAAGACCGCGGACAGCGCCCAGGTCACCGTGGTCGATCTGCACAACCTGCCGGACCGCGCGCAGCGGTTCGTGGTCGGCGTGACGCTCAAGAGCGAGTTCGAGGAGAAGGAGAAGTCCGGCACCGGGCGCCCGCTGCTGTTCGTGGTCCTCGACGAGCTGAACAAGTACGCCCCGCGCGAGGGCTCGTCCCCGATCAAGGAGGTGCTGCTGGACATCGCCGAGCGGGGCCGCTCGCTGGGCGTGATCCTGATCGGCGCGCAGCAGACCGCCAGCGAGGTCGAGCGCCGGATCGTCACCAACTCGGCGATCCGGGTGGTCGGCCGGCTCGACCCGGCCGAGGCCTCCCGCCCGGAGTACGGTTTCCTGCCGCCCGCCATGCGCCAGCGTGCCCTGCTGGCCCGCCCCGGCACGATGTTCGTCAACCAGCCGGACATCCCGGTCCCGCTCTGTGTGGAGTTCCCGTTCCCGGCCTGGGCGACCCGCAAGTCCGAGTCCGGTCCCCCGCCCGCCGAGACGCTCCGGTCGATCGTGCAGGGCGCCGACCCGTTCGCCGTGATCGGCGGCCGGGCCGGCGGCGCCGACGACGACATCCCCTTCTAGGCCGGGACTAGGGTTCAGCGATGCGCATCCTGCACACCTCCGACTGGCACGTCGGAAAGGTTCTCAAGGGCCGGAACCGCTTCGAGGAGCACACCCGGGTGCTCGCCCAGGTGATCGAGATCGCCCAGGCGGAGCGGCCCGACCTGGTCATCGTCGCCGGTGATCTGTACGACACCGCCGCGCCGACGGCCGAGTCCACCCGCCTGGTGACCCGGGCGCTGTCCGCGCTGCGCAAGACCGGCGCCCGGGTCGTCGCGATCGGCGGCAACCACGACAACGGCCAGGCGCTGGACGCGCTGCGGCCGTGGGCCGACGCGGCCGGCATCGAGCTGCGCGGCTCGGTCCGGGAGAACCTCGGCGACCTGCTGATCGAGGGGACCACCGCGGCCGGCGAGCGCTGGCGGCTGGTCGCGCTGCCGTTCCTCTCCCAGCGGTACGCGGTCCGCGCCGCCGAGATGTACGAGCTGACCGAGGCCGAGGCGAACCAGACGTACGCCGATCTGATGGCCCGGCTGATCGCCAAGCTCAGCGAGCCGTTCGCCGAGCCCGGCGTGGTGAACCTGGTCACCGCCCACCTGACCATGGTCGGGGCGAGCACCGGCGGCGGTGAGCGGGAGGCGCACACCATCATGGGTTACGCGGTGCCGGCCACGGTCTTCCCGCCGAACGCGCACTACGTCGCCCTCGGTCACCTGCACCGCGCGCAGCGGGTGATCGCCCCCTGCCCGACCCGGTACAGCGGGAGCCCGCTCGCCGTCGACTTCGGCGAGGAGGAGAACGTCTGCTCGGTGGCGGTCGTCGACGTCTCCACCGACCGGGCCGCCCAGGTGCGCGACGTGCCGGTGACCTCGGCGCTGACCCTGCGTACCGTCCGGGGCACCCTGGAGCAGCTCGCCACGGTGAACCTTCCGGACGCCTGGCTGCGTGTCCTGGTCCGCGAGGCGCCCCGCCCCGGCCTGCGCGAGGACGTGCAGGAGCTGCTGCCGAACGCCCTGGAGGTCCGCATCGACCCGGACATGCTGCCCGATCGCGCGGGCGCCCGGTCGGCGCAACGCGCCGGTCGCTCCCCGCGCGAGCTCTTCGGCGACTACCTGGACAGTCGCGGCAACGCCGAGGACGGCGTCCGCGAGCTCTTCGACGAGCTGTACGACGAGGTGAGCAGCAACCAATGAGGCCCATCAGGCTGGACATGTCCGGGTTCACGGTGTTCCGCGACCAGACCACCGTGGACTTCACCGACGCCGACTACTTCGCCCTGGTCGGGCCGACCGGCTCGGGCAAGTCGACGGTGCTGGACGCCATCTGCTTCGTCCTCTACGGCCAGGTGCCGCGCTGGGGCGGCGCCCGGGGCATCGGCAACGCGCTCGCCCCGTCCGCGGCCGAGGCCCGGGTCCGGCTGGTCTTCGAGTCGGCCGGCGACCGCTACGTCGCGACCCGGGTGGTCCGCCGCGACGGCCGCGGCAACGTCAAGACGTCCGGCGCCGGGCTGCAGCTGATGCCGCCCGGCTTCGACGTGACGAAACTGGACACCGGCATGGACCTGGCCGACCTCGGCGAGGTGCTGGCCGGTGTCCCCGCCGAGATGGACGAGGCGGTGCAGACCGCGGTCGGCCTGCCGTACGAACAGTTCACCAGCTGCGTGGTGCTGCCGCAGGGGCAGTTCGCCGACTTCCTGCACGCCAAGCCGGCCACCCGCCAGCAGATCCTGGTGAACCTGCTGGGCCTGCAGATGTACGAGAAGGTGCAGGTCCGGGCGGCCGAGCGGGGCAAGGCCGCGGACGCCAAGCTGACCGTGGTGGACCAGTCGCTGGCCGCGCTGGAGGACGCCACCGACGAGGCGGTCGAGGCCGCCGCCGCGCACCTGGAGCGGATGCGCGGGCTGACCGCCGCGGTGGAGGCGGCGGTGCCGGGACTGCGGACGGCCCGGGCGGCCGAGGAGACCGCCCGCGGCGCCCGCGACACCCTGGACGCGGAGCTGCGGCAGCTGGCGGCGGTGCGTACCCCGCCGGGGCTGGCCGAGGCCACCGGGGCGGTCACCGCGGCCCGCGACGCCGCCGCGCGCGCGGCGCAGGCCGTGCACGAGGCCGAGGAGGCCGAGGAGAAGGTCCGCGGTGAGCTGGTCGCGGCCGGCGACCCCGGATCGCTGCGCCTGGCCCTGGACCGGCACACCGAGCTGGCCCGGCTGACCGAGCAGGAGGGCTGGTTCGCCGGCAAGGTGTCGGTCGCCGAGGTGGAGTGCCGCGACGCCCGCGCCGCGGCCGATCTGGCCGAGTCCGAGCACCTCGGCGCCCAGCAGCTGCTCGAACAGGCCCGGCAGGACTACCGCGACGCACAGCAGCTGGACCGCGCCGCCGCGCTGCGCGGCCACCTGGTCGCCGGGCACCGGTGCCCGGTGTGCGAGCAGACCGTGACCGTGGTGCCGCGGGTGCCGCGCGAGTCGGCGGTGCGGCTGGCCGAGGCGGCCGGCGCCGCCGCCCGGGAGGCCGCCGAGCAGGCCGCCGCCCGCTGGCAGCAGCGCGACGCGGTGGCCCGCAACCTGGAGAGCGACCTGGAGCGCAAGCGTGGGCAGTACGAACACCATCTGACCCGGCTCGCCGAGGTCCGCAAGGCCGTGCAGGGGCTGCCCGGGGTGGCGGCGATCGAGGAGCGGCTCGCCGAGTTCGGCCGGTTGCAGCGCCGGCTGGAGGAGGCGGCCACCGCGGTGCGCGCCGCCCGGGACGGGTTGCGCTCGGCGCAGGCCGGCGTCCGGGCCGCCGAGGAGCAGCAGCGTGCCGCGTGGCGCACCTTCGATTCGGTACGCGACGGCCTGGCCCGTTTCGTGCCGCCACCGGCCGACCGGGACGACCTGGCCGGCGCGTGGCGGGCCCTGGTCGAGTGGGCCGGCGCCGAGCACGGCGCCCGCTCGGCGGCCCGGGACGAGGCGGAGGCCGCCGTGGTCGCCGCGCACGAGGCGACGGCCGGCGCGCACGCGGCGATCGTGGCGCTGTTCACCGAGGCCGGGGTGCAGGCCCCGGCCGCCTCGCCGGCCGACGCCGAGGCCACCCTGATCCGGGCCGCCGCGGTCGCCGCGGAACGCGCCGAGGCTGCCTGGCAGCGCCTGGCGGAGCGGCACGCGCAGGCCCGCGAGCAGCAGGAGCAGCGGATGCTGCTGCAGCGGGAGAGCCGGGTGGCGAAGGCGCTCGCCGGGCACCTGCGGGCGAACAACTTCGAGCGCTGGCTGCTGGAGGAGGCGCTGGACATGCTGGTCGACGGCGCGTCCCGGATCCTGCGGGAGCTCACCGGCGGGCAGTACGAGCTGATGCACGACAAGGGCGAGTTCTTCGTGATCGACCATCACGACGCCGGGCTGCGCCGGGGGGTGCGCACGCTTTCCGGCGGCGAGACGTTCCAGGCGTCGCTGGCCCTCGCCCTGGCCCTGTCCGAGCAGCTCGCCGGGATGAGCACCACGGCGGCGAGCCTGGAGTCGATCGTGCTGGACGAGGGCTTCGGCACGCTGGACGCGGCGACGCTGGACGTGGTCGCGGCGACGCTGGAGAACCTGGCCGCCCGCGGCGACCGGATGGTCGGGCTGGTCACCCACGTGCACGCGCTGGCCGAGCGGGTGCCGGTCCGGTTCGAGGTGCACAAGGACGCGCGGACCGCGCACGTCGAGAGGGTCGGCCTGTGAGGATGTACGTCGACGCGTGGGACCCGTCTTACGGGTCGTCGTTCGAGGGCGGGGACGGCGAGGGGCCGGCCTCGCCCAGCAGCGCGCAGGTGGACACCGATGTGGAGGTGCCGGCCGCCGAGTGGGCGCCGGTCGGGGCGCCGGTCGGCGCCCGCCCGCCGGACGTGGTGTTCCTGGTCGACGGCGTGCGGCGCAACGACGCCGGATTGTGGACGGCCGAGGAGGACGGCACGTCGTATCCCGGGCTGGCGGCGTCGTACGCGGCCGGGGTGGTCCGCTGCGACCTGGCCCGCGGAGTCGCCGAGCTGGTCGGCGCCCGGGTCGGCCGGGGCCTGTTCACCGCCAGCCCCACGGCCGGCGATCTGCAGGCGGGCACGGTCCGCTACGAGATCCACCGGATCAACGGCAGCGGCGAGGCGAGCAAGCTGCCGGCCGCCGTGCAGGGGCCGCTGACCGCGCTGGAGATCGAGATCTCCAGCGCGGCGCGGGACGGCGGCTCGGATGGCGCCGACCTGCTGATCGTGGACGGGCCGCTGCGCAACCGGCGGCAGCTGCCGCGCACGATCGGCTATGTCAAGACCCAGCAGAAGCAGTACCTTCCCGCCGCGCTCACCACCGTGGTCACCGCGTTGCGGCCGGGCCAGCGCACCCCGGTCTTCCATCTCGGCACGGTGTGGGGCGGCTGGTCGTGGTATCTGCGGCTGCCCGGGGCGACCGGGGCGCCGTGGTCCGGCATCGTCCGGGTGGAGTGCTCGCCGGAGCTCAGTGTCGACCAGGCGGTGGAGCTGGCCGGGTTGTCCAGCGCGACGCTGCCACGGTTCGCGTCGGCGTCGTACAAGGATCCGCGGGCCCCGCAGAATCTCGTGCCGATCGCGGGCCTGGAGCGGCGGCTGCGGGGAATGCTCGGCGACGCCCGAGTCCTGCACCGGGCCCTGACGCTGGCGACCGCCCGATCGCGCTGACCCGCGCCGGAAAACGCGCGGCGCCGCGGACGCCACCCTGCTCGCACTGACCCGGACCGGAAGCACGCGGCGCCGCGGCACCACCCGCCCGCGTCGACCCGCACCGCAAGCGCGCGGCGCCGCGGACGCCACCCTGCTCGCACTGACCCGGACCGGAAGCACGCGGCGCCGCGGCACCACCCGCCGGCGCTGAACCGCGCCGGGAGCGCGGCCCCGGCACCGCGTCCGCGTCCCACTTGCCGGGACGGGTGCCCGCATATCGGAACAGGCGGGGCACCTGGGCGATAGTGATCGAAGCGCTTTCGGTCACGGTGCGCCGAACCACCGGAATGGCCTCGTGACGGCGCCGCCCGGGGCCCGCCGAGTTGATCCGGTAAACATCCGCTCACCGGGGCGACGCACGCCCGAGCAGGACGATCAGAAATTGGGAGCGCTCCCGACCGGGTGTCGCCCGAAAGGGTACGAGAGATATCCGGGCATCCCCCGAACGGTTCGCCCACCCTGCCTTTCACCACACATTACTCCTCGGCGAACACCCAGCGAAATCGCGCGTTCACACAGCGAGATGACCCTCTGCCGCGGCGGGAAAATTATTTCCAGAGGCATGTCTAGGGCCCGATGTCACTGAGTATCATTCCGCCTTACCTGGCGTCCGAATCGGCGTAGATCAATCCCCCGTGATCCGCCGCCCGGCACGCCGTCACGATCGTCACCACCTGCGGAGGACCCTTGAGACCGAGTGTCCCGGAAAATCTCGCGCCGGCGTTGATCCCGGCCGGGCGCCCCAGCCGTATCTCAGGCGACGGGGAAAGGTCCGGGCGGAGGTATCGATGCATGCGGTGGCCGAGGATCGGCTCACGCCGGAGAGGGTGCGTGTGATGGCGCGACACTCCGGGAGTAGGTGGCAGGCTCTCGACGGAGGCCGTGGTGCTCAGGATGACGGTTCGGTGATCCCCCGCCAGTCGGCGCGCCACGAGGCGCCCAACACCAGCGCCACCCACGAGGACACCCTGGTCAAGCTGCTCTACGAGGAGCACGCCGGGCCGTTGCTGATGTTCGTGCTCCGGCTCACCGGCGGCGACCGGCAGCGGGCCGAGGACATCGTGCAGGAGACCCTGCTGCGGGCCTGGCGCAACGCGCACCGGCTCGGCGCGCAGGGCCAGCAGTCGCTGCGCCCGTGGCTGGTCACGGTCGCCCGCCGGATCGCGATCGACGAGCACCGCAGCGCCAACGCGCGCCCGGCGGAGACGTACGATCGGGAACTGGAGAGCTTCCCGAGCACCGCCGACGACACCGACCGCGTGCTGCAGTCCATGACGGTGTCGGACGCGCTCCGGCAGTTGAGCCACTCGCACCGGGAGATCCTGATCGAGACGTACTTCCGGGGCCGGACGGTGCCCGAGGCGGCCGAGGTGCTCAACCTTCCGTTGGGCACGGCCAAGTCCCGGGTGTATTACGCTCTGCGTGCGCTGCGTACCGCTCTGCAGCAGCGGGGGGTGACGGAATGACTCAGGAAGACCACTACGACGTCGCGTCGTACGCCCTGGGCGTGCTGGACGACCGCGACGCCGCGCGCTTCGAGGACCACCTCATCGAGTGCCCGCAGTGCGCCTACGAGCTGGAGTCCTTCGTCCAGGTGGCGGACGTGCTCGCCGACGTCGACGCGGAGGCGCTGCTGGCCGCGGAGAAGTCCGAGAAGGACGGCGTGCTCCTCAACAAGATGCTCCGCGAGGTGCGCACCGACCGGCGCCGGGCGAACAGCCGCCGGCTCTACTCGCTGGCCGCGGCGGTGGTGATCTTCGCGATGCTGTCCATCGGCGCGCTCTTCGCCGGCGCCCGCTGGCTCGGCCCGGACAACACCCCCGGCAACGGCGGCGTCGTCGCCCAGCGTGACAGCAGCCAGCTCGACCCGCTGCCGGACAGTGACGGCGTCGGCATCGGCGGCACCCCGCTGCCCGGCGACAACTACAACCGCACCGACTCGCGCACCGGCGTCAGCGCGGCCGTCGGCCTGGAGAAGAAGGACTGGGGCACCCAGATCTCCTTCGCGGTCTCCAACATCAAGGGCCCGAAGACCTGCGGGCTGGTCCTGGTGCGCACCGACGGCACCGCGGAGCGGGTGGCCTCGTGGACGATCGGCGAGAAGGGCTGGGGCACCGCCGCCAACCCGTCCCCGCTGATGCTGCAGGCGGTCACCGGGACGGCGCGCGAGGACATCGCCCACGTGCAGGTGCAGGAGCTGACCGCGAACGGGACCGGGGAGACGCTCATCAGCATTCCGTGACGGACCGAACACGATAAGGGCCCAGCCGTCGTCGGCTGGGCCCTTTTTCGCTGGTCGAGTCTTTCTGATACGTACGTGACCCGCGGAGGGTTCAAACAAAATTTCCCCAATTTGATCGAGCCGAATGTTCAACCGCCACCGCACAGGCCCCGTACTACTGCGCGGAAATGACTAGCGGCATCGATCAGCTGGAGGGGCCCGTGGTTCCGGAGAAGCGCAAGTTGATGGTCGTCAGCGCGGCGCTGGCGGCAGTCGTCGCACTGCCCGGCTGCGCTCCGGCCGGATACGACGCGGCCGACTACGGCAACGCCGCCGAGCCGGCCGCCGCCAACGTGGCCGCCACCCCGGGCGCCTCGGCGACCGAGGGCGCGGTCGACCCGAACGAGGCCGACCCGACCGCCGAGGCCACCGAACCGGCGGCTCCCGCCGATGCCGCCGAGGTCGGCGACGACCTGGTGACCAAGTCGCTCACCGGCACGTCGGTGGCCCGGATGGGCAAGGTGGTCGAGGACCAGGACGGGTTCGTGCTGTACCGGTTCGACGACGACGGCGACGACCCGGCCAAGTCCAACTGCAACGGCGACTGCGCCAAGGTGTGGCCGCCGGCGCTGACCAACGACGGCGAGCCGACGCTCAAGGGTGTCAGCGCCGACCTGGTCGGCACGGTCACCCGCGCCGACGGCACCAAGCAGCTGACCCTCAAGGGCTGGCCGCTCTACCGCTACGTCGGCGACAAGAAGCCGGGCCAGTGGAAGGGCCAGAACGTCAACGGCAAGTGGTTCGTGATCACGCCGACCGGCACCAAGAACCTCACCTGCCTGCCGAAGATCTCGAAGCCGGTCGCCCCGCCCGCGGACAGCGCCGGCAGTGATTCCAGCGACGCCGGTGACTCCGGCAGCGACTACAGCTACTGAGCCGTTCCCCGCGGCTTTCAGAGGTTGGAGGAAAGATGAAGTCCGCCCGCATCCCCCGCTGGCTGACGGGCGCCGCCGCCGTGATGTTGGCGTTCCTGCTGACGCCGGCCGGTGTCGCCCGTGCCGACGAGCCGGTGCCGGTGCCCCCGAACACGGGGCTCACCGACACCGCCAAGGGCACGGTCAGCGCCGCTGACCGAGACTTCGTGATCAAGGTACGGCTGGCGGGTCTGTGGGAGATCCCGGCCGGCAACATGGCCCAGGAGAAGTCGGACGACCCGAACGTCGTCAAGATCGGCAGATCGATCGCGCAGCAGCACGTCGCGCTCGACAACCTGGACCGGGCAGCGGCCAAGAAGCTCGGCATCGAGCTGCCCAACCAGCCCAACGGCGACCAGCTGGGCTGGCTGAACGAGATGGAGAACGCCGAGGGCGCGCAGTTCGACCAGATCTTCATCGACCGGCTCCGCGCCGCGCACGGGAAGATCTTCCCGGCCATCGGGACCATCCGGGCGACGACCCGCAACGACACCGTCCGGAAGCTGGCTCAGCAGGCGAACCAGTTCGTCATGACGCACATGACCCTGCTGGAGAGCAGCGGCATCGTCGATTACGCCGCGTTGCCGACCGCGGCCGCGCCGACCGCCGGCCAGAAGGGTCCGGTCCCGATCGACAACCAGATGATCGCCGCCGCGGCCAGTGGCGGTGGGGTGCCGGGTCTCAGCAACACCGTAATCCTGCTCGTCCTGGCCGCCGCGCTGGTGGTCGGTGTGATCACGACCATGCGCATCTTCCGCGCGCGGTAGCCCGAGAGAACTCGCCCCGACGGCGACGAAGAAAGGTGTCACCCATGCGAAGGTCCAAGTACCGGCGCGCCAGTAACTCTCCGTGGTTCAGCGGGCGTCGCCGCGTCATCGCCGTAGCGGCCACCCTGGCGGCGTTCGGCGGCATCGTGACGGTCACGCAGATCTCGAGCGCCAGCACCAACAAGGACAACACCAAGTCGGCGCTCGCCGCCTGCGACAACCTGCGGGCCGGCGGTCAGACCAGGCTGTCCACGCAGACCCGGCGCGGCACGTACACCACCAACAACGGCACGGTCACCCAGCACCCGGACGACGGCGCGGGTGACGTGGCGACCACCGAGCAGGTGCGGGCGCGGTGCCGGGAATGGGTGATGAACAACGTGTCGAACGCGGAGACCCTCCGCCGCCGTGACCGGGGCAACGGCGGCAACAACGGCGGCGGCAACAACAACGGGGGTAACAACGGCGGGAACAACGGCGGGGCCGCCAGCAGCGCGCCGGCCAGCGCCGCGGCGTCCACCGAACCGGCCGGGGACCAGAACGGCGACAACGGCGGGAACAACGGGGGCAACAACGGCGACGGCGGCAACAACGGCGGCGGCGACGGCAACAACAACGGCGGCGGCGGCAACAACGGCGGCGGCGACGGCGGCAACAACGGCGGTGGGAACAACGGCGGCGACGGCGGCAACAACGGCGGCGGCGACGGCAACAACGGCGGCGGCGACGGCGGCAACAACGGCGGTGGGAACAACGGCGGCAACAACAACGGGGGCGGCGCGCCCAGCACCGCTCCGCCCGGCGCCGGCCTCGGCATCCTGACGAACAGCTGCGCGAGCAGCAACCTGCCCGCGCACGACGGCTTCCAGAAGGGCGACCGCTGCGTCTCGACCGAGTTCGGCGAGGTCGGCTCGGCGGCCAACAACCCGTCACTGCTGATCACCCAGGCCCCCCGGCAGGTCAACCGCAACCAGCCGTTCACGCTGCAGGTCAGCACCCGCAACCTGATCCGCGACCGGTTCCTCGCGGCCGGCCAGGGCGGCTACTACGTGGAGTCCAGCGTCCTGCAGAACGGCCTGGTCCGCGGCCACTTCCACACCGCCTGCCGGATGCTGGCCAGCACCAACGAGGCACCCGCCCCCGAGCCGGTGCCGGCATTCTTCGTCGCCACCGAGGACAGCAACGGCGGCGCCACCCCGGACACCGTCACCATCCAGGTCCCCGGCCTGCCACAGTCCGGCACCGCCCAGTGCGCCTCCTGGGCCGGCGACGGCTCGCACCGCATCCCGATGATGGAACGCGCCAACCAGACCCCGGCCTTCGACGTGGTCCGCATCCGGGTCCGCTGACCCGGCTGCTCGCGGAGCACAGCCGCTCGGCGGGCCCGAACCGGAGCCGCACGTTCCCACCGTGCGTCTCCGGGACCCCCCTTCGGGCCCGCCGACCGTCCTTCCCCCTGCCGGACGTGAACCGCGGCTGCCCGGCCTCCACCCGGGGCAACCGCTCCGCACCTACGGTGATCGAGCCGCTGAAACCGGTCGATCACCATCCGATGGCCCTGCCCCCGCACCGGGGTCAGGGCCATCGGCCTGTGCGGCGCGGGCTGCGGCCGGTCGTCAAAGCCGCTCCGGCGTGGCACAGTTTCCCGGTGACCTCCGAGGTGAGACGCCGCCTGACGCCGCCCGAGCGGTATCGGCTGGGCGCCTCGGTGCGGCCGCTGCTGGTGCCCGGGCACGACCCCTGCGGCCGGTTCCGCGACGACGAGTTCTGGCTCGCCGTGCGTACCCCGGAGGGCGCCGCCGCCCTGTGCCTGGCCCGCTCCGGCGGGGAACTGCTGGCCACCGGCTTCGGGCCGGGGGCGGCGTGGGTCGCCGACCGCGCCGACGCGATCGCCGGGCTGCGCGACGACCTCACCGGGTTCCCCGCCCTGGCCCGCCGGCACCCCGTGGTCGCGCGGCTGGCCCGGACGTTCACCGGGGTGCGCATGCCGGCCACCGGCCGGGTCTTCCCCCGCCTGCTGCGGGCGATCCTGGAGCAGAAGGTCACCGGCAACGAGGCGCACCGGTCGTACCGGGCGATCTGCCGGCGGTTCGGTGAGCCGGCGCCCGGACCGGCCGGCCTGGTGCTGCCGCCCGACCCGGCCGCCGTGGCGGCCTGCGCCTACTGGGAGTTCCATCCGCTCGGCGTCGAGCAGCGCCGCGCCCAGGCCCTGCTGCGTGCCGCGCTGGTCGCCGACCGCCTGGAGCGGTGCGCCGACGCGGCCGAGGCGACCCGGCGGATGACCGCGCTGCCCGGGATCGGGCCGTGGACCGCGGCCGAGGTGGTCCGGACCGCCTTCGGCGACCCGGACGCGGTCAGCGTCGGCGATTTCCACATTCCCAACACCGTCGCGTACGCCCTGGCCGGCGAGCCGCGCGGCACCGACGAGCGGATGCTGGCCCTGCTGGAGCCGTTCCGCGGACACCGCGGCCGGGTCTGCGACCTGCTCGCCATGGGCGGCCTGATGGCTCCGCGCTACGGCCCCCGGATGCCGGTGCGGTCCTTCGCGAGGTTCTGAGCCGGCCGGGCCACGCCGCCACGGCCCGGTCGACTGACCCCTTGTGTGACGCGGGACACCAGGGGCCGCAATAGGCTCCGCCCCATGACAGTGGAGTCGAACGCCTACGAGTACCTCGACAACGTGGATCCGCACGAGCAGGCCCGGCTCGCCGCGGTACGCCGCTACCGGCTGGTGGACCAACCGGTGGAGCAGGCGTACGACCGGGTCGCCTTCGTGGCCGGCGCCATCTTCGACACTCCGATCGCGACCGTGTCCCTGGTCGAGCGCGACCGTGTCTGGCTGGCGGCCTGCCAGGGGCTCGACGGCGTACGCGAGCTCGGCAGGGAGCCCGGGCTGTGCGCCTCGGTGATCGCCCGGGACGGCGTCTACGTGATCAACGACGCCGCGGTCGACCCGCGCACCCTGCAGCATCCGCTGGTCCGGGGCGAGCTCGGGTTGCGCTTCTACGCCGCCGCGCCGATCCGCACCCACGACGGGTACCGCCTGGGCACCGTCAACGTGATCGACAACCGGCCGCGCGAGGCGACCGCGCGCCAGCTCACCGCGCTGGAGCACCTCGCCGCGCTGGTCGCCGACGAGCTGGAGCTGCGCCTCATGGTGATTCGCAGCGCGGCCGCCGAACAACGGATGCGGGAAACCGTGAACTGATCTCCGTTGGTGGGTACACGTCAGGCATGATCTGGACATTTCTGCGCCGCATGATTTTCACCGCCATCGTCGTGCCGCTCGGTGCGGCCGGCGCCCGCAAGCTCAGCGAGGCCATGGAGAAACGCCGCGGGCCGAGCCGGGCCACCCGCCTGCTGCGCCAGGGCGCCGACACGGTGCAGTCCACCTTCGGGCGCAAGAAGCCGCAGCGACGCCGCTTCAGCTTCCGCTGACCCGGCCCCGACGTACGGACGTCCCCGCGTCGCGGGGGCGTCCGTACGCTCGGTTGCCCCGCTCCGGTCACGTGACGCGGGGACGTTCCGACGTTTGGGCGGGTCCGGGCGCCGGGTAACGGCGGCGACATGCGAACCCCCCGCACGATCGCCGTCGTCGCCCATCAGCGCAAGACCCTCGGTGGCGGACTCGACGAGCTGCGCCGCCGGCTCACCGACCGGGACATCAAGAAGCTGCTCTGGTACGAGGTGCCGAAGAGCCGTAAGGCGCCGAAGGAGATCCGCAAGGCGCTGGCCAAGGATCCGGACCTGCTCGTGGTCTGGGGCGGTGACGGCATGGTGCAGCGCGCCCTGGACGTGGTCGCCGGCTCCCGGGTGCCGGTCGCGATCATGCCGGCCGGCACCGGCAACCTGCTCGCCGGCAACCTGGGCATCCCCACCGACCTGGCGAAGGCCGTGGAGATCGCGTTCACCGGCCCCCGGCGGCGCCTGGACCTGGGCCGGCTCAACGGCGAGCACTTCGCGGTGATGGCCGGGGTCGGCTTCGACGGCGCGATGATCAAAGACGCCGACGGCGACCTGAAGGACCGGCTGGGCAAGCTCGCCTACGTCTGGACCGGCATCCGCCACGTCGGCGGCGAGGCGCCGCGCACGAGGATCAAGGTGGACGGCACGACCTGGTTCGACGACGCGGCGAGCTGCGTGCTGATCGGGAACGTCGGCACGATCACCGGCGGGATCCGGGCGTTCGACGACGCCGTGCCCGACGACGGCTGGCTGGACGTCGGGGTGGCGACCGCGCAGGGCGCGCTGCAGTGGGCCCGGGCACTGGGCACGATGGCGGTGCGGCGGTCGGACAGCTCGCCGTTCGTGCGCACCACACGCGCGCGCAAGGTCGAGGTCAAACTGGAGTCGAAACTGGAGTACGAGCTGGACGGCGGCGCCCGGGCCCGCACCAAGCGCTTCACCGCCTCGGTGGTCCCGGGCGCGGTCGAGGTCTGCGTCCCCGCCGCCTGACCCGCGCGACGGACCGGCGGCGGCACGGTGCGCACCGGCGACCGGGGGCCGCCGCGCGTGCGCCGGTCGCCCCGCGCCGGGTCCGGACGGCCGCCGCGCGTGCGCCGGTCGCCCGCGCCGGGTCCGGACGATCAGACGACCTGCTGCCACCAGCCGTCGACCGGCGGCGGGTTGTCGACGTCCACACGCTCGCCCGGGCGCGGGATGGCCAGCCGCACACCGCGCGCCTTGGCCTCGCGCCAGGTGCGGTCGGCCGGTTCCGACCACTCGTGCAGGGCCAGATTGAACGTCGCCCAGTGCACCGGGATCATCAGGCCGCCACGGACGTCGACGTGGACCGAGACGCC
Source organism: Actinoplanes teichomyceticus ATCC 31121 (assembly GCF_003711105.1). Taxonomy (NCBI): domain Bacteria; kingdom Bacillati; phylum Actinomycetota; class Actinomycetes; order Micromonosporales; family Micromonosporaceae; genus Actinoplanes; species Actinoplanes teichomyceticus. Next base: position 6,901,116 of record NZ_CP023865.1, read on the forward strand.
GTCCTCCGGGACCATGTGGATGTCCGGCCAGGCGTCGCCGTACGCCCCGACCTGCACCAGCGTGACGTCGAACGGGCCGTGCTGCTCGCCGATCGCGGCGAAGCCCGGGAAGTACCCCGTGTCGCCGGAGTAGAACGCGCGCCGGGTCGGCCCCTTGATCACCCAGCTGGCCCAGAGGGTCTCGTCGCGGTCGAGGCCGCGGCCGGAGAAGTGCCGCGCCGGGGTGGCGACCAGCTCCAGGGCGCCGATCCGGTGCGACTCGTGCCAGTCCAGCTCGATGATCCGGGTCTCCGGCACACCCCAGCGCTCCAGGTGCGCGCCCACCCCGAGCGGCACCACGAACGGCGCGGCCTGCAGGTCGACCAGGGTCTGGACGCTGGCCATGTCGAGGTGGTCGTAGTGGTCGTGGGAGATCAGGATCGCGTCCAGCGGGGGCAGCTCGCGCAGCGGCGCCGGCGGCTCGTGCAGGCGGCGCGGGCCGGTCAGGCGGGACGGGGAGCAGCGCTCGCTCCAGACCGGGTCCAGCAGCACCCGGCGGCCCTCGATCTCGACCAGGGCGGAGGAGTGGCCGTACCACGTGACGTGCAGGCCGTCGGCGGGCGCCGGGCCGGGGTCGACCACCGGGACCGGCAGGTGCGGCCGGCGCGCCTCGCGGCCGGTGGCCGCGGCGACGAGCAGCCGGGGCATCGACGCGGCGGGCACCTCGGTGGCCGGCACGGTGTTGCGGAACTTTCCACCGGAGAACTGCGGGGATGCCTCGATCCGGGCCCGCCGCGCTCCGCGCGCCTTCGCACCGAGCTGCGCGGGCAGGTCGCGAACGGCCCAGACCGCCGCGGCGCCGAGCGCCAGAGCCATCACCGTACGGGTACGCACACGCTTCGCCATGCGCTTAGTCTGACCCGATGGGGCCCGTCACGCCCACCGCCGCCCTGAGACTGCGCTCAGCAAGTGACGCGTATGACACACTGCCGCCGTGACGATCGATATTCTCCAGGCACAACACCAGCTCATCGTGCGTCAGCGCGTCCGTTTGATGGTCAATCAGTACGAGGTGCACGGGGTCACCCCGGACGGCCAGGAGGCCGGTGTCCTCGCCTTCGCCCAGCAGAAGCGGCTGGCGTTCAAGGAACAGGTCACCCTCTACACCGATGACACCAAGCAGGTGCCGGTGCTGGGCTTCAAGGCCCGCCAGGTGATCGACCTGGGCGCCACCTACGACGTGTTCGACGCGGCCGGCAACCCGATCGGCCTGTTCCGCAAGAAGTTCGGCGCCTCGCTGCTGCGGTCCACCTGGGTGCTCGAACAGCCCGGCTACTACGAGGCCGTCGGCCAGGAGCGCAACCTGTTCGTGGCCCTGCTGCGGCGGTTCGTGGACTACCTGTCGTGGCTGCCGTACCACTTCGACTTCGAGGTCAACGGCCACGTGGTCTTCTCGGTGGAACGCAAGTGGGGGCTGCGCGACCGCTACACCGTCACCATCCAGGACCCCAACCTGGACCGCCGGCTGGTCGTGGCGATGGCCGTGGCGCTGGACGCTCTGCAGGCCCGGTAGCCTCCGGGGATGGACGATCCCCGCGCCCAGCGACTCTTCGGCGACAGCACGGTCGCCCCCGGTGACCTAGCTTTCAGCCCGTTCCGGGTGGACCGGGACCGGATCGTCGCCTCCCCCTTCTTCGCCCGCCTCGCCGGGGTCACCCAGGTGATCAGCCCCGGCGGGGCCGGACTGCTGGTGCACAACCGGCTCACCCACAGCCTCAAGGTCGCCCAGGTGGCCCGGGCCATCGCCGAGCGGATCCAGACCGGTGAGCCCGACCTGGCGGAGAAGCTGGGCGGCTGCGACCCGGACGTGGTGGAGGCCGCGGCGCTCGCCCACGACCTGGGGCACCCGCCGTTCGGCCACCTCGGCGAGCGGGTGCTGGACCGGCTGGCCCGGCACCGGCTCGGGCTGCGCGACGGGTTCGAGGGCAACGCCCAGTCGTACCGGATCGTGACCAGCACCGAGATCCGCGGGCAGGCCACCATCGGGCTCAACCTGACCAACGCCACCCGCGCCGCGATCCTGAAGTACCCGTGGACCCGGCACGGGCATCCGCAGCCGCACCCGCGGTTCATGGACCCGCCGCCGCGCGGGGCGGCCGCCCACCCGGAGGATCCGGACGGCGGCTCGGCGAAGTTCGGGGCGTACTCCACCGAGGTCCCCGACATGCGGGCGGCGCGCGCGCCGTTCGCCGGGCGGGTCGCGGACTGGCAGCAGACCGTCGAGGCCTCGGTGATGGACGCGGCCGACGACATCGCGTACGCCATCCACGACCTGGAGGACGTGCACCGGGTCGGGGTGTTGCAGCAGGGCGCGGTGGCCACCGAGCTGATGGCCTGGCAGCGCTGGGGCACCGCGACCGATCTGAAGCGGGCCGGCGGCGCGATCGAGTCGCTGCGCCGCAGCCTGCACCGCAAGGACGGCTGGATCGCCGACGACGACGCGTTCGCCGACGCGGTCGAGCTGGTGCGTGCCGAGCTGGTGGACGGGCTGCTGGCCCAGCCGTTCGACGGCTCGGTGGCGGCCGAGGCGCGGGTGGCGGCGTTCGCGGCGACCTGGACCCGGCGGCTGGTCGACTCGGTGCGGCTGACCGAGCAGGCGGCGATCCGCAGCGGGCACGCCCAGCTGGCCGTGGCGCAGTGGCACGAGGTCCAGGTGCTCAAGTTCGTACAGAATCGGTTCGTGCTGGCCCGGCCGGACCTCGCGCTGCATCAGCGCGGTCAGGGCCGCCTGCTGGCCGGCCTGGTGGAGGCGCTGCTGGCCTGGCTGACCGACCCGGACGAGGAGGACCGGCTGCCGCGACGGCTGCGGGACCTGGTCGAGCTCGCCGACGCGGAGCTCCCGCAGGGCACCCCGGAGCGGCACAGCCGGGCGCGCGGGCGCGCGGTGATCGACTTCGTGGCCGGGCTGACCGACGGGCAGGCGGTCGGGCTGATGGAGGCGCTGTCCGGGCGCTCCCGGCAGCTGTGGACCGACGCGTTCGTGCTCTGACCGGCCGGGGGCCGCGTCAGCCCCGGCCGCTCCTGCGGATCCGGGAGCGCAGCAGGCGGGTGGCCAGCGGCCCCATCTCGTCGACCACCTCGACCAGCACCGCGAGCTGGTCGAGGGCGTCCAGGGCGCGGCGCCCGCCCGCCGCGTCGATGCCCTCGTAGAGTTCCAGGCCGACGAAGGCCGAGGAGATCGCCCGGGCCAGCCCGGGCAGGTCGGCGACCTCCGCGATCGGCGAACCGGCGAGCAGCCGCCGCAGCACCGTCTCGATCTCGTCGGTCCACACCTGGAACGCCGCCCGGATCGGCTCGGCCAGCCGCTCGTTGTTCTGCGCCGCGGCGAGCATCTGGGCCAGCACCGAGACGTTGCCCTCGGCCAGCTCGATGACGTGCAGGTCGCGGCCCACCTGCAGCAGCTCGCGCAGCGAGGTGACCGCGGCGAAGCGGCCGGCGTAGAACGCCACCCGCCGGTCGGTGGCCTGCCGGCAGGCGGCGCCGAGCAGCTCGTCGACCGACCCGAAGTGGTAGAAGACCAGCGCCTGGTTGACCCCGGCCGCGGCGGCGACGGTGCGGGCCGACGCGCCGGTCACGCCGTGCTCGCGCAGGGCCACGAGCGCGCCGTCGAGCAGGCGCTGCTTGGTGTCGCTCTTCTTCGGGTCGTTCACCTGGGTCCTTCCGCCGGGTGCGGGGGTGCAATCTGGGCGTCGGTGATCAGTTGCGCCAGCTGGTTCACCACCGGCAGGCGCAGGAACCATCCGGCGTACGCCCATCCGAGCCCGAGGTGATCGAACGCGGACGCGACGGCGGCCACCCCGGACGCGGTGTACCCGTCGGCGGCCTCGTACCGGGCGCGCCGGAGGGTGGCCGGGTGGGTCGCGGCGGGCACGATCCTCAACCGTACGGGCGAGCGCCGCGCGAGCATGTCCCGGGTGCCCGCGCACGGACCGCAGTCGTCGTCGAGCCACAGCCGGGCCGGCTCGGCGGGGTACGGCCGGGCCCGGGGCCGCCAGTCGTGGACCTGCCGCCGGTACGCCAGCCATGCCGCCCCGTGCCGCTCGCGCAGGTCGGCCTGCTCGTGCGGGGCGGCGATCCCGGCCGCGAAGGCGACCGTGCCGAGCACCACGGCGGCCAGCGTGAGGCTGTGCGTGGCAGCGGCCAGCAGGCCCACCAGCAGCACCGTGCTGAGCTGCATCGGGTTGGCGACGTAGGCGTACGGGCCGGTGGTGACCAGGCGCTCCGGCGGGTCCCACGGGAACGGCGTGCCGCCGCCCCGGACCGCGAACTCGCGGACGGCCGCCAGCGCCGGAACCGCCGCCGCCATCCCGGCCTGGGCCGCCACCACCCGCGCCGAACCGGACAGGTCGAGCAGGTGCTCCCAGCCACCGTCACCGAGCGTGAACGCCACGGACGGGATCAGCCAGAGCACCAGGCCGGTGAAGACGGCCATCTGCAACAGCACCCGGGCGGCCAGGTGGCGGCCGGTGGCGGTCCAGCGGCCGAGAAGCTGCGCCGGGAGCGCGACGGCGGCCAGCCCGAGCAGCTCGCCGTGCAGCCAGTGCGGGCCCAACCGGACCAACGGGTCCAGCGACGGCATCGCCACCATGTCGATCCAGAGCAGCAGACCCAGCGCGACCGGGACCGGCACGAGGCGGCGCAGCAGGACCGGGACCGCGCCCCACAGCGCGGCCCAGCCGAGCCACAGGTCCACCGGCATGCCGTGGTAGGCCCCGTCCACTCCGGCGAACGAGTGCCAACCAGCCCGGATGGCGACCTCGTGCAGGGCCGCGACGCCGACGGCGGCGGCGAGGAACGCCAGGAAGGCGCCGGCCCGGTCGCGATCCCGGCCGGCCACCGGAGCGGCGGTGACCCGGTCGCGGTCCCGACCGGCGCTGCATCCGGCCCTCCGGTCGCGATCCCGGCCGGCGCCGCATCCGGCCCTCCGGTCGCGATCCCGGCCGGCGCCGCATCCGGCCCTCCGGTTGCGATCCCGGCCGGCGCCGCGCTCGCGGAGGCGGTCGGCGGCCAGGACGGCGGCGACCGGCAGGAGCAGGGCCAGGTAACGAGCCACGATCATGGCCGGCTCCGCGCGTACCTCGGAAAGCCGTCCGGTGCGGCGGCCGTGGCGCGCCGCGCGGACCTCGCGGGCCGGTTCATCGCAGCGACAGCATGTCCAGGAGGTGGCCGGCTCCGGCGTGCATGAAACCGTCCTGGAGCGGCCCGAAATACCAGGACGGATCGAGGCCGCGCCGGTAGTCGACCCGCAGCGTGACCGCGGTCCCGCCCCCGGTGGCACGCCAGCTCAGCGTGGCGTCGCGCATGCCCACCCAGCGATGCGTGATCGAGGTGTCCGCCACGACCGCGAAGGTGATCGCGGCCGGCCCGGCGTTGCGGACCTCGGTGACGATCTCCCCGCCCGGGCCGTGCGAGCTGCCGTGATAGGCGAACGTCCAGCGGTCCCCCGGGGCGAGGCCGGCGCCGTGCACATGCTGCGGCACCGGCACGCGGAGCAGCCGCAGCGGCGCCGACCGGACGGCCACCGGATGCGGGCCGGCCGCCAGCCGGGCGCGCACCTCGGCCGGGGCCAGCGCCACCACGCGGGTCACCTCGACCGACTGGTCCGGGTGCACCCGGAAGTCCGGGCCGGCCCCCTCCGCGCTGCCCACCAGCAGCAACGGCAGCGGCAGCACGGCCAGACCGTACCGGCCGCCACGCTGCGCCAGCCGCACCAGCCCGGTGACCGCGTGGGCCACCGCGTAGACCAGCGGCGCGGCGAGCAGCACGCAGATCGCCCCCTCGTGCAGCGCCACCGCCGCCAGCAGCAGGGCGATGGTGGTCAGCTGGAACACCCGGCCGTGCGTGGGTGCGCCCCGGGGCCAGGGCCAGCCCGATCGCCAGCGCGATCGGGAACGCCACGAACAACATCGCGCTGTCCGCCCGCCCGGACCGCACCGTGATCACGAAGCAGATCACGCCGAAGACCCCGATCAGCCCGGCCAACCAGCGGTTCGCCGGCCGGATGCCTCTGCCGTTCATCACTGCTCCCCCCGTCGGGAGCGGCCACCCCCCGTCTTGAGCGACCGCTCAAGAGCAGCGTAGGTTGATTTGAGCATTCGCTCAAGTGGGCCTCGGAGTGTGGCCACGGCGGCCACACCCGCAGCCGGCGCCGGACTCACGGACCGATCAGGGTGGACGCACTTCGGCGCCGGGGCCCGCCCACCCCCTGATCCCCCCCGGCCGGCCCGCACCACGGCCCGGCCGGCCCACCTCGCGCCGCCCCGCCCCCGCACCGCGCCGCCCCCGCACCGCACCGCACCGCCCCGCACCGCACCGCGCCGCCCCCGCACCGCGCCGCACCGCGCCGCACCGCACCGCGCCGCGCCGCACCGCGCCGCACCGCACCGCGCCGCCCCCGCACCGCACCGCACCGCACCGCGCCGCACCGCACCGCGCCGCCCCCGCACCGCACCGCACCGCGCCGCACCGCCCCCGCACCGCGCCGCGCCGCACCGCACCGCACCGCACCGCACCGCACCGCACCGCACCGCACCGCACCGCACCGCACCGCACCGCACCGCACCGGCCAGGCTCTCCGGCGGCCGTACGGGGGCGCGGGTCCGGGCAACCGGCGCGGCCCGGGCCCGACTAGGGTGGTCGGGTGCTGCGCGAAGTCACCGCCATCCGGTATGTCACCCCGCTGCGGGAGGGCGGCTCGCTGCCGGGTGTCGTCGAGGCCGACGATCTCGGTACGTACGTGGTCAAGTTCCGCGGCGCCGGACAGGGGTCCAAGGCCCTGGTCGCCGAGGTGATCGCCGGTGAGCTGGCGCGCCGCCTCGGTCTGCCGGTGCCGGAGCTGGCCCGGGTCGAGCTGGACCCGGTCGTGGCCCGGGCCGAGCCGGACGAGGAGGTCCAGGAGCTGATCAAGGCGAGCGCCGGCGGCAACCTGGGGATGGACTTCCTGCCGGGCGCGCTGGGCTACGACCCGAACGCGCATCCGGTCGAGGCCGCGCTGGCCAGCCGGGTGCTGGCCTTCGACGCGTTCGTGGAGAACGTGGACCGCAGCTGGCGCAACCCGAACCTGCTGGTCTGGCACGGCGACCTGTGGCTGATCGACCACGGCGCCACGCTCTACTTCCACCACAACTGGGCGCGGGCGCAGAGCGTGCGGCACCGCGCGTACCGCTGGGACGATCACGTGCTGAAGCCGTACGCCACCCAGCTCTCGACCGAGGGCCCGGCCCTGGCCGCCCGGATCACGCCCGACCTGCTCGCCGAGGTGGTCGCGCTGGTCCCGGAGGACTGGCTGGACGACGGCGACCGCAACGCCTATCTCGACCATCTCGCCGGCCGGGCCGCGCAGCCGGAGGCGTGGCTGCCATGAGGGTGCCCTACGAGTACGCCGTCATCCAGGCCGTGCCCCGCATCGAACGCGGCGAGCTGATCAACGTCGGCGTGCTGTTGTACTGCCAGCGTCACGACTTCCTGGCCGCCCGCACCCACCTGGACGAATCCCGCCTGCTCGCGCTGGATCCGTCCGCGGATGTGCCGGCGGTCCGGGCCGCGCTGGACTCCTGGGAGGCCACGTGCACCGGCGGTGGCGCGTCGGCCGGGATGAAGCTGGGTGAGCGCTTCCGGTGGCTCGTTGCCCCGCGCAGCACCGTCCTGCGGGCCGGCCCGGTCCACATGGGCCTGGCCACGGACCCGGCGGCCGAGCTGGAAAGGCTTGTCGGCCTGCTGGTCCGCTGAGCCCGCACCCCGACCGCATCGCGGCGCCGTTTCCCACGGCTGACGTCGGGAAGCCCGGGTCAGCACAGGCGCACCTGGTAGTGAGCGCCCCGCGGGGAGACGCACCGGACGGACGGTCCGGGACGCAGGCGGGCGTCGCCGGCATATCGCGCGCCCAGTTCGCGCTCGGCCGCGTGGTCGCCGGCGTCCGCCGCGACCAGGAGGCCGGCGGTCTCGTCCAGGTGGGACAGGTCGCCGGGCATCTCGGCGGGAAGGTCGGCCCAGTCACGATCGGCGTACTCGGCGGCCTCGCCGAAGAGGTCCCAGAGCAGCAACTCGTCGCCCAGACGGTGAGCCAGTTCCACGGCGAGGTAGTACCGGATCATCCACGGTCCGCCGATCGGCTCGCCGGGGCCGGTGCCGTACGCCCACGGGTCGAGCTCACCGCGGCGCAGCGCCTGCCAGGCCTGCGCGGCGGTGTGCAGGCCGACCGGGCCGAGCGGCACGTCGGTCACGTCGACCGGCCAGTCCGCGGCCGGATCCACCCCGGTGTCCGTGGCGATCCACCGGACGCCGTCGTGGTATTCCACGATCACGTGGTCCACGTGGTAGCCGGGCGTCAGGTAGCCGGCGAAGCCGACCCGGCTGCGGGCGGCGATCCCGCCGGACCGTAGCGCCGCCACGGTGAGCAGCGCCGAGTCGCGGCAGCAGCCGACCACCCGCTGCTCGGCCGGGCGTGGCACGTCGAACGGCACGTCACCGAATCGCTCCCGGTCGAGGTCGAGCATCCGGTGCGCCCAGCGGGCGTCGATGTCGGCCAGCCGGTCCGGCGGGAAGTCGATGCCGGAAGCGCGATAGTGCACCGTCAGGTTGCGGACCACCGCGCCGACGGCGGCCGGGTCGGCGGGCAGCGCGGCGAGCCGGTCGTGGTGCCGGCCCGGGTCGGAGAATCGGGTCTGTCGGGTGTAGTCCATCTCGTCACTCCTCGACGGGTTGGGCGACGTGGGCGAACGGCGCATCGCCGGCGAGCCGGTCCCAGTGGTCCAGGTAGGTCTCCCGGGGCAGGCCGGCGGCGACCAGCCCGGCAGCGGTCAGGTGCCGGTGCACCGCCTGGTAGGCGGCGGTGATCCGGGGATAGAAGCAGTCGTCGCGCAGGACCGTCGCACACGCCAGCGACTGCGCCGGCTCGATCCGCAGCGCGATGTCGCGACCCGGTTCGGCGGAGCCGGAATACGGCACGCAGACCTCGATCGCCGCCTCGGTGTCCGGGGTGACCAGACCGTGGTAGATCACCCAGTGCTCCGGGGTGTGCCGGGCGCCGTGCCGGTCGAGATGGGCCCGGATCGACCACTGCGCCGCGCCGATCGCCGGAACCAGGCCCTGCTGATCCACCTCCGTACGGATGGTGGCGACCTTGCGCTGCGGTCGCTGGACCGCGCGCACCGGGTAGTCCCGCTCCGGCTCGTCACCGTGCGCCAGCGAGGTCCGCAGCCACAGGTGGCCGGAGCGGCGGGCGGCCGTGGCCGCCTCCTCCCCGGCCCACCAACGGTCCAGCCGGCCGACCGCCTCGGCGTCGGACAGCACGAGCATCTCGCCGATCACCGGGAGCGGCATGCCGATCCGGCGCAGCACGCCGATCCGGCGGGCCCGCTTCAGCTGGGCGGCGGCGTAGCGCCGATAGCCGGTGATCGGGTCGACCTCGGCGGCCGGCAGCAGACCGGAGACGTCGTAGAGCCGGAGCGCCTTGATCGAGAGCCCGGACAGCCGGGCGAACTCCCCGATGGACATCGGGCCGGTCGTGAGCGGTCCCGCGGACTGCGATCTCATGCGACCGATCCTGGAGTCTGCCCCAGGGGCAGAGTAAAGGGCTTCCCCGTGCCGGTTTTAGCGGCACACTGAGCGGATGCAGCTGCCGATCATGCCACCGGTCAAGCCGATGCTCGCCAAGCCCGTCGCCGACATCCCGCCGGGACAGATCTACGAGCCCAAGTGGGACGGCTTCCGGTCGATCATCTTCCGGGACGGCGACGAGGTGGAGATCGGCAGCCGCAACGAGAGGCCGATGACGCGCTACTTCCCCGAGGTGGTGGCCGCGGTGCTGGCCAACTTCCCGGACCGGTCGGTGATCGACGGCGAGGTGATCGTCGCCGACACCGGGCGCAACACCCTCGACTTCGAGGCGCTGCAGCAGCGGATCCACCCCGCGGCGAGCCGGGTCAAGCTGCTCTCCGAGCAGACCCCGGCCGGCTTCGTCGCCTTCGACCTGCTGGCGATCGGCGACGAGGACCTCACCGAACTGCCCTTCGGGCAGCGCCGGGAACGCCTGCTGCGGGCGCTGGCCGAGGCCCGGCCTCCGGTGTACGTCACTCCGGCCACCGACGACCTCGCCACCGCCCGGCGCTGGTTCGACGAGTTCGAGGGCGCCGGGCTGGACGGGCTGATCGCCAAGGGGCGTGATCTGACCTACCAGCCGGACAAGCGGGTGATGTCCAAGATCAAACACAAGCGCACCGCGGACTGCGTGGTGGCCGGCTACCGGGTGCACAAGTCGGCCGAGAACCGGATCGGGTCGCTGCTGCTCGGCCTCTACGACGAGCGGGACGTGCTGGTCTCGGTCGGGGTGATCGGCTCGTTCCCGATGGCGGTCCGCGAGGAGCTGTTCGAGCAGTTGCAGCCGCTGGTCACCGGCTTCGAGGGGCATCCGTGGAACTGGGCCGCGCACGAGCAGGGCGAGCGTACCCCGCGCAAGAATGAGGTGAGCCGGTGGAACGCCGGCAAGGATCTGTCGTTCACCCCGCTGCGCCCCGAGCGGGTGGTCGAGGTCCGTTACGACTACATGGAGGGGCCCCGGTTCCGGCACACCGCCCAGTTCGAGCGCTGGCGGCCCGACCGCGAGCCCCGCACCTGCACGTACGAACAGCTGGAACGCCCGGTGCGCTTCGACCTGGCCGAGGTGCTGACCAGCCGCTGACGGCGGATGTCGTACCGACCGGCTAGCCTCGTGGCGCAAGGTCCCCGAAGTCGAAAGGGTCGCGTCGTGCCGCGTCGCTCGCGTTCGGTCATCGCTCTTGTCGCCGCGATGGTCATGGCCACCGGCGGCTGCACCCTGCCGGCGTTCGCGCCCGCGGGCGCCGACCAGCCCGCCACCCCCGGCGACGGCACACCCGCATCCGGCTCGGCGCCCGGCACGGCGGCGCAGTGGTCGCCCTGTCCGGACGTGCCGGAGAAGCTCATCGGTCGCGGCGCCCCGGGGATGAGCTACGACTGCGCCACGGTGGCGGTGCCACGGGACTGGGCCGAGCCCGACAGCGGCCAGACCTACGACATCGCGCTGATCCGGGTCCGCTCCGCCGGTCAGAAGAACCGGATCGGCTCGCTGCTGCTCAACCCGGGCGGTCCCGGCGGGTCCGGCGTCGACCTCGCGGTCTACCTGTCGTTCGGGCCGGGCCTGGGCGGTCTGCCCAAGGAGATCACCGACCGCTTCGACGTCGTCGGCTTCGACCCGCGCGGGGTGAGCCGGTCCAGCCCGGTCAAGTGCATCAGCGACACCGATCAGGACGCCACCTTCGCCGCCGATCCGGACCCGGTCAGCCAGGCCGAGTTCGACGAGGTCGTCGCGCTGAACAGGAAGGTCGCCGACACCTGCGGCCAGAAGTACGGCGAGCAGCTGCCGCACTTCTCCACCGAGCAGGCCGCGCGCGACATGGACGCGCTGCGCGCCGCGGTCGGCGACAGCAAGCTGACCTACCTGGGCTTCTCCTACGGCACCCTGCTCGGGGCGACGTACGCTCAGCTGTTCCCGCGCAACGTCCGGGCCCTGGTGCTCGACGGCGCGGTGGACCCGACCGAGAGCTACGTGCAGGGCTCGGAGAGCCAGGCCAAGGGCTTCGAGCGGGCGTTCAGCAACTTCACCAGGTGGTGCAAGGCGAACGCCGCCAAGTGTCCGATCTCGGCGGATCCGCGCGGCGCGGTGACCGGCGCGATGGCCAAGGCCGAGTCCTCCCCGGTGCGCTACCGCGACGGCCGGCAGGCCACGGCGGGCTGGATCTTCGTCGGGTTGATCTCGTCGCTCTACACCGAGACCGGCTGGACCAGCCTGGCGGAGGCCATCGACGACCTGCAGGGCGGCGACGCGAAGGGGATCATGGATCTCGCCGACCAGTACGCCGAGCGCGAGCAGGACGGCAGCTACTCCAACCTGTTCGACGCCAACCTCGCGGTGAACTGCGCGGACACCGACGACGCGCCGAGCGTCGAGGAGGTGCGCCGGTTGCAGTCCGAGTGGCGGAAGAAGTACCCGATCTTCGGGGCGCCGCTGGCGATGGGCATGCTGCCGTGCACGTTCTGGCCGGGCGAGCGGGACCCGTACCCGGCGGGCAAGGCGGACGGCGCGCCGCCGATCGTCGTGGTGGGCACCACCGGTGACCCGGCCACGCCGTATGAGAACACCGCCGACCTGGCGAACATGCTCGGCACCGGACGCGTGCTGACCTGGGAGGGCGAGGGCCACACGGCATACCCGTCGACGAGCTGCGTCGTGCGAGCCGTCGACGGCTACCTCATCGACCTCAAGGTGCCGCGGGAGGGCCTGCGCTGCCCAGCGAAGTGACGCCGTCCGACGCGGCAGGGGCGGCAGCGGAGGGCGCGGCAGCAGGGGCAGGAGCCGGGGTCGGCGCGGCAGGGACAGCGGCCGGCGCGGCAGAGGCGGCGGCCGGCGCGGCAGAGGCGGCGGCCCGCGCTGTGGCGCCGCCGGGTACGGTGACACCCTCGCGCTCGGCCAGCTCCTCCAGCAGCAGGCGGACCCGGCGCAGGTTCTCCTTGAGCTCCTCCTGTTCCTCGTGCCGGAACGCGTCCTGGTCGACGATCAGCTTGCTCGCGAACTGCGCCGTGATCAGCGGGATCACCATGAGCACCATCACCGAGATGAGCAGGGCGGCCAGCATCCGGGCCGGCCAGCTCTCCGGCGAGATGTCGCCGTAACCGACCGTGGACGCGGTGACGACCGCCCACCAGAGCGAGTCGCCGAGCGACTGCCCCTCGAAGTGGGAGTAGAGCACGCCGCAGAGGGCGATCAGGATCAGGTACGCCACAAGCAGCGTCCTCGGTGAGTTGGCCAGCCAGATCACTCCGCGGTACGCCGCCCGCGGCACCCTGAGCAGCACATTCATGTCGCCATCGTGCCGGAGCGCCCGCGCCGCGTCAGCCCCCCGACCGGCCGGACCGCAGAGTACTGCCAGACTGGCGATCATGGATTTCCGGATCGCCACCCGCGCCGACGTCCCCGCCGTGCTGGAACTGCTCGCCGACGACGCGATCAGCCGGGAGCGCGGATACGGAACGGTTCCGGCGAAGATCGACGACGCGATCTGGGCGGCGTTCGAGGCGATCGACGCCGACCCGCGCAACGAGCTGATCGTCGCGGTCGAGGACGGCGTGGTGGCCGGGACCTGCCAGCTCACCTACATCCCGGGTCTGAGCCGGGGCGGCGCGCTGCGGATGCTCGTCGAGGCGGTCCGGATCCGCTCCGACCGGCGCGGCCGGGGACTGGGCGCGGCGATGATGCGCTGGACGATCGAGCGGGCCCGCGAGCGCGGCTGCCGGATGGTTCAGCTGACCACGGACAAGCGCCGCACCGACGCGCACCGCTTCTACGAGCGGCTCGGCTTCACCGCCTCGCACGAGGGCATGAAGCTGCCCCTGTGACAGCGAGGGCCGCAAGCCGCCCCGGCCCACGATGGCGTCAAGCCGCCCCAGCGAGAACAGGAGCGTCAAACCGCCGCAGCCCACGATGACGTCAAGCCGCACCAGCGAGAACGAGAGCGTCAAACCGCCACCAGAGCGTCAAGCCGCAATGGTGAGATCAGGGTGCCGTCCTGCGGTCACGGTCCTTGGACGGCTGGACCCGCTTGGGCTCCCCCGGCATCTTGGGGTGGTCCGGCGGGTACGGCATGTCCCCCAGCCCGGCCCGCTCGTCCCGCTCCACCCACTCCAGCAACGGCGTGAGGTCGTGCCCGGTGTCGTCGATCCCGGCGTGTGGGTCGCCGACCGTGGCGATCCGTTTCGGCACGGTCCGCAGGTCGAAGTCGTCCGGTTCGACCCGGGTCAGCTCGTCCCAGGTGACCGGGGTGGAGACGGTGGCCCGGGCGTTGGCCCGCAGGGAGTACGCGCAGGCGATGGTGCGGTCCCGCGCCATCTGGTTGTAGTCCAGGAACACCTTCCGGCCGCGCTCCTCCTTCCACCACGCCGTGGTGATCGCGTCGGGCCGGCGCCGCTCCACCTCCCGGGCCAGTGCGATCGCGGCCCGGCGCACCTGGACGAAGTCCCACCGCGCCGCGATCCGGACGTAGACGTGCACGCCCCGCCCGCCGGACGTCTTCGGGTAGCCGGTCCAGCCCAGCTCGTCGAGCACCTCGCGGACCACCCCGGCAGCCGCCACCACGTCGCCGAAGCCGAGCCCGGGTTGCGGGTCCAGGTCGATGCGCAGCTCGTCCGGGTGGTCCGGCGCGGCCCCACGCACCGGCCACGGGTGGAACACCACGGTGCCCATCTGCGCGGCCCAGGCGACGTGCGCCAGGTCGGCGGGGCAGAGCTCCTGGGCCGTACGCATGCTGGGGAACCGGATGGTGGCGGTCCGGACCCAGTCGGGCACGCCGCGGGCCGGGATCCGTTTCTGGAAGAACGCCTCGCCGCCGAGGCCGTCGGGGAAGCGTTGCAGCGTGGTGGGCCGGTCCCGCAGGGCGCGCAGGATGCCGTCACCGACCGCCAGGTAGTACTCGAAGACGTCTCGCTTGGTGTATCCCGGCCCGGCGAAGACCACCTTGTCCGGGCTGGTCAGGCGGACGGTGTGGCCGGCGATCTGATGCTCTTCCGCGGCGGCTTTCGGCATGTCCCGACGATATGCCGGATCCGGGCGGTCCGGAACATGAAGTGAGGGTCACCCGATAAAAGCGGGTGACCCTCGCAAATTGGACACGGGTGCCGGTCAAGCGTTCTTCCGCCGCCGGGTGTACCAGAGCGCGCCCGCGCCACCCGCGACGAGGGCCAGGCCGACCGCGATGGTCGCGCCCACCGGCCCGCCGGTCAACGGCAGCGACCCGGAGCTGACACCGGCGCCCTTGGTGCTGACCGTCCCGGTCGGCGTCGGCGCGGTGGCCGAGCTGACCCCGCCAGTGGGCGCCGACTGCACCGACCCGGTCGGCTGCTCCGTGGTCGGGCTCACGCCACCGTACCCGCGCTGGCCGCGGGTTCCGCCGGTGGTGTCCGGGCTCGCCGTGGCCGGAGCCGGCGCGGTGGTGGTGGGCACGGCGGTCGCGGTGGGCGCCGTGGTGGCCGGCAGCTCGCCTTGATAACCGGCGTTGCCACGGTCCGGGCTGGCCATCACGACCGGATGCCCGGCCCGTGTGGTGTCGGTCGCGAGGACCGGCGACGAGATGGCGAGCGCCGCGAGGGCGGTGACGCCGGCCGCGGGCAGTCCCACGGCCAGCCGACGTACGAAGCTCATGAGGAGTATCCGTTCTGTCGCTGAAAGGTATGATTGCATGGTCGCACGGGAGCTTAGCGGGGATTGCCCGTTTTACACGAAAAGCCTCCTCGGCGCGTCCTCAACTCGGAAGACCACCGAAACGGTGGCTACGCCACAAATGAGACAAGGCGAACACTTTGAGCTCAAATTGCGGGTCAGCCGCGAAGAATCCCCCGTCGTACGGCGCGTGAAGTTGCACGCTGGCGCCGGAGTCCAGATAGACCGAGACCACCTTGCGCCGCCCGCGCCGCTCGGCGCGCAGGTCCACCACCCGGTTCCACGGCGCCTCGCCCTCGCCGAGCAGCGACGACGTCCGGATGCCTCGGGCACCCACCTGCACCCCGGTCCGCCGCCCGGACATGAGCCCGAGCACCACCCCGAGCAGCAGCGGCCCGAGCACCAGCACCGCCCACGACCACCCGGGCGGGCTGATCGGACCGGGCCAGGCCAGCGTGGCGATCACCCCCGTCGTGACACTCGCCACCGCGCTCAGCGCGCCGAGATACAGGCCGTGGCCGAGCGCTTGCCGGAAGGTCGGCCGGAACGTCGGGGATGCAGCTTCCATGGACGGCTCAACGGCGCGGCCCGGCGCGTCGCCGCACCGTCGGTGCGACGGCGTACGACGTACGGTTGACGGCATGGCAACCGAAGAGACCACGCTGCCGACCACCGAGGACGAGTGGCGGATCCGGCTCGATCCGGAGGAGTTCCGGGTGCTCCGCGAGGCCGGCACCGAGGCGCCCTGGACCGGTGAGTACGTCGACACCAAGACCGAGGGGATGTACCGCTGCCGCGGCTGCGGCGCGGAGCTCTACCCGAGCGACACCAAGTTCGACAGCCACTGCGGCTGGCCGTCGTTCGACGACGCGATTCCCGGCGCGGTCAAGGAGATCGAGGACCGCAGCCACGGCATGGTGCGCGTCGAGATCCGCTGCGCACGCTGCGACGGGCACCTCGGGCACGTGTTCCGGGGCGAGGGCTTCACCCCGAAGAACACTCGGCACTGCGTGAACAGCCTGTCGATCAGGCTCGACCCGAAGTGATCAACGGGGCCGGGTCCGCGCGGCGACGCGGCCCCCGAATCACTCAGCGACGCGGGGCCGAACCGCGTAGCGGCACGGGGCCGGGTTCGCGCGGCGATGCGGCCCCGGCGCCGCCCACCGGCCGGTGATCACCCCGGGGTGCCGATCACGCGCCGCCGTGCGGTGTCCCGGCGCGACGGACCAGATCCTCGACGACGAACCGGACCCCGTTCGGCGCGGTCCGCCAGCCGGTCGAGGCGGTCACCGCCCACTCCGGGCCGAGCCCGGGCGCGAAGGTGTCGCCGGGGACGTGCAGGTCGATCGTCGTACGCACGATGTGGCCGGCCCGCGGCAGGAAGGCGGCATAGACCGCCGCGCCACCCATCACCCAGAAATCGTCCTCGCCGATGTCAGCCGGGTCGTGGGCCACGTCGGCGCCCTCCGCCCGCCAGGACCGGTCCCGGGTGAGCACCACGTTGCGCCGGCCCGGCAGCGGCCGGCGCGGCAGCGAGTCCCAGGTGGCCCGACCCATCACCACCGTGGCGCCCATCGTGCGCTCCTTGAAGATCCGTTGCTCGCCGGGCACGTGCCACGGGATGCCGCCGCCGGCGCCGATCACCCGGTCCGCGGCCTCGGCCCAGATCAGGTGGACGGTCACACCGCCACCGGCGCCTTGATCGCGGGGTGGTGCCGGTAGTCGACCAGGGTGAAATCGGTGTACCGGTAGTCGAACAGGCTGGGCGCCGCGGCGATCCGGAGTTCCGGGAACGGCAGCGCCGGCCGGGACAGCTGCTCGCGCACCTGCTCGACGTGGTTGTCGTAGATGTGGCAGTCGCCGCCCACCCAGATGAAGTCGCCCGGCGCCAGCCCGACCTGGTCGGCGATCATCCGGGTCAGCAGGGCGTACGAGGCGATGTTGAACGGCACGCCCAGGAACAGGTCGGCGCTGCGCTGGTAGAGCTGGCAGGAGAGCCGGCCGTCGGCCACGTAGAACTGGAACATCGCGTGGCAGGGCATGAGGGCCATCTGGTCCAGCTGCCCCACGTTCCACGCCGAGACGATCATGCGACGGGAATCCGGGTCCCTGCGCAGCGTGTCGAGCAGCGCGGCGATCTGGTCGATGCTGCCACCGTCCGGCGTGGGCCAGGAGCGCCACTGGTAGCCGTAGACCGGGCCCAGCTCGCCGGTCTCCGAGGCCCACTCGTCCCAGATGGTCACGCCCTGCTCGTGCAGCCACCGGACGTTCGTGTCGCCGCGCAGGAACCAGAGCAGCTCGACGGCGATCGACTTGAAGTGCACCCGCTTGGTGGTGATCAGCGGGAAGCCCCGGGACAGGTCGTAACGCAGGCGCTCGCCGAAGAGGCTGCGGGTGCCGGTCTGTGTCCGGTCGCTCTTCGGGGTGCCGGTCTCCAGCACCCGCCGGAGCAGTTCTTCGTATTGGGTGTCGACGGCCATGGCCAGAACCGTAGCGCCCGGCACGGGCGCCCCGGCCGCAAGGCGCATCACAAAGCAACGTGCCTCACGAAAACCCGCCCGACGACGGACCCCGGCCCGGTACGACCGGCGGGAGAGCGCCCGCACGGCCGCACCGGACCGGCCCCGAGCTAGGCGCGCAGCCTCCCGGCGACGGTGACGATGCGTCGGGCCAGGTGGTCCAGCGCGGCCAGCTGCACCTCGGTCAGCGGGGCGTCGTTGCTGCCGCCGGTGACGTGCGAGACGCCGTACGGGTTGCCGTCGGCGAACTTGAGCGGGTCGGTGTATCCGGGCGCGACCACGACCCCGCCGAAGTGATAGATCGTGTGGTAGAGCGCCAGCAGCGTCGACTCCTGGCCGCCGTGCGCGGTCTGGCTCGCGGTGAACCCGGCGTACGCCTTGTCCGCCAGCTGTCCCCGCGCCCACTGCGGGCCGAGCGTGTCGAGGAACTGCTTGAGCTGGCTGGCCACGTTGCCGTAGCGGGTCGGTGTGCCGAACAGCACCGCGTCGGCCCAGACGACGTCGTCCGCGGTGGCCCGGGGCTCGTCCTTGGTGCTGTCGAAGTGCTGGCTCCAGGCCGCGTTCGAGGCGATCGCCTCCGGCGGGGCCAGCTCGGCGACCTGACGCAGGCGTACCTCGGCGCCCGCCTTCTCCGCCGCCTCCCGCAAGCGCCGCGCCATGGCGTGCACGGTGCCGGTCGCCGAGTAGTAGACGATCGCCAGTTTGACGTCTGCCACGATGCCCCTCCTCCAGAGAATGTTTGCCGACTCAAGCAAATCCCCCGGAGCGTCCCGGCGAAACGTCTACAGGTGCAGTTCGCCGCCCTCCGGGTCGTCGAACCAGACGCCGCCGGTCGCCAGATAGCGGAACGTGTAGTCCCCCGGCTCCAGCGGCACGCTGACCGTGCGGGTGCCGTTGCGGCGCACCTGCATCTCGTGCTTGCCGGGCTGCCAGTCGTTGAAGGTGCCGACCACGCTGACCACGCCGGACGGCTCGTCCGCCGGAAGGCAGAAGGTCACCCGGGTCTTGTTGCCGAACAACTTGCTGCGCTTGATCATGGCGTCCTCCACAGGCCGTAGCCTCTTGACTACAACGGCGGGACCGGCTACTGAGTGACGACGCGCCGCAATACGCTGTGGCGATGCACCCCGAACCGCACGACGAGCTGCGCGTCGCCTCGTTCCGTGATCTCACCACCGCCACGCTGTACGACATCCTCCGCCTGCGCAGCGACGTGTTCGTGGTCGAGCAGGACTGCGCCTACCCCGACCTGGACGGCCGCGACACCGAACCCGGTACCCGACACCTATGGTTCTCCCGTGATCACGAGGTGCGGGCGTATCTGCGGATTCTCGATGACCATGGAGTGGAACGCATCGGCCGGGTGGTGACCGCGAAGACCGCACGCGGCGCCGGGCTGGCCGGCCGGCTGATGGAGCACGCGCTGGAGATCATCGGCAGCCGGCCCAGCGTGCTCGACGCCCAGTCCTACCTGGTCGGGTTCTACGCGCGCTACGGCTTCGCCCCGACCGGGCCGGAGTACGTCGAGGACGGCATCCCCCACGTACCCATGGCCCGGTGAGCGCGGAACCGCCCTGCGCCGGCCGGCGGCTCAGGGCAGCGCGTTGACCAGCTCGCTGATCGACCGCCGCCGGCCGGTGTAGAACGGCACCTCCTCGCGGACGTGCCGGCGCGCCCGGGAGGCCCGCAGGTCCCGCATCAGGTCGACGATCCGGTACAGCTCGTCCGCCTCGAACGCGAGCATCCACTCGTAGTCGCCGAGCGCGAACGACGCCACCGTGTTCGCCCGCACGTCCGGGTACCCGCGGGCCATCCGGCCGTGCTCGGCGAGCAGCTCCCGGCGCTCGGCGTCGGGCAGCAGGTACCACTCGTAGGAGCGGACGAACGGGTAGACGCAGATGTACGGCCGGGCCTCCTCGCCGGCCAGGAACGCCGGCAGGTGGCTCTTGTTGAACTCGGCCGGCCGGTGCAGCGCCATCTGCGACCAGACCGGGGTCAGGTGCCGGCCCAGCGCGGTGCGCCGGAACAGCGAGTACGCCTCCTGCAGCTGGTCCGGGTCGCTGCAGTGCCACCAGATCATCAGGTCCGCGTCGGCCCGCAGTCCGGACACGTCGTACGTGCCGCGGATCGTCACGTCCTTCGCCGCCAGCTGCTCGAACAGCCCGTCGACCTCGCCGGCCAGCTCGTCGCGCAGCGCCGGCAGCGGGCTGGTCGCCCGGAAGACCGACCACATCGTGTAGCGGATGGTGGCGTTCAGCTCGTTGATCCGAGCCGCGTTGGTCTGCTCGCTCACACTGCCTCCAAATAACTGTTCACATCGTCCGCCGCCCGCTCGCCGCCGGCCACACAGACCGGGATACCCACGCCGTCCACCGCGGCGCCGGCCAGCGCCAGTCCGGCCGGCAACGCGGCCCGGACCGCGGCCACCCGGTCCGGGTGGCCGGGGGCGTACTGCGGCAGAGCGCCGCCCCAGCGCTGGATCCACGAGGCGCCCGCCGCCGGCAGCGACCCGCCGACCAGCTCACCCAGCTCCCGGTGGGCGATCGCGAGCAGCGCCTGGTCGCTGAGCTGCAACCGGTCCTCCTCGCCGGCCCGGCCCAGCGAGGCCCGCACGATCACCGGCCCGTCCGGCCCGGCCAGGTGCGGCCACTTGCGGGTGAAGAACGTCGCCGCCTTGACCAGCGTGCCCTCCCCCGGCGGGACCAGGAAACCGGACAGCTCGGGCAGCGGGGTGCCCGGCGGCAGCGCCATCGCGGCCAGCGCGACGCTGGCGTACTCCAGGTCCCCGAGCGTCTCGGCGGCCTCCGGCGCGACGTCGGCGAGCAGCCGGGCCGCCGGCTTCGCCGGCACCGCTAGGATCACCGCGTCCACGTCGTCGGTCTGCGGTTCGGGTGCGGGCCCCAGCGTGAGCTGCCACCGATGCCCGGTACGGCGGATGCCCCGCACCGGCAGCCCGAGACTGATCCGGGCCCGGGCGGCGCCGGCGGCCGCTCCGATCAGGCGGCTCATCCCGCCGTCGACGGCCGCGAACACCGGCCGGCCCGGGGTGCGCTTGCTCAGCGCCTGGGCCGCCCGGACCGCGCCGCGCAGCGTGTGCTCGGTCTCCGCGGTGCGGGCCAGCTGCGGCATCGTGGCGCGCAGCGAGAGCTGGTCGGCGCGGCCCGCGTAGACGCCGCCGAGCATCGGGTCGACCAGCCGGTCCACCACCTGGGCGCCGTACCGCGAGCGGACCAGCTCGCCGACCGCGATGTCCTCGCCGGGCGCCAGCAGCGGGCGGCCGGTGTCGCGGTCCGCGTCCGGCTCCGGCACGGCCACCCCGTCCAGCGTCGACAGGTCACCGGGCACGCCGACCAGGGTGCCGGCCGGGACCCGGGTCAGCCGCCCGCCGATCACCAGCGCGGCCGGCTGGGGCGCCGGGTGCACCAGGGCGTCGCCCAGGCCCAGCCGGCGGGCGAAGGCCACCGCCGGCGAGTCGCCGCCGTCGCCCGCGGCGTTCAGGAACGACTCGGCGCCGCGCTCGACCGGCAGGCCGGCCAGCTCGCCGGTACGCAGTTTGCCGCCCAGGGCGCCGCTCTGCTCGTACACGATGATCTCGGTGTCCGGCGGGCTGACATCCCGCAGACGCACGGCGGCCGCCAGGCCGGCGATGCCGCCGCCGATGACCGCGATCCGCTTCCGCACGCTTCCACCCTCCCAGGCCGCTTCCGCGCCCACCCGGCGGGGTCCGCCGCTGTGAGCTTCGGCTGGTTCTCCCGGGTTGTCCGGGCCGGTTCAGCCCCGCCGGGAGGCGCCAGCCGCCGGGCCGCCGCGGGTGTCCGGCGCCTCCGGGACGCCCGGACGGCCCGCCGGAAGAGTGCCCGACCAGCGGCCCCGGGCCCCAGGGCCATTGGTCCTCTAGCCGGCCGAGGCCTCGTGCACCAGGGCGACCAGGCGGGTGAGGATGTCCGGGTCGGTCTCCGGCATGACGCCGTGACCGAGGTTGAACACGTGGCCCGGGGCGGCGCGGCCCTGCTCCAGCACCCGCCGGGCCTCCCGCTCGACCACCTCCCAGCCGGCGAACAGGACCGCCGGGTCGAGGTTGCCCTGCACCGCCCGGTCCGGACCGATCCGCCGGGTGGCCACGTCCAGCGGAGTACGCCAGTCCACCCCGACCACGTCGGCGCCGGCCTCGCCCATCGCCTCCAGCAGCACCGCGGTGCCCACCCCGAAATGGATCCGCGGCACCCCGGCGTCGGCCAGCCCGCCCAGCACCCGGGCCGAGTGCGGCATGACGAACTCGCGGTAGTCCGCCTCGGAGAGCGCGCCGGCCCACGAGTCGAACAGCTGCACCGCGCTCACCCCGGCGTCCACCTGCGTGCGCAGGAACGCCAGCGTGATGTCGGCGAGCCGGGTGAGCAGCGCGTGCCACAGCCGCGGCGCGCCGTACATCATCGCCTTGGTCTTCAGGTACGTCCGCGACGGGCCGCCCTCGATCAGGTAGCTGGCCAGCGTGAACGGCGCCCCGGCGAACCCGATCAGCGGGGTGGCGCCGAGCTCGGCGACCAGCAGCCGCACCGACTCGGCGACGAAGTCCACGTCGTCCGCGGTGATCGGGCGCAGCCGGGCCAGGTCGGCCTCGGTGCGCACCGGATCGGCGACCACCGGGCCGGTGCCGGCCACGATGTCCAGGTCGATGCCGGCCGCGGCGATCGGCACCACGATGTCGCTGAACAGGATGGCCGCGTCCACGCCGTGCCGGCGCACCGGTTGCAGGGTGATCTCGGTGACCAGGTCCGGCCGGCGGCACGACTCGAGCATCCCGATCCCCTCGCGGATCTTGCGGTACTCGGGCAGCGAACGCCCGGCCTGCCGCATGAACCAGACCGGCGTGTGCGGGCCGGGCAGGCCACGGCACGCGCGAACGAACGGGGAATCGCTGAGAACCGTCACCGCGTCATCGTGCCACGTGAGTACGGACGCCCGGCGGCGCGGCGGACGGCTACCGGGGCGTAGATCGGCATACTCTTCCCCCATGGCGTCCCCCTCCGCTGTTCCCGAGGCGTTCACCCGCGCGGTGGCCGGGCTGCGCGCGGACTCGCCACGGCCGGAGATCCTGCTCGAGGAGATCGCCGCGCCGCAGCGGCTCGCGCCCTACGCTTTCGCGCTCAGCGCCACCGTCCTGCGGTCCGGCGAGGAGGTCGCGAGCGGCCGGCTGATCCTGCTGCACGAGCCGGCCGGGCACGACGCCTGGCGCGGCGACCTGCGCCTGGTCACCCTGGTCACCGCGGAGCTGGAGACGGACCTGGCCACCGATCCGCTGCTGCCCGCGGTGGCCTGGACCTGGCTGACCGACGGCCTGGACCAGCACGCCGCCGCCTACACCGCGATCGGCGGCACGGTGACGCAGACCGCGTCGACCCGCTTCGGCGAGCTGGCCGGCCCACCGCCGACCGCCGACCTGGAGGTCCGCGCCTCGTGGACCCCGACCTCCGGCGACCTCACCGCGCACCTGCGCGGCTGGTGCGTCATGCTGTCGTCGACCGCGGGACTGCCCCCGCCCGGCGTCTCGTCGCTCGCCGACCGTCACCGCACCCCGGCCACCTGACCGTCCGGTCAGCCGGCGGGTGGCGCGGGGACGGACGCCGGCTCGGCCGCACGGCCTGCGGGCGGGGCTTACCGGTCGTACCGGGAAATCGGCAGCGGACCGGTCAGCAGACGTCGAACGTCTGGCAGGCGGTGGCGATCGGGATGGCCAGACCGATGCCCTCGGCATCGCGGGCCTTGGCGGTGGCCAGGCCGACCACCTGGCGGCTGGTGTTGACCACCGGCCCGCCGGAGTTGCCCGGGTTGATCGGGGCGTCGAACTGGATCGTCGGGCCGTCCGCGTCGTCCTCGCGGAAGGCGCTGATCACGCCGGTGGTGACGGTGTCGTCGAGGCCCAGCGGAGCGCCGACCACGACGACCTGCTGGCCCGGCCGGACCTGCCCGGCGGCCACCCCGATCGGCTTGATCCGCTGCTTGGCGCGGAGCAGGGCGAGGTCCTTGGCCTCGTTCACCTCGACGATCGTCGCCGAGATGCGGGTGGCGCCGCGTTCCAGGGAGACCGTGCGGCCGCCGGCGTTCCAGGCCTGTTCGACCACATGGAAGTTGGTGAACAGGGTGGTGCTGCCGCCGGTGGCTCCGGCGCCGACCGCGAACGCGGTGCCGGTGAAGTCCCCGGCCCGGACCCGGAACACGCTGGGCAGGACCGCGGTGGAGATGCCCTCCGGGTTGAAGACGCCGGCCAGGGCCTTCTCCAGCTGGGCGCTGCGGCCCTGCTCGCCGGCCACCGCGGAGGCCAGGTCGTTGCTGCTGCGGATCATGGATTCGATCCGGTACGCCTGCCAGCCGGTCACCACGAGCAGCAGCAGGACCAGTCCGAGGATCACCGGCCGGCCCCGGCCGGCGCCGGCCGGGGCGGACGCCCGGGAGCCGGTCGCCGGAGCGTCGAAGGCCGGCACGCGCAGGTCCGGATAGTCCGGCCCGGTGTGGCCGGGATCCGGGTAGCCGGACCCGGTGTGCCCGGGATCCGGGTGGCCGGGCCCGGTGTAGCCGGGGTCCGGGTGGCCCGCGGCGACCGGCTGGGCCGGCGGCGCGGGCGGCTGGTGGTACCGCCGGCCGGTCCGGTGCGGCTCGGCCACGCCGGGCTCGTCCCAGACCGGGCCCGGCTCCCAGGAGCTCTCCGGCTGACCGGCCCACGGATCCTCCGGGCGGCGGTAGCCGTCGTCGTACCGGTCCGCGTAGCGGTCCCGACCCCGGCGGGGCTGCGGCGAACCGGCTGGGGTGAAGGGCTCGTAAGTGGCGGTCATCCGGCACGGCCTCCCAAGGGCGTCGGCGTGGCACCCGGGTATACGCAGCCGGCCGCGCAATGGTTGAACCGGGAAGTCGATCGAGAAATCGGCGCGCCGGGACCCGGCTGCGCGCGCCTCGGGTGCGGCCCCCGTACGGTTACGGAGTGACCGACGAAGCACCCCTGCGCCGTCGGGACGCGCCGGAGTCAGCAGGGGACGGACCGCACGCAGTGCCGCCCGGCCCGAGTTCTGGCGGTTCCGAGGCTGTTCCCCTGACGGCGCCCCGCGATGGCACCCCCGCTCCCGTGGAGAGCGCCGACGACCTGGCCGAGGTCGTCGCCCGGATGGCCGCGGGCACCGGGCCCGTGGCCGTGGACGCCGAACGCGCGTCCGGCTACCGATACACCCAGCGGGCGTACCTGGTGCAGCTGCGCCGGGCCGGCGCCGGCACCGTGCTGATCGACCCCTTGCCGCTGGACGACCTGCGCACCCTGGACGCGGCCCTGGCCGACACCGAGTGGGTGCTGCACGCCGCCAGCCAGGATCTGCCGTGCCTGGCCGAGCTCGGGATGAAGCCGCGCCGGCTGTTCGACACCGAGCTGGCCGCCCGGCTCGCCGGGTTCGAGCGGGTCGGCCTGGCCGCGCTCACCGAGCAGCTGCTCGGCTTCTCGCTGGAGAAACACCACTCGGCGGCGGACTGGTCGACGCGGCCGCTGCCGGAGTCCTGGCTGACGTACGCCGCGCTCGACGTCGAGCTGCTCACCGACCTGCGCGACCTGCTCGCCGCGGAGCTGGACCGGCAGGGCAAGGCGGCCTGGGCGGCGGAGGAGTTCGCCGCGCTGGTGGCCGGCGCGGACCGGCCGCCGCGGGTGCGCGCCGATCCGTGGCGGCGCACCTCGGGCATCCACCGGGTGCGCGGCGCGCGGGCCCAGGCCCGGGTCCGGGCGCTGTGGTACGCCCGGGACGGCATCGCCGCCCGCCGGGACACCGCGCCGGGCCGGGTGCTGCCCGACTCGGCGATCGTGGCCGCGGCCGAGGCCGATCCGAAGGACGAGCGCACCCTGCTCGCCATCTCCGGGTTCGGCGGCCGTTCGGTGCGCCGGCTCGCCAAGATCTGGCTGGACGCGCTGGATCAGGCGCGGGCCCTGCCGGACGAGGCGCTGCCGGTGAACCAGCCGGTGGAGGGACCGCCCCCGCCGCACCGCTGGGCCGAGCGCGACCCGGTGGCCGCCGCCCGGCTGGCCCGGTGCCGGCAGGTGGTGGTGGGCACCGCGGAGACCTACCGGCTGCCCCCGGAGAACCTGATCAGCCCGGACTTCATCCGCCGGCTGGCCTGGTCGCCGCCGGACGACATCTCCGCGCGGACGGTCAGCGACACGCTGCGCGGCTTCGGGGCCCGCAACTGGCAGGTCGGCCTGATCGCCGAGCAGCTCGCCGCGGTCCTGCCGGCCCCGGCCACGGAGGCCGGATAGCCCCCGCGGACGGCGACTTGTGAACTACACGGAGGGTCTGGCAGCCTCTAGTTACCGGCGAGTAGCATTGCCGGCACATTAGGGTTCACGCCCGCAAGGAGGCTTGCTGTGCCCCGTGAAGTACGCGAGGTCGTCTTCGTCGACGGCGTCCGCACCCCGTTCGGCAAGGCGGGCGGCATGTACGCCGAGACCCGCGCCGACGACCTGGTGATCCGCTGCATCCGAGAGCTGATGAAGCGGAATCCCCAGCTCCCGCCGGAGCGTGTGGACGAGGTCGCGATCGCGGCCACCACCCAGACCGGCGACCAGGGCCTGACCATCGGCCGGACCGCGGCCCTGCTGGCCGGCCTGCCCAAGACGGTGCCCGGCTACGCCGTGGACCGGATGTGCGCCGGCGCGATGACCGCGGTGACCAACGTCGCCGGCGGCATCGCGATGGGGGCGTACGACGTCGCCGTCGCCGGCGGTGTCGAGCACATGGGCCGGCACCCGATGGGCGAGGGCGTCGACCCGAACCCGCGGATCCTGACCGAGAAGCTGGTCGACCCGTCCGCCCTGGTGATGGGCGCGACCGCGGAGAACCTGCACGACCGGCTGCCGCACATCACCAAGGAGCGCACCGACCGCTTCGGGCTCAACTCGCAGCTGAAGACCGCCAAGGCGTACGCCGACGGCAAGCTGCAGCCGGACCTGGTCCCGGTGGCGATCCGCAGCGCCGAGCTGGGCTGGGGCCTGGCTACGGTGGACGAGGCACCGCGTGAGACCTCGATGGAGAAGCTCGCCACGCTCAAGACCCCGTTCCGCCCGCACGGCCGGGTCACCGCGGGCAACGCGGCCGGCCTCAACGACGGCGCCACCGCGGCCCTGCTCGCCGACGAGGCGACCGCCCGTGAGCTGGGCCTGCCGGTCGCCATGCGGCTGGTGTCGTACGCCTACGCCGGCGTCGAGCCGGAGATCATGGGGTACGGCCCGATCCCGTCGACCGAGAAGGCGCTGAAGAAGGCCGGCCTGACCATCGACGACATCGGCCTGTTCGAGCTGAACGAGGCCTTCGCGGTGCAGGTGCTCGCGCTGCTGGACCACTACGGCATCGCCGACGACGACCCCCGGGTCAACCCGTGGGGCGGCGCGATCGCCATCGGCCACCCGCTGGCCTCCTCCGGCGTGCGCCTGATGACGCAGCTCGCGCGGCACTTCGCCGAGCACCCCGAAGTCCGTTACGGCCTCACCGCCATGTGCATCGGCATCGGCATGGGCGGCACCGTGATCTGGGAGAACCCGAACTGGGCAGGCGCGAAGGAAGGCTCCGACAAGTGATCGAGAACCCGAACGAGGTAGTGACCAAGGCGCTCCTGCGCTCCGTCCGGGTACCCGGTCTGGACAAGCCGGTCGCCCTGATCACCCTGGACAACGGCTTCGATCACAAGAAGCCGAACAGCTTCGGCCCGGCCGGCCTGAAGTCGCTGGACGAGGCGATCACCGCGGCCACCGAGGCGGACCCGGCGTTCATCGCGATCACCGGCAAGCCGTACATCTTCTGTGTGGGCGCGGACATCACCGGCATGCCGCTGATCGCCTCCCGCGAGCAGGCCGTCGAGCTGGGCGTGCTGGGCCACCGGGTGTTCGCCCGGCTGAGGGACAGTGAGATCCCGACGTTCGCGTTCGTCAACGGCGCGGCGCTCGGCGGCGGCCTGGAGGTCGCGCTGCACTGCCACTACCGCACGGTCTCCACCGGCGCGGCCGCGCTCGGCCTGCCCGAGGTCGCGATCGGCCTGATCCCCGGCTGGGGCGGCAGCCAGCTGCTGCCGAACCTGATCGGGATCGCCGGCGCGGCGCAGGTGATCCTGCAGAACCCGCTGACCCAGAAGACCCTGCGCCCGAAGCAGGCCCGCGAGCTGGGCGTCGCCGACGCGCTGTTCGAGGCCGCCGACTTCCTGGAGCACTCGCTGGCCTGGGCGGCCGGTGTGGTCAAGGGCGAGATCACGGTCGAGCGTCCCGAGGTCGACCGGGACATGTGGGACGCGGTGCTGTTCTTCGCCAAGCAGCAGCTGGACGAGAAGCTGCACGGCGCGGTCCCCTCCGCGAACAAGGCCCTGGAGCTGCTCGCGCTGGCCAAGGAGGCGTCCTTCGCCGACGGTACGGCGGCCGAGACCGAGGCGCTCGCCGACCTGATCATGGGTGACGAGGCGCGCGCCAGCCTGTACGCGTTCGACCTGGTGCAGCGGCGCGCCAAGCGCCCGGTCGGCGTGCCGGACGCCTCGCTGGCCCGCAAGGTCACCAAGGTCGGCATCGTCGGCGCCGGTCTGATGGCGTCCCAGCTGGCCCTGCTCTTCCTGCGCCGCCTGCAGGTGCCGGTGGTGCTCACCGACCTGGACCAGGCCCGGGTCGACAAGGGCGTGGCGTACGTCCAGGCGGAGATCGACAAGCTGGTCGGCAAGCGCCGGATGGACGAGGGCACCGCGGCCAAGCTGCGCGGCCTGATCAGCGGCTCGGTGGACCGCTCGGTCTTCGCCGACGCCGACTTCGTGATCGAGGCGGTGTTCGAGAACCTGGAGCTGAAGAAGCAGATCTGGGCCGAGTTCGAGAAGATCGTCAAGCCGGAGGCGATCCTCGCCACCAACACCAGCTCGCTGTCGATCACCGAGATGGCGGCGGATCTTACGCACCCGGAGCGGGTCGTCGGCTTCCACTTCTTCAACCCGGTCGCGGTCCTGCCGCTGCTGGAGATCATCAAGGGCGAGCGGACCGACGACGCGACGCTGGCCACCGCGTTCGCCGTCGGCAAGGAGCTGAAGAAGTCCTCGGTGCTGGTCAAGGACGCCCCCGCGTTCGTGGTCAACCGGGTGCTGACCCGCTTCACCAGCGAGGTGTTCAAGGCCATCGACGCCGGCACCCCGCTGGAGGTGGTCAACGAGGCGTTCGACCCGATGGGCCTGCCGATGCGCCCGATCGCGCTGCTGCAGCTGGTCGGTCCGGCGGTCGCGTACCACGTGGGCGAGACGCTGCACACCGCGTTCCCGGACCGTTTCGCGGACAGCCCGAACCTCAAGCGGATCGTGGACGCCGGCCTGCCGCTGCTGGTCGACGACGAGATCAACACCGAGGTCGTCAAGCTGCTCGAGGTCGGCGACACGGTGCTCACCGGCGACGAGGTGCGGGCCCGGGCCCTGGCCGCGCTGGCCGAGGAGATCCGGATCATGCTCGACGAGGGTGTGGTCGCCGAGGCGCAGGACATCGACCTGTGCATGATCCTCGGCGCCGGGTACCCGTTCCACCTCGGCGGGATCACGCCGTACCTGGACCGCAGCGGCATCGCGGAGCAGGTCACCGGCAAGCGCTTCCTGCCGGCCGGCCTGGCGGACGTCCGCCGCTGACCGTCGCCGGCCCGCCCGGGTCCACCCGGGCGGGCCGGCCGGTCCGGGTCGCCGTCAGGAGACCCGGGGAACCGTCGCGCTCGCGGACACCACCGGTGTGGTGTCCGCGGCCGGCAGTGAGACGGTGACCTCCAGCCCACCCCCGGTCAGGGCGATCGCGGACACCGTGCCGCCGTGCGCGTCGCACACCGCGCGGACGATGGACAGGCCCAGCCCGGATCCGCGCGACCCGGTCCGCTCCCAGCCACCGCGCCGGAACGGCTCGAACAACCCGGGCACCTCGCCCGGCTCAACCTCGTGCCCCGTGTTGCCGACCACCAGCCGGGCCTGCCCGCCGGCCGACTCGGTGCGCAGCCAGAGCCGTCCGAGCAGGTGGTTGTACCGGATCGCGTTCTCGATCAGGTTGCCGGCCAGCCGGTCCAGCAGGCTCGGGTCGCCGACCACCGGCGCGGCCTCCAGCTCGGTGCTGACCTCCAGCTTCATCCGTTCGGCCTCGCGTTTGACCGCGGACAGCGCGTTGTAGACGCTGGTGGCCAGGTCGGCCGGCACCTTGCGGACCAGCCGCCGGCCGGACTGCGCCTCCGAGCGGGCCAGCACCAGCAGCGCGTCGACCAGCCCGTTCGCCCGAGTCGAGGCGTCGCGCACCACCCGGGCCATCCGCCGGTACTCGGCCACGTCGGCGTCCGGGTCGCTGAGCGTCACGTCGATCTCGGTCCGCATCACCGCGAGCGGGGTCCGCAGCTCGTGCGACGCGTTCGCGACGAACCGTTTCTGCGACTCGAACGCGGCCGCCAGCCGGTCCAGCATCGCGTCGAACGTGCGGGCCAGCTCGGCCACCTCGTCGTCCGCCCCGGCGTACCGGATCCGCTGGTCCAGGGTCTCCTCGCCGAGCCGCTGGGCGGTCTGGGTGACGGTGTGCAGCGGGCGCAACGCGCGGCGGGTCACCAGGTAACCGCCGGCGGTGCCGATGATGCCGATCGCGACCAGCGCGCTCAGTCCCTTGATCAGCAGCTGGTCGGAGGCCTGGTCGATCATCTCGGCCTGCCAGGACCGGGCCTCCCGGGTGCTGCCGTCGTTCAACGTCACCGTGGAGCCGGCGCGCAGCTCGTCGGCCGGGTGCAGGGACTCGTCGACCAGCAGCCAGGCCAGCACCACCAGCACCGCGCCGGCCGCGACCAGCAGGATCCCGTTCAGCAGGGTGAGCCGCAGCCGCAGGGTGGGCCGCAGCAGCCGGCGCAGCAGGCCCTCCGCCCGGTCGGGCCGGTGGTAGACGGTCACGTGGTCACGACCGGTTCCGGGACCCGGTAGCCGGCGCCGACCACGGTCTCGATCAGCGGCGGATCGCCGAGCTTCTTGCGCAGCGTCATCACCGTCACCCGCACCGTGGTGGTGAACGGATCGGTGTTCGCGTCCCAGACCCGCTCCAGCAGCTCCTCGCTGGAGACCACCGCGCCGCGGGCCTTGAGCAGCGCCTCCAGCACCCCGAACTCCTTGTTGGTGAGGTCCACCGGGAGGCCGCCCCGGGTCACCGCGCGCCGGGCCGGGTCGAGCACCAGGTTCCCCACGCTGAACACCGGCGGGGCGGGCGGGGTGGCCCGCCGGCCCAGCGCCTGCACCCGGGCCACCAGCTCGTCGAAGGCGAACGGCTTGGGCAGGTAGTCGTCGGCGCCCAGCTGCAGGCCCTCCACCCGCTCGGCGACCGAGCCGCTGGCGGTCAGCATCAGCACCCGGGTCAGCGCGCCGGACTCGACCAGGGCGGCGCAGATCTCGTCGCCGTGCATACCGGGCAGGTCCCGGTCCAGGACCACCACGTCGTAGCGGGTCACGTAGGCCATCTCGTGCCCCTGCAGGCCGTCGTACGCCACGTCGACGGCCATCCCGTGCCGCCGCAGCCCGCGGGCGATCGCGTCGGCCATCGTCCGCTCGTCCTCCACCACCAGCACGCGCACCGCAGACCTCCGTAACCACCCTGACCCGGCCGTAGCTGCAGGCTACCGAACCGGCACACCCCGGCTCCCGGGCCGAGAGTCAGATCCGGTACGCCCAGATCCGCAGCTCGCCGGAGGCCCGGCAGGCCAGGTAACGCGCGTCCGCCTGGCAGTCGCCCAGCCCGGTGCCGGCCACCCCGAGCCGGTGGATCTCGGCGTGCCCGGGCACCACCGCGGCGAACGCCTGCGCGCCACGGCCCTCGTCGCGCCGCAGCACCAGCGGCTGGTCGGGCGCCCCGGCCACCTCCTCGGTCCAACCGGCCAGGTCCACCCGCGTCGCGCCGGTGCTCGGGTCGGTCAGCCGGACCGGCTCACCGGAGGCGGCATCGGTCTCCAGCACGTAGCCGGCGCGGACCGCGAGGTCGACGTCCTCCTGCACCCGCCACCGGGCCCGGCCGGTGGCCGGGTCGAGCACCCGCAGGTCGCCGTGCGCGCCGTCGCACAGCACGTCCTGGCAGTCGGCCGGGTCGGCGACCAGGTCCGGGACCTGCCGCTGCCACAGCCGCCGCAGCGTGCGGGCCTGGAAGGCCACCTGCCGGCCGGACTCCCGATAGCTGACCAGCGCGACGTCGCCGAGCAGCGATCCGCCGGTCGGACCGTGCCCGGCCAACCGCGGCAGCGCGGTCTCGCGCAGCGTCCGCCCGCTGCGCCCGGCCACCAGGGTGAGCCGCCCCGACGAGGTGATCAGCACGGCCGGGTCGTCGCCGGGGACCACGTCGACGGTCACCGAGCCGCCCGGCGCGGCGGTCCACAGCGTCCGCCCGTCGCTCAGGTCCACTCCGCGGACCTCGGTGCGCAGCGGCGGCTCGGTGTGCGGCTCGCCGGTGGCCGAGAAGTAGAGCGGTCCCGGATCGCCAGACTCCTGGTCGTAGCCGGTGCCGGGCCGGAACACCCGGTCCACGGTGACGCCCGCGCCGCTGCCGGCCAGCACCTGCACCGCGATCGGCGAGGACCAGCGGACCCGGCCGGTGGCGGCGTCCACCGCGGTGGTGGCCACCCCGGCGGTGAGCAGCACCACCTCACCGGCCGGCCGGACGGTCACCGAGGCGACCGGGACGGCGGCCGGGCCGCCGCGCGCCGGCAGCCGGGTGGTCCAGCGCCGCGCCGGCGGACGGCCCGGGCTCCAGGCGGTCACCGCCGGTTCGGTCCCGGTGGTGTCGATCGTGTAGAGCTGCCCGCCGGCCAGCTGGATCGGCCCGGGGGCGGCCGCGGAGGCGATGGCGCCGAGGTAGCGCCAGCAGATCCCGGCGGCGGGCGCCGCGCCACCCAGGACGGCGAGCAGGACCAGCGTGATCAGCAGGCCGGTGCGGCGGTGGGCGGCGAGCGGGGGGCGCGCGGTGGGCGGCGGGTCGGGCGGGGCTTCGCGGTCCAGCTCGATCAGCGCCACGCCACACCCTTTCCCGTACGGCCTACGCCGCGCCGGCCGCCTCGTCGTACGCCCAGACGACCAGTTCACCGGCGACCGACCGGCAGACCAGCCGCCCCGGCGCCGCCGTGCACTCCCCGGTGCCGTCCGGCAGGCCGGCGATCGGGCGCACCCGGGCGTGCCCCGGGTCGACGACCGCGACCATGGTACGCGCGCCGGGCGGGACGTCCCGGACCACCAGCAGCGCGCCGGACCGGTTCGCCCCGGCCACCGGCCGCCACCCGGTCAGGTCGGCCAGCACCCGGCCGGTGGCGCTGTCCACCAGCGCGACCGGCCGGCCGGTGTCGTCGCTGTCCGGGTAGGCCAGCAGGGCGGCGCCACGTTCGGCCACGCTCTGCCAGCCGGCGTGGCGCCACCGCTCGTCGCCGGTGGCCGGGTCCAGCGCGCGGATGCCGGCCCCGCCGAGGAGGCAGGCGAGCAGGCCGCAGGCGCGGACCTCGACGGTGCCGTCGGCCGGTTCGGTCCACAGCGGGCGGAGGGTGACCGGGTCGTAGGCGGAGACCTCCATCCCGGACGGCCCGGGGTGCCGCAGCACCAGGGTCGCGCCGGCCACCACCGGATTGTCCGGCCCGTAGTTCGCCGCCGGCAGCTCCCGGGTGGCCAGCGCCCGGCCGCCGGTCAGGTCGTACAGCACGGCGGTCCGGTCGTCGCGGACCATCAGCATCCGCGA
Source organism: Actinoplanes teichomyceticus ATCC 31121 (assembly GCF_003711105.1). Classification (NCBI taxonomy): domain Bacteria; kingdom Bacillati; phylum Actinomycetota; class Actinomycetes; order Micromonosporales; family Micromonosporaceae; genus Actinoplanes; species Actinoplanes teichomyceticus. The sequence continues at coordinate 6,934,639 of NZ_CP023865.1, forward strand.
GCCGGTGTCCGCCGACCCGGGCACGCCCAGCACCACCGCGGTGGACGGCACCCGTACCTGCCAGCGGGTCGTGCCGGTGACCGGGTCGAGCACCTCGACGGCGCCCTGTACCCGCCGGCCGGCGCCGGAGAGACTGCGCACCCCGCTGACCGCGAGCAGCGCGTCCCCGCCGGGGACGGCGATCACGGAGCGCGGGTGCCGCCACTGCCGGGCCCCGGTGGCCACCGAGACCGCGGTGGTGCCCGGCTCGGCGGCGCCGGTGGTCCACGGCCGCATCAGCACCAGCCCGTTGCCGGTGCGCAGCCGGTAGACCGGGACCGGCTGGCGGGTCTGCCAGCGCAGCGCTCCGCTGTCCAGGTCGTACGCGGTGAGCATCCCGTAGGCCTGGGCGAGCAGCTGCCCGCCCGCGGTGACCAGGTACGGATCGGCCGCTCCCAGCTGGATCCGCAGCAGCTCGCTCAGCGGCGGCCGGGGCGGGGCCGCCGACGCGCCGGAGCTGACCAGCAGCAGCACCGCCAGCAGGACCGGGGCGAACCAGGGCGGCGCGGTGGACCGCCGGGGCCGCTCGTAGGACTCCGGAACCCCGCGGTCGAGCCCGAGGTCGATGATGACCGGCTCGGCGAACGTCTCCGCACCCATCCACCTACGGTAACGGTTGGATAACGGAGACGCTCGTCGATCTCTGCCTCAGAGCGCGCTCTGCGGCGCCTCCACCGGCTCGCCCGCGTCCAGGCGGGACATCCAGCCGGTCACGTCCCGGGCGATGTCCTGCGCGGTCAGCCCGAGCGACGCCAGGATCTCGGCCCGGGTGCCGTGCGGGTGGAAACCGGCCGGCACGCCGAAGTCGCGCAGCGGCACGGTCACCCCGGCGTCGCGCAGCGCGGCGGCCACCGCGTCCCCCACGCCACCGGTGCGGATGCCGTCCTCGCACGTCACCACCAGGCGATGCTGGGCGGCCAGGCCGGTCAGCTCCACCGGCACCGGGCGGACCCAGCGCGGGTCCACCACGGTCACGCCGTACCCCTGCTCGGCGAGCCGCTCCGCGACGTCCAAGCCGAGCCCGGCGAACGAGCCGACCGTGACCAGCAGCACGTCCTTGCGGCCGGTGCCATCCGGCTCCGGCTCGCGCAGCACGTCGACCTGGCCCACCCGGCGCAGCGCCGGGGTGTCCGCGGCCACCGCCCCGCTCGGGAACCGCAGGACGGTCGGGCCGTCGTCGACCGCGATCGCCTCGCGCAGCTCCTCGCGCAGGGTGGCGGCGTCGCGAGGCGCGGCGATCCGCAGGCCCGGCACGACGCCGAAGACGCTCATGTCCCAGATGCCGTAGTGGCTCGGGCCGTCCGGGCCGGTGATGCCGGCCCGGTCCAGCACGAACGTCACCGGCAGCCGGTGCATCGCCACGTCCAGCAGGACCTGGTCGAAGGCCCGGTTCAGGAAGGTCGCGTAGACCGCGACCACCGGGTGCAGGCCGCCCATCGCCAGGCCGGCCGCGCTGGTGGCGGCGTGCTGCTCGGCGATGCCGACGTCGTACGTCCGCTCCGGATACTTCTTGGCGAGGGCGGCGATGCCGGTCGGCTCGGCCATGGCGGCGGTGATGCCCACCACGTCCGGCCGCTCGTCGGCGATGCGCACCAGCTCCTCGGCGAAGACCTTCGTCCACTTCAGCGACGGCGCGGCCAGCAGTTTGCCGGTCTCCACGTCGAAGGCGCTGCTCGGGCCGTGCAGGCAGTCCGCCTCGTCCTGCTCGGCGGGGCGGTAGCCGTAGCCCTTGCGGGTGACCGCGTGCACGATGACCGGGGCGTTGAAACCCTTGGCCCGGCGCAGCGCGGACTCCATCGCCTGCTGGTCGTGGCCGTCGACCGGGCCGATGTACTTCAGGCCGAGGTCCTCGAACATCGGCTGCGGGCTGACCGCGTCCTTGATGCCGCGCTTGACCGCGTGCAGCACCTCGAAGACCGGTTTGCCGACCACCGGGGTGGAGCCGAGCGCGTCCTTGACCAGGTCGAGCACCTTCTCGTAGCCCGGGTTGAGGCGCAGCGTGGAGAGGTGGTCGGCGAGACCGCCGATGGTCGGGGCGTACGACCGGCCGTTGTCGTTGACCACGATGACCAGTTTGTTCTTCGTGGCCGCGATGTTGTTGAGCGCCTCCCAGCACATGCCGCCGGTCAGCGCGCCGTCGCCGACCACGGCCACCACGTGCCGGTCCTCGCCGCGCAGCGCGAACGCCTTGGCGAGCCCGTCGGCGTAGGACAGCGCGGTGGAGGCGTGCGAGTTCTCGACCAGGTCGTGCTCGCTCTCCGCCTGGCTCGGGTAGCCGGTCAGGCCGCCGCGCCGGCGGAGCAGGTCGAAGCCCTCCTGACGACCAGTGACGATCTTGTGTACGTACGCCTGGTGGCCGGTGTCGAAGAGGATCTTGTCGCGGGGGGAGTCGAAGACGCGGTGCAGGGCGAGGGTCATCTCGACCACACCGAGGTTCGGACCGAGGTGGCCCCCGGTCCGGGACACCTTGGCCACCAGGAAGTCACGGATCTCGGCCGCGAGCAGGGTCAACTGCTCCGCGGACAGTCGCTTGAGAGCACCGGGATCGGTGACGCTCGCCAGCAGGCCTGCCGGGGTCGAGGGGGAGTCGCTCATGGGCGTGAAGTCTATCGGGGCGCCGCCCACTCGCGACCTGGAGCGAACGGCCGAGTCGGATTCCTCCACACAACGTGCACATTTCCCGGCACAGGGCGGCGAACCGCGATCACACGTGATTGAGTTCACAGGTTTGGCCACCGCACCGCCGATGTCCAGCTTCGACCACCCGGACGACACGCCGGCCACCCCGCCGACCCGGCGCGCGCCCGCATCCGGCATCCTGGAGACAAGCAGCGACTGGCGGCACGAGGATGGTCGAACCATCGGGGAGCTCGTTCACGGGAGTCGACCGCCTGGGCTCCCCGGCCGAGGAGCGAAAGACATGACCACCGCAAGCACCGGCGCCCGCCTCCTGCCCGGCGCGCCCGTCGCCGAGGCCGTCCTGGCCGACGTCCGCGACCGGGTCGCCCGGCTCAAGGAGCGCGGCGTGCAGCCGAGCCTGGCCACCATCCTGGTCGGCGACGACGACGCCAGCGCCGGGTACATCCGGATCAAGCAGAAGCAGGCCGGCGAGCTCGGTTTCGCGTCCCCGCACCGGCACCTGAGCGGCGACGTCACCCAGGCCGACCTGCTCCGGGTGATCGCCGAGTTCAACGACGACAAGGACGTGCACGGCGTCCTGATCCAGTACCCGATCCCGGCCCACCTGGACTACGACGCCGCGCTGCAGACCCTCGACCCGGACAAGGACGTCGACGGGATGCACCCGCTCAACATGGGCCGGCTCGCGGTCGGCCTGCCCGGCCCGCTGCCCTGCACCCCGGCCGGCATCGAGGCGCTGCTGGCCCACCACGGCATCGAGGTGTCCGGCCGCGAGGTGGTCATCCTGGGCCGCGGGGCCACCCTCGGGCGCCCGCTGGCGATGCTGCTCGCGCAGAAGCGCCCGACCGCGAACGCGGCGGTCACCGTCGTGCACACCGGGGTCGAGGACTGGCCGCGCTACACCCGGCGCGCGGAGATCCTGATCGCCGCCGCCGGGGTGCCCGGGATCATCCAGCCGGAGCACGTCAGGCCGGGCGCGGTCGTGATCGGCGCCGGCGTCCGCTACGAGGGCCGCCGCCTGCTGCCGGACGTCGACGAGTCGTGCGCCGAGGTGGCCGGGGCGATCACCCCGCGCGTCGGCGGGGTCGGCCCCACCACGGTCGCCATGCTGTTCCGCAACGCCGTGGCCGCCGCCGAGCGCGCCAACCCGTGACCGGGCCCGGCTCGTCCGGCGCCCGCGCGGGCGCCGGACGAGCCGGCCGTCAGGCGGCGTACCGGTACGCCGGGTAGGTCAGGTACCCGGCGTCCCCGCCCTGGTAATACGTCGCCTCGTCGACCGGGGCCAGCGGGACCCCGGTCCGCAGCCGCTCCACCAGGTCGGGGTTGGCGATGAAGGCGCGCCCGAAACTGATCAGCTCGGCGCCCAGCCTCAGCCACTCCTCGGCCTCCGCCCGGCCGGTCTGCCTCGGCCCCATCGGCAGCACCGGATTCATGATCAACACTCCGGGCCAGAGGCGGCGCAGCGCGGTCAGCAGCTCCCGCTCCGCGGTCGCCTCCAGGTGTACGTACGCGATCCCCAACCCGGCCAGCTCGCCCAGCAGCGCGGTGTAGAGCTCCAGGATGTCGCGCTCCTCGACGCCCCAGAACCGGCCCCCGGGCGACAGCCGGATCCCGGTCCGGCCGGCGCCCACCGCGTCCACCGTGGCCGCCACCGCCTCCACCGCGAACCGGATCCGCCCGGTCACCGTCCCGCCGTAGCGGTCGGTGCGCAGGTTCGCGTTCGACGAGAGGAACTGCGAGATCAGGTAGCCGTTCGCCCCGTGCAGCTCGACACCGTCGAACCCGGCCTCGATCGCCCGGCGGGCCGCGCCGGCGTACGCCGCCACGTGCTCGGCCACCTCCCCGGTCGCCAGCTCCCGGGGCACCGGGGCCGGCTGCGGCCCGGACGGGGTGAAGACGGCGCCGGTGGCGGCCACCGCCGAGGGCCCGACCGGCACGTGGCCGGTGGTGTCCGGGTGCGACACCCGCCCGCCGTGCATCACCTGCGCGAAGATCCGCCCACCGTTGGCGTGCACGGCCGCGGTCACCGGCCGCCACGAGGCGACCTGGGCGTCGGTGTGCAGTCCCGGGGTGCCCGGGTTGGACTGGCCGATCAGGCTGGGCTGCACGCCCTCGCTGACGATCAGCCCGGCCGTGGCCCGCTGCGCGTAGTAGGTGGCCATCGAGGCGGTGGCCAGCCCGCCCGCGGCCGCGCGCACCCGGCTCATCGGCGCCATCACCACCCGGTTGGGCAGGCTGAGGTCGCCGAGCTGGAAACCGCTGAACAGGTCGGTCATGTCAGGTCCTCCGTGATCCGTCCGACTGGCGGCTACGCTAAAACCTGACATTGACGTCAGAGGCAAGCAGTGCGCGACAGGTCACACACGGGAGGCGACGTGCGTATCGGCGATCTCGCGGCCCGGGCGGGAGTCAGCGTCCGCTCGGTCCGGTACTACGAGGAGCAGGGCCTGCTCACCAGCGTGCGCAGCCCCAGCGGGCAGCGCCACTACACCGACCACGAGGTCGACCGGGTGGCGTTCATCCAGCGGCTGTACACCGCCGGCCTGTCCAGCCGCACCATCGCCGAGCTGCTGCCCTGCGTCGACGCCCCCAGCCTGGAGAACGCCGACGCGGCGATGCAGCGGATGGCCCAGGAACGCGACCGGCTCTCCGCGCACATCGACGAGCTGATCCGCACCCGGGACTCGCTGGACCGCCTGATGGCCGTCTCGGCCGAGCACCGCACCCGGCTGCGGCCCGGCTCAGGCGGGCTGGAGCAGGGCGACGCACTCGACATGCTGTGTCATCGGGAAGCAGTCGAAGGCGCGCAGCCGGACCAGGTCCCAGCCCAGTGACCGGAACGTCCGCACGTCCCGCGCCAGCGCCGCCGGATCGCAGGCGACGTAGGCCACCGCCCGTGGCCGCGCGGCCACGATGTCCCGGACCACCCGCGCGCCCGCCCCGGCCCGCGGCGGGTCCAGCACGACCAGGTCCACCGGGCCGGTCACCCGGCGCCGCCCGAGAGCCGTCTCCACCCGGGCCGCGACCACCTCCACACCGGGCAGGTCGGCCAGGTTGGCACGGGCCGCCGCCACCCCCAGCGGCGACGACTCGACCAGCGTGGTGCGGGCGCCGGTGCGCTCGGCCACCGCGGCGGCGAACAGGCCGGCCCCGCCGTACAGGTCCCAGGAGACCTCGCCGTCGGCCGGCCGCAGCATGTCCAGCACCGCCTCGGTCAGGGTCGCGGCGGCCGCCGGGTGCACCTGCCAGAAGCCCTCCGGCGCGAGCTCCCACGAGCGCTCCCCGGCGACCTCGGTGATCCGTTCCGGGCCGGAGCGCCGGACCAGGCCGGCGCCGCCCAGCTCCTCGGTGGGGTCGTCGCCGGCCGCGCCGGACGTGCCGGCCGGGCGTTCCAGGACCACGACCTCGCCGGCGCCGGAGGTCACCGCCTGCACGGCCGAGGTGGCCGGCCACTCCCGGTGGAGCAGGTCCAGCCGCTGGATCGCCGGGTGCGCGATCAGGCAGCGGTCGATCGGGACCACCTGGTGCGAGCGGTGCTGCAGCAGGCCGGGGCGGCCGGCGGCGTCGACCGCGTAACGCACCCGGGTGCGCCAGCCCAGCAGGGCCGACCCGGCCGGGTCGGCCGGCGGCAGCGGCTCCACCCGTACGAAGACCCGGTCCTGTTCCTCGGGCGTCAGCCCGGCCAGCCGGCTCAGCTGTTCCCGGACCACCTGCGCCTTCCACCGCAGCTGCGCGTCGCCCGCCACGTGCTGCAGGTCGCAGCCGCCGCAGCGGCCGGGCCGGGCGTACCGGCAGGGCGGCTCCACCCGGTCCGGCGACGCCTCGTGCACGACCACCGCGTCGGCCCGCAGATATCCGCGGTGCCGTTCGGTGATCTCGGCGGTGACCCGCTCGCCGGGCAGCGCGTGCCGGACGAAGACCACCCGGCCGTGCGGGCCGCCGATCCGGGCCACGCAGTGCCCGCCGTGCGCGGGCGCGCCCACGGTCAGCTCGATCCGGTCGCCCTCGACCAGGTCGTCCTCGGCGGCGGTCCCGAGTTCGGTCACGACCGCTCACCGCCACTGCGCTCGGCGTCGGCCGGGGGCTGCGGCGGGTGGAAGCGCGGGCCGCGCGCGGGCGCCCGGCTCAGCCCGCGGTCCAGCCGGTCCAGGTCCCGGTCCTGGCTGGAGCGCAGCTGCCAGGGCACGCTGGTGACCATCACGCCGGGCTCGAACAGCAGCCGGCCCTTGATCCGCAGCGCGCTCTGGTTGTGCAGCAGGTTCTCCCACCAGCGGCCGACGACGTACTCCGGGACGAAGACCGTCACCACGTCGCGCGGCGAGGCGCGGCGCACGCCCTTGACGAAGTCGATGATCGGCTTGGTGATCTCCCGGTACGGCGAGTCCACCACGGTCAGCGGCACCGGCAGCTCGCGGCGCTCCCACTCGGCCTGGATGTTGCGGGTGTCCTTGTCGTCCACGTTCACCGTGACCGCGGTGATCGTGTCCGGCCGGGTCGCCCGGGCGTACGCCAGCGCCCGCAGCGTCGGCATGTGCACCTTGCTGACCAGCACGACCGCGTGGTTGCGCGAGGGCAGCACCGGCCGTTCCTCGGTCGGCTGCAACTCCTCGGCGACCCGGGTGTAGTGCCGGTGGATGGCCAGCATCAGCCCGTAGAACACCACCATCGCGGCGATCGCGATCCACGCGCCCAGCAGGAACTTGGTGATCAGCACGACGACCAGCACCGCGCCGGTCAGGCCGGTGCCGAACGTGTTGATCGCCCGGGACCGTTTCATCTGCCGCCGGCGCTCCGGGTCGCGCTGGATCTGCAGCAGCCGGTTCCAGTGCCGGATCATGCCGGCCTGCGACAGCGTGAACGACACGAACACGCCCACGATGTACAGCTGGATCAGCCGGGTGGTCTCCGCCTGGAACGCCACGATCAGCACGATCGCGGCGGTGGCCAGGAAGACGATGCCGTTGCTGAACGCCAGCCGGTCGCCGCGGGTGTGGAACTGCCGGGGCAGGTACCGGTCCTGGGCCAGGATCGAGCCGAGCACCGGGAATCCGTTGAAGGCGGTGTTCGCGGCCAGGAACAGGATCAGCGCGGTCACCGCGCCGGTCAGCAGGAACAGGACCGAGCCGTGACCGAACACGGTCTCGGCCAGCTGCGCGGTGACGGTCTTCTGCTCGTAGAAGCCGGGGTTGGCGACGATCTGCGTGGCCGGGTCCTCGACGTACTGCAGGTGGGTCATCCGCGACAGCATGATGATGCCGGACAGCATCACGATGGCGAGACCGCCCAGCAGCATCAGCGTGGTGGCGGCGTTGCGGCTCTTCGGCGGCTTGAACGCGGGCACACCGTTGGAGATCGCCTCGACGCCGGTGAGCGCGGCACAGCCCGAGGAGAACGTCCGCAACAGCAGGAACACGAAGGCGAAGCTGGTGAGGTGGTGCTCCTCGGCGGCGATGGTCAGCGCGGCGCTGGGCGCGCGCAGATCCTCACCGAGCACGACGATCCGGAACAGCCCGGTCAGGATCATGCCGAGGATCATGATGATGAACAGGTACGTCGGGATGGCGAACGCGATGCCGGACTCGCGCAGCCCGCGTAGATTGAGCGCGGTCAGCAGCAGCACCGCGCCGACCGCGATACCGACCTTGTTCTCCGTCACCCACGGCCACGGCAGCACCGAGCTCAGGTTGTTGACACCGGAGGAGATCGACACCGCGACGGTGAGGATGTAATCCACCAGCAGCGCGCTGGCCACGCCGAGACCGGCGCGCGGCCCGTGGTTGACCGTGGCCACCTCGTAGTCGCCGCCGCCGGAGGGGTACGCGTGCACGTTCTGCCGGTAGCTGGCGACCACGGTGACCATCACCACGGCCACGGCGAGCGTCACCCACGGCGAGATGGCGAACGCGGCCGCCCCGGCGATCGAGAGGGTCAGCAGGATCTCGTCGGGCGCGTACGCCACGCTGGAGAGCGCGTCGCTGGCGAACACGGGCAGGGCGATCCGCTTGGGCAGCAGTGTGTGCTGCAGCTTGTCCGAGCGGAACGGCCGCCCGAGGAGCAGCCGCTTGGCTAGAGAGGTGGTACTTGCCACGAGTGCCAAGGGTACGGCTGTACCTGATCGGGCGTAGCCCGCCCCGGACACCGTGCGGCATTCAGGCATGGCAGGCTCATCAACGACGGCAGGCGATGGGGGAGGACACGACCGTGCACGTGGTGATCATGGGGTGTGGCCGGCTCGGCTCCACGCTGGCGCAGAGCCTCGACGCGCGCGGCCACCAGGTCGCCGTGATCGACCGGGACGCCGAGGCGTTCCGGCGGCTGGGCTCGGACTTCGGCGGCATCACGGTGAACGGGATCGGCTTCGACCGGGACGTGCTGCGCGCCGCCGGGATCGAGCGGGCGGACGCGTTCGCCGCGGTCTCCAGCGGCGACAACTCGAACATCATCTCGGCCCGGCTGGCCCGCGAGACGTTCGGCGTGCACCGGGTGGTGGCCCGCATCTACGACGCCAAGCGCGCCCAGGTGTACGAGCGGCTCGGCATCCCGACCGTGGCGACCATCCGCTGGGCCGCCGACCGGATGTTCCGGCACCTGGTGCCCGAGGACCGCAACGAGGTGTTCCGCGACCCGACCAGCGTGGTCAGCATCGTGGAGACGCCGCTGCACCGGGACTGGGTGGGCCGGACGCTGCAGACCCTGGAGGAGCAGACCGGCGCCCGGGTGGCGTACCTGACCCGGTTCGGGGTGGGCGCGCTGGCCCAGCCGTCCACCGTGCTGCAGGACGGCGACCAGGTGTTCATGCTGGTCACCGACGACACCGTGGGCAAGGTTCTGGACATCGCCGGCCGCGCCGGAAACGAGGGACACTGACATGCGCATCGCCATCGCGGGAGCCGGCAACGTGGGCCGCTCCATCGCTCAGGAGCTCATCGGCAACGGCCACGAGGTGATGCTGATCGAGCGGCAGCCGCGCCAGCTCTGCCCGGAGCGGGTGCCCGAGGCGCAGTGGGTGCTCGCCGACGCCTGCGAGTTGAGCAGCCTGGAGGAGGCCGACGTCGCGTCCTGCGACGTGGTGGTCGCGGCGACCGGCGACGACAAGGCGAACCTGGTGGTGTCGCTGCTGGCCAAGACCGAGTTCGCGGTCGGCCGGGTGGTGGCCCGGGTGAACCGGGCGGAGAACGAGTGGCTGTTCACCGAGCAGTGGGGGGTGGACGTGGCGGTCAGCAAGCCGCGTCTGATGGCCGCCCTGGTCGAGGAGGCGGTCACGGTCGGCGACCTGGTCCGGCTGATGACGTTCCGGCAGGGCGAGGCCAACCTGGTGGAGATCACCCTGCCCCGGAACGCGCCGTACGAGGGCAAGCCGCTGCGCTCGGTGCCGATCCCGCACGACGCCGCGTTGGTCGCCATCCTGCGTGGCAAGCGGGTCGTGGTGCCGACCCCGGACGACCCGCTGGAGGCCGGCGACGAGCTGATCTTCGTGTGCATCAGCGAGGTCGAGGACCAGATCCGCGCCGTGGTCCTGGGCACCGCGCCCTAGGGGGCGACCGCCTCGCCGGCGCGCTGGGCGGAGGTCACCCGGTGGATGGCCCAGGCGGTGAAGGCGAACGTCGCGGCGTAGATCGGCCAGCTCACCAGGATCCGGACGATGCCGAGGGCGTTCGCCTCGCCGATCGCCCACAGGTAGTACTGGATCCCGGCGCGCAGGCTGAGCGAGGCGACCCAGAGCAGGGTCAGCCACTGGAACGTCCGGAACAGGCGGGCGTTGCCGAACCAGTCCTGCCGGCCCTTGTTGGCCATGATGCCCCAGGCGTACCCGATCAGCGGCTTGCGGAACGCCACCGACAGCAGCAGCACCCCGGCCTGGCCGAAGGTGAGCAGGATGCCGGGCAGGTAGAAGTCCTTCGCCTCCCCGGTCCGCCAGGCCAGGTACGCCCCGACGGCGATGCCGAACAGGCCGTTCACCGCGTGCCGGACCGGCTGCTTGCGGGCCAGCCGGACGAGCCCGATGGCCACCGCCGAGCCGACCGAGCCGACGATCGCCCAGAGCAGCGCGGAACGCTTCTCCAGGCCCAGCACGGACTCGCCGAACAGCACGTTCAGCACCACGAACGCGAGCACCGGAACGCTCGACTCGATCAGCCCGCGGACCCCGCCGAGCTGCTCGGCGATCTGCTCGCTCATCGACGGGAGGGGTTCCTCCTCGTCGGTGGCCGCGGCGCCGGGCTCCGGCACCGGGTGCAGGTCCAGCTCCTCGACGATGTCCTCGGCGAGCCGCTCCTCGACGCTTTCGTGCGCCACGTGGCGCGGCTCGTGGCCGGGTGTCACCGCGGCGCCTCCAGCTCGTAGTACGGGTTGTAGATGACCTTGCGGTCGTCCCGGATCGCGACCCGGCCGCGCGCGGTGAGCTGGCGCCCGGGCTCGATGCCGGCGATCGACCGGCGGCCCAGGAAGACCAGCGTCACCACGTCGCTGCCGTCCCAGAGATCAGCCTCCAGGGTGGGCAGGTTGGTGCGAGGAGTGTACGCCACGGTCCGCAGCCGTCCGGACACCGAAACGACCTGACCGCGCCGGCACTGGCCGGCCGGCATCGCGCCGCACTTGGCCACGTCCCGCTGCAGCTGCTGGGCGTCCAGCTCGGAGTCGGTCGCCGTCAACCGGTCGAGGAACCGGCGCAGGCCGGTGCGCTGTTCGGTGGTCATGACCCCGGTGTCACCCTTCTCGACAGCCGCCATCCACCCCACGGTACGCCGATCGGCCGTCAAACCTGCTGTGCGGGGCCCTGCTCGGCCATCTCCCGGGGCAGCCGCAGCGGCAGCGGCTCGCGGACCGGCCGGGGCTCGTTGTCCCGGACCACGACCAGGCCCTCCAGCGCCACCCCGAGCACGCCCTCGCGGGACGGGTCGCCCGCCGCCGCGCCCTGGAACAGCGCCCGGACCATCCAGCGCGGACCGTCCACGCCGACGAAGCGCACGTCGGCCGGGCCGTCCGGGGTGTTCACCCGGGCCACCAGCTCGGTGCCGTACCGGCCGGACACCTCACGGGCCTGGACCCCGTCGGCGGCCATCGCGGTGGCGATCTCCTCGCGCACCTCGTCCCAGATGCCCTCGGTCCGCGGCGCCGCGAACACCCCCAGCTGCAGGGCGCTCTCGCCGTCCACCAGGACGATCTGCTCCACCCCGCCGTCCGGGTTGGCCTGCACCCGCACCTCGACACCCTCGATCGCCGGGATCTGCAGGCTGCCCAGGTCGAGCCGCTGCACGTCGGCCGGGGCGTGCTTGACGTCCCAGGGGCCGAACTCGGGCGCGGGGGGCTCCCCGTCGGCCGCCAGGCTCTGGGCGAGCGCCTTGGAGGGCGGCGCGTCGGCCGCGCGGACGTGCTTGGCGCCACCACGCTTACGGGAGAACATCACTGCCAGCCTTTCCTTGCTCAGAGGGCCTGGTGGCCACCGGTCGAACCGTGCCCGCCCGCGCCCCGCGAGGTGTCGTCGAGGGTGTCCACCGCGTGGAACACCGCCCGCTCCACCCGCTGGACGACGAGCTGCGCGATCCGGTCACCGCGGGCGATCTTCACGGTCTGCGCCCGGTCGTGATTGATCAGGTTGACGAGGATCTCGCCGCGGTACCCGGCGTCGACCGTACCGGGCGCGTTGAGCACCGTCACCCCGAGGCGAGCGGCCAGTCCGGAACGCGGGTGGACCAGCCCGACGAAGCCGTCCGGGATGGCGACCGCGATGCCGGTCCGGACCTTGACCCGGGCACCCGGCGTGAGCTCCGCGTCCTCCGCCGCCACCAGGTCCGCGCCGGCGTCCCCCGGGTGCGCGTACGCCGGCAGGGGCAGCTCCGGGTCGATCCTTCGGACCTGGATGACTACGTCGGTCACGGTGGGCTTTCCTCACGTGGGTACGGCTTCGGGCGGTGCCTACCCTGCCATCCTGCCGCGCCCCGCCCCGGAGGCGCGCCGTACCCTTCGAGGGTGACACCCCAGTCCCCGGCCCGCGGCTTCCCGGACCGCAGCGACGAGTTCCACCGGGAGCGTCTGCGCCTGCCGTGGTGGGCGTGGCCGGCCGGTCTCCTGGTCGGCGCGATCCTGGCCACCGAGCTGACCCTGGGCTTCCCCGGGCTGCCCGCCTGGCTGCCCTACGCGGTGCTGCTGCCGCTCTCCGCCCTGCTGCTGCTCCCGCTGGGACGGCTGCGGGTCGAGGTACGCGACAGCGAGTTCCTGGTCGACGACGCGCGGCTGCCGGTCGCGGTGATCGCCGACGTGGTGGCCCTGGACGCGGCCGGCAAGCGGGAGGCACTCGGGGTCGGCGCGCACCCGCTCGCGTTCGTGGTGCAGCGCCCGTGGATCGGCGGCGCCGTGCAAGTGCTGCTGGACGATCCGGCCGATCCGACGCCGTACTGGGTGGTCAGCACCCGGCGGCCGGTCGAGCTGGCCACCGCGCTGCTCGCGGTCAGTCGCCGAGCACGCGCCGGTCAGGCCTCTTGAGGGCACGTTCGCGCAGCTCGTCGCGCACCTTCTCGCCGACCGCGCGGGTGGAGCGCCGGTTCAGGTAGCCGGCGACGGCGGCGCCGCTGAGCATCGGACCCATCGTGGTGAGGTTGCGCCCGAACCGGCGCAGCAGTGACATCTGCAGTTCCCGGCGGGCCGCGGTGCTCAGCACACCGGCCACCCCGGCGCCGGGCACGAGCGGATTGACTCCGCGCCGGCCGGCCCAACTCTGGACCAGGGTGAGGGCCCGTTCGGTGCCGTTGCCGGGGATCGGCTCGCCGTACACCTCGTGCAGCTCGCCGATCAGTTTCAGCTCGACCGCGACCACGGCGACGGTCTCGGCGGCCAGCAGCACCGGAGCGGTCAGCAACGTCGGCGCGGCGATCCATTCGATGGACGCGACCCCACCGCCGGCCGCGCCCACGCCGGCTGTCGCGCGGGCGGCATTGCGGATCAGCCGGTCCGCGAGAGCGTCGTCGTCCAGGCCCGGGAAATGCCGGCGCAGCGTCTCCCGGTTCCGCACCGGGACGTGCGGGGCCACGTCGGCGACCACGTCGGCCATCCAGCGCAGCGCCGCCCGGGGCCGGAACAGCCGGCCCACGCCACGGCGGCGCACGTCCCCGGCCAGGCGGCCGAGCAGGCGCCGGCGGCCGGACGACTCCAGGTCGTCGGCGGTGAGGGCCGCGACGGTGCGGCCCAGTTCCACGTCGGCAGGAGCCTCGGCCGGTGTCCGGGGCGGATCGGCGCCGAGCGCGGACGGTTCCGCGCCGGGGCCGGTGGCCTCGCCGCCGGGCACGCGGTCCGGTTCACCCATCGTCGTCCTCCCCGTCGTCGTCACCGGCACAGTGCCCGGTTCCGCACCCGGGTCAAACCCCGTGTGGCTCCCCCTGTCCTTTCCGGCGGGCGCCGGGCCGGGGCGCTTCGCGCGCGAGCACGCCGGTCAGGCGCACTCGCGGCAGATCAGCTCCCCGTTGCGCTCGGTCGCCAGCTGGCTCCGGTGGTGCACGAGGAAACAACGGGAGCAGCGGAACTCGTCGGTCTGCATCGGCAGCACCTTGACGGTCAGCTCCTCGTCGGCGAGGTCGGCGCCCGGCAGCTCGAAGCTCTCCGCCACCTCGACCTCGTCGACGTCCACCGCGCCGGACTGGGAGTCAGCACGACGGGACTTCAGCTCCTCGAGGCTGTCCTCGCCGAGGTCGACCTCATCGCGACGCGGAGCGTCGTAGTCGGTGGCCATCGGTCTTCACTCTCCTGTATCGATGTGTCACTTGGCGTTAGTAACGCCGGCGACATGGTTTCGGTTCCCGGTTCCGCCGGACGATTTCCGACACTCGTTCGGACACCGGGTACGGGTCCGGCGAGCGCGGAACCTTACCGCTGTTGCGGCACAGTTGTACGCCCACTGGCGGCACATTGTTCCCGATGTGACTGAGGCGACATCAAAGTAGGGGTATCAGCCTCTGGATCATCGTCGGCACGCCGGAAGCATTCCCTGTTTCCGCGCGCCTGGCGGACAGACGCTAACCTCTCGTCAGGCCCGGCGACCTCACCGGGGCCCGCCGTGTCGATCCTGGAGCCATCCCCATGAGCTTTGCGCGCGTCCGAGCGCTCGTCGTCGTCGGCGTGCTCGTCGTGGCCGCGATCGTGTTCGTCGTCGTGGCGCTGGTCCGCGACAAGCAGGCGGACATCGCGACCGGAGCCAACTGCCCCGACGGCGCCCCGCTCGCCGACGTGCGACTGCCGGACGACCCCGCCGAGGTGACCCTCAAGGTCCTCAACGGCACCAACCGGTCCGGCCTGGCGGAGAGCGTCACCACCGAGTTCAAGAACCGCCGGTTCACCGTTCAGCCCTCGGGCAAGAGCAAGACGAAGTACAAGGGCGTCGCGGAGATCCGGTTCGGCCCCGACGCCGTCGGCAAGGCCCAGCTCGTGCAGGCGTACTTCCTGGCCCAGTCGGACATGGTCTACAACGCCAAGCGTAAGGGCGAGGTCGTCGAAATCGTCATCGGCGGCCAATTCCAGCAGCTGGCGACCACCACCGAGGTGAACCAGTCGCTGGTCGAGATCGGTGAGCCGACCCTCCCGCCGGGCGCCTGCCTCAAACCCGTCACCAAGAAGCCCGAGGACGACTGAGCCGGCACGGCGGCTCCCGGCCTCACGGCCCGCCCGCGGCGTCCACCTCGACCAGCAGGTCGTGCAGGGCCGGGAAGAGCCCGGGCGGCGCCAGCACCACCATGTCCGGGCCGGCCGGCGCGCCGCCGAGCCCGGCGACGACCATCCCGGCCTCGGCCGCGATCAGCCCACCGGCGGCGTGGTCCCACGGGTTGAGGCCCTTCTCGAAGAACGCGTCCAGCCGGCCCTCGGCGGCCAGGCAGAGGTCCAGGGCCGCCGCGCCCATCCGCCGGATGTCCCGCACCCGGGTGATCATCTTGGCGAGGACCTGGCCCTGGTGCGCCCGCCGGCGCGGATCGTAGCCGAAGCCGGTGCCGACCAGCGCCTGTCCCAGCACGGTCTCCCCGGAGCAGGTCAGCCGGCGGCCGTCCCGCCACGCTCCGCCACCGCGCGTCGCGGTCCACTCGTCGCCGGTGGCCGGGTTGCGCACCACCCCGGCCACCACCTCGCCGTCCACCTCGGCGGCCAGCGAGACCGCGTACTGCGGCAGGCCGTACAGGTAGTTCACGGTCCCGTCGATCGGGTCCAGGATCCAGCGGACCGCGCCGGGCGCGGCGGTCGTGTCGCCGCCGTACTCCTCGCCGAGCACCGCGTCGCCCGGCCGCCGCGCCCGTAGCGCCTCCACCACCTGCCGCTCGACCGCCCTGTCCGCCGCGGTGACGACGTCGGTGTCGGTGCTCTTGGTCTGCACGTCGCCGATCGCCTCGTCGCGCATGCGGCGGGCGGTGGCCGCCGCCTCCCGCGCCACCCGGACGGCGATCTCCAGCAACTCTTCGGGCGCCGGGCCCGGTCGAATCTCGCTCACGTATCGGTCCTTTCCGCCGATACGATTCTCGCCCGAAGCGTCTCTGACGAGGTCGTCGGCCCCCGGCGGCGTGCTGCGGGGGGAGGATCTCGTTGGACGGCGCTACAATTCACCCCTGCCCACGCTTCACGGACACTCGCTGAGCTTCATCGACAGGCACAGCGGGACGCTCCGCGGACCGGGGGCTCCCACATCGACTCCGGCGAGACTCGCCCCCGCGTGCTGCGCTGGATCCTGGCCGTGCCCAACCTCATCGCCTCCGGAAGGTCATTCGTGACAGAAGCCCACCAGAACGGTGCCGACGTTCGCTCTCTCACCGAGGCCTTGATCACCCATGCTCAGGGTGCGGGCGGGCAGCTCACTTCGGCCCAGGTCGCGCATACGCTCGAGTCCGCCGCGGTCAACCCGGCGCAGGCCAAGAAGATCCTGCGCGGCCTGGTGGACGCCGGAATCACCGTCGTCGTCGACGGCTCGGCGAGCACCCGCCGCAAGGTGGCCGCCGCCCGCTCCGCCACCCCGGCGTCGAAGGCGACCACCGCCAAGACCGCCGCGGTGAAGAAGGCGGCGCCCGCGCCCAAGCAGTCCGCCCCGACCGGCGGTGACCCGGCGGCCCCGGCCAAGAAGGCCGCGCCCGTCCGCAAGACCACCGCCGCGGCCAAGGCCGCCCCGGCCCGCAAGGCCGCCACCGCGGCCGCCAAGGCCGCGCCCGCCAAGGCCGCCAAGCCCGGCGAGGACGGCCCGGGCGAGGACATCGATCCCGAAGAGCTGGCCGCCGAGATCGAGGACGTGGTCGTCGAGGAGCCGGCCGCGATGGTCGAGGCCGCCGCCTCGGACGCCGCCAGCTCCGCCACCGACGGCGACTTCGAGTGGGACGACGAGGAGTCCGAGGCCCTCAAGCAGGCCCGTCGCGACGCGGAACTGACCGCGTCGGCCGACTCGGTCCGCGCCTACCTCAAGCAGATCGGCAAGGTCCCGCTGCTCAACGCGGAGCAGGAGGTCGAGCTCGCCAAGCGGATCGAGGCCGGCCTCTACGCCGCCGAGCGGCTGCGGGCCGCCGAGGAGGGCGAGGAGGTGCTCGAACGCAACTTCGAGCGCGACCTCAAGTGGATCAACCGGGACGGCGAGCGGGCCAAGAACCACCTGCTCGAGGCGAACCTGCGACTCGTGGTCTCGCTGGCCAAGCGGTACACCGGTCGCGGCATGGCCTTCCTCGACCTGATCCAGGAGGGCAACCTCGGCCTGATCCGCGCGGTCGAGAAGTTCGACTACACCAAGGGCTACAAGTTCTCCACGTACGCCACCTGGTGGATCCGCCAGGCGATCACCCGCGCCATGGCCGACCAGGCCCGCACCATCCGCATCCCGGTGCACATGGTCGAGGTCATCAACAAGCTCGGCCGCATCCAGCGCGAGCTGCTCCAGGACCTGGGCCGCGAGCCCACCCCGGAGGAGCTGGCCAAGGAAATGGACATCACGCCGGAGAAGGTGCTGGAGATCCAGCAGTACGCGCGTGAGCCCATCTCCCTGGACCAGACGATCGGCGACGAGGGCGACAGCCAGCTCGGGGACTTCATCGAGGACTCCGAGGCGGTCGTCGCGGTCGACGCGGTCTCCTTCTCGCTGCTGCAGGACCAGCTCCAGCAGGTGCTGCAGACGCTCTCCGAGCGGGAGGCGGGCGTGGTCCGGCTGCGGTTCGGCCTGACCGACGGGCAGCCGCGCACCCTGGACGAGATCGGCCAGGTGTACGGCGTCACCCGCGAGCGGATCCGGCAGATCGAGTCCAAGACGATGTCGAAGTTGCGGCACCCGTCCCGGTCGCAGGTCCTGCGCGACTACCTCGACTAGGACATTCAGTCAACATTACGTGTCTGTTTGGTCACCATCCGTACATCAACGGGTGGTGATCGGACCGTTGTGTAGAAGTGATCGTTGACGTGGCACCCTGGGATCACGGCACACTAGTCCGAACCGGTGTGACGTCGGTCCCCCCGGGGCACTCTGGGAAGGCTGCAACGGCGCAGGGTGTTGCACGATGTGTGAGCAGTAGCCGAGGAACATGTTCATCGGTGACGAACAGAGGAGGAAGGCGATGACCCCGACCCTCACGCCGCCGGCGGGAAGCCTGGCCGGCCCAGCAGCCGATGAACGGTGCGACCGCTGCAATGCAGCAGGGAAGCTCCGTTTGACCCTGGCGGGCGGTGGCGAGCTGGTGTTCTGCGGCCACCACGCCAACCGCTACGCCGAGGACCTGGTGAAGATCGCGGTGCAGTTCTCCGCCGATCCGGAGTTCACCTGGCGCGGCGCAGACATGATGTCGAACTCCAGCAACTAACAGCCGATAAAGACCGACAACGGTCCCCCAAAACTGAAGACGTGACACCGAAGGGGCGCCTCCTGCGGGGCGCCCCTTCGGTGTGTCCAGCGAGCGGCGCGGCGCGAGCCGTCCGGGGCGCGCGGTCACCCCGCCACGCGGGCCGTCCGGGCGCGCGGTCACCCCGCCACGCGGGCCGTCCGGGCGCGCGGTCACCCCGCCACGCGGGCCGTCCGGGCGCGCGGTCACGCCGCCACGCGGGCCGTCCGGGCGCGCGGTCACGCCGCCGCCAGGCCGGCACAGCGCGGGCCGTGGTCACGCCGCCAGGCCGGTGCGGCCGGCGTCGTCCCACTCCACCCCGTCGCCGCCGCGCCGCTTCACCCGGTACATCGCGTCGTCGGCCCGGTGCAGGGTCCGCTCCACGGCGGCGGCCGTCCCGACCGCGATCCCGACGCTGACCGTGGCGATGCAGTCCGGGATCTGCCGTACGGCCAGGACCATCCGGGCGGCGGCCGCGGCCGCCGCGGCCTCGTCGGTGCCGGGCAGCAGCACGGCGAACTCGTCGCCGCCCACCCGGGCCACCAGGTCGTGGGCGCCGGTCTGCGTGACCAGCGCCCGCGCGATCGCCCGCAGCGCGGCGTCCCCGGCGGCGTGCCCCCGGGTGTCGTTGATCGTCTTGAACTTGTCGGTGTCCACCACGAGAACGGCGGTCCGCTGCCGGTCCGCGCCCGGCCGGCTGCCGGCCAGCTCGATCGCCCGGTCGAAGGCGCGCCGGTTCGCGATGCCGGTCAGCGGGTCCAGCTCGGCGGCTCGCGCCACCTGCTCGTGCTGCAGCCGCAGCAGCTCCAGGTCGTGCAGGGTGCGGGCGGCGTGCAGGGTGTTCAGCCGCTGGCGCCACAGCGCGGCGGCCAGGGTGTCCCCGTAGGCCAGGGTGGTGCCGGCGTCCCGGGAGCCCAGGCGGGCCATCAGGACCGCCTGCGTGCGGTACGTGCTGGCGACCACCAGCCAGTCCGCGTCCGGCCGCAGCGCGGTGACCGCCTCCGCCATCACCGCCAGGGCCTGCTCGGTGCGCCCCGAACGGCTCAGCGCCACCGCGTGGAACAGCCGGCTGGTGGCCAGCGCGTCCAGGTTGAAGCCGCGCTCCCGCAGCCGCCCGGTGTAGTGCTCGATGTCCGCCGCGGCGCCGGCCGGGTCGTCCCGGTCGGCCCGTGAGCAGGCGGCGTAGAGCAGCGCGTTGTCCCGCCAGACGTCCGCGTCGTCGCCGCAGACCTCGCCGGCCGCCCGGACCGCGTAGCACTCCGCCTCGGCGGTGTGGCTCTCCGCCTCGGCGACCCGGTTGATCTGGTAGAGCTCGAGCGCCCAGCGCAGGTGCATCTCGGCGAGGTTGAGCAGCCACATCGCGCGGTTGCCGTTCTGCTCGCCGTCCGCGCGGCTCATCTCGTACGCGCTGCGGAACTGCGGCTCGACCAGCTCGTACAGGCGCAGCTCGTAGTAGCCGATCGCGATGGCGACCCGGGAGTTGACCGCGGCCACCGGCTCCTGCTCGCCGGTGGCCAGCATCTCGGCGGCGACCAGGTCGCGCAGCACGCCGTCGGCGTCGTGCTCGGCGGCGTCCGCCTCCCCCAGCCGCAGCCGCTGCCAGGCCCGGCTGGCCAGCGCGCAGGCCTGCCAGCCGCCGCTGCCCTCACGCTCGGCGGCCCGCAGCATGGGCTCCACCGCGGCGATCGCCCCGCGCGGGTCGGCCTGGGCGATGTGTGCCACCACGCGGACGAAGTGCATGCAGGCCGGCCCGTCGGCGAGGTCGCCGGTGGGTGCCCGGAGGACGGCCTCGGCCTCGGCCAGCGCGGCGGCCGCCTCACCGGTCTGCGCCCGCTCCAGCAGGCGCGCCGCGTGCTGTGTGGTCTCGCGCATCGGGCATCTCCTCCGGCGGGTCTGATCGGCCGTCAGCGGGCCGACGCGAGGGAAATGCGGGTGGCGCCTGCCCCCCGGGGCCACGGGGGCGCCGGGACGGTCTCAGAGGACCTGGAGGCCGCCGGAGCGCCGGGACGGTCCCAGAGGGCCTGGATGCCGCCGGTGACGGCCTCGGAGGGCCTGGAGGGCGCCGGTGACGGCCTCGGAGGGCCTGGAGGGCGCCGGGACGGCCTCAGAAGGTCTGGATGGTCGCGATCCGCTCCTCGAGCTGCTCGATGGTCGCCTGCGCGCTCGGCGGCCCGCCGCACAGTCGCCGCAGCTCGGCATGGATCTTCCCGTGCGGCAGGTTGGTCCGGTGGTGGTGCGCCGCGACCAGGGTGTTGAGCTGACGGCGCAGGCTGGCCCGCCGCTCCCCCGCGCTCATCGGCACGACCGGCTCGCGGGGCGGCGGCTCCGGGGCGTTGCGGGCCTGCTCCTGCTCCTGCCGTTTCTGCGCGGCCAGCTGCTCGGCCTGCCGCTTGTTCAGCAGCATGGAGACCTCGTCCGGGGTGAGCAGACCGGGCAGTCCCAGGTAGTCCGCCTCCTCGGCGGTGCCGGTCCGGGCGCCGGTACCGAACGAGGCGCCGTCGTAGATCACCTGGTCCAGCTCGGCGGTCGCGGACAGCGCCTCGAACTGCTTCTCCAGCTCCCCGATGGCGTCCTCGGTCTTCTGCGCCCGCTCCAGCGCCGAGTCGTCCAGCCCGTCGGACTCCTTGGGCGCGCCGAGGACGTGGTTGCGCTGCTCCTCCATCTCGCTGGCCAGCCCGAGCAGGTGCGGCACGCTGGGCAGGAACACCGTCGCGGTCTCGCCCTCGCGGCGGGACCGGACGAACCGGCCGATCGCCTGGGCGAAGTAGAGGGGGGTGGAGGCGCTGGTGGCGTAGACGCCGACGGCCAGCCGCGGGATGTCGACGCCCTCGGACACCATCCGGACGGCCACCATCCAGCGCTGGTCGGAGGCGGCGAAGCTGGCGATCCGGCCGGAGGCGCCGTCGTCGTCGGAGAGGACCACCGCCGGCGACTCGCCGGTGAGGTCGTGCAGCAGTTTCGCGTACGCCCGGGCGGCCGTCTGGTCGCTCGCGATGACCAGTCCACCGGCGTCCGGCATCCCGTTGTCCCGGACGTGGTTGAGCCGGGCGTGCGCGGCCCGCATCACCTGGGGCATCCACTCGCCGCGATGGTCCAGGGCGGTCCGCCAGGCCTGTGCGACCAGGTCCTTGGTCATCGGCTCGCCCAGCCGGGCGGCCAGCTCGTCGCCGGCGTTGGTGCGCCACCGGGTCTCCCCGGAGTACGCCATGAACATCACCGGCCGCACGACCCGGTCCCGCAGGGCGTCGGCGTAGCCGTACACCGAGTCGGCCTTGGACCGTTGCAGGCCGTCCGGGCCGCGCTCGTACTGCACGAACGGGATGGGGTTCTCGTCCGAGCGGAACGGGGTTCCGGTGAGCAGCAGGCGCCGGACCGCCGGCTCGAAGGCGTCCTTGACCCCGTCGCCCCAGGTCCGGGAGTCGCCGGCATGGTGGATCTCGTCCAGGATCACGAAGGTGCGCCGGGTGATGGTGCGCCGCTTGTGCACCGCGGGCGCCATGCCGACCTGCGCGTAGGTGACCACCGCCCCGTGGAAGTCCCGGGACGAGTGGATCTCGGAGTTGCGGAACTTCGGGTCCAGCTGGATGCCCACCCGGGCCGCCGCCTGCGCCCACTGGGTCTTCAGGTGCTCGGTGGGGCAGACCACGGTGACCGCGTCCACCGTGCCGTCGACCAGCATCTGCGCGGCCAGCCGCAGGGCGAACGTGGTCTTGCCGGCGCCGGGGGTCGCCACGGCCATGAAGTCCTCGGAACGGCGGCGGAGGTACTCCACCATCGCCTTGCGCTGCCATGCCCGCAGGGGCGGGAAGATCTCCAGATTCGGCAGTGTCGGGCTCAAGCTCCGGTGATCCCTTCATCCATGGAAAAACCTCCGCGGCGTAGGTCGCGGAGGCGAGGTATCAGCATAGCCGCGGATCCGGGCGATCCGCCGGTTACGGCACCGCCACGGGGGCCGACCAGCGGCGGTACAGCGCCAGCAGGCGCAGCCCGGTCATCAGGACCGCGGCGGTGACCAGCGGCCCCAGGCCGGTCAGGCCGAGCCGGTGGCCGATGGTGACGAGGATCGCCCCGCCGAGGGCGACGACCGCGTAGATGTCGCGTTGCAGCACGATCGGGATCTCTCCGGTGAGCAGGTCACGGGTCAGCCCTCCGCCGATGGCGGTGAGCATGCCCAGCAGACACGCGCCGACCGGCGGCACCCCGGCGTCGAGCGCCTTGAGCGTGCCGGTCGCGGTGAACAGGCCCAGCCCCGCGGCGTCCAGGACCAGCACCGTCCGGCGCACCCGGTGCAGCTTCGGATGCAGCCAGAACACCGCGACCGAGGCGAGCACCGCGGTCACCGCGTAGCGCCAGTCGGCGAACGCCAGCGGCGGGACGGCGCCGATCACCAGGTCGCGCGCGATGCCTCCGCCCAGAGCGGCGGCGAAGCCGACGAACGCCACCCCGAACAGGTCGAAGCGTTTGGCGACGCCGGCCGAGGCGCCGGAGGCGGCGAACACCGCCACCCCGATCAGATCCGCGACGAGCAGTCCGTATCCGCCCGTCACGCCCCGGTCAGGCCTTCATGGCTTCGTAGATCTCCTTGCACTGCGGGCACACCGGCGAGCCGGGCTTCGGCGTCTTGGTGACCGGGAAGGTCTCGCCGCACAGCGCGACCACGTAGGTGCCCATCACGGCACTCTCCGCGATCTTCTCTTTACGCACGTAGTGGAACATCTCCGGACCGGTGTCGGCGTCCTTGGTCTCCGGACGCTCGAGGATCTGGGTGCTCACAGATATCTGCCCTTCAAAAAGATCACTAAAGACATGGAGCAGGCTCCAGCCGACAAGTCTGACACCTCACGCCTGGCCGGTCCAACGACAACGCAGCAGCCCAGCCCCGTACCGTTGCCAGTCCCGGCGGCGCGACGCCGCGCCGGCCCACCGCCTCACCGGCGCGGGCCGGCCGGGCAGGACAAGGAGAACTCTGTGACCGACTTCGCTATTCGCTACGGCGACCACGTGACCCGTGCGCGCCGGGACGGCCGGCCGGTGGTGGCCCTGGAGAGCACGATCATCTCGCACGGCCTGCCGCACCCGGACAACCTGCGGGTGGCCCGGGAGATCGAGCAGACGGTCCGGGACAACGGCGCCGTCCCGGCCACCATCGGCATGATCGGCGGCGAGCTGGTCGTCGGGCTCGACGACGCCCAGATCGAGCACCTGGCGCTGGCCACCGACGTGGCCAAGCTCTCCGTGCGGGATCTGGCGATCGCCGCGGCCCGGCGCGCGGACGGCGCCACCACGGTCGCGGCCACCAGCGCGGTCGCCGCGGCGGCCGGGATCAGCGTCTTCGCCACCGGCGGCCTGGGCGGCGTGCACCGCGAGGCGAACCTCACCTTCGACGAGTCCGCCGACCTGACCGCGCTGGCCCGGACCCCGATCGTGGTGGTCTGCGCCGGGGTCAAGTCGATCCTGGACGTGGGCGCCACCCTGGAGCGGCTGGAGACCCTCGGCGTCTCGGTGGCCGGCTACGCCACCAGGCGCTTCCCCGGCTTCTTCGTCACCGACGGCGGCTTCGACGTGGACTGGCAGCTGGACTCGCCGGAACAGGTGGCCGACTTCATCCGGGCCCGCGCCGACCAGGCGGTCACCCGGGGCGCGCTGGTGCTGGCCAACCCGCTGCCCACCGACGAGCAACTGGACCGCGACCTGCACGACCGCACGCTGGCCTCCGGGCTGGCGCTGCTGGCCGAGCAGGGCGTCACCGGCAAGGCGGTCACACCGTTCCTGCTGGCCCACTTCCACTCCAGCACCGAGGGCAGGAGCCTGGCGGTGAACGTACGGATCATCCTGCGCAACGCGGCCCTGGCCGCCCGGATCGCCGCCGCGGCGAACGCCGGCGACGCGGCCCCGGTGGGCTTCGCGGTCCCGGCCTGAGCGCCGGACCGCGATGGGCACCGTGATCGTCGTCGGTGACCTGGTCACCGACGTGCTGGTCGAGCACGACGGGCCGATCCGGCCCGGCACGGACACCGCCGCGGCCATCCGGGTGAGCGGCGGCGGCCAGGCGGCCAACACGGCCGCCTGGCTGGCCCACGCCGGGCAGGCGACGATCCTGGTGGCCGCGGTCGGGGACGACCCGGCCGGCCGGGACCGGGTCGCCGAACTGGTCGCGGCCGGAGTAGGCGACGCCATCCAGGTGCTGCCGGGCGCGGCCACCGGCAGCGTGGTGGTGCTCACCGGCGCCGACGAGCGCACCATGATCACTGACCGGGGCGCCGGCCTGCTGCTCGACCCGGCGCACGTGAGCGCGGTGATCGCGGCCGCGGCGCCCGGCGGCCACCTGCACCTGTCCGGCTATCCGCTGCTGCACGGCGGGTCCCGGCCGGCGGGCCTGGCGGCCCTGGCCGCCGCGCGCGAGCGCGGACTCACGGTCAGCGTCGACGCGGCGTCCGCGGCCCCGTTGCGCGATGCCGGGGCGGCGGCCTTCCTCGCCTGGGTACGGGCGACCGACCTGCTGCTGTGCAACGCCGACGAGGCGGACGTGCTGGCCGGTCCGGGTGATGCCGGCGAGCAGGCGCGGCGGCTCACCGCCCATGTCGGCAACGTCGTGGTGAAGCGGGGCGCCGGTGGAGCCGTGTGGGCGGCGCGGGACGGCTCGGCGTGGCGGGAGCAGGCGGTACGCGTACCGGTGAAGGATCCGACCGGCGCCGGTGACGCCTTCGCGGCGGGCCTGCTCACCGCGTGGTTGTCGGGTGCGGAACCGGGGGCGGCGTTGCGGTCCGGAGCCGTCCTCGGCGCCGCCGCGGTTCAGCGGGTCGGCGCCCGGCCGCGGTGAGGCCCGGCGTCGTCGCGCCCACCGCGGCTCAGCGGGGCGGCCCCGGGTCGGCCGGGTCGACCACCTCGGCGTCGATGGTGACCGGCTCGGCGCGGGCGGGCTCGGCAGCCGGGTCGGCGAGAGCCATCCGCTGCCGCTCCCGCGCCGCCGCGTCGGCCGCCCGCTCCGCCTTGGTCTTCGGCGGCCGGTCGTTGGCGATCAGCACCGCGGCCCAGGGCAGGAAGACCATGCCGGCCGCGCAGAGGATCAGCCAGACCGGCAGCAACGGCACTTCCAGGCTGATCAGCACCCCGCCCAGGATCAGACAGCCGGCCCGGACGCTCATCATCGCCACATAGCGGATCTCCCGGCTGCGGAGCTGATCGCTGGGGCTGCGCGCGGCGTCGGTGATCACCACCGATGGCTGCTTCTTCACAGGGGTCTCCCGTTCGACCCCGCAATCCTCGCACCGGTCAGGCGTCCACGCCCAACCGACCTAATCTTTGGCGGCTTTCGCCTCTGCCTTGACCGCCTTCTTGTACTCACGCACCCGGGCCAGCGACTCGCCGTCGACGATGTCGGCGACCGAGCGGTACGCGCCCGCCTCGCCGTACCCGCCGGCAGCCTCGCGCCAGCCGGTCGGCTGGACGCCGCACTGCTTGCCCAGCAGCGCGACGAAGATCTGCGCCTTCTGCTTGCCGAACCCGGGCAGCGCGAAGATCCGCCGGTACAGCTCCGCCCCGGTCGGCACGTCGCGCCAGAGCGCGGCGACCTCACCGTCGTACCGGTCGGCCACCACCCGGCAGACCTCCTGCACCCGGGTCGCCATCGCTCGCGGGAAGCGGTGCAGCGCGGGCGGCGTGGCGAAGATCTCCAGCAGCGCGTCCGGGTCGAAGTCGGCGAGTTCGGTCGCGGTCGGCTCGTGCCCGAGCCGCTGGGCCAGCACGAGCGGCGAGGTGAACGCCTTCTCCATGGTGATCTGCTGGTCCAGGACCAGGCCGAGCAGGATCGCCAGCGGGTCGCGGTCCAGCAGCGCGTTGGCCTCGGCGGGGATGGGCAGGGAGAAGCTCATGGGATCATGATGCCGGTCCGGCGCGCTCCTCGATGCGGCGGACCGCCTCCCCGGCCATCCGGGTGAGGTACTCCAGGTCGGCGTCGCCGAAGTCGCGCGGCTGGACGTCCAGGGCGCACAGCCCGCCCAGCACGTGCCCGGTCGACGAGAGCAGCGGGGCGCCGATGTACGACCGCACCCCCTCCACCCGCACCAGCGGGTTGTCCTGGTGCTCGGGGTCGCTGCTGAGGTCGCCGACCGCCCGGGGCGCCCGGTCGCGCAGCAGCGGCACGCAGAACGCCCACTCCATCGGCGTCCCGCCGACCTCGGCGATCCAGTCCGGTATCGGCCCCCGGCCGGCCAGGAACACCTGGGCGTCGTCGAGCAGGGCGTCCACCACGGCGAACGGCGTGCTCAGCCGGTCCGCCACCGCATCCAGGACGTCGGCCAGGTAGGCGCGCTCCTCCTGCCGGTCCAGACCGAGCCGGGCCACGTCCCGCAGCCGGTCCCGGTCGCGCAGCTGTGGGTAGTCCGACAGGTTCACGCGCGCACCGTCCGGGCCAGGGCTTCGTACGTGATCAGCCGCACCTTGAGCGAGCGCCCGGCCACCCGGCTCAGCTCGCCCACCTCCATCACCTGCTCGGCCACCCGCCGCAGGTCGGCGGTGCCGGTGACCGGCCGCTTCAGGCCGAGCGACTGCACGGCGAGGCTCCACAGCCCCTCGGCCATCTTCGGCCCGATCAGATCCGCGAGTGCTCGTACCGCGTCCTGCTCGGTCGGCAACTCGTGGCCGTACTCCTCGATGCGAGCCATCGCGGCGCCTTTCCTGCTGCTCTTTCAGAACAATTCGATGAACGGTTCGGTGCCGTTCTGCGCGGTCGCGCCGGTCTGCTCCGCGTGGGTGTGCCGCTGCCGCGCCATGACGTGCCTGGCGCGCAGGTCCTCCACGTCGATGGCGCGTTGCCGGACCTCGTCGGCGTCGACTTCGCCGCGCGCGTACGCGGCGACGTCCTCGCACTGCCGGCGCACGTCCGCCACGGCGTTCCCGACATGTTCCAGCATCTGCCGGCTGATGTCCTGGAACTGCACGTGGCCGACCGCGCCGGTGGTCTCCGTGGTGAGCGCGTCCGAGCTCTGCTGCACCTGCCGGGCCGCGGTGACGGTGTCCCGCAGGATGCCGCTGACCATCTGCGACATTTCCCGCTGGGCGTTCGCGATGCCGCCGAGCCGGCGCGTCATCGCGGTGTCCTCCTTCATCGGCGGGGTCTCCCGGCCCGCGTCGAAGTGGCTGTCGTCGGAGAGCACCGCGTCCAGCTTGGCGGTCAGGTCGGCGATGCTGCTGCCGATGCCCTGCGCCGCCTCGGACGAACGGTGGGCCAGCTTGCGCACCTCGTCGGCGACGACCGAGAAGCCCTCGCCGGCGTCCCCGGCCCGGACCGCCTCGATCATCGCGTTCAGCGCCAGGATGTTGGTGGCCCGGCTGACCTCCTCGATCTGCGTGACGTGCTGGTTCAGCTCACGCATCTGGTCGACGAGCGCCCGGATCTGGTGGTCGCGGTACAGGAAGTAGGAGATCAGTCGTCCGACCAGCTGGTCGTTGGAGGCGCTCACCTGGCTGAGCTCGGTCTCGGTGCGGCTGAGGGTGCCGGCGAGCTGGGACACGTCGCCGGCCATCACCTCCGCCAGGGAATCCACCTTGACGAGCTGCTGCAGGATGCCACGCGCGGCCTCGTTGGTCTGGTCGATGACGTCGCGCACATGGCCGTCGATCACGTCGCAGTAGGACGGGACCGGCTGCAGCGCTTCGGCCACGACGTCTCCGCGTACGCCCTGCTCAGCCGGTTCGGGCGGCGAGGTGGGGGCGAACCTGCGGAGAAGGCTGGGCATGGGAACCTCCGTTGCGGTGGGACGAGCGGGTCAGGCGCCGGGCAGTACCTGCTTGATGACGCCGAGCAGCTGGTCCGGCCCGACCGGCTTGACCAGCCAGCCGGTGGCGCCGGCGTTCTTCGCCTCGACCCGCTTGGACTGCTCCGACTCGGTGGTCAGCATCAGAATCGGCGTGAACCGCATACCCGGGGTCTTGCGGGCCTCACGGGCGAAGGTGATCCCGTCCATCTGGGGCATGTTGACGTCGCTGATGATCAGGTTCGGCTTCACGCCCCGGCCCAGCTTGTCCAGCGCCTCCTTGCCGTGGCCGGCGGTCTCCACCGCGTACCCGGCCTTGGTGAGGATCGCCTTCAGGCTCATCAGCATGGTGGCGGAGTCGTCGACGAGCATCACGGTGGTCATGGTGGTTCGGTCCCCTGTCGGCCGTTGTCGCCCCTGCTCCCGCTGAGCAGCGGCAGCACCCGGGTCGCCAGGAAGGCGTCTCGCGGTGCTGCTGAAATCTTCGGCCGGAAAAGCAGCAATGCCTGGAGTGCGCCGGTGTGCAGATGGTTGCATCGGCGCAGGCTGACCCGCGGTTTCCGGGTGGAGCGCAGCCAGCCGACCAACTGCTCCACCTCGTCGACGGTGATCACGCCGATCAGCGTGGCGTTCTCGTCATGCAACTCGAGCGGCAAGGCCGAGCACCTCCTTCAGGTTCAGCACCAGCAGCACCAGGCCGTCGCCGAGCAGCGCGGTGCCGGAGAACTCGTCGGCGTAGGCCAGCAGGCCCTCCATCGGCTTCAGGATCACGTCGACCTCGCGGTGGAACTGCTCGACCAGCAGCCCGATCCGCTGCCCGTTGACCGACACCACGAGCACCGCGCGGTCCGCCCGCGGGTCCGGCGACCACGGCATCTCCAAAGTCCGGGCCAGGTCGATCACCGGCACCACCTCGCCCCGCATCACCACCACGTCCTGGTGCAGCACCCGGCCCACGTCGGCGGCCGGCACCCGCACCGTCTCGACCACCAGGTCGACCGGGATGCCGAACCGCTGCCCGGCCACGCTGACCACCATCACCTGGGTGACCGCCATGGACAGCGGCAGCCGCAGCCGGGCGGTGGTGCCGGCGCCGAGCTCGGAGCGCATGGTGACGGCGCCGCCGAGCTTCTCGACGCTGGCCCGGACCGCGTCCATCCCGACGCCCCGCCCGGACAGGTCGGAGATCTGCTCGGCGGTCGAGAACCCCGGCCGGAACACCAGGTTGACCGCGTCGGCGTCGCTCAGCGACTCCAGCTCCTCCTCCGAGATCAGGCCCTTCTCGTACGCCTTGCGTTTGACCCGTTCCGGATCCACGCCCCGCCCGTCGTCGGTCACCTCGACCAGCACCGCGTCGCCGTCGGCCACCGCGGCCAGGGTGAGCCGCGCGGCGCCCGGCTTGCCGGCCTCGGCCCGCTCCCGCGGGGTCTCGATGCCGTGGTCGAGGCTGTTGCGCACCAGGTGCACCAGCGGGTCGGCGAGCGCCTCGATGACGTCCTTGTCGGCCATCGTGTCCTCGCCCTCGGTGACCAGCTCGACGGTCTTGCCGAGGCGCCGGCTCAGGTCGCGGACCAGCCGGGGGAAGCGGCCGAACGCCACCGACAGCGGCAGCATCCGGATGTCCATCACGGCCGCCTGCAACTCCTCGGCGATCCGGTGCAGGCCGGCGTACTGGTCCTTGATCCGGCGGCTGAGCGTCCGGCTGCCGAACTCCTCCTCGGCCGCGGCGGCCAGGAAGGTGAGCCCGTTCTTGGCCACGTTCAACTCGCCGACCAGCTCCATCAGCCGGTCCACCTTCTCCTGGTCGACCTTGAGCACCCGGGTGCCGACCTGCCCGCCCGCGTCGTCGGCCCGGCCGGCCGGCTCCGCGACCGCGGCCGGCGGGGCGGCCAGCGCGGCCGTGACCGGCGGGTCGACCGCCGGCGGGGTGGCGGCCGGCTCGACCGGCGCGCGGCCGAGCACGCCCTCCACCGCGGCGTTCACCGCCTCCCGGTCCGCGCCGGCCAGATCCAGTGGGACACCGAGCGCGTGTGCCGCCGCGGTCACCGAGCCGATCAGGGCCAGCAGCTGGGTGCCGGTCGGCTCGCCGACGGCCAGGGTGCGGTGCGCGGCGGCGAGCACCGCCCGCGCGTCGGCGGCCAGCTCGGCGTCCACGTGCAGCGGCTCGGTGGCCGGGGCGGGCGCCGGGGCGGCCTCCGGCTCCGGTTCGCCCTCCAGGTGCCGGTGGATCGCGGCGGCGTCCAGCTCGACGACGTCGACCTGGTCGGCGACGTAGCGGAAGAGGTGCGTCAGCTCGCCCACGGCGGCCCGGGTGGCGAGCACGAAGGAGAGCAGGCAGGCGTACTCGTCGTAGTCGTCGCGCGGCGGCCAGACCCGCGGGCCGAGCACCGCGAGCTTGTCCAGGCCGGGCACCTGGCGGACCAGGTACAGCGGGTCCTCGGCGCGGAAGAAGCAGTCCCGGTCCGGCAGGTAGCGGACGAACCGCAGGGTGGCCGAGGTGGTGTCCAGCCAGGCGGCGGTCTCGATCAGCCATTCGGTGCCCAGCTCGGCGAGCCAGTCCGGGGGCGGGTCGATCGGGCGTACCGGAGCGGGCCGCTCCGCGGCGGCGGCGGGCTCACCGCCGAGCGGGGCCCGCAACCTGGTGATCAGTCCGGCCGCGTCCTGGCCGGCGGTGGCCGGCAGCCGCTCGTGCGCGGTGACGTGCGCCAGCCAGCCGCGGATCAGGTCGAACGCGGCCAGCAGGTCGTCGGTCATGCCGGAGTCGAGCGCGAGCCGGCCGCCGCGCACCGCGTCCAGCAGGTCCTCGGCCGCGTGGGTGAGCCGGGTCAGCTCCGGGAAGTCGAACAGCCCCGACGAGCCCTTGAACGTGTGTGCCGCCCGGAACACCTCGTTGACCAGCTCCGGGTCGCCGGGGTTGCGTTCCAGCTGGAGCAGGCCGTCGTCGACCGAGGCGAGCAGGTCGTTCGCCTCGGCGAGGAACTGGGCGAGCAGCGGGTTCATGCCACCGGGCCCTTCGCCGCGGTCAGCATCGTGGCGACCCGGACCAGACGCTCCGCGCCGACCGGTTTGACCAGGTAGAGGTTCGCGCCGGCCTGGTACGCCCGGTCGGCGTCCCCGGGCCGGTCCTCGGTGCTGATCATCAGCACCGGGGCGGCCGTCCCGACGGCCTCCGAGCGCAGCGTCTCCACGCACGTGTAGCCGTTCATCTTGGGCATGTTGACGTCCACCACGAACAGGTCGAACGGGGTGCTCATGGCCGCCTCCACGGCCTCCAGCCCGTTCGCCGCCTCGGCGACCTCGAATCCGGCGTCGCGCAGCAGGCTGGTGTGGTAGAGCCGCACGGTGGCGGCGTCGTCGACGACGAGCACCCGGGGATGCGTGGTCTCCGCGGTCATCAGTTGGCTCCGGTCGGTCTCTGGTAGACGATGCCCTCCGGCAGGCGGGTCGGGGTGAAGATCGGCGAGATCCGGCTCATCGACTCGGAGTGCCCGAGGAAGAGGTACCCGCCCGGGCGCAGCGCGCCGTACAGGTTCTCGGCGGCCCGGCGGCTGGAGAGCTCGTCGAAGTAGATCAGCACGTTGCGGCAGAAGATCACGTCGTAGTCGCGGAACGCGCGCATCGACGCGGTGTCGCAGACGTTCACCCGGTGCAGGGTCACCGCGCTGCGGATGCCATCGTCGACCTGGTGGCGGCCGGACCCGACCGGCACGAAGTACTTGTTCAGCCAGGCCTTGGGCACCCGTTGCAGGGAGCGCTCGCCGTAACTGGCGTGCGCCGCCTTGGCCAGCACCGCGCTGTCGATGTCCGCGCCGTGGATCTCCACGTCCACGTGGTCGATCTGGTCCCACTCCTCCAGCAGGCGCAGCGCGATGGAGTACGGCTCCTCGCCGGTCGAGCACGGCAGGGACAGGATCTTGAGGGCGCCGGTGATCCGGCGCACCCCGCCACGGGCCGAAAGGACCTGCGGCAGGACCGTGCTCAGCAGCGCATCGAACTGGTAGTCCTCGCGCAGGAAGTACGTCTCGTTGACGGTCAGCTGGTTGATCAGCTCCTGCAGCAGCTCCGACCGGTCCCGGGTGCGCAGCGCGGCGAACCAGCTGGCGAACGTGCTGTGCGAGGAGTTGCGGATGCACGCCTCCACCCGCTTGTCGACGAAGTACCGCTTGCCCGCGGTGAAGTGGATGCCGGTGCGCTTGTAGAAGTACTCGGTGAACCTCGCGAAGTCGGCGTCGGACAGGCCGGCGCCGGTGCTCGTCGCGTCGGCCATCACGCCGTACCGGCCAGCCGGGGCAACGCCGAGCGGACGGTGAACTGCAGGAACGGGTCGTCGGGAAAGCGCCGGGCGGCGGCTTGCAGGACCGGGACGTGCTCGGCTGTGGCGGCGGGCAGCAGCGCGTCGATGGCCGCGGTGACCACGTTCGCGTGCGGATCCTCGTCGATCATCCGGGCCAGCCAGGACTGGGCGTCCGGGTGCGGCAGGTCGGCGAGGACCATGGCGGTCATCACCCGTACGTCGTGATCCGGCGCCGCGAGCAGGTCCGGTATCAGCGCGGGCGTCGAGCGCGGCATGGTGGCCAGCGCCTCCGCCACCGCGGTACGCAGGCCGGCCTCGTCGCTGGCCAGGTGCACCGCCAGACCGGCGGCCACCGCCTCGGTGTCGTGCGCGGCCAGCGTGGTCAGCACCGCGTCGCGGACCCGCGGCTCCTGCTCGGGCCCGAGCCGGGCCAGCAGCTCGGGCACCGCCTCGGGCATCCCGTCCAGGTCCAGCGCCGCCTCCCGGCGCCGCTCCGGGTCCGGGTCGTCGAGCCGCCGGATCAACTCGTCGGGCGTCGCCGACGGCGGCGCGGGCTCCTCGGGCGACTGCGGGATCTGCTTGCGGACCAGTCCCATAGTGATCAACCCCTTCCGCGCGATCAGCGCACCCAGTCGGCGAGCCGGTCGGCGATCTCGTAGGCGGGCAGCACCTCGGTGGCCCCGCCCCGGCGGGCCAGCTCGCCGGGCATCCCCCAGACCACCGCGGTCTCCTCACTCTCGGCGATGGTCCGTCCGCCACCGGCCTCGACCGCGGCCATCTCGGCCGCGCCGTCGTCACCCATGCCGGTCAGCAGCACGCAGACCAGCCGTTGCGGATCGATGTGGCGCCGGGCGGAGGCCACCATCCGGTCCACGCTGGGATGCCAGCGGTACTCCGGGGCGGCCGGCACCGACTTCACGATCAGTCCGTCGGTACGCCGGGCCACCACCACGTCGGCGCCACCCCGGCCGATGTAGACGTTGCCGCGGCGGACCGTCATGATCCGGGCGACCTCGTGCACGCCCAGCGCGCACTCCTCGTTGAGCCGGCGGGCCAGCGCCGCGGTGAACGAGGCCGGGATGTGCTGGGCCAGCACCACCGGGGCGCCGAGCGTGCCGGGCAGCCGGGGCAGCAGCTCGGACAGCAGCGCCGGGCCGCCGGTGGACGAGCCGATCAGCACCAGGTCGACCACCCGTCGCGCGCCCGGTGGCGGCCGCTCGGCGACCGGCGCGGCGGCCCGCATCCGGGCGGCCGGCCCGCCGGCGCGCTTCAGCTTGGCCTTGGCCGCGCCGCGCACCTTGCGCACCAGCTCGGTGGAGACCTCGTCGATGTTGAGCGACACGGTGCCGCCCGGCTTGGGTACGTAGTCGACCGCGCCCAGTTGCAGGGCCTCCAGCGTGACCAGGGCGTTGTGCTCGGTCAGCGAGGAGACCATGACCACCGGCGTGGGCTGCCTCTCCATGATCCTGGCGAGGCAGGTCAGCCCGTCCATCTCCGGCATGTTGACGTCCAGGGTCACCACGTCCGGGCGTAACCGGTCCAGCTGCTCCAGCGCGTCGAGGCCGTTGCGGGCGGTGTGCACCTCGAAGTCGCCGGCGTCGGCCAGCATGCCCTTGAGCGCCCGGCGCATCAGCGCGGAGTCGTCGACGACCAGTACCGACGTGGGTGCCACCCCGGCCTCCCGTCAGACCCCGGCGAGCGCTTCGTCGCCGACCGCCTCGCAGACCTCGGCCGCCATCGCGGCCTGCTCGGCCGCGAGCAACTGATCGACCTGGACGAGCAGGAGCATCCGCTGCTGCTCGGGCAGGTTCGCCACCCGGGAGATCACCCGGGCCTGCTCGGCGGACAGCTCCGGGGCCGGTTCCAGCACGTTGCGGCCGACCCGGGCGACCTCGGCGACCGAGTCGACGATGAACCCGGTCCGGGCGCCGCCGATGATCAGCACCACGATCCGCTGCCGCTCGTCGCGCTCGGTGCGCCCCAGCCCCAGCCGGGTCCGCAGGTCGACCACCGGCAGCACGCTGCCGCGCAGGTTGACCAGACCCTCCACGAACTCCAGCGACTTGGGCACCCGGATCAGCGCCTCCGGCACCCGGATGATCTCCTGCACCGCGTCGACGTCGACCGCGTACTCCTCGTCGTCCAGCCGGAACACCACGAACAGCTCCTCGTCGCCGCGCCCGTCGTCGGCCACCTGGATCGGCTGCGTGCTCATCTCCTGGTCGTCCTCCCGGTATCCGGCGAGCTCGTCGCGCACCTCGGGTGAGTCGAACATCCGGTTCACGCTGAGCACCGAGACCAGCCGCCTGCCGTCCTCCAGCCGGCACACCGACTCCACCTCGGTCACCCGGCCCGCCCCGGCCACCACCGCGGGCAGCGGGGCGACCAGATGGTGCGGCACCCGCAGCACCTCACGCACGGTGTCCATCACCACCCCCACCACGCCGCCGGCCAGCGACACCACGACGATCCGGTTCTGCGGCTGCAACGGGGTCACCGGCAGTCCGAAGACCTGCCGCATGCTGACCACCGGCAGCAGCCGGCCGCGCAGGTCGATCACGCCGAGCACCCGGCTGCCCGCGTTCGGCACGTGGCTGACCGACTCCGGGGCCTGCACGATCTCCTGCACCTGGTCGATCGGCAGGGCGTACTCCTGGCCCTCGACCGCGAAGCTGACCAGCTCCAGGGTGTCGTCGAGCTCGCCCTCCGGCTCGGCGGCGCCGGCCGTGCGGGCGGTCACCTCGCGCCCGCCGGCGCCCCGCTTCTCGGCCAGCCGGGCGAACTGGCTGCCGATCAGCCGGTCCACGTCGAGCACCGTGGTCATCTCCCCGCCGTCCGACTTGATCACCCCGACCAGCACGTCGGAACGGAGGGTCGACTGCACCGCCTCGGCCGGCTCGACCGCCTGCGGATCGATGCTGATCACGCTGGCCACCCGGTCCACCACGAAGCCGAGCGGCACCCCGCCGTCCACCACGATCACCCGGGTGGTCTCGTCGTGCGCCGCCGGCGCCATCGAGCAGCACAGCCGCAGACTGACCACGGGCAGCACCCGGCCGCGCAGGTTGGCGAGCCCTTCCAGGGACGGTGGCCCGAGCGGAACCTTCACCACCGCCGGCATCCGGATGATCTCCTGGACCCGGCGCATCGGGAAGGCGTACCGCTCCCCCGCCATGTCGAAGGTGACGTAGTCCGCGGTGTCCTCGTCGAGCTCCGCGACGTCGTCGATGCCGGCGCTCATCAGCTGGTGCCTCCCGCCGGCTAGGCCGCGTTCTGCAGCTCGTCGGCCAGCGCGGCGATCTCCTCGACCGCGGCGGCCAGTTCCTCGGCTCCCTGGGCCTGCTCACGCGCGGCGGTGGCGGCCTGCCCGGCCAGTTGCTCGGCCTGGTTCGCGGACGAGGCGATCTGCCCCAGACCGGTCTTGACCTCGCCCAGCACCTTGGCGATCGAGTCGGCGCCCTCCCGGACCTCCACGTTGCCGCTGCGCACCTGCTGCATGTCGCGTTCGATCTCGTCCAGCCGGGCGGTGGTGGACTTGGCCGCCTCCACCTCGGCCAGCGAGAGCCGGCTGGTCTCCTCCAGCGCGCCGCGCACCTCGACGACCCGGTCCTGCACCGCCTTGACCAGGTCCTTGATCCGGTCGGCGTTGTCGGCCGAGTCGCGGGCCAGATTGCGGATGTCGGTGGAGACGACCGCGAACCCCTTGCCGAACTCGCCGGCGCGCGCCGACTCCACCGAGCCGTTCACGGCGAGCATGTTGGTCTGGATCGAGACGTTGGCGATGGCGTCGACGATCTTGTCGATCCGCCGGGAGATCTGCTCCAGCTCGGTGACCCTGCGGACGTTCTCGATGCCCTCCCGGGCGGCCCGGCCGATGGCCTCGATCATCGAGTTCACCGCGTCCTTGTTGGTCGCCAGGAGCTCCAGGATCGCGTCGGAGCGCTCCACCGCGGTGGTGCCCCGCTCCGCGGACAGCTGCGCGCCCCTCTCGATCGCGGTCACCGCCTCGGCGGTCTGCTCGCCCTTCTCGGCCGCCGTCCGCGCCCCACTGTTGATCTCGTTGATCGCCACGTTGATCTGGCCGGCCGCCCGGTTGATCTCCTCGACCGCCGCGGACAGCTGCTCCGCCGCCGACGCCACGTCCTCCGCGCTCTTGGCGATGTCGGTGCTGCTGCGCAGCGTCTCGGCCACCTCGGCCAGCGCCTCGGCGGCCTGCTCGCTCTGGCGCAGCGCCTGCGACTGCTGGCTGACCGTCTGCAGCGACTGCTCGCACGCCGCGGACTGCTGCTCGGCCGCCGCGGCGATCTCCTCGGACCGCTGCCGGGCGCTGCCGGCGGAGCGTCTGGCCTGTTCCGCCGCGCCGGCCATCTCCATCGCGCCGGCCATGATCGAGCCCATGTCGGCCCGGATGGTCTCCAGCTGCGTGGTGATCGCCTTGCCCTTGTCGGCCTCGCCCCGGGCGGTCTCCGCGGAGGTCTGCACGGCCGCCGCGATGTCGGTCACCGAGTTGCGCACCTCGTCGATCAGATCCCGGATCTGCCTGGCGCTGCGCTCGCTGGTCTCGGCCAGGGTACGGACCTCGTCGGCCACCACGGCGAAGCCCTTGCCGTGCTGGCGGGCCCGCGCCGCCTCGATCGCGGCGTTCAGCGCCAGCAGGTTCGTCTGGTCGGCGATGTGCGCCACGGTCTTGACGATCTCGCCGATCTCGTCGGCCTGCTTCTCCAGCTCGGTGATCGTCGCGACCGAGTTGGTCTGCCGGGCGGACGCGCTCTCGACGTTGGTCAGCAGCCCGACGATCCCGGTCCGGGTCTCGTTGAGCAGGGTCTGCAGCACCTGGCTGAGGTCGGCGACCTGACGGGTGGTGGCCTCCTGGCGGCCGACCTGCTCCTCGATCTGGTTCACCGCGGCCAGGCTCTGCTGGGTGGCGCCGGAGGCCTCCTCAGCGCCCGCGGCGATCTGCTGCATCGACTCGGTGAGCTGGCGCGACGCCTCGGCGGCCTCCGCGTTCTGCGCGGAGATCTGCGCGGTGGCCGTGGCGATCCGCTCGGCCGCCTGCTGCTGCTTGGCGACCGACCGGGCCTGTCGCCGGGTGGCGTCGCCGTCCGCTGCCCGGGCGGTCCGGGCCGGCGCCGCGGCCCCCGGCCGGGCGGTCCGTCCGATTTCGGGGGAACGTCCGCTGGCGGTGCTGGTGAGGGGCATGGGTGGTCTCCCGTCTGAGTCCGGTCGATCCGGCGCGGCGCAGGGTCCCGGAGCCGTGCTCGCCTCGATCTCCCCGGGACGTGCGCCGCACCGTGGTCGCCGGGCTCGACACCGTCTCCGGCCAGGAAAATCGTGGCACTCACGGGAACAGCTACGAGCATCTATTGGCCTACTTCAATGCAGCCGGGTGCGGGTTTGCCGGGCGCGCGGGTGGGCACTCCGGGACGAGGCGAGACACCGGAGGTGCACGATGAGCGAATCACCCGTCGAGGACGAGATCGTCGGTACCGACTACGCGGCCGACGCGGTGCGCGAGCCGAATTCGTACCGGGCGGACCGGGGCTCCGCGGAGGACCCCGGGCTGTCCAGCACGATCGCCGCCGGCACCGACCCGGAGGAACTGCGCAACGGCGGGCCGGCCACCGGGGGCGTGATGACGACGACCGGCGGGACCGCCGGGCCGGCCAGTTTCCCGGACCGGCCGCGGACCGGCCCCGGCGTGGCCAACACCACCACCGGCGACGCCACCACCGGGGCCCTGCACACCCCGGCCGACCAGTACACCAGCGACAGCGCCGGCTGATCCGTCCGATACCGTCCGGACCCGGGCCGCCGCGAACCGCGCGGCGGCCGGGACGGGCGGGAGCGGCATGCGGGCGCTGGTACAGACGGTCAGCCGGGCGAGTGTCACGGTCGACGACACGGTCGTCGGCGAGATCACCGACGGCCTGCTGGTGCTGGTCGGGGTCACCCACGACGACACCCCGGCGAAGGCGGCCGAGCTCGCCCGCAAGACCTACGAGCTGCGCATCCTCGATGCCGACCGGTCAGCGTCGGACGTCACCGCGCCGCTGCTGGTGGTCAGCCAGTTCACGCTGTACGGCGACGCCCGCAAGGGGCGCCGCCCGACCTGGAGCGCGGCCGCCCCCGCCGAGCTGGCCGAACCGCTGGTCACCGCGTACGTGGAAGCGCTGCGCGCCCGGGGAGCGACCGTGCAGACCGGGCGTTTCCGGGCACACATGCTGGTGGAGAGCGTGAACGTGGGACCCCGCACGATCCTGCTGGAGCTCTAGAACAGGCCCCGGCGGCGGGCCGACTGGCGCAGCCAGCTGTCCAGTTGAGCGGTCCAGTCCACCTGGTCCACGGTGGCGTAGTCGACGTCGAAGCTGCCGAACGCGTCGTGACCCTCGGTGAACAGGCCGCCGCGCTTGTCCGGCTCCAGCACCACCTGCAGCTTGCGCGGCGTGGGCAGGAAGGTCAGCTCCAGCTGGTTGATGCCGCTCGCGTACTGCGCCGGCGGGTAGAACTCGATCTCCTGGTAGAACGGCAGCTCCTGCTCGACGCCGTAGACCCGGCCGCGCTCCACATCCGCCCTGTGGAAGCGGAACCCGAGCCGCAGCAGCGCCTCCAGGATGCGCTCCTGCGCCGGCAGCGGGTGCACCTGCACCGCGTCCAGATCGGACTTGTCCACCGCGCGGGCCACCTCCAGTTCGGTGGCCAGGCCCATCGTCATGCCGTGCAGGTGCTGGCCGTACACCTCGGTGATCGGCGTCTGCCAGGGCACCTCGAAGCGGAACGGCACCTCGTGCCGGGCGCCCTGCTCCAGCCGGAACGAACCGGTCAGCCGCTGCCGGTGGAACTCCTGATCGGTCTGGTACTCGTTGTCGCCGCTCTCCACCTCGACCCGGGTCATCAGGCCGATCGCGACATACTCGACGTCGACCGGGTGGTCGCCACCGAGAATGTGCACCCGACCCTCCAGCGAGCCGCCGGGACGGCAGTTCGGGTTCGTCAGCACGGTGTCGACGGACGGGCCGCCCACGCCGAGCGCCTGCAACATGCGCTTGAAGACCACGATGATCCCTCCTCGGCCAGCACATTATCCCGGAGCGACAACCGCGAAGCGTCCCTTTCACCCGAGCTTGTCGGCTTGCCGGGCTCAGGGTTCTCCCTGATTCATGCCACCTGGACGCTGGCCTCACCTCCGCTTAACGCGGATGCGACGAAGCTTCTCGGCACCGGCACGGATGTGGCTGGCAGGCACGAGAGCGGGGAGGGGACTCAAGTGGTCCTGGAGACGAAGGCGATGGTTGAGGACATCATGGCCGGCACTGTCGAGCCGGAGGCCGACCTGACGACCGGCGACGCCGAGCCGCTGGCCGACCTCGACGCGACCGACGAGCGGGGCGTCTCCGCCGACCTCGTCCGGGCGTACCTCAACGGCATCGGCCGCACCCGCCTGCTCACCGCCGTCGAGGAGGTCACCCTCTCCAAGCGGATCGAGGCCGGCCTCTACGCCGAGGAGAAGCTGCCGTCCGCCGGCGCCGACCTGGCTCCGCTGCTGCGGATCATCGTCGCCGAGGGCCGGGCCGCGAAGAACCACCTGCTCGAGGCGAACCTGCGGCTGGTGGTCAGCATCGCCAAGCGGTACACCGGTCGCGGCATGGCCTTCCTCGACCTGATCCAGGAGGGCAACCTCGGCCTGATCCGCGCGGTCGAGAAGTTCGACTACACCAAGGGCTACAAGTTCTCCACGTACGCCACCTGGTGGATCCGCCAGGCGATCACCCGCGCCATGGCCGACCAGGCCCGCACCATCCGCATCCCGGTGCACATGGTCGAGCAGGTCAACCGGATGGTCCGGGCCCGCCGCGACCTGGCCGCCCAACTCGGCCGGGAGCCGAGCATCACCGAGATCGCCACCGCGATGAGCGTGCCGGAGTTCCAGGTGATCGAGCTGATCTCCTACGACCGGGAGCCGGTCAGCCTGGACCAGGCGGTCGGCGAGGACGGCGAGAGCGCCCTCGGGGACTTCGTCGCCGCGGTCGACCCGAACCAGCCCGGTGAGGGCGTGGCCCAGGGCGAGCTGCGCAACGAGGTGGAGATCGTGCTGGCCACCCTGACCGAGCGGGAGTCCGCGGTGATCCGCCTGCGCTTCGGCCTGGACGACGGCCGTCAGCGCACCCTCGACGAGGTGGGCCGGGAGTTCGGTCTCAGCCGTGAGCGGATCCGCCAGATCGAGAAGGTGACGATGCTGAAGCTGCGCGACCCGGAGCGGGCCTCCCGCCTGGAGGCGTACGCGGTCTGAGCGGGTCCGGGGCCCCGGCGGTTCGCCGGGGCCCCGCGCTATGCGCTGCGCAGACGTCGGGCGCCGGTGTCCGGGCGGACCCTCGGGTCGCCGAACTCGACCGCCGCGTGCAGCACCGAGAAGCCGTCCGGCCGGGTCAGCACCGGGTTGAGCAGCAGCGACCGCACCCGCGGCTGATCGTCGGCGAGCCGGCCCACCCGCAGCAGCAGATCGATCAGCGCGGTCCGGTCCACCGGCGTCGACCCGCGGTACCCGTGCAGCAGCGGGGCCGCCCGCGGCTCGTCGACCAGAGCCTCGGCGGCCCGGTCGGTCAGCGGCGCGGCCCGCCACGCCAGGTCGCCGAGCAGCTCGCTGGCCACCCCGCCCAGGCCGAACCCGACCACCGGGCCGAACGCCGGGTCCTCGACCACCTCGATCACGCACGCCACCCCGGGCGCGACCATGGTCTGCACCAGCACCTCCGGGCCGAAGGTGGTGGCCAGGTCGCGGTAGGCGGCGCGTACGTCGTCCTCGTCGGCCAGGGCCAGCCGCACCGCGCCGAGGTCGATCCGGTGCCGCAACCCACCGCCGGCCGCCTTGAGCGCGACCGGATAGCCCAGCTCGGCCGCCGCGGCGACCGCCTCGTCCGCGCAGCGGACGAGCGTCGAGGGAACCACCGGGATCCCGTACGCGGCCAGCAGGTCCGTCGCGTTCGTGGCGCTCTCCGCGGCGGCCGGGTCCACCCCGGGCAGCGCCGGCAGGACGCCCGGCGGGCGGCGCAGCCACTCCGCGTAGTTCACCACCCGGGCCAGCGCCCGCACCGCCTCCTCCACCGACGGGTACACCGGCACACCCGGCGGCGCCGGGCCGAAGACCGTCGTCGCCACGGTGGGCTTCTCGCCGGCCAGCGCCACACTCGCCAGCGCCACCGCGAAGTCCGCGTCCTCCTCGGAGAGCTGCTGACCGGGCACGGCCGGCGCGAAGACCACCACCAGGGCGTCCACCCGGTCGTCGACCGCCGCCTCGGCGAGCGCGTCGGCCAGCTCGTGCGCGGTCGCCAGCGGGCTCAGGTCGTACGGGTAGCCCTCGGCCACCACCAGGCCGGCCGCCCGGCACGCCACCTCGGCCAGCGCCGCCAGCGCGGACGAGTTGCCGACCACGGCGACCCGCCGGCCGGCCGGCAGCGGCTGGTGCGCGAGCAGCATCCCGACGTCGAAGAGCTCCTGCACGGTGTCCACCCGGATCACCCCGGAACGGGCGAACAGCGCGGTCACCGCGTGCGCGTCCGGACCGGGCATGTCCCCCGCCAGCCCGGGCGGGCGGGTCGCCGAGGCCACCGCGACCACCGGTTTGACCCGGCTCATCCGGCGCGCCAGCCGGGCGAACTTGCGCGGATTGCCGAACGTCTCCAGATAGAGCAGCACCACGTCGGTGCCCGGATCGTCACGCCAGTACTGCAGCAGGTCGTTGCCGGAGACGTCGGCCCGGTTGCCGGCCGAGACGAAGCTCGACAGCCCCAGGCCGCGCCGGTCCGCCTCGGCCAGCAGCGCCACCCCGAGGGCGCCGCTCTGCGCGAAGAAGCCGACCCGCCCGGCGGCCGGCAGCCGCGGCGCCATGGTGGCGTTCAACCGGATCGCCGGATCGGTGTTGGCGATCCCGAAGCTGCTCGGGCCGATCACCCGCATCCCGGCGGCGTGCGCGGTCTCGATCAGGCTCCGCTGCCGGGCCGCGCCCTCCGGGCCGGACTCGGCGAAACCCGCCGAGCCGATCACCACGCCGCCGGCGCCCGCGGCCGCCGCGTCGGCCAGGGCCTCCGGCACCCGCTCGGCCGGGACCGTGATCACGGCCAGGTCGATCGGGACCCCGGCATCCGCCGCTCTCCGGTACGCCGTGAGCCCGGCCACCCGCTCCGCCGAGGGATGCACCGGCACGATCGCGCCGGTGTAGCCGCCGTCGCGCATGTTGCCCAGGATCGCCGCGCCGATCCCGTGCCCGCTGGCGCTGGCGCCGTAGATGGCGATGCCGCGCGGGGCGATCAGCCGGGCGATCGACCGCGACTCGGTCAGGTGCTCGCGCGACTCCTGCACCTCGCGCGACTTCTCGGTGGGCGCGATCGGGAAGCTCAGGTGCACCACGCCGTCGGCGTACCGGCGCTGCACCTGGTAGCCGGAGTCGCCGAAGACACGCAGCATACCGCCGTTCTCCGGGAGCACCTCGGCGACGAACCGGGTGATGCCGTGCTCGCGCGCCGCGTCGGCCAGGTGCTCCAGCAGCACCGAGCCGATCCCGCGACCCTGCTGGGCGTCCTCCACCACGAAGGCGACCTCCGCCTCCGGGGAGTCCTGGCCGAGGCGTTCGTACCGGCCGACCGAGGTGATCCGGCCGTCCGCGGTGACCGTGACGAACGCCTCCCGGTCGCGGTGGTCGACGTTGACGAACCGCTGCAGGTCGCGTTCCGGGATGCGCGGGTAGGGCGAGAAGTACCGCAGGTAGCGGGTACGGTCGCTCATCCGGGAGTGGAACTCCACGATGGCCGGAGCGTCCTCGGGACGGATCTGTCGCAGGTGCACGGCACTGCCGTCGGCCAGCAGGACGTCTGCGCTGCGCTCCACTTCGCCGCCTTCCTTGCCTCGCGGAGGTCTCCGGGGTGTCCGCCCGCCGCGGGGCGTTGCTCAGTCGCGGGGGTCGTGCGGGTCGAGGCCGTGCAGCGGGAAGACCGCGAGCCGGGCGGCCAGGATGGCGCGGTCCACCGGATCGTTCTCGGTGCCCGGCGACCACGGCTGCACCGGCGGCTGAACGCCGTCGGTCATCGTCTCCGGCACGACCGCGCCGGGGCGGCGCTCGGCGGCCAGCGCGCGCCAGCCCGGCGGGATGGGCAGTCCCGGGTCCAGGGGCGCCCCGCTGGCCACCGCCAGCAGGTGCGTCCAGGCCCGGGGCACCACCTCGACCAGGGCGTACCCGCCGCCACCCAGGGCCACCCAGCGGCCGTCGCAGAGCTCGTCGGCCAGCGCGCGCATCGCGACGTACGCCGCCCGCTGGCCGTCCACCGACAGCCGCAGGTCGGCCAGCGGATCCAGCCGGTGCGCGTCGGCGCCGCA
Organism: Actinoplanes teichomyceticus ATCC 31121; assembly: GCF_003711105.1. NCBI lineage: Bacteria > Bacillati > Actinomycetota > Actinomycetes > Micromonosporales > Micromonosporaceae > Actinoplanes > Actinoplanes teichomyceticus. The sequence goes on from NZ_CP023865.1 coordinate 6,978,543, forward strand.
CTGGCTGACGATGATCTCCGGGGCGAACGCCCGGACCACCGACGGCACGATCGCGTGGAAGGCCCGCAGCCAGCCGGCGTCCCCGGTGCCCGGCGGCAACGGCACGTTCACCGCGCTGCCCTCGGCGCCCCGGCCGCCGGTCTCGTCGCAGAAGCCGGTGCCCGGGAACAGTGCCAGCGGCGTCTCGTGCAGGCTGACCGTCAGCACCCGCGGGTCGTCGTAGAAGATCGCCTGCACCCCGTCGCCGTGATGCACGTCGACGTCCACGTAGGCCACCCGCTGCGCACCGTGGTCGAGCAGCCAGGCGATGGCCACCGCGGGATCGTTGTAGACACAGAAACCGGACGCCCGCGCGGGCATCGCGTGATGCAGCCCACCGGCCACGTTGACCGCGCGGCGGGCGGCGCCGTGCCAGACCGCGTCGGCGGCCGCGATGCTGGCGCCGCAGATCCGCGCCGACGACTCGTGCATGCCGTCGAAGACCGGGTTGTCCGGGGTGTTCAGCCCCCAGCCCATGAAGAACGGGTCGATCGGGGCCTGGCGTACCGCGTCCAGGTAGTCCGCCCGGTGCACCCGGGTCAGCTCGTCCTCGGTGGCCGGCCGCGGCGTGATCAAGTGCACACCGGGACGCTGCAGGACGCCCAGCTCGCCGGCGAGCGCCATGGTCAGCTCGACGCGCACCGGGTTGAGCGGGTGATCGCCCATGTCGTAGTCGAGCAGCGCCGAGTCCCAGACCACCGCCGTCGTGTCGTCCGCCATGCGGACATGCTCCCACGCCGGAGCCCCGCCGAGGGTTTCCCTCGTCCGTGCGGCCGGTGGCGGGAACGTCGCGGTCGTGTCTCCGGTAGGGTCTCCTGGCACTTGTTCGCGGCGGATGGCCACCCTTCGCAACGCGGTAACATCGCTGCTAGGAGGACCGCATCGTGAACGACCTTGTCGATACCAGAAGTAGGCTGGACGTTCGCCGTAGCCGCTGGGAGGTCGGAGCATGAAGGCGTCGATACACAAGCACGACCTCGTCGACACCACCGAGATGTATCTGCGGACCATTCTCGAGCTCGAGGAGGAGGGCGTTCCTCCACTGCGCGCCCGGATCGCCGAGCGTCTGCACCAGAGCGGTCCCACGGTCAGCCAGACGGTCGCCCGCATGGAGCGGGACGGTCTGCTCACCGTCGAGGGAGACCGCCACCTGGTGCTGACCGAGCAGGGGCGCAACACCGCCATCTCGGTCATGCGCAAGCACCGACTCGCCGAACTGCTCCTGGTCAACGTGATCGGCATGCCGTGGGAGGAAGCCCACGAGGAGGCGTGCCGGTGGGAACACGTGATGAGCGACTCGGTCGAGCGCCGGGTCTACGAGCTGCTGAACAAGCCGACCCGCTCGCCGTACGGAAATCCGATCCCCGGCCTGGAGCAGCTCGGGCTCCCCGAGGACGACGCCACCGACCTGCCCGCGCACGGTGAGCGCAACCTGGCGTTCCCCGGCCTGACCGGCAGCGTCGTGGTGTCCCGGATCTGCGAGAGCGTCCAGACGAACTCCGACGTGCTGCGGCAGCTGCACGCCGCGGGCATCGATCCGGGCACGATCGTGACGGTCGCGCAGGAACGGGACGGCGTCACCATCGACAAGTCGGGTGACAAGATCCGGCTGCCGCGCGAGGTCGCCTCGCGGGTGTTCGTCGCAGCTCACTGAGCCAGCGTCTCCCGGGTTTCGCGGGTCCCGGGCCCCGGAGGGGTCGCGGGCCCCGGGGCCGGCGACCGCTGCGGGGGCGGCGCGTCCGCCGTGCTGCCCGGCGCCCGCTGTCCCGGCCGCCGGCGCGGCGCCCTGGGATCGGCCGCCGGTGCGGCCCTCGGATGGCCGCCGGTGCGGCCCTGGGATCGGCCGCCGGTGCGGCCCTCGAATGGCCGCCGGTGCGGCCCTGGGATCGGCCGTCGGTGCGGCCCTCGGATGGCCGTCGGTGCGGCCCTCGGATGGCCGCCGGTGCGGCCCCGGGAGCAGCTGCCGGTGCGGCCCCGGGTCAGCCGTCGGTCGTGTCCATCGCCTTGGCCAGATCCAGCAGCCGGGCGTTCATTCCGGTGACGGCCGCGGCGCTGGCGCCCTCGGCGAAGGTGAACTTCAGCGTCTGCAGCTGCTCCGCCTCGCTCAGCCAGCCGATCTCCACGGACGGGCCGTGCCCGCCGCTCGCCGCCGTGTTCAGCCGGTAGCCGGCCTTGCCCAGCCCTTTGACCTTCACCGCCTTCTTCGGCATCCGGTCGGCCAGGAAGATCTTGGCGTCCGCCTTGGTCTGCTCCACCACGGAGATCGACAGGTCCGGCCAGGGGCCGTCCACCGTCTGGACCACGCAGGTGGAGGTGTCCTCGACCTGGTCGGCGGCCGCGATCGAGAACCGGACGCCGATCTTCTCCTCGATGAACGCCCAGTCCCACAGGATGCAGGCGCCACCGGCGGAGGCGGCCGGCACCTCGGCGACGGTGACCGGCGGCAGCGCGGCGGGGGCGCGCTGCGGCCTCCCGGTGCAGCCCGACACGGCAAGCAAGGCGACGACGCCAAGCACGGCGGAAACCGTACGCACTAGTGACCCCTCCCCGGCTCGGGGCACACCCTATTGCCCGCCCGGCCGGGAGCGGAAGTGGCATCCGCTTGACACCATCTGTCAAGTAGCGGAAGGATACGGTGGGTGACGAAGTCGGACGCGCTCGCCGAGCAGATCATCCGGCTGCTGGAGACCCGCCTGATCGATCCGCTGGAGATCCTGCTCGACGGGGACGCCGGCGTCGGACAGGTGCGTGAGCGGCTGCACCGGCGCGCCCTGGACTGGGCGACCGTCATCGTGCACGGCTCCCGGCCGGAGGCGGTGCACACCATCGCCCGGCTGATCGCCACGCTGCACACCGACGCGCACGCGTTCGCGCCGCCGGTCGAGTGGTGGCGGACGCCGCTGGGGCAGGCGGTGGTCCGCCGGATCGGGCACCCGTTCGCCCAGTCGGTGTCCTACGCGACCGCCGGCGCCATGCTCGGCATCACCCGGCAGGGCGTGCACGACCTGATCCGCCGGGGCCGGCTGCCCCGGCATCCGGACGGCGGCGTGCCGGTCAGCGCGGTCCAGCAGCGGTTGCTGGAGACGGAATCAGGTCAGGACGAGGAGAACCAATGATCCACGACAGTCTTGTCGACGCGGGGAACGTGCAGATCGCGGTCCGGGACTTCGGCGGCGACGCCCCGCCGCTGCTGCTCCTGCACGGCGCGGGCGGCAACCTCGCACAGATGACCACGCTGGCCCGCGCGTTGCGGCCGCACCACCGGGTGGTCACCCTCGATCTGCGCGGGCACGGCCGTTCCGCGGACGGCCCGTGGAGCTGGGACGCCGCGCTGGGCGACCTGGCCGCGGTCTGCGTGCAGCTGGAGCTCACGCGGCCGGCGGTGGTCGGGCACTCGCTGGGCGGGATGCTGGCCGCGCTCTGGGGCGAGCGGCACCCGGAGTCGCCCGGCGTGGTCAGCCTGGACGGCAACCCGCCGCCCACCCGTCCGGAGCAGCTGCCCGGACTGGACCGGGAGAAGGCCGAGGCCGAGCTGGAGCGGCTGACCGGGGCCTTCGACATGATGCAGGCCGCGGCCGGCCAGACGGTGGAGGCGGCCGAGCTCGCCGACCTGGTCGAGCGGCAGCAGATGGCCGCACGCGACATGGGCGCCAACGAGAAGGTGTGGATCGAGGGCTTCCGGCGCAACATGGTGCACGGCAAGGACGGCCGGACCACGTTGCGCCCCAGCTTCGAGACCACGACCGCGGTACGCGCCCTGATGAACGAGCTCGACCTGGCCCCGGTCTACGCCGCGACCACCTGCCCCGAGCTGCTCGTGCTGGCCACCCGGGACCTGCCCGAGCAGGAGCCGTTCGCCGATCTGTACGCCGCGCACCGCCGGTTCCTGCTCGCCCAGGCCCAGGCGGCGCCGAACCTGCGCTATCTGCAGCTCGCCGACGCCTCGCACGCCATGGTGATCGAGCAGCCGGCGGTACTGGCCTCGCTGATCACCGGCTTCCTGGACGAGCACCGCTGAGCGGCTCGGCGGCATGGGCGGCGGCCAGGCCGACGGCCAGCGCGCCGAAGACGCACAGCAGCCCGTTCCGGACGCCGACGTGCTCGGCGAGGAACCCGATCAGCGGCGGCCCGGCCAGGAAGGCGCCGTAGCCGATCGAGCCGGCGACCGAGACCCGCATGGCGGCCCGGACCGGGTCGTCGGCGGCGGCGCTCATCCCGATCGGGAAGCCGAGCGAGGCGCCGACCCCCCAGAGCAGCGTTCCGGCCAGCGCGAACGGAACCGAGCCGGCGAAGACGACGAGCAGCAGCCCGGCCACGGCGCAGCACGCGGTCAGCCGCAGCACGCGGACCCGGCCCCAGCGGTCGGTGGCCGCTCCGCCGTACATCCGGCCGAGGGTCATCGCGCTGACGAAGACGCCGAACCCGATCGCGCCCACCGCCTCGCCGGCGTGGTAGCCGTCGACCAGGCTGATCGCCAGCCAGTCGTTGGCGGTGCCCTCGGTGAACCCGAAACCCAGCAGGATCAGGCCGATCAGGACGGTCCGCGGCTCGCGCCAGGCCTGCCCGGCGGTGAGCGCCGGCCGTGCGCCGGGCTCCGGCTCGACGTGCGGCAGGAAGCGGCGGACCACCGCGACCTGGACCGCGACGATGGCCGCGGCGGTGAGGTAGAGCTGTGCCCCGACCGGCACGCCGATCGCCGCGGTGAGCGCGCCCAGCCCGGCGCCGCCCACCGTGCCCAGGCTGAAGCCGGCGTGGAAGCGCGGCATGACCGTCCGCCCCAGCCGGCGTTCGACGTCGGCCGCCTCGACGTTCATCGCGATGTCCCAGGTGCTGGTGCCGAAACCGCAGAAGAGCAGGCCGAACCCGGCCACCCCGACCGACCCGGCCAGCGTGCCGGTGGCCAGCAGGGCCAGCCCGGCGGCCATCGCCACGCCGCCGGACAGCACCGAGCGGGCCGGACCGATGCGCTGCACCAGCGGGCCGGCCAGCGGGATGGATGCGACCGAGGTGGCGGTCATGCAGAGCAGCAGCAGGCCGAATCCGGCGGTGGAGAGCTCCAGCGCGGCGCGGATCGCCGGGGCCCGGGCCAACCAGCCGGCGATGGCGAGCCCGTTCATGGCGAACGTGATGCCGAGGGCGGTTTTCGCGGAGCTGACCCGGGCGGGCTGGAGGTCGAGGCTGGTCACGACGTCAACTTACACGTTAAAGCAACAATCGTGACCGGGCTTTCTCCGCGGGCCGGACGGCCGGACGGGTGATCATGGTGGGCGCAGGCCCGGCAGCGGGGGCGTTCCGGGCACATCCCACAATGGGCATTGGCGACACGAACGCGCCGGCTGCGCCGAGCGCGTCGATGGATACGGAAGGAGGGCGACATGGGCCGGCCCGAGGAACTGCAGGCGGAGGCACGATCCGTGCTCGCGCTGCTGGAGCCGCTCGGACCGCTCACCCCGACCGGCAGCTACGTGTCCGGGCTGATGGTCTGGCGCGACCTCGACGTGATGCTGCTCGGCGGCCCCGGCTTCGCCCCGGCCGACGTCCTGGCGCTGCTCGGCAAGGCGGTCGACATACCGGGCCTGACCGGTTTCTCCTACGCCGACGAGCGCGGCGACCGCTCCCCCACCGGTGAGAAGCGCGATGAACGGTTCCGGGTCACGCTGACCGTCGGCGAGTGGCGGATCGACCTGTCCATCTGGTTGCACGACGACCACGCGAACGTCAGCGAATGGCACCGTGAGCTGGCCGGCCGCCTCACCGATGAGGAGCGCCAGGCGATCCTGGCGATCAAGAACATCTGGCACCAGCGTCCGGAGTACCCGGACGAGGTGAGCGGCTTCGACATCTACACGGCGGTCCTCGAAGGGGTCCGCACCGCGGTCGAGTTCGGCGTCTGGCTACGTGAGAACCCCACCAAACGCTGAGCCGCCACGGGCCCGCCACGCCCACGACGGCGAAGACCCGGGCGGGCGGTACGCAGCAGCGCACCGCCCGCGGCGAACCGGCCGGAAGCGAGGCCACCACAGGAGGCACGCGCGCCGGTTGTCACCCGATCGCTCGATCCCGGACACCGATACGGGCGCCGGGTACCGCCCGCTACGGCAGGACGAGTTGCATCAGCAGGCCCTCAGCGGTCACCAGCAGCGTCTGGGCGTACGTGACGGTGGCCGCGCCCGGAGCGTGCTTGATGCCCTACGCCCGCGTCTGCAACTGGGCGACGAGGCCGGCCAGGGCGGCCTCCTGGTTCTGCACCAGGAGGCGGTCGCCGGGCCGGTCGCGGAGCGCGTAGGCGATCCGGCCCCGCCGGGTGGGCTTCCCGCCATCGAAGTCGGTCTTGGCCGGTGAGCGGCCGTCCCGGCGCAGCCACGCGGCGGCAGCGTCGGGTGCGGCGAGGGCGCGCAGCGTGTGATCGACGGCCTCGACGACACAGTGCGCGATCTTCGAGGCCGCAGCCGCGCCCTTGCGCTCGACGTCCTCCCAAGCGCCGATCAGGAAGTCGGCGATGCTGGGATCGATGGCTCGCAAGGCCGCGTGCAGCTCCGTCCGGGCGGCGACCGTGCCGGCGTGCCACGGCTCGACGACCTGTGCGCCGATGTCGCCGGCGAGTTCCTCGGCATCACCGTCCTCGGTGGCCAGCAGCAGGTCGCCGCCGATGATGCCGCCGACGACGCTGCCCGCGGCGGCCGACATCCGCAGGCGATGAGCCGTCGGCTTCAGCGCGGTGTAGCGCTGCCACGCCCGCGCGGTCCGCGCGGTGGCCCGGTCCACGGCTGCGCCCGGGATGCTGACCGCCAGCCTCTCGGCCAGGCCGGCGGCCACGTCGGTGCGCGCGGCGAGGACGCCGAGCAACGCGGGCGGGACGCCGGGCAGCCGCACGTCGGCCAGGCGGGCCACGTTCGACCGGGTGAGCAGCGACACCCGCCACGTCTCCACGCCGGTGCCGGGGAAGACGGCGCGGGCCAGTCCGGCGGTCGCCGACAGCTGCGACCGGTGCGACGCCGCCGGGGTGATCCGATCAAAGAGCTTGAACTGGTCGACCGCCAGCGACGCGGCGTTCGGCATCGCGGCCCGGCTGATGTCCCGGATCATCCGGTCGAGCCGCATCACGTCGGCCAGGACGGGATGCGTGGCGCCGCCGGCGAGAGTAGCCAGGGCCGTCGTGCGCACATCCAGCACCGGGGGCCTCACCAGGTTCGGCAGGCTTGCCGACAGCCGGTTCAGGCCGATGGCTGACCGCGAGACCTCCTGGATCAGGCGCATCCGGGCGCCGGCGCCGAAGTCGTAGCCGCGCAGCACGGAGCCGATGGCACGCTCGGCATCGCGCACCCGGCCGGCGGCGGCACGGATCTCGCCCGGGCTCGGTGCGACCCGGCGTGCCGCGGCCCCGGCCGGCTCAGCCGCCTCGGCGACCGCGTCGCCGGTGAAGTGGTCGGCGTACCCCGGCTCAGGCGGTACGCCCGGGTCGACCGACGCGTCCGGTCCGGCCTCCGGATCCGGCTCCACGTCCTGGAACGACATGAGTTCCTCCTGGCACGTGTCCCCCCGGAGCAGATCGCTCCGGGGGGACCCCGGTGGTGTCAGAACCCGCTCGCCGAGCCGCGCTGGTCGTCTCGGCTCAGTCCCCCGGAGGGGACCCGGCGGAGACGGCCGGTCAGCTGCAGCCCGAGGTGGAGCCGCAACCCTCGCAGACGTAGCAGCTGCCCGCGCGGCGCATCTTGGTGCCACAGGTGAAGCAGAGCGGCGCGTCCGCGGCGTGCCCGGTGACCAGCTCCAGCAGCTCGGTCGAGGAGCCCGCGGTGGCCGGCGCCGCCTTCTCCTCGGCCGCCGCCGGGGCCGAGCCACCCGCCGACGCCTTCGCCTCGGCGACCGTGACGGTGGACGAACCCGCCGGGGTGGCGACCGGTGCGGAGGCGGCCATGCCCGCCAGGTCCACCCCGGCGGCCTCGGCGGCCGCCTCGGCCTGCGCCTGCGCGGTCCGCTCCTTCGCGGTGAAGATGCCCAGCTCGGAGCGGGTCTCGTAGGGCAGGAAGTCGAGCGCCAGACGCCGGAAGATGTAGTCCATCACCGACGATGCCATGCGCACGTCCGGGTCGTCGGTCATCCCGGCCGGCTCGAAGCGCATGTTGGTGAACTTGCTGACGTACGTCTCCAGCGGAACGCCGTACTGCAGGCCGATCGAGATCGCGACCGAGAACGCGTCCATGACGCCGGCCAGGGTGGAGCCCTGCTTCGACATCTTCAGGAAGACCTCACCCAGGCCGTCGTCCGGGTAGGACGAAGCGGTGAGGTAGCCCTTGGCGCCACCGACCGAGAAGGACACCGTCTCGGACGGGCGCTTCTTCGGCAGCCGCTTGCGGATCGGGCGGTACTCGATGACCTTCTCGACGACCTTCTCGACCTCGGCGACGGCCTTGTCGGCAGCCTCGGTCCCGGCCGGCTCGGACTTCTTCTTGGCGGCCGACAGCGGCTGGCCCACCTTGCAGTTGTCCCGGTAGATCGCGAGCGCCTTGAGGCCCAGCTTCCAGCCCTGGTAGTGAATCTCCTCGATCTCCTCGACGGTCGCCGTCTCCGGCATGTTGACCGTCTTGGAGATGGCGCCGGAGATGAACGGCTGCACCGCGGCCATCATCCGGACGTGACCGATCGGGGCGATCGACCGCTCACCCATGGCGCAGTCGAAGACCGCGTAGTGCTCCGGCTTGAGGCCGGGCGCGTCCACCACGTTGCCGTGCTCGGAGATGTGCTCGACGATCGCCTCGACCTGCTCCTCGGGGTACCCGAGGCTGCGCAGCGCGCGCGGCACGGTCTGGTTGACGATCTGCATCGAGCCGCCGCCGACCAGCTTCTTGAACTTGACCAGCGCCAGGTCCGGCTCGATGCCGGTGGTGTCGCAGTCCATCATCAGGCCGATGGTGCCGGTCGGGGCGAGCACCGACGCCTGGGCGTTGCGCCAGCCGTTCTTCGCACCGATCTTGTTGCCGGACTGCCACTGCTTGGTGGCCTCGCGGACGATCTCGGTGGCGACCGGGCCCTGCGGGCGGATCTCGTCGTTGGCGGCGGCGTGCTTGCGCATGACGCGCTGGTGCGCCTCGGCGTTGCGGGCGTAGCCCTCGTACGCGCCGACGATGCCGGCCAGCTCGGCCGAGCGGCGGTACGCCGTACCGGTCATCAGCGAGGTGATCGCCGCGGCGACGCTCCGGCCGCCCTCGGAGTCGTACGGCAGGCCGGACGCCATCAGCAGCGCGCCCAGGTTCGCGTAGCCGATGCCGAGCTGGCGGTACGCCCGGGTGGTGACCCCGATCTTCTCGGTCGGGAAGTCCGCGAAGCAGATCGAGATGTCCATCGCGGTGATGACGAACTCGACGCTCCTGACGAACTTCTCCACCTCGAAGCCACCGTCGGCCCGGAGGAACTTCATCAGGTTCAGCGACGCCAGGTTGCACGACGAGTCGTCCAGCGACATGTACTCCGAGCACGGGTTGGACGCGGTGATCCGGCCGGTCTCGGGGTTGGTGTGCCAGTCGTTGATGGTGTCGTCGTACTGCAGACCCGGGTCGGCGCACTCCCACGCGGCCTGGGCGATGTCGCGGAACAGCTTGCGGGCGTCGATGGTCTCGATGACCTCGCCGTTGAGCCGGCCGCGGAGGCCGAACTCGGCGCCCTGCTCGTAGGCCCGCATGAACTCGTCGCTGACCCGCACCGAGTTGTTGGCGTTCTGGTACTGCACGCTGACGATGTCGGCGCCGCCCAGGTCCATGTCGAAGCCGGCGTCCCGCAGCGCGCGGATCTTGTCCTCCTCGCGCGCCTTGGTCTGCACGAACTCCTCGATGTCGGGGTGGTCCACGTCGAGGATGACCATCTTCGCGGCACGCCGGGTGGCGCCACCGGACTTGATGGTGCCGGCGCTGGCGTCCGCGCCGCGCATGAAGCTGACCGGGCCGCTCGCGGTGCCCCCGGAGGACAGCAGCTCCTTGGACGAGCGGATCCGGGACAGGTTGACACCCGAGCCGGAGCCGCCCTTGAAGATCAGACCCTCTTCCTTGTACCAGTCGAGGATGGAGTCCATCGAGTCGTCGACGGAGAGGATGAAGCACGCGCTGACCTGCTGCGGCGACTTGGTGCCGACGTTGAACCAGACCGGCGAGTTGAAGCTGAACACCTGGTGCAGCAGCATCCACGTCAGCTCGTGGTCGAAGACCTCGGCGTCGGCCGGGGTGGCGAAGTAGCCGTACTCCTCACCGGCCTTGCGGTAGGTCTGGACCACGCGGTCGATCAGCTGCTTCAGCGACCACTCCCGCTCGGGCGTGCCCACCGCGCCACGGAAGTACTTGGTCGTCACGATGTTCGCGGCGTTGACGCTCCAGAACGACGGGTACTCCACGCCGCGCTGCTCGAAGTTGATCGAGCCGTCCCGCCAGTTGGTCATGACGACGTCGCGGCGCTCCCACTCCACCTCGTCGTACGGGTGGACGCCTGCCGTCGTCCACACCCGCTCCACACGCAGCCCCCCGGCCGCCGCGCCGTTGCCGCCATTCGCCCGGCTGCGCTGGCGACCTGCAGTGATGCCGTCTCCGGCCATATGGATGTGCTCCCCCTCGTAGGTACTGCTGACAGGTGTAGCTCTGTGGTGGTGCAGTGTGGCCGGGTTCTCAGCCGTTGATCTTGGGTGCGCGGCCCGGACCGGACCGCGGCGCGACGGTGTGTCGCGTCCCGGCTTCCCGGACGGGTGGCGCCTCGCGAAGCGCGGCGATCTCCTTCTCGAACTCGTCCAGCGAGTCGAAGGACTTGTAGACGCTGGCGAACCGCAGATAGGCGACCTGGTCGAGTTCACGCAACGGCGTGAGAATCGCCAGGCCGACCTCGTGGCTCGGGATCTCCGCAGCGCCTCGCGCCCGGACGGTCTCCTCGACGCGCTGCGCGAGCAGAGCGATGGAGTCCTCGTCGACGGGGCGGCCCTGACAGGCCTTCCGTACCCCACTCATGATCTTCGTCCGGCTGAAGGGCTCGGTCACGCCGCTGCGCTTGACCACCGCGAGCACCGCCTCCTCGACCGTGGTGAAGCGTTTGCCGCACTCCGGGCACGAGCGGCGCCGACGGATCAGCTGACCGTCGTCGGCCTCGCGCGAGTCGACGACGCGCGAATCCGCGTGCCGGCAGTACGGGCAGCGCACCGCGATCTCCCCCTTCAGCCCCCGCCCGGCGACTTCCAGACACGCCGAAACACAGCCTCACCCATGCTGAGCATCGGCGCGGCTGTGAACGAACCTGTGGAAAACCGGGGAGAGAAAACCCAACCTGTGGATGGCTGACATCTCTGTAACCACTAGATGTTGGGGGAGACGCTATGCCGGAGCGGACGCCGACGCAAGTTCAGTGACGTGCCGACGCGCCGTATTTTGCACCTCACCACCAGGGGTGAACGCCTGATCACCGGGCGCGTCGGGGAACCGGACCGCGGCGGGCGCGTGAACCGGACAGGGACGCCGCCCGGCGCCCAGCCGGGCACGACGCGTCAGGCCTGCGAGGCGGTGGTGAACAAGACGACACTCGCCAGCAGGGCCATGACGAAGAAGAGGCTGAGCAGCACCACCCGGCCACGCCGGGTCAGCCGCAGGGACGGTTCGGCGTGTCGCGCGCCACCGGTCACCATGACTGATCCCCTTTCGGACACCCGTTCGATAGAACGCCCGTACGACGGTCTATCAGAACGGCAGTACGAAAATCCAGTTCCGCCGAACGACACGCCGAGAGAACGTCGTACAGATGTTTGAATATGTCGCACCCGCCCATTACGGTTTGCTGTCAAGAGGGGTCAGCCGGACAAACGCCATCCCCACGGCACCGTCCGGCTCCGCGACGCACCACGTGCCGACAGGCACTGGCCGACAGGGAGGGCGGACGTGTCGACCGACGACCGCACGAGCCGAGAGCAGCAACCGACCGGGAAGCCTGAGACCGGCAGCGCCGCGACCGCCATGCGGCGCCGCACGCCGAGCCGGGCCCGCTCCGCCGACGCCCCGCAGCTGCGGTCGGTGACGCCGGTCGGCCACCTGACCGAGCCGGTCGCCCGCGACCTGACCGTCCGCCAGCGGCGGATCCTCGAGTTCATCCGCGAGTGGGGCGAGAAGTACGGCTACCCGCCCAGCGTCCGCGAGATCGGCGAGGCCGTCGGCCTGGTGTCGCCGTCCAGCGTGGCTTACCAGTTGAAGGCCCTGGAGACCAAGGGCTACCTGCGGCGCGACCCGAACCGGCCACGCGCCGTGGACGTCCGCTCCCCCGGTGAGCTCGGCGACGACGACGCGTTGCGGGCCGCCCGCCCGCAGCCGGCCTACGTCCCGCTGGTCGGCCGGATCGCCGCCGGCGGCCCGATCCTCGCCGAGCAGGCGGTCGAGGACTTCTTCCCGCTGCCGCGCGAGCTGGTCGGCGAGGGCGAGGTCTTCATGCTCGAGGTCAAGGGCGACTCGATGATCGACGCGGCGATCTGCAACGGCGACTGGGTCGTCGTCCGCCAGCAGCCCACCGCCGAGGCCGGCGACATCGTCGCCGCGATGATCGACGGCGAGGCCACGGTCAAGAGCTACCGCCAGCGCGACGGCCACGTCTGGCTGATGCCGGCGAACCCGGCCTTCGACCCGATCCCCGGCGACGACGCCACGATCATGGGGCGGGTGGTCGCGGTTCTCCGCCGGGTCTGACCTTCCCGGTACGCCCCGGACCGCCCGCCGAGCCGGTGCGCCCCGCCCGCGGGGGTCCGCGACGGGGCCGCCGCCCCGGGCCGCAACGCGCCCGCGGGCGGCGGCCGCCGGCCCGAGCCCCGAACCGATGGCGCCGCCGGCCACTCCCGGCGCCGCCGGCCACTCCCGGGGGTGCTGGTCACTCCCGGCGGTGCTGGTCACCTCGCCCGGTTGAACCGCCCTCACCACCAGCCAGGCAGCCGCAGCTGGCTCTCGGCGTCGTCAGCCGGCGCGCCCAACCGCCATGAGCACCAGCCCACCAGCCCCAGCTGGTTCTTGAAGTGGCCACCCAGCGTCCATGACCACCCTCAACACCAACCGGACAGCCCCAGCCAGCACTGACGGTGGCCACCCCGGTACGCAAGAGCACCCGCACCACACCAGCCGGCCCTCACGGCAGCTATCCGGCACGCAAAAAGCACCCCACCACCAGCCCCCAGCTGGCGGTCGCGGTGGCTCTGCGGCGTGGTCGAGCACCCTCGACGCCGGCCGAGGGGTGAGCCGGCTCGGCGCTGACAGGTGTGCGCGACGCGACAGGGCCGGCACCCCGCGATGCGGGATGCCGGCCCTGTCGGTCGACTCAGCGGTGCTCGGGCCCGGCGTCGTCGCGGCCCTGCGTCGGGCGGCCGCCGCCGTACACACCGGGCTTGCGCGGCGGCTGGCCGCCACCACCCTGCGGCGGACGCGGGTGGCTCCCGCCGCCCTTCTGGCCGCCGTAGACGCCGCCACCACCGGCCGCGCCGGCCCGGCCGGGCTGCGGCTGGGGGCCGCGAGCCGGCGGCTGCGCGGCGCGCGGACCCTGCGGGCCACGCGGGTGCTGCTGGGCGCCTCGCGGAGGTTGCGACTGGGCGCCCCGGAGCGGCTGCTGCTGTGGACGCTGCTGCGGGTTGCGAGCCGGCGGCTGCTGCTGGGGACCACGCGCGGGCGACTGCGGACCACCCGACGACGGCGGCTGCGCACCACGCACGGGCGACTGCGCACCACCCGACGACGGCGGCTGCGCACCACGCACGGGCGACTGCGGACCGCGGGGTGGCTGTTGCTGGGAGGCACGGGCCGGCGGCTGCTGCGGACCGCGGGGCGGCTGCTGCTGGGGACCGCGAGCCGGCGGCTGCGGACCGCGCGGGGGCTGCGGGCCCCGGGCCGTCGGCTGCGGGCCGCGCGGGGGCTGCTGCTGGGCCCCGTGGGGCGGCTGCTGCGGGCCACGCGGGGGCTGCTGTCCGCCGGAGCGGGCGTACTGCGGGCCGCCGCCGTACACCGGCGGCCGCTGCGGGGCGCCGCCACCGGACGACGGGCCGGACTTGGCGCCGTACACCGGGCCGTTTCCGCCGGCGTAAGCGGCGCCGGAACGCTGCGGCGGACTGCTCCCCACGCCGATCAGCTCGGTCTCCGGGTCGGCCTTGTCGATGGCGCCGCTCGGCGCGTCGTCGACGTCCAGCCCGGCCGGGTTCGCCTTGCGGAACCGGACGATGCCGAAGACACCCGCCGCGACCAGAACCAGGCCGAGCGCGCCGATGCCGCCGACCAGGTACGTGATGTCGTCGATGGTGAGGCTCGACAGGAACGACGAGTTGGCCGTGCCGCCGGACTGCTTCTTGGAGATCGCGGCGACCGTGGTGGCCGGTTCGTACTTGCGGATCCAGTTCGCGGTGGTGTGGTCGCCGTTCATGTCGGAGACCGTGTAGAAAGTCTTGTCGTCGGCGCTGTACGAGATGGCCTCACCGAACGGCTCGTTCGGCAGGCCGGTGGTGCGCGGCTTGGACTTCAACGCGCCGACCACGTCGCCGTTCTTGACGTCCCACTCGTGCGCGTCGGTGTAGGTGCGCAGCACCACCCTCGACCCGTCGTGCGAGACCGACCCGCCGGTGATCACCCGGTTGAAGACCCGGGCGAAGGAGTTGCCCTCGGTCTCGGTGGCCTGCACCGACACCTCGCCCACCTTGGTCAGCGGGACGCCGGACCTGCTGTTGGCCTTCAGCGGCTGGGACGGCTTGTAGAGGTACGCCGTGCCCAGCTCCTTGGTCACGATGTACGGCGTGCCGTCCGGGCCCATCAGCAGCGCCTCGGCGTCGTGCTGGTCGCCGTCCGGGTAGGTCAGCCGGTGGATCACCGGTGACTTCTTGCCGCTGGCCGACATGCTCCACAGCGCCACCGAGGGACGCGGGTCCTCCTTCTTGAAGACCGCGTTGTCACCGGTGTCGGCGATCCAGATCGTGCCGTCCTTGGGGGAGACGACCATGTCCTCCGGGTCGCGCGGGGTGCCGTCGAAGGACACCCCCTCGCCCTTGAGGTTGCATGCGGTGTCGAGGAAGAAGATCTTCCTCCGCTGCGAGTCCGTGCTGTCGTTGATGACGATGAAGCCGTTCTTCGTCACCACCAGGCCGGAGATCTCGTCGAGCAGAGGGCTCTTGATCTTGCATATCTTCTCACCAGGCGTCGCCTTGGCGCTGACCGTCGCCGTCGGGGTCGGGTCAGCGGCGAACGCGCCGGTGCCACCGACCGACACCAGGCCCACACCTAGCACGATCGAGAACACGAGACGCCGCATCCGCACAGTGTCGCATGCGGCGTCCCCCATCGGTATGACGCGTGGATCAACCCTGGTCAAAGGTCACCAGGTGTCTGTTTTCGCATCAGTACACATGCAACTCTCAGCAGCGGAACGGCTCCAGGTCGGCCGCGAGCTGCTCGCCGACCCGGACCTGCAGCTCCGTGCCCTCGTCCAGATGACGTGACTGGAGCACCTGACCGGTCCGGTGCACCCGGGCGACCAGGTCCCCCCGGTCGTACGGCAGGACGACCCGCAGATCCACCGCCGGCCGCGGGAGCCGCCGCGCGATGGCCGCGTGCAGCTCCTCGATGCCCGACCCGCTGCGGGCCGACACGAAGACGGCATCCGGCCAGGCCCGTTTGAGCCGCAGCACGGTCTCCTCGTCGGCCGTGTCCATCTTGTTGACCACGAGCAGCTCGGGAATCCGGTCCGCGCCGACCTCCCCGAGCACCTCGCGCACCGCGCTGACCTGACCCTCCGGGTCCGGGTGGGCGCCGTCGACGACGTGCACCACCAGGTCCGCGTCGGCCACCTCCTCCAGGGTCGAGCGGAACGCCTCGACGATCTGGTGCGGCAGGTGCCGGACGAACCCGACGGTGTCGGAGAGCGTGTAGACCCGGCCGTCCTCCGCGGCGGTGCGCCGGGTGGTCGGGTCCAGGGTGGCGAAGAGCGCGTCCTCGACCAGCACGCCGGCCTGGGTGAGCCGGTTGAGCAGGCTGGACTTGCCGGCGTTGGTGTACCCGGCGATCGCCACCGCCGGTGTGCCGCTGGCCTGGCGGCGGGAGCGCTTGGTCTCCCGGACCGTACGCATGGCCTTGATCTCGCGCCGCAGGCGTGCGATGCGCTGGTTGATCCGGCGCCGGTCGGTCTCCAGCTTGGTCTCACCGGGACCGCGCAGGCCCACGCCGCCACCGGCGCCGCCGCCCCGGCCGGAGCCACCGCTCTGCCGGGAGAGCGTCTCACCCCAACCGCGCAGACGCGGCAGAAGATACTGCAACTGGGCCAGCTCGACCTGTGCCTTACCCTCTTTGCTCTTCGCGTGCTGGGCGAAGATGTCCAGGATCAGGGCGGTCCGGTCGACCACCTTCACCTTGGTCTGCTGCTCCAGGTTGCGCAGCTGCGACGGGGACAGCTCGCCGTCGCAGATGACCGTGTCGGCGCCCGTCATGACGACCACGTCACGCAGCTCGTCGACCTTGCCGCGGCCGATGAAGGTGGCCGCGTCGGGCTGCTTGCGCCGCTGGATCAGGCCCTCGAGCACCTGGGATCCGGCGGTCTCGGCGAGCGCGGCGAGCTCGGTCAGCGAGTTCTCCGCGTCCTCGACACTGCCCTCGGTCCAGACACCGACCAGCACGACGCGTTCCAGTCGCAGCTGGCGGTACTCGACCTCGGTGATGTCGGTCAGCTCGGTGGAGAGACCGGCCACCCGCCTGAGCGAGTGCCGCTCCTCCAGCTCCAGCTCACCGGTGGTCAGGTCCGGCTCGTCAAGGACGGGTGCCTGGTACGTGTTTCGCAAAAGTGACCTCCTCCGCCCGATCGTGGCATGCCACGCGGGCGACCGCATCCACATAACCGTGGCTGACTCATGGGTAACCACCGCAAAGCAAGCGAACATTCCGGCCGAGCGACAATTTGACGGCTCACCCCACCAACGTCGGAGGGACAACCGTGGTGACCACCCGCCTGCCGAGCGCAGGATTCTCGATCACGATCCGCATCGCCGTTACCGCGGACGCCTCGTCCATCGGCCGGCTCACCACCTGCGTGGGTGAGGCCGGGGCGATCGTGACGGCGCTGGACGTGGTGGACTCCGACCCCACCCGGGTGCTGGTCGACCTGACCTGTGACACCGCCGACTCGGCGCACGCCGACCAGGTCGTCAAGCAGCTAGAGGAGCAGGACGGCGTGGACGTGCGGAAGGTGTCCGACCGGACCTTCCTGCTGCATCTGGGCGGCAAGATCGAGGTCTCCTCGAAGGTCGCGCTGCGCAACCGGGACGAGCTGTCCCGGGCGTACACGCCGGGCGTGGCCCGGGTCTGCATGGCCATCGCGGAGAACCCCGCGGACGCCCGCCGGCTGACCATCAAGCGCAACACCGTGGCCGTGGTCAGCGACGGCTCGGCGGTGCTCGGCCTGGGCAACATCGGCCCGGCCGCGGCGATGCCGGTGATGGAGGGCAAGGCGGCGCTGTTCAAGCGGTTCGGCGGGGTGGACGCCTGGCCGGTGGTGCTGGACACCCAGGACACCGACGAGATCGTCCGGATCGTCAAGGCGATCGCCCCGGCCTACGGCGGGATCAACCTGGAGGACATCGCCGCGCCGCGGTGCTTCGAGATCGAGGCCCGGCTGCGCGAGCAGCTGGACATCCCGGTCTTCCACGACGACCAGCACGGCACCGCGATCTGCGTGCTGGCCGCGCTCACCAACGCGCTGCGGGTGGTGGGCAAGCGGATGGAGGACGTCAAGGTGGTGGTCTCCGGCGCCGGCGCGGCCGGCACCGCGATCATGAAGCTGCTGATGCGCCAGGGCGTGGCCGACATCATCGCGTACGACCGGAACGGCGCCCTGCACCGCGGCATGACCGGGCTGAACCCGTCGATGGCGTGGCTGGCCCAGCACACCAACAAGGCGAACTACTCCGGTGACCTGCCCGGCGCGATCGTCGGCGCGGACGTATTCATTGGCGTCTCCGCCCCGAACCTGCTGACCGGTGACGACATCGCCCGGATGGCGGAGAAGGCGATCGTGTTCGCGATGGCCAACCCGGATCCGGAGGTCGACCCGCGGGAGGCGCGCAAGCACGCCGCGGTCGTCGCCACCGGCCGCTCCGACCAGCCCAACCAGATCAACAACGTACTGGCCTTCCCCGGCGTCTTCCGCGGCATGCTGGACGTCAGCGCCGAGGAGTTCACCGAGGAGATGGCGCTCGCGGCGGCCCGGGCGATCGCCGACGTGGTGGGCGAGGACAAGCTCAACCCCACGGTGATCATCCCGAGCGTGTTCGACCCGCGGGTCACGCCCGCGGTGGCGGCCGCGATCCGGGCGGTGGTGCGCGGCGTGCCGGCTCCGAGCAACCCGGCGGCGACCCCGGAGTCCGAGCTCGACCAGGCTCCCGAGGGCATCTTCTGACGGCTTCCGGGGTACGGCCTGGGCCGTGCCCCGGACGCCCGCGCTCAGGCCGCGGCCCAGCCGGTCAGCTCGCCGACGTAATCGGTGATCAACCCGGCCACCCCGGCGGCCACCAGCTCGCGCCAGCGGCCCTTGTCGTTGGCGGTCCACGGCATCACGCCGACCCCGGCCCCGGCCAGCTCGGCCATCGTCTGCGCCCCGGCGAGCACGTCGGCCACCGACGGGTTGCAGTACGCCACCCCGAGCTCCCGGCACAGCTCCACGGTCTCCGCGTCGAACCGGAACAGCAGCAGGCCGCGACGCACCTCCGGGGCCACCTGGCGGGCCTTGCGCACCACGTCGGCGTCGAAGCTCTGCACCACCGTGCGGTCGCAGAGGTCGTACTCGGCGAGCGTGGCGAGAACCGTCTTCACCTCGTCCAGGGTGGCCGGCGGTTTGATCTCCAGCAGCAGCTCGGCGCCGGTGGGCCGGAGCGCCTCCAGCGCCTCGGCGAGGGTGGGCACCCGCAGGCCGGCGTGCCCGGGACCGAACCACGAACCGGCGTCCAGCCGGGCGATCTCGTCGGCGCGCAGGTCCCAGACCCGGCCGGAGCCGGACGTGGTGCGGTTCACCGTGCGGTCGTGGATCACGACCGGCACGCCGTCGGCGGTGACCCGCACGTCGAACTCGATGAAGGTGGCGCCGGCCCGGGCGGCGGCGACCAGGGCGGGCAGGGTGTTCTCCGGGGCGACCGCGGAGTACCCGCGGTGGGCGACACGGTGCAGCATCAGGCCAGCGCCGCCACGTCGACCCGGCCGGAGCCGACCAGCACCGCCGGGCCGGCCAGCCACCAGGCGCCGTGCTCGTCGCAGGTGATCACGAGCCGGCCGCCGAGCACGTCGACCGCGGCCGAGCCGGCGCTCAGACCGGCCTCGCGCAGCGCGACCGCGCCGACGGCGAGCGCGCCGGTGCCGCACGACATGGTCTCGCCGGAGCCCCGCTCGTGCACCCGCATCCGCACGTGCCGGTCGACGCCGGGCAGGTCGCCCGCGGGCTCGACGAACTCCACGTTCACCCCGGCGCCGAACAGCGCCCGGTCGACCAGCGGAGCGGTGCTCAGGTCCAGGCCGGCCAGCCGGACGCCGTCGTGCAGGCCGCAGACCAGGTGCGGGTTGCCGCAGTCGACGGCGACGCCGGGGACGGTCAGGGCGCCGACGGTCGCGGTGCTCGCGGCGTACACCCGGGGGGTGCTCATGCGTACCCGGATGGTGTCGGCCTCGACCACGGCGACCATGACGCCGGCGCGGGTCGCCACCGGCAGGCCCGCCGGGCCGGCCGTGGCCAGGTCGTTCGCCACCAGGTAGCGGGCGAAGACCCGGACGCCGTTGCCGCACATCTCGGCGATCGAGCCGTCGCTGTTCCAGTAGTCCATGAACCACTCGGCCTCGCCGGCCTGCCCGGCGCCCTCCGGGTGTTTCGCGGCGCGCACCACCCGCAGCACGCCGTCGCCGCCGATCCCGCGCCGCCGGTCGCAGAGCGCGGCGACCAGCGCCGGCGTCAGCTCCAGCTCGCCGTCGGGGTCGGGAAGGATGACGAAGTCGTTGGCGGTGCCGTGGCCCTTGGTGAAAAACACGCGGTCCATCATCGCGCAAGCCGCAGCGCGTCGGCCACGAGTGTCGGCGCCGCGCCGTCCAGCCAGGTGATCCGCGGGTCGCGGCGGAACCAGGAGCGCTGCCGGCGCACGAACCGGCGGGTGCCGCGGACCGTGTCCGCCCGCGCCGCGTCCTCGGTCATCGTGCCGTCCAGCTGGGCGAGCGCCTGCTGGTAGCCGAGCGCCCGGGAGGCGGTGCGCCCGTGCCGGATCCCCGCCGCGTCCAGCGTGCGCACCTCGTCGAGCAGCCCGTGGCGCCACATCTGCTCGACCCGCACGGCGATCCGCTCGTCCAGCTCGGCGGCGTCCCGGTCCACCCCGATCTGCACCGCGTCGTAGTACGGCTTCGGGTCCGGCAGCGCGGCGGTGAACGGCTGCCCGGTCAGCTCGATCACCTCCAGGGCGCGGACGATCCGGCGGCCGTTGGAGGGCAGGATCCGCTCCGCGGCGGCCGGGTCGCGCTCGCGCAGCCGGGCGAACAGCGGGGCCGGACCGGTCTCGGCCAGCTCCGCCTCCAGACGGGCCCGGACCGCCGGGTCGGTGCCGGGGAACTCGAACTCCTCCAGGACCGCCCGGACGTACAGCCCGGAGCCGCCGACCAGCAGCGGCACCCGGCCGCGGGCGTGGATGTCGTCGATCGCCGCGCGGGCCAGCGCCTGGTACTCCGCGACCGCCGCGGTGACCGTGACGTCCCAGATGTCGAGCAGGTGGTGCGGCACGCCGGCGCGCTCGGCCGGGGTGAGTTTCGCGGTGCCGATGTCCATCCCGCGGTACAGCTGCATCGAGTCGGCATTGACCACTTCGCCCCCCAGCTCGTGGGCGAGTGCGATGCTCAACGCGGACTTTCCCGCCGCCGTCGGCCCGACGACGGTGAGCACCCGAGGACCCGGACTCAACGACACGGAGCAACCGTAGGACAAGGTTGTGTCACGGTCGTCGGCGGGAGCTTTCCCCTAACCGGGTTGGACCTGTGACAATGCGCGAGAAAGAATGCCCCTGAGAGGGATGGCGTTCCACTGCGCTGTGGCGGTGGCCGGGGGTCGGATTGGCTCTTCGGCGCCGGGAGAACGAGGATGAGCTCATGAACGACTGGACGGCCTTCGGGCGCGTGGATGCCGACGGCACCGTGTACGTGAAGACCGCCGAGGGCGACCGGGTGGTCGGCTCGTGGCAGGCCGGCACTCCCGAGGAGGGCCTGGCCCACTTCGCCCGGCGATTCGAGGACCTGGTGACCGAGGTCGACCTCGTCGAGGCTCGCCTCAAGTCGGGCGCGGCCGACGCGGCGCACTCGCAGAGCAGCGTGAAGCGGCTGCGCACGACGCTGGACGAGGCGCACGTGGTCGGCGACATCGACGGCCTGGCCGCCCGGCTGGACCGGCTCGCCGCGCTCGCCGAGGAGAAGGCGGGCGAGGCCAAGGCCGCCCGCGAGGTGGCCCGGACCGAGGCGCTGGCCCGCAAGACCGCCCTGGTCGAGGAGGCCGAGACGATCGCCGCCGAGGCCACCGGCTGGAAATCGGCCGGCGACCGGCTCAAGGAGATTCTCGACGAGTGGAAGACGATCCGCGGCGTCGACAAGAAGACCGACGGTGAGCTGTGGAAGCGGTTCGCCGCCGCCCGCGACGGCTTCACCCGGCGCCGGGGCGCGCACTTCGCCACCCTGGACGGGCAGCGCAAGCAGGCCCAGGCCGCCAAGGAGGAGCTGGTCAAGGAGGCCGAGGCCCTGGCCGACTCGACCGAGTGGTCCAGCACGGCGAACCGGCTCAAGGACCTGATGGCCGAGTGGAAGGCCGCGCCGCGCGCCGCCAAGGAGGCCGAGCAGCGCCTCTGGGAACGCTTCCGGGCTGCCCAGGACGCGTTCTTCACCCGGCGCAGCGAGGTCTTCTCCGCCCGCGACGCGGAGTACCAGGGCAACCTGGAGCGCAAGCAGGCCATCCTGGCCGAGCTCGAGGCGATCGACGTGGACGCCGACCCGCGCGGGGCGCAGAACCGGTTGCGTGACGCCCAAGCCGCCTGGCACGACGCCGGCCGGGTGCCGCGGGAGGCCGCCGCCGGGCTGGACCGCCGCTGGCGGGCCGCCGAGGAGCGGATCCGGGTCGCGATGGACTCGGCGTGGCGCAAGACCAGCCCGCAGGACAACCCGCTGCTGCGCCAGATGCGCGACCAGGTCGCCGAGGCGGAGCAGCGTCTGGAGCGGGCCAAGGCGGCCGGCGACGCCCGCCGGATCAAGGAGGCCGAGCAGGCGCTCGCCGCCAAGAAGCAGTTCCTGGCGCTGGCCGAACAGGCCGGCTGACCGCTCGTCGGGCGCCGGGGCGGTGGTCCGTGGGGCCGCCGCCTCCGGCGTCGTCCCGGTGCGCCGCCTCCGGGGTGGGTCAGCCGACCGGGACGGCCACCGCGGGCACCGAGAGCCGGCGGGCGCCCTCCGGCCAGATCCGCTGGACGCGCTTGCCGCGGGACACCGCGTAGGCCACCGTCTCGGCGGTGCCGCCGCGGACTCCGGCCGGGCTGCCGTCCCACACGGCGATCAGCAGGTCGCTGCGGTCGACCACCTCCCGGCTGGCCGCTTCGTACGACAACTCGGGCCGGCCGGGCACGGTGAGCCGGGTGACGTCGGTGGCCCGCCGGAGCAGCTCGCGCAGATCCCGGTCCTCCTCCGGGGCGGCGCCGATCTCCGGCACCGGCAGCACCGCCTCGAACGTGCCGCGGCAGGCCCGGACCGCCTCCGCGAAGATCCGGTCGGCCCCGTCGGCCAGACACGTCACGCCGTGCACCGGGCGGTGTCTGCGCAGCTCGGCGACGATCGCGCTGCGGATCAGGCGGCGGGCGGACGGTTCGAGCCCGATGTGGCCCGTCACCCCGATGCGAATCATCGTTCCCCCTTGCCGCTGTCGGCTTCTCACTACCTGATCACGCCGGGAACAATGCCCGGTTTGCTCCAGTGTCCGACAAACGGACGACCTGGAAGCCCGCCTCGCCCAGAATATCCGGAATGTCGTGAATTGCCGATCGGCAGCGCTCTCGGCCCTCCGGCGGCAACTCATCCCATTCGCCGAGGTAGGGGCGATGATGGCGGGCCGGCGGGACCCCG
Organism: Actinoplanes teichomyceticus ATCC 31121; assembly: GCF_003711105.1. NCBI lineage: Bacteria > Bacillati > Actinomycetota > Actinomycetes > Micromonosporales > Micromonosporaceae > Actinoplanes > Actinoplanes teichomyceticus. Next base: position 7,001,708 of record NZ_CP023865.1, read on the forward strand.
CTCGCCCGGGCCTCGGCGAGGGTCGCCTCCACCCACCGCCGCGACTCCCGCCGTGCCAGTTCCTCGATCTCCCGGTCGGTGAACCGGAAGTCGTCGGCGCCACCGTCGCGCGGCACGATCGCACAGCCGGCCCGGCGCAGCTTCGGACCGATGTCGGCGGCCTGCAGGCGGTTGGCGCGGCGCAGCGACTCGTCCAGATCGGACCAGGCCGCCATCGCCGGCCGCGAGCCCAGCCGGTCCCCGCACGCCAGCCGGGCCACCACGTACCGTTCGTGGATCAGGCGGGCCAGGCGCTCGGACAGGTCCTCGGCGATCAGCGTGGGGTCGCAACCGGCGGCCGCCGGCGAGAACAGTCTCAGCCGACCGTCCAACGGGTCCAGCAGCGGCGGCGCGTGCTCCGGGCTGAACGCGTCGGAGAGCTCGGCCAAGCCGTCCACGGCCACCACCACGTCGCCGACGACCCGGTGCCAGAGGCGGTACTCGGTGAGGGCCAGTTGCAGCCCGAACTTCTCGTCGGCGTAGCAGATGAAGGCCCGGTCGTACCGGGTCGGGGCGCCGGCCGCCTCGGCGAGCAGCTCGGCGACCCCGGCCTCGTACGGAATGATCCGGCAGGCGTCCCGCAGGATGGCGTGCCGCCGGGCGATCCGCTCCAGCACCCGCGTCGCGTCCGGGGCGACGAAGTCCACCTCGACCCGGCGGTCCGGGTCGTCGCGGCGCAGCCGCCAGTGCCGGGCCAGCTCCACCAGCAGCGCCCGGGTCAGTGGCGAGTCACCGGCCAGCAGCACCCGCGGCGCCGTCCCGCCGGGCCGGACCGGCAGCGGCTGCCGGGTCAGCAACACCTGCACGGCGAGCTGGTCGATCTGGAAGAAGTCCAGCCGCTGCGCCGCCGCGTCCGGTGCGCCGAGGCGGCGCGCCTGCAGCGTGAGCGCCCAGTCCGGCTCGTGGATCTGGGCGTAGATGGCCAGGTCCCGGCGGTCGCGGCCGGCCAGGCGCGCGGCGGTGGCGGCGATCGCGAGGTTGACCGCGCTGGAGCCGGTGCAGGCGTAGATCACCGCGGCGTGCCCGGCGGCCGCGCCGCGCAGCACCTCCGCCTCGCGGGCATCGCCCTGCACCCCGAGCAGGCTCCGGGTGCGCAGCTCCAGCGGACCGATCGGCCGCTCGCGCACCAGCACCACCCGGCGTCCGGCCAGGTGCAGCCGCTCGGCCAGGGTGCGGGCGACCGAGGTGTCCCCGCAGACCACCACGTGGCCGCGGGCGCGGCGGGCACGCCAGCGGCGCATCTCGGTGGCCAGCAGCAGGCGGCCCGCCTCGACGACGGCGTAGAGGGTGACCACCGGGGCGGCGAAGCGGGCGATCTGCAGGGCCGGCGGGAACCGCGTGCCGCCCTCGAGCGGGTCGGAGCCCAGCACGAAGAGCTGGATCGTGCCGTAGGCCAGGTTGAGCGGATCCCGGCTGCCCGGGGCGCCCTCGCGGAGGTATTCGTCGAGGCCGACGTAGCCGAGAACCAGGGCCGCCGCGCCGATCAGGGCGAACACCACCCGGGTCAGGGTCACCGCGGGCTGGCGCTGCTCGCCCCGGCCGGACAGCGGGGCGCGGGCGAAGTGGGCCATCGGCACCCTCCGGGTGGACGTCGACGGCCTCAGTGTGGCACGCCGTCGACGCCGCGGCTACGTACCGTCGTCGATACGATCGCCCCGGAGTGTCCGGTCCGGACCCGCGCCGGCACGCCGGCGGTCAGAGCGAACAGGCCTCCGCGGCCGGCGGCAACGGCGCCGGCACGCCGGCGGTCAGAGCGAACAACCCTCCGCGGCCGGCGGCAACGGCGCCGGCACGCCGACCGTCGGCAGGCCGAGCGAGATTCCCTTGAGCTTCGGCGTGGCGCCGGCCTCGAAGGCGTCACCGGCCCGGGTACGGCGGTGGCTCAGCGGCGCGCCGTCCGCGTTCAGGTGATGCGGCGCGGCGTAGGTGATCACGGTCTCGACGATGTCGCCGGGACGCGGGGCCAGGTCACCGGTGGCGAAGTGCACCAGCCGGCCGTCCCGGGCCCGGCCGCTCATCCGGCCGGTGCGCTCGTCCTTGCGGCCCTCGCCGACCGCGACCAGGACCTCGACCTTCTCGCCGACGAGCTTCCTGTTCTCCGCCCAGGTGATGTCCTCCAGCGTGGCGATCAGCCGGTCGTACCGCTCCTGGACGACCTTCTTCGGGACCTGCTCCTCCATGGTGGCGGCGGGGGTGCCCGGTCGCTTGGAGTACTGGAAGGTGAAGGCGCTGGAGAAGCGCGCCCGGCGGACCACCTCGAGGGTCTGCTCGAAGTCCTCGTCGGTCTCGCCCGGGAAGCCGACGATGATGTCGGTGGTGATCGCGGCGTCCGGCATCGCGGCCCGCACCTTTTCGATGATGCCCAGGTACTTCTCCTGGCGGTAGCTGCGGCGCATGGCCTTGAGCACCCGGTCGGAGCCGGACTGCAGCGGCATGTGCAGCGAGTGGCAGACGTTCGGCGTCTCGGCCATCGCGGCGATCACGTCGTCGGTGAAGTCCTTCGGGTGCGGGCTGGTGAAACGGACCCGCTCCAGCCCGTCCACCTCGCCGCAGGCGCGCAGCAACTTGCCGAAGGCGAGCCGGTCGCCGAACTCGACGCCGTAGGAGTTCACGTTCTGTCCGAGCAGGGTCACCTCGAGGACGCCCTCGGCGACCAGCGCGCGGACCTCGGCCAGGATGTCGCCCGGGCGGCGGTCCTTCTCCCGGCCGCGCAGCGACGGGACGATGCAGAAGGTGCAGGTGTTGTTGCAGCCCACCGAGATGGAGACCCAGCCGGCGTAGGTCGACTCGCGCTTGGTGGGCAGGGTCGACGGGAAGACCTCGAGCGACTCGAGGATCTCGACCTGCGCCTCCTCGTTGTGCCGGGCGCGCTCCAGCAGCGCCGGCAGCGAGCCGATGTTGTGGGTGCCGAAGACCACGTCGACCCAGGGGGCCTTGCGGACGATGTCGCCCTTGTCCTTCTGCGCCAGGCAGCCCCCGACCGCGATCTGCATGCCCGGGTTCTTCAGCTTGGTCGGGCGCAGGTGACCGAGGTTGCCGTAGAGGCGGTTGTCGGCGTTCTCCCGGACCGCGCAGGTGTTGAAGACCACGACGTCGGCCGCGTCGGCATCGGTGGCGCGCACGTAGCCGGCGTCCTCCATCAGGCCGGAGATCCGCTCGCTGTCGTGCACGTTCATCTGGCAGCCGTAGGTGCGCACGTCGTACGTGCGGGGGGCGCCCTGAGTCTCGGTAGTCATGGCAATTGACCAGGGTACTGCTTACCCGGCCGGCCGTTCACACGGCAGCTGCGTTCCCGCGGCGTCCGGCTCAGGCGGCGGGGCGCTCCGGGGCCGCGACGGGCCGCCAGCGGGAGCGGTGGCAGCCGGGGTGCGCCGCACAGGCCGGGTCGGCGCCGGTGCACGGCCGGACGTGCCGGCGCTCGGCGCCCTCGGCGGTCTCCCGCTCCTCGACGTGCACCGGGCGCAGCGTGCCGTCCGGGTCGGCGCAGACGTACCGGGACGGGTTGAGGGTGTCGTCGGGGACCAGCACCGCGACGCCCAGCCGGACCGCGACGGCGCTCGCGGCGGTCTCCTCGGCCACGCTGTCCGGCGCCAGGTAGACGTCGATGACTGTCGGGAAGTCACCACCGACGTGATAGACGTCGCAGAGCAGGGCGTCCGGCTGCCCCTCCACGAGCTCGGCCACCGGCCGCTCCAGGGCCCCGGCCAGCGCGTTTCGCACACGCTCCGGCTCGATGCGCTCGGCTGCGGACCAGTTCCAGAGGCCAGCCATACCCACCATGGTGTCCGCCCTGTCCCCTTCCAACCCGCTGCGTTACCGCTCCGTGACCATTCTCGTCACCATCCGATACCGACGGGCCCCTAGGGTGTCTCCATTCGAGTGACCCGACGAGCGGATGGACACGGGGTGGCAGACGAGGCTCTCATCGTCCTAGAGAACGTGAACAAGTGGTTCGGCCCGCTGCACGTGCTGCAGGATGTGGACCTGTCCGTCGCACGCGGCGAGGTCGTCGTCGTGATCGGACCCTCCGGCTCGGGCAAGTCCACGCTGTGCCGGGCGATCAACCGCCTGGAGCCGATCGACTCCGGGACCATCACCTTCGACGGCCGGCCGCTGCCCGCCGAGGGGCGCGCGCTCGCCCGGCTGCGCAGCGAGGTCGGCATGGTCTTCCAGTCGTTCAACCTGTTCGCGCACAAGACCATCCTGCAGAACGTGATGCTCGGCCCGGTGAAGGTCCGCAAGGAGAAGCCCGCGGCGGTACGGGAGCGCGCGATGGCGCTGCTGGACCGGGTGGGCATCGCCAGCCAGGCGGAGAAGTTCCCGGCCCAGCTCTCCGGCGGCCAGCAGCAGCGCGTCGCCATCGCCCGGGCCCTCGCCATGCAGCCCAAGGCGCTGCTCTTCGACGAGCCGACCAGCGCGCTCGACCCGGAGATGGTGGGTGAGGTGCTGGACGTGATGACCTCGCTGGCCCGCGACGGCATGACCATGGTGGTCGTCACCCACGAGATGGGCTTCGCCCGGCACGCGGCGAACCGGGTGGTCTTCATGGCCGACGGCCAGCTGGTCGAGCAGGCCTCGCCGGAGGAGTTCTTCGCCAACCCGAAGAGCGAGCGGGCCCGCGACTTCCTCTCCAAGATCCTTACCCACTGATTCACCCACTGACCGGCCGCCGAGCCTTCCAGCGGTTCGATCGAACAAGGAGAACAGAACCATGCGTTTGCAGCGTTTCGCGGCTGTCGCCACGGCTACCGCCCTGGCCTTCGGCCTGACCGCGTGCGGCAGCAAGGATTCCGACGGGGGTTCCGACGCGGGCGCGGGCAGCAAGTCGTTCGCCGCCGGCAGCACGATGGAGCGGCTGAACAAGGCGCAGTCCATCAAGGTCGGCACCAAGGTCGACCAGCCCGGCTTCGGCCTCAAGGGCCTGTCCGGCAAGCCCGAGGGCTTCGACGTCGAGGTCGCCAAGATCATCGTCAAGGAGCTCGGCATCCCGACCGACAAGATCGAGTTCGTGGAGACGCCGTCCAAGGTCCGCGAGGACGCGATCGTCAACGGCACCGTCGACTTCGTCGTGGCCACGTACACCATCAACGACGAGCGCAAGAAGCGCGTCGCGTTCGCCGGGCCGTACTACGAGGCCGGCCAGAACATCCTGGTGAAGGCGGACGACGCCGGCATCACCGGCCCGGACTCCTTCAAGGACGGCACCAAGAAGGTGTGCTCGGTCACCGGCTCGACCCCGGCCGAGAACATCAAGAAGTCGGTCAAGGACGTCGCCACCCAGGTGGTGCTCTTCGACACCTACGACAAGTGCATCACGGCCCTGGACGGCGGCCAGGTCAACGCGGTGACCACCGACAACGTCATCCTGCTCGGCTACATCGCGAAGAACCAGGGCAAGTACAAGCTGGCCGGTGACAACTTCACCAAGGAGCCGTACGGCATCGGCGTGAAGCTGGAGGACAAGGACTTCCGGACCTTCATCAACGACACCCTGGAGAAGTCGTTCCAGGACGGCAGCTGGAAGAAGGCCTGGGACGACACCGCGGGCAAGTTCGGCGCCGAGCTGGGCGCCGCGCCGGCCATCGACCGGTACTGAGTCCGGACCGCTGACCGTTTCGTCATGGATCGGGAGTTGAGGAGGAAGTCCACCCCGTGAGTGTGATCATCGACAGGTTCGACGTCTTCGCGGGCGGCTTCTGGCTCACGCTCCAGATCTGCGTACTCGCCGCGATCGGCGCCCTCGTCCTGGGCGCCGTCGTGGCGGTGCTCCGCATCTCGCCGGTGCCGCCGCTGCGGGCGGTCGGCACCGCGTACGTCACCGTGTTCCGCAACATGCCGCTGACCGTGGTGATGTTCTTCGCCGCGTTCGCCCTGCCGGCCCTCGGCTCGAACGCGGACTTCCTGCGCATCCCGGTGCTCGACTCGGTGTTCACCCGGCTCGGCACCGACCTGCCGTACTTCCGTTTCGCCCTGATCGCCCTGGTGCTCTACACCGCCGCGTTCGTCTGCGAGGCGCTGCGCTCGGGCGTCAACGCGGTGCCGGCCGGACAGGCCGAGGCGGCCCGGTCGCTCGGCATGACGTTCACCCAGAACCTGTGGCACGTGGTGCTGCCACAGTCCTGGAAAGCCTCCGTGGTGCCGCTCGGGTCGGTGATCATCGCGATGATCAAGAACTCCGCCCTGGTCGGCTTCTTCGGCGTGGTCGGCGACCTCTCGCAGACCGCGGACCAGCTCACCTCGGCGGAGGGCCTCGCGTTCGTGCCCGTCGCCATCGGCGTCTCGATCGGATACCTGATCATGACCGTACCCCTCGGGGCCCTCCTCGACCGGATCGAGCGGCGGCAGGCGGTGGCGGCCCGATGAGCCAGCAGAGCGTCCTCTACGACGTCCCGGGCCCGCGTCAGCGGCGGATCACGCTCATCGCCAGCGTGCTCATCGCGGGCGCGCTGCTGGCCGGCGCGTACTTCTTGATCTACCTGCCCCTGGACGAGAAGGGGCAGTTCTCGATGGATCTCTGGGGTCCGCTGGTCGACCCCGGCAACGAGTACTTCTCCCAGGTCTGGGACCGCCTCGGCGCCGGCGTGAAGAACACCCTGACCGCCGCGGCGCTGGCGATCGTCACCTCACTGATCGTCGGCACCCTGCTGGGGGTGCTGCGGATCCAGCTCAAGGAGCTCAACCGGCGCCGCTTCACCGGCTTCGCCACCCCGGTGGCCTACCTGCTGCGTGGGCTCAGCATGGCGCTGTCCGCGATCACCCGGGTCTGCGTGGAGATCTTCCGCGGCCTCCCGGTCGTCCTCACGATCTTCTTCGTGGCGCGTGGCCTCCCCGAGTTCGGGGTCAGCATGGACACGCTGTGGTACCTGGTGCTCGGCCTGACCATCTACAACTCCGTGGTGATCGGAGAGATCCTGCGCTCCGGTATGGAGGGCCTGCCGCCCGGTCAGCGGGAGGCGGCGGCCTCGATCGGCCTCTCCGCCACCCAGACCACCATGATCGTGCTCCTGCCGCAGGCCTTCCGGATCATGCTCCCGGCGCTGATCAGCCAGCTGGTCGTGGTGCTCAAGGACACGTCCCTCGGCTTCATCATCAGCTACGAGGAGACGCTGAACATCGGCAAGCAGATCATCGGCGTGCTCAGCAACCCGATCCAGGTCTACGTGGTGATCGCGGTGCTGTTCATCGTGGTGAACTACTCGCTGTCGAAGCTGGCGCACTTCGTGCAGCACCGGCTGTCCCGCGGCCGCAAGACCGCCGGCCTGCCGGCCCAGCAGCCGCCGCCGGCCGCGCTCACCGCGCAGAGCGAGGGCGGCGGCGGGGTCAGCTGACGCTCACCGGGCCAGTTCGGTCACCCGGGACTCCCGGACCACGGTGACCCGGATCTGGCCCGGGTAGGTCAGCTCCTCCTCGATCTGCTTCGCCACGTCGCGGGCCAGCACCGCGGCGCCGATGTCGTCGACGTCGTCCGGCCGGACCATCACCCGGATCTCCCGGCCCGCCTGCATCGCGAAGACCTTCTCCACCCCGACCTTGCCGCCGGCGATCTCCTCGATCCGTTCCAGGCGCTTGACGTACGCCTCCAGGCTCTCCCGGCGGGCCCCCGGACGCCCGCCCGAGCAGGCGTCGGACGCCTGCGTCAGCACGGCCTCGATGGTCTGCGGCGGCACCTCGTTGTGATGCGCTTCGATGGCGTGCACGATGTCCTCGTGCTCGCCGTACTTGCGGGCCAGGTCGGCGCCGATCAACGCGTGACTGCCCTCCACCTCGTGGGTCAGCGCCTTGCCGATGTCGTGCAGGAACGCCGCCCGCTTCATGGTCGGCACGTCCAGGCCCAGCTCGGCCGCCATGATCCCGGCGATGTGCGCGGTCTCCACCAGGTGCTTGAGCACGTTCTGGCCGTAACTCGTGCGGTACCGCAGCCGGCCCAGCAGCTTCACCAGCTCCGGGTGCATGCTGGTGATCCCGACGTCGACCAGCGCCTCCTCGGCGGCACGGTCGCACAGCCGCTCCACCTCGTTGCGGGCGCTGTCGAAGACCTCCTCGATCCGGTGCGGATGGATCCGGCCGTCCAGCACCAGCTTCTCCAGGGTCAGACGGCCCACCTCCCGGCGTACCGGGTCGAAACAGGACAGCAGCACCGCTTCCGGGGTGTCGTCGATGATCAGGTTGACCCCGGTGGTCGACTCGAAGGCCCGGATGTTGCGGCCCTCCCGGCCGATGATCCGGCCCTTCATCTCGTCGCTCGGCAGGTGCAGCACGCTGACCACGCTCTCCGCGGTCTGCTCGCTGGCGATCCGCTGGATCGCGTCCACCACGATGTGCCGCGCCCGCGTGTCCGCGGTGCTGCGGGCGTCCGTCTCGATGTCCCGGATCAGGATCGCGGCCTCCCGCTTCGCCTGGCCCTCGATCGACTCGATCAGCTCGGCGCGGGCCGCCTCCGCGGTCAGCCCGGCGATCCGCTCCAGCTCCCGGCGCTTGGTCTCCTCCGCCGCGGCCAGCTCCGCCTCACGCGTGGCCAGCGCGGTCTCCCGCCTCGTCAGCTCGGACTCCAGCGACACCAGCCGGCGCTCCCGCTCGACCAGGCGCTCCACCTCCTCGGCGTGCAGCCGCTCCCGCTCGTCGATCCGGGCCGCGCGGCGCTCCACCTCCGCCGACTGCTCCTTGACCGTGGCGTTGAGCAGGGCGATCTCCCGCTCACCGGAACGCCGGGCGGCGGCGCGCAGCTGCTCGGCGTCGGCCTCGGCCTGCCGGTGGGCGTGCTCCAGGACGGTGTCGGCCTCGCTGTGCGCATTTTCCAGCACCCGGCGGGCCTCGGCCCGTGCGGCGGCGGCCTCGGCTTTGGCGGCGGCGGCCTCGGCGCGTACCGAAGCCGCCTTGGCGTTCGCGTCGGCAACCTTCGCCTGAGCGTCGCCGACCTCCTGCTCCTGCCGATCGTGGGCGTCCTGCCGCTCGATCCGCAGCTGACGCAGCGCCCGGGCGCCGAGCATCAGACCGGCGATCACCGACACGGCGAGCACGACGATCGCCACTACCAGCACCCAGTATTGGGGGGCCATCTCGCCGCGTCTCCCTTCGCCGCCGGCGCGGTGTGCACGCGCGCGGGCTCTCTGCGGGATGCCCGACCAAGGCAGATGACCACAGACGGCACCGGGCCCCGGCTCACACGCTCCGGCCGTACGGCTACCAGCTTCACCTCTCGGCGAGGCCGGATGCCGCGTGTTCCGGCTTCCTGACCGATTCGTCACCGGGAATCGGAACGGCTTCCGCCGCTCCGGTCCGGTTCACCGGTTCTCTCCGGTCCGGGCCGCGGATTCGCCGCCCACCCGGCCCGTCCGGGACGGAAGCCTGCGGACCCCCCGGAGCTTCCGCACCCGACACCGGCCCACCGGCACCCGGCCCGTCCAGGACGGAGACCCGCGAACCCCCCGGAGCTTCCGCACCCGACACCGGCCCACCGGCACCCGGCCCGTCCAGGACGGAGACCCGCGAACCCCCCGGAGCTTCCGCACCCGACAGCGACCCACCGGCACCCGGCCCGTCCAGGACGGAGACCCGCGAACCTCCCGGAGCTTCCGCACCCGACAGCGACCCGCCCGGATCGACGGTCCGCCGGCACCCGCCCCATCCAGCGACGGGGGCCCGCGGATCTGCGGTCCTTCCAGGCCTTCGCGCAGGACACCAACCGCCTCGATCGGCGGCTCGCCGGCATCCGGCCCTTCCGGGACGGAGTCCTGCGGGCCTTCCGGTCCAGCCCTTCGACGCCGGATGCCTGCTGGCTTCCGACCCGTCCGGGTCGGCAGCCGGTCGGCTTCCGGTGCTTCCGGGTCGGGAGCCTGCGAGTCTTCCCGCCGCCCGGAGGCTTTGCCGCTCGGCATCCCAGCCGGGTGGCGCAGCCTCCGAAAGGGCGGCCGGTCAGCGGCACGCTTTCCGCATCGCCGCCCGTGCCAACCCTCTCCCGTCGACCTTCCGCTGCCCCGGGGCCGGCTTGGCCGGTCGGCGCTCGCCGGAGCGAGAGTCGGACCGCTGAGCCGCCGTCCGATGGCGGGCTCCGGAGCTGAAGTCGGCTCGCCATCGGCAACGGAGTGTGACAACGCCTTGAACGACTGCTCGTCTCTCAAGGCTCTGCCGGACCCCGTCGGCGTGCGATCGGCTTCCGCATCCGGGCCGGTTGCTGATGGCTCGGATCAGAGAATGTGGAGTTGTGAGGTCGACCGCTGGTGTGTCTCACCGCCCACCGCGCGGTCAGCAGTGAGTGGACATCTCAACGGACAGGGCCCGCCAAGTGATGCCGTAATGTAATGCGATCTATGTTGTGTGTGTTGCTTGCGATGGTCGAGCAAACCTTGTGTAACGCGAGGCTAGGTCGCAAGTGCCGCTTCGGTCAAGGACTCATGATTCGGCAGCGGATGGGACGTACGGCACAGACGTGCTTACGCCCAGCTCACGATAACGCCCGGATATTTCCGACCTGCCGTACCATCCGGTGCCTCCGCCGCTGGACGGCCCTCTCGGATCGCCCGTCGCGCCGAGCCTCCCAGCCATTATCCCGCGCTCCACCGGCCGGCCACGCACTGCACCGAGCGTGACAATCGACAACTCGACGGGCGCCGAGCCGGAGCTTCCCCTGCGAAGGGGAAGATATCCTCGCGTACGAGGCATATCGCCCCGACCGTCGTAGACCGGCATCAATGCCGCCCGGTGGATCCGGCGCTCCGTGGCGCGCGGCGGCCGCAACAAGGATCTCGCCCGTTGCCCCGAAGATCCCGGCGGGAGCGGTGCAGGGCTTGGTTCCGGCGCCATGCGCTTCATGGGCGTCTGTTACGAAGCGCAACCATGAGTCGTTGGCGCACCACCGCGAACCGGCTCGGGATGAGCTCTGGAATGCGGGCGGCCGAGCAACGTGCCGGTCGCCGGAACCCACCAGTGACCCAACGACCCGCCGGCGCCCGACGGTCCGCGGGCCGGCTGATGATCCACCGGCTGCCTGACAGCCCAACGGTCGGAACCTGAACGAATCCCGCCCGCCGAGGTCTGCAACCGTCCGCCAGTCGCCCGGCAAACCCAGCGCGGGTGATCCCCACGACCCGCCGGTCCCCACGACCCGGCGGTCCCCAAGGACGCGCGGCCCCGGCACCCCCATCGATTCCCGCCGACCCGCGGCCCGGGCACTCCATCGGTTTGCCAGCGACCCGCGGCCCCGGCACGCCATCGGCCCCGGCGACCTCCGGCCCCCATAGGTTCCCAGCGACCCGCAGCCCCGGCACCCCATCGGCCCCGGCGACCCCCGGCCCCCATAGGTTCCCAGCGACCCGCAGCCCCGGCACCCCATCGGTCCCCAAGCGGTGTGCGGCGGAATCGACGAGGTCCGCGTGTGAACCCGCCGGGTCGACGGTCAGGTGAGGGTGTCGTCGGCCTGGTCGGCCAGCGCGTCCGCGTCCACGGCGTCGGCGAACTCGGCGGCCTCCGCGTCGCGGGCGGCCAGCGCGTCCTTCACCGCGCGGATGGCGACACCGGCGGGATAGCCCTTGCGGGCCAGCATGGCGACGAGCCGGCGGAAGACCGCCTCCGGGGTGCCCCGGGCGGTGCGCAGCTTGCGGTCCACCAGGGCCCGTGCGGCCTCCGCCTCCGACTCGTCGTCGACGGCCTCCAGCGCCTCGCTCGCCACCTCGGCGTCGATGCCGCGCTGTCGCAGCTCGTTGGCGAGCGCCCGGCGGGCCAGACCACGACCCTGATGCCGGCTGGAGACCCACGCACGGGCGAATGCCGCGTCGTCGATGATGCCGACCTCGTCATACCGGTCCAGGACCTCCGCGATCACCTCCTCGGAGATCTCCTTGCGCGCCAGCGCCTTGGCCAGCTCGGCGCGGGTCCGCGGGCGCACGGCTAGTTGGCGCAGGCAGATCTCACGCGCCCGCTCGGACTCGCTCTGCTGCGGTGGTGGTGGTCTACGCGTACCGCTGCCGTCATCGGCGTCGCTCCCGGGGAACCGCCGGCGGCCGGGGCGGCCGTCAGGCCGCTCCTGAGGCGAGCCCGGATCCGGGCTCGCCGGACCGATGCCCCCGTCCGCTTCCGGACCGGCGAGGACGGACTCCTCCGGGGCCTCGCTGGACGAGCCGAAGGTCTGCCACAGGCCGTCGTCGGCGTCGGCGCGGCGGCGCGCGTGGCCGGTGCCACGCCGGTACGCCCGCGGGCTGCGAGCGCCCGGGGTGTCAGCATCCGGCTCATCGGCGCCGGTCCGGGGCGGGATGGCATCCCACCCGCGCCCGGAGCGGGCACCACGTCGTCCGGCCATCGCGGCCTACCGGATCAGAAGTCGACCGGCGGCAGCTCGGGGCCACCGGCGGCGTCCCCGCTGGTCTGCCCGACGCCGAGCTTCTCCAGGATCTTCTTCTCGATCTCGGCGGCCACGTCGGGGTTCTCCTTGAGGAACTCCCGCGCCTTCTCCTTGCCCTGGCCCAGCTGGTCGCCGTCATACGTGTACCAGGCGCCGGACTTGCGGATGATGCTCTGCTCGACACCGACGTCGATGAGCGAGCCCTCGCGGGAGATGCCCTTGCCATACATGATGTCGAACTCGGCCTGCTTGAACGGCGCCGCGACCTTGTTCTTCACGACCTTGACCCGGGTGCGGTTGCCGACGACGTCGGTGCCGTCCTTCAGGCTCTCGATACGGCGCACGTCGAGCCGGACCGACGCGTAGAACTTCAGCGCGCGACCACCGGTCGTGGTCTCCGGCGAGCCGAACATCACGCCGATCTTCTCGCGGAGCTGGTTGATGAAGATCGCGGTGGTGCCGGTGTTGTTCAGCACGCCGGTGATCTTGCGAAGCGCCTGGCTCATCAGGCGGGCCTGCAGACCGACGTGGCTGTCGCCCATCTCGCCCTCGATCTCGGCACGCGGCACCAGGGCGGCGACCGAGTCGATGACGATGATGTCCAGAGCGCCCGAGCGGATCAGCATGTCCGCGATCTCCAGCGCCTGCTCACCGGTGTCCGGCTGGGAGACCAGCAGGGCGTCGGTGTCGACGCCGAGGGCGCGGGCATACTCCGGGTCCAGGGCGTGCTCCGCGTCGATGAACGCGGCGACGCCGCCGGCCTTCTGCGCGTTCGCCACGGCGTGCAGGGCGACCGTGGTCTTACCGCTGGACTCCGGGCCGTAGACCTCGATGACCCGGCCGCGCGGCAGACCACCGACACCCAGCGCCACGTCGAGGGCGATCGAGCTGGTCGGGATGACGGCGGTCTGCACCACCGGCCGCTCCCCGAGCCGCATCACGGAGCCCTTGCCGAACTGCTTGTCGATCTGTGCCAGCGCCAGTTCGAGCGCCTTTTCCCGGTCCGGTCCTGCCACCATTGCCGCCACCCCTGTATTCGACTTCGCGTTCTTCGCCACGGCCGACACGGTATGCGGTGGGTCTGACAAAAATCCTCCGCCCTACCGAGAGCTGTGGATGGCCGAGCCGCTGTGGACAATAGCCGAACACTTGTACGACATCGAGCGACACGCCAGAACAAGCGTACGAAAGACGACTCAGCGCAGCCGGGAGGGCACTCGATCGGGGTATGCGGCCACTACGGCACGCCAGATCGTAGCGGTCTCGACACCCTGCGCAATGGCCTGATCGATGGTGCGCCCGCCCAGATCGGCGAAGGCGTGATCGGCCGCGATGCTGCGGGCATACCCCGCGCCGAACGCCTGCTCCAGGCGACCCCAGAAGTCCGTCAATCGCACGTCATGAGCCTACCCACGCGGACCTCCCGCGACTCGTTCCGCAATGGCGGGCGCGCTCGCCGGAATCAGTTTGTGATGTGCGGCACGCGGCATCGCCGACAGTACGCGGAATGCCCTTGGCGACATATTCGGCACCGCGCGGGGCCTTTGCCGGGTGCCGGGCGCCCGGACGACCGCGCGGCACCCGTTCACCGGACGAGTCAGGCGGCGAGGGCGGCGGCCGCCACCTTCAGGTCGTCGACCAGGCCCCGGTAGGCGGCGTCACGGTCGTCCGCACGCAGGACCGCCGACGGGTGGATGGTGGCCAACGCCTGGATCTCGGTCACCGGGAAGTCCTCCGGATGCTCGGCCGAAGCGGGCCAGGGCATGAGCTGCCCGCGGGACCGGGTCACCCGGAAGGACGGGCCCAGCAGCGCCTTGCCCGCGGTCGCTCCGAGGAGAACCACGATCTGCGGCTTCAACAGCGCGAACTCGGAGACCAGCCAGGGTCGGCAGGCGGTGATGTGCGCCGGTCCGGGCGTCTGGTGGATGCGCCTGCTCCCACGCGGCTCGAAGCGGAAGTGCTTCACGGCATTGGTGATGTAGAGATCGGCGGGGTCGATGCCGGCGTCGTCCACGGCATCCCGCAGCAGGCGGCCGGCCGGGCCGACGAACGGCAGGCCCTTCTGATCCTCGACGTCACCGGGCTGCTCACCGACGAAGACGATCTTCGCGTGCGGCGCTCCCCGGCCGAAGACGGTCTGCGTCGCGTTCTCGTAGAGCTCGCAGCCCCGGCATCCGGCGGCGGCCTCCTTGAGCTCGTCGATGCTGTGCGGCCGCGGCGGCACCCATTGCTGCGCACCGGCCGGTGCTCCGGTCCCTGGCATGCCTCCGTTCTACCCGGGAAGCCTGCCGTCACGCCGACCGGGCCCACTCTCCCGGGGGACGACCGTTCCGGCGGTCGTACCGGAAAGGGGGCCGTGTCGAGGAACGGCCCGATGCGTACGGACGATCCCGGCCTCATCGCGTCAGCGCGGCCGGCGCGGCCGGATGGACCACCGCCGCCACGGCCGTGACCAGCTCGGGAAGGTCCGGCTCGGCGAGCGGGCTGATGGTGATCCGGATGCCGGGTGGCGAGTTGACCCGGAACAGCGCGCCGGGCGCCACCGCGTAACCGGCGTCGCGCAGGGCGGCGATCGCGTGGGTCTCGTCGGGGACCGGCACCCAGACGTTGATCCCGGTGGCGCCGAAGGCCGGCACCCCTCGCGCCCGGAGCATGTCACGCAGGGCGCCACGGCGAGCGGTGTACGACCGGGCGGCCGCCGCGACCAGCTCGGTCACCCCAGGATCGCGCCAGAGCCGCAGGAGCAGCCGCTGGGACAGGGTGGAGACCCAGCCCATGCCGATCCGCATCCGGCCGGCGACCCGGGCGATCGTCGTCTCGTCGCCGGCCAGCACGGCGATGCGCAGGTCCGGGCCGAACGGTTTCGAGGCGGACCGGACGAACGCCCACCACCGGGTCACCGGGCCGACGCAGTGCGGTGGCTCCTCGGCCAGCTCGGCGGCGTGGTCGTCCTCCACCAGCAGGACCTCGGGATGCCGGGCGAACAGGTCACGCAGGGCGACCGCCCGGCCGGCGCCCACCGCCGCGCCGGTCGGGTTCTGCGCGCGCACGGTGACGACCACGGCACGGACCCCGGCCCGCAGCGCGGCGGCCAGCGACTCGGGGTCGGGGCCCTCCTGGTCCACCCCCACGGGCACCGGCCGCATCCCCAGAGCGGCGATCAGATCCAGCAGGTTGGCCCAGCCCGGATCCTCGACGGCGACCGCGTCGCCCGGCTTCAGATGGGCGATCAGCAGGCGCTCGATCGAGTCCAGCGTGCCGGCGGTGACGGCGATCGTCGCGTCACCGACCGGAACGCCCTCGGCGAGCAGACGGGGCCGAGCCGCCTCGATCAGCTCCGGCATGGCCATCGCCGACGCATACCCCTGCGGCGCGCCGATCTGCGCGGCGACCGCCCGCAGAGCCGGAGCCAGCGGCGGCAGGAAGCGCGGGTCCGGCTCGCCGGCGGAGAGGTCGAGGAGGCCCTCCGGAACCGGGGGGCGCAGAGCGGACCGGGAGAGGGCCACCGGCGGGCGGGAACGGACCCGCGTGCCACGCCGGCCGCCCGTCTCGACCACGCCGCGTTGCCGCAGCTCCTGGTACGCCTTGGCGACCGTGGCGGGACTGACGTGCAGCGCGCCGGCCAGCACCCGAACCGGCGGGAGGGCGGCGCCGAAGGCCCAGTCGCCGCGCACCACGCCGGCCTCGATGCTCGCCGAAATCGCAGCGGCGGTCTCGCCGGTCACCTGATATTGTTCTGCCACAGCGACGATTCTGTACTAGTACAACTGACTGCGCAAGTGACCCGCCGCCAGCAGGGAGGGCCCCCGATGACCGACGTCTACGCCACCACCGACCGGACCACCCCGCACCGGACACGTCAGCGCATGCACTACGAGCGGGACAGGGCACACGCCATCCTCGACGAGGCGTACGACTGCTCGGTCGCCTTCGTGGTCGACGGCGAGCCGCGCGCACTGCCGACCCTGCACGTCCGCGTCGGCGAGACGCTCTACCTGCACGGCTCCACCGGTGGCCGGATGGCCCTCGCGGCCCGCGCCGACGGCATCCCGGTCTGCGTGAGCGTGACGCTGCTCGACGGCCTGGTGTACGGCCGCTCACAGTTCCACCACAGCGCCAACTACCGCTCGGTGGTCGCTCACGGCGTCGCGCGCCCGGTCACCGACCCGGCCGAGAAGGCGGAGGCCATGCACGCCCTGGTGGAGAAGGTCGGCGCCGGGCGGGCCGCGGACAGCCGCCCACCCACCAGACAGGAGATGGCCCAGACCAGCGTGCTCGCGCTGCCACTGGTGGAGGTGTCGGCCCGGGTCCGGACGGGTGGCGTGCTGGACGACCCCGCGGATCTCGACCTGCCGCACTGGGCCGGGGTGCTCCCGATCCGGCGGGTCGCCGGCCCGCCGGAGACCGAACCCGGCGTTCCGGTGCCGCCTCCGGCATACCTTCCCGGACGCACGTCGACCGAGTGGCAGACCCCGGTGCTCATGGAGGGCCGCCATGTCCGGCTGGAGCCGCTGTCGCCGTCACACGCGCCCGGGTTGTTCGAGGCGCTGGACGACGAGGAGGTCTGGCGGCACATCCCGACGCCGCGGGCCCGCACGCCGGAGGACACGGCCGCCGACATCGCGGAGGTGATCCGCGGGCAGTGGCGCGGTGACCGGGCCGGGTGGGCCCAGGTCCACCCGGTCACCGGCGCGGTGATGGGGATGACGACGTACCACGACGTCGACCCGCAACGGCGGGCGGTCGGGATCGGGCACACCATGCTCGGCCGCCGGTGGTGGCGGACCGGGGTGAACACCGAGGCGAAGCTGATGCTGCTGGAGCGGGCTTTCGACGTGCTCGGCGCGGCCAAGGTGTTCTGGTACACCGACATCCGCAACGAGCGGTCCCAGCGGGCGATCGCGCGGCTCGGCGCCAGCCGGGACGGGCTGCTGCGCAGGCAGCGGCTGCGGCCGGACGGCTCGTGGCGGGACACCGTGGTGTTCGCGATGACGGCCAACGAGTGGCCGGCCGCGGCTCAGCGCCTGCGGGATCGCCTGGCGGCCGTTTGATCGGGCGGGGAGACGTGACGCTTGCCCGGCCTCACCGGTTCTTGGACCTGGTGGCGGACGCGGTCGGGCCATCGGTGTAGAAGGTGCTCCGGATCATCTGGATCTTGCTGAATTCGGCCGCCCAGGTCGCTTCGGTGGTGGACCAGCCGAGTGCGTAGGCACGGCCGCCCGCCGAGAACCATCGGGTGGTCGCGCGGCGCAGGATCCCGGTATCGCCGCGGTAGCGGTACTCCCAGTCGGCGGCCTTGTGCAGCAGCGTCACCGGCGCGATGGCGATCAGCGCGTAGTCACGTACCCGGCCCGTCTGCCGTAAGCGGCGCTCCTCGGCGCGACACCCTCGCAGCGGATCGGTGCGCGCCTGGCGGCCCACGTCCAGGCTCAGCACCCGGGGGCCGCCCGGCTCCCGGAAGCAGTAGGTGGCACCGATCCGCTGGTACGTCCAGCCGTCCGGGACCGGGATGTGGAAGCCGCTCCCGTCGGTGAAGTAGGACCAGCCGGCCTGCAACGCCCAGCCGTTGACGCCGCGGGCCGCGCGGTCCCTCGGGGCGACCGGGACGTCGTCGGGTGGTGGCACGTCGCAGACGATCGGCGAGAAGCCGGCAGTTCGCGGCGAAAGGGGGGTGACCGGCGACGCCTGGGACGGCGACGCGGCCGGTGTCTGCACCATCCGCGGAGCGGAGTCGTCCCGCCCGATCAGGTGGACGCCGAGGAGGCTGCCGCCCAGCACGACGATCAGCACCAGCCCCGCGATGATCAGCCGGGATCGGAGCCGGGCGGGCAGGCGCGGGCGACCCGACCAGCACGCTGGGGGCACCCGGTTCCCCACCGGCCGGCCGGAATGCGGGGTCCGCTGAGCGGGGATCACGTGCAGCACCGCCTGATTTCCGCGGCGGAGCGCCGGGGTGGTGGCGGGCTCGCCGGCCGCGGCGGGTGCGCGGTTGAGACGACGGTGAGACGGCTCCGCGGCACGGTTGCCCTCCTTGCCCCGGCGACCGCCGGCAACGTAGTGGGTGCCGCTCGCGGCATTCGCGGGAGCGTACGAGAGGAGGCCGCCGTCAACGGGACCGTCGCCGCTGGCAGCGGTCGCGGAGCCGGCATCGCCGTCATAGGGATGATCGACGTAGGTGAAGCTGCCCTCGATGTAGTCGTTGCCGATCTCAGCGCTGGTGACATGCCGGCTGGTGTAGGTGCGGCCGGTGGGGTACGTGACAGCTCGGCCCTGTCCCGCACCGGGGTTCGACGGCTCGCCGCTACCGGCAGGCGTCCAGCCGGATGCGCTGTCGCGGGGTTCCGCTCCGGGCGACCGGGGTCCCGCCCGGAGCGACCAGCGAGCGGAGTCGGTGGTTTCCTCGGTGTGGCGTGCGCCCGGGTCGGCACTCGGTGACAGCACCTCTACCGGGAACGTGGTGCCGGTGGGAGAACCGGTTCCCACCGCGCGCGGGTCATCGGCAGAGGCACGAACATCGGCCGTGGACGTGTCGCCGCCGGAAGCGGTGGCATCGGGTGCGGGAGGAAGCGCATAGCGGGCAGCCGCGGCCCCGAACGTGGAGGCGCTGTTCCCCGACTCGCTGCCGCCCGGGAACGCCGGAAACCGCGACACAGCAGCGTCGGAGCGCAACGCACCGTCATTCCCGGACGCGGAACCAGCCGCCGAGACAGGCCCGTCTCCCGACTCGCTGCCGCCCGGGAACGCCGGATCCGCCGACAGGGCGGCGTTGACGCCGTACCCGTCGTCCGGAGCCGCGGGATCGATCGACGTTGCCGGGTGACTCGCCGGCGGCGCGGAACCGGTAGCCGGATACGCCGGTGACGGCGAGGTCCCGGCCCGGAAATCCAGAGCGGCCAACTCGCCGGTGTCCGGCACGCCACCGGCGAGAAGGACGGTGTCGGCCAGAGGGTCGCCACCGGCGCCATCCGCGGGGCGGCGCGGGGTGCCGGACGCAGCCGTCCCGGAAACGGATGCAACGGCCGGGCCGACCGCAGCGCTCCCCTGATCGATTCCGGCCAGTCCCGATGTGTTGTCGTCACCCCGCGCCTCCCGGCGCGGCGCTACGCGGCCTCGGATCGGAACCCGGGCGCTGCCCACCGCCGGAGCCGCGGTATCCGCCGCTGCGGCACCGCTCGGCCGCTCCCCCGCGGCGCTGCCGACGGTCGTGCCGCCCGAGCGGTCCGCACCACCCGCGGCCGGGCCGCCACGGTCCGCCGCATCACTCACGACCGCATCTCCGGCGCGGCTGACCGCGCGCACCGCATCACTCACGACCTCTTCATCGACACGATGAGCCGGGCCAGCCGCACCACCCCCGGCCGGTTCATCGACACCGGACGCCGCACCGGCCGCACCACCCTCGACCGAATCACCGACACGACCGCTCGCCCGCACCGCATCACTCAGGACGGGATCGGAAGCCGGAGGCGCCGCACCGGCCGCTTCGTTCACGACCGTTTCGCGGGCACGCGGCGCCGCACCAGCCGCTTGGTTCAGGACGGCTTCCCCGGCACGAGGCGCCCCACCGGCCGCTTCACTCACGACGGCTTCGCCGGCACGACGCGCCGCACCAGCCGCTTCGACGGTTTCGCCGGCGCGGTCCGCATCGCTCGCGGGCTCATCACCGGCACGACCGGCCTCGGAGCCCGCATCGCTCGCGGGCTCATCACCGGCACGACCGGCCCCGGGACCCGCATCGCTGGCCACCGGATCGCCGCGCACCCCATCACGGGCGACCCGGCCGCCGGCCCGGTCCGCCCCGCGCGTCGCGCCGCCCCCGCCCGGGTGCGGCTCGGCGGCCGCTCCCCGGCGCCGCTGGGCGGGAATGACCGGCTCGGCGGCCTCGACCACGGCCCGGAGCTGCCGTTCCGCCTCGTCCGCCGTCAGGCGCGCCTCGGGCTCGTACCGAAGGAGGCCCACCAGGATCGGGCCGAGAGGCCCGGCCCGCACCGGCGGGTCGGGGGGCTCGGTGGCCAGCGCGGCGAGCGTCGCCATCG
The DNA here is from genome assembly GCF_003711105.1 of Actinoplanes teichomyceticus ATCC 31121. Taxonomy (NCBI): domain Bacteria; kingdom Bacillati; phylum Actinomycetota; class Actinomycetes; order Micromonosporales; family Micromonosporaceae; genus Actinoplanes; species Actinoplanes teichomyceticus. The sequence continues at coordinate 7,022,117 of NZ_CP023865.1, forward strand.
CGCTGTCCCGGGCGTACGGCGACTGGCCCTCGACCGTCGCGTACAGCGTCGCCCCGAACGACCACATGTCGCACTCCACGGTGGACGCGCCGTTCAGGGCCCGCTCCGGTGACACGTACTGCGGGGAGCCGACGATCAGTCCGGGCGTGGTCACCATGCCGTCCCCGACGAAGGTGGCCAGACCGAAATCGGTCAGCAGCACCCGTCCATCGGATCCGATCAGGACGTTGTGCGGCTTGACGTCGCGATGCAGCACACCGGCCTCGTGGGCGGCGGTGAGCGCGGACAGCACGGCGAGGCCGATCCGGGCCGCCTCCACCGGCAGGTACGGCCCGCGGGTGGTGAGCACCTGGTAGAGCGACCGGGACGCGACGTATTCCATCACGATCCAGGACAGGCCCTCGTCGTGGAGCACGTCGTAGACCCGGACCACGTGCGGATGTGTCAGCCGGGCCGCGCTACGTGCCTCGCGCAGGGTCCGGCTGTGCAGCCGGTCCTTCTCGGCGTCGCTCATCCAGTCCGGCGGGACGATCTCCTTGATCGCCACGTCCCGATCCAACATCTGATCCCGGGCCAGCCAGACCCGACCCATCCCACCTGCGCCGACCGGTTCCAGAAGACGGTACCGGCCCGCGACGAGCATCTGCCTGACCGCCATCGGCACCTACCCATCGTGTCGGCTATCAGGGTAATCACGCACAGACCGCCCACGGAACGCCGATCACCCGGGCCCCGCGTGGGGCTCGGCGCCGATTTCTGTCGTACCCCCGCGAGAGGATGGGTGACGTGCCAGAGGTGCTTGAGAAGTTCGGTCCGGCCACCCGGGAGTGGTTCACGGCCGCCTTCGCCGCGCCCACCGCCGCCCAGGACGGCGCGTGGCGGGCGATCGGCGCCGGCCGGCACGCGCTCGTGGTCGCGCCCACCGGTTCCGGCAAGACGTTGGCCGCCTTCCTCTGGTCACTCGACCGGCTCGCCGGCGAGCCGGTCCCGGAGGAGCCCCGCCGGCGCTGCCGGGTGCTCTACGTGAGCCCGCTGAAAGCGCTCGCGGTCGACGTCGAACGCAACCTGCGAGCGCCGCTCACCGGCATCCGCCAGGCGGCGGGCCGGCTCGGGCTGCCGCCGCCGGAGATCACGGTCGGGATGCGTACGGGGGACACCCCGGCCGACGAGCGACGCGGGTTCGCCCGCACCCCGCCGGACATCCTGATCACCACCCCCGAATCCCTGTTCCTGCTGCTCACATCGGCGGCACGGGAGTCGCTGCGCGGGGTCGAGACGGTGATCATCGACGAGGTGCACGCGGTCGCGGCCACCAAGCGGGGCGCGCACCTGGCCCTGTCCCTGGAGCGCCTGGACGCGCTGCTGGAGCGCCCGGCGCAGCGGATCGGCCTGTCCGCGACGGTACGCCCGATCGAGGAGACCGCGCGGTTCCTCGGCGGCTCGCAGCACGTCGAGATCGTCCGGCCGCGCAGCGCCAAGACGATCGAGGTCTCCGTCGAGGTGCCGGTGGAGGACATGACCCGGCTGGGCGAGGCCGCGCAGCCGGAGGATCCGGAGGGCGGGCGCAGCACGCCGTCGATCTGGCCGGCGGTCGAGGAGCGGGTGCTCGACCTGATCGAGGCGCACCGCTCGACGATCGTGTTCACCAATTCGCGGCGCGGCGCCGAGCGGCTCTGCGCCCGCCTCAACGAACTGTCCGCGGAGCGCGCGGAGGCCGCCCATCTCAACCAGCTGTCCGCGGAACGCGCGGAGGCCGCCCACCTCAACCAGCTCTCCGCGGAACGCGCGGAGGCCGCCCGCCTCCGCACCGAACCCAACCGACCGCCGACCGGACGGGCGGAGGCCGGCTACCTCGACCAACCGTCCGCGGAACCGGCCGAAGCCGACCACCTCGACCAACCGTCCGCGGAACCGGCCGAAGCCGACCACCTCGACGGACCGTCCGCAGGACCACCCGGCACCGCCCGGCCCGGTGACCAGCTCGCACGGTTCACCGGCGCCCCGGGACCCGACGCGGCCGTTCCGGACGGCCGGGACACCGCCTCGGGGCTGCCGGCGCCCGGCGTGCAGGGCTCCGGCCGTACCCGGAAGGGAACCGACGCCGCCGGATTCCCGGCGGCGATGCGCGGGAGCGGCGCCGGCGGCATGCCGGCGGCCGTCATGGCACAGGCCGGCGCGTCGCTCGGCGCGCCGGGGGTGGTCGCCCGGGCCCACCACGGCAGCGTCTCCCGGGAGGAGCGCAAGCAGATCGAGGAGGCGCTGAAATCGGGCCGGCTGCCGGCCGTGGTCGCCACCTCCAGCCTGGAGCTGGGCATCGACATGGGCGCGGTCGATCTGGTGGTGCAGATCGAGGCCCCGCCGACGGTGGCGGCCGGACTGCAGCGGATCGGCCGGGCCGGGCACCAGGTGGGCGCGGTGTCGCGCGGGGTGGTGTTTCCCAAGCACCGCGGTGACCTGCTGTCCTGCGCGGTGGTCGCGGAGCGGATGGCCGAGGGCGCGATCGAGGAGCTGCGGTACCCGCGCAATCCGCTCGACGTGCTGGCCCAGCACGTGGTCGCGATGGTGGCGCTGGACGCCTGGCCGGTCGACGAGCTGGCCGCGCTGGTCCGGCGGGCCGCGCCGTTCGCCGAGCTGCCGGAGTCGGCGCTGCACGCGGTGCTCGACATGCTCTCCGGGCGGTATCCGTCGACCGCCTTCGCGGAGCTGCGGCCCCGCCTGGTCTGGGATCGCGGCACCGACCTGCTGACCGGGCGGCCGGGCGCCCAGCGGCTGGCCGTGACCAGCGGCGGCACCATCCCGGACCGCGGAATGTTCGGCGTGTTCCTGGCCGGCTCCGAACGCGCGTCGCGGGTCGGTGAGCTGGACGAGGAGATGGTCTACGAGTCGCGGGTGGGTGACGTCTTCCTGCTCGGCTCGACCTCCTGGCGGATCGAGGAGATCACCCCGGACCGGGTGCTGGTCTCGCCCGCGCCCGGCGCCCCGGCCCGGATGCCGTTCTGGAAAGGCGACTCACCGGGCCGGCCGATCGAGCTGGGCCGGGCCATCGGAGCGCGGCTGCGCGCGCTGGCCCGGGCCGGGGACGAGCCGGCCGTCGCCGTGCTGCGCGAGTCCGGGCTGGACGAGTGGGCCGCCGGGAACCTGGTGAGCTACCTGCGCGAGCAGCGGGAATCCACCCGGCACCTGCCGGACGACCGGACGGTCGTGGTGGAGCGGTTCCGCGACGAGCTCGGCGACTGGCGGATGACCGTGCACTGCGTGCTCGGCGCCCGGGTGAACGCGCCGTGGGCGCTCGCGATCGCCCGCCGGCTCAACGAGCGCTACGGCGTGGACGGGCAGGTGATGCCCTCCGACGACGGCATCGTGGTCCGGCTGCCGGACACCGCGGAGGAGCCGCCCGGCGCCGACCTGGTGGCCTTCGACGCCGACGAGATCGCCCAGCTCGTCGAGGAGTCGGTGGGCACGTCGGCGCTGTTCGCCTCCCGGTTCCGCGAGTGCGCGGCCCGGTCGCTGCTGCTGCCGCGCCGGGATCCGCGTCGCCGCCAGCCGCTCTGGCAGCAGCGCCAGCGGTCGGCGCAGTTGCTCGACGTGGCACGCGAGTTCGCCGACTTCCCCGTGACGCTGGAGGCGGCCCGCGAGTGCCTGCAGGACGTCTTCGACGTCCCCGGCCTGGTCGGCCTGATGCGGGAGATCGCCGGGCGCAAGGTCCGGCTGGTCGAGGCGGAGACCCCGCGCCCGTCGCCGTTCGCCCGATCGCTGCTGTTCGGATACGTCGGCGCTTTCCTGTACGAGGGGGACGCGCCCCTGGCCGAGCGGCGGGCCGCCGCGCTGACCCTGGACGCGACCCTGCTCGGCGAGCTGCTCGGCCGGGTCGACCTGCGCGAGCTGCTCGACCCGGCGGTGGTGACCGAGACCGAGGCCCAGCTGCAGTGGCGGACCGCGCAGCGCAGCCCCCGCGACGCGGAGGACGCCGCCGAGCTGCTCCGGCTGCTCGGTGACCTGTCCACCGCCGAGCTGGCCGACCGGGGCGTGCCCGAGGACTGGGTGCGCACGCTGGAGTCGGCGCGTCGGGCGATCCGGGTGCGGGTGGCGGGCGAGGAACGCTGGATCGGGATCGACGACGCGGGACGCTATCGGGACGCGCTCGGCGTGGCCCTGCCGGTCGGCATCGCCGAGGCGTACCTGGAACCGGTCGCCGACCCGCTCGGTGACCTGGTCGCGCGCTACGCCCGGACCCACGGGCCGTTCCTGGCGATGACCTGCGCCGCCCGCTTCGGGCTGGGCGTGTTCGTGGTCGAGCAGGCGCTCAAGCGGCTGAGCGGCACCGGCCGGGTGACCTCCGGCGAATTCTCCCCGGACGGCGCGGGCACCGAGTGGTGCGACGCCGAGGTGCTGCGCATGCTGCGGCGGCGTTCCCTGGCCGCGCTGCGCCGGGAGATCGAGCCGGTGCCGCCGAAGGCGCTGGCCGCGTTCCTGCCCCGGTGGCATCAGGTGGGCGGCAACGCCCGCGGCGTGGACGCGCTGGCCGCGGCGATCGAGCAGGTGCAGGGCGTGCCGGTGCCGGCCTCGGCGTGGGAGCGGCTGGTGCTGCCGGCCCGGGTGGCCGACTACACGCCACCGCAGCTGGACGAGTTGTGCGCCGGCGGCGAGGTGCTGTGGGCGGGGTCCGGCTCGATCTCCGGCGGGGACGGCTGGGTGACCCTGGCGTACGCGGACAGCGCGCCCCTGCTGCTTCCGCCGCCGGACGAGGAGTTCGCGGCGACCCCGGCGCACCGGGCCGTGCTGGACGCGCTCGGCGACGGGCAGGCGCTGTTCTTCCGCTCGCTCGCCGACCGGGTGGGCTCGACCGACGACACCGAGCTGGCCGCGACGGTGTGGGATCTGGTCTGGGCCGGCCACCTGACGAACGACACGTTCGCGCCGTTGCGGGCGCTGCTCGGCGGGAGTGGGGCGCACCGGGCGAAGGCCGCGCCGGCCCGGACCCGTTACCGGCGGCCGGGGCGGCCCAGCCTGCCGTCCCGGAGCGGCCCGCCCACCATGGCCGGGCGCTGGTCCCGCCTGCCGGACCGGGATCCGGACCCGACCCGCCGCGCGGCCGCGCTCGCCGACCTGCTGCTGGAGCGGCACGGTGTGGTGACCCGGGGCGCGGTGATGGCGGAGGGCGTGACCGGCGGCTTCGCCGCGGTCTACCCGGTGCTCAGCGCGCTGGAGGAGCGCGGCGCGGCACGCCGCGGCTACTTCGTGGAAGGCCTCGGTGCGGCGCAGTTCGCGGTGCCGGGAGCGGTGGATCGGTTGCGGGCCCTCGCCGAGCCGGCGGAGCTTGCCCGGCGTACGGGTGCCGGCGCGCTGGTGCTGGCCGCGGCGGACCCGGCCAATCCGTACGGGGCGGCGCTGCCCTGGCCGGAACGGATCGTGGACAGCGGCGATGGCGAGCCGGTGGCCAAGGCCGGGCACCGGGCCGGGCGCAAGGCCGGGGCGCTGGTCGTGCTGGTCGAGGGCGATCTGGTGCTCTACGTGGAACGGGGCGGGCGGACCCTGCTGTCGTTCGCCGACGACTCGGAGGCGCTGACGGCGGCCGGTCAGGCGCTGGCGGCCGCGGTGCGCTCCGGGGCGCTGGGCGCGCTGTCGGTGGAGCGGGCCGACGGCGAGTCGGTGCACGCGTCGCCGCTGCGGGACGCGCTCACGGCGGCCGGGTTCCGGGCGACGCCACGCGGTCTGCGCCTGCGCGGCTGAGGGACGTCAGCGGCGCGGGTGTGTGGGGCGCTCCGGTGGCGTCCGCAGCTGTCCGGCCGGTCCAGCCCGGCGAGCGACGCGACGGCCACCGGCCCACCCCGGCGAGCGACGCGACGGCCACCGGTCCAGCCCGGCAAGCGACGCGACGGCCACCGGCCCACCCCGGCAACAGCGGCCGTCGCCCGAGGCGGCCGCTGTTGCCGGGAACAGGGGTCAGAGCTGGGGCAGGATCTCCGAGGCGACCAGGTTCACGTGGTCGATGTCGGAGCAGTCCAGCGTCTGCAGGAAGAGGCGGGAGGCGCCGGCTTCGGCGTACCGGTTGATCGTCTCCACCGCCTCGGCGGGCGTGCCGACGATGCCGCCGTTCTCCCGCATCTCCTCGACCTCGCGGCCGATGGTCGCGGCCCGGCGGCGCACCTCGGCGTCGTCGCGGCCGACGCAGAGCACCGCCGCGGCGCTGAACGCGGGGGGCTCGGCGCGGCCCACGGCGGCGCTGGCCGCGCGGACCCTTTCGAACTGGGCCGGGATGTCCTCGATCTTGGCGAACGGGACGTTGAACTCGGACGCGAAGCGGGCCGCCAGATCCGGCGTGCGCTTCTTGCCGTGTCCGCCGACGATCACCGGCACCGGGGACTGGACCGGCTTGGGGAGCGCCGGCGAGTCGTTGAGCTGGTAGTACTTGCCGTCGAACTGGAAGGTCGAGCCGACCGGCGTCTTCCACAGCCCGGTGATGATCTCCAGCTGCTCCTCGAGCCGGTCGAAGCGCTCGCCGAGGGCGGGGAACGGGATGCCGTACGCCTTGTGCTCGGCGTCGAACCAGCCGCCGCCGAGACCGAACTCGATCCGCCCGCCGCTCATCGCGTCCACCTGGGCGACCGCGATGGCCAGCGGCCCGGGGAGCCGGAACGTCGCCGAGCTGACCAGCGTGCCGAGCCGGATCCGGGACGTCTGCACGGCGAGCGCGGCCAGGGTGATCCAGGCGTCGGTGGGTCCGGGCAGGCCGGACACGTCGCCCATCTTGACGTAGTGGTCGGAACGGAAGAATCCGTCGAAGCCGCCGTCCTCGGCGGCCTTGGCCACCCGCAGCAGGTCGTCGTGGCTGGCGCCCTGCTGGGGTTCGGTGAAGATCACGAGACGCATGTGATCAACCCTGCCAGATCGCACCGGCACGTCTGCCCCACATCCGGCAGTTACGTTGGCCACCACCAGGACCACGGCCACACCGCCGGCAAGGACGGCCGGCGCACCCCGCCACCCCCGCCACGGCGACCGCAACCACCACAACAACCGCCGGCGCCACGACAACGGGGCCACCGCCACCGCCACGACAACTGCCACCGCCACCGCCACGACCACCGCCACCGCCACGACGACGCCCCGCCAGGACACGACCACCGCCACCGCCACGACGACGCCCCGCCAGGACACGACCACCGCCACGACGACGCGCCGCCACGACCGCCCGCCACCGCGCGGCGTGCCCGCCCCGCCTCGCGCGACGGCTGGCAGTAACTTGGCCACCATGGCCGGTTATGGATGGATCAGCTTCACCACCGACTACGGCACCTTCGACGGCTTCGTCGCGGCCTGCCACGGGTCGATCGCGCGGATCGCGCCGGACGTGCGGGTGATCGACGTGACGCATCACGTGCCGCCCGCCGACGTGACCCGGGGGGCGGCCGTGCTGGCGCAGACCGCGCCGCACCTGCCCGCGTCGGTGCATCTCGCGGTGGTCGACCCGGGTGTCGGCACGGCCCGCCGGGGCGTCGTGCTGAGCACGCCGCACGGCCTGCTGACCGGACCGGACAACGGGCTGCTGATCTGGGCGGCGGAGGCCCTCGGCGGCATCAGCGCCGCGTACGAGCTGAGCAACAAGGATTGGACGCTGGGCGACGTGTCACGCACGTTCCACGGGCGCGACGTGTTCGCCCCGGCCGCGGCGCGACTGGCCGCGGGCGCGGATCCGGCCGGGGCCGGCCCGGCGCTGGACCCGGCCTCCCTGGTCCGGCTGCCCGACCCGGTGACCAGCATCGGGGACGGCTGGATCGAGGCCGAGGTGCTGACCGTGGACCGGTTCGGCAACGTGCAGCTGGCCGCCGATGGCACGATGCTCACCGGCCTGGGACCGAACCTGGTGGTGAACGGCACGGTCCGGGCCCGCCGGGGCGGCACGTTCGCCGACGTGAACGCCGGTGAGCTGCTGGTCTACACGGACTCGGCGGACCGGGTGGCGATCGCCGTGAACAACGGCCGCGCGGTGGTCGTGCTCTCCGTCGTGCCCGGCGATGTCGTACGCATCGCGGAACGCCGATAGGCCGCCCCGAGCGGGCACAAAGGAGCCACGTGCCCGCGGAGTGTCCGACCGCGCTCCGGGGTTGTTCCGGCCGCGATTTCCGGGTATTCCCGCCGGCGGAGGACGACCGGATCCGACGAGCGCGGCAGGATGGTGCGTATGCCCGAGGGGGACACTGTCTGGAACACCGCCCGTGTGCTGGAACGCGCCCTCACCGCTGAGGTTCTGACCGGATCGGATTTCCGGGTGCCGCGCCTGGCCACCGCCGACCTGACCGGCTGGACGGTGGCCGAGTCCGCGAGCCGCGGCAAGCACCTGCTGCTCCGGGTGACCCGCGACGGTGAGCAGCCGCACACCCTGCACTCGCATCTGCGGATGGAGGGCGCCTGGCGGGCGTACGCCCCGGGCGAGCGCTGGACCGGCCGCCCGGCGCACCTGATCCGGGTGGTGTTGCGTACCGCCCGCTCGGTGGCGGTCGGTTATCACCTGCACGACCTCGCCCTGGTCCGGACCGCCGAGGAGGACCGCCTGGTCGGGCATCTGGGGCCGGATCTGCTCGGCGACGACTGGGATGCGCGGGAGGCGGCCCGCCGGATCGCCGCCCACCCGGACGCCACCATCGCCGAGGCGCTGCTGGATCAGCGGAATCTGGCCGGGGTCGGCAACCTGTACAAGGCGGAGACGTTGTTCCTGCGTGGCCTGTGGCCGTGGACCCGGGTGGCCGAGGTGGCGGATCTCACCGGGACGGTGGAGCTGGCCCAGCGCCTGGTCGCGTCGAACCGCGGCCGGTGGACCCAGACCACCACCGGCTCGCTGCGCCGGGGCGAGACCAGTTATGTCTACGGTCGCCGGGCGCAACCGTGCCGGCGGTGCGGCACGGCGATCCGGAAGGCGGAGCACTCGCCGCTGCTGGCGGCCACCAGCCGGGCCGAGGGGCGACTCGGCGGCCGGGCCGAGTTGGAGGACCGGATCACGTACTGGTGCCCGCGCTGCCAGCCTGAGCCTGCCGCGGCGCCCCCGAGGTGAACCGGGCGGTCCGGTCCCGCAGCTCGGCGAGGCCCTCGGCGATGCCGCGCAGCCGCTCGGTGGCCTCGATCAGGCCGAAGTACGCCGGGTGCCGGGTGTCCGCCACCGGGTGGCCGTCCTCGGCGACGTAGCTCGCCGCCGCCGCGACCAGCTCCTCGAACGCGGCGACGCCCTCGGTGAACTGCTCGGCGAGCGCCGCGTGCGACTGCTCCAGGGCGGCCCGCTGCCCGGGTTGTCCGAGCGGGATGGCACGCTCCACGCTGGCCACCCGCTGACCGAGGTCGCGCAGCCACTGCTCGGCGGTGGCCGCTTCGAGCGCCGCCGCCTCGCCGGAGCCGGCGAGCCGGCCGGCCAGGCCCAGCATGGTGGCCGACGCCCGGTCCAGCCGGTCCCACGCGTCGGCGATCGCCGAACCGCGCAGCGCATATCGGTTCTTCTGGCGGCGCACCTCGTTCAGCACGGTGCGGCCCACCGGGGACCGTTCCAGGGCCGCGGCGAGCCGCGGGCCGGGCAGGCTCGGCTCGGGGGCCGGCTGGGCGGCCAGCGCCCGGTGGTCGCTCCACCGCCACCAGGCCAGGACCACCGATGCGCCGGCGCCGGCGGCCCAGCCCGCGTCGCCGATGCCGATCCCCGCGTACGGCGTCAGCACGGCCGCCGCCGCGGTCAGTCCGCCACCCAGGACGCTCCATCGCCGCGCCGCCCCGCGCAGCCGCTTGAGCCGGCGGAAGTACCTGGTCCGCTCGTCCACGTCGCGCCCTCCCGCCGTTTCAGGGGATCACTGCTGTCAGCCGGCGGCCGTCGCGTCGCCGCGCTTCTGGTTCATGCTGGCGCGGATCTCGTCCAGCCGGGCCACGCTGGCCGGGTCGGCGGCCGGGGTGCTCTGCTGCTGCCCGACGGCCGGCTGCGCGGCGGCGCCGCCCAGCTTCTCCCCCGCCATGCTGGCGCGGATCTGCTCCAGCCGGGACGAACCGGCCAGGTCCAGACTGGACTTCTGCACCTCGAGCATGCGGCCCTCGACCGAGTTGGAGGCCAGCTCGGCACGGCCCATCGCGTTCGCATACCGCTGCTCGATCTTGTCGCGCACCTGGTCCAGCGACGGGGTGTTGCCCGGCGCGGCGAGCTGCGACATCGATTCCAGCGACTTGGCGACGGTCTCCTGCATCTTGGCCTGTTCGAGCTGGCTGAGCAGGCGGGACCGCTCGGCGATGCGCTGCTGCAGCACCATCGCGTTGTTCTCGACCGCCTTGCGGGCCTGCCCGGCGGCGGCCAGCGCCTGGTCGTGCAGGGTCTTCAGGTCCTCCATCGACTGCTCACCGGAGACGAGCTGAGTGGCGAGCGTCTGGGCGGTCTGCTCGTACTTCTGGGCCTCGGCCTCGTCGCCGGCGGCGCGGGCCCGGTCGGCCAGCACCAGGGCCTGACGGGCCATGCCCTGCAGTTTCTCGACCTCGGACATCTGCCGGGACAGCTTCATCTCGAGCTGCCGCTGGTTGCCGATGACGGCGGCGGCCTGCTGCACGAGCGCCTGGTGCTGTCGCTGGGCGTCCTCGATGGCCTGCTGGATCTGCACCTTCGGGTCGGCGTACTCGTCGATTTTCGCGCCGAAGAGCGCCATCACGTAATGCCAGCCCTTGACGAACGGGTTCGCCATCTCGCGGTATCCCCTCAATGTCGCTCGGTCGGACGCGTCGTGGCCGAGAAGGGTCTCGTCGCTGACGCGAGAACCATCGTGTCAGCCCGACGCCAGCGACGTCACGTGACCTACGGGGTATCTCAGGGTCTCCCCTGGCATCGAGCCTGAGAACGAGGCTACGCCCCCCGGAGTCCCGCGGCGAGGCACACCAGCCCTGGATCGAACGCCGTAGGACCGCACGCCCGGAGCGCAACCCTCACGCACCTCGTCAGCGAAACCCCGTCACCACCACGGATGGCGCCCGTCGATGTCGAACGCCTCGAGAACGACAGGCGAACGTGGTCGTTTTGGAGGCGTTCGGCATCGACTCCGAAGGGACGCAATGCCGCCGAGCGGAGCGAGGCAAAACTATGCAGCGTAGACCACGTCGCGCTGGGATTTGCGAGTCGCGTGCAGGGTCGCCTTCAGCGGCGAGTCCTGGCGCACCGACACCGACACGCTGCCGTCCGTCGCCACCCGGCGCGCCGCCTCGGCGCGGACCGGCTCGGGTGTGGCGGGCTGGCCCTCGACCGGGACGAGCACGCCCTCCATGTTCTCAGCCAGGGACAGAGTGTTGCTGACCTCACCGAGCACCTCGGAGAGGCGGGCGCCGAGCGCGTCGCAGATGGCCGCGAGCAGCTCGCTGGATGCCTCTTTCTGACCGCGCTCGATCTCGGACAGGTAACCCAGGCTGACGTTCGCGGCGGTCGACACCTCGCGCAGCGTGCGGTGCTGTCCCTGCCGGCGCGCACGAAGTGCGTCGCCGATAACCCGGCGTAGCAGGACCATGGCACCTCCTCCTGCGGGCGGGGCCGCCGGCACACGCCGGAGGCTTCCCGCAACCGTACCTGCCGCGAGCGACGGCGACATCCCGCCCCGCCGAATTCCTCGTCCGGCGCGCTCACGGCGTATCCGGACAACCGCCTCAGGACCGGCGATATTCCCTGCTCAGACCGGAGCCGGTTGAGTGCGCAGCATGTCGCTGAGCAATTGCAGGACGGCGGTCACACTTTCGGTACGGACAGCCGCCCGGTTCCCGGTCAGCCGCAATTCGCGCACCTGCGTGCCGGACGGTCCGGCGACCGCCACGTAGACCAGGCCGACCGGCTTGCCGTCCTGCGGCTCCGGGCCGGCGACGCCGGTGGTGGCCACGCCCCAGTCCGCGCCGCAGCGCTCCCGGACGCCCTCCGCGAGCTTGGCGGCGACGTCACCGTCGACCGGGCCGCGCTGGGCGAGCAGATCCTCCGGTACGCCGGCGAGCGTGCCCTTGAGCTCGGTGGCGTAGACCACCATGCCGCCCCGGTACACCGCGCTGACCCCGGGGATCTCGACGATCGTGGCGGCCACCAGCCCGCCGGTCAGCGACTCCGCGGTCGCCAGCGTCTGGTGCCGCTCGACCAGCACGTGCACGGCCGCGGCCGCGGCCACCGACATGTCCACCATGTCCTCCTCACCACTTCAGGAACCGGGGCGGGCGTCCCGTCGCAGCCGCAACGCCTGAACCACGTAATCGAATCCGGTGACCACGGTGACCACCAGCGCGGCGCCCATCAGCCACGCGCCGGCGGCGTCGAGCGGGTCCGGGAAGGGCCAGAGGTACCAGGCGATGGCCGCGGTCTGCAGGCCGGTCTTGAGTTTGCCGCCCCGGGAGGCCGGGATGATGCCGTACCTGATCACCCAGAACCGGAGCGCGGTGACGCCCCACTCGCGGATCAGGATCGCGCCGGTGACCCACCAGGGCACCTGGCCGTAGGCGGAGAGCAGGACCAGCGCGGTGCCGGTGAGCGCCTTGTCCGCGATCGGGTCGGCGACCTTGCCGAACGAGGTGACCAGCTCCCAGCGGCGGGCGATCCAGCCGTCCACGAAGTCGGTGGCCGAGGCCACGCAGAAGGCCAGGCAGGCCCCGACCCGCCAGTCGTGGTCGGTCATTCCGGAGGCGACCACCAGGGCCAGGAAGACCGGGACGAGGATGAGCCGGACCACGGTCAGCGCGTTGGCCGCGTTGTAGAGCGACACCACGCGCGGTGCGGCCACCGGAACCGGCTCGTCGGTCACCGGTCGACCTGCGCGGCCGAGATCATCTCGATCGGCACCGCCAGCAGGTCGACACCCTCGGTGCCGGTGACCCGCGCCCGCACCAGGTCGCCCGGACGCAGCGCGGCCAGGTCGACGCCCTGGTCGCCGGCCACGAGGGTGGTGGAGCCGTCGACCTCGGGGGCCTGGTGCTCGGCCCGGCCCTCGATCTCCCCGTCGTCGGTCGAGTCGACCAGCACCTCGACCAGGTTGCCGATCCGGTCCTCGGCACGCTGCGCGCAGAGCTCCTCGGCGAGCGCGACCACCCGGTCGTACCGTCGCTTGACGGTGGCCGGGCGGACCTTGCCGGGCAGGCCGGCCGCCTCGGTGCCGTCCTCGTCGCTGTAGTCGAAGACGCCGACCGCGTCCAGCCGGGCTTCGGTCAGGAAGCGGACCAGCTCGTCGACGTCCTGCCGGGTCTCGCCGGGGAAGCCGACGATGAAGTTGCTCCGGGCGCCGGCTTCCGGGGCCAGCTTGCGGGCCGAGTCGAGGAGTTCCAGGAAGCGCTCGGTGGAGCCGAAGCGGCGCATCCGGCGCAGCACCGGTTCGCTGGAGTGCTGGAACGACAGGTCGTAGTACGCCGCGACGCCGGGCGTGGTGGCGATCGCCTCGATCAGGCCGGGCCGGGTCTCGGCGGGCTGCAGGTAGCTGGCCCGCACCCGGACGATCCCGTCGACCGCGGCCAGCTGCGGCAGCAGTTTCTCCAGCAGGCGCGGGTCGCCCAGGTCCTTGCCGTACGACGTGCTGTTCTCACTGACCAGCACCAGCTCGCGGACGCCGGTCCTGGCCAGCCATTCCGCCTCGGCCAGCAGCTCCTGCGGGTCGCGGGAGACGAACGCCCCGCGGAACGCCGGGATCGCGCAGAACGCGCACCGCCGGTCACAGCCGCTGGCCAGCTTGAGCGAGGCGACCGGGCCGGAGTCGAGCCGGCGGCGCAGCACCTTGCGCAGGTGGGCCGGGGTGTGCTCGTCGACGGTGGCGTGCCCGGGCACCACCACCTTGCCGGTGTGCCGCTGCACCGGGGTGATCGGGAGCAGCTCGCGGCGGTCACGCGGGGTGTGCGCGTCGAACCGCTCGCCGGCCAGCACGCCGTCGAGCCGGGCGCCGATGTCGGTGTAGTCGTCGAAGCCGAGCACCGCGTCGGCCTCGGGCAGGTTTTCCGCCAGCTCGCGGCCGTACCGCTCGGCCATGCAGCCGGCCGCGACCACCTTGGCCCCGGTGTCGGCGGCGGCGAGCAGCGTGTCGATCGAGTCCTGTTTCGCCTTCTCCACGAAGCCGCAGGTGTTGACGAGCACGACGTCGGCTTTCGCGGCGTCGGTGCCGACCTCCCAGCCCTCGGCGTCGAGGCGGGCGGCGAGCTCCTCCGAGTCGACCTCGTTACGGGCACAGCCCAGGGTCAGCAGGGCGACACGGCGGGAAGAGGGAGTTACAGACACCCGCCAAGGTTACCGGGCGGCGCCGGGACGGCGTTCCCCCGCACGGCCGGTGGCCGGTGCCACCCGGGCCATCTGAACTTCGCACGGCGTTCAGATCGGTCTCATAGGGTGCCCGCTCATGCGAAACCGGCTCGATCGACGTCTCGCCTCGGAGGCGCTCCTCGTCCTGGCTCTGATCGCCGTGGCCGCCCTGGCCCGGTACGCGGGCCGGCACGAGCAGACCGAGGACATGCGGATCTTCACGGCGTGGTACCGGAAGCTGCTGGCGGCGGGCGGATTCGAGGGGCTCGGCAAGGAGATCGGCAACTACAACGCCCCGTTCCTGTACCTGCTCTGGGCCGCCTCGCTGCTGCCCGGCTCGATCACCATCAAGATCAAGCTGGTCTGGACCGCCTTCGACGTCCTGCTCGCCTTCTTCACCTACCGGCTCGCCGCGTTCCGCTGGGGTGTCCGGGCCGGGGTGGCCGGCGCGCTGATCATGGTGCTGTTGCCGACCGTGGTGATCAACGCCTCGTTCTACGGCCAGATGGACGCCATGTGGGCCTCGTTCGCCCTCGGCGGCGTCCACTTCCTGGTGCGCGGGAAGCCCTGGCACTGCGTGGTGTTCTGCACCGTCGCGCTGGCCGTCAAGCCGCAGGGCGTCTTCATCTTCCCGCTGCTGGCCCTGATGGTGCTGGCCGGCTCGATGCGGCTGCTGCCGCTGGTGGCCGCGCCGGTGACCTGGGTGCTGCTGGATCTGCCGGCGATCCTGCTCGGCCGGGACCCGGTCGAGCTGCTCACCATCTACGACCCCGCCCGGCAGTCGGTGCACGTGCCCGCGCTGACCTCGAACGCGCCGTCGGTCTGGACGTTCTTCCCGTTCACCGCGCGGGCCGACACGGTACGCAACCTCGCCTACCTGTTCACCGCGGCCCTGGTGCTCGGGCTCATCTACGTGCTGGTGGCCCGCGGCATCCGGATGGACGCCACCCGGATCGTGACCGCGGCCGCCGCCTTCGCGATCGGGGTGCCGTTCCTCATGCCCGGCATGCACGAGCGGTACTTCTTCCTGGCCGACGTGCTGAGCCTGGTGCTGGCGATCTACCGGCCCCGGCTCTGGTACGTGCCGATGCTGGTGCAGGCCGCGTCGCTGTTGATGTACCAGCCGTTCCTGTTCGGCCGGAACGACAAGATCATCGATCCGATGATCCCGGCCGGGTTCATGCTGGCCGCACTGGTCGTGACGGTCCACACCCTTGTCCGGGACGTGTTCGGAGCGCCGGCCGGAGCGCCCGAGCCGGCGGCGCCCGAGCCGGCGGCGCAGGAACCGGCGGCGCAGGAACCGGCGGCGCAGGAACCGGCGGCCGGCGGGGACCCGGAGCCGGCCGCCCCGGCGCGGGCGGGCGAGTCGCTGGCCGCCAGCCCGGCCTGACCGGGGCGGCCGTTCTAGCGCCAAGGCCGATTGGCAATACGATGGCGGCGTGACGACTTCCGAGGACCTCGACGACCTGGACGCCGTGACCGCCCTCGCCGACGGCGTGCGGCGGCAGGCGTACCGGGTGGTGGCCGGCGGCACCGGGCCACTCGGGCGCGACGAGGTGGCCGAGGCGCTCGGCATCGGCCGCACCCTCGCCGCGTTCCACCTGGACAAGCTCGTCGCCGCCGGGCTGCTGGAGACGTCGTACGCACGCAGGTCGGGCCGGACCGGGCCGGGCGCCGGGCGTCCCGCCAAGCTGTACCGGATCGCCGCGGCGGAGCACGCGGTCAGCGTGCCGCCGCGGTCCTACCGCACCGCCGCCGAGCTGCTCGCCGAGGCGCTGGAGCAGGCCGGCGCCGAGGACGTCCTCTACCGGGTGGCCGAGCGGCACGGCCGGCAGGCCGCCCCCGGCCCGGACGTGACCGAGCTGCTCACCGGCCACGGGTACGCGCCGGCGCCGGACGGCCCGGACCGGATCGAGCTGCGCAACTGCCCGTTCCACCAGCTCGCCGAGCAGTTTCCGCCGGTGATCTGCGGGATGAACCTGGCGATGGTCACCGGCCTGCTGGGCGGGGCCGGGCTGGACGCGCGGTGGACCGCCCGGATGGACGCCGCCCCGGGGCGCTGCTGCGTGACACTTTCTAAAAAGCAATCTGATTGACATTAGAGTGCGGGGCTGATGAGCTGACTCCCATGAGCGCCTTCCACCTCGCCCAGATGAACACCGCCCGCCTCAGAGCGCCCCTGGACGACCCCGCGATGGCCGACTTCGTCGAGGGCGTCACGTTGATGAACGAGCTGGCCGACCGCTCCCCCGGTTTCGTCTGGCGGCTGGTCGGGGACAGCGGCGACGGCACCATCGCCGCGCCGGACGACCCCCGCACGATCTTCACGCTCTCCGTCTGGGCGTCGCTGGAGGACCTGCGGGCGTACGCCTACCGGAGCACCCACCTGGACTACCTGCGCCGCCGCCGGGAGTGGTTCCTCCCGCACGGGCACCGCGACTCGCTGGTGCTGTGGTGGATCCCGGCCGGGGACGTCCCCACCATGCGGCAGGCGATCTCCCGGCTCGCTCAGCTGCGCGCCGACGGCCCCACACCCGAGGCGTTCACCTTCCGGCGCCCGTTCCCGGTCCCGCAGGTCAGTCCACCCGCAGCGCGGCCAGCGCCTCTTCCAGCTCGTCCGGCTTGACCAGCACGTCGCGGGCCTTGGAGCCCTCGGACGGTCCGACGATGCCGCGGGTCTCCATCAGATCCATCAACCGGCCGGCCTTGGCGAAGCCCACCCGCAGCTTGCGCTGCAGCATCGACGTCGAGCCGAACTGACTGGTCACCACCAGCTCGATGGCCTGCAGGAGCAGCTGCAGATCGTCGCCGATCTCCTCGTCGATCTGCTTCTTCTTGCTGGCCGGCACCTCGGTGACGTCCTCGCGGAACTCCGGTTCCCGCTGGTCCTTGCAGAACTTGACGACCGCGGCGATCTCTTTCTCGTCCACCCAGGCGCCCTGGATCCGGACCGGTTTCGAGGCGCCCATCGGCAGGAACAGGCCGTCACCACGGCCGAGCAGCTTCTCCGCGCCCGGCTGGTCCAGGATGACCCGGGAGTCGGCCAGCGACGACGTCGCGAACGCCAGCCGGGACGGCACGTTCGCCTTGATCAGGCCGGTCACCACGTCCACCGACGGCCGCTGTGTCGCCAGCACCAGGTGGATGCCGGCCGCCCGGGCCAGCTGGGTGATCCGGACGACCGAGTCCTCCACGTCGCGCGGGGCGACCATCATCAGGTCGGCCAGCTCGTCGATGATCACCAGCAGGTACGGGTACGGCTGCATCACCCGCTCGCTGCCCGGCGGCGCGGTGATCTCCCCGTTGCGGACCTTGCGGTTGAAGTCGTCGATGTGGCGCACCCCGTTGGCGGCCAGATCGTCGTACCGCATGTCCATCTCCCGGACCACCCACTCCAGGGCGTCCGCGGCCTTCTTCGGGTTCGTGATGATCGGTGTGACCAGGTGCGGGATGCCCTCGTACGCGGTCATCTCCACCCGCTTCGGGTCGACCAGCAGCAGCCGCACCTCGTCCGGCGTGGCCCGGGTCAGCAGCGACACCAGCAGCGAGTTCAGGCAGCTCGACTTACCCGCGCCGGTCGCGCCGGCGATCAGGATGTGCGGCATCTTGGCCAGGTTCGCCACCACGAACCCGCCCTCGATGTCCTTGCCGAGGGCGACCAGCATCGGGTGGTGGTCGGCGGTGGCCGCGCGCGAGCGCAGCACGTCGCCGAGCGCCACGTTCTCCGGGTCGGTGTTCGGGATCTCCACGCCGACCGCGCTCTTGCCCGGGATCGGCGAGAGGATCCGCACGTCCGGGGACTTCACCGCGTAGGCGATGTTGCGCGACAGCTGGGTGATCCGCTCCACCTTGGTACCCGGGCCGATCTCCACCTCGTACCGGGTGACGGTCGGGCCCCGGGTGAAGCCGGTGACCACCGCGTCCACGTTGAACTGCTCGAACACGCCGGTGAGCGCCGCCATGATCTCGTCGTTGGCCCGGCTGCGCGCCTTCGGCGGGGCACCGGCGGCGAGCAGGTGGGGCGGCGGCAGGCGGTAGTCGCCGGCGACCGCGGAGATCTCCAGCTGCTCGGCGCGGGTGGGCAGCGGCTCGGAGTGCTCCGGCGGCTGCGGGGCCGGCTTGCGGCGGCCGGCCGGCGCCTTCGGCAGGACCACCGTGTCGTGCAGGACCAGGTCCTCCTCCGGCGGCTCCGGCACAAGCATCTCGTCCAGCGGCGTGACCGGGGCCGGCCGGCGGCGCGGCGCCCGGCGCGGCTTCGCCGGGGCCTCCGCGAGCGGCTCGGCGTCGTCCGGCTCCAGCGGGGTGCGCACCACCGGCCGGCGCTGCGCGGACCGGCCGAGCACCAGGTCGGCCAGCAGCAGGAACCGCTCCGGGATCTTCGCGATCGGGGTCGCGGTGATCACCAGCAGGCCGAAGACGAACAGCAGGATCAGCAGCGGCACCGCGACCCAGGCGGTCACCGCCCGCTCCAGCAGGGCGCCGACGCCGTAGCCGAGCAGGCCGCCGTCGCCGGTCAGCGCGATGTCGTCACGCGGCTCGTCGGAGAGGTAGAGCAGGCTCGCGGTGGCCACCAGGATCGCCGACCAGCCGACCGGGTTACGGCCCCGGTGGTCCGGGTCCACCGGCTCGCGCATCAGCCGCACCGCGCCGTAGAAGAACAGCAGCGGCAGGAAGACCCCCAGGCCACCGAAGAACAGGTGCACCGCATCGGCCAGCCGCCGGCCGACCGGTCCGGCGCTGCCGGCCCAGACGGCGACCGCGGTCAGGATCGAGAAGCCCAGCATGAGCAGGCCGGCGCCGTCCCGGCGGTGCTCCGGGCCGATGTTGCGGGCGTTCTGCCCGGCACCGCGGGCGACCCAGCCGACGCTGTGCGCCAGGCCCATCCAGACGGCGGTGACGCCGCGGCCCACGCCGATGGCCAGGCCGCTGCCGGCGGTGCCGCTCCGCCTGGCCGCCGGGCGCTTGCGGGCGGCCGGGCGGGCCGCCTTGACGCCTCGGGCAGCCGGCTGGCGGGCACGCGAGGTCGCGGCGCCGCGCGACGCGGACGCGGCGCGACCCCGGCTCGCCGGAGGAGTACGGCCCGCCATGGAGGACACCGTATCCGGCGGAACCCGAAGCATCGAGAAGGCGCACCGTGACCACTTCTCGCTTTCGCGTTGTCTAGGCTCACCGAGTGCAACCACTCGACAACGAGATGATCAAAGCCGCCCTGGACGCGCGGGGGTTCGCGTACTTCGTCGATGCCGACGGTGACATCGCCGGGAACTTCCAGGGCAACCTGATCTATTTCTTCCGCCTCGGCCAGAACAAGGAGATGCTGCAGATCCGCGCGATGATGCAGCACGTCTTCACGGTCGAGGACGTCCCGCGGCTCTACGAGTTCTGCAACACCTGGAACCGCGACCAGCTGTGGCCGAAGGCTTATGTGCAGGTCACCGACGACGGGTCGGTGATCGTGGTGGGCGAGGTGTCGACCGACTGGGAGCGCGGCGTCACCCCGGAGCAGCTCGACCAGGTGCTGATCTGCGGGATCGCCACCGGCTGCCGGCTCGGCGAGGCGCTGGGCGAGCTGAAACGCTGAGCACACCGGGAGGCCGGGACCGCGCACGGCCCCGGCCTCCCGGACGTCCTTTTCGCGTACGCGGCGGCTACTGCACGTTGAAGCCCAGCGAGTAGTCGCCCGTGCCGGACGTGGCGACCACGACGTACCGGAACGTCCCGGACTGCTGCTGGGTGCTCAGCGTCTTCGCGCCGTCCCCGGTCGCCTTCGCCACGGTGCGGAAACCGCGGTTGGTCAGGCGCTGCAGGACCAGGTCGAAGCTCGCGCCGTCGGGCGAGTCCAGGCAGGCCGTGTGCTGCCCGGCCCGGGCCCGGAAGGCGCCCCCGTCCGGCTGCGCCTGCGCCGACCCGGCACGCGCCAGCGAACCGGAGCGCTGGACGGCCTGCGCGGCGCACCCGGACGCGTTCCCGGCCGGCTCCTCGGACGGCGCGGCGGTGGCCGGCGCGGTCGGCTCGGCGGCCGACCCGCCGGTGGTCACCAGCGTCAGGTTGTCGGCCGCCAGGATCTCGTTGACCGGCTGGAAGAACGTCTCGCCGCCGACCGTGCAGTCGCCGGAACCACCCGAGGTGACCCCCTGCGCCTGGTCGCCGGAGAGCCACGGGCCGCCGGAGTCGCCGCCCTCGGCGCAGACGTCGGTCCGGGTCAGGCCGGTCACCGCGCCCTCCGGGTACCGCACGGTCTGGTTCTTGGCCAGGATGGTGCCGCAGCGCGTGCCGGTGGTGGAACCGGACCGGCAGATCGCCGCGCCGACCGGGGCCTCGGTGCTGCCGGCCACCGGCAGCTCGTTGCCCTCGAAGTCGTTGACCACCGGGCGTGGCGTCCAGTCGCCGTTCACCTCGACGAAGCCCATGTCGGCGGCGCCCGGGAAGACCGCGGTCCGCACCTCGCCCTGGACCCGGTTGTTGAAGCCGCTGGTCCGGGTGCCCGCCGCGCCGCAGTGACCGGCGGTGACGAAGCCGCCCTCCACCGAGAAGCCGATCGAGCAGCGGGCCGTGCCGCCGTCCACCGCGATGAAGTACGGGTCCGCGCCACGCACGTCGAACAGCGGCTTCGGCTGCCGGTTGCTGATCTTCACGGTCACCGCGTCGGACGCCACGCCGGCCCGCCGCGCGAACGCCAGCGCGTCCGCCTTGCCGCCCGGCTGCGCGACGATGACCAGCTTGTTGGTCGGCGGGTCGACGTACCAGCCGGTCAGGTCACCGGCGCGGGCCTTGGCCGCGTCCAGCCTGGTCTTGGCCGCGTCCAGCTCCGTCTCGCTGCGCTTGACCAGCACCGGCACGGCGCCGGCCGCCTTCACCTCGGCGGCCGCGTCGGCGTCGGTCACCGCCACCTTGAGCGTGGTGCCGTCCGCGGCCAGCCACGAACCGCCGAA
The DNA here is from genome assembly GCF_003711105.1 of Actinoplanes teichomyceticus ATCC 31121. Classification (NCBI taxonomy): domain Bacteria; kingdom Bacillati; phylum Actinomycetota; class Actinomycetes; order Micromonosporales; family Micromonosporaceae; genus Actinoplanes; species Actinoplanes teichomyceticus. Next base: position 7,043,297 of record NZ_CP023865.1, read on the forward strand.
ATCGTCGCCGGTCGCGGCGGCCAGGGTCGCCGAGACCCCGCCGGCCCACTTCGAGCGGTTCAGTCGGGTGGTCGCCTGACCAGCGTCGAGTCCCAGGTCGCGCTTCATCGCCGCGAGCAGTTCCGGGGACACACCCCCGCTGGCCCTCGTCGTGCCGCTGCCGCTGGGCGACGTGGTGTCGGCCAGCGACGGCAGGGTGAAGGCGACCGCCGCCGCGGTCGCCGCCACCACCGCCGCAGCCACGGCGATCGATCTGCGCTGCATCTAGGTACTCCCTCCGCCACGGGTGCCGTGGGGGCGGCACCGTGCCTGGGAGTACGCGGCTCGGCCGAAAACGGTTGAGTTCTATCCCGTTTTCATCGATTCCAAAGGTTCTCTTAAACCTCGACGACGGTCGGCACGATCATCGGGCGGCGCCGATACGCGTCGTTCACCCAGCGGCCGACCGTCCGGCGCACCACCTGCTGCAGCTGGTGGGTGTCGGTGATGCCGTCCTCGGCCGACCGGTGCAGGGCCGCGGTCAGCAGCGGGACCACCGGGTTGAACGCGTCCGGGTCCTCGGAGAAGCCCTTCGCCGAGATGCTCGGCTCGCCGACCACCTTGCCGGTCACCGAGTCGATCACCACGGTGGCCGCGATGAACCCGCCGTCGCCGAGGATCCGCCGCTCGGTCAGCAGCGACTCGCTGACGTCGCCGACCGCCAGGCCGTCGACGTAGACGTACCGGCTCTTGACCCGGCCGACCAGGCGGGCGTGCCCCTCCACCAGGTCCACCACGTCGCCGTCCTCGCAGAGCACCACCCGGTCCGGGGCGACCCCCGACTCGATGCCCAGCTGCGCGTGCGCGCGCAGGTGGCGCCACTCCCCGTGCACCGGCATCAGGTTGCTCGGGCGGGTCACGTTCAGCAGGTAGAGCAGCTCACCGGCCGGGGCGTGCCCGGACACGTGCACCTTGGCGGTCTCCTTGTGGATGACCGTGGCGCCGGCCCGGGAGAGCTGGTTGATCACCCGGTAGACCGAGGTCTCGTTGCCCGGCACCAGCGAGCTGGCCAGCACCACCGTGTCACCGGACTCGATGGTGATGTGCCGGTGGTCGCCGGTGGACATCCGGCCCAGCGCGCTCATCGGCTCGCCCTGCGAACCGGTGGACATGAAGACGATCTCGTCCGGCGGCAGGTGGGTGGCCTCGTCCAGGCCGACCAGCAGGCCGTCCGGGATGCGCAGCAGGCCCAGGTCCCGGGCGATGCCCATGTTGCGGACCATGGACCGGCCGATCAGGGCGACCTTGCGGTCGTACTCCCAGGCGGCGTCCATCACCTGCTGGACCCGGTGCACGTGGGAGGCGAAGCTGGCCACGATGATCCGGCCGCGAGCCTTGCCGAAGATCGAGCTGAGCACCGGGCCGATGTCGCGCTCCGGCGTGACGAACCCGGGCACCTCGGCATTCGTCGAGTCGGACAGCAGCAGGTCGACGCCCTCGGCGCCGAGCCGGGCGAAGCCGGACAGGTCGGTGATCCGCCCGTCCAGCGGCACCTGGTCCATCTTGAAGTCGCCGGTGTGCAGCACCAGCCCGGCCGGGGTACGCACGGCGACCGCCAGCGCGTCCGGGATCGAGTGGTTGACCGCGAAGAACTCGCACTCGAACGGGCCCAGCCGCTCGATCTGGCCCTCACGCACGGTCAGCGTGTACGGGTCCAGCCGCCGCTCGGCCAGCTTCGCCTCGACCAGCGCCAGCGTGAACTCCGAGCCGACCAGCGGGATGTCCGCCTTGTGGGCCAGCAGGTACGGCACCGCGCCGATGTGGTCCTCGTGCCCGTGGGTCAGCACGATGGCCTGGATGTCCTCGAGCCGGTCCAGGATCGGCGTGAAGTCCGGCAGGATCAGGTCCACGCCGGGCTGCTCGACGTCGGGGAACAGCACCCCGCAGTCGATGACCAGCAGCTTGCCGTCGAACTCGAAGACCGTCATGTTGCGGCCGATGGCGCCCAGCCCGCCGAGCGGGATGACGCGCAGGGCGCCCTCCGGCAGCGGCGGCGGCGGACCCAGCTCCACGTGAGCTTGACTCATTCGCCTCTTCCTGTCAGAGCACGATGCCGGCCGCGGCGGCGTCCTGGCGCAGTTGGTTCAGTTCCTCGTCGCTCGCGTCGACCAGCGGCGACCGGACCGGGCCCGCCGGCAGTCCGAGAGCCGCCAACCCGGCCTTCACCAGGATCGTCCCCGGTGCCCGGAAAATGCCGGTGAACAGCGGCATCGCCTGCCGGTGCAGGGCCAGCGCGGCGGTCGTGTCGCCGCGCTCCCACGCCTCGATCATGTCCTTCGCCAGCGGGCCGGTGAAGTGTGTCGAGGTGCCGACCAGGCCGACGCCGCCGATCGAGAGCAGCGGCAGGGTGGCCGCGTCGTCGCCGGAGTAGTACGCCAGACCGGTCCGGCTCAGCACCCACGAGCTGGCGATCAGGTCGCCCTTGGCGTCCTTGACCGCGACGATCCGCTCGTGCTCGGCGAGCCGGCACATGGTCTCGGTGCTGATCGCGGTGCCGGCCCGGTGCGGGATGTCGTACGCCATGATCGGCAGGCCGACCGCGTCCGCCACCGCCCGGAAGTGCCGCAGCACACCGGCCTGCGGGGGCTTGTTGTAGTACGGCGTCACCACGAGCAGCCCGTGCGCGCCGGCCTTCTCCGCGGCGTGCGCGAGCTCGATGGTGTGCGCGGTGTCGTTCGTGCCGACCCCGGCCACGACCCGGGCCCGGTCGCCGACGGCCTCGATCACCGCGCGCAGGAGGGTCTCCTTCTCCGCGTCGGTCGTGGTCGGGGATTCCCCGGTGGTGCCGCTGATCACGAGCGCGTCGTTGCGCTGCTCGTCGACGAGATGGGCGGCCAGGCGGGCCGCGCCCTCGATGTCCAGGGAGCCGTCCGGGGTGAACGGGGTCACCATGGCGGTCAGCAGCCGTCCGAAGGGCCGCGGGTCGTGCGTCATACCTGACAACCTATCGGACGCCCCGGTCACACGTAGAAAGCGGTGAACGGCGTCCAGGGCAGGTTACGCAGGATGCTCCAGACACCCCACACCACCATGAATGTGATCATGACGGCCGGAGAGACCGTCAGCTGCGGGATCCGCCATCGGAACATCTTCCGGCCGGCCCAGGCGACGTACATGTACAGCAGGAAGGGCACCGCGAAGACGAAGATCGCGTGATGCCGCGCGGCCGCGGGCAGATCGCCGTGCAACAGGTACCACGCGGCACGGGTGCCGCCGCAGCCCGGGCAGACGAAGCCGGTGGTGTATTTCAGCAGGCAGGTGGGCTCGGCGCCGGCCTGGGCCGCGGCCGGGTCGGTGAGCAGCGTGTAACCCGTCGCGCCGCCCATGCAGGCCAGCACCGCGAGCGGCGCGAGCCAGACCGGGGAGCGCGCCGCCAGCCGGTCGACGAAGCGGGTCAGCCGGTCCGGCTCGGGAGCCAGACGATACGCCGGCCAGTCCGGTGGCACCGGCGGCCCCTGCAGCGGCTGGGAGGCCAGCCACGGGGGCAGGACGGTGCTCATGTGCGCCACGGTACACCTCACCGGGCGATCAGCGCGGCGGTGAGCGGGCCGGCGAGATCACCGGCCACCGGGGCCGCGACCGCGCCCAGACCGAGCCAGCCGGCCAGCCGGCGCAGCTCCGCGGCGAGCGCCTCGGCGGTCGTCACCGGGTCGGCGCCGGGCTCCAGCCAGGCGGCCGGCACCTCCAGCACACCGGCACGGCGGTCGGCCTTGAGATCGACCCGGGCGGCGAACCGGTCGCCGAGCAGGAAGGGCAGCACGTAGTAGCCGTACCGCCGCTGCGGCTTCGGCACGTAGATCTCGATCCGGTACGTCATGCCGAACAGCCGCTCGGTGCGCTCCCGCTGCCAGATCAACGGGTCGAACGGGCTGATCAGGGTGGCCACGTCGACCCGGCGCGGCAGTCGCGCCGCGGCGTGCAGGTAGGCCGGCTGCCGCCAGCCCGGGACGGTCACCGGCCGCAGCGTGCCGGCCTCGACCAGCTGCGCCACCGCCCGGCGGCCGGCCTGCGCCGGCAGCCGGAAGTAGTCGCGCAGCTCGGGCTCGGCGGCCACGCCGAGGGCCCGGGCGGAGAGCTCGACCAGCGAGCGGAACGCCTCCTCGGGCTCCGGGGTCGGCGCGTTCAGCACGGCCGGCGGCAGCACCCGCTCGGGCAGGTCGTAGCGGCGGGCGAACGAGGTGGTCCGCTCGGCCGCGGTCACCTGCCCGGACCAGAACAGCCACTCCAGCGCCTGTTTCACCACCGACCAGTTCCAGCCCCAGTGATCCTTGCGGCGCGGGGCGTCGTGCTCGATGTCGTTGGCCGTGACCGGGCCGCGCTCGCGCACCTCGTCGAGCACCCAGGCGACCAGCTCGGGCTGCTCGGCGACGATCCGGCGCATGTTGCCCCAGGCATACTCGTGGGCGCGGGCCATCCGCCAGCGAAACAGCGGCTGCAGATCGACCCGGATCAGCGACGCCTCGTGACCCCAGAACTCGAACAGCTCCCGGGGCCGGCGGTAGGCGGCGCGCTCCAGCAGCGCGGGCGGGTAGGGTCCCAGCCGGCTGTAGAGCGGCATGAAATGGGCCCGTTGCAGCACGTTCACCGAGTCCATCTGGATCAGGTGCAGGCGGCGCAGCACCCGGCGCAGATGCCGCAGATCGGCGGTTCCGCCCGGTCCGGGATCGGTGAACCCTTGCGCGGCCAGGGTGATCCGGCGGGCCTGCGCGGCGGAGAGCGTCTCGAGACTGGTCATCGGGATGCAGCGTAGGCCAGGGGTGTGACACTCCCGCCGACGTGGCGACATCGATCCGGGTGCGGACCGAGGCGGCGCGCCCGGGACCGGGCGGCCGGAACTCCGCCGCCGGTGTCCTCGGTAGGCTGCCGCCATGGCACTCGGCTTCGTCCGTCCCGCGCGTCCCACCGACGCCCCGGAGATCGCTCGCATCCAGCTCACCACCTGGCGCAGCGCCTACCGGCGCATGTTCCCGGCGCACGTGCTGGCCCAGCTCGACGAGCAGATGCTGGCCGCCGGCTGGGCCGAGGCGATCACCGCGCCGCCCTCGCCGCGGCACCGGGTGCTGATCGCCGTCGAGCAGGGCGAGTCCGCCGAGCACGTGGTCGGCTTCGCCGCCGCCGGACCGGTCGACGAGCAGGCGCTGGCGCCCGAGGAGCCGCCGCTGCCGGACGACTTCGCGGCGGTCACCGACCTGCTGGTGGAACCGCGCTGGGGCCGCCGCGGGCACGGCAGCCGGCTGCTCGCCGCGGCCGTCGACCTCTGGCGCGAGGACGGCTTCCGGTATGCGGTGGCCTGGGCCTACGAGGCCGACGCGGTGATGCGCAAGTTCCTCGAGGCGGCCGGGTGGGCGCCGGACGGCGCGGGCCGGGCGCTGGACGTCGACGACATGCTGGTGCCCCAGTTGCGCCTGCACGTCGAGCTGACCCGGGACTGACCCGCTCCGCCGCCCGGCGCGAGGCCGCCGGCGGCGGGCCGATCCTTTCCGGTACGCCCGGTGGCCCCGTCCGCAGGCCTCGCGGCCGAGCCCCGGGGCGCTCCCGCGCGGCGCCCGGCCCGGCTGCGCGCCGCGACGCGCCGTTGCCGGGCGACGGGCCACGGCCGCACGCCCGGCCGGCCGGCGCGGCGCGCGGCGTCTCAGTCGAGCAGCTCGTCCAGGCCCACGGTCAGGCCCGGGCGCTGGAGCACCGCGCGCACGGCGAGCAGCACGCCCGGCATGAACGACGATCGGTCCAGCGAGTCGTGCCGGATGGTCAGGGTCTCCCCGGTCGTGCCGAACAGGACCTCCTGGTGGGCGACCAGCCCGGCGGCGCGGACCGCGTGCACCCGCACCCCGTCGACGTCGGCGCCGCGGGCGCCGTCCAGCTCCTCCTGGGTGGCATCCGGCATCGGCGGGCACTTCGCCGCCCGCCGCGCCTCGGCGATCAGCCGGGCGGTGTGCGTCGCGGTGCCGCTGGGCGCGTCCAGCTTGCGCGGGTGGTGCTGCTCGATGATCTCCACGGAGTCGAAGTAGCGGGCCGCGCGGGCGGCGAACTGCATCATCAGCACCGCGCCGATGCCGAAGTTCGGCGCGATCACGACGCCCACCTCCGGGCGCTCGGCCAGCCAGCCGCGCACCTGCTCCAGCCGCTCCTGCGTGAAGCCGGAGGTGCCGACCACCATGCTGATGCCCTGCTCGACCGACCAGCGCAGGTTCTCCATGACCGCGCCGGGATTGGTGAAGTCGACCAGCACCTGCGCGCCCGCCTCGGCGGCGGCGGCCAGCCGGTCACCCTCATTGATCAGCACGACCAGATCGAGGTCGGGGGCGGCATCGACCGCCTTGCACACCTCGAGGCCCATGCGGCCCCGGGCGCCGAGAACACCGACACGGATGCGTTCAGGCTCTGTCACAGCGTCAACTTAACGTACCGGCACGGCCCGCCCGGCACCGCTCGCGAGGAGCGGTCCGGCGGCAGCGGCAGCGCGGGTGTCCGGGCGCCGGCACGCGAGCCTGGTCAGGGGAACGCGCCCTCGTCGAACGGCCCCACCACGGCCAGGGACGGTTCCCGCGTCAGCAGGTCGGCGGCGACCTCCCCGACATCGGCGATGGTCACCGCGTCGACCCGGCCCAGCAGCTCGTCCACGCTCATCAGGTGGCCGTGCAGCAGCTCGGACTTGGCCAGCCGGCTCATCCGGGAGCTGGTGTCCTCCAGGTTCAGCACGTACGACCCCTTGACCATGCCCTTGCCCCGGCCCAGTTCCTCGGCGGTGATCCCGGTCCGCGCCACACGTTCCAGCTCGGTGCGGATCAGGTCGAGCACCTCGGGGGCCCGGCCCGGGGCGCAGCCGGCGTAGACGCCGAACAGGCCGGAGTCGGCGTACTGGGCGGCGTACGAGTACACCGAGTACGCCAGGCCACGCTTCTCCCGGATCTCCTGGAACAGCCGGCTCGACATGCCGCCGCCGAGCACGTTGTTCAGCACGCCGAGGGCGAAGCGGCGCTCGTCGTACCGGCTCATGCCGACGCCGCCGAGCACGATGTGCGCCTGCTCGGTGTCCCGGTGCAGGACCACGGTGTGCGGTTTCTGCACGCGGACGCGCCGGTCGCCGGCACGCGGCCCGGACGGCGCCGCGGCGGCGGTGTCCAGCGGGCTGCCGGCCAGCGCCCTGCGCACCAGCCGGACCACCGCGGCGTGCTCCAGGTTGCCGGCCGCGGCGATCACCACCTGCGGCGCGCGGTACCGGCGCCGGTAGAAGTTGTTGATCTGGTTCCGGGTCATCGGGGTGACCGATTCCGGGGTGCCCGAGATCAGCCGGCCGAGCGGGTGGTCACCGTAGACCGCCTCGGCGAAGACGTCGTGCACCTCGTCGCCCGGCTCGTCCTCGTGCATGGCGATCTCCTCCAGGATCACGCCACGCTCGGTCTCCACGTCCGCCGGATCGAGGATCGAGTCGGCCACCGCGTCCACCAGCACGTCCACCGCCAGCGGCAGATCGCTGTCGAGCACCCGCGCGTAGTAGCAGGTGTACTCCTTGGTGGTGAAGGCGTTGGTCTCGCCACCCACCGCCTCGATCTCCGCGGAGATCTGCAGCGCGGTGCGCTTGTGCGTGCCCTTGAAGAGCAGGTGCTCCAGGAAGTGCGAGGCGCCCGACATGGCCGGGCTCTCGTCGCGCGAGCCGATCCCGACCCAGATGCCGAGCGCGGCGCTGCGGGTGGTCGGGATCGCCTCGGTGATGATGCGCAAGCCGCTGGGCAGGACGGTGCGGCGCACGCCGTCCTGGAGGGTCCGGGTGACGACACGGGCCGGCCTCTCGGCCGGCCCGTGGTTGTTCGCTGTCACCTAGTCGCGGCGCTCGCCACGGTCGCCGGACGGGCGCGACCGGCGCCGGCGCGGCTCGCCGCCGCCCTCGCCACGCGGGGCGCGCTCCTCACGCGGCGGACGGCCACCCTCGCCCTCGGCGCCGGCCGCGGCGGATGCGGCGGGCGCGGCCGCCGGTGCCTCCTCGCCCTCCGGGCGGACCTTGTCCAGGTAGATCTTGCCGCGCTGGTCGATGTCCGCGATCGACACCTCGACCTTGTCGCCGACGTTGAGGAAGTCCTCGACCTTCTCGACGCGCTTGCCGTCGCCCACCTTGGAGATGTGCAGCAGGCCGTCACGGCCGGGCAGCAGCGAGACGAACGCGCCGAACGCGGCCGTCTTCACCACGGTGCCGAGGAACTTGTCGCCGACCTTCGGCAGGGTCGGGTTGGCGATCGCGTTGATCCGCTCGACCGCGGCCTCGGCGGCCGGGCCGTTGGTCGCGCCGACGTAGATGGTGCCGTCGTCCTCGATCGAGATGTCGGCGCCGGTCTCGTCCTGGATCGCGTTGATGGTCTGACCCTTCGGGCCGATCACCATGCCGATCTTGTCGACCGGGATCTTCACGGTGGTGACCCGCGGGGCGTACTCGCTCATCGCGGCCGGAGCGGCGATCGCCGCCTCCATCACCGACAGGATGGTGGCGCGCGCCTCGTGCGCCTGCTGCAGAGCGCCGGCCAGCACGTCCGACGGGATGCCGTCGAGCTTGGTGTCCAGCTGCAGCGCGGTGACGAACTCGCTGGTGCCGGCGACCTTGAAGTCCATGTCGCCGAACGCGTCTTCGGCGCCCAGGATGTCGGTCAGCGCGATGTACTGCGTCTTGCCGTCGACCTCGTCGGAGATCAGGCCCATCGCGATGCCGGCGACCGGTGCCTTCAGCGGCACACCGGCGGAGAGCAGGGCCAGCGTCGAGGCGCAGACCGAGCCCATCGAGGTGGAGCCGTTCGAGCCGAGGGCCTCGGAGACCTGCCGGATCGCGTACGGGAACTCCTCGCGCGAGGGCAGCACCGGGACCAGCGCGCGCTCGGCCAGCGCACCGTGGCCGATCTCACGCCGCTTCGGCGAGCCCACCCGGCCGGTCTCCCCGGTCGAGTACGGCGGGAAGTTGTAGTTGTGCATGTAGCGCTTGGTCTTCTCCGGGGAGAGGGTGTCCAGCGCCTGCTCCATGCGCAGCATGTTCAGCGTGGTGACGCCCAGGATCTGGGTCTCGCCACGCTCGAACAGCGCCGAGCCGTGCACCCGCGGCAGCACGCCGACCTGCGCGCTCAGCGGGCGGATGTCCCGCGGACCACGGCCGTCGATGCGGATCTGCTCGCGCAGCACCCGCTGCCGGACCTCGGACTTGGTGATCGAGCGGAACGCCGCGCTGATCTCCTTCTCCCGGCCCTCGAACCGCTCGGCGAGCAGCTCGTGCGCCTTCGCCTTGACCAGGTCGAGCGACTCCTCGCGCTCCTGCTTGCCGGCGATCTTCAGGGCCTCGGCGACCTCGGCGCGGACCGCCTCGCTGACCGCCTCCAGCACGTCGTCCTGGTAGTCCAGGAAGACCGGGAACTCGGCGACCGGCTTGGCGGCCACCTCGGCCAGCTCGCTCTGCGCCCGGCAGAGCTCGCGGATGGCCGGCTTGGCGGCCTCCAGGCCGCCGGCGACGATCTCCTCGGTCGGGGCGGTCGCGCCGGCCGCGATCAGCTTGACCGCGTGCGGCGTGGCCTCGGCCTCGACCATCATGATCGCAACATCGGCACTGTCGCCGTCTCCGACGACCCTGCCGGCGACCACCATGTCGAAGGTGGCGCGCTCCAGCTCGTCGATGGTCGGGAAGGCGACCCACTGACCGTCGATGTGCGCGATCCGGGTCGAGCCGACCGGGCCGCTGAACGGCAGGCCGGAGAGCTTGGTGGACATCGACGCGCCGTTCATGGCGACGACGTCGTAGGGGTGCTGCGGGTCCAGCGCCAGCACGGTCTCGACGACCTGGACCTCGTTGCGCAGGCCCTTGGTGAACGACGGGCGCAGCGGCCGGTCGATCAGCCGGCAGGTGAGGATGGCGTCCTCGCTGGGACGGCCCTCGCGCCGGAAGAACGAGCCGGGAATCCGGCCCGCGGCGTACATCCGCTCCTCGACGTCGACGGTCAGCGGGAAGAAGTCGAAGTGCTCCTTCGGCGCCTTGCTGGCCGTGGTGGCGGAGAGAACGGTGGTGTCGCCCAGCTGGACGATCACTGAGCCGGCGGCCTGCTTGGCCAGCCGGCCGGTGGAGAAGACGATCTCGCGGGTGCCGAACGACCCGTTGTCGATGACGGCGGTGCGAGACTCGGTGCCGAGAGCGGTCTGCTCTGTCATGAAGTGCGGTACTCCTCTTCGTCGAGGACCCGGCGGTCTACAGCGTGGTTCGCAAAGGCCGGTCTTCGATCGAAGTACCCAGGTAAGTATGCCTGGGAACCACTACCGGAGACCGGTGCTGCCGATGTGAGCCGCGCGGGTCCGTGGGGTGGTGCGGCACGGGAGCGGCCGGAGCCGCTCCCGTGTCCAAAACTATCGGCGCAGGCCGAGACGCTCGATGAGCGACCGGTAGCGGGCGATGTCCTTCTTCTGCACGTAGTTCAGCAGGCGGCGGCGCTGACCGACCAGCAGCAGCAGACCACGACGGCTGTGGTGGTCGTGCTTGTGCACCTTCAGGTGCTCGGTCAGGTCGGCGATCCGCTTGGTGAGCATGGCGACCTGAACCTCGGGCGAACCGGTGTCGCCCTCCTTGGTCGCGTACTCACCCATGATCTTGTTCTTGGTCTCTTGGTCGAGCGCCATGATCTCCGGACTTCTGTGTTGCCGATTCAACGGTCCCGCGACCCGCGGCGTCGGGCAGGCCATACCGGCGAGGGCAGAACCTTCGAAGGCAGAGCGGGACCGGTGTCGAATAATCCTCGACGCTTAAACCCTACCAGCCGGTCATCGGAGCAGCCGCCGGGTCTCGTCCACGTCGGCCCGGATCTGGGCGATCAGCGGTTCGATGGAGTCATATGTCCGCTGCTCACGCAGATGCTCCACGAAATCCAGGCCGATCCGTTCGCCGTACAGGTCACCCTGGAAGTCCAGCGCGTACGCCTCCACCCGGCGCTCGCGCCCGGAGAACGTGGGATTGGTGCCGATCGAGACACTGGCCCGCCAGCGCCCGGCGTTCTCCCCGCCGCGGGTGAGCCAGGCCGCGTAGACGCCGTCGGCGGGCACCGCGGCATAGCGGTGCGTCATCAGGTTGGCGGTCGGGAAACCGAGCTCGCGGCCACGCTGGTCACCGCGGACCACCACGCCGGCGAGCCGGTGCGGCCGGCCGAGCGCCGTGGCCGCGGCGCGCACGTCCCCGGCGTCGACGCAGCTGCGGATGTACGTCGAGGAGAACACCACCCCGTCCGCCGAGACCAGCGGCGCCTCCTCGACGGTGAACCCGAACGTCCGCCCCAGGCTCTCCAGCAGCGTCACGTCCCCGGCCGCCCGGCGCCCGAACCGGAAGTTGTCGCCGACCACCACGTCCGCCGCGTGCAGCGACTCGACCAGCACGTCGTGCACGAACTCGTTCGGCTCCAGCTGGGAGAAGGCGGGGGTGAACGGGACCACGCAGAGCGCGCCCACGCCGAGCTGCTCGATCAGCTCGGCCTTGCGCACCGGCTCGGTGAGCACCGCCGGGTGCGACCCGGGGCGGACCACCTCCGCCGGGTGCGGGTCGAACGTCAGCACCACCGACTGCAGGCCCATGTCGCGGGCCCGTTTCACCGCGTGCCCGATGATCGCCTGGTGCCCGCGGTGCACGCCGTCGAAGACGCCGATGGTCACGACCGAACGACCCCAGCCACCGGGGACCGCCTCTAACCCCCGCCACCGCTGCATCCAAGCTCCTCCGCCGAGTTGTCCGGCCTTAGCGTATCGACCGGCCGGACACCGCGTATTCCCCCTGCGACGCGCCCGGATCGGTACGATTGGGACCGATATGAGCGTCGAGTGGACCCGTCTCGTCCTGCTCGCCGCGGAGAGCACCTTCGCGGTCCTCTTCCTGCGCGCGCTGATCGGGTACCTGCGCCGCCGGGACCCCCTGCAGGGCGACGTGACCCTGGTGTTCGCCCCGTGCGCGCTGGCGTTCGGCGTCGACGCGCTCTGGCAGACCATCGGCACCCGGCCCGCGCTGACCGGGCCGCTCACCGCGCTGCCGCTGATGGCCCAGCCGTACCTGACGCTGCGCCTGGCCGGGCGGCTGCGCGACGTGCCGCGCGTGCTGATCCGCGGCGCGCTGGTGGCCTACCTGCTGCTGGCGATCCCGCTGATGCTGATGGAGCGCCCGCTGCCGCAGTGGCTGATCGGCCTCGCGGTCGTCTACTTCCTGAGCGCCGAGGTGACCGCGGGCCTCCTGCTGCTCGGCAAGGCCCGCAGCCGGACCGGCACCAACCGGGCCCGGCTGATGACCGCGGGCGCGGCCACCCTCACCTTCGGGTTGATGATCATGCTGGTCGGCGCGGCCGCCGGCGGCGACCCGGTGCTGCGCGCGATCAGCCGGATCCTCGCCCTGGCCAGCGGGCTCGGCTACCTCATCGCGTTCATGCCGCCGCGCTGGCTGCGCCGGCTCTCCGCGGTGACGGCCGCGCAGTCGATGACCGAGCGGCTGCTGCGGGCGCCGGCCGACGCGCCGGAGGAGGTGTGGCAGACCTACGCCGACCTGATGCGGGTGCAGACCGGCGCGGACGCGGTGGCCGTGCTGCTGCCGCACCACTCGATCCCGGACGGCCCGCTGGAGCAGATCGCGTACGCCGGGCCCCCGCTGGACGTACCGGACGAGCCGATCAAGGGCGACCCGGGCCGGCTGCTCCGCTCCGGCCGCCCGGCCCGACTGCGCGAGGGCGACCCGGCGCTGATCCGGCACTTCGGCGAGGGGCTGCGCGACGACTTCGTCACCGTGCTGCGGATGCCGGTGCCGCCCGACGTCGAGGGCTGGGTGCTGCTGTTCAACCGGCACCGCAGCCTGTTCAGCGACGACGACGTGGGCCTGCTGGCCGAGCTCGGCGGGCAGGCCGGCATCCTCGCCGAACGGCAGGCGGTGACCGCCCGCGAGCGCCGGCTGGCCGCCGAGCTGAGCAACTCGGTGGAGGCGCTGACCCGGGCCAACGAGGCGAAGAGCAACTTCCTGGCGGGGATGAGCCACGAGCTGCGTACGCCGCTCAACGCGATCATCGGGTTCAGCGACCTGATGCGCCTGGAGGAGCCGGAGGGCGACCGCCGCCGGGTCCCGGCCGACTGGGTGGACCACATCCACAGCAGCGGCCGGCACCTGCTCGGCCTGATCAACGACATCCTGGACCTGGCCAAGGTGGAGGCCGGCCGGATGGACCTGCGCGTCGCCCCGGTCCGGGTGGACACCGCGATCGAGGAGCTGCTGACCACGCTGTCCCCGCTGTTCGCCCAGAAGAACCTGACCGTGATGACCGAGCTGGCCCCGGTGACGGCGCTGGCCGACCGGCTGCGGCTGCGGCAGATCGTGGAGAACCTGCTCTCCAACGCGATCAAGTTCACCCCGCCGGAGGGCACCGTGTCGATCACCGTGACCGGATCGGACACCGACGTCTCGGTGACCGTCACGGACACCGGGGTGGGCATCGCGGACGACGACGCCGAACGTGTCTTCGAGGAGTTCCAGCAGGTCGGCGACCCGGACCGGCGCCAGGCCGGGACCGGCCTGGGCCTGGCGCTGACGCGCCGGCTGGTGGAGGCGCAGCGCGGCGACATCACGCTGCGCTCGGCTCCCGGCCACGGCAGTTCCTTCACCGTACGGCTGCCCGCCGCCCCGGTGGCGCAGCCGAGCGCCGCCGGCGCCACGAACGCCCCGTACGTCCTGCTCGTCGAGGACGACCCGCACTCCGCCGAGCTGATGCAGACGCAGCTGAGCAACGCCGGGTACCGGGTCGAGGTGGCCGGCAGCGGGGAGAGCGGGCTGACCGTGGCCCGCGAGCACCGGCCGGACGCCATCGTGCTGGACGTGGAGCTGCCCGGCATCTCCGGCTGGGAGGTGATCCGGCAGCTCAAGGCGGACGCCGCGCTCGCCGCCGTACCGGTCTTCTTCGCCAGCATCCTGGACGAGGCCGCGGCCGGGCTGGCCCTCGGCGCGCACGACTATTTCGTCAAGCCGGTCGACCAGCCGGCCCTGCTCAGCGCGCTGTCCAACGCGATCGCCGCGCGACCGGCGCCACGGGTGCTGGTGGTCGACCACGACGACGCGGTCCGGCACGCCATCGAGGACGGCCTGCGGGCCGGCGGCGCCGACGTGGTGGCCTGCGCCGACGGCCGGGACGGGCTGGCCCGCAGCCGCGAGGAGCACTTCGACCTGATCGTCTGCGACATGCAGTCGCCGGCGGCGGACGGGTTCAGCCTGCTCGCCGCGATCGAGCAGGACCCGGCCGGGCGGCACACCCCGGTGCTCGGGCTGAGTGCGGCGGCGCTGACCGAGCGCGAGCCCGGGGACACCGCGCCGCTGATCGCGACCGCGATGGCCGGCGGGGTGGTCGCCGAGGCGATGGCCGGCGGCGCCGGCTGGGACAGCCTGGCGCCGCTGCTGGCGCGGCACCCGGCGGCGCATCACCCGGCGCTGGCCCACCACCCGGCGCATCCGGCGGCCCGCCGCGTCCATCCCCCGGCGGGCAGCTCCCCGCAGGCGCTGCACCTGCGCAGCGCCGTGCCCGGCGGCCCGGCCGTCTCGGTGGGCCGGGTCGCCGATCCGGCCCGCTTCTTCGGCTCGGCGCATCCGGGCGACGTCTGCGCCGGCCCGGCGCAGACGGCCGGCATCGCCCCGGAGTCCTCCGGCAGCATCGTCCCGGATCCGTCCGGACGCGTTCCCCCGAAGGAGGACCTGTGAGTGATCGGCACCGCATCCTGCTGGTGGAGGACGAGGAACTCAACCGGATGCTGGTCAAGGCGGTGCTGTCGCGCGCCGGCGTGGACGCCGTGCGCAACGCCGAGCTGGTCGACGCGACCACGCTGAGCGAGGCCCGGCAGAGCCTGCGCGACGGCGAGTTCGACCTGATCCTGCTCGACCTGAACCTGCCGGACGGCAACGGCCTGAGCCTGGCCCGGGAGCTGGCGGCCGGACAGGCGCCCGCGGACCGCCCGAAGCCGGTGGTGGTCGCGGTGACCGCCAGCGTCCTGCCCCAGGACCAGCGGGCCGCGCTGGACGCCGGATGCGACGACTTCCTGGACAAGCCCTACGCCGCCGCGGCCCTGGTCGCCACGGTCGCCCGCCACCTCGCCGACTGACCCGGCGCGCGGCCGCGGCCCCGGGTCACCGCTGACCCGGGGGCGGCCGGGGCCCGGGGTCACCGCGGCCCGGGGGCGCCGCGGCCCGGGGTCACCGCGGCCCGGGTCAGGGCGCCGGGGCCAGCACGATCTCGGCGCGGGCCCGGCCGCCCCGCTCGCTGACGACGGCGAGGACCTCGCCGTCCGGGGCGAAGACCGCGTACGGCCCGTCGATGCCGGCCGGGGCCAGCGGCCCGCCGTGCCGGAGCACCCGCGTCTCCTCCTCGGTGGCCACCCGCTGCGGGAACGCGCGCCGGGCCGCCTCGGACAGCGGCAGGCCGACCACGTCCGGGGCCCGCTCCTCGAGCTGCTCCAGGGTCGCGGCGGCGTCCAGGGTCATGCCACCCACCGCCGTACGCCGCAGGGCGGTGAGATGCCCGCCCACCCGCAGCGCCGCCCCCAGATCGCGGGCGATCGCCCGGATGTAGGTGCCGGAGGAGCAGGTCACGTCGATGTCGACGTCGATCACGTCACGGCCCTGCGGCCGGCGGATGGCCAGCACGTCCAGTCGGTGCACGGTGATCCGCCGGGCCGGGATCTCCACCGCCTCGCCGTCACGCACCCGTTTGTACGCCCGCTGGCCATTGATCTTGATAGCGCTGACCGCGCTGGGCACCTGGTCGATCTCGCCGACCTGCGCGGCCAGCCCGGCCCGGATCGCCTCGTCGGTCACGCCCGCGGTGGACGTGGTGGCGGTGACCTCACCCTCGGCGTCGTCGGTGACGGTCGACTCGCCCAGCCGGACGGTCGCGGTGTAGCTCTTCTCCGCGCCGATCACGTACGTCAGCAGGCGGGTCGCCCGGTTCACCCCGATGATCAGCACGCCGGTCGCCATCGGGTCCAGCGTGCCGCCGTGCCCCACCCGCCGGGTGCGGGCCAGCCGGCGGATCCGCGCCACCACGTCGTGCGAGGTCATCCCGGCCGGCTTGTCCACCACGATCAGTCCATCCACACCGACCACCCTATGGCCCGGCCACCGGCGCCCCGGCCCCGGGCGCACCCGGCACGGGCAGGTCAGCGGGTCGCGCCGACCACCAGCCAGCGCGGCGAGCGCCACCGGGAGACCGTGGCCACCAGCCGGACGAGAGTGAACAGGGCCAGCCCCGCCCAGACCCCGCCCAGACCCAGGTCCAGCGCGTAGGCCAGCCAGATCATCGGGAGGAAGCCGAACAGGGCGGCCAGGATCGTGGTGACCCGCAGGTACGCCACGTCACCGGCGCCGATCAGCACCCCGTCCAGGGCGTAGACCACTCCGGCGAACGGCAGCAGCACGACGAACCACGGCCACACCACCGCGGCCTGGTCCAGCACCGCCGGATCGTCGCTGAACCAGCCGGGTACGACCGGGGCGCCCGCCGCGGCCAGCGCCGCGAAGGCCACCGCGGCCACCGCGCCGGCCAGCGTGACCCGCCGGGCGACGTCCCGTGCCTGATCCGCATCGCCGGCCCCGAGCGCCGCCCCGACCAGCGACTGTGCCGCGATCGCCACCGCGTCCAGCACGAGCGCGGCGAAGAACCACAGCTGCAGGGCGATCTGGTGCGCGCCGACCGCGGCCACGCCGAACCGGGACGCCACCGCGGTGGCCGACAGGAAGCAGGCCTGGAACGCCGCGCCGCGGATCAGCAGGTCCCGCCCGAGCACCACCTGCCGGACGATGACCGCCGGCACCGGCCGCAGCCGCCGGGTCTCGCGGACCAGCGACAGCAGGAACAGGGCGCCACCGATCGACTGCGCGGTCACGTTGGCGACCGCGGAACCGGTCAGGCCCCACCCGAACGGGTAGACCAGCAGCGGGCACAGTCCGGCCGAGAGCACGTTCGCCCCGAGCACGATGGCCAGCGGCCGGCGGGTGTCCTGCACGCCGCGCATCCAGCCGTTGCCGGCCGCGGCGAGCATCAGCCCGGGCACGCCGAGCACCGCGATCCGCAGCCAGCCGGCGGCGGCGTCCGCGGTCGCCGGGTTGCCGGCCAGCGCGTGCGCCACCGGGCCGGCCAGCGCCACGCCGAGCAGGCACAGCGCCAGGCCGAGGCCGAGCGCCAACCAGGACGCCTGGACGCCCTCGGCGACGGCGGCCGGGCGGTCCCCCGCGCCGAAGCGGCGGGCGGCGCGACCGGTGGTCCCGTACGCCATCAGCGTCCCAAACCAGACGGCCACCGACATGACCGTGCCGCCGACCGCGACGGCGGCCAGCGGGACCGGCCCGAGATGGCCGACCACCGCGGTGTCCACCAGCACGTACAACGGTTCGGCGGCGAGCACCACGAGCGCCGGCAGGGCGAGCTTGGCGATCTGGCGGGAACCGGCGGACGGTTGCGCGGGCGGGCTCATGGTGTCCCATGATGCCCGCCCAGCGGTAAGGGTTACAAGCGAGTGTGCGCCTTACCCTACTGACGCGTGTCGAGCGAGGTCTGCAGCGCGCGGCGCGCCTGCTCGCGGGCGTCTTCGGAGGGCTGGGGCTTGGGCTTGGCAGCCATCAGGGAGTCCTTCCACGGTGTGGTCCGGGCGGCCCGCGCCAGCGGGCGGGCGAAAAGCGGTCGAGCGGGGCGTCACGCGAGGCCGGTCCGGGATCGCCGGACGCCTGGCGGGGGTGACGCGCACCGGGGCGGTGGACCCGGGCGGCTCGCGGTCTCGCGGGAGGCGTAGGTGTCAGCCGCGCAAAACCAAATCACCGTTCAGCTCCCAAACTAACGTTCAGCACGGCACAGGACCGGCGGTTCCCGGCATCCGGGACACGAAAAGCGGGGGCCACCCTTTCGGATGACCCCCGGTGAGCTGTTGAAACGACGTCAGATCCGGTAATCGTCAAGTAGCCGACGCACGGTCGCCACCAGCTCGGCGGGCGCCCCGTAACCGGTGAAACCCGCGGCGAGGCGGTGACCTCCGCCACCCTGCGAGATGGCCAGTCCGCTGACGTCGATCGCGCCCTTGCTGCGCAGCGACACCGCCCACTCCCCCTCGGCGACCTGCTTGACCAGCACCGACACGTCCGCCTCGGCGACCGAGCGGACCGGCCCGATCAGGGTGTCCAGAACGTACGGCGGCTGACCGTGCCGGGCCAGGTCGGCCAGGGTGGCGTAGGTCCACACCATGCCGCACCCGCCGGCCGCGTCCCGGTCCAGCACCGCGCGGCCGAGCACCTCCCCGGCCAGCTTCATCGCCCCGAACGGCCGGGTGTCGAAGATCCGCCGGGAGATGTCACCGGGTCGCAGCCCGGTCGCGATCAGCCGGGCGGCCAGCTCGTGCACCGCCACCGTGGTCATGTCGAACTTGAACGACCCGGTGTCGGTGGCCAGCGCCACGTAGAAGCACTCGGCGATCTCCGCGTCCAGCGGCACCCCGAGCCGGCTGAGCAGCTGCTCGGCGAGCACCGAGGTGGCCGCGGCGTGCGGGTCCACCAGCCGGATGCCGCCGAACCCGGTGTTCGACGCGTGGTGGTCGAGGACCACGCTGACCGGCGCGGCCGTGACCCGCTCGGCCAGCCCGACCAGCCGGCTCTCACTGGCCACGTCGAAGACCACGACCAGGGCCGGCGCCGGGTAGGCGTCCGCCTCCGGCACCAGCAGATCCAGGCCGGGCAGTTCGGTGTACGGCCCGGGCACGCTGAACTCGCCGGGAAACGCCGCCCGGACCCGCGTGAACCCGAGCCGGCGCAGGCCCAGACCGAAACCGAGCATGCTGCCGAGCGCGTCGCCGTCCGGGCTGACATGGCAGAACAGCTGGATCTCGGCGTCGCCGCCGAGCCCGCGGACCGCCGCGACCGCGGCCTCCCACTGCTCGGCGGCGGGACCGGCCGCCGCCAGCGTCACTAGAGATCCTCGCGGGCGCCCACCCGCTCGGCCTCGTCCTCGTCCTCCGGCTCCTCGCTCTTGTACGGGTCCGGATCGCCGGCGTACTTCTTGCCGGCGGCCAGGCGCTGCACCTCCTCGTCGCGGTGCCGTGCCGCGGCCAGCAGATCGTCGATCTCCTTGGCGTGGTCCTGCACGTTGTCGAGCACGAACGCCAGGCTCGGCGAGTGCCGCAGCCCGAGCGCGTGGCCGACCCGGCTGCGCAGCATCCCCTTGGCGCTCTCCAGCGCCGCGGCCGTGGAGGACTGCTCGGCCGTGTCACCCAGGACCGTGTAGTAGACGGTCGCCTCCCGGAGGTCACCGGTGATCCGGGCGTCCGTGACCGTCACCATGCCGAGACGGGGATCCTTGATCTCCCGCACCAGCGAAGCCACCAGTTCACGGACACGCTCCGCGTGCCGACGCGTCTTGGCCGGATCCGACATCTCGCCCACCTCCGACTGTGGAACCCGCGGGTCACCCTTGCCCCCGCCCAACTGGTGAAGAGTACCCAGGCGGCAAGGCCTGACCACCACACGGTTTCGACCGGGGCGGACGGCCGGGCACGGCTCAGTCGTCGTCACCGTAGAGACGGCGTTTGACCGACAGCAGGTCGATCTCCGGGCGGCCGGCCACCTGGTTCTCACAGGTGTCGATCACCGCGCGCGCCTGGGCCGGGTCCGGGGCGACCACGGCCACCCCGATCTGTGCCCGGCCGTGCAGGTCGTGGAAGCCCACCTCGGCGACGCTGACGTCGAACTTCTTCAGCATCGCGATGATCGGGCGGACGTACGAGCGCTTCTGCTTCAGGGAACGGGAGTCGCCGGGCAGGAGCAGGTCGAAGACAGCGGTCTCGGTATACATCAGCGAGCCAGGTTACGCCGCCTCCCCGCCCTGGTCAGCCGGTTTTCCGAGCCACCAGCACGTCCCGCTCGATGCCCTGGTCGACCCGGTGCTCCAGCGGCTGGTGCTCGACCAGCTCCAGGCCGGCGGCCAGCAGGATGTCCTCGGCCAGCTCCCGCCGGGCCACCTTGGTGTTCCAGGACAGCCCGACCGCCCCGCCCGGGCGCAGCAGCGGCAGCCACTGCGGCACGGCCCGCTCCAGCAGGTCCAGCGGGCGCCGGGAGATGCCGCCGCCCTCGTCGTACGACCCGTGCGCCACCCCGTACGGCAGGTCGGCCACCAGCACGTCCGCGCAGTTGCCGCGGATCAGCCCGTCCAGCGCTGTGGTGTCGGCGTGCAACACGGTGACCTTCTGCACCGCGCCGGCCCGGTGATCGTCCTTGCTGGCCGCCAGGGTCACCTCCAGGCGGCGGGCCGCCCGGCGCCCCTGCCGGCGCACCGGCACCAGCTCGGCGGTGTGCTTGAGCCGCTTGCGCTTGAGCCACGTCTGCAGGAACAGCTTGTACGCCTCGACGTCCTTGCCGTCGATCTCCACGCCCAGCGCGTCGTAGCCGTACATCAGGGCCTGATTGAGCGTGGTGCCCCGGCCGCAGAGCGGGTCCAGCACGGTCAGGTGGCCGTCCAGCATCCGCTCCGCCGAGGCCGAGGCGAGCAGGGTGAGGTTCAGCACCAGCTTGGTGAACTGCTCGTTGGTCTTGCCGGCGTACTTCGGGATGGTGATCAGGTCGCTGTCGTAGCGGGCCAGCGGGGTGAGCGTGATCGGCCGCAGCAGGTCGCCGTCGAGCAGCTCGAAGAGGGCGTACGCCGCGGAGAGGTTCGACAGGTAGGCGACGTCCCGGGGGGTCAGGCCGGCGGTGAAGGTCAGGTATTCCACCCCGCCCAGCCGGGTCACCCCGATCTCGGCCGGCTCCGAGGAGAGCACCGGGGCGAACGCGGCCAGCTCCGCCTGGGACATGCGGGACGCCTGGTCGGCGTAGACGCGGTTGGCGGACGGAGCGAGCAGCATGGCGTAGCGGGACATGCGCCCATCCTCCCAGCCCGGCCCGGGGCGGCACGAACGCGGGGCGGAACCGGGCGGCACGAACGCGGGGCGGAACCCGGGCCGCACGAACGGCAGCGAGATCCGGGCCGCACGAACGCCGGACGGCGAGGGGTCCGCGGGACGGCGGGCTGACCACCTCGGCCGGTGCGGGGCTCGGGTCGGCGGGCGCGCAGCGCCCGGGCGGGGCCGGGACGGGGCGCGTGACCGCGGGCGGGCAGGGGTGGGTCGTACCGGGAAAGGGAACGGCCCCGACGCCGAAGCGTCGGGGCCGCGCGAACCTCAGCCCGGGATCACGCCCGCGGCTTCTCCCGCATCTCGAAGGTCTCGATCACGTCGCCGATCTGCGGCGTGCCGAAGCCCTGCAGCGTCAGACCACACTCGAAGCCCTCGCGGACCTCGGTCGCGTCGTCCTTGAACCGCTTCAGCGAGCTGATCGTGACGTTCTCGCCCACCACGACGCCGTCGCGCAGGATACGCGCCTTGGCGTTGCGGCGGAGGAGGCCCGACCGGACCATACAACCGGCGATCAGACCGATCTTGGACGAGCGGAAGATCTCGCGGATCTCCGCCGTGCCCAGCTCGACCTCTTCGTACTCCGGCTTGAGCAGGCCCTTGAGCGCCGCCTCGATCTCCTCGATGGCCTGGTAGATCACGCTGTAGTAGCGGATCTCCACGCCGGCGCGGTCGGCCATCTCCTTGACCTTGTTCGAGGCCCGGACATTGAAGCCGATGATCGTCGCGGTCTGCTCCGACGAGGCCGACGCCAGGTTGACGTCGCTCTCGGTGATCGCACCGACGCCGCGGTGGATGACCTTGAGCTGGATCTCGTCCGGGATCTCGATCTTGAACAGCGCGTCCTCGAGAGCCTCGACCGAACCCGAGCTGTCGCCCTTGATGACCAGCGTGAGGGAGGTCTTCTCGCCCTCCTTGAGCTGGGCCATGAGCGTCTCGAGCGTGGCCTTGGCACCCGAGTTGGCGAACGCGGCCGCACGACGGCGGGCCTGCCGCTGCTCGGCGATCTGCCGGACCGTGCGGTCGTCCTCGGCCGCCAGGAACGTGTCGCCGGCGCTCGGGACCGACGTCAGACCCAGCACCAGGACCGGACGGGCCGGACCCGCCTCGGCGACGTTCTTGCCGTTCTCGTCGAGCATGGCGCGGACGCGGCCGTGCGCGCCGCCCGCCACGATCGAGTCGCCGGCCCGGAGCGTGCCCTTCTGCACCAGGACGGTCGCGACCGCGCCGCGGCCCTTGTCCAGGTGCGCCTCGACCGCGACACCCTGCGCCGGGCCGTCGATCGGAGCGGTCAGCTCCAGCGACGCGTCGGCGGTCAGCAGGACCGCCTCGAGCAGGTCGTCGATGCCGATGCCGGGCTTGGCCGCGACGTTCACGAACATCGTGTCGCCGCCGTACTCCTCGGCGAGCAGGCCGTAGTCGGCCAGCTGCTGGCGCACCTTCTCCGGGTTGGCGTCCGGCTTGTCGACCTTGTTGACCGCGACCACGATCGGCACCTCGGCGGCCTTGGCGTGGTTCAACGCCTCGACCGTCTGCGGCATCACACCGTCGTCGGCGGCCACGACCAGGATGACGATGTCGGTCACCTGGGCACCACGGGCACGCATGGCGGTGAACGCCTCGTGACCCGGGGTGTCGATGAACGTGATCGCCCGTTCCTCGTCGTTGTGCTCGTACTGCACCTGGTAGGCGCCGATGTGCTGGGTGATGCCACCCGCCTCGCCGGCGACCACGTTGGTCTTGCGGATCGCGTCGAGCAGCTTCGTCTTACCGTGGTCGACGTGACCCATGACGGTCACCACCGGCGGCCGGGTGACCAGCCGGTCCTCCGCCACCTCGGCGTCGAGGTCGATGTTGAACTGCGCGAGCAGCTCACGGTCCTCGTCCTCGGGGCTGACGATCACCACGTTGAAGCCCAGGTGCTCGCCGAGCAGCAGCAGGGTGTCGTCGGACACCGACTGCGTGGCGGTCACCATCTCGCCCAGGTTGAACATCTCCTGGACGAGCGAGCCCGGGTTGGCGTTGATCTTGTCGGCGAAGTCGGAGAGCGACGCGCCACGGGACAGCCGGATCTCCTGGCCGTTACCGCGGGGCGCGCCCGAGCTCATCGCCGGAGCCGACAGATTGTCGAACTCTTGACGACGCTGCTTCTTCGACTTGCGGCCACGCGTCGGCCGGCCGCCGGGACGCCCGAAGGCACCCGCCGCGCCACCACCGCGACCACGGCCACCGGCGCCACCGGGACGACCCGGAGCACCCGCGCCGACCGGACCGCCGCCACCGCCACCGGGACCGCCGCGGAAGCCGCCGCCACCGGCGCCACCGCCGCCACCCGGACGGAAACCGCCACCGCCGCCGCCACCGGGACCGCCGCGGAAGCCACCGCCACCGCCGCCACCGGGACGGAAGCCGCCACCGCCGGGACGACCGGCGCCGCCGCCGGGACCGCCGGGACGACCGGCGCCGCCGCCGGGACCGCCGGGACGGCCCGGGCGCTGCGCCGGCATGGACGCGGGGCTGGGCCGCGGCGGCATCGACGCGGGGCTCGGGCGCGGCGGCATACCGGGCTGGCTGGGACGCGGCATCGAAGCCGGCGTGGGCCGCGGGGCCGCGCCGCCGGAGACACCGAACGGGTTGTTACCGGGACCGCGCGCGGGCGGGCGCGGGGTGCCACCGGCCGGACCCGGACGGGGACCGCCCTGGCCCTGGCCGCCACCGGCGCCCCGGTTGGCCGCCGGGGAACCCGGACGCGGCGGCATGCCGGCCGGACCCGGACGCGGCCCACGCGGGCCGCCCTCGGACGGCGGCTGCTGCTGGGCGGACCGACGCTCGGCGTCCCGCGTGCGGGCCGCCTGCGCGGCCTGAGCCGCCTTGACGGCGGCCTCCTGCTCGGCCTTCAGCGCCGAGGCGCGCGCCTCGGCGGCCGCCACCTCGATGTCGTGCGCGCTGGCCGGCTTGGCGACCGGGCCGGGCGTCGGGCCCGGTCGGCCGGGCACCGGCGGTTTCGGCCGGGCGAACTGGCCGGGCGACGGGGCCGGAGAGGTCGGGGTGCCGGACGGGCCGGAACCGAGGGTCGGGCCGGGGCGGCGCGGGGGCTGCGGCCGAGCGGCCGGCGGGCCCGGGCGCGGAGCCACGGACGGAGTGGGGGCGCCACCGGACGGGGCCGGGGCGGGCGCGGCCGGAGCGGCCGGAGCCGCCGGGATGCTGCCGCCCGCCTCGAGGGCGCCACGGAGCCGCCGGGCCACCGGGGCCTCGACGGTGCTGGATGCGGACTTAACGAACTCGCCCATTTCCTTCAACTTGGCGAGCACGGTCTTGCTGTCGACCCCGAGCTCTTTGGCGAGCTCGTGTACGCGGGCCTTGCCTGGCACTGCACTCCTCACTTCGAGGTCGTGCGAGCAGTACCCGCAGCGACCTCACTCGTGCACTAGAAGCCTGGTCATTTCAGGGACTTCATCGTGTGCTCATCTGGGTCGTCCTACCTTGCTGGGACGTGACGGGGCGAGGACGCCTCGTCATCGGTGGTTCCGCGCGGCACGGAGACCGTGCGGATGTGCTCGGCAAGCAGCCCGGCGTCAGCAACACCGGTCAGACGCAACGCACGCCCGAAGGCGCGACGTCGCTCCGCCTGCGCGAAGCAAGCCGGATCGGGATGCAGATGAGCTCCCCGGCCCGGCAGTCGGCGGTTCGGGTCGGGCAGAAGCCGGAGGTCACCTCCGGATCCGGCCGCGACGAACCGCAGCAGTGAAGCGGCCGGCGCGCGTGTGCGGCAGCCGACGCAGGTTCGCGTCGGGCCGACCGAGGGCAAGTCTACCCCTCGATTGCGGCGACCGCGTATCCGGTCAGTTCCCCGCCTCGGCCGCATCACGGTCCGCGACGGGAGTGGGTTCGTTGTCCGGGCGGATGTCGATACGCCACCCGGTGAGCCGGGCGGCGAGCCGCGCGTTCTGTCCCTCCCGGCCGATGGCCAGGGACAACTGGAAATCGGGCACGGTCACCCGGGCCGTCCGGGTGGCCGCGTCGACCACCTCGACCCGCAGCGCCTTCGCCGGCGACAGCGCGTTGCCGACGAAGTGCGCCGGGTCGTCCGACCAGTCGATGATGTCGATCTTCTCGCCGTGCAGCTCGCTCATCACCGCGCGAACCCGCTGGCCCATCGGGCCGATGCAGGCGCCCTTGGCGTTCACGCCCGGCACGGTGGAGCGGACCGCGATCTTCGTACGGTGACCTGCCTCACGTGCGATCGCGGCGATCTCCACGGTGCCGTCGGCGATCTCCGGCACCTCCAGCGCGAACAGCTTCTTCACCAGCGCCGGGTGCGAGCGGGACAGGGTGATCTGCGGGCCGCGGAACCCCTTGGCCACGTGCACCACGATGCAGCGGATCCGGGAACCGTGGTCGTACGACTCGCCGGGCACCTGCTCGGACTGCGGCAGCACCGCCTCCAGCTTGCCCAGGTCGACGCTGACGATGCCCTTCTCGGCCCGGGCCGCGTCCGCCTGCACCACGCCGGTGACCAGGTCGCCGTCGCGTCCGGCGTACTCGCCGAAGTGCTGCTCGTCGGTGGCCTCCCGGAGCCGCTGCAGGATCACCTGCTTGGCGGTCATCGCGGCGATCCGGCCGAAGTCGTGCGGGGTGTCGTCCCACTCCCGGACCACGGTGCCGTCCGCGTCCAGCTCCTGGGCCAGCACCGAGGCGACCCCGGTCCGGCGGTCGATCTCCACCCGGGCGTGGCTCTGGGCGCCCTCGGTGTGCCGGTACGCGGTCAGCAACGCGGTCTCGATCGCCGCGAGGATCGTCTCGAACGGGATCTCCCGCTCGCGCTCCAGGGCGCGCAGCGCCGCGAGGTCGATGTTCACTCCTCGCCCTCCCCTTCGTCGTCGTCATCATCGTCGGCGTCGTCTTCGTCGCCGAAATCGGCTTCGTCCAGACGCTTGAACTCGATCTGGACCTTGCCCGCTCCGAGGTCGGCCCATGCCACCTCGCGCTCGGCGCCGTCCACCTCCAGCGTCACCCCGCTGTCACCGGTGCGCAGCACCCGGCCGGTCAGGCCGTTCACCGCGACCAGGCGGCCGATGTTGCGCCGCCAGTGCCGCGGCTCGGTCAGCGGCCGGTCCACCCCCGGTGAGCCGACCTCCAGCTGGTATTCCCCGGACAGCACCTCGCCACCCTGCTCGTCGGCGGCGTCCAGGGCCTCGGAGATCTCCCGGGAGACGACCGCCACGTCGTCCAGGCTGATCCCGCCGTCGGCGTCGATCAGCACCCGGACCACGAACCGGCGGCCGGCCCGGGACAGGGTCAGATCCTCCAGGTCGTAACCGGCCCTGGTGATCACCGGCTCGACCACCTCGCGCAACCGGGCGCGGGCAGCGGTCAAGTCGATCCGCGGAGGGCTCGCGGTGCTGCGGGACTCCGGCTCGGGCCGGGTCCGCCGGCCACTCGGGCGACCACCGGGCCGGGCCCCGGCGCGACCACGCTGCGTCATCGGGCTCGGCCTCTCGCTCGTTTCTGCGCTGGAACGACTATATGCCGCCGGGCAGTTCTCGGCCCCGCGGCTGACGCAGAGCGTAACGTGCCGACGGTCCGGGCGGAGCGCCGCCGCACCGAAACCACCTGATCCGCAGGTCAGCGGCCCCGGACGTCATCCGGAGAGGGGATGGTGTTGACTGGCGCGGTGCGGACGAGCGATTCGGGACACACCCGCCGCCGGGTGCTGGGCACGGCCGGTGGCCTCGCCGGCCTGGTCACCCTGGGCGGTTGCGGACTCTTCGACGACGACCCCGAGCCGGCCCCGGCACCGGACCCCCTGCGGCCGGTGCTGGACGAGGCGCTGGCGCTGGCCGCGGCGTACGACCGGGTGGCCCGGGCCCAGCCGGCGCTGGCCGGGAAACTGACCCCGCTGGCCGAGGCGCACCGGGCGCACGCCGGCGAGCTGGCCCGGGTGATCGGCACGACGCTGCCGTCCGGCCCGGCCGCCTCCTCGGCCGCCGCGGGCGGCGCCGACACGACCTCCGCGCTGCGCCGGGCCGAGCTGGCCGCGCAGAAGACCGCGGCCGCGCTGTGCCGCAGCGCGGCGGCCGAACGGGCCGCGCTGGTCGGATCGATCGCCGCCGCTCGTGCCGCGCACGCGGAGGCGCTGCGCTAGTTTCTCGGACGTGAAAGAGCAACTGGCCGGCGCGCTCGCCGCCGAGGAGGCGGCCATCTGGGCGTACGGGGTGATCGGCGTCCATCTGCGGGAGGGTTCCGAGCAGGACCAGGCCCGGGCCGCCGAACAGGAGCACCGGGTGCGCCGCGACGACCTGGTCGACCGGCTCGCCGCGCTCCGGGCGAGCACCGCGCCCACCCCGCCCGGCTACCAGCTGCCGTTCCCGGTCGAGGACCGCGCCGCCGCGCTGAAACTCGCCGTCCAGATCGAGGACGGGGTGGCGCAGGCCTGGCGGCCGGTGCTGCCGGTCACCGAGAACGCCGACCGGGCCGACGCGCTGGCGGCTCTGACCGCCTCCGCGGTCCGCGCCACCAGGTGGCGCAAGCTCGCCCGGGTCACGCCGCTGACCTTGATCTTTCCCGGCCGCCCGGGTGCCTGAGGGCCGAGAATGAGGGGGTGATCGACGAGATCGACACCTCCTCGCCACGGGCCGCGCTCGCCATCCGGCTCAGCGACGCCATCCGGCGCCGCTGGCCGGCCGACGTGCAGGCGATCGGGGTCCGCGGCTCGGTCGCGCACGGCGACGACTCGCAGACCAGCGACGTCAACCTGATCGTGCTCACCTACCGGCCGCGGACCGGCCCGAAGCCCACCCTGCGCAAGGTCGACGGCATCCCGGTCGAGCTGCGGGTGCTGGCCGCCGGCCAGGCGCTGATCCAGTCCCGGCTGCTCACCCCGCGCTGGCCGCTGCTGGCCGACCGGTACCTCACCACGTTCGCGCTGCACGACCCCACCGGCTGCTTCCAGGAGCAGCGAGAGGCGCACCAGCACCTGCTCACCGAGGCCCGGCCGGTCGAGTTCACCCAGCTGGCCCGGCTCAGCTGGGCCACCGCGAACGGCGCCCGGCAGCGCGCCGTCCGGCTCACCCACGGCTCCGACACCGAGTCCGCGCTCGTGATGATCGCCGAGGCTCGCGTGTACGCCGCCCTGGTCGCCGGCTCGCTCACCCGCACCTGGTTCCGCAACGTGGCGGACGCGGTGAAGCGCACCGGGGTGGCCGCGGCGGACATGCAGGAGCTCGGCGCGATCCTCAAGTACCAGGCCGACGAGCTGGCCGCGCGCGGCCGCCCGGTGGACGGCACCCTGGACGCCCTGTTCGACTGACCGCCCACCCGGGCTCACCGGACGAGCCGCTCCGGCGCGCGGACCGCTTTGCACCCACCCCGGCAGCCCGGACCCCCGACGGCCCGCAGGCCGCTCCGCACCGGCTCCAGCACGCCCGGAGAGTGCTCCACACCCGATCCGGCGCGGTCGCGACCGCTCCGCACCGGCTCCGGCACGCCCGCGCAAGGTCCGCGCCGGTTGCGGTGGCCCGTTTCCGGTACGCCTGGGAGTCCCGTCCGCAGGCTTCACAGCCGCGCCCCGCGCCGGTCCCGCGCGCCGCTGCCGCCCGGGGCAGCGGCCGCGCCCACCGCCCGTGCGGCAGTCAGCACGCCCGGCAATCGCGCGCGGGCGGACGCCCGGCGGGGCGCGGGCCGGGCGGGCGTCGGGCGGGCGGGCGGGCGGGGCTTGGGTGGGGAGGCCGGGGAGTGTACCCGGGGAGTGGCGACAGCGGCGTCAGGCGACGCTGACGCCGATCAGGATGCCGATGGCGTAGGTCACCCCCGCGGCCAGGCCGCCCAGCGCCAGCTGGCGCAGCCCGCCCAGCCACCACGGCCGGGCGGTCAGCCGGGCCACGATCGCCCCGGCGGCGAACAGGCCGAGGCCGCCCACCGCCAGCGCGGCCCACAGCCCGTCGTACCCCAGCAGGAGGGTGAGCAGCGGGAACAGCGCGCCCACCGCGAAGCACGCGAACGAGGACGACGCCGCCGTCCAGGGGCTGGGCAGCTCGTCCGGCACCACACCGAGCTCCTCCTGCGCGTGCACCCGCAACGCCTGGTCGGGGTGCTGCTTGAGCACGTCCGCGACCTGGCGGGCCAGCTCCGGCGGGAGCCCGCGCCCGGTCCACACGCCGACCAGTTCGTCGGCCTCGCCCTCCGGGTTGATCCGCAGCTCGTGCAGCTCCTTGGCCAGCTCGGCGGCGACCTGCTCGTTCTGGGTGCGGACGCTGGTGTACTCCCCGATGCCCATCGAGATGGCCCCGGCGACCAGGCCGGCGATCCCGGTGAGCAGCAGCGTGTGCCGGTCCACCTGGGCGCCGCCCACCCCGGCGATCAGCGCGATGTTGGTGACCAGCCCGTCCATCGCCCCGAACGTCGCCGCCCGCAGCCACCCGCCGGAGACGTCCGCGTGGTGGTGCTCGACGAGCGCGGTCACGGCAGGGTGAGGATCTCGAAGCCGTCCTCGGTCACCACCAGGGTGTGCTCGAACTGAGCGGTCCACTTGCGGTCCTTGGTGACGACCGTCCAGCCGTCCTTCCAGATCTCGTACTCGTGGGTGCCGAGCGTGATCATCGGCTCGATGGTGAACGTCATGCCCGGCTCCATCACGGTGTCCAGGCGCGGGTTGTCGTAGTGCGGGATGTACAGCCCGGAGTGGAACGTCTCGCCGATGCCGTGCCCGGTGAAGTCGCGGACCACGCCGTAGCCGAACCGCCGGGCGTACGCCTCGATCACCCGCCCGATCGCGTTGATCGGTCGCCCCGGGGCGACCGCCCGGATGCCGCGCATCATCGCCTCGTGGGTGCGCTCGACCAGCAGCCGGGCCTCCTCGCTCACCTCGCCGACGCAGAACGTCGCGTCGGTGTCGCCGTGCACCCCGTCGAGGTACGCCGTGACGTCGACGTTGATGATGTCGCCGTCCTCAAGCACCGTGGAGTCCGGGATGCCGTGGCAGATCACCTCGTTCAGCGAGGTGCAGCAGGACTTGGGGAAACCCTTGTAACCCAGGGTCGACGGGTACGCCCCGTGGTCGAGGATGAACTCGTGCACCACCCGATCGATCTCGTCGGTGGTCACGCCCGGCTTGCAGTGCTCACCGGCCAGCTGGGTGGCCTGCGCCGCGATCCGCCCGGCGACCCGCATCTTCTCGATGGTCTCCGGCGTCTGCACGTGCGAGCCACGCCACTGCAGGGGGCGTTTCTTGCCGACGTATTCGGGGCGGACGATGTTCGCCGGGACCGATCGCCAGGGCGACTGCCTACCCGGCACGAGTGGCGCACGTACGGTCATGTCCCCCAGCCTATCCGCCGCCCGCGGGCCCGATCGGCCCCGTCCTTGCCGCTCCCAGCACGCTGTGAAATCGTGTGTTGGTGGATCAAGAGGGCCAGGACCCGACTTTCTCGGCGACCGGCGCGGTCGACGGCGATCGGGTCATCGTGACGGTGACCGGCGAGGTGGACATGTCCACGGCCGACGCCCTCTTCGCCGCCGCCACCCCGGACCGGATCAACGGCGCGACGCTCGACCTGCGCGCGGTCACGTTCTTCGACTCGGCCGCCATCCACGCCCTGGTCCGGCTCGCCGAGCGGTACCCGGGGACGCTGCGGGTGATCCCGTCCGAGCGGGTCCGCCGGGTGCTCGACATCTCCGGTCTGGGCCACCAGCCCTGGCTCAGACCGGCCTGACCGGTTCACGCCCGGCCGGGCGGAACGGGCGGCGCAGGGTCACCGCGGTGCCCTCCGGGGACCGGTGCACGGACAGCTCGGTCAGCGCCTCGATCAGCGGGAGCCCGCGCCCGCGGAAACCGGCGTCGCTCGCCGGCCGCCAGCGCCCGGTGTCGCGCACGGTGACCACCACCGCGTCGGCGATCGACGCCTCCACCGTGATCACCGGCTCGGCCGGGTCGATCGGGTGCTCGATCGCGTTGGCCACCGCCTCGGAGACCGCCACGGTCAGGTCGAACACGTCCGTCTCGGGGACCGCGTACGCCTCCAGGAAGTCCGCGAGCCGCTGGCGCAGCACGCTGAGCCGGGCCGGGTCGGCGGGCAGCCGCATGACGAACACGCGCTCCTCGGTCACCTCCAGCGCGATCATCGCGATGTCGTCCCGGCGCACCTGCCGGGTGGCCTTGGCCAGCAGCGCGTCCAGCAGGTCCTCGACGTGCTCGGTGGGCCCGGCCACGTCCGCGGTGAGCTCGGCCAGTCCGGTGTCGATGCCCTGCCGGCGGTCCTCGACCAGCCCGTCGGTGTAGAGCAGCAGCCGGTCGCGGGGGGCCAGCCGGATCTCCCGGGTCGGGTACGGCACGTCGCCGAGCGCGCCGATCGGCGGGCCGAGCGCGTTGCGGTACACGAAGGCGCCCGGCCGCCCGGGGCTGACCAGGATCGGGGACGGGTGCCCGGCCGACGAGTAGCGCATCACCCGGGTCCGCGGGTCGAACCGCACGCACACGACGGTGGCGAACTGCCGCCGGCCGAGCGTGCCGACCAGGCGGTTGAGGCGGCTCAGGGCGGGCCCGCAGTCGAACCCCTCCAGGACGTACGCCCGGAGCGCGTTGCGCAGCTGTCCCATCGCGGCCGCGGCCTGCACCCCCTTGCCGACCACGTCACCGATGACCAGGTACAGGTGGCCGTCCGGGCCGGCGATCACGTCGTACCAGTCGCCGCCCACCCGGGCCTCGCTGCTGCCGGCCACGTACCGGCTGGCCACGACCGCGCCGGGCACCCGGGGCAGGGACTGCGGCAGCAGGCTGTGCTGCAGGGTACGGGCGATCCGGTGCTCGGTCTCGTAGAGCCGGGCGCCGGCCAGCCGCAGGCCGACCAGCCGGGCCAGCTGGGTGAGCACCATCGGCTCCACCGGCCCGCCCGGCCCGGACCACACGCGCAGCTCGCCGACGGCCCGCCCGGTGGTGTCCGGCAGCGGCAGCACCAGGTCCGGCTCGGCGGCCGCGTCGGCGCCGCCGTCGGTCTCGGCCCGGGCGTCCGGGGCGGTCACCACCACCCGGCCGGCCGCGGTCATCGCCTGCACGTGCCGGGCCGCCACGTCGAGCACCTCGGCGGTCCCGGCCACCGTGTTCAGCGCGACCGCGGCGTCGACCAGCCCGCGCAGCCGGCTGACCGTCTCCCGGCGCAGCTGGCCGAGCTCCAGGTTGGCCCGCACCCGGGCGGTCAGCTCGCGGGCGGAGAACGGCTTGACCAGGTAGTCGTCGGCGCCGGCGGCCAGACCCTCGACCGCGGCCTCCTCACCGGCCCGCGCGGAGAGCACCACGATCGGCACGTCCCGGGTGCGCTGGTCGGCGCGGAGCGCGGCGATCAGGCCGAAGCCGTCCAGCCGGGGCATCATCACGTCGGTCAGGACCAGGTCGAACGGCCGTTCCCGGGCGAGCTCCAGGGCGGTCGCGCCGTCGACTGCCCCGATCACCTCCCAGTGCGGGCTGAGCAGGCGGGTGACGTGTTCGCGCAGGTCGGCGTTGTCGTCGGCGAGCAGGATCCGGCCGCCGGTGGCGGGCCGGTCCGCCCCGGGGGCCGGGTCGTCGCCGGAGCGCGCGCCGTCACCGGACCACCAGCCCGCCTCGTCCGTCCAGGGGCGCGGGTCGGCGATCGCCGGCGGGGCCGGGTCGTCGCTGACCCGGTCGGCCGGCAGGTGCGCGGCGCCGAACGGGATCCGGACCAGGAACTCGCTGCCGGCGCCGGGCGTGCTGCGCACCCCGACCGAGCCGCCGTGCAGCTCGACCAGCTCGCGGACCAGCGCCAGCCCGATGCCGGTGCCCTCGTGGCTGCGCGACCAGGCGCCGGTGACCCGGTGGAACCGGTCGAACAGCAGCGCCTGCTCGTTCTCCGGGATGCCGACGCCGGTGTCCCGCACGGCGAGTTCCGCGTGGCCGCCGGCGACGCGTACGTGTACCTCCACCCGGCCCTGACGGGTGAACTTCACCGCGTTGGAGAGCAGGTTGAAAACGATCTTCTCCCACAGTTCGTGGTCCACGTGTACCGGTACGGGCTCGGGCGGCGTCTCGATCACCAGATCCAGCCCGGCCCGTTCGGTCGCCGGCCGGAACGAGGCGGCCAGCCGCGCGGTGTGCCCGGCCAGGTCGGTCGGCCGGAACACCGCCCGCATCCGACCGGACTCCACCCGGGAGAAGTCCAGCACGGTGTTCACCAGCTTGAGCAGGCGCATCCCGTTGCGGTGCGCCGGAAGCAGCCGCTCACGCAGCTCAGCGCCGGTGTCCGGGGCGTCGATCAGGTCCTCGAGCGAACCCAGGATCAACGTCAGCGGGGTACGGAACTCGTGGCTGACGTTGGAGAAGAAGTCGGTCTTCGCCCGGTCCAGCGCGGCCAGCTCGGCGGCCCGGCGCCGTTGCAGCTCGATCTCCCGGACGCTGGCCACCGCCCGGGAGATCTGGGCGGTGGCCAGCTCCAGGAAGTCCCGGTAGTCACCGTCCAGCCGCAGGTACCGGCTCACCCCGACGACCAGCGCGCCGACCGTGTCGGCGCCGACGCCGATCGGCAGCACGAGCGCCTCGTCCGCGGCGGCCGCGGGCGGATCGGTCAGCTCGGCCAGCGGCGCCCGGCCCGGACGCCCACCGGCGATCACCTGGCGGACCGCCGGATGGTCGCTCCGGTCGCCGAGCACCACGGCGGCGTACGGCACGTCGTCGGCGTTCTCACCGAGCACGGCGGCGGCCTCGGCGGCCAGCGCGGCCTCCCCGGTCGAGTCGGCCAGGCGGCGGCCCAGCGCGGAGAGCGTGCGCACCCGCCGCTCGCCGAGCAGCCGGCCGGTGGTCTCGGCGACGATGCACATGATGCCGCCGATCGAGCCGTCGGCGGCCCGGATCGGGTCGCACGAGATGGCGAAGTACGCCTCCTCCAGGAAGCCGTACCGGTCGATCAGGAAGCGGTGGTCGTCGGCGAAGAACGCCTCGTCGGCCTGGTACACCCGCTGGAACAGCGCGCGGATCTCGTCCCAGATCTCCGCCCACAGCCGCGCGCCGGGCCGGCCCAGGTAGTCCGGATGTTTGCTGCCGGGGATCGGGATGTGCGCGTCGTTGTAGAGCGCGATGTGCTCCGGCCCCCAGAAGATGATGATCGGCGTGCGCGAGGCCAGCATCGTGATCACCGCGTCGGCCAGCTCGGGTGGCCAGGACGACGGATCACCGGCCGGCGAGGCCGACCAGTCCAGCGCCGCCAGCCGCCGGCCCATCTCGCCGCCACGCTCGAAGGCGATGCGCAGCCGGGCCGGCAGGGCGCCCATGAAAGCCTCCCGTGGGGGGTCGGGTGACCGGTCCTCCCCGGCTCGACGCACGGTAACACCGGTCCCGGCGCACCGCTGGGCTACACCGGGGCGGCGACCCCCCGCCGGGCCCGGGCGGCATCCGCCAGGGCCGCGAAGACCCGCAGGTCCGCGGTGCGCTCCGGATGCCACTGCACGCCCAGCGCGAAGGTCCGCTGCGGGTGCTCGATGATCTCCACGACCCGGTCGTCCGGGCACCAGCCGGTCGCCACGAACGCGCCCGGGTCGGCCACCGCCTGGTGGTGGAACGAGTTGACGACGGCGTGCCGGCCGAACAGCGCGTGCGCCCGCGAGCCCTCGGCGGTCACCACGTCGTGCCGGCCGTAGTCGCCGGCGCCGGCCGCCAGCGGGTCGTTGCCGCCGTGCGCCCGGTGCCGGTCGTGCCCGATCAGATCGGGCAGGTGCTGGTGCAGTGAGCCGCCGGTGGCGACCGCCATCACCTGATGCCCCCGGCAGATGCCGAGCACCGGCAGGTCGGCGTCCAGCGCGGCGCGCATCAGGAGCAGCTCGGCGGCGTCGCGTACGGCGTCCACCTCGGTCTCCGGGTGCGCCTGCGCGCCGTAGCCGGCCGGGTCGATGTCGCCGCCGCCGGTGAACACGATGCCGTCCAGGGCCTCCAGCACGTCGGTGCCGGGATCGTCGGGCGTGATCAGCACCGCTCGCCCGCCGGTGGCGTGCACCGCCTTGACGTAGGTCATCGGCAGCATCCCGGCCATCATGTCGTTGCGGCCGAACTGCACGTGCTGGGCGTACGAGGTGAGGCCGATCAGCGGTCTGCGCATGAGGGTGCGATCTCCTTCAGCTCCGGTGCCCCGCCGCCGCCACCAGCGCGCCGAACAGCCGCCGGTCGCGGCTGACCTCGGGAT
Source organism: Actinoplanes teichomyceticus ATCC 31121 (assembly GCF_003711105.1). Lineage (NCBI taxonomy): Bacteria > Bacillati > Actinomycetota > Actinomycetes > Micromonosporales > Micromonosporaceae > Actinoplanes > Actinoplanes teichomyceticus. The sequence continues at coordinate 7,078,447 of NZ_CP023865.1, forward strand.
GCCACTGCACGCCGAGCACGAAGCGCCGGTCCGGGTCCTCGACCGCCTCGGGCAGGCCGTCCTCGGCGCGGCCGGTGACGGTCAGCTTCCCGGGATCGGCGACGCCCTGGTGGTGGAAGCAGTTGATGGTCACGTCCTCACCCATCAGTCCGGCGATCCGGCTGCCGGGGGTGAAGACGGCGTCGTGCTCGCCGTACACCGCCGGGGCGGGGCGGTGTTTCTCGTGGCCGAGCACGTCGGGCAGGTGCTGGTGCAGGCTGCCGCCGGCCGCGGCGACCAGCAGCTGCATGCCCCGGCAGACGCCCAGCACCGGCAGGTCGCGGTCGAGGGCGGCGGTCAGGAGCAGCAACTCGGCGTCGTCCCGCTCCGGGTGGGTGACGGTGTGCGGGCCGGGCTCGGCGCCGTACAGCCGGGGGGAGATGTCCGGGCCGCCGCTGAGCAGCAGCCCGTCCAGCGCCCGCAGCACGTCGGCGTCCGTGTCGTCCGGGGGCAGCAGCACGGCCCGGCCGCCGGCCACGGTGATCGCGGCGGCGTAGTCCTGGGGCACCAGGGCGGTCGGGAGGTCGCGCCACACGCCCCAGGTGGCGGGCATCACGTACGTCGTTATCCCGATGATCGGACGCATCGCACCACCGTAGCCACCGCCCATCGGTTCGCCACATACAGGCGCGCGGCGCCGAAGTTCCGGCACCGCGCGACGGGCCCCTCTGTCCTACCACAGACGGGGACCTGAACCCGCCTGAGCAGGGATCCGACCCCTGTATGCGATTCCCCTGCCCGGGATCGGCGGCGGCTAAACATTTACAGCGGAGTCACGTACGCACCGGTGATCCCACCGTCGACGACGAATTGCGACGCGGTCATGAACGAGGCGTCGTCACTTGCCAGGAAGGCGACCGCGGCGGCGATCTCGTCCGGCTCGGCGAACCGGCCCATCGGCACGTGCACCAGGCGGCGCTGCGCCCGCTCCGGGTCCTTGGCGAACAGCTCCATCAGCAGCGGGGTGGCCACCGGGCCGGGACACAGCGCGTTGATCCGGATGCCCTCCCGGGCGAACTGCACGCCCAGCTCCCGGGTCATCGCCAGCACCCCGCCCTTGCTCGCGGTGTACGCGATCTGCGAGGTGGCCGCCCCGAGCAGGGCGACGAACGAGGCGGTGTTGATGATCGAGCCCTTGCCCTGGCGCCGCATGTGCGGAATGGCGTACTTGCAGCAGAAGAAGACCGACGTGGTGTTGACCCGGAGCACCCGCTCCCACGCCTCGATGCCGGTGACCAGGATCGAGTCGTCCTCGGGCGGCGAGATGCCGGCGTTGTTGAACGCGATGTCCACCCGCCCGTGCCGCTCGACGACCCCGTCGAAGAGCGCCCTGACCTGGTCCTCGTCGCTGACGTCACAGGTCACGAACTCGCCGCCGGTCTCCGCGGCGACCGCCTTGCCGGACTCCTCGGAGATGTCCACCGCCACCACCCGGGCGCCCTCGGCGGCGAACCGCCGGGCGGTGGCGAGCCCGATACCGCTGCCGGCGCCGGTGATCACGGCGACCCGGTCCTGTAGACGCTCCACTCAGTCTCCCATCGAAAGAAACACGTTCTTGACGTCGGTGAACGCCAGCAGCGCGTCCGGCCCCAGCTCCCGGCCGAGTCCGGACTGTTTCATCCCGCCGAACGGCGTCCAGTACCGCACCGACGAGTTGCTGTTGACGCTGAGCGCGCCGGTCTCCACCGCCCGGGAGACCCGCAGCGCCCGGCCCAGGTCCCGGGTCCAGATCGAGCCGGAGAGGCCGTACTCGGTGTCGTTGGCCAGCCGGATCGCCTCCGCCTCGTCCCGGAACGGCAGCACCGACACGACCGGTCCGAAGATCTCCTCCCGCCAGTGCCGGTCGGTGGCGGATCCGGCGAGCAGCACGGTGGGCGGGAACCACCAGCCGTCGCCCTCGGGGGCCGAGCCGCGGAAGGCCACGTCGGCGCCGGCCACGAACCCGGCGACCGAGGAGCGCTGCGCCGCGGAGATCAGCGGGCCCATCTCGGACGTCTCACTGGCCGGGTCGAGCACCCGGAAATCCCGGACCGCCGGTTCCAGCAGGGCCAGGAACCGGTCGTACACCGAAGCCTCGACCAGCAGCCGGGACCGGGCGCAGCAGTCCTGGCCGGCGTTGTCGAAGACCGCGCCGGGCGCGGCGGCCGCCGCGCGTTCCAGGTCGGCGTCCGCGAAGACGATGTTGGCGCTCTTGCCGCCCAGCTCCAGGGTCACCCGTTTCACCTGATCGGCGCAGCCCGCCATGATCGACTTGCCGACCGCGGTGGAGCCGGTGAAGCAGACCTTGCGGACCGCCGGGTGGGTGACGAACCGCTGCCCGACCACGCCGCCCTTGCCCGGCAGCACCTGGAAGACGTCCTCCGGCAGGCCCGCTTCCAGGGCCAGCTCGGCGAGACGGATCGCGGTCAGCGGGGTCAGCTCGGCCGGCTTGAGCACGACCGTGTTGCCGGCCGCCAGCGCCGGGGCGAAACCCCAGCCGGCGATCGGCATCGGGAAGTTCCACGGCACGATGATCCCGACCACGCCCAGCGGCTCGTGGAAGGTCACGTCGACACCGCCGGGCACCGGGATCTGCCGGCCGGACAGCCGCTCCGGCGCACCGGCGTAGTAATTCAGCACGTCGCGGACGTTGCCGGCCTCCCAGCGGGCGTTGCCGATGGGGTGACCGGCGTTGCGCACCTCCAGCCGCGCCAACTCCTCCAGGTGGTCGTCGACCACCGCCGCGAAGCGGCGCAGCAGCCGCGCCCGGTCCCCGGGCGCGACCGCGCGCCACGTCGCGAAGGCCTTCCGGGACCGCTCGATCGCCGCGTCGGTCCCGGCCACATCCAGCGACGGTACGGTCGTGAAGGCCGCGCCCGTCGCCGGGTTGATCACCTCAGTAGTCCCCACGCCAAGATCCTCACACTCAGAGGCGCTCGAATCCACGGCGCAACTCCCAGTCGGTCACCGCGGCGTCGAAAGCGGCCAGCTCGACCCGCCCCATGTTGGCGTAGTGCGCGACCACGTCCGCCCCGAACGCTGTTTCGGCGACCGCGCTGGCCGTCCACAGCTCGGTCGCCTCCCGCAGGGTCGTCGGCACCCGCGACGCGGTGGCGTCCTGGTAGGCGTTCCCGACGAACTCGTCCTCCAGGCTCAGCTCGTTCTCGATCCCGTGCAGCGCTCCGGCCACCAGGGCCGCGATCGCCAGGTACGGGTTGACGTCCCCGCCCGGCACCCGGTTCTCCACCCGCATCCCCTCCCCGTGCCCGGCGATCCGCAGCGCGCAGGTCCGGTTGTCCACCCCCCAGCGCAGCGCGGTCGGCGCGAACGTCCCCGGCTGGTACCGCTTGTACGAGTTGATGTTCGGCGCGAACAGCAGGCTGAACTCCCGCATGGTGGCGAGCAGCCCGGCCAGCGCCCGCTGCCCGGTCACGCTCAGGTGGGCCGGGCCGTCGCCGAGCATCGCCGAGCGTCCGTCCGCCCCGCGCAGCGAGAAGTGGATGTGGCAGGAGTTGCCCTCCCGCTCGTTGGGCTTGGCCATGAAGGTCAGCGCCATGCCCTCCTGGGCGGCGATCTCCTTGGCCCCGTTCTTGTAGATCACGTGGTGGTCGGCGGCGGTCAGCGCGTCGGCGTACCGGAACGCGATCTCGTGCTGGCCGAGGTTGCACTCGCCCTTGGCGCTCTCCGGGACCAGGCCGGCGCCGTACATCTCGTTGCGGATCCGGCGCAGCAGCGGCTCCACCCGCGCGGTGCCCAGCAGCGAGTAGTCCACGTTGTACTGGTTCGCCGGGGTCAGGTTCCGGTAGCCCTGGGTGAACGCCTGCTCGTAGCTGTCGCGGTAGAGCACGAACTCCAGCTCGGTCCCGGCGAAGGCGCTCAGCCCGTGCGCGGCCAGCCGGTCCAGCTGGCGGCGCAGGATCTGCCGCGGCGACGGCGCGACCGGCTGCCCCTGCGTGTCGAACAGGTCGGCGAGCACCAGCGCGGTGCCCGGCTGCCACGGCACCCGGCGCAACGTGGCGAAGTCCGGGCGCATCACGAAGTCGCCGTACCCGGTGGACCAGGACGACATCTCGTACCCGTCGACGGTGTTCATGTCGACGTCCACCGCGAGCAGGTAGTTGCAGCCCTCACTGCCGCCGCCGGCCACCTCGTCGATGAAGAAGCGGCCGTGCAGCCGCTTGCCCTGCAACCGTCCCTGCATGTCGGTCACGGCGAGCAGGACGGTGTCGATCGACCCGTTGCCGACCGCTACGTCGAGGTCCTCGAGATCCATGGAACAGTCCTATCAGTCGTCGGTCGCCGGCATGGTCCGCTCGCCGTGTGCCGCCCGGTCCAGCAGGTTGGGGCGCGGCCCGGTGAACCACCGGCGGGCGCTCACGAACCACCAGACCGTCGCGCCGCCGACCACGACGGCCACCGCGACGATCGTGTAGTTGAAGTTCCGCGCGGTGATCGGGCCGGCCGTGGGCAGCACGAACAGCACGCAGATGATCCCTACCCAGACGATCGCGATCCATCCGACCGGCGCGCTCCACCGGCCCAGATGCCACGGGCCGGGCTCGAACTCCGGGTTGCGGCGGCGCAGCAGGACCGGTCCCACGTACGCGATGTACAGGCCGATCACCGCGATCGAGGTGGCCGCCGCGTACGCCGTGGTGTTCCACAGCGACGGCAGCACCAGCACGGTGGAGATGCTCACGCACAGCCAGATCGAGTTGGTCGGCGTGCCGGTACGCGGATTGACCCGCTTCCACAGCCGCGAGCCGGGCAGCGCGCCGTCGCGGGCGAACGCGTACGACATCCGGGAGTTCGCCGTCACCGACGCCATTCCACAGAACCACTGCGCGACCATGCAGATGAACAGCAGGAACGTGCCGGTGTCGTGGCCGGCCGCGTCGATGAAGATCTGGGCCGGCGGGAGCCCCAGCGGGGTGCTCGCCTGCGCCTCGTAGTCCTGGATCGACCAGGTGATCGCGACCAGCAGCACGAACCCGGCCAGCACCGACACGACCACCGACAGCACGATGCCGCGAGGCGCCGCGGTGGCCGCGTCGTGGGTCTCCTCCGCGACGTGCGCCGAGGCGTCGTAGCCGGTGTAGGTGTACTGCGCCATCAGCAGTCCGATCAGGACCGCGTAGACGGTGGCCCCGGTGAACCCGAAGCCGGTCGCGTTGCGCACCTCGAAGAACACCTCGGAGATCGGCTTGTGCTGGTCCGGCAGCACCGCGAGCAGCACCACGATCACCGCGACGCCGATCAGGTGCCACCAGGCGCTGACGTCGGAGAGCACCCGGACCAGGTTCACCCCGAAGGTGTTCAGCAGGCCGTGCGCCACGATGATGACCAGGAAGATCAGGAAGGTCCGCGCCGGCGTGACCTGCACGTCGAGGGTCAGGCTGAGGAACGCGGACGTGGTGATCGCCGCGCCGAAGTCGATCGCCGCGGTGACCGCGACCTCGCCGAGGAAGTTGAACCAGCCGATGAACCAGGCCCACGCCGCGCGGTTGCGCTTGGCCAGCGCCGCCGCCCACCAGTAGAGCGCGCCGGCGGTCGGGTAGGCCGAACACACCTCGGCCATCGCCAGCGCCACCAGGGTGACCATGACGCCGACCAGGAGCCAGCCGATGGTGATGGCGAACGGGCCGCCGGCGTTCATCGCGATCGCGTACGACGTGATCGCGCCGGCCAGAATCGAGATGATCGAGAAGGAGACGGCGAAGTTGGAGAATCCGGAGAGCCGGCGGTGCAGCTCCTGCCGGTAGCCGAGTTGCGCGAGTCGCTCTTCGTCGCCGCTGACGACGGGTGGATCGGTGCTCATGCGCGGGCCCCCTGCATCAAGGGTGTGACCTGAGCCACGGGTTTCGGTGATGATCGCCCCGCGGTGTTACGCGCGTCAATGCTGGACGTTAATTGCGTTGCCCGCGCCCGGCCCCGGTGCCAACCTGGGGACAACAGGGCGGCGCGATTCCCTCGGCAGGCATCGCCCGTCCCGGTTGTCGACAACCTTCCCGCGGTGGTGCGGGGCGCGGTCACCTCTCTCTTCCCGCACGCGGCGGTGCCGCGGAGCGCCCGCCCCGCACCACCGCCCCCTTCGGCGGGTACGCCGCACGGGCGGCCCGCCGTCGCGGACCGCCCGTCCCCCGTACGGAAGCATCAGGCCTTCCGCAGCGCCGCCATGAACGACGTCTTCACCTGCGTCTTCAGCAGCGACCCGGCGTAGATCCGGGCGCCCACCGCGAGCAGCGCCACCGCGGTGGCGGCCAGGATCAGCAGCGCGACCACCGGCTCCCAGATCGCCGTGTCGCCGTTGAACAGCCGGATCGGCATCGCCAGCGGCGACGAGAACGGCACGTAGGACAGCACCCGCAGCACCGAGCCGCCCTGCGGCAGGCTGACCACCACGAAGAACGGGATCAGCACCAGCATCTGCACCGGCACCGAGGTGCTGGCCAGCTCCTCCTGCCGGGAGGCGAGCGCGCCCACCCCGGCCCACAGCGCGGCCAGCATGACGAAGCCGACGACGAAGAACGGCAGGAACCAGCCGATCGCCGGGGCCACCACGTTGAGCAGGCCGGGCGCCGCGTCGGTGACGGTCATCCCGACGATCGCGACCACGGCGAGCAGCGCCACCTGGGCGAAGGCCAGCGCGGTCAGCGCGATCACCTTGCCGGCCAGCAGCGCGCGCACCGGCACGCTGGCGACCAGGATCTCGACGATCCGGGTCTGTTTCTCCTCGACCACGCTCTGCGCGATCTGCATGCCGAAGGTGAACGAGGTGAAGAAGAACAGCATCGCGAACGCCAGCGGCACCAGCACCTGCAGCACCGGCTCGACGTCGCTGGGGTCGAGCAGGCGGACCTGCGGCTCGGTGCTCAGCGCCTGCACCACCTCGTCCGGGGCCTCGTCCATCCCGACCACCACCGGGCCGGCCAGCACCGCGGCGTCCACCTCGCCGTCGCGCAGCAGCTGCTCGGCGGTGGCGGGGTCGGTGACCACCCGGACGTCCATCTCCGTCGCCCGCAGTACGCCGGCCGCGGCGCTGTCGGTGACCGCCACCTTGGTGGCGCCGCTGTTGATCAGCGACGGCAGCATGATCGAGGCGAGCACGATGAGCAGGAAGACGGCGGTGCTGTAGAGGAAGGCCTTGTCGCGCAGCTTGACCCGGATCTCCCGGGCGGCGACCAGTTTGGCGGCCTCGAACGTGGTCACTGGATCACCTCTCGGAAGATCTCGGCGAGCGAGGGACGGACCGGGCCGAACGCGTGCACCGGGCCGCGGGTCAGGGCGGCGCGCAGCACCTGCTGGTCGTCCGCGCCGGGAGCGAGGTCGAAGACGGCGTGCCGGCCGTCCAGGTCGACCAGGGTCACGCCGGCCTCGTCACGCAACCAGCCGGCGTCGGCGCCGACCTCGATGGCGTAACGCGGCAGGGCGTACCGGTCACGCAGGCCGGCCCGGTCGCCGGCCGCCCGGATGGTGCCGTTCGCGATGATCACCAGGTCGTCGCAGAGGCGCTCGACCAGGTCCAGCTGGTGGCTGGAGAACAGCACCGCGGCCCCGGCGGCGGCCCGCTCGCGCAGCACGCCGAGCACGTTGTCGACGGCCAGCGGGTCGAGCCCGGAGAACGGCTCGTCCAGCACCAGCAGTTCCGGATCGTGCACCAGCGCGGCGGCGATCTGGGCGCGCTGCTGGTTGCCCAGCGACAGCTTCTGCACATGGTCGTTGGCCCGCTCGGCCAGCTCCAGCCGCTCCAGCAGCGCCATCGTGCGCCGGCGCGCCTCGGCGGCGCCCAGCCCGTGCAGCCGGCCCAGGTAGACGACCTGCTCCAGGACGCTCATCTTCGGGTAGAGGCCGCGCTCCTCCGGCATGTAGCCGAAGCGCTGCCGGACATCCCGGTTCAACGGCGCCCCCTGCCAGGTCACCGTGCCCGTGTCGGCGGCCAGGACGCCGAGGATGATCCGCATGGTGGTGGTCTTGCCGGCGCCGTTGGCGCCGACGAATCCGGTCAGCCGACCGGTCGTCACGGTGAACGACACGTCCTTGAGGACCTGCCGCTCCCCGAACGACCGGTTGACCGCGTCGACGGTGAGGACGGTGTTCATGGCATCGACGCTAGGCGTTCCACCCCCTCCGCGGCGTCCGGCCCGGGGAGGACCGCCGCGGGTCATTCCCGCGAAGGACGCACCACGCCCATCTCGTACGCGAGGACCACCGCCTGGGTGCGGTCGCGCGCGCCCAGCTTCATCAGCACCCGGCTGACGTGCGTCTTCACCGTCGTCTCGCCGAGGTGCAGGGCGGTCGCGATCTCCGCGTTGGTCGCCCCACCGGCCAGCCGCACCAGCACCTCGTGCTCACGCGGGGTCAGCTCGTCGAGGCGGACGCCCGGCTCCGGCGCGCGCTGCCGGGGCGTGCTGAACTGGGCGATCACCCGGCGGGTCACCGCCGGGGCGAGCAGCGCGTCGCCGGCCGCCAGCACGCGTACCGCCTCGGTCAGCGCCTCCGGCGTGCCGTTCTTCAGCAGGAACCCGCTGGCGCCGGCCTGCAGCGCGGCGAACAGGTAGTCGTCGCGGTCGAACGTGGTCAGGATCAGGACCGACGGTCCGCCCTCGGCGGCGATGCGGCGGGTCGCCTCCAGGCCGTCCATCCCGGGCATCTCGACATCCATCAGTACGACGTCGGGCCGCAGCCGCAGCGCCATCTCGACCGCCCGGGCGCCGTCGGCCGCCTCGCCCACCACGCGGATGTCGTCCTCCATCTCCAGGATGACCCGGAACCCGGAGCGGACCAGCTGATGGTCGTCCGCGAGGAGGACCTGGATGCTCACGCTGTGCCTTCCTTCGGCGTGCCGGCGGGACACCGCCCGGTGCGGTGGATCATGCCGGGCTGCCCACCTGGGCGTACGGCAAGCGGGCCCGCACCCGGAATCCGCCGCCGGCGCGCCGGCCGTGCTCCAGGGTGCCGTCGTGCACCGCCACCCGCTCACGCATCCCGATCAGGCCCATCCCGCTGCCGCCCGGGCCGGCGCCGCCCCGGCCGTCGTCGGCCACGTCCAGCTCCAGCTCACCGGCCAGATACCGGATCCGGATGTCGAGCGTGGCGGCGTGCGCGTGTTTGAGGGTGTTGGTCACCGACTCCTGCACGATCCGGTAGGCCGCCTGGGAGAGCGAGTCCGGCAGCGGGGCCGGCTCGCCGTACGTGCCCAGATGCACCTGGAGGCCCGCCTCGCGGGCCCGGTCCGCGATCTCCCCGATCCGCTCGATCCCGGCGCCCGGCCCCTCCACCCGCGCCGGCTCGCTGGCGCGCAGCGCGCCGAGCATCCGGTGCAGCTCGTCCACGGCGGTGCGGGCGCCCTGCTCGATCGCGGTCAGCGCGGGAACCGCCTTCGCCGGGTCCTTCTCCAGCGCCCGGCGGCAGGCGGAGGCCTGGATGCCCATCACCGACACGTGGTGGGCGACCACGTCGTGCAGCTCGCGGGCGATCCGCACCCGCTCGTCCAGGACCGCCCGTCCGGCCGCCGCCTCCTGCGCCGCGCGCAGCTGCTCGGCCTGCTCCTCCAGCTGGTGCCGGCGCCAGACCGAACGCCAGGCGGCGTCGCCCATCAGGTACGTGAACGCGAAGTAGACGATGTTCTGCAGGTACGCCGTGAAGATCATCGACGGCAGCTCGGGCAGCTCGCCGGAGGCACCGGACAGCTCGGACACGGTCACCATGTCGTGGTACAGGGCGAAGGAGAGGGTGAGCCAGCCGAACATCACCGCGATGATCGCCAGCCGCACCACCCGGGCGCGCTGCCGGTCCCGCCCCCACGCGCCGAGCGTGTAGATCGCCGCGAACAGGGCGTACGAGGTGACCATCTGCTCCTGCGAGAAGCGCACCTGGGCGACGATGAAGGCCACCGAGATGAACACCGCGACCCACTCCGGAGCCCGGCGGCGCCAGGCCAGCGGCAGCGTGCACACCACCGTCCAGGCGATCTGCTCGCCGATCGGCGGGTTCCGGTGCGTGTGCCAGTACCCGTAGCTGCGCAGCAGGTACAGGTTGAGGACGGCCACGGCGGCGACCGCCACCCCGGCCCACAGGTCGGTCCGGCGCTGCTTGCGGGTCGGTCCCGGCCGTCGCCACTCTTCGACGTTCCACGATGGCATGCAGAGACCATCGCATGGCGCGCGGGCCCCGCGCATCGGGGTCGGCCGGTGCGGCGACCGGCTCGCCCGGCACGCGACGACGCCGCGGGGCGGCCGGCGCGCATGATCGGATCAGAAGACAGTCCAGGGCCCCGGCGGGTAACCGGGGCCCTGGCTTTTCAATTCTGTCACCGGCTCGACGGCCGGCTCAGGTGGTCGACCGGCTGCGTGCCGCTAGCAGTCGACCGGAGTGATGGGCATCGGCTGCGATCACCTCTTGTCGGGTCGGGGACGTGGTGATTTCGCGTAGCTGCGGTATCTCGTCCTCCTTCTCCAACTCAGCGTCTGTGCCAGTTGCGTGCCGGCCGTGACCGACACGTCAAAGGTAAGTCGCCCGCCAGAAAATTTCTAGGGTCGCCACTGTAGATTTTTTCGGTCATCTGCACCTTGACCTGCGGCGATACGGGAAAGCGTCAATGTCTGCCAGAGGCGTGGGGACCGGTCTGCGCCGGGTCAGACGACCCGGCGGACGATCGCCAGCAGCGACTCCTCGACGTCCTCGACCGGCCGCTCCGGCTGGAACACCAGCCAGTCCACCGCCACCACCAGCCCCACCCCGAACAGCGCCGCCGACGCCACCCGCACGTCCAGTTCCGGCGGCAGATCACCGGAGTCCACCCCGGCCTGGACGGTCTCCGCGATCACCCCGATCGCCTGCTCCCGGAGCAGGATCAGGGTCTGCTGCCACTCCCGGTTGGTCCGCCACATCTCGGAGATCAGCAGCTGGGCGAACGCCTGGTACCGGCGGATGTACTCCAGCTGCGCGCGGACCAGCGCACGCACCGCCTCCCGCGGCGGCAGACCGGCGACCGCGGTGCGGAACTCGTCGGTGAGCAGCCCGACCCCGTGCCGGAGCAGCTCCTCGAACAGATCGGTCTTGGACTTGAAGTTGTAGTAGACCGTGCCCTTGGCGACCTTGGCGCGCAGCGCGATGTCGTCCACCGTGGTCGCCGAGAACCCCTGCTCGGCGATCAGCTGCACCGCGGCCTCGTACAGCCTCTGCCGGGTGTCCCCCCGACGCCGGCTCCGCCCGTCCATCGCCACGAGCCCAGGCTAGAGGACCAGCTCGGGATGCAGGTCGGCGGCGCGCATCCGGCGCTTGCGGCCGGCGACCAGCACGGTCAGCAGCAGGGCGACCAGACCGAACCCGCCCAGCACCAGGGCGCCGTGCAGGACCGGGCCGGTCGCGCCGCCGTCCACCGCGTGCCGCACCGCCTCCACCACGTACGTCATCGGCAGCAGCGGGTGGATCATCTGGAAGAAGCCGGGCGTGGTCTGCACCGGGTACGTTCCCCCGGACGAGGTCAGCTGCAGCATCAGCAGGACCAGCGCGACGATCCGGCCGGGCGCGCCGAACGCCGCCCCGATCAGTTGCATGATCGCCGCGAAGACCGCCGCGGTGCCGAGCAGCAGGCCCACGCTCACCCCCGGGCGGACCGGGGACAGGCCCAGGGCGAAGCGGACCACGGCGTACAGCAGGGCCGCCTGGACCAGGCCCATCAGCACGCCCGGCAGCAGGCCGGCCAGCGCCACCCGCGGCGCGGGCGCGCCGGACGCCAGATAGCGCCGGTTCAGCGGGCGCAGCAGCATGTAGTTGATCATTGCGCCCACCCACAGCGCGAGCGCCAGGAAGTACGGGGCGAACCCGACGCCGTAGGTGCCGGCCGGGTTGCGCACCACCCGGTCCAGGGAGACCGGGTCGGCCAGGATGCCGGACCGGTGGGCGGCGTCGTCGTACGCCGGGATCTCGCCGGCCCCGTCGGCCAGCCGGTCGGCCAGCTCCCCGGTGCCGCCCCGCAGGTCGGCCAGGCCGTCGGCGATCCGGTGCCCGCCGGCGGACAGCTCGGCCAGCCCCGAGTCCAGCTGCCGGGCGCCGTCGGCCAGGCGGTAGACGCCGTTGCGCAACTCGGTCGCGCCGTCCGCGGCCTGCGCGGTGCCGGTCCGCAGCTGCTTCGCGCCGGTGGCCAGCCGGTCCAGGCCGTCGGCCAGCCGGTCCACCCGGGTACGGGCGTTCGCCACGTCGTCGGCCAGGTGCGGCGCGGCGGCCGCCACCTCGCGGGCCGTGCTCGCCACCTCGCGCAGCCGGGCGCGCAGCGCGTCCAGGTCGGCGGCATCCACCCGGCGCTGGATCCGTTCCGCGTCGGCGACCAGCTGCCCGGCCAGCCGTTTCGCCTCGTCCAGCCCCTCGGTGCCGTCCGGCAGCCGGTCCAGGACGTCGCGCAGCTTCCGCGCGTCCCGCACCGCCCGGTCGGCGGCGTCGCCGATCACGCCGACGTTCGCGGCCAGCTGGTCGGCGCCGCGGGCCACCAGATTCGCCGCGTCCTCGATGGCCTGCGCGTTCTCCCGCAGCACCGGCTCCACCCGGTCGGCCGCGGCGTCCACGGCCGTGGCCAGCCGGCGGCCACCCGCCGCCGCCTCGGAGGTGCCGGACGCCAGCTGGGCGGCGCCCGTCTCCAGATCGGACAGCCCGTCGGCGAGCCGATCCGCGCCGCGCCCGGCCTGGCCGAGCTTGCCGGCGAGCTGCCCGGCGCCGCCGTGCGCGTCGTCGATGCCGCTCGCCTCCTTCACCGCGCCGGAGCGCAACCGGCCGACCCCCTCGTCGATCTTCCCGGCGCCGTCGGCGGCCTTCTCGGTCTCCGCTTTCAGGTCGGTGAACCCGATCAGCATCCGGTCGTAGTACTTCGCCGACGCGTCGGCCGAGGCCACCGCCCGGACCTCGTCGAACGCGGTGCGGGCGAAGACCCCGGACAGGTAGTTGGTGGAGTCGTCGCTGACCGCCCGCAGCTGGGCGTTCTCCGGTGTCGCGGCGGCGTCCGGGGCGGCCACCAGGTTGCTGGAGAAGTCCGTCGGGATCCGCAGCTCGATCTGGTACCGGCCGTCCGCCAAGCCGGCCTCCGCGGCCTTCGCGTCGACCAGGTGCCAGTCGAAGACCTCCCGCTCGATCAGCCGGTCGGCCAGCTCCCGCCCGGCGTGCACCACCTCGCCGTCCTGGTCGGTGGCCGGGCGGTCCTCGACCACGAGCGCCGCCGGGATGTGGTGGAGATGGCCGTACGGGTCCCAGAAGGCGTAGAGGTAGAGCGCCCCGTAGAGCAGCGGGACCACCGCGAGGACCGCCAGGGCCGCCGCCGTCAGCCGGCTGCGGGTGAAACGGCGCAGCTCCAGGCCGGCCAGGGAGATCGCCGAGAACCCGGTCACCGCTCTCCCCGCTTTCCCGCCGTCTTGCGCAGGCTCTTCCCGAGCCCGATGGTCGTGCCGCGGGTCCTGGCGTCGTGCTCGTCCCGGGGGCCGGTCGAGGCGCGCCGGACCTGCTTGCCGGCGACCCTGCGCAGGCTCCGGCGCAGGGTCGGCTTCGCCGGGCCGGTGCGGTGGTGGCGCTGTCCGGGCCGGTCGCCGCCCGTGTCCGGGGGCGCGGCGCCGCCCTCCGCGCCCTCGACCGGGCTGTCCTGCGGGGCTGGACCGGCGTCGGCGTCCCGGTGGTCTCCGGAGGCCGTCGGGCCCACCGCCGGGTGCGGGTGCGCCCGGGCCGGCTCGGCCGGGACCGCGGCTGCCGGCCACTCGGCGAGGGAGCACGGCCCGGTCCGACCCGCCGCGTACTCCTGCGGTGTCTGCACCACCGCCCGTCCCGGCTCACCCGCCTGCGGATCACTCAGCCGGACCACCCGGCTGACCCGTGCCGCATCCACCTCGCGCGCCGTGACCAGCACCGCCACGCCGCCCGCGGTGAGCGAGCCGAGCAGGTCCCACAGCGCGGTCCGCTCCCCCGCGTCCAGCCCGGCGTCCACCCCGTCGAGGGCGACCACCGCGGGGCGGGCCGGTCCGGCCAGGACCAGACCGAGGATCTGCTTCTGGTACGGCGTCAGGTCGCGCCCGCGCAGCCCCGGGTCCAGCCCGTGCAGCGGCACGGACCCGGCCTCCCGCCGGGGACGGCCGAGCAACGCGAGCCGTTCCCGGACGTGTTCGAGGACGGTGAGGACCGGCTCCGGATCGGTGACACCGGCCACGTGACCGAGCGCGGCCGTACCGGAGAGGGCGACCGTGCCCGCGGACAACCGCAGGCTTCCGGCCAGCGCCAGCAGCGTGCTGGTGCGCCCGCTGCCCGGTGGGCCGACCACCGCGACCGTCTCGCCGGGCTCGACCACCAGGTCGAGATCCCGGACGAGCCAGCGCCGGTGGTGCCGGACCCCGGCGCCCATCGCCCTCAGCACTGCCATGACACCCCCTATTTAAACTGACTGGTCAGTTTAAAAACCTACCCGGGTGGTCCACGCGGGCAATCCACAGGTGGTGGACATCACCGGCCGCGCCACGGCAGGATCGACGTCATGTCGATGCGATGGGGCATGACCGTGCCGCTCGGCGGCGTTCCGCTGGCCGACCACTCGGCCGTCTTCGCGGCGCTGGCCGACGCCGGCTTCACCGACGCGTGGACCGCCGAGGTGGCCGGCACCGACGCGTTCACGCCGCTCACCCTCGCCGCCGCCTGGGAGCCCCGGCTGCGGCTGGGCACCGCGATCGCCCCGGTCTACACCCGCGGCCCCGGCCTGCTGGCGATGACCGCGGCCGCGCTCGCCGAGACCGCGCCCGGCCGTTTCCAGTTCGGCATCGGCGCCTCCAGCCCCGTGGTGGCCGGCGACTGGAACGCCGCCGACTTCGTCAAGCCGTTCGCCCGCAGCCGCGACATGCTGCGGTTCCTGCGCGCCGCCCTGGCCGGCGAGATGGTCGACCGGACGTTCTCCACCTTCACCGTGAAACGCTTCCGGCTGGAGCGCCCGCCGGCCGTCCCACCGCAGCTCATGCTGGCCGCGCTGCGCCCGCAGATGCTGCGCCTGGCCGCCGCCGAGGCGGACGGGGTGATCCTCAACTGGCTGTCCCCCGCCGACGTGCACACCGCGCTGGCCGAGACCAAGGAGGCCGCCCCCGGCTTCGCCGTCGCCGCCCGCATCTTCGTCGTCCCCACCGACGACGCGGCCTACGCCCGCACGGTCGGCCGGCGGCTCATCACGTCGTACCTGACGGTCCCGGCGTACGCCGCGTTCCACCGCTGGCTGGGCCGCGCGCAGTTGCTCACCCCGATGTGGCAGGCGTGGGAGGCCGGCGACCGCAAGGGCGCGCTGGCCGCGATCCCGGACGAGCTCGTCGACGAGCTGGTCGTGCACGGGACGCCGGAGGTGGTGCGGGCGCGCGTCCAGGCGTACGCGGATGCCGGAGTCACCATCCCGGTGATGGCCCTGCTGCCCACCCCGGAACTCGAACGCGGCGGGTTCCCGGCGCTGACGTCCCTGATCAGCGCGCTGGGCCGCCGGCCCTGACCGCCGCACGAGAGGCGCCCGCCGGCACAGCACCCGGACGGTCCGGAGCCGAAGGTTCGGTGCCCGCCGAAGCATCGCGGCCGAACAATGGGGGCATGAGCGACACCTCGGTCCTCACGGCAGACACGCCAGGCCCCACAGCGGACGCCTCCGGCCGCCCGGCGAACGCGCCAGGTTCCGCAGCGGGCCCCTCTGCTCTCGCGGCGAAGGCGCCAGGTTCCGCAGCCGACCCCGCGGGCCTCACGGCGAAGGCGCCAGATCTGGCCGCGGGCCCCGCGGGCCTCACGGCGAAGGCACCAGATCTGGCAGCGGGCCCCGCGGGCCTCACGGCGAAGGCGCCAGATCTGGCAGCGGGCCCCTCCGACCTCACGGCGAAGGCGCCAGGTTTCGCGGCGGACGCCTCCGGTCTCGCGGCGTTCGCCGCGCTGCTGGCCGATCGGACCCGCGCGGCGATGTGCCTGGCGCTGCTCGACGGGCGCGCCTGGACCGCCGGCGAACTGGCCGCGCACGCCGGGGTGGCACGGTCCACCGCGACCGGGCATCTGGACCGGCTGATCGGCGGCGGGCTGCTGGCCGAGACACGTCAGGGCCGGCACCGGTACGTCCGCCTCGCCGACCCCGCCGTCGCCACCCTCCTCGAGGACATCACCGCCCGGCTGGAACCCGGCCTCCCCCCGGCTCGCGGGCTGCGCGCGGTGACCGCGGATGCCGCCCTGCGCCGAGCCCGCACCTGCTACGACCACCTCGCCGGCCGCCTCGGCGTAGCCGTCACCGACGCCCTCACCGGCGCCGGCCTGCTCGACCAGCGCAACGGATGCGCCATCACCCCGGACGGTCTGAGCTGGCTGACCGACGCGCTGGGGGTGGCGCCCGAGCGGCTGCGCGCCGATCGCCGCCCGCTGGCCCGTGCCTGCCTGGACTGGACCGAACGCCGCCCGCATCTCGGCGGGCTGGCCGGGGCCCGGGTGTGCGAGGCGTTCCTGACCCGCCAATGGCTGACCCGCATCGGCTCGGGCCGAGCCGTGCGTCTCACCCCGTCCGGCCGGTCGGCGCTGCGCGACCTGCTCGGCCTCACCGGCCTCGACTGACCAGCCCGCGGGGCGCGGTGCCGGTGTTGCCTCCCGGCCGGTGCAACACGGCGGTCGTCCACGCGGGTGGACGGGCCCACTGGTTCCGGACGGTCATGGCCCCCGATGAGCGCCGGTCACGCGCCGATCCCGACGGTCATGGCCCCCGATGAGCACCCGTCACGCGCCGAGATCGCCAGACGTACCAAAGGAAGCGCATCCCCCGCTGGATGCGCTTCCTTTCCGCGGACCTGGACCATCTGCCGACCTGGGCCTCCGCGCGCCTGGACCGGTCCGCCGACCGGAAGGATCCGCCGACCTGGACCGGCCACGGACCTGGACCGGCCACGGACCTCGACCAGCCACGGATCTGGCCCGGCCACGGACCTCGACCGGCCGCGGGCTCGGAGTGCCGGGTCGGCTCACTCGCCGTCGGCGAGGATGGCGTAGAGCTTGCGCTTCGTGTCGTTGAGGACCTCCAGCGCCTTCTCCCGCTGCTCCGGCGTGCCGGTGAAGCCGACCTGCTTGAGCGCGCTGAAGATGCCGACCGCGGCGTCGCGGAATTCCTGCACCTGGTTGAGCGTGTCGTCACCGAAGCGCGACCACGGCGGGTTCTGCGCGGCGGCCTCGGCCTCGGGGCGGCCGTCGGCGGTGAGGCGGTAGCTCTTGCGCCCGCCCTCGGCGGTGGCCTCGATCAGGCCCTCGTCCTCCAGCAGCTGGAGGGTGGGGTAGATCGAGCCGGGGCTGGGGCGCCAGATGCCGTTGGTGCGGGCGTCCAGCTCCTGGATCATCTCGTACCCGTGCATCGGGCGCTCCAGCAGCAGCGCCAGGACGGCGGGGCGGACGTTGAGCCGGCCACGGCCACCGCGCCGGCCGCCACCGCGGCCACCGAACTCGCCCGGGCCGAAACCGCCCGGGCCGAAACCGCCGGAGCCGAAGCCGGGGCCGCCGAACGGGAAGCCGGGCGGGAAGCCGAAGCCCCGCATCCGGCGTCCGTGGTGCCCCTCGTGTGCGAACCTCATGATCTTCTCCGTTCTGTCGTCGATAGTCAGACGATATATCGGCAACGTGTCGCTAGCAAGGGTTTCTGAACTGGAGGGGTTGCCATGCGTGTCGGGCGGCTCCCATCTGGCAATGTGGTAGCTGTGTTGACGGTGCCCATTCGCCATCTCGGTGAGCCGGAGCGCGCGGCTGTCGATCGGATCCTGGACGCCGACCCCTACGCGGGCGCCCAGATCGCCGAGCGCGTCGCCGCCCACGGCCTGAACTGGTGGCGCTCCGACGGGCGGATCTACGGATACGAGCCGCGCCGCCGGGTCGAGTCGATCATCTGGTCCGGGGCGCATCTGGTGCCGGTCGGCGCCACCCCGCCGGCCGTCGCCGCGTTCGCCGACCTGCTCGGCGCGGAGCCACGGATCTGTTCGTCGATCATCGGACGGGCCGAGGCGGTGCTGGATCTGTGGGACCGGCTGAGCGTGACCTGGGGGCCCGCCCGTGACGTTCGCCCCAACCAGCCGCTGCTGGTCACCGACCGGACCCCGACGGTGCCGGCCGACCCCGAGGTGCGCCTGGTCCGGCCCAGCGAGGTGGATCAGCTGTTCCCGGCCGCGGTTGCGATGTACACCGAGGAGGTCGGGGTGTCGCCGCTGCAGGACGACGGCGGCCGGGGGTACCGCCGGCGCATCACCGAGCTGGTGAAGGGCAAGCGGGCGTACGCCAGGTTTCTCGGCGATCAGGTGATCTTCAAGGCCGAGTTGGCGATCATCACCCGGCGGACCACGCAGGTGCAGGGCGTCTGGGTGCATCCGGAGCACCGTGGCCGGGGCATCGCGACCGCGGCGATGGCGGCGGTGGTGACCGACGCGCTGCGGCGGGTCGCGCCGACCGTGAGTCTCTACGTGAACGACTACAACGCGTCGGCGCGGCGCGTCTATCAGCGGTGCGGCTTCGTGTCGGCCGGCGCGTTCGCAACCGTGCTGTTCTGATCGGGCGACGCCTTCGCCGCGCCGGGCCCGCGGCCACACCCACGCTCGGGCCCCGGCCGCACGACGGACGCCGAAGAGCCGCCCCGGCACAACGGACGCCACAGAGCCGCCTCGGCACGACGGACGCCGAAAGACCGCCCCGCACGACGGACGCCGAAAGACCGCCCCCGCACAACGGACGCCGAAGAACCGCCCCCGCACAACGGACGCCGAAGAACCGCCCCCGCACAACGGACGCCGAAGAACCGCCCCCGCACAACGGACGCCGAAGAACCGCCCCCGCACAACGGACGGCAAGAGCCGCCCGCGCACGCCGGAAGACGGAAGCCCGGGTACGCGCGAGGCGGCTCCGGGCTTCCGATCAGCGATCCGGTACGACCGTCAGTGCACCGTCACGGTCGGCCCGGGCAGCAGCTCGCGCAGCTCGTCCGGCAGCTCGGCGCCCATCTCGTCGGCGAGCCGCAGCGCCTCCTCCACCAGCGTCTCCACGATCACCGACTCCGGCACGGTCTTGATCACCTTGCCCTTGACGAAGATCTGGCCCTTGCCGTTGCCGGACGCCACCCCGAGGTCGGCCTCGCGCGCCTCGCCCGGCCCGTTGACGACGCAGCCCATCACGGCCACCCGCAGCGGCACCGGGAAGCCGTCGAGCGCCGCGGTGACCTGCTCGGCCAGCGTGTAGACGTCGACCTGGGCACGGCCGCAGGACGGGCAGGAGACGATCTCCAGCCCGCGCTCGCGCAGGCCGAGCGACTCCAGGATCTGCTGACCGACCTTGATCTCCTCGACCGGCGGGGCGGAGAGCGAGACCCGGATGGTGTCGCCGATACCCTCGGCCAGCAGCGCGCCGAACGCCACGGCCGACTTGATCGTGCCCTGGAACGCCGGCCCGGCCTCGGTCACCCCGAGGTGCAGCGGGTACTCGCACTGCTCGGCGAGCTGCCGGTACGCCCGGATCATGACCACCGGGTCGTTGTGCTTGACCGAGATCTTGATGTCCCGGAAGCCGTGCTCCTCGAACAGCGAGCACTCCCAGAGCGCGGACTCGACCAGCGCCTCGGCGGTGGCCTTGCCGTACTTCTCCAACAGCCGCTTGTCCAGCGAGCCGGCGTTGACGCCGATCCGGATCGGGACGCCCGCGTCGGAGGCCGCCCGGGCGATCTCCTTCACCTTGTCGTCGAACTGCCGGATGTTGCCGGGGTTGACCCGGACCGCGGCGCAGCCGGCGTCGATCGCGGCGAACACGTACTTCGGCTGGAAGTGGATGTCCGCGATCACCGGGATCTGCGACTTCTTGGCGATCGCGGGCAGCGCCTCGACGTCGTCCTGGGACGGCACCGCGACCCGGACGATCTGGCAGCCGGCCGCGGTCAGCTCGGCGATCTGCTGCAGGGTGGCGTTGACGTCGGCGGTGAGCGTGGTGGTCATCGACTGGACGCTGACCGGCGCGCCGCCACCGACGAGGACACCGCCGACGTTGATTTGCCGGCTCTGCCGACGCGGGGCCAGCGGCGGCGGGGGCACGGCCGGCATTCCGAGACTGATCGCGGTCATGGGGAGTTATTCACGACCTTCCATGTATTGCGGATGGGGCGAGATTGGGCGCATGGTCTCCACCGTCGTGAACAACCTTCACGTCACTCACTTGAAGATCGTAATCGGGTTGATGATGTCGGCCGTCGCGGTCAGCAGCGTGAACGCCCCGCCGATCAGGATGACCGCGTAGGTGAGCGGCATCAGCTTGTAGTAGTCCACCCGCCCCGGGTCGGGTCGTCGCAGCCGCTGGTAGAGCCAGGAGCGAACCCGCTCGTACCAGGCGATGGCGATGTGCCCGCCGTCCAGCGGCAGCAGGGGCAGCAGGTTGAACAGACCGATGAAGACGTTCAGCGAGATGAAGATCTGCCAGAACACCTCCGGCACGCCCTTCTCGATCGCCTCGCCGCCGAGCCGGCTCGCGCCGATCACGCTGATCGGGGTGTCCGGGTCGCGCTCGTCCCCGGTGATCGAGTTCCACAGCGCCGGGATCTTCTCCGGGATCCGGGCCATCGCCTTGAACGAGTTCTCGACGAGGTACCACCCGTAGTGGCCGGCGGCCGGGACCGCGGCGGCCGGGCTGGACCTGATCACGTACGGCTGGTCGGTGTTCCAGCTGAGCCCGGCGACCGAGACGGTCGTGGTCGGGCCCTCCGGGTCGTCGAGCGGCGCCCGTTGGTCGCTGATCAGGTTCACCGTGGCGGTCCGGGTCTGCCCGTCCCGGACATACTCGAAGACCGTCTCGCCGGGCTTGGTCGCCCGGATGGTCCGGGTGAGCTCACCCCACGTGGCGACCGGGGTGGCGCCGACCTTGGTGATCCGGTCCCGGTCCTGCAGGCCGGCCGCCGCCGCCGGGGACTGGACCGCGCCGTTCACGCCCGGCACGCACTTCTCGTTCGCCGCCTGCTGCGCGGCCTTGTCCAGGGTCTTGAAGACCGACTGCAGCTGGTAACAGTCCCCCACGCCGATGATCGCCGGAGCGTTGGCCTGGTCCTGCGCGGTCTGCGGGATCCCGGTGTTCGGCAGGCCCACCCAGACGGACATCACCCAGGCGCCGGCCAGGGCCAGCATGAAGTGGGTGATCGAGCCGGCCGACATCACGATCGTCCGTTTCCAGACCGGGAACCGCCACATCGCGCGGTGCTGGTCCTCCGGCGCCACGTCGTCGTCCTGCGGCGTCATACCGACGATCTTGCAGAACCCGCCGAGCGGGATGGCCTTCAGGCCGTACTCCGTCTCGCCCCGGTGGAACGAGAAGATCGTCGGCCCGAAACCGACGAAGTACTTGGTCACCTTCATGCCCAGGCGCTTGCCAGTGATCATGTGGCCCAGCTCGTGCAGGCTCACCGAGATCAGGATGGTCAGCGCGAAAGCCGCCGCACCAAGCCAGAACAGCATCAGGCTCCTTCAGCCACAGTCGCGATCGTCCGCTGCGCTTGGGCGCGCGCCCAGGCCTCCGCGGCCAGCACGTCATCGACGGTACCCGGCTCCGCGAAATCCGGGGCCGCCGCAAGCACCCGCTCGAGGGTGTCGACGATGCCCAGAAACGGTAGCCGACCGGCGACGAACGCGGCTACACACTCCTCGTTGGCCGCGTTGAAGATGGCCGGCCGGCAGCGCCCGGTCCGGCCCGCCTCCTTGGCCAGCTCGACCGCCGGGAACGCCTCGGCATCCAGCGGACGCAGCTCCCAGTTGTGCGCCATGGTCCAGTCCACCGCGG
This sequence comes from Actinoplanes teichomyceticus ATCC 31121, assembly GCF_003711105.1. NCBI lineage: Bacteria > Bacillati > Actinomycetota > Actinomycetes > Micromonosporales > Micromonosporaceae > Actinoplanes > Actinoplanes teichomyceticus. Next base: position 7,100,260 of record NZ_CP023865.1, read on the forward strand.
CGGCCGCCCGCGGCACCCGGTCCGGCCAGGCCAGGGCGAGCGCGATCGGCAGCCGCATGTCCGGCGGGCTGGCCTGGGCCAGCGTCGACCCGTCGGTGAACTCCACCAGCGAGTGCAGCACCGACTGCGGGTGGACCATCACCTCGATGTCGTCGTACGGCACGCCGAACAGCTCGTGCGCCTCGATCACCTCGAGCGCCTTGTTCACCATCGTCGCCGAGTTGATCGTGACGACCGGTCCCATGTCCCAGGTCGGGTGCTTGAGCGCCTCCTCCGGGGTGACGTCGGTCAGCTCGGCGCGCCGCCGGTCCCGGAACGCGCCGCCGCTGGCGGTCAGCACCAGCCGGCGCACCTCGTCCGCACGCCCGCCGCGCAGGCACTGGGCCAGCGCCGAGTGCTCGGAGTCGACCGGGACGATCTGCCCGTCCTTGGCGATCCGCCGGACCAGCGGGCCGCCGGCGACCAGGGACTCCTTGTTCGCCAGGGCGAGGATGCGGCCGGACTCCAGCGCGGCCAGGGTGGGTGCCAGGCCGAGGCTGCCGACCACCCCGTTGAGCACCACGTCACAGGGCCAGCGGGCGAGCTCCGTCATCGCGTCCGGACCGGCCACGATCTTGGGGAGCTGGAAGTCGCCGGAGGACCAGCCGCGCTTGCGCGCCTCGGCGTAGAAGGCCAGCTGCAGGTCCTGCACGGCCGAGGAGTACGCCACCCCCACCGCCTCGACCCGCAGCTCCAGCGCCTGCGCGGCGAGCAGCTCGATGTTGCCGCCGCCGGCGCCGAGCGCGACCACCCGGAACCGGTCCGGGTTGCGGCGCACTATGTCGATGGCCTGGGTTCCGATGGATCCGGTGGAGCCGAGCAGGACGAGGTCACGCATGCCGCCCATCTTCCCGGACGGGGTGCGAGCCGGCGAAGGCGGTCGCCGCACCTTCGCTGATCGTGGTGATCGACGGGCCGCCACGGGGTACGGGGGATCGGTGCGCATCAGAGTGTTCCGGTTGCTGCGCGGGCGTGACCTCGCCCTGCACGCCGCCGCGGTGACCTTCTACAGCGGGATCGCGGTGGTTCCGGTGGCGTTGCTGGCGATCTGGCTGACCGGCCTGGCCGCCGGGGCCGACCGGGTCCGCCGGCTGACCGGCCGGACCATCGCGGCGCTGCCCGACGAGATCGGCGCGCCCCGGGCGCTGGCCGCGCTGATCGACGCCGGCCTGCACCTGACCCCGCTGCTCGCGCTGGCCAGCCTGCTCCCGGCCACCCTGTACGGCGAGGGCCTGCGCCGGGCGTTCGTCTCCATCCACCGGCGCGGCGAGTCCCTGGTCGGATGGCGCGGCCGGGTGCTCTGGCTGCCGCTGCTGGCCGCCGCCCCCGCGCTGCTGCTCGCCCTGTTCCTCGCCCTGCCCACCACCAGCCGGCTGTGGGTCCGCGGCGGCTGGTGGTCGGTGCTCGGTGTGGTGCTCTCCTTCCTCGCCGCCTGGCTGGTGCTCACCCCGGTGGTGATCTGGGTGTTCCGCTACATCGCGCCGGGCCGCCCGCGGTGGCTGCCGACCGTGCTGCTCGGCTCGTTCACCGCCGCCAACCTGTCCGGTTTCCTGCACGGTTTCGTGCTGTTCTGCGCGCTGCCGCTGGATCTGGGCGCGCCGTTCGGCGGCTTCGACGCGATCGGCGGGACGGTCACGGTGGGCCTGTGGCTGTACCTGTTCCACACGATCCTGCTGGTCGGTTTCGCGGTGACCCACGCCGTCGGGTCACCGGAACCGGACGGCACGCCGACGCCGGCCGGCACGAGCACGCGGTAGCGTCGGTCCACATGACCTCCCTTCCCGGCCGCGCCGACGTGGTGATCATCGGCGCCGGTCACAACGGCCTGGTCTCGGCGATCCTGCTGGCCCGCGCCGGACTCGACGTCGTCGTGCTGGAGGCGGACGCGGTGCTCGGCGGCGCCACCCGCACCGAGCATCCGTTCCGCAAAGTGCCCGGGCTGGGCCAGTCCACCGGCTCGTACCTGCTCGGCCTGATGCCGCCGGAGCTGCTGCGCACGCTGGGGGTGGATCTTCCGGTGCTGCGCCGGGATCCGCACTATTTCCTGCCCACGCCGGGACCGGCCGGCTCGCCGTACCTGCTGTTCGGCCGCGACCGGGAAGCCGTCCGGCAGCAGCTGGAGAAGTTCTTCTCGGCGCGCGACGCGGCCGCCGACGAGGCGCTGGCGGTGGAGATCGGCGCGCTGCGCGCCGATCTGGCCCCGGCGTGGCTGGCCGAGCCGGCCGGGGTCGAGGAGATCGCCGACCGGTACATCCGGCCGCAGCTGCAGAGCACGTTCCTCGACCTGGTGCGCGGCTCGGTCGCCGACTACCTGGCCCGGTTCGGGTTCCGCAGCGAGCTGCTGATGAGCATGTACGCGGTCACCGACGGGCTGTCCGGGCTGACCGCCGGTCCGGACGACCCGGGCACCGGACACAACTTCCTGGTGCACAACATGTGCCGGCTGCCCGGATCGGACGGCACCTGGCTGATCGCCGAGGGCGGGATGGGCACGGTCGCCCGGGTCTTCGCCGACGCGGCACGCTCGGCCGGCGCCCGGCTGTACACGCGCGCCGAAGTGACCGCGGTGACCGTGGCCGGCGGCGCGGCGACCGGCGTGGTGCTGGCCGACGGCCGGTCGGTCCAGGCCCGGGTGGTCCTCGGCAGCTGCGACCCGTACCGGCTGATGTCGCTGGTGCCGGCCGGGACGCTGCCCGCCGAGCTGACCGACCGGATGGCCGCGGTGCGGCGGACCGGCACCACCCTCAAGGTCAATCTCGCGCTGCGTGACCTGCCGCGGTTCAGCTGCCTGCCAGCCGGCGCGCCGTCGCCGTTCGGGTCGACGATCCACCTGCTGCCCGGCGCGGGCGAGTCACCGATGGGCGCGCTGCGGAGCATGTGGGCGCAGGTGCGGGCCGGGCGGCTGCCCGCCGAGCCGACCGTCGAGTGGTACCTGCACACCACGGTCGATCCGTCCCTGCGGGACCCGGCGGGCCACCACTCGTCCGCGCTGTTCGTGCAGTCGGTGCCGTACCAGCCGGTCGGCTCCTCCTGGGACGCGGAACTCCCCGGCTATGTCGACCGTCTGCTGGCGATCTGCGACCGCTACGCGCCGGGCACGTCCGAGCTGGTGGCCGACGTCTTCCCGCTCACCCCGCCGGGCATCGAGAAGCACTTCGGGATCACCGGCGGCCACATCCACCACGTCGACAACACGGTCGCCTTCGACCGGCGGATGCCGTACTTCACCGGCCTCGACGGGCTCTACGCGGGTTCGGCCGGCACCCACCCGGCCGGCAGCGTCATCGGCGCCGCCGGCCACAACGCGGCCGTCCGGGTGCTGGCCGACCTCGGCGTCCGCTGACCGGACACACCCCTTTCCGGTACGCCCGACCGGGGCGGCGTCCGCGGGCTCGCGCGGCCGGGGCGCCGGGGCGCGCCGCGGACCCGGAGTACCGCGGGCGCCGCGCGGGATCGCCACGGGACGTGGCTGCGAAGCCTGCGGACTCCGGCCCGTCGGGCGTACCGGGAAGGGTCTACCCGTTCTCGGTCTTGTTGGCGCGGATCTTGTGGCCGACGCCGGTCAGGCAACGGCCGCTGGGCAGGTCGAACTTCCAGCCGTGCAGCTGGCAGGTGAGCACGTCGCCGTCGAGGACGCCGAAGCGGGACAGGTCGGCCTTCAGGTGCGGGCAGCGGCGCTGCACGGTCCAGTCGCCGAACTGGATGTCCTCGGCGTCGACGGCCTTCTCGTGCTCGTCGTACCAGCCTTCGGCGTACTGCAGGCGCTCCTCGGAGAGGCACTTGAAGAACGCGTAGACGAACTCGTTGTACTGCCCGATCCGGGCGGCGGAGAACCGGCAGGACAGGAACAGCGAGTTGACCCAGTCACCCTCGTCGATGTGGATCAGGTGCTCGATCAGCGCGCGGCCGGTCTTGAACCGGTAGCGGACCTTCTCGTCGGCGTAGGCCCGGACCTGCTTGCCCGGGAAGTCGACCACGATCGACTCGACGACCTCGCCGTCCGGGCCGAACGAGTCGGTCAGGTCGAAGCGGACCGGGCCGCCGACGCCGTTCGCCATGTAGATCGACTCTTCGAGCAGCGGCTCGATCCGCTTCTTCAGCTCGGCCAGCACGTCGATCTCCGGGTGCCGCCAGGACGCCTTCTCGGCGGCGATGATCGGGGCCTTGCGCTCCCGCATCTCCGCCAGGTGGGCGGCCTTGTTCGCGAAGAACTCCTCGACCGGCATCGGGTGGGTCGTGGTCTGCTTCGTGCCGCCCTCGGACAGCACGGTCACGCTGCCCGGCAGCTGCACGACCGCGTTGGTGCCGCCGACCTTGGCGTACTCGGCGAGGAACACCGACTGGTCCGGGAAGATGTTGCCCTCGTCACCGTGGATGTCGTTGAACTGCCAGAGCGAGTCGTCGAGGAAGCACGGCGGGCCGGCGATCGGGAAGACGTGGTCGGCCTTGAGGTCGTCGATGTAGCGCCAGGTGCGGTCGAACTGCCGCTCGCGCTTCTGCTTGCCGAACGCGGTCTTCGCGTTGTCCGGCAGCTCGTAGACCATCGGGTACCAGATCGCGCCGGAGAACTGCAGCATGTGCGCGTGCACGTGGCCCAGCTCGTTGAACCGGGTCAGGTCGGCCGGGCGGGCGTCGTTCTGGTTCAGCAGGCGGATGCCGTCGTACTCCACCCAGAGCGACGAGTCGCCGATCGGGCCGTCGGTCGGGCTGATCAGCGCCTGGATCATCACCTTGAGGCCGCCGTCGAGCTCGTGCACCTGGTCCGACCGGGTCCGCAGGAAGCTGGTGAAGCCCAGGGCGCGCAGCTCGTCCTCGAGCTGGCTGGTCGGGTACTCCGGCAGCAGGACGGTCGCCTTCTTGTTGACGAACCGCTTCAGGTGCTCCGCGTCGAAGTGGTCCCGGTGCAGATGGGAGACGTACAGGTAGTCGACGTTGCCCAGGGTCTCCCAGTCGAGCTGAGAGTTGTCCGGGAACGGGAACCAGGAGGCGAAGTACGCCGGGTTCACCCACGGATCGCACAGAATGCTGCCCGCGGCCGTGTCGATCCGCATGCTCGCATGGCCGGTGCCCGTGATCCGCACTTGTCGCTCCTCTGCTCGGCGGGTGTGTGACCGCATCGAAAGTACAGCCGGGTTGCCGGGTTCCGCCCGGCGACCCCGTGACAGACTGAATCCGTATCACCGATAAGCGACGAGGAGGACCGACGTGTCCGCGTTGGAAGAACATGAGGACGTCTACGCGCCGGACCAGCTGAAGCCGACCAACCGCCGGCGGGCCCAGCGCGGCGCGATCATCTCCGCGGCCATCCTGCTGCTCTACTTCTGGGGCAACCAGCAGGGCAACACCGAGAAGGTGTGGCTCGTCGTGCTCGCCGTCCTGCTGGTCGGCGCGGTGATCGGGGACATCGTGCTGCGCAAGGCCGGTCTGCGGCCGAACGACTGACCGGCCCGCACGACAAGGGAGGTCCCGCCGTCACCGGCCGGACCTCCCTTTTTCGATGCCTACCGGCGGCGCAGCAGGATGTCCTTGACCTCGCGGAGCGCCGCGTCGACCTCGGCCTCGAAGTAGCCGTTCGGCACCAGGCCGAACTGCAGCATGTCCAGGTCGTTCTCGTTCACCGGCATCGGGCCGCGACCGGTCATCGCCTGCAGGATGCCCTCGAACAGCCGGTCCACCTGCATCGGGTCGTACCCGCTGCCGAACCGCCGCGGCTGGAACGTGCGGCGCAACTGGTCCACCCGGTAGAGCTCGCCGCCGGGCTCGCCCATCGGCGGGCCGAGCTGCGGCTGCTGGGGCTGACCGTATCCACCGGGGGCGCCGCTCATCGGGGCGCCCGCCATCGGCGAGCCCGGCATCCCGGCCGGCGGCGGGGGCTGCATCGGGCCGCCCATCGGGGCCGGCGGCATCGGCGGGCCGCCGTAGCCGCGCGGGTCACGGTCGGGCATCCGGATCTCGGCGGTCATGTCCGTCTTGCCGTGCCGGCCCGGCTCGAAACCGCTGTACGAGGTGGGCTCGTCGTAGCCGCCCTGGTCGTAGCCCTGCGGGGCGTTGCGCTGCGGCAGCGGGGGCTGGCCGCCGTACGTGGTGGGCTCGTCGAACCGGCCGCCGTACGGATCGGGCTGCGGCATCTGCGGGCGCTGCGGCATCTGCGGAGGCATCGCCGGCGGCATCATCCGGTCGTCCCGCACCGGGGCCGGGATCCGCTCGGTCTGGGCCATGCCGGGGTTGCTCGGCGCGGGGCCGTTGAACTGCTGACCCGGGTTGTTGAACTGCGGGCCGGGGTTGCCGAACTGGGGGCCGCCCATGCCCGGACCACCCTGGCCACCCATGCCGGGACCGCCCATGCCGGGACCGCCGGGGCCACCCATGCCGGGACCGCCGGGGCCACCCATACCGGGGCCCATGCCGGGGCCGCCCGGGCCACCCATACCGGGGCCGGCATGGGCGTTGCGGGGCATACCGCCACCCGGACCGCCGGAGAGCGCCGGCGGGCCGCTGGGCTGCCCGATCGGGCCGGAACGGTCGATGGAGCCACGGTCGATCGCGCCGGACCGGTCGGCCGACAGGCCACCGCGCATCGAGTCACGCATCGGGTCGGCGGGGCGGCCACCACGCTCCTCGAACTCGGCGAGCTGCCGCTCCACCCGGTCCAGGTGCAGGTCCACCTGCCACTCGTCGTAACCCCCGAAGCGCACCCGGAAGACGACGTCGTGCACCTCCTGCGCGGCGACCGGCGGGCCGACCTGCTCACCGGCCAGGGTCGCCTCGACCCGGTCCAGGAAGGCGTCGACCTCGTCGACCTTGTAGCCCCGGCGCAGCGCGCGCCGCCGGAAACGCTGTCCCTGACTCGTCACAACGTCTCCCACTCCGCTCGCCGGGACTCACGCCCAGTCACTGTGCCACCTCCGCGTCGGCTGCGACGCCCCCTGCGCCCGCCTGCGTCAACTCTCCCGCGGCCAGCTGACCGCAGGCGCCGTCGATCTCCCGGCCGCGGGTGTCGCGCACCGTGGTCGCCACGCCCGCCTCACGCAGCCGCCGGACGAACTCCCGCTCGACCGGCTTGGGGCTGGCATCCCACTTGCTGCCCGGCGTCGGGTTCAGCGGGATGAGATTCACATGGGCCAGCTTGCCGTGCAGCAGGCGGCCGAGCAGGTCGGCACGCCAGGGCTGATCGTTTACGTCCCTGATCAGGGCGTATTCGATGGAAACCCGACGGCCGGTCTGCGCCGCGTAGTCGAACGCGGCATCGAGCACCTCGGCCACCTTCCAACGCTGGTTGACGGGCACAAGCTCATCGCGCAGATCATCATCGGGGGCGTGCAGTGACAACGCAAGAGTCACAGAGAGCTGTTCGGCGATCAACCGGCGCATTGCGGGCACCAAACCCACCGTCGAAACCGTGATGTGCCGTTGTGAGAGTCCCAGGCCCTCCGGAGCGGGCGCGGTCAGCCGCCGCACCGCCTCGATGACCCGCGGATAGTTGGCCAGCGGCTCGCCCATTCCCATGAACACCACCCGGGACAGCCGGGGCGGCGAGCCGGTGACCGCGCCCGAGGCGGCCACCCCGGCGAGATAGACCACCTGGTCGACGATCTCGGCCACCGACAGGTTGCGGGTCAGGCCCTGCTGGCCGGTCGCGCAGAACGGACAGGCCATGCCGCAGCCGGCCTGGCTCGACACGCACGCGGTGATCCGGTCCGGGTAGCCCATCAGGACGCTCTCGACCAGGGCGCCGTCGTGCAGCCGCCACAGCGTCTTGCGGGTGGCGCCGTCGTCGCAGGCCTGCTCGCGGATCGGGGTCAGCAGCGTGGGCAGCAGCTCGGTGGTGAGCTTGTCGCGCGCGGCGGACGGCAGATCCGTCATCGCCGCGGGGTCGCGCACCAGCCGGCCGAAGTAGTGGGTGGAGAGCTGCTTGGCCCGGAAGGCCGGCTCGCCCAGACCGGTCACCGCGGTCTTGCGCGCGGCGAGATCCAGGTCGGCGAGGTGGCGCGGGGGCATGCTGGGACGGCGGCGGGTGGTCACCGCGTCGGGCTGGTCGGGACTGATCGGGATGACCGGAAGAATCGTCATGGCATATCCAGTCTCCCACGCCCGCCGAGTTGGTCGCCCATAGCTAGTTCGGCGCGATGATCGCGAAGAGCAGGTAGGCCGTGGGGACCGCGAAGAGGATGGAGTCCAGCCGATCCATCAGCCCACCATGGCCGGGCAGCAGGTTGCTCATGTCCTTGATGCCGAGGTCGCGCTTGAGCATCGACTCGGCCAGGTCGCCCAGCACCGCGACCACCGAGATCGCCGCGCCGAAGAGCAGGCCGTAGTGGACCGGGACATCCATCAGGAAGAACAGCAGCGCGGCGCAGCCGAGGGCGGCCGCGGTCACCGACCCGGCGAAGCCCTCCCAGGACTTCTTCGGGCTGATCTTCGGGGCCATCGGGTGCTTGCCGAGGAAGACACCGGCGGCGTACCCGCCGGTGTCGGAGAGCACCACGCCGACCACGGTGCCGAGCACCCGCCAGGCGCCGTCCTCCTCCGGGCGCACCAGCATGGCGGCGAAGCTGAGCAGGAAGGGAACGTAGACCGCGATCAGGGTGATCGCGGTGAAGTCGCGGCGCAGCGCCGGCACCCCGTCGGCGAGACGCCACAGCGCGGCGGCGCCGATCGTGGCGACCAGGCCGAGGGTCAGCGCGTCGACCCCTTCGTACCAGGCCAACCCGGTCATCACCACGGTCCCGGCGATCAGCGGGACCAGCGGCGGCCGGGCGCCGATCGAGGCCATCGCGCGGACGGTCTCCCAGACCCCCACGGCGGCGGCCACCGCCACCACGCCCAGCAGCGCCGGCGGCCAGACCAGCAGCGCCGCGAGCACGACCAGGCCCAGGCTCAACCCGACCGCGATGGCGGCGGGCAGGTTACGCCCGGCCCGGCTCTTCCGGTCGGCCCGGCCACGGCCGGCCCGGCGCTTGCCCTTGACCCGCTTGCCGGGCGGCTCCGGCAGATCCTGCGCGGCGCTCATCGGGCCGTGCCGCGCCGGGACGCCACCCGCCGGCTCGTCCGCGTGCCGGGACGGATCGGGGTACGCCGGGACGGCCTGACTGCGCCGGTGCTCGGCATACGGATCCTCCGGGGTGCCGGGGGTGTGGTGGACGTACGGCGCCGGCACGCTCGTGTCGTCGCCGGAGGCCTGCCCGGCACGCGGATCGAGGTAGGACATCAGACTTCGAGCAGCTCGGCTTCCTTGTGCTTGACCAGCTCGTCGATCACCGAGACGTACCGGTGGGTGACGTCGTCGAGCTCCTTCTCGGCGCGACGGCCATCATCCTCGCCGGTCTCGCCGTCCTTGACCAGCTTGTCGATCTGCTCCTTGGCCTTGCGGCGCACGTTGCGGATCGCGACCCGGCCCTCCTCGGCCTTGGAACGGGCCACCTTGATCATGTCGCGGCGGCGTTCCTCGGTCATCTGCGGGAGGTGGATGCGCAGCTGGGTACCCTCGTTGTTCGGGTTCACCCCGAGGTCCGAGTCACGGATGGCGCGTTCGATCGGGCCGAGCTGGGTGTTGTCGTACGGCTTGACGATGACCATGCGGGGCTCCGGGATGCCGACGGAGGCCATCTGGGTCACCGGCGTGGGCGCGCCGTAGTAGTCCACCAGGATCTTCGAGAACATCGCCGGAGTGGCCCGGCCCGTCCGGATGGCGGCGAACTCCTCCTTGGCGTGTTCGACCGCGCTGTCCATCTTCTCTTCGGCCTCGAAGAGGGTTTCCTCGATCACCGGCTCTCCTCGCCTCCTTGCTGTCTTCGGTGGTGCGGGATGTGGGGACGTCGGGCGCGAGCGGGGCGTGAGCTCACGCGGTGATCAGTGTGCCGATCTTCTCGCCGGCGCACGCGCGCACGATGGTGTCGTCACCGTCCGCGCCGAAGACCAGCATCCGCAGCTTGTTCTCCTCGCAGAGGCTGAACGCCGCCTGGTCGGCCACCCGCAGCCCGCGCTGGATGACCTCCTGGAACGTGATGTGCTCCAGCTTGCGCGCGTCCGGGTCGATGCGCGGGTCGGCGGTGTAGACCCCGTCGACGCCGTTCTTGCTCATCAGCACCATGTCGGCGTGGATCTCCAGCGCCCGCTGGGCGGTCACCGTGTCGGTGGAGAAGTACGGCATGCCGGCGCCGGCGCCGAAGATCACGACGCGGCCCTTCTCCAGGTGCCGGATCGCCCGCAGCGGGATGTACGGCTCGGCGACCTGGGCCATCGTGATGGCCGTCTGCACGCGGGTCTCGATGCCCTCCTTCTCCAGGAAGTCCTGGAGGGCCAGGCAGTTCATCACCGTGCCCAGCATGCCCATGTAGTCCGCGCGGTTGCGGTCCATGCCACGCTTCTGCAGCTCGGCGCCGCGGAAGAAGTTGCCGCCGCCGACCACCACGGCCACCTGGATGCCGCGCCGGTTCACCGTCGCGATCTGCCGGGCCAGCGCCTGCACCACGTCGGGGTCGACACCGACCGCGCCACCACCGAAGACCTCGCCGGACAGTTTCAGCACGACCCGGCGCGGCCGCATGGTCGGCGGGTTCTGATCGTCAACCGTGGCGGACTGCTCGGTCACCATCGTCATGAGACCCGCCTTCCCTTCACTTTCTGCAGGAGACCTTATGCGACCGGGAGGCCGGACGCTCAATCGCGTGCCCGACCTCCCGTACCAACAGCTTGCGGAGCCTTACTCCTGGCCGACCTCGTACCGGACGAAGCGGGTGACCTCGATACCGGCCTCGGTGATGACCTGCTTGACCGTCTTCTTGTTGTCGACGACCGAGGCCTGCTCCAGCAGGACGAAGTCCTTGAAGAAGGAGTTCACCCGGCCCTCGATGATCTTCGGCAGGGCCTGCTCGGGCTTGCCCTCCTCGCGAGCGGTCTGCTCGGCGATCCGGCGCTCCGACTCGACGACCTCGGCCGGAACCTCGTCCCGGGTGAGGTACTTCGGCCGCATCGCGGCGATCTGCATGCCGACGCCACGGGCGTCCGCGTCACCGGCCTCGTCGGTCTTGCCGGTGTACTCCACCAGCACGCCGACCTGCGGCGGCAGGTCCTGCGCCTTGCGGTGCAGGTAGACCGCGACGGTGCCGTCCAGGATCGTGAAGCGGTTCAGGACGATCTTCTCACCGATCTTGGCGGCGTAGTCCTGGACCAGGTCGGCGACCGTCTTGCCGTCCTCGATCGTGGCGGCCAGCAGCGCGGCGGCGTCGGCGATCCTGTGCTGCTCACCGAACTCGGCCAGGCGCTGGCCCAGCGCGACGAAGTCCGGGGTCTTCGCCACGAAGTCGGTCTCGCAGTTCAGCTCGAGCAGAGCCTTGCCGGAGTGGCTGACGATGCCGTTGGCGGCGGTGCGCCCGGCCCGCTTGCCGACGTCCTTCGCGCCCTTGATGCGCAGGAACTCGACGGCCTTGTCGAAGTCGCCGTCCGCCTCCTCCAGCGCCTTCTTGCAGTCCATCATGCCGGCACCGGTGAGGTCGCGGAGCTTCTTCACGTCCGCGGCGGTGTAGTTAGCCATGACTCTTCTCTCGATGTCAGTCGGGATTCGGCCGCCGCCACCGGCGAGTGGCGGCGGCCGGAAGCACGTCGGTTGACTTACTCGGCGGGGACGGCGGCCGGAGCGGCAGCGGTCGCGTCGGCGGGCTGCTCGGCCTTCTTCTCGGCGCCCTCGTAGAGGTCCCGCTCCCACTCGGGCAGCGGCTCACCGGCGGCGACGGTGCCGGCCTCCGGCTTGGCGTCGGCGTCACCGCGGTTGCGGCCGGAACGGGCGATCAGGCCGTCGGCGACCGCGGCGGCGATGACCTTGGTCAGCAGCTCGGCGGAGCGGATCGCGTCGTCGTTGCCCGGGATCGGGAAGTCGACCTCGTCCGGGTCGCAGTTGGTGTCCAGCACCGCGATGACCGGGATGCCCAGCTTGCGGGCCTCGTCGACGGCGATGTGCTCCTTCTTGGTGTCCACGACCCAGATCGCCGACGGCGTCTTGGTCATGTCCCGAAGGCCACCGAGCGTCTTGGTGAGCTTGGTCTTCTCCCGGAAGAGCTGGAGGGTCTCCTTCTTGGTGTAACCGGCGGCGGTGCCGCTCAGGTCACCCAGGGCCTCGAGCTCCTTCATCCGCTGAAGGCGCTTGTACACCGTCTGGAAGTTGGTCAGCATGCCGCCGAGCCAACGGTGGTTCACGTACGGCTGGCCGACCCGCGTCGCCTGCTCGGCGATGGCCTCCTGGGCCTGCTTCTTGGTGCCGACGAAGAGGATGTGGCCACCCTCGGCGACGGTGTCCCGGACGAAGCTGTACGCCTTCTCGATGTAGTCGAGGGTCTGGCGCAGGTCGATGATGTAGATACCGTTGCGCTCGGTGAAGATGAAGCGCTTCATCTTCGGGTTCCAGCGCCGGGTCTGGTGCCCGAAGTGGACACCGCTCTCCAGCAGCTGACGCATGGTCACGACGGCCATGGTGGTGCTCCCTGATCTTCCCTGGTTGTCACACCCACCGGCGGTGGGTGTCCTGGCGCCCGGTCGACGGCCACGGTCGGACCCGAATCAGATCGGGACCAGGGAGGGCTGTCGCCGGCGGCCGGCGCTGTGGGAACAGCACTCGGAACCGTCGGAGGGCGCGCGAGGTCGACCGCGTGGGCGGTCGCCGCCGACAAGCATACGCCAACGCGCCGGGCGCGCTTGTGGTGCCCTTTCTTCCGTCCTGCGCGCGGGTCCGGGCCGAGGCTGGTCCGGGGCGATGCCGGGCAGGGGGAGCGGGTCCCCGGCGCGGAGCGGGTCCCCGGCGCGGAGCGGGTCCCCGGCGCGGAGCAGGTCCCCGGCGCGGAGCAGGTCCCCGGCGCGGAGCAGGTCCCCGGCGCGGAGCAGGTCCCCGGCGCGGAGCGGGTCCCCGGCGCGGAGCAGGTCCCCGGCGCGGAGCAGGTCCCCGGCGCGGAGCAGGTCCCCGGCGCGGAGCAGGTCCCCGGCGCGGAGCAGGTCCCCGGCGCGGAGCAGGTCCCCGGCGCGGAGCGGGCCCCGGCGCGGAGCAGGTCCCCGGCGCGGAGCAGGTCCCCGGCGCGGAGCAGGTCCCCGGCGCGGAGCAGGTCCCCGGCGCGGAGCAGGTCCCCGGCGCGGAGCAGGTCCCCGGCGCGGAGCAGGTCCCCGGCGCGGAGCGGGCCCCCGGGCGGCGCGGGTCGCCGGCGCGGAGCGGGCCCCCGGGCGGCGCGGGTCGCCGCGCGGCGCGGGTCGGTTCGGGGCGGCAGGTCCGGGGGCCGGGCCGGAGCAGCGGCGGACCGGGTGGAACCGGGCGTTTCAGGCGACGGCCAGGCCCGCTGCCACGAGCAGGACCAGACCCGCCGGCAGATACGCCAGCGGCGGGCGCAGCCAGGCCTCCCGGCTGACCGGGGCGTTGCCGTCGGCGGCGAACAGGCCGAACCCGGTCAGCGCCAGCCCCAGGGCGAGCAGGACCGCCGGCACGATGCCGCGGGCGGTGGCGTCGGCGGCGAAGGTCACCGTGGCGAGCAACCGCAGCGCCGGGAGGAACAGGACGAGCATCGCTACCGCCAGGATCACCGAAGAGACCGGAGGGCGGGTCCGGTAGACCCCCTCGGCCGGGCGCTCCGGGCCGACCGGGGGCACCAGGGCGGTCGGCCGGGCGGCCGGAGCCGCCGGTTCGGGCCGGGGTGACGGCTGGATCGCCGGATACTCCGGGCCGCGGATCGGGATACGGCCTGATTCGTACGCCCCGCGCGGCTCCGGCGCGGCGACGCGTTGGTCGGGCAGCCGAACGCCGCCGGTGTCGTAGGCGGTGGCCGGGCGCTGCTCGGGCAGCCGAACGCCGCCGGTGTCGTACGGGCTCTTGGCCGGGGCGGGCGCGGGGGCGGCGTGCGCGCCGGAGGACTCCGGGTCACGCGGATAGCGGGGTGGATCGGTGTACCGGCTTCCGGAGTACCAGCTCGGGCCGGACTCGTCGGCGTAACGATGCTCCACGGATTCGCACCGTAGGCGAGCCTGGCCGTTCCGGCCACAGTTGAGGGCATATCACAACCGGACGTGGACCGTACGAAAATCCACAGTGACGCTGCGTCCACAGCATGATTCACAGCGAGTGACCCGGCCTGCCACGGTCCGGCGGCATGACGACTCAGCGACGGGCGGTCGGGGCGTACGGCGAGCGACTCGCCGCCCGGCATCTGACGGACCGCGGCCTGCAGGTGCTGGCCCGCAACTGGCGATGCGCCGACGGCGAGGTCGACCTGATCCTGCGGGACGGCGACGACGTGGTGTTCTGCGAGGTGAAGACGCGGCGGACGGCGACCTTCGGGCCGCCGGCCGCCGCGGTCGACCACCGCAAGGTACGCAAATTGCGGCAGCTCGCCGGCCGCTGGCTGGCCGAGTCCGGCACGCATGCCGGGCAGATCCGCTTCGACGTGGTGGAGGTGCTCCCCCAGCCGCGCGGAGCCGCCCGGGTCGTGCACCTGCGGGCGGCGTTCTGATGAGCTACGCCCGGGTGCTCTGCGTCGGCCTGGTCGGGGTGACCGGCCGGCTGGTCGAGGTGGAGGCGGACCTCTCCGCCGGCCTGCCCGCCGTGGTGCTGACCGGCCTGCCGGACACCGCCCTGCACGAGGCACGCGACCGGGTCCGCGCCGCGGTGGTCAACAGCGGCCGGGACTGGCCGAACCGCCGGATCACGGTGAACCTGCTGCCGGCCGCCCTGCCCAAGCACGGCAGCGGTTTCGATCTGGCGATCGCCGCGGCGCTCCTGGCCGGCGCCGGCGATCTGCCCGCCGCGCCGTTGCAGGGCGTGGTGCTGCTCGGCGAGCTCGGCCTGGACGGCACGGTCCGCGGGGTGCGCGGCGTGCTGCCGATGGTGGCGGCCGCGGCGCGGGCCGGGATCACCCGGGTGATCGTGCCGCTGGCCAACGCCCGGGAGGCGACCGTGGTGCCCGGTGTGACGGTACGCGCCGTCGACTCGCTACGCCGCCTGGTCGACTTCGTCCACGGCGGCGACCGGCTGCTCGATCCGCCGCCCGAGTCGCCGCCCGCGCCGCTCTCCGGCCCCGACCTGGCCGACGTCGCCGGCCAGCCGCTCGGCCGGTACGCCCTGGAGATCGCCGCCGCGGGTGGCCACCATCTGGCCCTGTTCGGGCCACCGGGCGCGGGCAAGACGATGCTCGCCGAGCGCCTCCCGTCGATCCTGCCGGAGCTCGGCGACGACGCGGCGCTGGAGGTGACCGCGCTGCAGTCGATCGCCGGGGTGCTGCCCCCGGGCAGTGGGCTGACCCGGCGGCCGCCGTTCCAGGCGCCGCACCACAGCTCCAGCACGGCCGCCCTGATCGGCGGCGGCAGCGGGCTGGTCCGGCCGGGCGCTCTCTCGCTGGCCCACCGGGGCGTGCTGTTCCTGGACGAGGCCCCGGAGATAGCCCGGGCCACGCTGCAGGCGTTGCGCCAGCCGCTGGAGAGCGGGCGGGTGGTGCTCGCCCGGGCGCGGGGCACGACCGAGTACCCGGCGCGGGTCCAGCTGGTGCTGGCGGCCAACCCGTGCCCGTGCGCGTCGACAGCCGGCGACCAGCACTGCGCCTGCAGCCCCCTGGTGCGGCGTCGCTACCTGGGCCGGCTGTCCGGGCCGCTGCTGGACCGCATCGACATCCGGATCGACCTGCTGCCGCTGCGGGCCGCGCAGCTGATGACCGCCGAGGCGCCGGCCGAGTCGTCCGCGCTGGTGGCCGAGCGGGTGGCCCGGGCCCGGTCGGCGGCCGCGCGCCGGTGGGCGGCGGACGGCTGGCGGGTCAACGCCGAGGTACCCGGGCCGCACTTGCGGCGGCCGCCGTGGTTGCTGCCGGGGCGCGACACCGCGGTGCTGCGGGACGCGCTCGACCGGGGGACGGTCTCGGCACGCGGCTTCGACCGGGTGCTCCGGCTGTCCTGGACGATCGCCGATCTGGACGGGCGGGACCGGCCGGGTGAGGCGGACGTGGCCGAGGCGCTGCAGTTGCGGACCGGGGAGACCGGATCCGCGGCGGCGCGGCCGGTGAGCCGCTCGCGGGCCGCGTCGCGCCGCTCGTCCAGCGCCGGCGGCGTCCCGCGATCACCGGCCCGCGACGGCTCGGCCGCCCCGGGCTCTCCGGCCGCTCCCGGACCGGTGGCGCCGTGCTGACCGGGCCGGGCAGTCACGCCGACCGGGTGGCCCGGGTCGCGCTCACCTGGCTCGCCGAGCCGGGCCACCGGGCGGTCTGGACGCTGGTCCAGCAGGCCGGCGCCCCGGCCACCCTGGACCGGCTGCTACGCGGCGACATCCCGAGCGGTGCTCTGCGAGCCGCGGTGACCGCCCGCTCCGCGGCCGGCGACGCCCGGCGGATGGCGGAGATCGCGCTGCGCCGGGCCGACCGGATCGGCGCCCGCCTGGTGGTGCCCGCGGACGCGGAGTGGCCGGCCCGGGTCGACGCGCTCGCCACCCTGGAGCTCGACAGCGGTGGGCGGGTCAACCGGGACACCCGGCCGCCGCTCTGCTTCTGGGTGCGCGGCGAGCCGCCGCTGGGCGCGACCCTGGAACGGTCGGTGGCGATCGTCGGCGCGCGGGCGGCGACCGGTTACGGCGTGCACGTGACCAGCGATCTGGCGTACGGGCTGGTGGAGCGGGGCTGGACGGTGGTGTCGGGCGGGGCGTTCGGCATCGACGCGGCGGCCCATCACGGGGCGCTCGCCGGGGGCGGGACGACCGTGGCGGTGCTCGCCTGCGGGGTGGACCGGCCGTACCCGGCGGGCAACTCGACGATGTTCACCCGGATCGCCGAGCGCGGCCTGCTGATCAGCGAATGGCCGCCGGGCGCCGAACCGCTGCGGCACCGTTTCCTGATCCGCAACCGGGTGATCGCGGCGGCGACCGCGGGCACCGTCGTGGTCGAGGCCGCGGCGCGCAGCGGGGCGACCCAGACGATGAGCCGGGTGCTGGCCCTGGACCGGCCGGCGATGGTGGTACCCGGACCGGTCACGTCCGCGATGTCGGTCGGCTGTCACGAGTTGCTGCGGAGCCACCCGCCGGCGCGGCTGGTCACCTCGGCCGCCGACGTGCTGGAGGAGGTGGGCCGGATCGGTGAGTACCTGGAGCCCGCGCCACGGGGGCCCGAACGGGTCCGGGACCGGCTGGACGAGGAGTCCGCGCTGATCCTGGAGGCGGTCCCGCGCCGGGGCGCGGTGACACCGGAGGAGCTGGCGGCGGAGGCGCGGCTGGACCTGCGTACGGTGCTGCGCCGGCTGTCCCTGCTGGAAGCCGCCGGCCTGGTGGTTCGGACCGGGTCCGGGATCACGTTGGCGCCTCGCGGGAGGCCGGCCGACTGAGGTCAGCCACCCGATCGGTGGAAAGATCCCACGCCCGGGGCGGCGATGCGCCGTCGCGCTCACCCACCGCGGACAGCGGCACGATCCGTCGCCGCGTCCGGCGCCGGCCGGCCGGGCACCGCCGGCCGGCCGCAACCCCGGCGTACGCCGCCCGGCGCGCCGGTGGCCGGGCACCGCGTCGCGGCCGGTGAGGGCGCGCCGTCCCGGACCGCCCGGGGCTGCTCCGGTCCGCGCTCATACCGACCTCAGCCCCGAGGCCCCGTCCCGGACCGGCGAGGCGCCGCCGGAACCCCACAGGGCTGCTCCGGTCCGCGCTCATACCGACCTCAGCCCCGAGGCCCCGTCCCGGACCGGCGAGGCGCCGCCGGAACCCCACAGGGCTGCTCCGGTCCGCGCTCATACCGACCTCAGCCCCGAGGCGCCGTCCCGGACCGCACGGGCTGCTCAATCCTCGGATTCGTCCAGGTCACGACGGTGAACCTTCATCCACGCCTCGACGTCCTCGGTCAGCCACACCTTGCCCTGCGCCAGGTCGGCGACCGGCTTGGGAAAGTCCGCGCGGCTGGTGATCTGGTACGCCCGCTGGCGGCTGACACCACCCAGGCGGATGCGGATCTCGTGTGCGCCCATGAGGCGGATCGGCTTCACTCCCACACGATCGACCGTAGGCGTGAGACTATTAGGCGCTCAGCACCTTGGCAGGAGACATCTAGTCGTTCGCGTTCTAGAATCGCCGCATGTCTAGATGTCGCGTGACTACTGACCCGGTGCCGGTTTCGCCTAGTCATCGCCGCGACTGGCGAACCCTGTGGCGTCGATGCCGGTGCGGGTTGCCGGCCCCGTGCGTCGATCGGCTGGTTCCACAAACGGCCATGCCGTACCCGGCACGGGGCTCTGCCCCGGTGCGGCAACCGGCGCCCGCGCAACACGACAACTCCATGCCGGAGCCGCAAAAGCCCCGCCCGGCCACGCCACCCAGGCCGGCAAACGCCCGGCCCGACCGGGCGGAGCGGCCGGGGCAGCGCGTGGCAGCGCCCTCCCCGCACCCCCGGCACGCGGAGCGGAATGCGGGACGCGCCGGGAACCTGACGCCCGGGCAGCGAAGCCGTGCCGGTTGCAACGACCCGTTCAAGAACCACTCGCACCGGCGCCGTGATCACCACTGACCACCGGCCGAAGGGGCGCGCCATCCGGACGGAACGACCTGTTCGGGGAACGCCGTCGCGCGATGAGCACGGGATCGCGCCCGCGCGACGGCCCGGGCCGGATTGCGGGGAAGTCGTTGACCAGGGCCGGATTTCGGGGGGACTGTTGACCACCACACAAGAGACCGAACACCTGCACCACCGGCCGGACTGGAACTGCCACGTCTGCGGCTCGCCATGGCCATGCCCCATCGCCCGATCACGGCTGCTGCACGAGTACCGCGCCTTGCCGTCGATGCTGCGGATCTACCTGTCCGCGCAGATGTACGAGGCGCTCGAAGACATCATCGCCGGCGGCGCCACCCCACCGATCAACCTGTACGAACGGTTTCTCGGCTGGGCCCAGCAGAGCCACCCATGACGCCGATGACGACGCATCGGCATTGCCCGGCCCTGTCGGGCCGGGCAATGCCGGGCCGGCGTCGCGCTTCCACACGAGCTGGATCCCGCACCCGGCGCCGGCACGCGTTGAGCACAGCCCGGCGAGACGGGCGACGGCCGCGCCCACCAATCCCTCGACCCGCATGGCGAAACGGGCGGCAGGCGCGCCCCAGTCCCTCGACCCGCATGGCGAAGACGGCGACGGTCGCGCCCAGCAATCCCTCGACCCGCATGGCGAAACGGACGGCAGCCGGGTCCAGCAGTCTCTCGATCCGCGTGGCGAAACGGGCGACGGCCGCGCCCAGCAGTCTTCGACCAGCCTGGCAAAGCCGCCGCCCGCCCCACCGCCCGGGTCCGGCTCGGCCTTCCCGGTGCGACACCGCCATCATAGTGATATAGGTCTGTAGGTACAACGGGACGGAGCATCGTGATCACGTAAAATAGTGGCCATGATCGATCATTCGGCGGACCGGGCGGTCTTTCGGCAGTTGGCTGACCTGCTGCGGGATCGCATCAAGTCCGGCGAGCTGGGTCCCGGTGAGCCGCTGCCCAGCGAGCTGCGCCTGGTTCAGGACTACGGGATCAGCAGGACCACGGTGCGGCAGGCGATCGGGCAGCTGCGGACCGAGGGACTGGTCACGGTGGACCGACCACGGGGGACGTTCGTCCGGGTGCCGGAGCCGGTGCAGGTGATTCCGCTGGCCCGCGGCGAACGCGTCGGCGCCCGGATGCCGACCGACGCCGAGCGCCGGAAGCACCGTCTCGGCGAAGGCGTGCCGGTGCTGGTGGTGACCGCCGCGGACGGCGCCGAGACCGTGCACCCGGCCGACCGGGTTCAGCTCACCCGCCCCTGAGCAGCGGCGCGGCACCCCCAGCCGGCGCGGCTGAACCGATCCGACCGTTCCGAGCGCGGCCCGGCGAGCCGGGTGGCCTCTCTGGGCGGGTGGGCCCGTGGGTGACCGACGCGCTGCTGGTGGTCGAGCAGTTCGAGGAGCTGTTCACGCGCGGCGGCACGCTGAGCCATGCGGTCGCGGCGGGGCGTCGCGGGTGACGATGTCGATGCGCCCGGCGGGGCTGGCTCGACCCCGCGGCTTCGCACGGCGTCCCCCGGAACAACGGCTCCCACCGCGCGGCCTCGCACCGCGCCCCGGAACAACGACTCCCACCGCGCGGCCTCGCACCGCGCCTCCCGGAAACAGCGGCTCCGCCACGGCTCGCCGGGCGTGCCAGCAGCAGCCGGCCGGAGGGGTTCACGGCACACTGGACGCCGTGGACGCGTATCGGCGAGGGTCGCGGCGGAAGGGTTCGCGGGAGCTGCACGAGACGCTGCCGTTCGGGCTGCGCGAGGCGGCGGACCGGTTCGGGCACCATCTGGCGGTGGTGGAGGGGCGATCCCGGCACACCGTCCGGGCCTATCTGGGCGATGTCGTCTCGTTGCTCGCGCACGCGGCCGACCTGGGCTGCGCGACCGTCGAGGACCTGGACATCACGGTGCTGCGCGGGTGGCTCGCGGCACGGCTCGGCGAGGGCGCCGCGCGTACGTCGCAAGCGCGCCGCGCCGCGGCGGCCCGGACCTTCACCGGGTGGGCGCACCGGATCGGTCTCGCCACCGGCGATCCGGGCACCGGACTGGCCAGCCCGCGCGCCCACCGCGCCCTTCCCCACGTGCTGCGCGCCGATCAGGCCGCCGCCCTGGTCACCGCCCCCGGGGGCGAACCCGCCTCGCCCCGCCCCCGGGACATCCCCGCCGGCGCGACGGACAACAGCCCGGCGGCGGATCCGACCGTCGCGGGCGCCGGTGCAACGAACCCGGCGAGCGTGAGCGGAACCCGCGACGACCCGCATGGCAGCGACACCAGACCATCCGCCGCGAACACGCGACGAAACCCGGACAACAGCAGCGCGACATCAGCCGACACGAACACCCACCGAAACCCCGACACCGCCAGCACGACACCAACCGACACGAACACCCGCCGAAACCCCGACATCACCAGCACGACACCAACCGACCCGGGGTCCGACGCCGACAGCACCGGAGCAGACCGGGTCGGCGCGGCATCGCTGGACGCGGCGGCGGACCGGGATGCCGCCACGGCGGCAGGCCGCACGGGCCGGGCGGCGGACCACGTCGTCGCCCTCCGGGACCGGGCGGTGCTGGAGCTGCTCTACGCCACCGGGATCCGGGTCAGTGAGCTCTGTGACCTCGATCAGGCCGACGTCGACCATGCCCGGCAGGTGGTCCGGGTCTTCGGCAAGGGCGGCAAGGAGCGCGCCGTCCCCTACGGCCATCCGGCCCGTGACGCCCTCGCGGCCTGGCTCCGGCTCGGCCGCCCGGCGGTGATCGCACAGGCCGCCGTGCACCGGGACGGCGACGAGGACGAGGACGGAGACGGGGACGGAGACGGGGGCGGGCACGGGCACGGGCACGGGCACGGGCACGAAACCACATGGGGAGGCGAACCCGCGCCCGGCGGGCGAATCAGGGCCCGGGGCCGCGCGGTGAAGGGTGGGCGGGCCACGGCCCGGGGCGGCACGGTGAAGGGCGGCGCCAAACCGGACCGCGACGCGCTCTTTCTCGGGATCAAGGGCGGTCGCCTGCAACCCACCGTCGTCCGGCGGATCGTCGCCGCCGCGGCCCGGGCCGCCGGGCTGCCCCACACGAAGCCGCACGATCTGCGGCACTCCGCCGCCACGCACCTGCTGGACGGCGGCGCCGACCTGCGCGCCGTTCAGGAGTTGCTGGGCCACAGCTCGCTCTCCAGCACCCAGATCTACACCCATGTGTCGACCGAGCGGCTGCGGGCGGCTTTCGAACAGGCCCATCCACGAGCCTGAACACGTACGATCGGAAACATGAGCGCCGAAGATCCACCCCAGCCCATCCCCGGCGCCCGGCTGCTGTTCTCGCTGGACCCGGCGGTGTCCTATCTCAACCACGGGTCGTTCGGCGCGCTGCCGATCAGCGTGCAGCGCGTCCAGCAGCGGCTGCGCGACGAGATGGACGCGAACCCGATGCGGTTCTTCGGGGACGGCCTGCGGGACCGGGTGGTCCACACCCGACGGCACCTGGCCGCGTTGATCGGCGCGGACCCGGAGGGCTGCGCGCTGACCGTGAACACCACCTCCGCGGTCAGCCTGGTGCTGCAGTCCGCCGGGCTGGGCCGCGACGACGAGGTGCTGCTCACCGATCATACGTACGGCGCGGTCACGATGGCGGTGCGCCGCGAGTGCCGGCGCACCGGCGCGACGGCGCGGACCGTCGCGCTGCCGATGGGCGCCCCGGCCGGGGAGATCGTCTCCCGGGTCCGCGCGGCGCTGCGCCCGGGCCGCACCCGCCTGCTGATCGTCGACCAGGTGACCTCGGCCACCGCCACCCTGCTCCCGGTGCGGGAGATCGCCGCCGCGGCCCGCGCGCTGGGCATCCCGGTGCTGGTCGACGCGGCCCACGTGCCCGGGATGCTGCCGGTCGACGTGGCGGCGATCGGCGCGGATTTCTGGGTGGGCAACCTGCACAAGTGGGCGTGGGCGCCGCGGGGCACGGCGTTGCTGGCGGTGTCCCGGCCGTGGCGCCGGCGGATCGATCCGCTGGTCGTGTCGTGGGAGCACGACGAGGGCTTCCCGGTGTCGGTCGAGTTGCAGGGGACGATGGATTACACCCCGTGGCTGGCGGCGCCGGCCGGGGTCCACGCGATGCGCACGGTCGGGCTGGAGGTGATCCGCGAGCACAACGCGGCGCTGGCGGCGTACGGCCAACGGGTGGTCGGCGAAGCCCTCGGCCTGGCGCCGGCCGACCTGCCGGACCCCGGCGGGCACGGGGTCTCGATGCGGATCGTGCCGTTGCCGGCCGGGCTGGCCACCACCTATCCGGAGGCGCGGGCGCTGCGCCAGCACATCGCCGACAAGCTCGGCACGGAGGTCGCGGTGAACGCCTGGGGCGGCCGTGGTCTGCTCCGATTGAGCGCGCAGATCTACAACCGGCCGCAGGAGTACGACCATCTGGCCGCTCACCTGCCCGCCCTGCTCGCCGAGTTCGCGGGCTGAAGCGGGAGCAGCCGCACCCGCCCGAGCCCGAGCAGGGTGAGCGGGTCCAGATAGTCCGCGCCGCGGCGCACCCCCCAGTGCAGGCAGGCGGCGGCCGGGCAGCCGGGGTGCCCCGGGTCGAGCGTCCCGAGCGGCTCCCCCGCCGTCACCGTCTCGCCGACCGTGACGGCCGGGTGGACCGGCTCATAGGTGGTGCGCAGGCCACCGGCGTGCGCCACGCTGATCACGCCACGCCCGGCCAGCACCCGGGCGAAGAGCACCGTCCCGGGTGCGGCGGCGCGCACGGTGGCGCCGGGTGTCCCGCCGAGGTCGACGCCGCGGTGCCCGGGCAGCCACGGCTGCGGCGGCGCCTCGAACCGCCGGGTGACCTCCGGTGGCGCCAGCGGCCACTGGTACGGCGTCGGGAGCAGAGCGAACAGGACCCACCACAACGACATGCGGGCGAGCCTGCCTGTTCGGCGGCCCGCCCGTGACCCACCCTGTGGGCAACCGCCCGGTGTGGAGAACCGCTATCCGCCGAAGCCGGCGTCATCCGGCAGCGAGATGTCCGGTTTTTCCAGCTCTTCGACGTTCACATCCTTGAACGTCATCACCCGCACGTTCTTGACGAAACGGGCCGGACGGTACATGTCCCAGACCCAGGCGTCGTGCATCTCCACCTCGAAATACACCTCGCCGTCGGAGTTGCGCACGTGCAGGTCCACCTGGTTGGCCAGGTAGAACCGGCGCTCGGTCTCCACCACGTAGGAGAACTGGCGGACGATGTCGCGGTACTCCCGGTAGAGCTGCAGCTCCATCTCGGTCTCGTACTTCTCGAGATCCTCTGCGCTCATCGTGTCTCGCCCTCCATGGCCTCATCTTCCCCCACCGACGGCGACGGCTGAGGCTGCTCGCCCGACGCCACGCCGACGGTACCCTCAGCCGCGCGCGGAAGCAGCAGCGGCTCGGTAACGGATGCGTCGAACAACGACGGCACCGCTTCCGCCGGGCGCGTGACCGGGCGTCGCGCCCGGGGCGGCACGTTGCCCCGGCCCGAGGCGGCGGCCACGTTCACATATGAGAACCGGTGCTCGGCGCAGGGCCCGTGCCGGAGAAGCGCGGCGCTGTGCTCGTCCGTTACATAACCTTTATGTACGGCGAAGCCGTACTGCGGGAACTTCTCGTCGAGTTCCACCATCAGCCGGTCCCGGGTGACCTTCGCGAGCACGCTGGCCGCCGCGACGCAGGCCGCCACCCGGTCGCCCTTCCACACCGCGAGACCGGGCACGCCCAGCCCGTCCACCGGGAAGCCGTCGGTCAGCACGTACTCCGGGTGGACCGCCAGGGAGGCCAGCGCGCGCCGCATCGCCGACAGGTTGCACACGTGCAGGCCGCGGGCGTCCACCTCGGCCGGCGGGACGATCACCACGGACCAGGCCAGCGCGCGGGCCAAAACCTCGTCGTACACCCGCTCGCGGGCCGCAGCGGTGAGCAGTTTCGAGTCGGCCAGTCCGGGCACCTCGCCGCGCTTGCCGGCGGGCAGCACCGCCGCGGCCGCGACCAGCGGCCCGGCGCAGGCGCCGCGGCCGGCCTCGTCGGCGCCGGCGACCTGCTGGAAACCGCGGCGCTGCAGCGCCTGTTCCAGGGCGTAGAGTCCGGCTTCCCGGCGGACCACGGTGCGGGGCGGCGCCAGCATCAGAGATCCCCTCCCGGTACGCCCGCGACCTGCTGCGCGCGCAACAGCTCAGCCAGATCGGCCGGGTAGATCAGCTCGTCGCTCGCCTCGATCTCGGCCGCCGACCACCACCGGTGCTCGGTGATGGTGAGCCGCTCCTCGGCGTCCATCCCGGCCGTGTCGACCTGCCAGTCGGCCACCCGGAGCAGGAAGAAGTCCTGGGTCTGGACGTAGTCGCGGCCGTTGTAGGAGAACGCGGTCTGCTCGTGCCGGATCGGCTCGCCCAGCTCGGCGGGGGTCACCCGCAGCCCGGTCTCCTCGAACAGCTCCCGGGCGGCCGCCTGGACCGTGCTCTCGCCCGGCTCCAGTCCACCGCCGGGGGTGAACCACCAGCGCAGCCCGGGCCGGGCCGGATCACCGCCGTGCAGCAGCAGCGCGCGCCCGGCCAGATCGACCAGGAGCACCCGCCCGGCACGGCGGGCGATGGTGGACTGGGTCGAGTCGGTCACCGGACAAGCGTATGCGCCCGGGGTGGATCTTTCGAGCCGCCCTCGGGCGCGAACCCGGTCACCGGCCGGAGGCGTTCGGAATGTCGTCGTAGGTGTCCGGCACGGTCAGCCAGGTGGCCCGGCCCACCGGCCAGAAGATGGTGAACGCCCGGCCCACCACCGAATCGATGGTGATCGTCGCATCGCGCATCTTGCCGGCCTCGTCGGTCGCCGAGCTCTGCTCGTAGTGCTCCAGCGAGTCCCCGGACTCCTCCCGGTGGTCGCCCATCACCCAGAGCCGCCCGGCCGGCACGGTGATGTCGAACTTCTCGTCCGCCACCTCGTTGCGCCGGCCGTTGGCGTCGGTGTAGATGTACGGCTCGTCCAGCGCGTGCCCGTTGATCATCAGCCGGTTCTGGTCGTCGCAGCACACCACCCGGTCGCCCGGGGTGCCGATGACCCGCTTGATGAAGTCCTCGCCCTCCGCGCCGGTCTGCCAGTCGGCCGGGGCCTTGAAGACGATGATCTCGCCACGTTTCGGGTCCCGGAAGTCGTAGACGAGCTTGTTGACGAGCACCCGGTCCCACACGTTCAGGGTGTGTTCCATGGACGGCGACGGGATGTAGAAGGTCTGCAGCACAAACGCGCGCACCAGGACGGCGACCAGGATCGCCACGCCCAGCAGAATGGGAAGCTCGCGCCAGAACGACCCGCGGCGCTTTTCGGTCTGCTCGTCAATCACGCTCGGAGCCTACGTCGTCGGGCGGCGAACGACATGCCGGAACGCGCGGACAACGCCGCAGTCAGCAGCAACGGGAACAGATTGGCCGCCACGTGCGGGTCCTGCCGGGGCTGCGGCGGCGCCGGCCCCGCGGCGGCCGTCGGATGCTCCACGGCGAACCGCTTCCAGACGTCCGGGACGTCGAGGGCCTTGAATCGGTCGCTGGGCCAGACCACCACGAACGCCCGCCCGATCACGTTCTCGATCGGCACCGGGCCCTGGCATCGCGCGTCCTGGGAGACCGCGCGGTGGTCGCCCATCACGAACATCTGCCCGGCCGGGACGGTGATCTCGGCGAATCTGCGGCTGGTGCACTGGCCGGCGATCGGCGGCTGGCTCAGGTCGGAGTTGTAGCCGTCGGCGATGTACTCCTCGTCGATGGAGACGCCGTTCACGGTGATCCGGCCCTGGGCATCGCAGCAGGCGACCTTGTCACCCGGAAGGCCGATCACCC
The DNA here is from genome assembly GCF_003711105.1 of Actinoplanes teichomyceticus ATCC 31121. NCBI lineage: Bacteria > Bacillati > Actinomycetota > Actinomycetes > Micromonosporales > Micromonosporaceae > Actinoplanes > Actinoplanes teichomyceticus. Next base: position 7,126,628 of record NZ_CP023865.1, read on the forward strand.
GTTTGATGAAGTCGCGCTCCCCGGGCCGGCTCACCCCGACCAGGTCGCCGATGGTGCGGCCGAGTTTCGCCATGAACGTGTTGCTGACCGCCTCGCTCACCTCGGGCGCCCAGTTGTCGGTGCCCCGGAACACCACGATCTCGCCGCGCAGCGGGTCGCGCATGTCGTAGACGACCTTGTTGACCAGCACGCGGTCCTTGAGCTCCAGGGTCGTCTGCATCGACCCGGACGGGATGTAGAACGCCTGGACCAGGAAGGTTCTGATCAGCACCGCCAGGCAGAACGCCACCACCAGCAGCAGCGGCAGCTCCTGCCAGAGCGGCATCTCCTTGCGCCGCATCACCGACCGCCGCCGGGCCGGACGATAGCCTTCCATCGGATCCACGCTTCGCATCTCCTGACGCCTACCGGCCGAACCGCCCCCGGATACAGCACTCCCCCGGATACAGCACTACCGCCCGAGTTTCCCGGCTAGGGAAAGTTACGAGCGGTAGGACTGGAATGGTTCATCATCCGGCACAGGCGCAAGCTTAATGCGCTTGCGCCTGTCATCGCCGGAGCGGAGAGGCTCAGACGGTCTGCTTCTCCCGCAGCTCCTTGATCTTGGCCTTCTTGCCCCGGAGCTCACGCAGGTAGTAGAGCTTCGCGCGGCGGACGTCACCACGGGTGACGACCTCGATCTTGTCGATCGCCGGGCTGTTGAACGGGTAGGTCCGCTCCACGCCGACGCCGAAGCTGATCTTGCGGATCTTGAAGGTCTCCCGCAGGCCGGCGCCCTGGCGCGCGATCACGACGCCCTGGAAGACCTGGACACGGGAGCGGTTACCCTCGACGACCCGGGCGTACACCTTGAGGGTGTCACCGGCCCGGAAGTCCGGGAGGTCGGTGCGCTGCGACTGGGCGTCGAGCTCGTCCAGCGTGTTCATCGCTGCATCCTCGTAGTACTCAAGCGCACCGGGAGTTCGGTGACGCGATGGGTGATTCTGACCCCCCGACCCCCGGTTCAGCAGGAGCACAGCAGAGGGTCCTCGTCCCGTCCCCACGGCGCGGGGCCGAGACGGCAACCTCCCTACTTTGCCACACCGGGTGGCGGGAGCTCCAATCCGGCCTCGGCCAGCGCCTTGCGATCCTTGGCGTCGAGGTTCTCCGGGGGGTAGGCGGCGAACAGGTCCGGCCGCCGGGCCGCCGTCCGCAGCAGGCTCTCGGTACGGCGCCAGCGGGCGATCCGCCCGTGGTCGCCCGACCGCAGCACGTCCGGCACCGCGCGGTCCCGCCAGGACGCCGGCTTGGTGTAGACCGGGGCCTCCAGCAGGCCGGCCGCGTGCGACTCCTCGGTCAGCGAGTCGGCGTTGCCGAGCACGCCGGGCAGCAGCCGGGTGATCGCCTCCATGATCACGATGACCGCGACCTCACCACCGAACAGCACGTAGTCGCCGAGCGAGACCTCCCGCACCGGCATCCGGTCCGCGGCGTCGTCGATCACCCGCTGGTCGATGCCCTCGTACCGGCCGCAGGCGAAGACCAGGTGCTCACACGCGGCCAGCTCGTACGCGTCCGCCTGGGTGAACGGCCGGCCCACCGGGGACGGCACGACCAGTGTCGCGCCGGGGGCCGCCACCGCGTCCAGGGCCTCGCCCCACGGCTCGGGGCGCATCACCATGCCGGGGCCGCCGCCGTACGGGCTGTCGTCCACGGTGCGGTGCACGTCATGGGTCCAGGTGCGCAGGTCGTGCACCGCCAGCTGCAGGACACCCGTCGTCCGCGCCTTGCCGATCAGCGAGAGTTCGAGCGGGGCGAAGTAGTCCGGGAAGATCGAGATGATGTCGACCTTCACAGGTCCAGCAGTCCTTCGGGGAGATCGACCAGGATGCGGCCACCGGCGAGGTCCACGGTCGGGACGATCGCGGCGACGAACGGGATCAGCGCGGTCCCGCCGCCCGCTTTCGCCAGCACGATCAGGTCCGAGGCGGGGGCGTGCTCGATCCGCTGGACGGTGCCGTGCTCGACCCCGTCGAGCGACTCCACCCGCAGGCCGATCAGCTGGTGGTCGTGGAACTCGTCCGGGTCCTCCGGCGGGGCCAGCTCGGCGCTGTCCACCTGCAGGTACACACCGCGCAGCGCCTCGGCGAGGTTACGGTCGTAGATGCCCTCGAAGAGCGCGATGCCGCGGCCCTGATGCCAGCGGATGTGCTCGAGGGTGAGGTGTTGCGGGATCTCGAACTTGACGCCCGGGGCGGACGCGGCCGCCGGGCCGGCGCTCACCCGGCGGTCCCGGGGGACCTCCGTGGTGAACACCGACCCGGTGGTGAAGCGTTCCTCGGGCTCGTCGGTCCGCACGACCACCGAGACCTCGCCCCGGATGCCGTGCGGTTTACCGATCTGGCCGACGACGAGCAACATCGGTCAGTACGCGTCGACGATGTCGACGCGGATGCCGCGCCCACCGATCGACCCGATCACCTGACGCAGCGCCTTGGCCGTACGCCCGCCGCGCCCGATGACCGTTCCCAGGTCCTCGGGGTGCACGCGGACCTCGAGCCGCTTGCCGCGGCGCGAGTCGACCAGACGGACCCGGACGTCGTCCGGGTTGTCGACGATGCCCTTGACGAGGTGCTCCAGCGCCGGCCGGAGCGCCCCGTCAGCTCGCGTCGGCGCCGGCACCGGCCGGGTCCTCTGCCGTCTCGGCCACGGCCTCGCGGTTCGGCTCCGCCGGGTCGGCCGGCTTGGTGTCGGTCGGGCGAGCCTCGGCGACCTCCGGAGCGGCGGCCTTCTTGCCGGACTTGGCGGTGGTCGCCGGCTTGGTGTCGGCGAGACCCGCGGCAGCCTTGGCCTCGGCCTCGTACACCTCGGTCTTGCTCTGCTTGCTCGGCGCGACCAGCAGCGGCGCCGGGGCCGGCAGGCCCTTGAACTTCTGCCAGTCGCCGGTCTTCTCCAGGATGCGCTGCACCGGCTCGCTCGGCTGAGCGCCGACGGACAGCCAGTACTGCACCCGGTCGGACTTGACCTCGATCACCGAGGGGTGTTCCTTCGGCTGGTAGATGCCGATGTACTCGATGGCGCGGCCGTCGCGCTTGGTGCGCGAGTCGGCGACGACGATGCGGTACTGCGGGTTGCGGATCTTGCCCATCCGCAGGAGCCGGATCTTAACGGCCACGGTTTATTCGCTCCTGATGACTGCGTGGGTGAGCCGACCGGAACCCACGTGGGGATGCGGGACCGATGCCTCGTGGACTGGCTGTGTGTGAGGGGTTAGAGGGCGCCTCACGACATGCCGGATACCAACGAGTCATTCTGCCAGACGGCAGGCCGGGAAGCCCAATCGGGTGTCAACGTGCCCCCGGCCGATTCCAGCCGTCCGGCATCGTCACCGGGACCGGCCACGACGGGTCCGGCCGGAAGTCGGTCCAGGTGCCGTCGAACGGGAACTCGCCGGCCTCGATCCGCCGGATCACCCGACGGCCCTCGGCCCACACCGCGTCCGGGTCCGGCACCCAGTAGTGCTGCGGGACGGCGAGCCGCTCGGCGAACTCGTCCTCGTCCTTCCAGCGCCACGTGCGGTCCGGCGCGACCACCACGTCCAGGTCCTGGTCCATCACGTCGACCCCGGCCACCGCGCCGTCGTCCCAGCGGATCGCGTGCTGCTCCAGGTTGACGTACCAGCCGGCGAAACCGCCCTCCGGGGTGCGGAAGAACCAGACCGAGTGGTCGGCCCCGGGCGGGAAGAACTTCAGGATGCCCGGGCCGGACCAGGTGGCCACGATCCGCTTGCGCGGCACCACCGACCACTCGGCGAACGGCATGTCGCGCACCCCCCGGCCGTCCACCGCGACGTCGACCACCACGGCGGAACCGCGGGCCAGCCAGAGCAGCAGCCCGCGGTCGTCGTCCGAGATCACCCGGCAGGGCCGGACGTTGACCAGCCGGTCGGCGGAGAAGTTGCGGTAGAGGACCGACCGGCCTTCGGCGAACCGCACGTCAGTACGAGCGGCCCAGGTAGGCGACCAGGCCCGGCTCCTCGTCCGACTCCGGCATGCTGCCGTCCGCACGGGTCAGGCAGCGGACCGTGACGGCCTTGCCGTTCGCCTCCTTCTCGCCGGCCTCGCCGACCGCCGACCACGGCACCCGCGCCCAGCCGGTCTGCGCCGCCTCGATCGCCTCACCGAGGGTCTTCACCTCGACGGTGCGCTCGTCGCGGAACGCCAGCGCGTCGTCGAAGAGCCGCTGCTGGTCCGCCTTCAGCGCGGCGACCACCGCGTTCGCCACCTCGGCCAGCGCGACCGGCGACTTCGAGCCGTCCACCCGGCGGGCCACCACGGCGTTGCCGTTGGCCAGGTCGCGGGGGCCGACCTCGACACGGATCGGGATGCCCTGCAGCTCGGCGTCCACGGCACGGCGGCCGAACGGGATGTCGGCACGGTCGTCGAGCCGCACCCGTACGCCGGCGCTCTTGAGCTCGTCGCGCAGCCGCGCGGCGGCCTCCGCGACGCCCTCGCCCGCCTTGACCACCATGATCTGCACCTGGACCGGCGCCAGCCGCGGCGGCAGCCGCAGGCCGTTGTCGTCACCGTGCACCATGATCAGACCGCCCAGCATCCGGGTCGAGGTGCCCCACGACGTGGTCCAGGCGTGCTCGACGGTGCGGTCGGCCGACGAGTACGTGATGTCGAACGCCTTGGCGAAGTTCTGCCCGAGCTCGTGCGAGGTGCCCATCTGCAGCGCCTTGCCGTCGCCCATCATGGCCTCGACGGTCATCGTGTTGGTGGCGCCGGCGAACCGCTCGCCCCGGGTCTTGCGGCCGGGGATCACCGGGATCGCCAGCATCTCCTCCATGAACGCCTGGTAGACGTTCTTGTGGATGTCGCGGGCGTGCTCGCGGGCGTCCTGCTCGGTGGCGTGCGCGGTGTGTCCCTCCTGCCAGAGGAACTCGGTGGTCCGCAGGAAGGTCCGCGGGCGCAGCTCCCAGCGCACCACGTTGGCCCACTGGTTGAGCAGCAGCGGCAGGTCACGGTACGAGTCGACCCACTTGGCCATGAACTCGCCGATCACGGTCTCGCTGGTGGGGCGCACCACCAGCGGCTCGGCGAGCTCCTTGCCCCCGGCGTGGGTGACCACGGCCAGCTCCGGCGAGAAGCCCTCCACGTGGTCGGCCTCGCGGCGCAGGTAGTTCTCCGGGATGAAGAGCGGGAAGTACGCGTTCTGAACGCCCTGCTCCTTGATCCGGGCGTCCATGTCGGCCTGCATGCGCTCCCAGATGGCGTAGCCGACCGGCCGGATCACCATCGTGCCGCGCACCGGGCCGTTGTCGGCGAGCTGCGCCTTGGCGATGAGGTCCTGATACCAGCGGGGGAAGTCCTCCGCACGGGGAGTGAGCACGCGAGCCATGAGCACGCATCCTAGTCGCGCTCGGCACCCGACCGGCCGGGTGGGCATCGGTTCTCCCCCGCCGGCGCGGCGGCGGTCACCTGATGACGGCGCCCCGCAGCACGATGCGGCGCGGGGCCCGCACCACGCGCAGGTCGGCGCGCGGGTCGGCGTCGTAGACGACCAGGTCGGCCAGCCCGCCCTCGACCAGGCCGGGGAAGCCCAGCCAGTCGCGCGCCCGCCACGACGCGGCGGCCAGCACGTCGGCCGCCGGGATGCCGGCCTCGTGCAGGTAGAGCATCTCCTCGGCGGCCAGCCCGTGCCGGATGCCGCCGCCCGCGTCGGTGCCCACGTAGATCGGGACGCCGGCCTCCCACGCGGCCACCACCACCTCGGGGAACCTGTCCCGCAGGGCGATCATGTGGTCGGCGTACCCGGCGAACTTCTCCCGGGCCTGATCGGCGATCTTGCCGAACGTCCGGATATTGATCATCGTGGGCACCAGGGCGGTGCCCCGCCGGGCCATCTCGTCGATCAGTTCCAGCGACAGGCCGGTGCCGTGCTCCACCGAGTCCACCCCGGCCCGGACCATGATCTCCACGCCCTCCTCGGAGAACGTGTGCACCGCGGCCCGCGCGCCGGCCGCGTGCGCGGCCTCCACCGCCGCCGCCATGGTCGCCGGGTCCCAGCTCGGCGCGAGGTCGCCGGCCTCCCGGTCGATCCAGTCGCCGACCAGTTTCACCCAGCCGGTGCCGGCCCTGGCCTGCGCGGTCACCGTGGCGGCGACCTCCTCGGCGGCCACCTCGAGGCCGATGTCCCGCAGGTACCGGCGCGGGGCCGCGACGTGACGCCCGGCGCGGACCAGGCGGGGCACGCCCGGCTCGTCGTCGAGTTCCGGGTACGGGTACGGCGAACCGGCGTCCCGCAGCGCCAGCACCCCGGCGTCCCGGTCGATGTGTGCCAGCTCGCGTGCCTGGTCGAGGCTCTCGATCGGCCGCGCGCCGTACGCGATGCCGAGGTGGCAGTGCGCGTCGACCAGCCCCGGCACGATCCAGCCGCCGTCGCTGATCGTCTCGGCATCGGCCACCGGTTCGAAGGTGACCCGGTCGCCGACGAGCCAGATGTCCCGGATCTCGCCGTCCGGCAGGACGGTCCCACGCACATGCAACACCATGGCACAGTCCTACCGGATCAGCGGCTCAGTCGTCCGGCCGGGCCAGACCCAAGGCCGGTCCACTGTGAGACGAGCCTTCCGCCGATCAACTCGTAACGAAGATCCTCGGGAAGATCTGCGATGTCGTCGACGGTCAGGTCGTCTCGGCCGAGCAGATGCTCGATCATGTCGAGCTCGTTCGAGTGCGGCGCAGCTGTCATCGGCTCCTCCTCAGCGGGATCGCCCATCACGGAACCAGCGCCGCGACAACTAGCCTCATGCCGACTTCAGCTGTCCTTGCCCTTCGGCTTGTTCAGCTTGTTGAAGTCCAGCTTGGGCAGCTTGAAGCCGGGCGGCATGCCGCCGCCGGCCAGCGCGTTCGGGTCCAGGCCCGGCGGCAGCTGGGGCATCCCGCCCGGGAAGCCACCGGGCAGCCCGGCCGGCATCCCGCCGCCGCGCGGCCGGTTGTTCTTGCCCTTGCGCTTGTTCTTCGAGCTCTTCGTGGCGCTGCGACGGCCACCCGGCAGGCCCATCATGCCGCTCATCTGCTTCATCATCTTCTGTGCGTCGGCGAAGCGGTTGAGCAGCTGGTTCACCTCCATCACGGTGACCCCGGAGCCGTTGGCGATGCGCAGCCGGCGGGACGCGTTGATGATTTTCGGCTCGGTGCGCTCCTTCGGCGTCATCGAGCGGATGATCGCGGTGACCCGGTCGAAGTGGCTGTCGTCGAGCTCGGCCAGCTGGTCCTTCATCTGGCCCATGCCGGGCATCATGCCGAGGATGTTGGCGATCGGGCCCATCCGGCGGACCGCGATCAGCTGGTCCAGGAAGTCCTCCAGCGTGAACTGCTCGCCACCGAGCAGCTTGCTGGTCATCTTCTCCTTCTGCTCCTCGTCGAAGGCCTGCTCGGCCTGCTCGATGAGGGTCAGCACGTCACCCATGCCGAGGATCCGGCTGGCCATCCGGTCCGGGTGGAAGACGTCGAAGTCCTCCAGTTTCTCGCCGGTGGAGGCGAACAGGATGGGCTGGCCGGTGACGTGCCGGACGGAGAGCGCGGCACCGCCGCGGGCGTCACCGTCGAGCTTGGAGAGCACCACGCCGGTGACGCCGACGCCGTCCCGGAACGCCTCGGCGGTCTGCACCGCGTCCTGACCGACCATGGCGTCGATGACGAAGATGACCTCGTCCGGTTCGACCGCGTCGCGGATGTCCCGGGCCTGCTGCATCATCTCCTCGTCGATGCCGAGACGCCCGGCGGTGTCGACGATGACGATGTCCTTGGCGGTGCGCTTGGCGACCTCGATGGAGTCCTTGGCGACCTTGACCGGGTCACCGACGCCGCTGCCCGGCTCCGGCGCGTAGACCTCCACGCCGGCCCGGCCGCCGACCACCTGCAGCTGGTTGACCGCGTTGGGGCGCTGCAGGTCGGCGGCGACCAGCAGCGGCTGGTGACCCTGGCCCTTGAGCCAGCGGGAGAGCTTGCCGGCGAGCGTGGTCTTACCGGCGCCCTGCAGACCGGCCAGCATGATCACGGTGGGCGGCTGCTTGGCGAAGACCAGCCGCCGCCCCTCGCCACCGAGCGTGTTGATCAGCTCTTCGTGAACGATCTTGATGATCTGCTGGGCCGGGTTCAGCGCCTGGGAGACCTCGGCGCCGCGCGCCCGCTCCTTGAGGCTGGCGATGAACGCCTTGACCACCGGCAGCGCGACGTCCGCCTCCAGCAGCGCGAGGCGGATCTCGCGCGCGGTGGCGTCGATGTCGGCATCGGTGAGCCGGCCCTTGCCGCGGAGCTTGGTGAAGATCCCGGACAGGCGGTCACTCAGGGTGTCAAACACGGTGCGACTTCCCGTTGGTCGTTGGTGGTGGCGTTGCCCGCAAGCCTAACCGGAGCGGCCAGCGGTCACCGGTTGCGCATCCGGTAGGTCCGGGCGGCGGCCTCGATGCGCCGCTGTGTCCGGGTGCCGGGGGCGATCTCCCGCTTGGCCCGGCCGTAGAGCCAGAGCGCGCCGCCGGCCACCAGAGCGCCGACGATCAGGTAGAACAAGGCGCCGAACAGCAGGTCGGCCACCCAGCTCACCACGACCACGCCACCGATCACCGTCAGCAGGAACACCAGAGCCTTGCCCATGACCGATCCTCCAGGTCTCGACTGCCCTCCACCATGCCCCGGACGCGCAACGTCCTGCATCGGCCGACCCCCGGATGCGGCCCCCTAGGGGTGGGTGTCCGCGAACACCCACCGAGGTGGACTAATCCTGCATATCCTCGCTAAGGGGCATAGACCGCAACTTCCGTCTCAGCCGTGACGTTAAGGGTCGCGTGGCCGGTTCGGCGGACGTGCGGCGAAAGGACGGCGGCGTGACCCTGCGGCGGATTCTGCGGCGGACGCCCTGGCCGGTCCGGCGACGGATGTTCCAGACCGCGCAGCGCCGGATCCTGCCCCGGACCGCGCCGGAACGGCGGCTGCGCATCGCCCGGGCGCTGATGCCGCTGGGCCGGGCCCGACGTGACCGGGCCGCGGCGCCCGGCCGGCTGATGCGGGTCCGCACCCGGCACGGCCGGCTCGGCGCGCGCGTGGTCACCACGACCAGCCCGGTCGAGGTACGCCGGGCCAATCTGGACCGGGTCGCCGAGGCGCTCGAGATGGCCGGCGTCGACTGGTTCCGGGTGCCCTCGGCGGATCCCGGACGCACCACCGTGGGCGTACCGGAGAGCGAGCGCGGCCTGATGCTGGGGTTGCTGACCGGCATCGCCCGCCGCGACCACGGGATGCTGCGGGCGGCCGGGCCGCCCGGCCGCCACGACCGGGTCGTCGCCGCCTGCTGGCCGGTCACCGATCCGGGCGGCAACCTGGTGCTGGGCCCGGAGTACGCCTGCGAGGTCGAGTTCTGGCGGCCGGAGGGCCACGCCCTGCTCGCGCCGCGGCCCAACCCGGTGGCCACCACCGTCCCGGCCGCCGAGCCGGTGACCGCCGCCGCGGAGCCGGTGTTCGGCGCGTTCAGCGAACCGGACGACGCCACCGCCTACCGCACCCGGCGGGTCTTCACCGCGCTCGGCCCGGAGCGGATCGACTTCCCCGTCGACGTGGTCTACACCTGGGTGGACGGCGCCGACCCGGCCTGGCAGCGGCGCAGGGCCCGGGCGCTGGCCCAGAACCCGTGGGTCGCCCGGGTCAACCGGCAGGCCGCCAACGACTCGCGCTGGATCAACCGGGACGAGCTGCGCTACTCGATGCGCGCGCTGCACTGCTTCGCCCCCTGGGTACGGCACGTCCATCTGGTCACCGACGACCAGGTGCCGGCCTGGCTCGACCTGAGCCACCCCCGGCTGACCGTGGTCACCCACCGGGAGATCTTCGGCGACGGCGGCCGGCTGCCCACCTTCAACTCCCAGGCCATCGAGTCCCGGCTGCACCGGATCCCCGGGCTGGCCGAACACTTCCTCTACCTCAACGACGACGTGTTCCTGGGCCGCCCGGTCACCCCCGACCTGTTCTTCACCCCCGGCGGGCTGACCCGGTTCTTCCCGTCGTCGTCGCTGGTCGACCCGGCTCCGCGCGGGCCCGGCGACCGGCCGGCCGACGCGGCGGCGAAGAACAACCGGCGGCTGATCCGGGAGACCTTCGGCCGGGTGCTGAGCCGCAAGATGATGCACACGCCGCACCCGGCCCGGCGCAGCGTGCTGCTGGAGATCGAGGAACGCTTCGCCGAGGCGGTCCGCGGCACCGCCGGGCACCAGTTCCGGCACCCCGAGGACGTGTCGATGCTGTCCTCGCTGCAGCAGTACTACGCGTACCTGACCGGCCGGGCCACGCCCGGGCAGATCCGCTACCGGTACACCGAGCTGGCCGACCCGGTCACGCCGCTGCGGCTGGCCCGGCCGCTGCGCACCCGGGGCGTGGACGCGTTCTGCCTCAACGACGTGGACGCCGCCGACGCGGTACGGGCCGAGCAGCAGGCGCTGCTGGCCGACTTCCTGCCGGCGTACCTGCCCTTCGCCTCCCCGTTCGAGCTGCGCCTGCCGCGCGGCGGCACGGTGTCGCCGGCCGCGCTCGCCGCGCTGCCCCGCCGCCCGGGCCCCCGCCGGCCGGCGACCGCCCCGGCGGCCCTGCCCCCGGTGGCCTGACCGCACCGGACGACGCCCCGGCCGCCCGCACCCATCCACACCGGACAAGGAGAGTCCCTTGAGCTACGACGTGGTCATTCTCGGCCTGGGGTATGTCGGCCTGCCACTGGCGCAACAGGCGGTCCGGGCCGGTCTGTCGGTGCTCGGCCTCGACATCGACGAGGCGGTGGTCGCGTCGCTGCGCGCCGGCCGGTCGCACGTCGACGACCTGAGCGACGCCGACGTCGCCGTGATGCTGGCCGGCGGTTTCCGCCCGACCGCCGACGAGAGCGGGATCGCGCGGGCCCGGACCGCGGTGATCTGCGTGCCCACCCCGCTGTCCGAGGGCGACGGCCCGGACCTGCGCGCGGTGACCGGGGCGACCGGCGCGGTCGGCCGCAACCTGCGCCCCGGGACGCTGGTGGTGCTGGAGTCGACCACCTATCCGGGCACCACCGACGACGTGGTCCGGCCGCTGCTCGAACAGCTCTCCGGGCTGACCGCGGGCATCGACTTCCACCTGGCCTTCTCGCCGGAACGGATCGACCCCGGCAACACCGAGTACGGCCCGCACAACACCCCGAAGGTGGTCGGCGGGTACACCCCGGCCTGCACCTCGGCCGCCGCCGCGTTCTACGGCCGGTTCATCGAGACGGTGGTCCGGACCCGCGGCACCCGGGAGGCGGAGACCGCGAAGCTGCTGGAGAACACCTACCGGCACGTCAACATCGCGCTGGTCAACGAGATGGCCCGGTTCTGCCACGAGCTGGACATCGACCTCTGGGACGTGATCAGCGCGGCGGCCACCAAGCCGTTCGGCTTCCAGGCGTTCCACCCCGGACCGGGCGTCGGCGGGCACTGCATCCCGATCGACCCGAACTACCTGAGCCACAACGTGCGCAGCAAGCTCGGCTACCCGTTCCGCTTCGTGGAGCTGGCGCAGGAAATCAACGCGACGATGCCGGCGTACGTGGCCCGGCGCGCGCAGAACCTGCTCAACGCGGACGGTCAGGCGGTCCGCGGGGCGACGGTCCTGCTGCTCGGCATCACCTACAAGGCCGACATCGCCGACCAGCGCGAGTCACCGGCCGCGCCGCTGGCCCGGCAACTGGCCGCGCTCGGCGCCACCGTGGCGTACCACGACCCGCACGTGCGCACCTGGGACGTCGGCGGCGTCCCGGTCTCCCGCACCGAGGACCTGTCCGGCGCGGTCACCTCGGCCGATCTGGTCATCCTGATCCAGAACCACCGCGAATACGACGTCGACCACCTGGCCCGGCTCGCGAAGCGCTTCTTCGACACCCGCGGGGTCACCACGGTCCGGTCCGCTCACCGCCTCTAGATCAACACCTTTTCTCCGGTACGACCTGTCCCGTTCCGCCCGTCGTCGCGCGCCCCGCGCCCACCCGCGCGAGGTGGGCGCCGCTGCCGGCCGCCGGGTCACCGCCCGGCGAAGGTCCAGCGGGCGTTCAGCACGTAGTTGACCAGCGGGATCAGCGCCAGGGCGAACGCCTGCGCCACCGGGTACGGCGCGGCCAGCACCCCGGCGCCGAGCCACAGCACGACCGTGTTCACCACGGCGGCGGCCGCGGTGACGGCCAGAAACCTCGGGCCGGCCACCACGTGCCCGGCCGCGCAGCGAAACACCCAGGCGCGTTGCAGCAGGTAGGACACCACGACGCTGGCCGTGAACCCGGTGGTCGAGGCGGTCACCGGGCCCAGGTGCAGCAGGCGCAGGCCGGCCAGGCCGACACCGACATGGGTCAGTGCGCTGGCCCCGCCGCTCACGGCGTAGCGGACCAGGCGCGCCGGTTCCGCGCCCCGCGGCGCGCCGCCCGCCGGACCCGGACCGACCGGCTCAGCGGTGCTCCGCACGCCCCACCCACTGTTCCGGGACGTCCAGCGGTGGCAGCCGCCGCGCGCCGGTCGTCTCGGCCACCGCCGCGGCGCCGGCCCGCTCCTGGACCAGGTAGCGCGGGCGGCCGCGGACCTCCTCGTGGATGCGGGCCAGGTACTCCCCGATGACGCCGAGCCCGAGCAGGACGAACGTGCCGGTCACCAGCAGCAGCAGGATCACCGTGGGGAACCCGGCCACCGAGTCGCCCCGCATCCACCGGACCAGCGTCTGCACGCCGAGCACCGCCGAGAACGCGGCGAAGGCCAGGCCCACGGCGGTGACCAGGTGCAGCGGCGCGGAGGTGAACGAGGTCAGGCCGTTGACCGCGAGGCGGAACAGCGAGCGCGCCGTCCAGCGCGACGCACCGCCCTCCCGGTGGTCGATGTCCACCTCGACGGTCTCCCGGCGGAAACCGATCCAGCTGCTGGTCCCGCGGAAGAACGACGAGTGCTCGGGCATCCGCAGCAGGGCGTCCAGCGCCGGACGGGCGAGCAGCCGGAAGTCCGTGGCGTCGACCAGGTCGACCCGGGTCAGCCGGGTGAAGGCCCGGTTGAAGACACGGGCGCCGAGGCGGCTGCCCAGCGACTGGCCGGCGCGGTTGCGCTTGACCGCCTCGACCACCTGCGCGCCGGACCGCCACCGCCGGATCATCTCGGCGACCGCCGACGGCGGGTGCTGCAGATCGGCGTCGATCACCACGGTGGCGTCGCCGGTCGCGTGCTCCAGGCCGGCCAGCAGGGCCGCCTCCTTGCCGAAGTTGCGCGACAGCCGTACCCCGAGCACGCGGGGTTCGCGCAGCGCGCAGGCGGCGATCCGGCGCCACGAGTCGTCGCCCGAGCCGTCGTCCACCAGGATCAGCTCGTAGTCGTGGCCGGCCAGCGCCTCGGCCATCCGGCCGACGAAACGGTCCACGCCGGCGCCCTCGTTGTAGACCGGCGCGACCACCGAGATCAGCTCGCCCATCACGGCGCTCCGGCGCAGAACCGGCGGCCGGCGAGCCGGGCCGTGGCGGCGTCCACGGCCCGGTCGAAGCGGCGCAGCTCGACCGGGTCCCCGCCGCGAGCGGCCGGCAGCCCGGCCCGGAACTCGGCACGCAGCGCGCAGCGGCGGGCGTTGCCGGCCGGGGAGCGGTCGAAGTCGGCGATCTCCTGGGCCACCCGGTCGTGCAGGTACGCGGACCGCCCCGACCCGGCCGCCGCGCGGTGGTCCCGGTTCGCGGCGGCGCCGACCGCGGCGCAGACCACGAGCAGCAGCACGCCGGCGAGCATCCCGGCGCGGTGCGACCGGGCGCCGCGGTGGCTGCGCGCCAGCAGGCCGGTCAGCAGCGCCACGGTCAGCATGGCCCCGGCCGGGCCGGTCAGTGCGCTGTCCCGCCAGCCCAGCCCCCACCAGCCGGCCGCGGCGAGCTGCTGCACCTGGGCGTTGAGCGCGCCCATGATGGCGGCCGGGACCAGCGTGGCCAGGCCGGTGGCGGCGAGCGCCCAGCACTGCCGCCGGTCCGGGGCGTCGCAGCCGGGCCGGTCGGCGTGGAACCGGCGGACCAGCAGGAGCAGCGCCAGCAGGGCGAGCAGCAGCGCCGGGCCGAGCGTGCGCCCGTACGGCCCCTCGGCGGCCCGCTGCCACATCAGCGGCGGCACCCACGCGGTCAGCCGGTGGGGCAGCGCGCCGAGCACGCCGGCCACGGCCACGTCGGAGCCGGCGTAGCAGCCGCCGTCCGCGCACCGCTGCGCGATGATCGCCCGGACCGGGACCGCCACCGGCAGGAAACCGGCCCAGAGCAGCCCGGCGAAGCGGGCCCCCGCGCCGCGCACCGTGGCCGACCACGGCAGGCCGAGCACCATCCGGGCCCGGATCAGCACCACGCCGGTGGCCAGCGGCAGCGCCAGATAGGCCATCTCGTTGAACGCGGCGAGCGCCCCACCCAGCGCCACCGCGAGCGCCCCCGGCCGGGCGCCCAGCCGGATCCGGCCGGCGGTGCGCGCGGCGGCCGCGGCGACCAGCAGCACCAGCGCGGCGGTGACGAAGTAGAGGCCGCCGAACAGGACGGTGGTGCTGGCCCGGCCGGCCGCCACGAAGCTCCCGCCGGCCGCGAACGGCAGCACCGCGGCGATCAGCGAGGGCGGCCCGGCGAACGGACGGCCCCGGGTCACCACGCACTCGGCCAGCACCACGCCGGCCAGGGTCAGCAGGATCGCGGCGGCGAACGACACCAGCCGCAGCGCGACGTTCGCGGGCAGCCCGGACAGGTCGGTGACGGCGAACGCGACGGTGTCCAGCGCCCATTCCACGATCCGGCCGAGCGGGCGGAAGTTGCCCAGTTCCAGGTACGGCGGGACGCTGCGGACCGCCTGACCGGCCATCTCCCACGGGTGGGTGAGGTAGCGCGCCCCGTTGGCGTAGACGTTGAACCGGTGGTCGGCGCTGGGCGGCAGGGTCACCAGCGGGGCCAGCACGATCAGCGGGACCAGCACGGACCGCAGGACGATGCCGCGCCACACCGGCCGCCAGGGCGACGGCGCCGGGGGCGGATGCGCCGCGAGCCGCCCGTCGCCGGTGTCCGGCCGGGCCGCGGCACCCGACATCTGCGCTGTCACACCAGGGGCAACGACGGCCCGGTGGCGAGGTTGCGACACGTACGGCAGGCCGACACCTGGGGCCCGGGCCACGCGTTAGAGGGCGATGAGCCTCTCGCCGACGACCCCGGACCGGGCCGGTCACCGTCCCGACATCGAGGGCCTGCGCGCGGTCGCGGTGCTCCTGGTGGTGCTCGGGCACGCCGGGGTGCCGCTGGCCGCCGGCGGCTACGTGGGCGTGGACGTGTTCTTCGTGATCTCCGGCTTCCTGATCACGTCGCTGCTGCGGCGCGAGGCGGCGGCCGGCCGGCTGTCGATCCACCGGTTCTACGCCCGCCGCGCCCTGCGCCTGCTGCCGGCCGCCGCGCTGGTGCTGGTCGCCACGCTGGTCGCGGCCCGGCTCTGGCTGCCGGCGATCCGGCTGGGCGAGCTGGCCCGGGACGCCCTGTCGGCCACCGGCTACGTCGCCAACCTGCGGTTCGCGCTCACCGGTACGGACTATCTCGACGCCGACGCCGCCCCGTCCCCGTTCCAGCACTTCTGGTCGCTGGCCGTGGAGGAGCAGTTCTACCTGGCCTGGCCACTGCTGCTGCTCGTCGCGCGGACCCGGGCCCGGACCGCCGGGGTGCTGGTGGCAGTGGTGGCCGGCTCGTTCACCGCCGGGGTGCTGGAGAGCGCGCGGTCGGCGCCGTGGGCGTACTTCGGGCCGCACACCCGGGCGTGGGAGCTGGGCGCCGGCGCCCTGCTCGCGGTGCTCGCCCCGCGGCTGCGCGGCGCCTGGCCGGGAGCGGCCGGGCTGGCCGCGATCCTGGTGGCGGCGGTGTGGTGCGATGGGCGCACCCCGTACCCGGGTGTCGCCGCCCTGCTGCCGGTGGGCGGCGCGATGGCCGTGCTGGCCGGCGGGTGCCGGCCGCTGGCGGCCCGCCCGTTGCGAGCCGTCGGCCGGCTGTCCTACGGCTGGTACCTGTGGCACTGGCCGGTCCTGCTGATCGGTCCGGCGGCGCTGGGTGTGGACGCGTCACCGCCGCTGGCCCTGCTGCTCGCGGCCGCCGCGCTCGGCCTGTCCTGGGTCACGTACCACCTGGTGGAGAACCCGCTCCGGCGGCACCCGCGGCTGCGCCGGCGGCCGAACCGGGCGCTGGGGCTGGGCGCCGGCCTGTCCGGCGCGGTCGCCGCCACCGCGGTCACCGTCGCGCTGCTGCCGCACCCGGTGCCGGCCGGCGCCGCGATCCGGGACCTGCCGGTGGCGACCGCGCGGGCCGCCGACCCGTACGCGGTCGTCGCCCGCGCGGTGCGCGCCGCCCGCGACACCCGGGAGCTGCCGGCGAACCTGACCCCGTCCCTGGCCCGGGTGAACGCGGACAAGGCACGGGTGTGGGCGGACGGATGCCACGTGGAGGCGCCGGCCACGGCCGCCCCGGCCGGCTGCGTCTACGGCGACCCGGCCGGGTCGACGACCGTGGTGCTCTACGGCGACTCGCACGCCGCCCACTGGTTCCCCGCGTTGCAGCGGGTGGCCGGGCGGCACCGCTGGCGGCTGGTGTCGCTGAGCAAGTCCTCCTGCTCCGCCGCCGACCTGCGGCTGTGGCACGACGGGCTGCGGCGCGAGTACACCGAGTGCGCCCGGTTCCACGCCGGGGCGCTGGCCCGGATCCGGGCGCTGCGCCCCGGCCTGGTGGTCATCGGGTCCAGCTTCAACTACCGGCCGGTGGACACCCGTGCCGACGAGTCCGGCCAGTGGCGGGCGGCCTGGCAGCGCACCGCCGCCGCGCTCCGGGCGACCGGCGCGCGAGTGGCGATCATCGCGGACACGCCGTACCTGGGCGGTGAGCGGGTGCCGGTCTGCCTGGCCCGGCAGGCCCGGCTCAAGCGGATCGACCGCTGCGGGCGGCGCGTGCCGGCCGCCCTGCGCGGGCCGGCGCAGCGGCGCTCGCTCACCGGCCTCACCGGGGTCACCGTGATCGACCCGGTGCCGTGGCTGTGCGCCGGCTTCTGCCCGCCGGTGATCGGCAACGTGCTCGCCTACCGCGACACCAACCACCTGACCACGACGTACGCGCGGACCGTCGCCCCGCTGCTGGACGCGGCGCTACCGGAACCGGAGTAGGTCGGCCAGCGCCGGTGGGCGCAGCCGGTCGACCACCACGGTCCGCTCGGTGACGTGGTCGCGGCACAGCCGGGCGAGCCGCTCGGCGAGCAGGTCGTCCCAGGCCCGGTCCGGCCGGTGCCGCTCCCAGGTGCCCCGGTCCGGCAGGTACTCCAGCAGCACCCCGAGCGTGCGCAGCAGCGAGAACGCCGGGTCGTCGGTCAGCACCACCGGCCGGTGGTCCGGTGTCACCAGCAGCCGCTGGTTGATCGTGACGAGCAGGTCGCGCAGCGTGTCGTGGTCGAGGCCGATCGCGACGTACAGGTGGGCCGGCCGCCGCCGCGCCGACGGCGTACGGGGCACCTGCTCCGGCACGATCGGCGTCCCGGCCGGGCGGGGCCGCAGCCGCCGGGCCAGCCCCCGGACCAGCCGGGGCGAGGTGTGCCACGGGTCCCGGGCGAGCGACACCAGCGCCCGCCCCAGCCGGTACGACCCGCTGCTGCGCAGCCGCCGGCTCTTCTCCCGCTCCCGGTCGCGCTGCTCGGTCAGCCGCTCGCAGCGGGCCCGCCAGGAGTCGCGCTCCAGCTCCACCGAGCGCATCCGCCCGGTCAGCGCGGCGATCTCCCAGCGCAGCCGCTCCAGCTCCGCCCCGGCCGGGGCCACGGTGGGTGAGTCGGACATGTTCACGCTCCGCTTCGTACGTTCTCGGCGGCCAGCCCCGCCAGCCACCGGGCCGCGGCCGCCGCGCCGTTGCCGAATCCCACCTGCGCGCACCGCCGGGTGAGTCCGGCCCGTACCTCCGGGCGCGCCGCCTCGGCCAGCACCCGGTCCAGCTCCGCGCCCTGCGGGTCCTCGACGCACAGCGCCGCGCCGGTCGCCGCCGCGAACCGGGCCCGGGCCACCTGGTCGTCGAGCGCGGTCCGGCGGTTCGGCACGAACACCGCCGGCACCCCGAAGGCGAGCAGTTCGTGGAACGAGTTGTAGCCGGACGCGCTGACCACGAGATCGAGTCCGCGCAGATAGCGGCTGATCGGGTACACCTTGACGACCCGGGCGCCGGGCACCGGCGGCGTCGGCTCGGTGGCGATCATCGACTCGGCGAGCAGCACCTGGAAACCCGCCTCGCGCAGGAGCCGGGCGCCGCGGCGCAGCGGCGACGTGATGTCGTCGATGTTCCCGGCGCCGAGCTGCAGCAGCGCGGCCGGCCGGCCCTCCTGGACGCCGAGCACGGCCCGCGCCTCGTCCGGCCCGGCCAGGTCACCGCGGTCCAGCAGCATGATCGGATCGACCGCGTGGACGCCGCCGCGGTCGGCCACGGTCGGGCCCTCGTCGGCGGCCGCGGCGAACTCGCCGGGCTCCAGGATGCCGTCGAAGGCCGGACCCCGGGCGATCCACTCGGCTCCGGTGTCCCGCCGCCACATCGGCCGGCGCACCCACACCCAGGTGACGTCCGGGCGGGCCGCGGCGGCCGCCACGATGCCGTCGTGCGGGACGCTGTCCACCGCGACGACGGCCGGGCGGTGCAGGTCGACCAGGTGCTCCAGGCGGGCCCGCAGGAAACCGGTCCAGCGTGGCCGGGGCAGGCCGAGCACGGCGCGCGACGGCAGGTACTCGGTGAGGAAGCCCTCCCGGTGGGCGAGCGACGCCCCGTACGACTGGGTCGCGATCACCGCCGGGCAGCTCGCCGGCAGACGGCGGCCGATCGCCATCAGCCGGGACAGGTGCCCCAGTCCGGCGCCGTTGTCGCTGAGCATCAGCACCGGCCGGGGGCGGGATACGGCCCGGTCGCGGCCGATCCGGGCCGGCGCGCGGCGCGCGGCCGGGCGGGTGGGCACGCCGCGCTCGGCGAGCCGGGCCAGGTGCGTGCCGGGACCGTACCGGCGCTGGACGAGGTCCCGGGCCCGGGCGACCACCGCGCGGTACCGGTCCCGGTCCGCCCACAGCTCGCGGACCAGCGGCTCCACCCCGGCCGGGGTGGTGTAGAGCGCGGCGTCGCCGAAGAGCGGCCGGAAGTGCGGGCCGACGATCGCGGGCACCCCGGCGGCCATCGCCTCCAGGATGGTCCGGCCGAACCCCTCGACCAGGTCGGGGTCGTGGAAGTAGACGAAGAAGTCGAGGGTGCGCAGGAAGTCCGCCGGCTGTTCGGCGCCGAACGGCAGCAGCTCCCAGTTCGCCGGGCGCCGGCCCAGCAGCCGGGTCGCGATCTCGCCGCCGCCCAGCACCCGGACCCGCAGGTCGTCCCGCTCCGGGTAGGCCAGCAGCAGCTCCGCGGCGGTGCGTGGCCACTTCACCGGGTCGCAGCGTCCGTGCCGGCCGAGCACCGGCACGCCGGCGACCGGCCGGTCCCGCCCGGTCCACCACCGGGCCACGTCGATGATCTCGTGCCAGTCCGCGCCGGCCAGCGGCGCGTCCGGCGCGGACCGCAGCACCTCGGCGCGGATCCGCGGGCTGATCGGCGCCCACTCGACGACCGGGCCGAAGTACCGCGAGACCCGGTCGCGGATCTCGCCGACGTCGTAGTAGCGGGCCGGGTCCGCGGCGTCGCCGGGCGCCTGGTTGATCACCATGACGGTCCGCTCGGCGTGCACCCGGGGCACCACGGCCAGGTCGGCGGTGAAGATCCGGGGCTGGCGGACCACCAGCAGGCGGGCGTCCGTGGCGGCGTCCGGCACGGCGAGCTCGGCCAGGCCCTCGCGGAGCAGTTCGGCGATCCGCGGGCTGAACGGCAGGCCGTCCCGGTTGTGCGGGGACGGCACGTGCACCAGGGCGGTGCGCAATCCGGCCTCCGCCTGGGCGCGCACCTCGGCCGCGATGGCCGCGGAATTGCCGCCCGGGTACCGGAAGTCCGACAGGATCGCCACGTCATGGACGGTCGCGGTCATGATCGTGTACTCCGTTGCTCGACAACCGGCGGGCACGAACGGGGCCCGGCCTCCCGGTGGACCCAACGACCCGCGGCGCGGTCACGTCACGCCGGCCCCGGCCGCGCCGTTGGGCAGGCCATGCGCACGCACATCACCCCGGGGTCGTACGGATCCGCCCTGCTCGACCGGCATCTGCGGGCGCTGCGCCGGGCCGGTCCGGACGGGCCGGCGGCGGCCGCGCTGGCGGCCCGTTCCGCGGACGCGCGGGCCCTGCTGGCGTACGCCGCGGGCGTCACCGACCTGGACGCCCTGCTGGCCACCGCCCGCGCCGGCCGGCCGCTGCCCGACGGCCTGGACCCGTGGGCGCTCGGCGAGCTGGCCCGGGTGATCGCGTGCCAGGATCTGGAGCCGCAGGACCGGGCGGACGGCCTGGCGCTGTTCGACGCGCTGCTGCGCGCCCACGGCCCGGCCGCGGTCGCTCCCGACCACCAGGGCGTGCACGCGCAGCTGGCGCTGGCCGCGGGCCGCGCCGCCGACCTGCTGGAGCGGTACCCGCGGATCCCGCGCCCGGTCCGCGAGGCGCTCGCCGTCGACCTGGCCGAGCCGGCCACCTGGCTGGCCCGTTTCACCCGGCTGCTGCCCGCGCCCGGTTTCACGCTCGCCGACGGCCCCGGGCCGCGCTTCGACCGGATCGTGCCCGGGACGGCCGCCGCGGTCGGCGGCGGGCCCCGGATCACCACGATCGTCACCACCTACCGGCCCGGCCCGGCGCTGCTGGTCACCATCCGCTCGCTGCTCGCGCAGAGCTGGACCGACCAGGAGATCCTGATCGTCGACGACGGCTCGGAGCAGGCCGCCGTGCTCGACGAGGCCGCCGCCCTGGACCCGCGGATCCGGGTGCTGCGGCTGCCCGGCAACGGCGGCACCTACCGGGCCCGCAACGCCGGCCTGGACGCCGCGACCGGGGAGTTCGTCACCTTCCAGGACTCCGACGACTGGTCGCACCCGCTGCGGCTGCAACGCCAGGTGGCGCCGCTGCTGGCCGACCCGGCGCTGTTCGCCACCACCTCGGCCGGGATGCGGGTCACCGGCGACCTGGTGGTGACCCGGCCGGGGTACGCGCGGCACCGGTCGTACAACCTGTCGTCGCTGATGCTGCGCCGTGCGGTCGCCCTGCGTGAGCTCGGCTACCTGGACACCGTCCGCAAGGGAGCGGACGCGGAATACGTGGAGCGGGCCCGGGCGGTGTTCGGCCGTCCCGCCGTACCGCACCTCAGCGGCGAGACGCTCGCCCTGATCCGGCTCTCCGGCGGCTCGCTGTCCAGCGCGGACATGGCGCCCGGCTGGACGCACCCGGCGCGGCGCGCGTACCTGTCGGCGTTCCAGGCGTGGCACACCCGGGTCGCCGCCGGCCGGGAGACCGCCTACCGGCCGCGGGAGCCGCGGCGGCGGGCGTTCGCCGCGCCGCACCGGCTCGCCGGGACCGGCGGCCCCGAGACGTACGACCTGATCCTGGCCGGGGACTTCAGCACGCCGGAGAGCGCCGGCCCGCTGCGCGCCCTCGCCACCCGGGCGGTCGCGTTCGCGCTGCTGCACCTGCCGGCGCTCGGCGCGGCGGCCGGGAACCTGGACCCGGACGTGCAGCGGATGATCAACGTCGGCACGGTGCGCCAGACGCTGCTGGCCGACCGGGCGTACGCCGGGCTGGTCGTGGTGTGCGGTCCGGCGTCGCTGGCCTTCGCCACCGGGCAGCCCAGCGCCGTCCGCGCCGGCCGGGTGGTGATCGGGGAGGACCCGGCCTGGGCCGCCGCGGCCGGGGCCTGCACGGCGGCGGCGCGCCGGCTGTTCAGGGCCGAGCCGGTGTGGCTGCCGCTGCCGTGCACCGTCGACCCGCGCCGGTGGCGGGCCACGCGCACCGGACCGGCCGCCGACCGCCCCGTGCTGGGCCGGTTCGTCCACGACGGCCGCGAGGAGCTGCGAACGCTGCGGGCTGTGCTGCGGGACACCCCGGATGTCGACGTACGCCTGCTGGACCGCACCGCCGAGACCGCCGCCGCCTTCGGCGCCCGCCCCCCGCTGAGCTGGCTGATCTACCAGGACCGGGACGTCACGCCGCGCGCCTTCCTGCACCAGCTGGACTACTACCTGGGCGGTGGCGACGGACCGGCGCAACTGCTCGCCCCGCTGGCCGCCGGCTGCGTCGTGCTGCTCACCCCGGACCGGGAGGTGGAGTACGGCCCGGCCGCGGTCTACTGCGCTCCCGGCGAGCTGCACCGGACCCTGCGCCGGCTGCACCGCGACCCGTCCGGCTACGCCGCGCAGAGCGCCCGCGGCCGCGACTTCGCCGGCCGTCACCACCCCGGCGTCTACGCCGACGCCGTGCTGGCCCTGCTGCACCCGGGCGGCGGCCTGCCCCGGCCGCGCACCGAGCTCGCCCTCCCCTAGCGCCACCGCCGCCGCCCCGGCCGGGACCGGGTGACCGGCGGCGCCGCACGGCGAACCGGCTCGGCGGGGCCGTCAGGTCGGGCCCGGGGCCGGCAACCGAACAGCGACGCATCGACACCCTTTTGACAGTCGAGCCCTCCGCGGACCGGGCCGAAGAGAACGGTGAACCTGGCAGCAGCCAGGCGCCGAACTCCGAAAGGGCCTCTCATGCGCTCGCTCTTCCGCCGCTTCGCCCTGGTCGCCGCCCTCGCCCCCGCCGCCGCGCTGGGCGCGACGCTGTCCGCGGCCCCCGCCACGGCCGCCCCGGTCTCCGAGTCGACCCTGCAGGCCGACATCGTGCGGCTGACCAACGCGCAGCGCACCGCGCACGGCTGCGCGGCCCTCAAGGTGGACAGCCGGCTGGTCACCGCCGCTCGCGGGCACAGCGCGTACATGGCGCAGAGCGGCTCGTTCAGCCACACCGGCCGGGGCGGGTCGAGCTTCGCCGCCCGGGAGAAGGCCGCGGGCTACCCGAGGCCGTCCGCCGAGAACATCGCCTGGGGTTACCGCACCGGCAAGGACGTGGTGGACGCCTGGATGAAGAGCCCGGGCCACCGCGCCAACATCCTCAGCTGCAAGTCCCGGACGGTCGGCGTCGGCGCGGTCTACAGCGACAACGGCACCCCCTACTACACCCAGGACTTCGGGTACTGAGCCGGCCGGCCTCGCTCCGCTCGGCGGGCATTTCGCCCCTTTGAGTCGATGTCGAGGCCCGGAGGAACGACCACGCCTCGCTTGTCGTTCTTCGGGTCCTCGACATCGACGGGCGAAAGGCGCTTTGCGGCACGGTTGGATCTGCCTCGGACGGCCGCGAGCCGCTGCGGTACTCCTTCGCATGAGGTTCGGGCTCGCTTCGGCGGGCTCAGGTGAGCGCCCCTGCCGGTCCCCCTGCGGCAGGGGCGTTCGCCGTGACCAGGGTCCGGCGGGCGTAGGACAGGATGGCGTGCCGGCCGAGCATCCCCTCCTCGCGGGCGAGGCCGTCCACGGTGGCCAGCCAGGCGGCGATCGCGGCGCGCTCGTCCGCGCGGTTCGCGTCGTCGAGGACGATCGTCGCCCGGTCCGCGAGGCGCGGCTCGACGACCGGCAGCGCGGGGTACCGGCTGTCCGGCCCGACGGCCGCCGGCGGGCCGTCGACCAGCAGGAAGTCGATGCCGTGCAGATCGGCCAGGGCGGCCGGGTCGTACCACGAACAGGTGCGGTCGCCGGCCTCGACCGGGGTGAGCGGGGCGTCGCGCACCTCGGCCACCGCGGTCAGCCCGTGCGCCCGCAACGCCGCCCGGGTACGCCCGGCGTACTCCGGATCGTGGTCGAGCGAGACCAGCCGGCCACCGACCCTCTCCAGCACGTAACCCAGCCAGATCGTGGACGTGCCGCTGCCCAGCTCCAGCACCAGCCCCGGCCGCCGGGACCGGACCAGGAACAGCAGCTCCAGCAGGTCGGTCGGGTTGAGCGCGTAGTCGCCGGAGGACGGCATCGGGGCGCGTGGCGTGAAGCCCTGGAACAGCTGCACGGTCGCCTCCATCTCGCGCGGCACGGCCAGCCGCAGGCCGCGCATCCCCCGGTCGGCGAGCCGCTGCACCCGGGCCACCGCGTCGACCAGTTCGCGGTGCCGGTCCTCGGTGGCCAGCCGCTGGCGTTCCACCGCGGACACCACCCGCCGCTGCGTCTGGTCGAGCACGACCCGCAGGTCGCGGATCTCCCGGCGGTCGGCGCGCAGCGCGACCAGCCGTCGGTTGACCTGCAGCACACCGGCCAGGACCACGGCGAGCAGCACGGCGAGCAGGCAGACGGCCAGGCCGGTGGCGTCGAACGCGGCGGCCGCGGCGATCGCCGCGACGAGCAGCGAGGTGAGCGCGGCGGCGGCGAGGGTCCGTGGTCCGAGCCCGCGGGCCCGGCCGGCCAGCCGGCGAAGTCTGCGCACCATGAACCGCCACCCTCCCGAGGCCGCGGGGGCGGCCACACCCTGCCCTAACGGCGCAACCTACCGGGCGTTACGCTCGCCCACCGCCAGCTCGTGCACCCGTTCGGCGAACAGCCGCGGGGCGTGCTCCTTGCGCAGCGTCAGCCGGTCCAGCCGTCGCTGCTCCGCCGCCAGCACCGGGTCGGTCCGGTAGCGCCGCACCACCTCGGCGACGTCCGCGGCCGCGCAGTGCACGCCGACCGGGCCGGGCTCCGCGGTCAGCGGGATGCAGCCCATCGTGGCCGCGTCCAGCACCGGCCGCTGCGCCGGTGACGGTGCGAAGTGGAGGGAGAAGTCGAGCTGCCCGTAGAACTCCAGCGGCTCCAGATCGGCGGCCTGGTAGACCAGCCGCCCGGCCGGTTGCCGGGGCAGGCGCACCCCGTCGTCGACCCGGATCCGGATGTCGGCGCCGGTGAGCCGGTCCAGCACGGCGAGATCCGCGCGGTCGTGCACCTCGGCGCCGATCACCGGGCGGCACGGGACCGGCCGGGCGCCCGCCGGCCCGGGGCCGCCGCGCCGGACCGCGGCCACGGTGGGCAGATCGAACCCGGTCACCGGGAGGTCTTCGCGCAGCAGCGCGGCCCGGACCTCCGGCCGCTGCGGGCACCACCACGCCGGCACGCCGAACATCCGCTCGGCCGCCGCGGCGCAGGGCGCCGTCGCGCGGTCCGGCGCCCGCTCCACGAGGACCAGCACGGTACGCGGGACCAGACCCACCGGCCCGGCCGGCGGGAACCGCAGCAGCTCCGGTTCCCGCACCAGCAGCAGCCCGCAGCGGGCCGGGTCGGTGCGGGTGATCTGCCCGATCCGGCCGGCGTTGACCTGTTCCTGGACGGCGGGGTGCACCGGCAACCGGGCTCGGGCCGGCCGCCGCCAGTCCTCCAGGTGCAGGATCGCCACCCGCAATCCGCGGGCGAGCAGCGCCTCGATCTCGGCCAGCGCGGACCGCTGGGTCGCCGTCACGGCCCGCCAGTCGGCGGCGACGACCACGTCGTACGCCGCGGCGGCGATCCGGGCGCCGGCCGGCCGCGACAGGTGCGCCGGCGCCGGGAACGGGCGGTTCGCGCCGTCGCGGGGCCGGAAGGCCGGCGCGGCGCCCGCGGCGATCCGCGAGTGCCAGGTGGCGTAGCCGGAGCGGTAGACGGCGCGGGCCGGATGGATCCAGTACGGCCGGACCTCGGCCCGCGACAGCGACCCCGCGGAGAGCCGGATCAGCGCCAGGTGCACCGGCAGGTGCCGCACCGCCCGAGGGCCGCACGCTGCGACGATCCGGTCGATGTACTCCGAGTCGCCGCCCTTGCGGACCACGTCGAAGTAGCCGACCCGGGCCGGCACCACGTCCCGGCGGATCAGCAGCGAGGACGGGTTGAGCTTGCCGCCGCGCCGGCCCAGCCGGGTGAGCGTGAGGTGCTCGGTGACCCGCCGGCCGTCCGAGGTGGACGCGACCAGCTCCGGCTCGTCGAGCAGCGGCGCGACCTGCAGCTCCAGGCGGCGCGGGTGCGACCAGTCGTCGGAGTCCTGGAAGGTCACGAACGCTCCGGTGGCGGCGTCCAGGCCGGCGTTGCGCGCCACGTACGTCCCGGCGTTGCGGGCCTGGCGCAGCAGCCGCACCCGCGGGTCCAGCGCCACCGCCGCCCGCAGGATCGCCTCGTGCTCCGCCGCGGACCCGTCGTCGACCACCAGCACCTCCAGGTTGCGCCAGGACTGCCGGACGATCGAGCGCACCGCGGTCAGCAACCCCTCCCCCGGCCGGTACGCGGTCACCACCACACTGATCCGTTCCGGTCGTACCACCGGAGTGGGCTCGGCGGTGCACAGCCGGTCGAACGGCGGCACGCTGTCCCGGCCGTCCAGCCGGATCGCCGGCTCGGGCAGCCCGGCGCCGAACCGCCGCAGCCACGGCCCCACCGGGCGGCGCGGATCGAGGAACGGGTTGGCCAGGTCGGTGCGGATCTCGTGGCGTACCTGCGGGTGCACCCCCGGCTGCGGGTTCATGGCCAGCTGGGCGTAGACCGCGCGCGAGGCGGCCGGCACCGCGCGGGCGCCCAGGTCGGCGCGGATCAGCTCGTACAGCGCCAGGGCGTCGGCGCGGTCCGCCGGCCGGACCTCCTGCAACGCGATGATCTGCGCCAGCACGGCCAGCAGGTCCGGCCGCACCGCCCGGCCCCGGGCGCGCAGCCAGCCGCGCCGGGCGGCCCGGGCGGCGGCCAGCAGCTCGGCCAGGGTGCCGGCGCCGCCCAGCCCGGCGCGCGCCAGCTCGTCCCGCAGGCCCACCGCGCGAGTGCGTACCGCGGCGGCGACCAGGGTCGCCGGCTCCTCGTCCCCGATCATCGGTCGGTCCAACGCGCCGGGGCGGGCGTCCGTTACACCGCGGCGAGCACCGCCTGCTGCACCCGGTCCCGTTCGGCCTGCTCGGCCCACGCGCCGACCAGATAGAAGGCGTCCACCACGTCACCGCCGAGAGTGGAGATCCGGGCCGCCCGGATCTCCGCGCCGGCCTCGTCGAGCGCGCTGGTCACCCGGTAGAGCAGGCCGGGCGAATCGGCCGCGCGCAGCTCCAGCACCACCGCGCCGGTGGCCACGGCACGCTGCCAGACCACCCGCGGCTGCGCGGTGCCGCCCCGGGCGCTCATCGCGCGGGCGCGGACCCGCTGGGTCACCGAGACGTCGCCGGAGGCGACGCGGCGCAGGTCGGCGGCGAGGGCGACCGGATCGTACGGCGACCCGTAGCGCGGCTGGGTGAAGAACTCGACGATGGCCCGCCCGTCCACCGTCGAGGTGTTGGCGGCCACCACGTCCAGCCGGTGCATGGCCAGGCAGGCGGCCACCCCGGCGAGCAGTCCCCGGCGGTCGGCGGCGGCCACCGACACCTGGTCGCCGTCCAGGTGCACCACCGGCAACGCGCCGCTGAGCAGCTCCGGGTCGGGTTCCGGCGGCTCGGGCAGCGCGCCGGTGTCGAGCGCGGTGCGCACCCGGCGGACCAGCTCGGCCATCAGCCGGCCCTTCCAGTCCGACCAGGCCGCCGGGCCGGTGGCGTGCGAGTCGGCGCGGGCCAGGGCGTGCAGCAGGTCCAGGGTGGCCGGGTCGCCGACCGTCTCGGCGACCGTGGAGATGGTCAACGGGTCGTCCAGGTCGCGGCGGGTGGCCACCTCCGGCAGCAGCAGGTGCAGCCGGACCAGTCGCTCCACGGTGGCCACGTCGGCGCTCGGCAGGCCGATCCGGGTGGCGATGCCGGCGGCGATCGGGGCGCCCACCACGCTGTGGTCGCCGGGCAGGCCCTTGCCGACGTCGTGCAGGAACGCGCCGATCAGCAGCAGGTCGGGGCGATCCACCTCGCGGGCGTACCGGGTGGCCTCGTAGGCGGCCTGCACCAGGTGCCGGTCCAGGGTGAACCGGTGCACCGGGTGGTGCTGCGGGAGGCTGCGCATCCGGGCCCACTCGGGGAGCCAGGCGTCGATCAGGCCGTACCGGTCGGCGGCCTCCCAGGCCGGCAGCAGGCCGGGACCGGCGCCGAGCAGCGAGATCAGGGCGGCCCGGGCGGCCGGTGGCCACGGGGTGGGCAGCGGTGGGCAGAAGGCGGCCAGCCACTCGCAGGTGGCCCGGGCGATCGGGAGTTGCACGGCGGCGGCCGCGGCGACCACCCGCAGGGAGAGGCTGGGGTCCGGGACCGGACCGATCGCGGTGCGGGCCAGGACCAGCTCGCCGTCCTGCTCGACCACGTCGCGGGCGATCGGGCGACGGGCCGGCGCGCCGGCGCGGCGGCGGCCGGCGCGCAGCCGGTCGACGGCCCGCCAGGCGTCGTCGACGGCGTGCGCGACGGTCCGCGCGTCGCCGGAGACCCGCCGCAGCAGCGCGTCCGGATCGTCGAGCTCCAGCAGTCCGGCGACGGCGGCGCGCTCCTGGGCGACCAGGCGGTCCACCCGGCGGCCGACCGCGAGGTGCAGGGCGTCCCGGGTGTCCAGCAGCCGCAGGGTGGCGGCGCGTACCGCGGGGCGCATGGTGTCGGCGATCCCGGCCCGGCCGATGCCGCGCAGCAGGGTGACGTCGCGCAGGCCGCCGGCCGCCTCCTTGAGGTCGCCCTCCAGCAGGAAGGCCAGCTCGCCGTGGCCGGCCCAGCGCTGGTGGGTGAGCTCGCGCAGCTGCGGCATCAGCCGGACGGCGGTGCGCCGCCACTGGTCGCCGGTGGCCGCGACGAGGTCGGCGGAGAGCGCCGCGTCGCCGGCCACGTGCCGGGCGTCGAGCAGGCCGAGGGCCACCTTCACGTCGTCGTGGGCGACCGACAGCGCCTCGGGCAGGGTACGCACCGAGTGGTCCAGCCCGACCCGGGCGTCCCAGATCGGGTACCACAGCGCGGAGGCGATCCGGTCGATCCCGGGGGTCCCGTTGTGCAGCAGCACCAGGTCCAGATCGCTGTACGGGGCGCAGTCGCGCCGCCCCAGCCCGCCCACCGCGAGCAGGCTGACACCGCCCAGGTGGCTCGGGAACAGCTCCCGCAGCCAGGCGTCGTGCGCCGCGGCACGCGCGTCGCGCGCCGCGGCGCCGATGTGGTCACGCGGCTTGTCGAGCGAGCCGCCGGCTTCTCCCGCTTGTCCATCGGGATGTCGCTGCGCGTGGGCAACGGCGGGCGGCTCGCTCAACGGGTCCGTCATGTGCTTACAGGGCGTCCAGGCCGCGCTCGCCGGTGCGGACCCGGATGACGTCGTCGACCGTCGTCACCCAGACCTTGCCGTCACCGATCTTGCCGGTCCGCGAGGCGGCCACCACGGCATCGACGATCTTCTCGACGTCGATCTCGTCCGTGATCACCTCGACCTTGATCTTCGGGAGGAACTCGACGGTGTACTCGGCGCCCCGGTACACCTCGGTGTGTCCCTTCTGCCGGCCGTATCCCTGCACCTCGCTCACGGTGAGCCCGGCGACGCCGAGCGCGTGCAGAGCCTCCTTCACCGCGTCGAGCTGGTACGGCTTGATGACCGCGGTCACCAGCTTCATGCTCAGTCCTTCCATTCCAGCAGCCATGAGAGAGATTAACCGGCGACCTTCTGGCCGGCGTCGGCCTTGCCGTCGGCGTCGACCGCCTTGCCCGGCGCGATGCCCGCCATGGCGAAGGCGCCGCCACCACCGGAACCGGCGGCCGGCGTCAGGTCGTACGCGGTCTCGCCGTGGTCGGCGATGTCGATGCCGCCGATCTCCGCCTCCGGGCTGACACGCAGCAGCTTGACCGCCTTCAGCACCAGGGCGATCACGGCCGCGACGGCCATCGAGTACACGGTGACCACCGCGCTGCCGGCGAACTGACTCCACAGCTGACCCGCGCCGCCGCCGTAGAAGAGGCCCTCCTTGGCGCCGAGCACGTCGGTGATCGCGCCGTTGACGTCGGTCGTGGCGAAGAAGCCGATGAACAGCGAGCCGATCCAGCCACCGACGAAGTGGACGCCGACCACGTCCAGGGAGTCGTCGTAGCCCAGCCGGTACTTCAGCCCGACCGCCAGGGCGCAGGCCACACCGGCGATGAGACCGAGCAGCACGGCCGGCAGCGGGGCGATGAAGCCGCAGGCCGGGGTCACCGCGACCAGGCCGGCGACCGCGCCGGAGGACGCGCCGACCAGGGTCGGTTTGCGGTCCCGGATCCACTCGACGACGCACCAGCCGACCAGGGCGGCGGCGGTGGCGAGCTGGGTGTTGACGAACGCGACACCGGTGGTGCTGTCGACGGTCAGCTCGGAGCCGGCGTTGAAGCCGAACCAGCCGAACCACAGCAGGCCGGCGCCGAGGGCGACGAACGGCACGTTGTGCGGCCGCATGTTCTCCCGCGGCCAGCCGATCCGCTTGCCGAGCACCAGGGCGACACCGAGAGCGGCCGCACCGGCGTTGATGTGGACCGCGGTGCCACCGGCGAAGTCGAGCGCGTGCAGCTTGGCGCCGATCCAGCCACCGCCCCAGACCCAGTGCGCGACCGGGACGTAGACGACGGTGAACCAGCCGATGGCGAAGAGGACCCAGCCGCCGAACTTGAGGCGGTCCGAGAGGGCGCCGCTGATCAGGGCGACGGTGATGACGGCGAACATCATCTGGAACGCCATGAAGACGTAGACCGGGATGCCGGTCGTGCCCCAGATGTCGGCCGCCCAGCCGGTGCCGGTGCCGCCGTACTGGGTGAGGTTGCCGATGAAGTTGTTCAGGGTCGCGTTGCCGCTGGCCCCGAAAGCGAGGCTGAAGCCGTAGAGCGCCCAGAGCACGGAGATGAGTCCGATGCACGAGAAGCTCATCATCATCATGTTGAGGACGCCCTTGGACCGGTTGAGGCCGCCGTAGAACAGCGCCAGGCCCGGGGTCATGAGCAAAACGAGCGCAGACGACAGGAGCAACCAGGCGGTGTTGCCGGTATCGATCTCCACGCTGCCTCCTCTCGGAATTAAGTGTCTTCACACCTGACCGAGGAGGGCTGCATCGCCTGTCGGCCGGCTCGAGGCAGAGCGTTCCGGTCGGCTGTTTCGCGCATGGTCTACGCGCGATTTCCGGGGCGTCACGGGTTGTTTCCGACGTGTGAAGAAACTCTCACAATCGGTTAGTTGATCTCCGGTGAACTGGCAGAATGGCCATTCGCCCAGTGACCATGATCAACGAAGGGCGTACTCCAGCGTGTGCCGCTCGTAATCGAGCAGGCGCAGATCACGCATCGGCCGACGCAGATGCCCCTTGTGCACGATGCGGACGAATGCCGGGTCTCCGGCGGCCGCCATCCGGCGGATGCCCTCGACGTGGTCGACGATCCGCTTCCGGATGGTCCGGACCAGCCGGTGCCGGTCGCGCGGGATCAGCCCGTAGGCGTCGGCGAACAACCGCAGCCGCCGCGGCCGGTTCGGCCGCTTCCACCCGAGCGTGTACGAGTCCCGGTCGCTGAACAGCGGCACCCACGTCCACGCCGCGTACGCCACGTCGTAGATCCGCGAGCCGGGCGAGGCCAGGTCGAAGTCGATCAGGGCGAGGGTGCCGTCCGGCCGCCAGACCACGTTGTGCGGGGCGGCGTCGTGGTGGCAGATCACCTCGGTGTCCGGCGGCGGCGGCCCGAACGAGCGCCAGACGGCGCCGGGCGGGGGCACGAAACCGTACTGCGCGTCGTGGAACATCCGCAGCATGGTGGCGACGGTGACCAGCGCCTCCTCGGTCACCCAGTGCGGGGCCAGCGGATATTCCCCGCACTCGCCGTCGAGGTAGGTGAGGACCTCCCGGCCCTTCTCGTCCATGCCCAGCGCGCTCGGCGAGCCGGTGAACCCGACCCGCTCCAGGTGGTTGAGCAGCGCGTGGACGGCGGGCGTCCACGGCCCGGCGTTACGCCGGACCGTGTCACCGATCCGGGACACCGTGCTGACGTTGCCACCGTGCAGCGGTATCTCGCGCAGCGGCTCCTGCGTCACCCACAGCCTCCCTGGATATACCCGCGAAACAAAGCGAGCCTACGCGGTCTCGCCGAGCAGGGCTTCGACGAAGGCCGCCGGTTCGAACGGCGCGAGGTCGTCCGGGCCCTCGCCCAGACCTACCAGCTTGACCGGAATACCCAGCTTGCGCTGCACCGCGATGACGATGCCGCCCTTCGCGGTGCCGTCGAGTTTGGTGAGCACCACACCCGTGACGTCCACCACCTCGGTGAACACCCGGGCCTGCTCCAGGCCGTTCTGTCCGGTGGTGGCGTCCAGCACCAGCAACGTCTCGTCGACCGGGCCGTGCTTCTCGACCACCCGCTTGACCTTGCCGAGCTCGTCCATCAGGCCGACCTTGTTCTGCAGCCGGCCCGCCGTGTCCACCACCACGGTGTCCACGCCGGTCTCGATGCCCCGCTTGACCGCGTCGAACGCCACGCTGGCCGGGTCGCCGCCCTCCGGGCCGCGGACCGTCTCGGCGCCGACCCGCTCACCCCAGGTGGCCAGCTGCTCGGTGGCCGCCGCCCGGAACGTGTCGGCCGCGCCGAACAGCACGCTGCGGCCGTCGGCGATCAGCACCCGGCCGATCTTCCCGCAGGTGGTGGTCTTGCCGGCGCCGTTGACGCCGACCACCATCAGGACCGCCGGACGGCCGTCGTGCGGGGCGGTCCGCAGACTGCGGTCCAGCTCCGGCTCCAGGGCCGCGGTCAGCTCCTCGGCGAGCTGCTCGCGCACCTCGGCCACGGTGCGGCTGCCGAGGATCCGCACCCGCTCCCGCAGCCGTTCCACGATCACCTGGGTGGCCTCGACCCCGACGTCCGCGGTGATCAGGCTGTCCTCGATCTCCTCCCAGTCGTCCTCCTCCAGGTGGTCCCGGGAGAGCACGGCCAGCAGGCCACGGCCCAGCGCGGTCTGCGAGCGGGCCAGCCGGGCGCGCAGCCGGACCAACCGGCCGGCGGTCGGCTCGGGCGTCTCGACCACCGGCGCCTCGACCACCGGTTCCTCGACCACCGGCGGCTCGACGACCGGCGCCTCGACCACCGGCGCCTCGACCCGCTCGATGAGCGGAGGCAGCTCCTCCTCCGCCGGGACCGGAGGCGCCGTGGGCGGCCGCTCAAGGGTGGTGGTGGAGCCTCCGGACTGCGGCGGGAGCTCCCGGCGGCGCATCTTCGGCACCACCAGCCCGACCGCGCCCACGATCAGGACGACGAGCAGGATCACTGCGGCGACCACGTATTCCATGCCGAAATCCTGACAGATGCGCCGTCCGGCCGTGGCAGAGGCCACGCACTGGCGGTTGCGGGCGCTGATTGGGAAGTATGTGAGCACCCCCCGAGAACCAGCGTGGAAGGCTCTCCCATGCGAAACACCCCCGGCGCCGTACGGTGACCGCTCAACTGCTCATCGGACCGGTGCTGCGCCGGGTCGTCGGCGACCGCGCCACCATCTGGGTGGAGACCAGCGCCCCCGCACGGGTACGGATCGAGGCCGGGGGCGGGGCCGCCGGGTCGGCGGCCACGTTCTGCGCGTACGGCCACCACTACGCCCTGGTCGTGGTCAGCGGCCTGGCCCCGCACGCCGCGCACGCCTACCGGGTGTACCTGGACGAGGAGCAGGTCTGGCCGGCGGCCGGCTCGCCGTACCCGCCCTCGGTGATCCGGACCCGGGCCGCCGACGACGCCGACCAGCCGGTCAGCCTGCTCTTCGGCTCCTGCCGCCGGGGCACCCCGCAGGCCACCGGCCGGCACCTTCCCCCGGACGCGCTGGACGCGTACGCCCGGCGCCTGATGGCCGAGCCGGAGCACCGCCCGGACCTGCTGGTCCTGCTCGGCGACCAGGTCTACGCGGACGAGACCTCGCACAAGGTGCGCCGCTTCCTGCGCCGCAGCCGCCCGGCCGGCCAGGACGGCCCGGCCGACCAGGTGATCACCTTCGAGGAGTACACCAAGCTCTACCTGGAGTCCTGGCGCGACCCGGAGGTGCGCTGGCTGTTCTCCACGGTGCCCAGCGTGATGATCTTCGACGACCACGAGCTGATCGACGACTGGAACACCTCGGCGTCCTGGCGCGCCGACATGGCCCGCCAGGCGTGGTGGTCCGAGCGGATCGCCGGTGGCCTCGGCTCCTACTGGGTCTACCAGCACCTGGGCAACCTGAGCCCGGACGAGCTGGCCGCCGACCCGCTGTTCCGGAAGGTGTCCGAGGCCCGGGACGCCACCGACCTGCTGCGCGAGTTCGGCCGCCGGGTGGACCAGCCGGAGCAGGCGGAGAACACCGACCGGCCGTACCGGTGGAGTTTCGCCCTCGACCTGGGCCGTACCCGCCTGGTCGTGCTGGACAACCGGTGCAACCGGGTGCTCACCCCGGGCGCGCGGGCGATGCTGCCGCCCGCCGAGTGGGAGTGGTTCCTCGACCAGGCCCACGGCGAGTACGACCACCTGGTCGTCGGCTCGTCGCTGCCGTGGCTGATGCCGCCCGCCATCCACCACCTGGAAGCGTGGAACGAGCGGGTCGCCGAGTCGCGCCGGCCCCGGTGGGCGGCGTTCGGCGAGAAGCTGCGGCGCGCCTTCGACCTGGAGCACTGGGCCGCGTTCACCCGCTCGTTCACCGCGCTGGGCGAGCTGTTCCGGCGGCTCGGGGAGGGCGGCGTGGCGGCGCCCGGGCACCGGGTCGGCGCCGGCGGGGCGTACGCCGCGCCGGCCTCGATCAGCGTGCTCTCCGGTGACGTGCACCACTCGTACGTGGCGCGGGCCGACTTCGGGCACGCCATGGCGACCCCGGTGATGCAGCTCACCTGCTCGCCGATCCACAACGAGGTGCCGCTGCCGCTGCGGCCGCTGATGCGGGTCAGCTGGCTGCCGCCGGTGGCCCGGGTGGCCCGCGGACTCGCCAGGTCGGCCGGGGTGGCCAAACCGGCGATCCGGTGGAAGCGGCTGTCCGGTCCGTATTTCGGCAACGCGATCGGCACGCTGACCCTGGACGGGACCACGGCCAGCGCGCGCATCGAGGGCACCACCGGGGACGGGCGCCTGCACGAGGTCGCCGCCGCCGACTACCGCCCGGTCAGTCGCCGAGGCGCGGGATCGTCGACCGCCCCTGATCCCGTACGGTGAAGGCGCTCATCGCGTCGCCCTCCCCGCTCTCCTGGACGACGACCCGGTCGTCGCCGCCCTCGGCGAACGCGTAGAGGCCGCCGACCTCGATCAGCCGTCCCTTGCCGTCCGGCGTCTTCGGGAAGGTGAAGACCTGGTCGGCCTTGCCGGCATCGCACGCGGTGATCTTCAGGTCCAGCGCCGCGCCCCCGCCGGGCGAGTGGACGGACAGGCACCAGGCCTCCCCACCCTTGATCATCTTGGCGGTCTTGAGCAGATACCGGTCGCCGCCGGCCTGGACCGGCGCGGGCACGAAGAGCGCCCGGTCGCTGAGGTGGTCGGTCAGGGTGACCACCCCGGCGGACCCGACCGTCAGCATCTTGCGGCCACCCGACCGGACGGTGGCGAAGACCAGCTGGCGGTCGGCCCGCACGGCCGCGCCCGGGCCGACCGGCGCGATCCCGGCCGGGGCGGTGGTCGCCGCCGGGGCGCCGCCGCTGACCGGCGAGCTGCTCGGCGCCGGGGCGCCGCTCGACGCCGGGGCGCTGCTCGACGCGGGCGCACCGCTCGACGCCGGGGTCGCGCCGGGCGCGGCGCCGGCCGCGGGCCCGGCGTCGTCGGAGGAGGAGCAGGCCGCGACGCTCAGGGCGAGGGCGCAACCGCCGGCGAGCAGGCCGATCTTGGCCACAGCTGACATGACGATCCCTTCGGGGCAGGCGTGCCGCGGTGGCACGTCGCCCATCCTGGACGGCCCCGGCTGGCGAGACCGGTCCCGATCGCCGACCCGGCATCAATCCGGGAGATCGAGCGCCTTCCGCAGGTACGGCACGTGCTGCGGCCCGCTCCACCGGTAGCCGGCCAGCCCGGCGGCCCGGGCCCCGCGGATCGCCCGGTCGTCGTCGTCCACGAACAGCACGTGCTTGGGCAGCTCGCCGATCCCCTGGCAGGCCTGCTCGAAGAACTCCGGCGCCGGCTTGTGCGTCTTCAGGTCCCACGAGTTGAGGATCACGTCCACCTCGCCGGTGAGGCCGAGCGCGTCCAGATCCCCGCGGAGCCGGTCGGTGCCGTTGGTGGCCAGCCCGACCTTGCGCCCGGCGGCGCGCACGCCACGGACGAACGCCAGCGCCTCCGGGTCCACCTCGCCCCGGTACGCCTGCCACTCGGCGACCGCCGCGGCCGCCTCCGCCGCGTCCAGCGGCAGCCGGCCGGCGACCAGGCTCATCCACTCCGCGTCGGAGATCTCCCCGGCCATCGCCGGGCGGTAGATGTCCCAGGACATCGAGGTCTCCAGCAGGGAGGCCGGTTTGAGGCCGTACCTCACCTCGACGGCGATCATCGGGGCCGGGTCCCAGCGGCGGAGCACGCCGTCCAGGTCGATCAACAGGGCCCGGGCGCGGTCGCGCATCTCTACCTAGTCCTCCGCATCAGGTCAGCCTTCGGTCCGCTCGGCGGCGGCATCGGGGTTCAGCCGCTGACTGATCACCTGCGTGACGCCGGCTCGCATGGTGACGCCGTAGAGGGCGTCCGCGACCTCCATCGTCCGCTTCTGGTGGGTGATGATGAGCAGCTGGCTCTTCTCCCGCAGTTGCTGGAAGAGGGTAATCAACCGGCCCAGGTTGACGTCGTCGAGGGCCGCCTCCACCTCGTCCATGATGTAGAAGGGCGACGGGCGGGCCCGGAAGATGGCGCAGAGCATGGCCACCGCGGTCAG
This sequence comes from Actinoplanes teichomyceticus ATCC 31121, assembly GCF_003711105.1. NCBI lineage: Bacteria > Bacillati > Actinomycetota > Actinomycetes > Micromonosporales > Micromonosporaceae > Actinoplanes > Actinoplanes teichomyceticus. The sequence continues at coordinate 7,163,334 of NZ_CP023865.1, forward strand.
CGAGCGCTCGCCGCCGGACAGCAGCGACAGCCGCTTGATCTTCTTGCCCGGCGGGCGGGCCTCCACCTCGACGCCGGTGGTCAGCATGTCCTCCGGGTCGGTGAGCACCAGCCGGCCCTCGCCACCGGGGAAGAGCACCTGGAACACGGTCTCGAACTCGCGGGCGGTGTCCTCGAACGCCGAGGTGAACACCTCCAGGATCCGGTCGTCCACGTCCTTGACCACGGTGAGCAGGTCCTTGCGGGTGGCCTTGAGGTCCTCCAGCTGGTCGGAGAGGAACTTGTAGCGCTCCTCCAGCGCGGCGAACTCCTCCAGGGCCAGCGGGTTGACCTTGCCGAGCAGGGTCAGGTCACGTTCCGCCTTGTTGGCCCGCTTCTCCTGGGTGGGCCGGTGGAACGGAACCGGCTCGGGAGCCGGCTTGCCGTCCTTCTCCGCGGCGGCCACCTCCGCCTGGGTCGGCGGAACCGGCTGCTCCGGGCCGTACTCGCGGATCAGCGTCTCGACGTCGAGCGAGAAGTCCTCGGCCGCCTTGGCCTCCAGCTGCTCGATACGCATCCGTTGCTCGGCGCGGGCCATCTCGTCCCGATGCACCTCACTGGTCAGCCGCTCCAGCTCGGCGCCCAGCCGTTTCGCCGTCGAGCGCACCTCCTGCAGCTCGGCCTCCCGGCTGGTCCGCTGGCTCGCGATCCGGTCGCGCTCCTCGGCGGCGGCGGCCAGCGAGACCGCGACCCGGGCCAGCGCGGTCGCCGCGGCCAGCGCCACCGCCCGGGCGATCTCCGCGCCCCGGGCCCGGGCGGCCCGGCGGGCCGCGGCCCGCTCCCGGGCCTGCCGCTCCGCGTTGGCCTGGCGCAGCAGCGAATCGGCGCGGCCGGCGATCGAGGAGACCCGCTCCTCGGCCGTACGCACGGACAGCCGCACCTCCATCTCGTTCTGCCGGGCCTGCGGCACCAGCGCGGCCAGCCGGTCGCGTTCCTCGGTGGACGGCTCCTCGTCGATCGGGGTGTCCTCGGCCAGCCGGAGCCGCTCCTCCAGCTCGGCCACCCGGATCAGGTCGGCCTCCCGGGCCGCCTCGGCCTTCTGCCGGGACGCGCCGAGCCGCTCGCTCTCCGCCTTCGCCGAGCGGGCGGCCGCCCCCAGCTCCGCCAGCCGCCGCGCGGCCGCGTTGCGCTCCCCCTCGGCGGCCCGCTTCGCCTGGGCGGCCGCGGTCACCGCCTGCTTCAGTTCGGCCACCCGGTCACGCGCCTCGGCCAGCTGCTCCTTGAGCGCGGCGATGCGCTCCTCGGCGGCGACCCGGCCGGCCCGCGCCTCGTCGACCGCCGCCTGCACCTCGATGTAGCTGGTCGCCTTCGCCGAACCACCGGCCGCCGCGTGCGCGCCGAGCACGTCGCCGTCCGGCGTCACGGCGCGCAGCTCGGCGTTGCCCGCGACCAGCGCGACCGCCGCCGCCAGGTCGGGAACCAGCACCACGTCACGCAAGGCGCGGTTGAGCGCCGGGCGGATCTGCTCCGGGCAGTCGATCACGTCGGGCGCCCACAGCGCGCCCTCCGGCAACGCCGGGCGCAGGCTGTCCCGCGGGCCCTGCAGGCCGGGCCCGGCCGGGGCCGCGATGACCAGCGCGGCCCGCCCGGCATCAGCGATCTTGAGGGTACGGACCGCCTCCACCGCCTCGTCCAGCCCGGTCAGCGCGACCGAGTCGGCGAGCGTGTCCAGCGCCGCGGACAGCGCCGCCTCGTGGCCGGGACGCACGGTCAGCATCGACGCCAGGCTGCCGAGCAGGCCCGGCACCTCGCCGGAGCGGGCCAGCAGCGCGCCCGCGCCGTCCTTGCGCTTGAGGCCCAGCGCGAGCGCCTCCTCGCGGGCCTTGAGGCCGGCCGCGTCCCTCTCCGCGGCACGCTCGGCGTCGGAGAGCTCGCGGACCACCGCGGCGGCCCGGTCGTGCGCGGCGACCGCCTCGTCGTGCCGGGCGTCCAGGTCGGCGTTGTCCCGGTCGGCCTCGGAGGACTCCGCGGCGACCAGGTCGACCTCGGCCTGCGCCGCCTCCGCCCGCATCAGCGCGTCCTCGTGCGCCGACGCCAGCCGCTCGATCTCCTCGGCGGCGCTGCTGGTCCGGGCGCGGGCGGCGTTCACGTTGCCGACCAGCTTGGCCAGGCCCTCCCGGCGGTCGGCGATCGCCTTCGCGGCCGCGCGCAGCTCCCCCTCCGCGGCGGCGAGCTGGCGTTCCAGCTCCTGACGGTGCTCGACCGCCTCGGCCAGCCGCATCTGGTCCTCGGTGAGCGCCTCGCGCAGTTCCTCCTCCTGCTCGCGGACCCGCTCGGCCTCCGCCTCCAGCATCTGCGGATCACGGCCGGGGCGCTCGTCGTCCGGGGTGGCGGCCAGGTGCCGCAGCCGCTCGGTGGCCAGCTGCTCGGTGGAGCGGAAGCGCTCCTGCAGGGTGGACAGCTTGTACCAGGTGTCCTGCGCGGCCTGCAGCAGCGGCGCGTCCTCGGCGTGCGCCAGCTCCAGGTCGGCCAGCATCCGCTGCACCTCGCGGTTCTCCGCCTCCACCTCGGCCCGCCGGTCGCGCATCGCGGCCTCGTCGGCGATCTCCCGGTCCAGCGTCGTACGCAGCGTGAACAGGTCGTCGGCGAGCAGCCGGAGCCGGGCGTCGCGCAGGTCGGCCTGGATGCCGGCGGCGCGCCGGGCCACCTCGGCCTGCCGGCCCAGCGGCTTCAGCTGGCGGCGCAGCTCGGCGGTCAGGTCGGTGAGCCGGTTCAGGTTGACCTGCATGGCGTCCAGCTTGCGGATCGCCTTCTCTTTGCGCTTGCGGTGCTTGAGGACCCCGGCCGCCTCCTCGATGAAGGCGCGGCGGTCCTCCGGCTTGGCGTGCAGCATCGCGTCCAGCCGGCCCTGGCCGACGATGATGTGCATCTCCCGGCCGATGCCGGAGTCGCTCAGCAGCTCCTGGATGTCGAGCAGGCGGCACGAATTGCCGTTGATCTCGTACTCACTGGCCCCGTCCCGGAACATCCGCCGGGTGATCGAGACCTCGGTGTAGTCGATCGGCAGCGCGCCGTCGTTGTTGTCGATGGTCAGCGTCACCTCGGCCCGGCCCAGCGGCGCCCGCCCGGCCGTGCCGGCGAAGATGACGTCCTCCATCTTGCCGCCCCGCAGCGCCTTCGCGCCCTGCTCGCCGAGCACCCAGGCGATGGCGTCGACGACGTTGGACTTGCCGGATCCGTTCGGCCCCACCACACAGGTGATGCCCGGCTCCAGCCGCAGCGTGGTCGCGGAGGCGAAGGACTTGAAGCCCTTGACCGTCAGGCTCTTGAGGTGCACGGATCTCCGGGGGTCGGCGGGTGGTCTGCTCCGGTGGCAGGCTACCCGCCGGGGCCGGGCTGGGCAGCGGTACGCCGCGCCCGGCGCATCCGGCCGCTCAGAATATCCGCCGGGTTCGCCGCCGGCCGCCCCTTACCCGGGCCGTTCTCCCAGGCCGGGGCCGGTGTGCACGGGGCGGTCCGGGCGACCGTCGCGGTGCGGAGGCGCGGGCGTCGGGCGGGGCTCGCACGGGGCGCGGCCGCGCCTGCGGACGGGGCCACCGGTTCGTACCCGGAAGGCCTTTTCCGGTGGCCATAGGCCGCAGCCGATGAGCGTTGCGTATTTCACAGCGACCGGAATCCGTGGCCGGGCCGTTCCGTGGCCCGAAGTCGGACAAAAAACTGCGCGCCGCCACGGCAGTGGAGGCGCGCTTTTTCTTTGGTGCAATTGTGGTGCATGGGGGATGAACGCCGGTCGGTCGCCCCGCAGAGACGTTCCGGCGATCCGTGGAGTCAGGTCAGAGCCGGCTCACTGAGCCGCAGAATGTCGTCCGCCTCGGCGGCAGCCGCCGCAAGGCGATCGTTTTCCGCCCGCAGGCGGGTGACCTCGAACTCCAGGGCCTGCACCCGGGAACGCAGTCGGGTGACCTCGTCGAGCAGGCGCCGGTCGGGCGCCGCACCTACGTGGCCGTAGAGGGCCTTCGCCATCGTGACTCCTTGTGACGCGGTGCGTCTCGTATGTGTTTGCTTCGCCGGAAACGGCCGGCCAAATGCGCGCCCAGCGCGAACTGACACACCAAAGCACTCACGGGCACGCGTGAGCACAGACTTCCGCCACTGCTGCGACGAAAACCTTTTAGGTGCGGATGCTCAAGCCACGAAGGGTGCCGAGGCATGAGTCGGCGCGACTGGCGACATCTCCATAGTCCGCCGATACCCATCCTCCGTCAAGCCGAGCGCACGCGGTCGCCCGGCCGACGTCAGTGAATCACGCCACCAGGGGGTCTTGAACTGCAATTATGCGCGTTTCCGGCGGTTCGCCGAGGCCGGTGGGAGACTGCCGGGCCACTCACTCGACGCATTTCGATCAACACCGTACGCGTCGGTCCGCCGCCGGGCCACTCATTTCGATCAACAAGATCGCCGCGTCGCACCACAACCCTTACCGGATCGCAACGTGGTCGCTCCCCGTGACCGGCGACGGCGAGCGCGGCGCCGCCCGGTCCGATCGGTCGCCGCCGCCCCCGCCACTCCGCCCGAGCCACCGGGCCGCCGCCGGGCGCCGCCCGCACCGCCCTCGATCCGCCGTCGGCCCAGCGCTCGATCGGCCCCGCCCACAGCCCCGGCCGAACACCGTGGCCTTTCGGGCAAATTCGGGCAAACGTGGGCGACAAATGGTGACAAACACCGCGTATTTCTGTCGCCTAGCTGACATGCTCCGCTGGCTCGGCCCCCCTCCGTCGTTGCCCCCAGCGTGAATCCGACCCCGTCGCGCGAGCGCATCTGTCTCCTCACCGGCGGCGGGTACCCGTACCGGCGGGACGCACTCGGAGGCTGGTGCCGGACCCTCGTCGAAGGGCTGCACCGGTTCCACTTCGAGTTGCTCACCGTCACGGATCGGGAACTGCCGTCCGCACCCGCGTACCCGCTTCCGGCCAACGTCGGCTCGGCGCGCGCCATCGCGCTCGGCCGCGAACCGGCCCGCTTCGAGCGCCGCCGCGCCCAGTTGCCCGACGGCGCCGTCGACGCGGTCGCCGAGCTGTGCCACGGGCTGCTCGACGACGCCGGCGCCGACCGGTTCGCCGGCGGGCTGCGGTGGATCGCCGACCTGGCCGGCAACCGGCCCAGCCCGCTCAGCCGGCTGCCACTGGCCGACAAGCTGCTGGACGCGTGGCGGGGGCGGCCCGAGGCCGTACCCGGACAGGAGCCGCCCGCGCCGAAGCTCAGCGTGCGCGACGCGCGGACCGCGGCCACCCTGCTGCGGCACGCCCTGCGCGCCCTCGCCGTGCCGGTCCCGGAAGCCGCCCTGGTGCACTGCGTGGGCGGCACCACCGCGCTGCTGGCGGCGCTGTCCGGCCGCTGGCGCAGCGGTACGCCGCTGCTGCTCACCGAGGCCCGCGCCCCGGTGACGAGGCAGCGGCCGGGTGAGGAGCGGCTCTCCCCCGCGGTCCGCCTGATCCTGCGCCGGTTCCGCGCCGCCGTGGCCCACGCCGGCTACGCCGAGGCCCAGCTGATCGCGCCACTGAGCGCCTACCACCACGACCGGGCGCTGGCACGCGGCGCGCAGCCGGCGCGCCTGGTCCCGGTGCCGGCCGGGGTGGACCCGCAGGAGTACCCGGGTGCCGCCGAACCGGACGCGCCGCCGACCGTGGTCTGGGCCGGCAGCGGCGGCCCGGACAGCGGCCTCACCCTCGTGCTGGACGCGTTCACCGAGGTCGCGGCCGCGCTGCCGGGCGCGGTGCTGCACCTCGTCGGGGTCACCGCCAAGCACGAGGAGCACTGCGCCGACCGGATCGAGCTCACCGGACTGGGCCGCGCCGTCCGGCTGCACCCGCTGCCCGCCGACCCGCGGGAGCGGTTCACCGTCGGCCAGGTCGTGGCGCACGTGCCGGGACCGTCCGACCCGCCGTACCGGCTGGCCGAGGCGATGATGTCGGGCCGCCCGGTGGTCGCCGTGGACATCGGCCCGGCCGGCGAGACGCTCGGCGACACCGGCGTGGTGGTCCCCGCGGGCGACCCGTCCGAGCTCGCCGCCGCCATCGTCGGCCTGCTGCGCGAGACGCCCCGGCGGCGCGCGCTGGGCGACGCGGCCCGCCAGCGCGCGCTCGACCACTTCACCGTCAACCGGGTGGTGCGGGTGTACAGCGCCCTCTACACCGACCTGGCCGCGCCACCCCCGGCGCCGGCCTTCGAACTGGCGCTCGCCGTTCCGGCGCCCCGGACCCCCATGCCGGCCACACTGCGCTGGCTCACCAGGGAGGACTGAAATGACGATCACTCCCCCACGCGGGACCAGCGGCACCTCCCGCCACCCCGCCCGCAACCGGCGCCGCCGCCCCCAGACGCCGGGCGAGCCGCGGCACGCCGCCGCCGGTGGGGCGGCGCCGGAGGAGACGCCGGCCCCCCGCCGCTGCTCCGACAAGCCGGGCCGGCATCCGGGTGAGCGACCCGGAGACGCGTCCGAGGACGTACGGACGCCGACCGGCGTACACCCGGAGACCGGCGACGATCCGGCGGCGCCGTTTCCGCTGCGTCCCGCCGTGCCGCAGCCGTCGGGCCGAGCTGTGCCGGTTGTGCGGCCACCGGTTCCCGGGCCGCCGGCTCCGGCGTCGCCGTTCTCCGTGGCGCCGGAGCCGGCCCCGTCGTTCCCGGCGGGGCCGCTCCCGGGGTCACCGCTCCCGCCGGCATCGCCGTCCGGCTCACCGCTGCCGGTGGCAACGCCCCGCACTTCACCGCTTCCGGGCGCAACAGCGATCGACTCGCCGCTGCCACCGGCGGCACCCACCGGCTCACCGCTGCCGGCGGCACTCCGGTCGGCGGCGTCACCTCCGTCACCGGCGATCGCCGAGGCCGGCGGATTGGGGGCGCGGCTCTACGAGGTGCTGTCCGACTCGGAGCGGGAAACCGCGGTCGCCGAGACGTTGCTGTTCGTGAAGCCGGCCTTCGCCACGGCCCTGCCCGGTCGCGGGCCGCGCGGCACGGCTGCGCGCGGCCCGGCGGAGCTGCCGGGGGCAGATGCCGGGCGTGGAGCGGACACCTTCGCCGGGACGGATGTTCGCGCAACGGCAGGTGCCGGGCGCGGAGCGGACCCGCTCCCTCGGACGCGGTGGCCCGGTCCGATCGCCGGGCCGGGGGTGGACCCGGCCGACGGGACCGGTCGGGCTCGCGCGGGGGCCGCCCTGGGAGTCGACGCACTCGGCCGGCCGATCTCGGCGGGCGCCGGGCCCGCTCCCGGGGTGGAGTGGCTCGGCGCGACGGCTTCGCCGGACGTGAGCACGGTGCCCGGGGTGGATGCGGGCTGCCCGGGAGACGAGCCCGAGGTTTCCGCTCCCGCGAGTCCCGCGACGGTTCCGCCGGCCGAGCGACCGGGTCGGCGGGACGTCACCCCGATGACGGAGAGGTTCCTGTTCGGGACGCCGGCCCGCCATGCGCACGAGCCGCGGTCGCCGATCGACGGGACGGCGGAGACGCTGCTGTTCGCGGGACTGGCCCGGGCTCTGGCGACCGCCGAGGGCACCACAGACCCGCGCCGGCCCGGCGATGCGCAGGCCCGGGCGCGGCACCAGCAAGCCGCGACCGGGCCGGCCGACACCCGAGAGCATCGGTCGATCGACAGCACGCCCGCCTGGACCGAAAACGACCGCCCGGGCGCGGCGCATGAGCCGCCCGGCGCCGGAGGTGAGCCGCCGCGGGCCGAGGACGGGGACGAGCCCCCGGCCCGCGGCGGGGCCGCCGGGGCCGGCGAGGGCCCCGCCTGGGGTGGCCCGGTCCCCGCGTGGGCCGGTGGTGCGTCGGCTCTCGCCGGGTACCGCCGGGGTGCGGCGGGATCAGCGACCGCGCCGGCGGAGAGCGCGGCGGGGCTCGGCACCCGGTCCGCGGGAGACGGAGGCGCGGCCTCGGGGCACGACCCGGCGTACCGGGAAATCGACGGCGCCGGCCACCGCGGGCCGGAAGGCCGCCATCGGACCTGGACCGATCCTGATCAGGGTGCGGTGGAGTCGGCCGGGGGGTCGCGTGCCCGCCGACGTGGATGGCGTAAGCGGGACCGGACCGCCGCCCCGGCGGAGGCGGCCACGGCCTCGACCGGGTGGACGGCCTCGGTCGGGTGGACGCCGAACCGCGAGCGGAACCGGCCGGCCGCCGACCGGAACATCCCCGCAGCCGACGATCCGCGAGACGGGACCGCGGCCGACCCGGACGCTCCCACAGCCGGCACGCCACGACAACGGGCCGCCACGGCTGAACCGAACGTCTCCACGGTCGACGACCTGCCGCACCGGGCCGCCGCGGCCGGACCGGCCGGCTCCGCGGCACATGATCTCCGGGACGGCCTCTGCCGGCCGGGGGCCGATGTGCCGGACGGGACCGACGGGTCGGACGTCCGGCTGGGACCGGGGCCCCAGCGACGTGCCGCCCGGCGGCGGGCGCGGGGTCCGGAGCGACCCACCACGGCCGCGGACGCCGCCTGGAAGGCGTTCACCGAGGGCGACCGGGAACCGGGCGCCGAGATCCGCACCGGGCGGCGCGCCAGGCGCCGCCGGACGTCCCCGAACGCCGGGTCGCCCCCGCCCAGCGAGACCTCCCCGACCAGCGAGACGTCCGCCAGCAGCGAGACGTCCCCGACCAGCGAGACCTCCGCGAGCAGCGAGACGCCCGCGAGTATCGGAGTGTCCGCGAACAACGGGACATCGGCGAGTGCCGCGGCGGGCGCGGGTGCCGGGACATCCGGGAACACCGCAGCGGGCACGATCGCCGGGGCGGCCTCGATCGGCGAGCCCGGGTCTGCGCTGAACCCCGGGCCCGAGCCCGCGTGCGAATCCGCGGCCGGGGCAGCGCCGCAGCGGCGGCTGTTCCTCTGGCCGGTCGCCCTGCGCTGCCTGCTGTACCTCGGGCCGCTCAGCGTCGCCGTCGCCGGGATCGGCGCGCTGGAGCGGGTCGCCTGGCCCGTTCCCGCCGCCACGCTGCTGCTCGGCTGGGCCGCGGCGCAGGCGCTGACCAGCGTCGGCGTCACGGTGGCGCGGCGCGCCGGGCGGGCGGCGGCGGCCCGCCTGGTCGGCGCCGGGTTCGCCGCGGTCACCGCCCTGTGGTGCGCGCTGGTGTGGATCGCGCCGGCCACCGTGCTGGGGCCGGACCGGCTGCTCGCCGCGTCGGTCGGCGCGGGCGGGCTGGCCACCCTGGCGACGGTGACCGCGGCGCTGGTCACCCGGTCCGAGGCGGCGGTGATCCGCTGGTACCTGCCGTGCTGGCTGCTGGCCGGCGCGACACTGGCCGCGGTCGGCGGGACCGGTTGGGCGGGGTACGTCCCGGTGGAGACGCTGCTGCCGGCGGCGCTCGTGCTGGCGCTGGTCCGGGCGTTCCGGCCGGTCGTGCTGGGCGGGCCGGGGGGCCGGATCCCGCGCCTGACCGCGGCGGAACGCCGGCGCGGGCTCGCGTACCTGATCATCGGCATCTCGCAGGCGATCTGCGCGGCGCTGCTCTGGCAGGCCGGTCCGGCCGTCACCCCGGCGCCGGCCGCGCTGCCGCTGCTCCTCTCGGTTCCGCTGCTGGAAGCCCTGATCGGCTGGCACACCGCGCGGATCGACGCCGGGCTCGACTGCGCGGAGAGCACCGCCGAGCTGGACCGGCACGTCCGCAACGTCACGGTGATCACGCTGGCCGGGCTGCTCCCGCCGCTGGCCGCCGGCGGGGCGCTGGCGCTGGTGGCGTACCAGCTCCCGTACGGACTGGCCAGCCTCTCCGGCGCCCGGGAGGCGGCGCTCGCGCTGGCCGCCGGGACGCTGCTCGGCGGAGTGTTCGCGGTCACGTTCCTGCTCGCCGCGCGGCGCCGTACCGGCATCGCCGCCACCCTGGCCGCCGGCCCGCCGCTGGCCACCCTCACCCTGCCGCTGTTCCCGCAGGCCGCGGGTCCGCTGCCGCTCGCCGTCGCCGTACTGGCCGCGACGCACGTGGCCGGCCTGCTCATCGTCGCCCTGACCGCCGCCGATCTTCGGAGGACACCGTGAAGACCCTGTTCCCGCCGTACGCCCACCCCGGCCCCGAACTGGAGCTCGACGCCGACACCTGGATCGTGCGCGAGCACCCCGGTGACCGGCGCACCCTGCACCAGTCGCTGGGGCGTATCGACCTGGACTGGGGCAGCCGTTCCCTGGCCGACGTCCTCACCGACGTGGACGCCTGGCGGGCCGACGGCGTGGAAGGCCTGTTCCTGGACCGCGCGCCGGCCTGCTCCGGCGGCGTCGGCCCGGTCGCCCTGACGGTACGGCTGGCGGCCCGCCGTGGCCTGCACCGGGTCGTCCTGAACCCGGGGGTGCCGACGCACCCGCTCTACCGGGATCTGGGGGTGCGGATCTGCACGTTCGACGGGCCGTGGTCGGCGTACCAGACCTGGGACGGCGACGGCACCCGCCCCGGCGACGGCCACCTCGTGCACGGCGTACCGTCTGCCCTGCTCACCGCGGCCCGGCGCCTGATGGGCCGGCGCGGCGCCGGCTTCGGCCTGGCCACCGACGCCACCCCGGAACTGAGCCCGGCGGGCGCGCCGGGCGGCGGCGCCCACAGCGCCGACTGACGCCCTCCGGTACGCCAGCCCCGCCCGCCCGTGGCCCGGCTGGTGCCGGCGGCGGTCGCCCGATCCGGGATGACCACCGCCGGCACCAGCCGACGGCAGGGAGCCGGCACTGAGCGCTGTCATCCGGCCGGGAGGGCAGGCCTTCGGCCATCAGCCGGAAGCCGGCCGGACTCGAAACCCGCGGCTCAACCCGGCCGGAGACCGCTCCCAGCACCAACGGCAACCGGCGCCGGCAACCGCGACCACCAGACCCCGCCGCCTGGCGACCAGGAACCCCAGCCCCAGACCACCACAACCGGCCCCGGCAACCGCGACCACCACAACCGCCGCCTGGCAACCCCAGCCCCAGACCACCACAACCGGCCCCGGCAACCGCGAACCCCCGCCACCGAACCACCACGACCGGCCTCAGACCTCGCATGCCGTCCCCGTAAGGAGAGGCGCGGGAGGGCGGCGCGACGCACGGGGCCGGGTCGTGGACTCGGGCGGCTCAGGTCGTACGCGAGCGGGGTTTCGGCTGGCACCGCGGGCAACTGAACGACGACCGGTTCATGAAGCTCTCCCGTCGCAGGAGCGCGCCGCAGCGACGGCAGGGCTCCCCCTCGCGGCCGTACGCGTTCAGGGACCGGTCGAAGTACCCGCTCTCGCCGTTGACGTTCACGTAGAGCTCGTCGAAGCTCGTCCCGCCGGCCGTGATCGCCTCGCCGAGGACGTCGCGGACGTGCCCGAGCAGGCGCTGGACCGCCGGGTGGGTGAGCTTGTCGGTGGGCCGGGTGCCGTGCAGTCCGGCCCGCCACAGGGCCTCGTCCGCGTAGATGTTGCCGACGCCGGAGATCAGCGTCTGGTCGAGCAGGGCGCGCTTGATCTCGGTGTGCCGCCCGCGGAGGCGGGCCGAGAACGCCGCGTCGTCGAAGAGCGGATCCATCGGGTCGCGGGCGATGTGCGAGATCTCGTCGGGCAGTTCCGCGCCGCCCTCGGAGACCGACAGGCCGCCGAACGTGCGCTGGTCGACGAAACGCAGCTGCGGCCCACCGTCGGTGAAGGTGAAGCGGACCCGCAGGTGCTTCTCGTCCTCGGCGGTGGCCGGCTGCATCAGCAGCTGCCCGCTCATCCCGAGGTGGGCGATGATCGCGTCACCGGAGTCGAGCGGAAGCCACAGGTATTTGCCGCGGCGCGACACGTCCAGGATGGTGCGTCCGGTCAGCATGGCGACGAAGTGCCGGTCGCCGGGCAGGTGGCGGCGGATCGCCCGCGGGTGGCGCACCTCGACCGCCGCGATCGTGCGGCCGGCCACCCACTTGGCCAGGCCCATCCGGACGGTCTCGACCTCGGGAAGCTCGGGCAAAAGGGGTCCTCAGGGATCGTCGTCGTAGGGCGGCGTCAACAGTACGCCGACGCCGAAGCCGGACCTGCCAGGCCGCTCGGCGGCACCGCCGGACTCGCACGCGCCCCGGACCGCTCCGCGGTACCGCCGGACCCGGCTTCACCGGGATACGACACCACCGGAAGGCGGCATCACCGGAGAGACGGCTACATCGTGTACGGCCAGATCGTGATCAGGTAGGCGCCGTACCAGAGGCCGAAGAGCGCCCAGGCCCCGATCGACAGGATCGCGACCCGGGGGCGGGCCCGGGCTGCGGCGGCCACCGCCGGCAGCAGCGTCAGCAGCACCGGGAGCAGCAGCCGGGGCTTGGAGTGGTAGAAGCCGGCCTGGCCGTAGACCAGGACCATGGCGACCACGCCGTAGACGGCGAGCGGCAGCCATGGACGCTGGGCCAGCGCCACGCCGGCCGCGGCGAGCGCGGCCAGCAGGATCAGCCCGACGCTGACCTGCACCCAGCCGTCCGCACCGGTGAACGTGTCGTCCAGGAAGGTCAGCGTGCTGCGGCCGTAGTCGAACGACGTACCCCAGCCGGCGGTTTGGATCTTGAACCAGGCGGTCCAGTCACCGACCCGCCAGCCGACCCAGCCGAGGAAGAGCGGCACCCCGGCGAGGGCGGTCGCGGCGGCGGCCAGCGGCGGCCAGACGCTCTCGGCGCCGTTCACTCCAATGCCGCTCGGTCCAACGCCACCGGCTCCAGCGCCACTCACTCCGGCGCGACTCGCTGCGGCGCCGCTCACTCCGGCGCCACCCGCGGTGGCGGCGCGGCGGGCGCGGATGTCACGGACCGCGAGCAGCGCCGCGACGGCCAGCGCCAACGCGGCCGCCGCGCCGGTCGGGCGGGTCAGGGCGGCGCCCAGGCCGAGCAGCCCGGCCGGCAGCCAGGCCCGCCGGTGGGCGGCGGCCAGCATGCCCGCCACCATGGCCAGGAACAGGCTTTCCGAGTACGCCATGGACAGCACCACCGACACCGGCGCCGAACAGCAGATCGCCACCAGCGCCCAGCCGGCCCGCCGGTCGTGCAGGGTGGTGCCGAGCAGGTGCAGCGCGATCGCGGCGCCGATCGAGGCGAGCCAGGCCACCCCGACCGCCGCCGTGCCGGGCGCGACGCCGAGCAGCGCGACGCCCCGGATCAGCATCGGGTAGAGCGGGAAGAACGCCAGCTCGTTGGCCTGCAGCACGTGGTTCTCGTCGTAGGTGTACCCCTGCGGGTACCCGTCCATCGCGACCCGCAGGAACCAGCCGCCGTCCCAGACCAGCAGCCGCTGCCAGACCCCGGTGTGCGAGGTCGACGCGCCGCCCAGCCACCAGACCATCAGCAGCTGCCCGATCCGGGTCAGCGCGAGCAGCCCGACCGCGACGGCGACCCCGCGGCCGCCGCCGGCGCGCGCCCAGAGCGTCTCCCGGGGCTCCTCGGCGTCCGAGGCCACCGGCGCCGTCTCACTCGGGCTTGTCGTCGCCATCGGCTTCGTTCCGCTCGCTCAGCGTGCGCCAGGCCGCCGCGGCGGCGCGCTGCTCGGCCTGCTTCTTGCTGCGGCCGTCGGATCCGCCGTACCGCACGCCGGCCACCACCACCCAGGCGGTGAACGTCTTGGCGTGGTCCGGCCCGGAGTCCTCGATCACGTAGTCCGGCACGCCCAGTCCGAGCGCCGCGGTCAGCTCCTGCAGGCTGGTCTTCCAGTCCAGGGCGGCGCCCCGGCCGGCCGACTCGGCCATCAGCGGGTCGAACAGCCGGTGGATCACCTGGCCGGCGGTCTCCAGGCCGTGCTCCAGGTAGATCGCGCCGAGCAGCGCCTCCAGGGTGTCGGCCAGGATGCTGGCCTTGTCCCGGCCGCCGGTGGTCTCCTCGCCCTTGCCGAGCAGCAGGTGCGGGCCGAGACCGGCGGGGCCCAGGCCGCGGGCCACGTCGGCGAGCGCGTGCATGTTGACCACGCTGGCGCGAAGCTTGGCGAGCTGCCCCTCGGGCAGGTCCGGATGGTTGTGGAAGAGGGCCGACGTGATCACCACGCCGAGAACCGAGTCGCCGAGGAACTCCAGGCGCTCGTTGGTGGGCAGACCGCCGTTCTCGTAGGCGTACGAGCGGTGGGTCAGCGCGCGTTCCAGCAGCTCTGGCGAGAAGGGCACACCGAAGGCCTCTTCCAGGGGCGCGGTGGGGGGACGGCGGCGCTTGTCAATCATGCGATACCTCGTTGTACGTCAGCGAATCGACGATGGCCGTCAGCGCGGCCCGGCGGTGCAGGCCGGCGGCGAATGCGATGCCGCCCGCGAGATCCGGCCCGGTGGCGGCGCCGTGGCAGACCACGACGGTGCCGGCGACACCGAGCAGCAGCGCGGCGCGCGTCTCGTCCGCCCCGGGCGGACGGGCCCTCAGATAGGCGGCTTCCAGGGCTTTCAGCAGGACGTTACCGGTGAACCCGTCGGTCACCACGACGTCGGCGGCGGCGCCGAGCACGACGTCACCGCCCTCCACCAGACCGGTGTACCGGGCGGCGGCGGGCAGTGGCCGGGCGGCCAGCAGCGGTGGGACGGCGCGGCGCAGGCGGTCGCCCTTGCCGTGCTCGGTGCCGATGGTGAGCAGGCCGACGCGGGGCCGCGGGATGTCGTGGACGGCGGCGGCGTAGGCGGCGCCGAGCCGGGCGTGCCCGGTCAGGGTTTCCTCGTCGGGGTCGACGGTGGAGCCGACGTCGAGCAGGATCACCCGGCCCGCGGCGGTGGGCAGCACGGCGGCGAGAGCGGGCCGGCGGACGCCGGGCCAGCGGCCCAGGGCGCGCGTGGCGGTGACGACGGTGGTGGCGGTGTCGCCGGCGGAGACCGCGGCGTCGGCACACCCGTCGGCGACGGCCTGGACGGCGCTGTGGCCGAGAACGGTGGAGATGCGGTGGCGCTGCGCCGGCCGCAGGGCGGCGAGCGCCGCGTCGGCGGCCTCGGCCGGACCGACGAGGGTCAGGTGCAGGGACGGATCGTCCTGTACGGCACGCAGAGCGCCGTCAACCACGACGGCGGGAGCCTGGTCCCCGCCGAGGAGGTCGACGGCGATCCGCGCGGTGCCCGGCTCCCCGACAGTCGGCTGTCCGGGAGCCGTGGCACCGGTGGAACGCCACTGCTCAGGTACGACCCGCCCGATGATCGGGCGCGTCACTCGGCGACGTCAGACCTCGAGGACCTGACGGCCGTTGTAGGTGCCGCAGACCGAGCAGGCGGCGTGCGGCAGCTTCGGCGACTTGCACTGGGGGCACGCCACGGTCGAGACCGCGGTCGCCTTCCAGTTCGCCCGGCGCGAGCGGGTGTTGCTGCGCGACATCTTGCGCTTGGGGACGGCCACGGTTCCTACTCCTCAGTGTTCGTGAGATTGCGCAAAGCGGCCCAGCGGGGATCGACGTCCTCGTGGCTGTGATCCGCCGGGAGGTCGTCGAGGTGCACCCCGCAGTCGGGGCACAGCCCTGGGCAGTCCGGCCGGCAGAGGGGGTTGTTCGGGAGGGTCAGCACCACCGCGTCCCGCACCGCCGGCTCCAGGTCGATCAGGTCGCCCTGCATCCGGCCCACCTCGTCCTCGTCGGTGGTCTCCTCCGTGGTGCTGTCCTCGTAGGCGTACAGCTCCGCGAGAGAGACCTCGAACGACTCGTTGATCTCGTTGAGGCACCGGCCGCACTCGCCCTGGAGCGAGCCCCGCACGGTGCCGCTGACGTAGACCCCCTCGGACACCGACGTCAAGCTCAGATCGAGCTCGAGGTCGGACCCCTCAGGAACCGAGATCATCTCCAGGCCGAGGTCCGCCGGCGCCGGCGCCACCCGTTTCAGGGCACGCGTCGCACCAGGCTGCCGGGGTAGCTTCGTCGTGTCGACGACCAGCGGCTGCCTGGGGTCCAGGTGACTCTGCGGTGACTTGGGCATCTTGATCCTCAGCCATGGGTAGGCCGACCGAAAACATTACCTGAGCTTGCGGGACTCCGTCGAATCGCCCCCGGCCCGGCAGTGACTCAGAACGGCAGCGGGCGCTCCGCGTCCTCACCCTGGAAGGTACCGATCTCGCGGAGCGCATGCATCTTGTCACGGCCCCGCTCGATCGACGCCAGCGCCCGGGTCAGGAACTGCTCGAAGTTGGCCAGGGCGGTGTCGACGTAGTCGTCGACCTCCTCGCGCAGCCGCTGCGCCTCACCCCGGGCCTCGGCGATGATCCGGGCACCCTCGTGCTCGGCGGAGACGGTGATCTCGTTCACCGACACCAGGCGGGCGTGCTCGGCCTCGCCCTCACTGATGATCCGGTCCGCCTCGCGGCGGCCGGCCTCGATGATCCGGTCCCGCTCGTCCAGGACCGCGGCCGCCTTGCGCAGCTCGGAGGGGAGCTCGGCGCGCAGCTCCTCGAGACGCTCGATCATCTCACCGCGGTCGAACATGAAGTTCGTCCGCGACATCGGTACGGAACGCGCGTCCTGGACGTGCTCGATGAGCTCGTCGATACGGTCGAGCGGATCCACCGGTGCCTCACTCCCGTCGTCGAACCGCCACCCAGCGTGGTGCGATCACGTTACTGTGCCGCCGCCGCGCCGGGTCCCGGCGCGCCCGCGCCGGAGGCTCTCAATTCTGCTTCAGCCGGTTGACCAACCGGGCCAGCACCGGGTCCGGCAGGTACGACGAGGCGTCGCCGCCCCACTTGACCACGTCCTTGACCAGACTGGAGGAGAGGAACGAGTAGAGCGGGTTGGTCGGCATGAACAGGGTCTCCACACCGGAGAGCCCGATGTTCATCTGCGCCATCTGCAATTCGTAGTCGAAGTCGCTGACCGCGCGCAGCCCCTTGATCACCACCGCGGCGCCCTGGGCGCGGCAGAAGTCGACCAGCAGGCCGTGGAACGTCGCCACCCGGACGTTCTCGTACGGGGCGGTCACCTCGGTGAGCATCTCCAGGCGTTCCTCGATGGTGAACAGCCCGGATTTGGATTGGTTGATCAGAACTCCGACGATCACCTCGTCGAACAGCCGGCTGGCCCGTCCGATGATGTCGAGGTGGCCGTTCGTGACCGGATCGAAGGAGCCGGGACACACCGCTCGTCTCATGATCGGCGACCGTACCAAAGAGTGGTCTCGCCGTAACGCCGGGTACGGTCCCCGGCGAGCCCGTCCCTCCAGCTCAGCGGCTCTGTCCGGGTGGAACGCTCGAACACCACCACGGCGTCCGGCGCGAGCCAGCCGTGGGCGAGCAGTTGCTGTTGCACGGTGTCGATCTCCTCGCTACCCAGCGCATACGGCGGGTCGGCGAAGACCACGTCGTACGGTCCCCCGCCCGGGGGCTCGGCGAGCACCTGCGCCACCTTTCCGGCGACCAGGCGTGCCGACGCGCCCACTCGCAGCGCCATGATGTTGTCCCGGATCACGCGCGCCGCCTTGGTGTCCGATTCGACCAGAAGCGCGTGATCCGCCCCGCGGGACAACGCCTCCAGGCCGACCGCACCGGATCCGGCGTACAGGTCGGCGAACCGCGCACCGGACAGTTCGGTCATCGTGTCCAGGGAACTGAAGAAAGCCTCACGTACGCGGTCCGATGTGGGCCTCGTGTGCGCACCGGACGGAGCGGACAACCGCCGCCCGCCGTACGTCCCGGCGATAATCCTCGTCATCGGGTCCGACGCTACTTCACCACCTCGGACAGACCACGGGCAGATAAACAATTCCCTCGTCACGGGCACTGCGCGCGACGGTCCCGTCCCGTTGTGGTGATGGAAGATCACGGATTGATATCAACAGGCTTAGCTGCCGCTGAGACGTTTCTTTGCCGACCCGAAGTGGCTAGGGTCAGGCGGCGTTGCGGGGTGTCCCTCAGGGACTGTCCGCAGGCGACGTGGGGAGGCGTCGTCGCAGCTCTCGCTTGTTTGTCCCGGCGGGAAGCCGCGCGGTCTCCGCACGCTCTTTTCTCCTCGACCCCCGTTCCCAGGAGTAGGCGTGAACCTGTTCAAGACCCCGTTCCGCCGGACCGGCACGGTGATCGCCGGCACGGCCCTCGGCCTGGTCGGTGTGATGTCCTCCGCCATGCCGGCGCTGGCCTGCCACCCGGAAATCGGCAAGACCACCTCCTGCGTCAACAACGACGGCACCTGGGTCGTCAACTGGAGTGTCACGCCCAGCGACAACCAGCTCGGCGAGGGTGTCGTCAGCACCGTCTCCTACGAGCCGGCCGCGCCGCAGACGATCAGCTTCGACGGCATCAAGGAGGGTGACGCCCTCAAGTGGCGCGAGACCCTCACCGCCACCCAGAAGCTCGAGGCCGGCGCGAACGTCGCGACCCTGCACGTCACCGGCACCTGGGGCAAGCACATGGCCGGCCGGGACGTGACGGTCAACAAGCCGACCACGCCGTGCGAGAACCAGCCCGAGCCCAGCGCCTCGGTCTCCAGCCCGGCGCAGCCGGAGCCCAGCGGCTCGGTCTCCACCCCGGCGCAGCCCGAGCCGAGCGCCTCGGTCTCCACCCCGGCGCAGCCCGAGCCCAGCACCTCGACCTCCACCTCGACCGCGCCGTCGGCGAGCACCCCGGCCTCGCCGTCGACCACCGCGTCGACCCCGTCGGAGACCCCGGTCGTCACCGAGCCGCAGTTCGTCTACGACACCACCTGCGACACCCTGACCGTCGGCATCGAGGTCCCGGCCGACTGGAAGGAGTCCCTGACGGTCACCTTCAAGCCGAGCGTCGGCGACTCCAAGACCGTCACCGCCGCCCCGGGCGAGACCAAGACCGTCGACTTCGAGGCCAGCAAGGGCCTGAAGGTCACCGCGACCCCCAAGGGTTACGAGGACGAGGCCGCGACCATCACGTACCGGGCTCCCGAGGGCTGTGAGGACGAGGAGCTGGCCCTGACCGGCTCGAACACCAGCACGATCGCCGGTGGCGCCGCTCTGGTGCTGGTCGTCGGCGCCGGCCTGTTCTACATGGCCCGCCGCCGCAAGATCCGCTTCACCGCCTGATAGCCCGCTTCACATCTGCACCACCCGGGGCGCGTCGACTTCCGTTGGCGCGCCCCGTTCACGTCCCTTAGGAGCACGCATGCGAAACACCCCCCTGCGCAGGGCCGCGGTCCTCGCGGCCGGCGCCCTCCTCGGGCTGGCCGCCCTGGCCACCCCCGCGTACGCCACCAACCCCGGCCAGGACGAGCAGCCCGCCGGCGGCCGGGACTGCACCCCGGTCGGCCAGGCGAAGTACGAGCACAGCTTCAACGGCCCGGCCGGCACCGCCTCCATCCGCCTGCTGAACGGACCGCTCTGCGGCGAGCAGGCGTTCGCGCTGGTCGCCTACACCGCGCCCTCGGCCACGTTCCAGACCCCGCAGTACGTCCTGGACAGCTCGGTGGACAGCTTCAAGCCGGCCAAGGACGGCGTGCTCACCCCGAGCGTCCTGGACTTCAAGGTCGAGGTGCCGGAGTGCTACACCCAGGTCGACTTCGTCTTCGGCGACCAGATCATCAACCCGCTGACCGACAAGAGCGACCGGTACAACGACCGCAAGGTCGGCAGCGCGGGCGGTGAGGGCGCGCGGTCCAAGCCGGCGCCGGGCCAGCCGCGGAACGCCTGGTACAACGGTGGCGCGGGCACCTGCAAGGCCGAGCCGGTGGTCGAGGCGCTGCCCGACTGCGAGGGCAACGTCACGCTGAAGCTGATCAACCGCAGCACCTTCAGCGCCCCGTTCGTGATCACCGCCGACGGCGGCTTCACCAAGACCGAGACCCTGAAGGTCCGGCAGGAGCCGGTGACCGTCACCGTCCCGGCCGCGAACGCCAAGAACATCAAGGTCACCTCGCGTGGCGCCGAGCTCTACAGCGGATCCTGGAGCAAGCCCGAGGACTGCAAGCAGCCCGAGGTCGGCACCCCGGAGGCGAACTACACGAGCACCTGTGACGGGCTCACCTTCACGGTGAAGAACCCGGAGAACGGCCAGGACGTGACCGCGGTCTTCACCCCGAACAAGGGCGCGGCGCAGACCGTCACCGTCAAGCCGGCCGAGACCAAGACGGTCAGCTTCCCGGCCGCCGAGGGCCTGACCGTCACCGTCACCGGTGACCTGGACGTGCTGAACGGCGAGGTCAAGTGGACCAAGCCGGCGGACTGCACGGAGAACCCGAACCCGGGCACCAGCACCTCGGCCTCCGCCTCGGCCTCGGCGTCCCCGTCCGCTTCGGCCACGCCGACCGCGTCGGCCTCCGCCTCGGAGACCCCGGCCGCCGCGACCCCGTCGCCCAGCAAGAGCGAGGACGGCGAGCTGGCCCTGACCGGCGCCGCCGCCGGCTCGATCGCCGGTGGCGCGGCCCTGCTGCTCGTCGTCGGCGCCGGCCTGTTCTTCCTGGCCCGCCGCCGCAAGGTGAACTTCAAGGCCTGATCCAGCCGCTGAACGACAAGCGCGCCCGGTGAGCCACCGGGCGCGCTTGTCATTTCCGGTACGGCGGGAAGGACCCGTCCGGCAGCGGCCGGTAGTCGTGGACGGCCACCACGGCGGCGACCGGCAGCGGACCGTACACATGCGGGAACTGCCGGCCCGAAGGGTCCGGCGGGCTGCCGTCCTCCCAGATCACCGGTACGTCCACCCGGGCCTCGTCGATCTCCAGGAGCACCAGGTCGGTGCGCCCGCGGAACCGCAGCGTCGCCGGGACGTGCACCCAGTCCGGATCGGAGCAGTGGATGAAGCCCTCGGTGGCGAGCGTGTCGCCCGTGTAGTGATCGGAAACCGACGCCCACACGTCACGCGGGCACAGGTGCAGGATCATCCCTTCTCCAGGTACTCGGCGCGGTCCTCGTCGACCAGTGCGGCCACCGAGGCGGCCAGCGCGGGGTGCCGGGACAGGTCGGGATCGTCGCCGACCAGCTCGGCCGCCTCCGCGCGGGCCTCCTTGATCAGTTTCTCGTCACGCAGCAGCGAGAGCAGCCGCAGGTGCGAGTGCTTGCCGGACTGCGAAGCGCCCAGCACGTCACCCTCGCGCCGCTGCTCCAGGTCGATCTCGGAGAGCTTGAAACCGTCGGTCGTGGAGGCCACCGCGTCGAGGCGCTCACGCGCCGCCGAGCCCTCCACCGCCTCGGTGTGCAGCAGGCAGACACCGGGCGCGGAGCCCCGGCCCACCCGGCCACGCAACTGGTGCAACTGGGACACACCGAACCGGTCGGCGTCCATGATGATCATGACGGTGGAGTTCGGCACGTCCACCCCGACCTCGATCACCGTGGTCGCCACCAGCACGTCCAGCTCACCGGCGGCGAACCGGCGCATCACCGCGTCCTTCTCCTCGGGCGGCATCCGGCCGTGCAGCATGTCGATCCGCAGGCCCTTGAGGTGGTGGTCGCGCAGCGCCGGCAGCACCTCGGTCACGGCCAGCGGCGGGCGCCGGGCCGACTCGGTCTCCGGCGGGGGCGCGTCGCCGTCGTCGGCCTCCGGACCGTCACCGATCCGCGGACACACCACGTACGCCTGGTGGCCGGCCTGCACCTCCTCGCGCACCCGTTTCCAGGCCCGGTCCAGATAGGCCGGCTTCTCCAGCGCCGGGACCACGTGCGAGGCGATCGGCGAACGGCCGCGCGGCAGCTGGGAGAGCACGGAGGTCTCCAGGTCGCCGTAGACGGTCATGGCGACCGTGCGCGGGATCGGGGTCGCGGTCATCACCAGCACGTGCGGCGGGCGGGCCGCCTTGGCGCGCAGCGCGTCGCGCTGTTCCACGCCGAACCGGTGCTGCTCGTCCACCACCACCAGGCCCAGATCGGCGAACTCGACCCCCTCGTACAGCAGGGCATGGGTGCCCACCACGATGCCGGCGCTGCCGTCGGCGACCTTGGCCAGCGCGGCGCGCCGGGCCGCCGCCCCGAGCGAGCCGGTGACCAGGGTCAGCTGCGTGCCCAGCGGGTCGCCGTCCAGCTCACCGGCCCGGCCCAGGGCGCCCAGCTGGGCGCTGATCCCGCGGAAGTGCTGGGTGGCCAGCACCTCGGTGGGCGCCAGCAGCGCGGCCTGGCCACCGGCGTCCACCACCTGCAGCATCGCGCGCACCGAGACCAGCGTCTTGCCGGAACCCACCTCGCCCTGCAGCAGCCGGTGCATCGGGTGTGCCCGGGCCAGATCGGCGGCGATCTCCTCACCCACCTGGCGCTGTCCCTCGGTCAGCTCGTAGGGCAGACCGGCGTCGAACCTCGCCAGCAGGCCGTCGTCGCGGCGGGGGCGGGCGGTGCCCGGCGCGGCCGCCGCCCGGGCCCGGCGCTGCGCCAGGGTGAGCTGCACCGCGAACGCCTCGTCCCACTTCAGCCGGTGCTTCGCGGAATACAGCGCGGCGTCCGAACTCGGCCGGTGGATCTCCCGCAGCGCGGTGCCGATGCCGACCAGGTTCCGTTTCGCCCGCACCGGCGCGGGCATCGGGTCCGGGGGCGGCTCGAAGGTGTCCAGCAGGGTCCGCACGCACTTGGCGATCACCCAGGTCGGCACCGCCTGGGCCGCCGGGTAGACCGGGATCAGCGCGCCGGCGAACTCCTCGATCTCCTCGGCCGCCTCGTCCTGCGTCGCGTCCGCCTTGAGCAGCTGGTAGGCCGGGCCGTTGAGCTGCCGTTTGCCGCGGAACTCGGTCACCTTGCCGGCGAACAGCCCCCACCGGCCGCGGGTCAGCTCCCGCTCCCGCCACGCCTGGTTGAAGAACGTGCAGGTCAGCGTGGCGCCGGAGCCGTCCCCGATGGTCACCTCCAGCATGTTGCCCTTGCGCGCCCGCATCGGTTTCACACCGATCCCCTGGACCTGGGCCAGCACGGTGACCTGCTCACCCACCTGCAGCTGCCGCAGGTCGGTGTGCTCGCCACGCTCGTCGTACCGCCGGGGGAAGTGGTAGATCAGGTCGCCGGCGGTGTGCAGATCGAGGTGTTGCGCCAGGGCCTTCGCGGTCTTGGCGCCGAGCACCTTGGTCAGCGGGGTGTCGGTGGTGGTCATTCCACTCCTGCCAGCAGGTGGTAACGGGGCTGGCCGCCGGCGTAGCACTGCAACTCGATGAACGGCCAGGTGCGGTGCACGTGACCGCGCAGGTCGTCCGCCAGATCGGGCGGGGCGTCCGCGCCGAGGACCAGGGTGACCAGCTCGCCGCCACCGCCGAGCATCCGGTCGAGCAGGCGGTGGCTCACCTCGGTCAGGTCGGCGCCGATCACGTGCACCTCGCCGTCGACCAGGCCGAGCAGGTCACCGGCCCGGCACGGGCCGGCGACGGTGAGGGCGTCGCGCTGGGCGGTGCAGACCTCGCCGTACCGGCAGGCGCCGGCGGCCTCGGCCATGGCGATCACGTCGTCGGCGAACGGGCGGCCGTGGTCGCGCACCGCGAGGGCGGCCAGCGCCTGCACCGGGGAACGGGTGGGCACCACGCTGACGTGCAGCCCGGCCGCCTCCGCCTCGCGGGCCGCGGAGACCGCCACGGCGTGCGTGTTCGCGTCGTTGGGCAGCAGCACCACCGCCTCGGCCCCGCAGGCGTGCACCGCGGCCAGCATCTCGGCGGTGGACGGGTTGCGGCCCACCACCACCGCGCCCTCCGCCTCGAACAGCGCGGTGAGCCCGTCACCGGCGGCGACCACCACCGCGCCCCGCGCGCCGGCGCCGGACCGTTTCCCGGTCAGCGGGGTGACCCGGATCCGGTGCGGCCGACCGGCCTCGACACCCGCCTCGACCGCCGGGCCGATCGCCGTGGCGGTGACGTGGACGTGCACGTTCCACGTGGGCGGGTCGCCGACCACGACCAGGGAGTCGCCCAGGCCGGCCAGCACGGCGCGCAGCCGCTCCACCGCCTCCGGCTCGGCCTCCAGCAGATACTGCACCTCGTAGCCCTGGCCGGAGCAGTCGCCGGGCTCGTGCGCCGCGACCGGGGACACCGCCGGCCGCGGGACCGGCGGCCCGGAGGCGGTCTCCTCCACGGCATCGACCAGCGCGTCCAGCAGCAGGCACAGGCCCCGGCCGCCGGCATCGACCACGCCGGCCTGGGCCAGCACCGGCAGCTGCTGCGGCGTCCGGTCGAGCGCCTCGGCCGCGGCCCGCGCCGCGGCCCGGGCGACGGCGACCAGGTTGTCGGACCTGATCCGGCCGGCGCCCTCGGCGGCGGCGGCCACCACGGACAGCACGGTGCCCTCCACCGGGCGGGCGACCGCGGCGTACGCCGCGTCGGTGGCCTCCCGCAGGGCCCGGGCCAGCTCGGCGCCGCGGACCGCGACCGCGCTGGCGAACGAGTCGGCCATGCCGCGCAGGATCTGCGAGACGATCACGCCGGAGTTGCCCCGGGCGCCGAGCAGGGCGCCGCGCGCCATCCGGGCCATCAGCCGGCCGAGCGGGGTGCGTGGCTCCTCGTGCAACGCCGACTCCAGCGCCTCCCGGGCGGCGGAGAGGGTGAGCACCAGGTTGGTGCCGGTGTCGCCGTCCGGGACCGGGTAGACGTTCAGGTCGTCGATCTCGCGCTGGTGGGCCCGGAGCGCCTCCAGCCCGCCGTCGCACCAGCGGTGCACAGCAGCGGCATCGAGGGTCTCCAGCACGCGAAAATCGTACTAACCACCCCCGACAATCGCTGGGTACGCACCGTGACCGGGGGCGATTGGCTGTCCGGCCCGCCGATCGGGTAAGCTCGCCGGGTTGCCTGGGCGAGTCTCCCTGGGCGCCTTCAAGTTCTCGCTTCAAACCCAGGAGTATCCCGTGGCTAGCGTGTGTGACGTCTGTGGCAAGGGACCGGGCTTCGGCCACAACGTGTCCTTCTCGCACCGGCGGACCAACCGCCGCTGGAACCCGAACATCCAGTCGGTGCGGACCCCGGCCGGTGGCGGGACCACCAAGAAGCTGAAGGTCTGCACCTCCTGCATCAAGGCGGGCAAGGTCACGCGCGCCTGAGCTGATCCGGCTTTCCGGGGAGCCGCCGAGTCGTCGACTCGGCGGCTTTTCGCGTCGGTCAGAGCTTCTTGGCGTACGACAGCACGCCGGCATGGCCCCGGTAGTACCCGAAGTCCTCGATCCGCTCGTACCCCGCGGACTCGTAGAGGGCGATCGCCTCGGGCTGCCGGTCGCCGGTCTCCAGGATGACCCGCTCGCACCCGGCCGCCCGGGCCGACTCCTCGATCGCGGCCAGCAGCCGCCGGGCCACCCCCCGCCCGCGCGCCGCGGGCCGGGTGAACATCCGTTTCAGCTCGGCGTCGCCGCCGTGCCGGCGCCACCCGGCGCTGCCCACCGGACGGTCGTCGCCGACCCGTACGGCCACGAAGAACGCGCCGTCCGGCGGGAGGAAGTCGGCCGCGGCGATCGGGGTGTCGTCGCCACTGCCGCCGTACCGCTCGGAGAGGTCGCGCATGTTCTCCGCGACCAGCTCCGCCACCACCGGCTCGTCGAAGCGGGCCGACCTGATCTTGATCTCAACCACGCGCCCAGCGTAGGTCAGCGGAAGTGGTCCCAGCCCAACGGACCGCTCCAGGGCTTGCGGTCGACGGTGACGCCGGAGCCGTCGTGCACCGTCCCGATCTCCCGCCAGCCGTCCGGCAGCCGGGTCCCGGGCGGGAACGTCGCCGCCAGCGGGTGGTCGTCGCCGCCGGCCAGCACCCACTGGTACGGGTCCACCCCGAGCGCCTTGGCCGCGTCCCGCATCTGATCGGGCACCTCGAAGGCGTCCGACCGGACGTCGATCCCGACCAGGCTGGCCGTGGCCAGGTGCCCGACGTCCTGCAGCAGCCCGTCCGAGACGTCGATCATCGAGGTGGCGCCGAGCCGGGCCGCCTCGGGTCCGGCCGCGTACCGCACCTGGGGCCGCCGGTACGCCTCGACCAGCATCTTCGGCGTCCGGAAGCCCCGCGACAGCACGGTGTAGCCGGCCGCGGCGTACCCGATCCGGCCGGCCAGGGCGAGGATGTCGCCCGGATGGGCGCCGTTGCGGCGTACCGGGTCGCGCCCGCCCAGGTCGCCCAGCGCGGTGACCGCGACGGTGAGCGTCGGGCCGCCCGACGTGTCCCCGCCGACCACGCCGGCCCCGCACAGCGCGGCCTCGGCGGTCAGCCCGTCGGCCAGGCCCTCGGCCCAGTCCGCCTCCAGGCCGGCGGGCACGCAGAGCGCGACCAGCAGCGCGGTGGGGGTGGCCCCCATGGCGGCGATGTCGGCCAGGTTGGCGGCGGCGGCGCGGTGCCCGACATCGGCCGGGCCGCACCAGTCCCGCCGGAAGTGCCGGCCCTCGACCAGCACGTCGGTGGAGGCGACCACCCGGCCGTCGGCCGCGCGCACCACGGCGGCGTCGTCGCCCGGCCCCAGCAGGGTGGCCGAACCGGTGTCGAGTCGAGATACGATTCGACCTATCAATCCGAATTCACCGGACTCTGCGATGCTCACGTCCAAGTCCTTCGATGGTGGCGTCCCGCTGCCGGGCCGCTTCGTACGGTAGTTTCACGACCGGGGATCACCGACGCGGTGGCGGATAGGAGTCGGATCGTGGTCCAGGCATACATCCTCATTCAAACGGAGGTCGGGAAGGCCCGTGACGTGGCCGCAGCGATCCAGAAAATACCGGGAGTGGTGCGCGTCGACGCGGTGACCGGGCCGTACGACGTCGTGGTGCTGACCGAGGCACACACCGTGGACGAGCTCGGCAGCCTGATTGTGAGCAAGGTCCAGTACGTGCCGGGCATCACCCGGACGCTCACCTGCTCCGTGGTAAACCTCTGAGCATGGTCGACGTCGACACCCCGAAGAACGCCCCGGAAGAAGGGGACGTCAAGCCGGACGACACCACGCGGATCGCCGCCATCTGGGCTACCGCGGTGGCCGTCCCGGTGGTGATCATCGTGGGTCTCGTCGCGTTCCTGCAGATCGACAAGGTGACGCCGGAGGCCGACCCGGCGCCCACCGCTACCGGCCCGGTCGCCGTGCCCAGCACGGCGGTCGAGGTCGCCGCGCCGAGGCTCACCGAGCGGGCGGCCCAGGTCTGCCTCGCGGTGACCTCGCAGCTGCCCAACCAGATCCGCAATCTGCCGGCCCGCAAGGTCAGCGCCGGCCCGGAGCAGAACGCGGCGTACGGCGAGCCGCCGATCACCGTGTCCTGCGGCGTGCCGCAGCCGCGGATGTGCACGAGCGTGGACGACACGTCCGCCGGCTGCGTGCCGCTGGCCGCCGACCTGCTGCTGATGAACCGGGTCTGCTGGCACTACGCGGACGGCGCCGACCGCACCGTCTTCACCACGATGGATCGCGAGGTCCCGGTGCAGGTGGTGGTGCCGGCGGCGTACGACAAGCGGGCACAGTGGGCCAACGAGTTCTCCGACGTGGTCGTCGAGACCGACAAGTCGATCACCGAGGGCGTGCCCAGCGGCTGCTTCCCCTGACCGCCCTAGTGCAGACCGGTGCCGCGGCGCAGCGCGGTGCGGATCAGCCGGTCCAGCACCTTCGGGTACGCCAGCCCGGTGACCGCCCACATCTGCGGGAACATCGAGGTCGGCGTCATGCCGGGCATGGTGTTGATCTCGTTCAGGTACACCCGGCCGTCCGCGGTGACGAAGAAGTCGACGCGGGCCAGCCCGGCGCAGTCGAGCGTGGTGAAGGTCCGCCGGGCGTACTCCTGGATCCGCCCGGTCAGCTCGGGCGACAGCTCGGCCGGGATGGTGTACCGGGTGCCGATCAGGTATTTCGTCTCGAAGTCGTACCAGTCGGCGTCGTCCATGTGGATCTCGGCGAGCAGCGACGCCTCCGGCGGGCCACCGGCCTCCGACTCCAGCACCCCGCACTCGATCTCCCGCCCCACGATCGCCGTCTCGACCAGCACCTTCGGGTCGATCTGCCGGGCCGTGGCCACCGCCGCCTCCAGGTCGGCCCAGTCGGTGACCTTGGTGATGCCGCTGGACGAGCCGGCCCGCGACGGCTTGACGAAGACCGGCAGCCCGAGCCGCTCCCGGTCCGCCCCGGAGAGCGGGACACCGGCCCGCAGCACCGCGTAGGGCCCGACCGGGATGCCCTCGGCCGTCGCCAGCTTCTTGGTGAACTCCTTGTCCATGGCGGCCGCCGAGGCGAAGACGTTGGCGCCCACGTACGGGATCCCGGCCATCTCCAGCATCCCCTGGATGGTGCCGTCCTCGCCGTAGGCCCCGTGCAGCACCGGGAAGACCACGTCCACCCCGGCGAGCCCGGACACGCCGGCGGCGGCGTCACGCACGGTCAGCTCGGTCGCGGTCGGGTCAGCCGCCAGCACCACCGCGGCGCCCGAGCCGCTGGTGATCTCCGGCAGCTCACGGCCGTTGATGGCGAACCGGGACGGATCACCCGCGGCGAGAACCCAGCGACCCTCCCGGGTGATGCCGACCGGGACCGCTTCGTACCGCTCCGGGTCGAGCGCGGCCAGGATGGACCCCGCGCTCACACAGGAGATGGCATGCTCGGTGCTGCGCCCGCCGAACACGACCGCGACACGGATCCTCCGCAGGGTCGTCACTCTTCTCCGGACCTCTCGCTAGCGGTCATGCCGGCGGTGACCCTACTCTGCGTAAGCCGACTAGGTCATTGTCGCAACCACTACCAGGCCCGGAGGGGGACGAACAGTTCATGGGACCAGCACTCCACGTGATCGCGGGTCCGGGCCCGGGGCAGTTGGCGACCATCGCCCACCCGGGTGACCAGCCGTGGACGCCGCCGGAGATGGCCGCGCTGGCCCGCGCCGGCGTCCAGATCCTGGTCTGCGGCGCGCGGCACCGGCCCAGCACGCCGGAGAGCTCCGGAATCGAGCTGATCACCTACCCGGATCCGGACGACCCGGCGACGAGCCGGGAGGCCACCGAGATGGTCGCCCTGGCCACCCGGCTCGCGCAGGAGGTCCGGTCCGGCCGTTTCGTGGTCACCCAGTCCGCCGCCGAGCTCGGCCGGACGACCCTGCTCGCCACGATGACGCTGACCCTGCTCGGCATCCGTCCGGGTGAGGCGTTGCGCCGGACCGGCGTCACCGTCGGCCGACCGGTCCCGCAGGACTGGCTGCACGACTTCGTCGCCCGCTGAAAGACCGGACCCTTCGGCTACGACCTCGCAGCCCCGTCCGCAGGCCTCCCGGCCCCAGCCCCGTGCCGGCCCCGGCGCGACGCCCCGCCCGATCCGCGTCAGGCGGCGAACGTCTGCGGCAGGACGCCGGCGTCCCAGAGGCCGTCCAGATGGGCCAGGAAGCCGGTCAGGCTGGCCTCCAGCGCCCGGCGCTCGCCGGCACTCAGCGCGGCGAGCGGGTCGGCGAAGACCAGCCCCTCGGGCAGCCGGGCCCGGGTGCCGACGAACTTGTCGCAGCCGGAGCACCAGACATAACTGACCAGGGTGGGGCGGCGGGCGTTCGCCGGTGTGGTGAAGTACGCCCGCAGCCGCCGCGCACCGCACGCCGGGCAGTCCCGCTCCCCGGGCGCGGCGAAGAAGCTCTCACCCTGGGTGAGCGCCGCCACCTCGTCCCCGCTGAAGCTGCTCCACGAGCTCACCTCGAGGCGTCCAGCGCCTGCGTCACGTCCGCGATCAGGTCGGCGGTGTCCTCGATGCCGCAGGAGAACCGCACGAAGCCGGGCGCCGTGTCGTCGCCGAACTGGGCGCGCCGGTCGGCCGTGGTGTGCACGCCGCCGAACGAGGTGGCCGCGAAGACCAGCCGGGCCGCCTGCAGGAACCGGGCCACCCGCTCGGCGCTGCCGAGGTCGAACGCGACGATGCCGGGGATCCGGCGCATCTGCCGGCTGGCCACCGGGTACGACGGGTCGGACGGCAGCCCCGGCCAGCGCACCCCGGTCACGTCGGAGCGCCCGGCCAGCAGTTCGGCGAGCGCCGCCGCGTTCTGGCTCTGCCGGGCCAGCCGCAGGTCCATGGTGGCGATCGAACGGTGCGCCAGCCAGCAGTCGAACGCGCCGGGCACGCCCCCGGTCAGCTTGCGCCAGTCCGCCACCCGGGCCAGCAGCTGCGGGTCGCGCGCCGCCACGTAGCCGAGCAGCAGGTCGGAGTGCCCGGTCAGGGCCTTGGTGCCGGACGCCACGACCAGGTCCGCGCCCAGCGCGAGCGGGGTCTGCCCGAGCGGTGTGGCCGCGGTGTTGTCCACCGCCAGCAGCGCTCCGGCGGCGTGCGCGGCGTCGGCCAGCGCCTGGATGTCGGCGACGTCCAGACCGGGGTTGGCCGGGGTCTCCAGCATCACCAGCCGCAGCCCGGTGAAGTCCGGGTACGGCCCGGCGGTGGGCACCAGCACCGTCGAGACGCCCAGGTCGGCGAGCGCGCCGCGGGCGAACGCACGTACCGGGAAATAGCCGTCGCCGGGCAGCGCGACCCGGTCGCCGGCCTTGACCAGCGCCAGCAGCATCGCCGTGACGGCCGCCTGGCCGCTGGCGAAGGCCAGCGCCGGGCCGCCCTCCAGCTCGCCGATGGCGGCCTCCAGGGCCTCGCGGGTGGGGTGCTCGGTCCGGGCGTAGCCGTTCTCCCCCGGCCCGGTCACCGGGTCCAGGTGGTACGGCGCGGCGAAGACCGGCCCGGGCAGGAACGGCTCGCCGACCACGGGGGCGGGCAGGCCGGCGTGCACCGATCGGGTGCCGTCTGAATAGGTCACTCGGGTTTCATCTCTCGTGTCATCAACAGTTTGACCGCGACCCGGGGGTCCGCGCCCTCGTGGCAGACCTTCTCCACCTGCTCGACGATCGGCATCTCGACGCCGTGCAGGCGAGCCAGGTCGCGGATGGACAGGCAGCTCTTGACGCCCTCGGCGGTCTGCCGGGTGGCCGCCTGCGCCTGTTCCAGGCTCTCGCCACGGCCCAGGTGCTCGCCGAACGTGCGGTTGCGCGACAGCCGGGAGGAGCAGGAGGCGACCAGGTCGCCGAGGCCGGCCAGGCCGGCGAAGGTGAGCGGGTCGGCGCCGAGGGCCACCCCGAGGCGGGAGGTCTCGGCCAGGCCGCGGGTGATCAGCGACGCCTTGGTGTTGTCCCCGAGCCCGATCGCCGAGGCCATCCCGTAGGCCAGCGCGATCACGTTCTTCACCGCGCCGCCGAGCTCGCAGCCGAGCACGTCGTCGCTGGTGTACGGCCGGAAGTACGGCGTGGCCAGGGCGTGCTGCACCTGGCGGGCGCGGTCCTCGTCGGTGCACGCCACCACGGTCGCGGTGGGCTGCTCCGCGGCGATCTCGGGGGCCAGGTTGGGGCCGGAGACCACCACCACCCGCTCCGCCGCGACCCCGGCGGTCTCCACGATCACCTCGCTCATCCGCTTGAGCGTGCCCAGCTCGATGCCCTTCATCAGGGAGATGACCGTGGCGTCCGGCGGGAACGAGCCGGCCCAGTCGGCGAGGTTGCCGCGCAGCGTCTGGGACGGCACCGCGATGGCGATCAGCTCCGCGCCGTCGACCGCCTCGGCCAACTCGGTGGTGGCGGTGACCCGCTTGGACAGCCGTACCCCGGGCAGCGAGCCCTCGTTGCCGTGCTGGTCCCGGATCTCCGCGGCCACCGCCTCCCGCCGGGCCCGTATGGTCACGTCCGAGCCGGCGTCGCCGAGCACCTTGGCGAACGCCGTGCCCCAGGCTCCGGATCCGATGACGGCCACCCTCATGACGCGTCCTCCGAGGTCGAGGCCCGCCGCGCGGGCCGTGCGTAGAGCGCCGGCGGTTCGCCGTCGCGGATCGTGCCGAGCAGGTCCCGGATGTCCAGCATGATCTTCTCGGTCATCTCCTCGAGGACCGCGCGGGACGGCTCCGCCCCGGCCCAGCGGCTCAGGTCGACCGGGTCCCCGGTGGTGACGGTCACGGCCGCCCGGGTGAACTTCAGCTTGTTGGTACGCGGGTCGAACACCCGCTGTGCGCCCCAGTTCGCGATCGGCACCACCGGCGCCCCGGTGAGCAGGGCGAGCCGCGCCGCGCCGGTCTTGCCGCGCATCGGCCACAGGTCGGGGTGCCGGGTCGTGGTGCCCTCCGGGTAGATCACCACGGCGCCGCCCTCCCGCAGCGCGGCGACCAGCGTCTCCAGTGACTTGACCGCTTCCACGCTGCCCCGCTCGACCGGCACCTGTCGGGTGCGGACCAGCAGCGGCCCGATGATCGGCACCCGCCAGAGGCTGGCCTTGCCGAGGAACCGGGGCCAGCGGCCAGCCCGGTAGATGTAGTGCGCGACGACCAGCGGGTCGAAGTGCGAGACGTGGTTCGGGACGAGGATCACACCACCGGACTGCGGAAGCTTCTCCATCCGCAGCCAGGTCCGTCTGGTCCAGACCGTCATGAGGGGCACCACCAGCATCACCGCGAAACGCTGCCAGAACCCGAGCCTGTGCTGCGCCACGGCATCCCCCGTCCCTCGATAGGCGACCTCGTCGCCCGTTCACCTGCGACGAAATCATGCCCCGTCCCAGCCCGCCGTACCAGGCAGGGGTATTGCCGGACACCTCAGGCAGACTGGCTGGGTGGTGCGGAAGTGGATGACGGTGATCCCGGTGAAGCGGCTGGACGCGGCCAAGAGCCGGCTGCGGGGCGCGGTGCCGGTGGAACGGCATCCGGAGCTGGCGCTGGCGATGGTGTGCGACACCGTGGCCGCGGTGCTGGCCGCCACGACGGTCGCCGGGCTGATCGTGGTGACCTCGGACCCGGTGGTGGCCGAGGCCGTACGCGGACTGGGCGCCGAGGTGGCGCCGGATCCCGGCGCCGGGCTCAACGCGGCGCTGCGGTTCGGCGCGGACGAGGTGGCCGGGCCGGCCGCGCACCGCGCGGTGCTGACCGGTGACCTGCCCGCGTTGCGGCCGGAGCAGCTGGACGCGGCGCTTCGCGCCGTGCACGGCCGCGGTTTCGTGCCGGATGCCGCCGGCACCGGCACCGTGCTGCTCGCCGTGCCTCCGGCGCAGCCGCTCGACCCGCGCTTCGGGCCGCACTCGGCGGCCGCGCACCGCGCCTCCGGGGCGACCGCCCTGACCGGGGACTGGCCGGGCCTGCGACAGGACGTGGACACCGCCGCGGACCTGCACGCGGTGCTCGGTCTGGGGGCCGGCGAGCGGACCGGCGCGCTGCTGCGTGATCTCGGACTCAGCCGGGCCTGCGCGCCGGCCGGCTGCGCCGGGTAGCGTCTGCACCATGCAGGGCACCATCGCCACCTTCGACGCGGGCACCCGCAGCGGCACGCTGCTGCTCGACGACGGCTCTGAACTGGCCTTCGGGGCGGAGGCGTTCGCCCGGTCCGGGCTGCGCCTGCTGCGACTGGGGCAACGCGTCTCGATCGAAGCGGAACCGGACGGGCGGGTATGCCGCGTGTTAATTCCTGGCATCGTCTGAGTTGATCATCCGGTAGTTCGTTTCACGTTCCGCGGGAAGCGGCAATGATGGACCCATGAACCCGCCCCGGACCCCCGAGAGCCGTCGGCGTGCCCCGAACGGTCGCTTCCTTGCCCGGCCCGCGCCCGCCGACGCCGTCGATGTGACTGAACCGAATGCCGATCCGGTCCGGACCGATCCGGTGGCGCCCGTGGTGGAGGTGGCGGTGGACAGCACCGAGGTGGCGAAGAGCCCGGCGGAGACCGATCCCGCCCAGGATTACCACCTTCCCGACGACCGTTTCCTGAACCGGGAGCTGTCCTGGCTCGATTTCAACGCGCGGGTGCTGGCCCTGGCCGAGGACCCGGGCACCCCGCTGCTGGAGCGGGCGAAATTCCTGGCCATCTTCGCCAGCAATCTCGACGAGTTCTACATGGTCCGGGTGGCCGGCCTGAAGCGCCGGTTGAGCGCCGGCCTGCCGGTCCGCGGCGGGGACCGCTCCCCGCTGCGACACCAGATCGAGATGATCACCGAGCGTACGGCCGACCTGGTCACCCGGCACGCCGCCTGCTTCGCCGACGAGGTCCGGCCGAAACTGGCCGCCGAGGGCATCGAGCTGGTCAGCTGGAAGGAGCTGGACGCGCCGGAGCAGGGCCGGCTGCGCACGTTCTTCCGGGAGAAGGTGTTCCCGGTGCTCACCCCGCTCGCGGTGGACCCGGCGCACCCGTTCCCGTACATCTCCAGCCGCTCGCTGAACCTCGCGGTGGCGCTGCGCTACCCGGACGGCGACAACCCGGAGCTGTTCGCCCGGATCAAGGTGCCGAACAACGTGTCCCGCTTCGTGACCGTGCAGAACGACAGTCGCGGGGTGCGCTTCCTGCCCATCGAGGAGCTGATCGCCAACCATCTCGACCAGCTCTTCCCGGGTATGCAGATCCTGGAGACGCACGCGTTCCGGGTCACCCGCAACGCCGAGCTGGAGGTCGACGAGGACCGCGACGAGGACCTGTTGCAGGCGCTGGAACGGGAGCTGGCGCAGCGCCGGTTCGGCCCGCCGGTCCGGCTGGAGGTGGCCGCCTCGATCAGCGACCACGTGCTGGACCTGCTGGTCCGTGAGCTCGACATGGACAGTCACGACGTGCTGCGGGTGCCCGGGCTGCTCGACCTCTCCGGGCTGTGGCAGGTCTTCGGCGAGTGCGACCGGGACGATCTGAAGGACCGCCCGTTCGTCCCGGCCACCCATCCGCAGCTGGCCGACGGCGAGGTGCCGCGCAGCGTGTTCAACCGGCTGCGCGAGTCGGACATCCTGGTGCACCACCCGTACCACTCGTTCTCGACGAGCGTGCAGCGGTTCATCGAGCAGGCCGCCGCCGACCCGCACGTGCTGGCGATCAAGCAGACGCTCTACCGCACGTCGGGTGACTCGCCGATCGTGGACGCCCTGGTCGACGCGGCCGCCGCCGGCAAGCAGGTGGTGGTGCTGGTCGAGGTGAAGGCCCGGTTCGACGAGGTGGCCAACATCGCCTGGGCGCGCACCCTGGAGCGGGCCGGCTGCCACGTGGTCTACGGCCTGGTCGGGCTCAAGACGCACTGCAAGACCGCGCTGGTGGTCCGCCAGGAGGGCAACCAGCTGCGGCGGTACTGCCACATCGGCACCGGCAACTACCACCCCAAGACCGCCCGGCTCTACGAGGACTTCGGCATGCTGACCGCCGACCCCGAGGTGGGCGCGGACGTCACCGACCTGTTCAACGTGCTCACCGGGTACAGCCGCCAGACCACGTACCGGCGGCTGCTGGTGGCCCCGCACGGGGTGCGCCGGGGCCTGCTGGAGCGGCTCGAGGAGCAGGCCCGGATCGCTCGGGCCGGCGGCGAGGCGCTGGTGCAGTTCAAGGTGAACTCGCTGGTCGACGAGGAGACCACGGACGCGCTCTACCGCGCCTCGCAGGACGGCGTGAAGATCGACCTGGTGATCCGCGGGATGTGCGCGGTGCGCCCGGGCGTGCCCGGCCTGTCGGAGAACATCCGGGTCCGTTCGATCGTCGGCCGGTTCCTGGAACACTCCCGGATCTTCCGGTTCGGCGCCGGCGACGACGCCGAGTACTGGATGGGCTCGGCCGACCTGATGCACCGCAACCTGGACCGCCGGGTGGAGGCCCTGGTCAAGGTGACCCTGCCGTCGGCGCGCGAGGAGATGCGCAACGTCCTGGAGCTGTCCATGGCCGACGAGACCGAGGGCTGGGACCTCGACGGTGACGGCGTGTGGCACCGCAACGTGGGCAAGCCCGGCAAGCCGCAGGTCCACCTGCAGGAGGCGCTGCTGCGGCGGGTCATCGGCAAGGGGAGCTGATGCCCGAACCGGTACACGCCGCGGGCGGGGTCCTGTACCGCCCCGGCCCGGGCGGTGTGCCCGAGATCTGCCTGGTGCACCGCCCCCGGTACGACGACTGGAGCCTGCCCAAGGGCAAGATCTCCGGCGACGAGCCGGCGCTGGCCGCCGCGGTCCGGGAGGTGACCGAGGAGACCGGTGTCGCGGGTATGCCGGAGTTCGAGCTGCCCGAGGTGGCGTACCGGCTGCCGGACGGGCGGCCGAAGACGGTGCGGTTCTGGCTGATGCGCGCCGCCGGCGCCGGCCCGGTGCACGACACCGCCGAGGTGGACGCGCTGGCCTGGCTGCCGCTGCCGGAGGCCGCCGGGCGGCTGACCTATCCGGACGAGCGGCCGCTGCTGGACGTGGTGGCCGCCCTGCCGCCGATCACGTCGGTGGTGGCGCTGGTCCGGCACGCGCACGCCGGTGAACGCAAGCACTGGTCCGGTCCGGACTCGCTGCGCCCGCTCAGCCCGAAGGGGCGCCGGCAGGCCGAACGGGTCGCGCAGCGACTGGCCACGTTCGGCCCGCGACGGCTGATCGCGGCCACCCCGCTGCGCTGCACGCAGACCCTGCAACCGCTGGCCACGGCGACCCGGATGCCGATCGTGGTGGACAACGCGTTCGCCGAACCGGAGCCGATGTCCGACCTGCCCGCCCGGCTCGCCGCGGCCCGCGCCCGGCTGGCCGAGGTGCGCGACGCGGGCCGGGTGGTGGTGTGCAGCCAGGGCAAGGTGATGCCGCCCCTGCTGGCGCTGCTGAACGGCGACGCGGACCCGGCGCGGTACCACACCCGCAAGGGCGAGGGCTGGCTGCTCACCTGGTCCGGCGAGAGGCTGCTCGGGTCGTCGCACTGGTGACCGCGGCGACCTGGTCGGCCCGCCAGAACCCGACCAGGTCGCCGGTGAGCCAGCGGGCCCGCCACAGCTCGTCCCGGCGCGGCTCCCAGTCCCGGTAGGGCAGCAGGGCGGCGCGCCAGCTCAGCACCCCGGCCAGGTACCAGCCGTAGAGCGGGATCGCGCCGGCCAGCCCGTCCCGGGCACGGTAGGAGGTCCGGGGGGCGTAGCCGGCCACCGCCAGGCCGCACCAGCCGCAGGTGATCAACCAGTCCAGCGCCGGCCGTCCGGTCGCCCGCTCGGCCAGGTCGCCGAGGGTCCACCCGGGCACGACCGCCATCGCGAACAGGGCGGCGGCGATGCTCGCGCGGGCGACCAGGCCTCTCGGTCCGCGTCCCATGCCCGGACGCTAGAACCGCCGGGCGGTCCGCCCGCGCGGAACGAAAAGGCGTCCACCGTACGGGTGGACGCCTCGTCGCTACCTCTTGCTCAGCGCGCCTTGCGGTTCGACGCGGCCCGCGCCGTCGCCGCGCCCTTGGCCCGGGCCGGCGCGGCGGCCGGGGCGGCGTTCTTGCGGGTGCTCTTCTTCGCCGGCGCGGCCTTGGCCGTGGTGCTCTTCTTGTTCGCCGCCGCGGTGGTCTTCGTGGCCGTGCTCTTCTTGGTGGCGGTGGCCGTGGTCTTCTTCGCCGCCGCCGAGGTCGTGGTCGTCTTCTTGGCGGCCGTGTTCTTGGTGGCGGCGGTGGTGTTCTTCGTGGCGGCGGTGGTGTTCTTGGCGGCGGTGGCCTTCGTGGCGGTGTTCTTCGCCGGCGCCGCCTTGGTGGCCGCGGACTTCTTGGTCGCGGTGGTCTTCGCCGGCGCCGCCGCCTTGGAGGTGGCCGCCGCCTTCTTGCCCGCGGTGGCCGTGCTCTTGGCCGCGGTGGCCGCGCTCTTCTTCGCGGCCGCCCCGGTCGTGGCGGTCTTCTTGGCCGTGGCCGCCTTGGCCGGCTTCCCGCTGGCCACGAGTTCCCGGAAGGTGTTGCCGGGCCGGAATGCGGCAACCGACGTCTTCTTGACCTTCACCGGCTCGCCGGTTCGCGGATTCCGCGCCGTGCGCGCATTGCGCGTGCGCTTCTCCCAGGATCCGAAGCCGGTGAGGGAGACCTTGTCACCCTTGGCGACGGCGTTCTGCACCTCACTGATGAACGCGTCCAGCGCAATCGTCGCCGTCTTCTTGTCGCCCAGCTTGACGGCGAGCGCCTCAATGAGCTCGGCCTTGTTCACGGTTTCCTCCCGGACGTGAGAACTGGCCCGTCGCAGGCCATTCTGCGCGCACGGTATGCCCTGTGACCTGGAGACACAAACATTGGTGGCAAAAATCCGTTGTGTCCCAACGAAATTCGCCCCCGTCGGCGACCCGACGGGGGCGAATTCAACGGCGAAGCCTAAGAAACGACGACCGGCTTGAAAGCCGGGCGGCCCTTCTCGTACGCGGTAATGGCGTCCTCGTGGCGCAACGTCAGTCCGATGTCGTCAAGCCCCTCCATGAGGCGCCAACGGCTGAAATCGTCGATGGGGAACGGGTAGGCCGCGTCGTCCACGCGCACCACGCGTTCGGCCAGATCGACGGTTATCCGCTTCTGCGGCTCGCTCTCGGCGAGGTCCCAGAGGCTTTCCACCACCTTCTGGTCCAGCTGCACCGGGAGCAGGCCCTCCTTGAGCGCGTTGCCCCGGAAGATGTCGCCGAACCGGGCCGCGATCACGACCTTGAAGCCCCAGTCGCGCAGCGCCCAGACCGCGTGCTGCCGGGACGAGCCGGTGCCGAAGTTCGGCCCGGCCACCAGAATGGTCGCGCCGGCGTGGGCCGGGTTGTGCAGCACGAAGCCCGGGTCCTCACGCCAGGCGCTGAACAGGCCGTCCTCGAAGCCGGTCCGGGTGACCCGCTTCAGGTAGACCGCCGGGATGATCTGGTCGGTGTCCACATCGGAGCGGCGCAGCGGCATGATCTTGCCGAGGTGGGTGACGAACTTGTCCATGACTACCTTCTCCCCCTGATCAGAGGTCGGCCGGAGCGGCCAGCTTGCCGACCACCGCGGTGGCGGCGGCGACCTGCGGCGAGACCAGGTGGGTACGGCCACCCTTGCCCTGCCGGCCCTCGAAGTTGCGGTTGGAGGTCGACGCCGCGCGCTGCCCGGGGCTGAGCGTGTCCGGGTTCATGCCGAGGCACATCGAGCAGCCGGCGAACCGCCACTCGGCGCCCGCGTCGATGAAAATCTTGTCCAGGCCCTCGGCCTCGGCCTGCTCGCGCACCTGGTACGAGCCCGGGACGATCATCATCCGGACCCCGTCGGCGACCTTGCGGCCGCGGATCACGTCGGCCGCGGCACGCAGGTCCTCCAGCCGGCCATTGGTGCACGAGCCGACGAACACCACGTCCACCGGGACGTCGCGGAACGGCGTGCCCGGGGTCAGCCCCATGTACGCCAGCGCGCGCTCGGCGGCGCCCCGCTCCACCTCGTCCAGGAAGTCCTGCGGGTCCGGCACCACACCGTCGAGCGCGGCGCCCTGGCCCGGGTTGGTGCCCCAGGTGATGAACGGGCTGATCTTCGAGGCGTCCAGGATGATCTCGGTGTCGTACTCGGCGCCCTCGTCGGTGGCGAGGGTCTTCCAGTACGCGACCGCGGCGTCCCAGTCCGCGCCCCGCGGCGCGTGCTTACGGCCGGAGAGGTAGTCGAACGTGGTCTCGTCCGGCGCGATCATGCCGGCCTTGGCGCCCCACTCGATCGACATGTTGCAGATCGTCATCCGGCCCTCCATGGAGAGCTTGCGGATCGCCTCACCGCGGTACTCCACGATGTGGCCGTTGCCGCCGCCGGTGCCGGTCTGCGTGATCAGCGCGAGGATCAGGTCCTTCGCGCTCACGCCCGGCCGCAGCTCGCCGACGACCGTGACGGCCATCGTCTTCGGCTTCGACTGCGGCAGCGTCTGGGTCGCGAGCACGTGCTCGACCTCGCTGGTGCCGATACCGAAGGCCAGCGCGCCGAACGCGCCGTGGGTCGCGGTGTGCGAGTCGCCGCAGACGATCGTCATGCCCGGCTGGGTGAGGCCGAGCTGCGGACCGATCACGTGCACGATGCCCTGGTTCACGTCACCGAGCGGGCGGATCTCCACCCCGAACTCGGCGCAGTTCTTCCGCAGCGTCTCGATCTGGGTGCGGGAGACCGTGTCCGCGATGGTCAGCAGCTCACCGCGGCGGGTGTTGAACGAGGGATCCGCGTACCCGGTCGGGGTGTTGTGGTCCTCCGTCGCGAGCGTGAGGTCGGTCCGGCGCACGCGTCGGCCGGCCATCCGCAGACCGTCGAACGCCTGCGGACTGGTGACCTCGTGCAGCAGGTGCAGGTCGATGAAGAGCAGGTCGGGCTCACCCTCGGCCGTGCGCACCACGTGGTCATCCCAGACCTTCTCGGCCAGGGTCCTGGGTTTCCCGCTCTGGGGAGTGACTCCCACCATCTGGACATCCTAAATTCTGGAATGTATGTTTCGGCTTGTGGGACACAGTATGAGCGGTGTAGGCGTTCTCGACAAGGCGGTTGTCATCCTCGCCGCATGTGTCGACGGCGCCAGCCTGGCCGAGTTAGTCGAGCGCACCAAGCTTCCCCGGGCGACCGCGCATCGCCTGGCCCAGGCCCTGGAGATCCATCGGATGCTGGTCCGGGACACTCAAGGAAGATGGCGCCCCGGACCTCGTCTCGGCGAGCTGGCGAACGCCGCACCGGACGTTCTGCTGACCGCCGCCGAACCCCTGCTTTCCGCATTGCGGGACGCCACCGGGGAGAGCGCCCAGCTCTACCTGCGCCGCGCGGACGAGCGGATCTGCGTCGCCGCGGCGGAGCGGGCCAGCGGCCTGCGGGACACCGTCCCGGTCGGCTCGGTGCTGCCGATGGTGGCCGGCTCGGCCGCCCAGATCCTGCTCGCCTGGGAGCCCCCCGAAGCGGTCATGCCGCTCCTGCCCCGCTGCAAGTTCACCGGCCGCACCCTCGCCGAGGTGCGCCGCCGCGGCTGGGCACAGAGCGTCGCCGAACGCGAGCCGGGTGTGGCCAGCGTCTCCGCCCCGATCCGCGACCGGACCGGACGGGTGATCGCCGCCATCTCGATAAGCGGTCCGATCGAACGCCTCGGCCGCCGCCCCGGCGAGCGCCACGCCATGGCGGTCGTCCGCGCCGGTCAGCGCCTCTCCGGCCTGTAGCGCGCCACCAGGCCGCCCTCCCGGCCCGACCACCCTTCGGGCCCGGCAGCTCTCCAGACCCGACCACCCTTCGGGCCCGGCAGCTCTCCGGGCCTGGCAGGTTTCCAGGCAAGGCCACCCTTCGGGACCGGCAGTTCTCCCCGGTCCGGCAGCTTTCTCGGGGCTCGGCGGCTGTCCGGCCCGGCAGGTCTCCAGGACCGCCGGTCCGGGGTCACCACCCGTGCCAGCCGACGTATGCCTGGCCAGCGATGCCCGGCCAGCGACGTCCCGTCCGCGCTCTTACCGCGCCCGATGGCCGCTCCCGCGCCATCGGGCGCGTCTGATTTTGCGGCATCTGTCTATCCGAGGCTGGCACTGCGCAGCAGCCAAGGGCCCCCCACCTACCGACAGCGGGCGGCGGGGCGCGGCAGCGCGGCAGCGCGTGCCATAGGTACCGCTGACCGCGGCGCGCCCACGGGCGGGGTGGGATTCGGTGACGGGAAGCGCCGCCCGACGGGCGAGTGTCGGGCGCCGCGCCGAGCTCAGGGAGTCCAGACCGCGTTGTCGTGGGCGAACAGGACGCGGCGCGGGTCCAGCGACAGCAGGCGGTCCAACCAGGCCGGGAGCACCCCGACCCCGGCGCGGCGACCGAGGACGTCGCCGGTGAACGCGGTGGCGTGGTCGTGGCTCTGACCGGCCACGACCACGGTGCCGTCGCCGGTGGTGAACACCACGGACTGGTGGCCGGCGGTGTGTCCGGGGGTGGGCACGACCAGCACGCCGGGCAGGATCTCGGTCTCACCGTCGAGTTCCTGCAGGACGGCGCCGGGATGGTCGACCAGGGAGGCGAGGTACTCCTCGGAGGTCCGGGCGAGGGCGAGCTCGGCGCGCTGGGTGAAGACCGGCACACCGGCCAGGTCCGCATTGCCGCCGCAGTGGTCGAAGTGCAGGTGGCAGTTGATGACGTACTGGATATCGTCGATGTTGCTGCCGACGGCCGCGAGCGCCTCGCCCAGCGGGACCCGGTGCGGTTGATAGTGGGCATCGACACCGGGCGCGTGCCCCATGCCGGTGTCGACCAGAATCCGGCCGGCGGGATGACTGATCAGGTAGCCGAGGGCGGGCTCGACGCGGGGCACGCCGGTGCCGGTCTCCTCGGCCGGGCGGACGAAGTACCCGTAGTCGATGCGCTGAACAGCGATATCGGTCATCGCCGCAGTATCCCCACCGGAACCGCGTTTCTCGCCTGAAGTCTGCCCCAAGCAGAGGAAACAGGCGTCGCGCTGCGGAACTGGCCCGGATGAACGACAGTGGCCCGCACCATGCTCGGTGCGGGCCACTGTCTCGTGGTAGTCCCGAAGGGATTCGAACCCTCGCTACCGCCTTGAGAGGGCGGCGTCCTAGGCCGCTAGACGACGGGACCAGAACTTTCCTTGCACCGCTCTTCCCGAGCGGCGCGCTGAACTCTATCAGCCCCTTCGCCGAATCCTCGAATCGGCCGCCCCCTCTCGCCCCATGCCGTGACCGGCCCCACAACACTGACGCAACCTGCCCGGAATCGACGCCCCACGCCGGACGAGAACAGGCCGTGCCGGAGTGACTCAGTGACCGTGAGCACGGTGAGAGAGCGCGCCGGAGCGCCGCGAGGGAGTTCGGTGACTCAGAGCATGGCGAGAAGGCACGCCGACTCAACTGCCGCGACCGGCAGGCGAGGTGTCCGCAGCAAGTGAGCACACCGGTCCTGGGCGGCAGTGGACGAACAGGCCGAACTGGACCGTAGTGCGCGGGCGAGGGCCTTCGTCGCAGCGGACCGGCGAGTCTCCACCTGCGGGAAGGCGCACCCACCGCAAGGCTCGTCCCCGGCGGAGGAAAGGCGGCGGGACAGCGCAGGGAACAGGGCGGAGGAAGGCGGCCCGGCAGCGCACGGAACACGACGGACGAAACACGGCGAGACAGCGCAGGGACCACGGCGGACGAAACACGGCGCGGGGAAGCAGGAATCACGGCAGCAGGGCGCAGGGAAGTGAGCAGAAACGGTCATGGCCCGAGCGAACCGACCAGGTAGCCGCTCCGGCACCAGCACTGCGGAACCCAGCCGGCAGACGGGCCCGCACACGCCCGGAGCCCACCCGAGACGAACGCCGTCCGGCAGGCGCCACCACGAGCCGGATCGAGCAGAGGAAGCACCCAGCATTCGCCGGACGTAACGGGCGACACACCAGCGAGCGGCGATCCGTGCCGGGAACGAGAAACGGCCCGCATCACATGGATGCGGGCCGTTGCCCAAAAGTAGTCCCGAAGGGATTCGAACCCTCGCTACCGCCTTGAGAGGGCGGCGTCCTAGGCCGCTAGACGACGGGACCAGAACTGCTGCTGCGCTGACTTCGCGCTCCAGCGGCACCAACCCGGAGGTTGGTAACGCTGGGGTACCAGGACTCGAACCTAGACTAACTGAACCAGAATCAGTCGGGCTGCCAATTACCCCATACCCCATTTGGCCCGGCTTGCCGAGCCGTTGAGAACTTTACCCGAGCCCTCCCCGCCCGCCAAATCGGGTTACCGAAACTGGCCTGCGTGACGTCGCGCCCACTCGCGGTAACCCCCGGCGGGCGGCCGAGCAGGTCGGCGACCGTCGATGTGGCGAGGCTGCGGTGCGTGGCCAACACGGGAAGTCCGCCCAGGCAACAGCCGTCGCAGGCGCCCGCCGCCTGCTCGAAATGTGTCCCGGTGAGCTCGGCGTAGATGGCGGCCCGGATCCGCGACGCCCAGATCGGCGCGTGCGACATGAACTCCCCGGCTCCAGGTGGGCGTTCGGGAGGTCGGCAGCCGCGACGGCGCGCCAGCGCCCGTTCCACGGGCGGACGCCCGCCCGTGGAACGGGACATGTCCACGATGTGGCGTACGCCGCGATCGGCGGCGAGGCGGCACACCGCCGGCGCCGGGCACCACCGCTCGACGCCAGG
Organism: Actinoplanes teichomyceticus ATCC 31121; assembly: GCF_003711105.1. Taxonomy (NCBI): domain Bacteria; kingdom Bacillati; phylum Actinomycetota; class Actinomycetes; order Micromonosporales; family Micromonosporaceae; genus Actinoplanes; species Actinoplanes teichomyceticus. The sequence goes on from NZ_CP023865.1 coordinate 7,206,867, forward strand.
GCGTCGGCGACGCCGCCCGGACGGCCGGCACGGCCGCGCGCCACCTCGACCCCGGATGCCAGCGCGGCCCTGGCCGGATCGATGGCCCGGGCCCGCACCGAGCGCGACGGCCGATGGTGCCCGTAGCGCGGGTGACCGGGCTCGTCACGCGTCCCGGCGCGGGGCTCAGTCCAGGGCGACCACGGTGTTGCGCAACTCACCGATGCCCTGCACGCTCACCGACACGGTGTCGCCGGGGACGATCTGGCTCACCCCGGCCGGCGTGCCGGTGAGGATCACGTCGCCGGGAAGCAGCGTCATCACGTGCGAGACGTAGGACACCAGGCCGGGGATGTCGAACACCATGTCCTTGGTACGGCCGATCTGCCGGACCTCCATGGCGTCCGGGGCGCGGCCCACCTCGCAGCGGATCTCCAGGTCGCTCACGTCCAGCTGGGTCTCGATCCACGGGCCGAGCGGGCAGAACGAGTCGAAGCCCTTGGCACGCGTCCACTGCGGGTCCTTGCGCTGCAGGTCACGGGCGGTGACGTCGTTGGCGCAGGTGTAGCCGAAGATCGCCTTCTGGGCGCCGGCCCGGTCCACCCGGCGGGCACCGGTCGCGCCGATCACCACGGCGAGTTCGGCCTCCTCCTCGACCTGCTGCGTGACCGGCGGGATCCGGATCGCGTCGTTCGGGCCGATCACCGAGGTGGACGGCTTGATGAAGATCAGCGGCTCCTTGGGCACCTCGTTGCCGAGCTCGGCGGCGTGCTCGGCGTAGTTGCGGCCGACCCCGATCACCTTGCTGGAGAAGATCGGCGCGAGCAGGCGTACGTCCGGGAGAGCCCACCGCTGCCCGGTGAAACGCACCTCCTCGAACGGCAGGCTGTTGATCTCGGCCACCGTGAGGCCGGAGGCGCCGTCACCCTCGACGACGCCGAACGACACCCCAGCGGCATGAACAAAACGGGCGAAGCGCACGGGTAACCCCATTTTCCACGAGGACGGATTCCCCTGAAATCTACGCCCGGCGCGGCCGCGCACCGAGCCGTGGGAACAGCTTCCGGGCGAACGCCACCTCGAAGTACGCCCGAATCCGCAACGCCGGGAGCGGGCCAGGACGTTCCGGGCACCCGGCCGTCCGCCCGGTGCGGACCGGGACCTTCCGGGCACCCGGCCGACCGGCCGGTGCGGGCCGGGACCTTTCGGGCACCCGGCCGACCGCCCGGTGCACGGCGAGCGCGTCCGCCATCCGGGCACGGCTGCGCGCAGCAGCGCGCCGGGCGCCGTGGCGTCCGCAGTGGAGTTCGGCTCGCGGGCCGCCCGCAGCACCCACCGGACGGCGGGGTCGGCCCCGGCTCGCGGACAACGGCTCGGGGGCCGCCCGATACCGACGGTTCCGACATCTGCGGAGAAGTCGGGACCAACCCGCCGCCCAGCTCGGAAGAACCCGCCGTGGCGGAGCTCATTCGCGCCTAACGGTGATCGTGTTGATCGCTTCGGCTAGATACATTGGTGCGATGGGGATCAAGCAGGTGAGGGCACTCACCACCACGCTGCCCTCGGCCACCTGGATGCCCCTCGCCCGCTCGCACGCCGAGCGCGCCGACCAGATGACCGCGGGCCACCGCGCCCGCCGCGCGGCGGGCGAGAAGCACGCCATCGAGGATTTCCTCTACGACTACTACGGCACCCGCCCGTCGCTGCTGCGCCGCTGGCACCCGGGCGTCGGCGCCGGCCTGGCCCCATCCCCCGACGGCGTCGCCGAGCACGCCGGCTGGAAGTTCTACACCACCAGCGAGGACGGCATCGTCGCGCTCGACGAGGACGCGTTCATGCACGCCCGCGCCGAGAGCGTGCGATACATCCACGGCCTGCTCACCGCCACCGCGTCCCGCCCGGTCTTCTCCGGCTGCTTCGGCCTGCACGAGTGGGCGATGGTCTACCGCGACCCGGAGCACCGCCACCCGCTGCCGCTGCGCCTCGGCCAGTCGGAGACCGACAAGGTGGTCGAGCAGCACAGCATCCGCTGCACCCACTACGACGCGTTCCGGTTCTTCACCCCGGAGGCCGTCGGCCTGAACCGCCTCCAGCCGACCCGCGCCACCCAGGTCGATCTGGACCAGCCGGGCTGCCTGCACGCCGCGATGGACGTGCACAAGTGGGCGCAGAAGCTGGGCCCGGCCGTCCCCGGCGCGCTGGCCCTGGACTGCTTCGCCCTGGCCGGCGAGATCCGCCTGCTGGACATGCAGGCCAGCCCCTACGACCTGTCCTCCTACGGCCATCCCCCGGTCAAGATCGAGACCCCGGAGGGCAAGGCGGAATACGTCGCCCGCCAGCGCGAGCTGGCCCGCCGCGCGGCCGGCCTGCGCAGCCGCCTGATCCGGGTCTGCGAGGCGCTCCTCGGCCCCGAGGGCGCCGCCCGCAACCGCGAGGCGGTCGCCCCCTACAACCACCGCTGACCCGGGCCGCCACGTTCGGCCCGGGGCACGCCCCGGCGCCCCGGCACGGCAGGCTCTTCGCGCGTGGCCACCGGCGCCGCGCGTTTCCCGCGGGACCGCGCGGCGCCGCCCGATCGCGCGCCCGCGCGGCCAGGCACGGCCCCGAGGGCGCGGCGCCACCCGCACCGACCCACGAGGGACGCGGCGCCACCCGAACCCATCGCACGAGACAACGCGGCGCCACCCGCACCCGCTCCACGAGACAACGCGGCGCCACCCCAACCCACCGCCGCAGGCGCGCCGCCGGGTGGTCTCCCGGCGCACCACATCCCTCCGGTACGAACGACGCCGCCCCGCGCGTGGCCACGATCCGAGTCCACACCCACCGATCACCTGCGCCGCCGGGCACACCCGACCCGAACTTGTTCTAGTTGACATATAACAACTATGCTTATCCGCGTGCTCTGGAGAATCGATCCGTCCCGGGACGAGCCGCTGTATGCGCAGCTCGCCGCGCAGGCGCACCTCGCGGTGGCCCGCGGTGATCTCGCCGTCGGCGACCGCCTGCCGGCCGCGCGTGAGCTCGCGGAGTCGCTCGACCTCAACGTCCACACCGTGCTCAAGGCGTATCAGCAGCTGCGGGACGAGGGAGTCATCGAGCTGCGCCGCGGGCGGGGGGCGGTGGTCGCCGCCCGTGCGGCCGCCGACCTGTCCCCCGTGGTGGAAGCGCTGGCCCCGCTGGTCGAGGCGGCGCGTGCGGCGAACATCTCCACCGAGGTCCTGACCGTGCTCGTCAAGGAGGCCATGAACCGATGAGGATCGCGAACACGTCGACGGGCGGTGACCGGTCGTGGCGGTCGCAGGCCCGCACGGTGGTGCTGTGGTCGTGGCTGACGGCGCTGACCATGGTCGTCGTCGCCGCCGCCGTCGTCTGGTCCTGGCGGGACGCGCTGCCCGACCCGCTCGCCTCGCACTGGGGGATGCGACCGGCCGCGCCGGACGGCTTCATGTCGCTGCGGGCGCTGGTGCTCGCCACCGTACTCATGGTGGTCCTGCCGGGGTCGCTGGCCGGCGCGGTCGCCTGGTTCTGGGGGCGCGCCGCGACGACCCGGCGGATGGCCGCGGCCTCGTGCGTCTGGTTCGGCGGGTTCGGCGCCGGCGTCCTGCTGCTCCTGGCCGGCGCTCAGCGAGGGCTGGACGACGCGACCCGGGCGACGCTGCCCGGCTGGACCGTCGCCGCCACTCTCGTGCTGCCGCTGGGACCCGCGGTCGTCGCGGCCCTGCTCGTCGGCGGCGACCGGCACGAGCCGGCGGCCGGCCCGGTGGCGGCGGACGCGGCACGGATCACCCTGGCCGGCGGCGAGCGTGCCGTCTGGATCCGGCGCGCCGCCGGTGGCCCCGGCCGGGTGGTGGGCGCGGCGGCGATGCTCGTCGTCACCCTGCTCGCCGTCGCGTTGCGACAGTGGGCGCTGCTGACCGTGCCGGTCGCGCTGATCGCGGTCTTCGCGATCATGTTCGCCTTCACGGTACGGGTCGACGCGACCGGCCTGACCGTGCGCTCGCTCGCCGGCTGGCCGGCCTATCACGTGCCGGCCGACGAGGTCGAGCGGGCGTCGGTCACCGAGGTGCACCCGATGCGCCAGTTCGGTGGATGGGGCTGGCGCGTCGGGCGCGGCGGCCGGGTCGGGATCGTGCTGCGCTCCGGCGGCGGCCTGCTCGTCCAGCAGAGCGGCGACCGCTCGTTCGTGGTGACCGTCGACGACGCCGCCACCGGCGCGGCCCTGCTCAACACGCTGGCGGACCGTGCCCGGTCCGGACCGGTCCCGCGATAGCCGCACCGCACGGGACCCGGTCCGGCCGGTGCCGCTCGTGCCGGCCGGCCGGCCCCCGGCCGGTCAGTCCATCTCGCCGCGGCGGTTGCGCTTGATCTGGGCCCGGCGCTTCTTCTCGCCGATGCGGCGCTCGACCGAGCCGCGGGACGGTTTGGTCGGCCGGCGCTGGCGTGGTGGCGGCGCGATGGCCTCGGCGACGCGCGCCGCGAGGCGCTCGCCGGCCGCTTCGCGGTTACGCAGCTGAGAGCGGTGCTCGGAGGCGGTGATCGTGAGGACGCCGTCGACCAGCCGGTTGCCGAGCCGCTCGACCGCGCGCTCCTTCAGCGCGGGCGGCAGGAGGCCGGAGGCGAGCAGGTTCCACGACAGCTCCACGCGGGAGTCGGTCGTGTTGACGCCCTGGCCGCCGGGGCCGCTGGAGCGGGAGAACCGCCAGGAGAGCTCCGCCGCCGGGATGGTCAGGCGTTCGTTCACCCGTACGTCCTCAAGCACGCGGCCAAGCATCGCACCCGGACCGATCCGCCGCCACGGGGATTCCGCCGGGCCCGGACCGGCACGGTGGCCGGGATCGGCGCAGCCGCCCGGACCGGCACAGCCGCCCGGACCGGCACGGTGGCCGGGATCGGCGCAGCCGCCCGGACCGGCGCAGCCGCCCGGACCGGCACGGTGGCCGGGATCGGCACAGCCGCCCGGACCGGCACAGCCGCGTGTCGTGGATCGGCACACCGGCCAGGACCGGCGCAGCGGGGCCGAAACAAAACCGGACAGGGCATGATTGTTCGGGTGACGTCCCCAACCGCACCGGTCGCCACGACCGGGTATCCGTGGCCCATCGAAACCACGCGGCTGGCGAACGGCCTGCGCGTCGTCGTCAGCGAGGACCGGACCGCTCCGGTCGTCTGCGTCAATCTCTGGTACGACGTCGGCTCGCGCCACGAACCGCCCGGCCAGACCGGTTTCGCGCACCTCTTCGAGCACCTGATGTTCGAAGGATCGCAGCATGTGCGCAAGACCGAGCACATGAAGCTGGTGCAGGGCAACGGCGGCTCGCTGAACGCCACCACGAACCCGGACCGGACGAACTATTTCGAGAGCATGCCGTCGGAGCACCTGGAGCTGGCGCTCTGGCTGGAGGCCGACCGGATGGGCGGGCTGGTTCCGGCGCTCACCCAGGAGACTCTGGACAACCAGCGCGAGGTGGTGAAGAACGAGCGCCGCCAGCGGTACGACAACGTGCCGTACGGGGACGCCTGGCTGCGCCTGCTGCCGCTGCTGTACCCGCAGGGCCATCCGTACCACCACGCCACGATCGGGTCGATGGAGGATCTGAACGCGGCCGGCCTGGACACCTTCAAGGCGTTCCACCAGCAGTATTACGCGCCGAACAACTGTGTGCTCACGGTCGCCGGGGACGCCTCGCCGGCCGAGGTCTTCGCGCTGGCGGAGAAGTACTTCGGGGCGATCGAGCCGGTGCCGGACATCCCGCCGGCCCCGGACGGGCGGCTGGCCGGGCCGGCCACCGAGCCGGTCCGCGAGACCGTCACCGCGGCGGTCCCCGCACCGCGCATCTACCTGTCGCACCGGACGTACCCGTTCGGCTCGGCCGGTTACGACGCGGTCACGGTGCTCGCCACCGTGCTGGGCAGCGGCCGCGGCAGCCGGCTCTACCAGCGGCTGGCCGACGGCAAGCGGATCGCCCAGCCGGACTACATCGGGTCGTACGGCGTCGACCTGGCGCACGCCCCGGCGCCGCTGATCGTCACCGCCACCGCCAAGGACGGCGTGCCGGTGGAGACGCTGGAGGACGGCCTGTCCGAGGTGATGCAGAGCCTGATCGACGAGCCGGTCACCGACGAGGAGCTGAACCGGGCCAAGGCGATGCTGACCACCAGCTGGTGGCGGCAGGTGTCCACGGTCGGCGGGCGGGCCGACACGCTGGGGCGCTACGCCACCCAGTTCGGCGATCCGGCGAGCGCGGGTCGCCGCCTCCCGGCGTGGCAGGCGGTGTCCGCCGCCGACATCGCCGAGGCGGCCGCGCACACGCTGCAGAAGGAGTCCCGCGTCACCCTGACCTACCTGCCCGGGGAGAACGAATGAGCCTGATCACCACGCGCCCGGAGCCCGGCACGGCCCGGCCGTACGCCTTCCCCGCGCTGCGCCGGGTCACCGCGCACGGCGGCACCGTGGTCGCCGCGCACCTGCCCGGCCAGGTGCTGGCCACCGCGGTGCTGCTGCTGGACGCCAGCGCGGCCCGGGAGGCGCCGGGCCGGGAGGGCACCGCGACGGTGCTGGCCAAGTCCCTGGAGGAGGGCACCCGGAAGCGGGATTCGGCGGCGTACGCGCTGGCCCTGGAGGGGCTGGGCGCCGAGCTGACCCCGTCGGTGGACTGGGACACGTTCCGGGTCGGGGTGTCCGCCCCGGCCCCGCGGCTGGCCGAGGCGCTCCGGCTGGCGGCCGAGGCGGCGCGTACCCCGAAGCTGGACCCGGCGGACGTCGTCCGGGTCCGCGACGACGAGGTGACCGCGCTGCGGATGGACTGGGCGCAGCCGGGCCCGCGGGCCGACGCCGCGCTGCGCGCCGACCTGTTCGCCGCGGACGGGCGGTACGGCAGACCGCTGCACGGCGACCCGGCCTCGGTGGCCGCGGTCACCGTGGACGACGTGCTCGCCTTCCACCAGGAGTGGATGCTGCGGCCGGGGGTGCTGCTGGTCGCCGGCGACCTGGACGGGCTGGACCTGTCCGCGCTGGCCGAGGCGGCGTTCGCGGACACCGCGGGGCAGGCGCTCGCCGTGGACGGGCCGCTGGGCCTGGCCGTACCGGCGACACCGCACGTGGTCCTGGTGGACCGGCCCGGCTCGGTGCAGTCGACGCTGCGGATCGGGCACCGGGCGCCGGAGCGGGCCACGCCCGACTACGTGCCGATGACGCTGGCCGCGACGGTGCTCGGCGGGGCGTTCACCTCCCGGCTCAACCACCTGATCCGGGAGGTGAAGGGGTACACGTACGGCATCCGCGGGTCGTACGCGATGACCCGCCGGGCCGGCCGCTTCGAGGTGGCCGCCGGGGTGCAGACCGCGGTGACCGCCCCGGCGATCCGGGACACGCTCGGCGAGATCCGGCGCACCCAGCGGGACGGGGTCACCGAGGCGGAGCTGGCGGTGGCGCGCTCGTGGCGGGCCGGGCAGCTGTCGGTGGAGATGCAGACCCCGGGCGCGATCGCCGGGGCGATGGCCACCCTGGTCGTGCACGGCCTGCCCGACGACTACTACGAGACGCTGCGCCGGGAGTTCCTGGAGGCCACCGTCGAGCAGGTGTCCGCGGCCGCCGGGCGGTACCTCGCGGCGGACGGCCTGACCCTGGTCGTCGAGGGCGACGGCGCGGCGGTCCGGGAGGAGCTGGCCGAGTTCGGGGAGCTGTCCGAGGCGGTGATCTGAGCCGGGTACGCGGCCCGGTGATTGTTGTGAGCCGGGCCGCGTTCACCGTTCGCGGGTGGAGGCCGCCGGATACCGTCGCCGCCATGACGATCACCGACGCGCCCGCCGAGACACGCCCGGCTCGCCGCCGGCGACGCATCGCCGGCACGGTTCTGCTCTGGCTGCTGCTGCTTCCGGGGCTGTGCTGGGCGGTGGTCCGGGTGGGTGGCTGGGAGCGCGGTCCGCTGATCCAGCTGCTGGCCTTCACGCCGTACGCCGCGGTCTGGGCGTGGATCCCGGCGCTGTCGGCGCTGTTCCGGCGACGCTGGGCGGCGGGCGCGGTGGCGGCCGTGACCGCCGCCGTCCTGGCGGCCTGCGTGCTGCCGCGCGCCCTGCCGGACCTGGACCGGGGACCGGAGCGGGGCGTCGCGCTGCACGTCATGACGTCGAACATGCTGTACGGCGGCGCCGACGCCGGCGAGATCGTCCGTCTGGTCCGCCAGCACGACGTGGCCGTGCTGGCCGTGCAGGAGCTCGCCCCGCAGGCGGAGGCCACGCTGGCCGCGGCCGGGCTCGGGGACCTGCTGCCCTACCACGAGCTGGCGCCCGAGGCGGGAGCCAGCGGCACCGGGCTGTACTCGCGGTACCCGCTCACCGGCCCGGCAGCGAAACGCAACGCGGGCGGCTTCCAGCAGACGTCCGGGACGATCCAGCCGCCCGGGACCGCCGCGGTCTTCGTCGAGTCGGTCCACCCGCTCGCCCCGTCCGCCCCGGACACGTTCGCGGGCTGGCGCACCGACCTGCACGATCAGCCCCGGTCGGACCGCGGCGGCCCGCGCCGGATCCTGCTGGGCGACTTCAACGCGACGCTGGACCACGGGCCGCTGCGGGAGCTGATCTCGCACGGGTACCGGGACGCCGCGGACACCGTCGGCAAGGGCCTGATCGGGACCTGGGGGCCGTACGACGGCGACCCGATCCCCCCGGTCACCATCGATCATGTACTGGTCGACGAGGAGATCGGGGTACGAGACGTGTCGGTGCACGACGTGCGGGACTCCGACCACCGCGCGGTGATCGCCGCGCTGGTCCTGCCGGCGGCGCCATGAGCGTCGCGATCCGCCCGCTGACCCTCGACGACGTGCCCGCGCTGACCGCTGTCCTCCGCGCCAGCCGGGAGCACCTGGCGCCCTGGGAGCCGAGCCGCGAGGAGAGCTACTACACCGAACGGGAGCAGCGGAGGATCGTCGCCGACACGCTGCGCGCCGGTGGCTCGCTGCCGCACGTGATCCTGGACGACGGCGCGCTCGCCGGCCGGGTCAACCTGAACAACATCGTCCGCGGGCCGTTCCAGTCGGCCAGCCTGGGCTACTGGGTGGCCGCCGGGCGCGGTGGCCGCGGGCTGGCCACCGGGGCGGTCGCCGCGGTGCTGCGGATGGCCTTCACCGAGTACGGCCTGCACCGGGTGGAGGCCGCCACCCTGCTGCACAACGTGCGGTCGCAGCGGGTCCTGGCGAAGAACGGCTTCCGGCGGATCGGGACGGCGCCGCGCTACCTGAACATCGCCGGCGCCTGGCAGGACCACCACCTGTTCCAGATCGTCGCGGAAAACTGGGTGGAGGGCCGGGCGGCCGGGCGATAGCCTCGCCGGCATGTGCTGCCACGCGATCACGACCACGCCGGGAAGTCCCGGCGTCGAATCGCGCTGACGAATCGGCCTCGGGCGACCCGCCCGGGGCTTTCTCGTGCCCGGCGCCGGGTCGCCCCCGTACCAGGGAGACCCGTGATGATCGACCACCGCCGGCTCGGCCGCGAGCTGGACCTCTTCGACTCCGACCCGCTGATCGGCGCCGGGCTGCCGTTCTGGCTGCCGGCCGGGGCCGCCGCCCGCCACGAGGTGGAGTCCTACCTGTACGAGCTGGAACGCCGGCACGGCTACCAGCACGTGTACTCGCCGGTGCTGGGCAAACGGCAGATGTACGAGCTGTCCGGCCACTGGGCGAACTTCGCCGGCGACATGTTCCCGCCGATGCCGGTCGGCGACGACGAGCTGGTGCTGCGGCCCAGCCTGTGCCCGCACCACGCGCTGATCTTCAAGGCGCGGCAGCGGTCGTACCGGGACCTGCCGCTGCGGATCGCCGAGCTGGGCCAGATGTACCGGCAGGAACGCTCCGGGGTGCTGGGCGGGCTCTCCCGGGTCCGCTCGATCGCCCTCAACGACTCGCACGTCTTCTGCCCGGTCGAGCAGGCCGGCGCCGAGGTCGTCGGGGTGCTGCGGCTGATGCGTGAGGCGCACGCCGCGCTCGGCCTGCGGCCGGCGTCGTACCAGCTGTCGCTGCGCGGTCCGGGCAAGAGGTACGGCGGCGGCGAGGCGGCGTGGGCGCGATCGGAGGCGTTGCTGCGCGGCGCGCTCGCCGACGCGAACGTCCCGTACGCCGACGCGCCCGGCGAGGCCGCCTTCTACGGCCCGAAGATCGACGTGCAGGTGCTGGACGCGGCCGGCCGGGAGTGGACCATCGCCACCGTCCAGATCGACCACCACCAGCCGGAGCGGTTCGACCTCGGCTTCGTCGACGCGTCCGGCGCCAGGGCCCGGCCGGTGATGGTGCACCGCAGCCTGGTCGGGTCGATGGAGCGGCTGTTCGGGCAGCTGATCGAGGAGCACGGCGGGGCGTTCCCGGTCTGGTACGCGCCGGTGCAGGTGGCCGTGCTGCCGGTGGCCGCGGCGCAGGACGCCGCGGCGGACGCGTTCGCCCGGGAAGCGGCCGGCGCCGGGCTGCGGGTCCAGGTGCGCCGGGACGCGTCGGTCGGGGCGCGGATCCGGGACGCCGCGTCCCGCCGGATCCCGTACGTCGCGGTGGTCGGCGCGCGGGAGGCGGCGGACGGCCGCGTCGCGCTCCGGCTGCGCGACGGCCGGCAGCTGGACCCGCTGCCCGGGGCGGAGGCAATCTCGCTGGTCGCGGCGGTCGCCGCCGCCCGCCTGCCGGGACAGCTGCTGCCCGGCGATCAGGCCGTCGCGCGGGCCTGAGCCAGGCCGTAGGTCAGCGCGTCCACGAGAGCGGTCCAGCTCGCCTCGACGACGTTCTCGTGGACGCCGACCGTGGTCCACTCGCGGTGCTGGTCACCGGTGCCGACCAGCACCCGGGTGATCGCGTTGGTGCCGTGGCTGCCCTCCAGGATCCGCACCTTGAAGTCGGAGAGCTCGAACGTCTTGAGCTGCGGGTAGTGGTTGGCCAGCGCCGTGCGCAGCGCCTCGTCGAGGGCGTTGACCGGGCCGTTGCCCTCGGCGGTCGCGATCACCCGTTCGCCCTGCACCCGCAGCTTGACGGTCGCCTCGCAGAGCACGCTGGCGTCCTCGCGGTGCTCCACCTGCACGCGGTAGGACTCCAGGCTGAACGGGCGGGCGTACTCGGCGCCCGGCAGCTCACTGCGTACCAGCAGCTCGAACGAGGCGTCCGCGGCCTCGAACGACCAGCCGGACGCCTCCAGCTCCTTGACCCTGTGCGTGACCGCGGTAAGCGTGTCCGGATGGCCGGCCAGGTCGATCCCGAGCTCACGGCTCTTGAGCTCGATGCTGGCCCGGCCGGCCATCTCGGTCACCAGGATCCGCATGTCGTTGCCGACAACCGCCGGGTCGACGTGGTTGTACAGCAGCGGATCCACCTTGATCGCGCTCGCGTGCAGCCCGGCCTTGTGAGCGAAGGCGGCGGCCCCGACGTAGGCCTGGTGGGTGTCGGGGGCGATGTTGGCGATCTCGGCGAGCGCGGTGGAGACCCACGTCGCCTTCTCCAGGCAGCCGTCCGGTAGGACCTTCAGCCCGAGCTTGAGTTGCAGGTTGCTGACCGTGGCGAACAGGTCGGCGTTGCCGGGGCGCTCGCCGTAGCCGTTCGCGGTGCACTGGAAGTGCTTCACCCCGGCCTCGACCGCGGCGATGGTGTTGGCGACCGCACAGGCGGTGTCGTTCTGGCAGTGGATGCCGAGCCGGTCGGCGCGCACCCCGGTACGCTCGACCACCTCGGTGATCGCCTTGGTGATCATCGAGGGGAGCATCCCGCCGTTGGTGTCGCACATGACCACGCGCTCGGCGCCCGCGTCGATCGCGGTGCGCACCACGCTCGCGGTGTACTCCGGGTCGACGCGGAAGCCGTCGAAGAAGTGCTCGCAGTCGACGAACGCGCGCCGCCCGTTCGCCACCAGGTGCCGCACGGTGTCCCGGACCATCGCCAGGTTCTCCCCCGGCGTGGTGCGCAGCGCCCGCTCCACGTGCCTGATGTCCGACTTGGCCACCACGCAGACCACCGGGGTGCCGGCGTCCAGCAGGGCCTGCACCTGCGGGTCGGCCGCCACGTCCACACCGGCCTTGCGGGTCGAGCCGAACGCCACCAGGACCGCGTGCTTGAGGTCCAGCTCGGTCCTCGCCCGCGCGAAGAACTCGGTGTCCTTGGGCATCGCGCCCGGCCAGCCGCCCTCGATGAAGCCCACACCGAACTCGTCCAGCAGCCGGGCGACGGCCAGCTTGTCGGCGACCGTGTAGCTGATTCCCTCGCGCTGGCCGCCGTCGCGCAGCGTCGTGTCGAACACCTGGTAGTCCATCGGGGAGGTCCTTTCCTTCCGGTCACCCACACGACAACAAAAAGACCTCCCGGCGGATGCGGGAGGTCTGCGCGTCGGCGATACGTCAGCCGGCGCGCTAGGTGCGAATAATCAGCACGAGGCGGGTCACGGTTGCCAAGCATGCCATGCGGGCGTGCGGATGAGACCCGAAATCCAATACCTGAGACGGTAGGGTGACCCGTCCGGGGGTATGGGGCGGTGATGAGCGACTCACGGGACGACTTCCCGCAGAACGATCCGGACCGGGCCGGCGGTCTGGTCAGCGACGCGCAGGGCGAGTTCGTCAAGCAGCATCCCGGTGGCGCGTTCGACCCGAGAGCGTTCCGGCCCGGCAGCCACCCGGAGGCCGCGCCGGGGACGGGCGGCGCACGCGACGACGAGGCGACGCCGGGTCCCCCGATGGACGGCGAGCGGATGGCCGCGCCGGGGCGGGAGATCGACAAAGCCGGGTAGGCGGCGCCACCGACTAGGTTGGTCGCGTGGTGGCCGAAGCATATTCACGAAACCTGGCATTCTCCTCGACCTACAACTTCCGCGACGTCGGCGGCTACACCGGCCTCGACGGCCGCAAGGTGCGCTGGCGCCGGCTGTTCCGGGCGGATTCGCTGCACCGGATCGGCGAGGCCGACGCGGCGGCGTTCACCGCCCTCGGGATCCGCACCGTGATCGATCTCCGCCGGCCGTTCGAGGTGGAGAAGTTCGGCCGGGTCCACGAGCGGTACGGCCTCGACTATCGCAACCTGGTGCTCAAGCACGTCGACTGGGACGAGGTCGAGCACCCGGAGGGGACGGCACACGAGCGCTGGCTCGCCGACCGCTACCTGAACTTCGCCGAGGACGGCCGGGAGGGCATCCTGGACTCGCTGCGCCTGATCGCCGACCCGGCGGCCGCCCCGGTGGTGGTGCACTGCATGGCCGGGAAGGACCGTACCGGCACGATCTGCGCCCTCACCCTGGCCCTGCTCGGGGTCGGCGATGCCGACATCGCCGCCGACTACGCCCTGACCACCGAGGCGATGGCGCCGCTGACGAGGTACCTGCTGGAGACCAGCCCGGAGACGGTACGCGGCAACGAGCACATGTTCGACTCGCCCCCGGCGGCGATGCGGCTCTTCCTCGACGACCTGCGTGCCCTGCACGGCTCGGTGGAGGGCTACGCGCACGAGATCGGCCTCACCGGCACCGAGCTCGCCGCCCTGCGCCGCCACCTGCTCACCGACTGACCGGTTCGCCGCGCCTCCGACTCCCGCCCGGGATCGCGCCGCGGCCCCGGCAACGCGCCGCGGCCCCGAAAGCCCGCCGCGGACCGGGATCGCGCCGCGGACCGGAAGCCCCGCCACGGCTTGGAAGCCCGCCGCGGACCGGGATCGCGCCGCGGACCGGAAGCCCCGCCACGGCTTGGAAGCGCGCCGCGGGCCGGGAACGGTCCGCGGCGCCGCGCGGGAACGGCACGGGGCGTGGCCGGGAGGCCTGCGGACGGGAGCCGACCCTTCGTACCCGGAAGGATCGGCGCCCGGGCCGCGGCGGAGCGCGGGCGGACCGCCTCCGGCGACCGTCGGCCGACCCGGGCGGTCAGCGGGCCCGGATCCGTCCCGCGGCCCGGACCGGCCACCGGGCACGGATCGTCAGAGGACTCGGTGCACCCAGCCGAATGGGTCCTCGGCTTGGCCGCGCTGGATGTCGACGAGCTCCTTGCGCAGACTCATGGTGATCTCGCCGGGCCCGCCGTCGGCGACGGTGAAGTCGCCGTCGAGGCTGCGGACCGTGCCGATCGGGGTGATCACCGCGGCGGTGCCGCAGGCGAACGCCTCGCGGACCCGGCCGGAGGCGGCGCCCTCGCGCCACTCGGCCAGGCTGATCGGGCGCTCCTCGACCCGGCGACCGGCCCGCTCGGCCAGCCTGATCACCGAATCGCGGGTGATGCCGGGCAGGATCGTGCCGGTCAGCGGCGGGGTGACCAGGGTGCCGTCGTCGAGCACCAGGAAGACGTTCATCCCGCCGAGCTCGTCGATGTACCTACGCTCCACCGCGTCCAGGTAGACGACCTGGTCGCAGCCGTGCTCGATGGCCTCGGCCTGGGCCGAGAGGCCGGCCGCGTAGTTGCCGCCGCACTTGGCCGCGCCGGTGCCGCCGGGCGCCGCGCGGGTGTAGTCCGGGGTGACCCAGACCGACACCGGCTTGACGCCGCCGGAGAAGTACGCCCCGACCGGGGACGCGATCACCAGGTAGAGGTACTCCCGCGCGGGGCGGACGCCGAGGAAGACCTCGCTGGCGTAGGCGAACGGCCGCAGGTAGAGGCTGCCGTCCTCGCCGCCCGGGATCCATGCCCGGTCGATCGAGATGAGCTCGTGCAGCGACTTGAGGAAGATCTCCTCCGGCAGCGACGGCATGGCCATCCGCTGGGCGGAGGCGACGAACCGGGCGGCGTTCGCGTCCGGGCGGAACATCGCGACGCCGCCGTCCGGCAGCGTGTACGCCTTCAGGCCCTCGAAGATCTCCTGGGCGTAGTGCAGCACGGCGCTGGCCGGGTCCATCGGGATCGGGGCGCGGGCCTCCACCCGGGGCTCGTACCAGCCCTTACCGTCGGCGTAGCGCACAGTGACCATGTGGTCGGTGAAGATCCGGCCGAACCCCGGGTTGGCCAGCATCGCGGCACGGTCGGCGTCACCCACGGGCGCCGGGTTGGGACGGATCTCGAATTCGAGGCTGTCACCACCGCTCATCACAACAGGACCTGCTTTCTGCGGAGAACAAGCATGCGAGGGGGCACCCGTAGTGCGCCCATGAATCTACCCCGAACGGTCGTTAAAACAATGACCGCGGGGCTTGGTGGAGGATCGCCGCAGGCGTCAGAGCGCGGCGGCGACCCGGTCGCCGACCTCGGCGGTACGCAGCGGCGCGCCCGGCGTGCGGGACGCGACCTCGGCCGCGACCGCCTCGGTTACTCGCCGTGCCTCGTCGTGGCGGCCCAGGTGCTCCAGCAGCAGGGCGGCGGAGAGGATCGCGGCGGCCGGGTCGGCGATGCCCTGCCCGGCGATGTCCGGCGCGGAGCCGTGCACCGGCTCGAAGGTCGACGGGTACTTGCGCTCGGGGTTGACCGACCCGCTGGCGGCCATGCCGATGCCACCGGTGACCGCGGCGGCGATGTCGGTGAGGATGTCGCCGAACAGGTTGTCGGTGACGATCACGTCGTACCGCTGCGGGTTGCTGACCATGAACATGCTGGCCGCGTCGATGTGCTGGTACTCCGTGGTGACCTCGGGGTACTCCGCGGCGACGGCGGCGAACGAGCGCGACCACAGGCTGCCGGCGTGGGTCAGCACGTTGGTCTTGTGCACCAGGGTCACGTGGTGGCGGTCGCGGCGCTGGGCGCGGTCGAACGCGTCCCGGATCACCCGCTCGACGCCGTGCCGGGTGTTCAGGCTCTCCTCGGTGGCGATCTCGGCGGGGGTGTCCCGGTGCAGGACGCCGCCGGCGCCGACGTAGAGCCCCTCGGTGCCCTCCCGGACCACGACCATGTCGATCTCACCGGGCTTCACGCCGGCCAGCGGGCTGGTGGTGCCCGGCCACAGCTTGGAGGGGCGCAGGTTCACGTACTGGTCGAAGTCGAAGCGGAGCTTCAGCAGCAGGCCGCGCTCCAGCACGCCGGGCGGGACGCTCGGGTCGCCGATCGCGCCCAGCAGGATCGCGTCGTGGCCGGCCAGCTCCTCCTGCACCGACTGGGGCAGCACCTCGCCGGTGCGGTGGTAGAGGCGGGCGCCCAGGTCGTACTCGTGGTAGTCGACGCCGGGGAGGACCGCGTCGATCACCTTGCGGGCCTGCGCGGTCACCTCGGTACCGATGCCGTCGCCGGCCACCACCGCGATCCGCGCCACGCTCACGTCGACTCCCCACACACGTCCGGACAACCAACACACACGGTAGCGCCTGGTCCCGAAACACGGAACGCAGATCCCATTCTATGAACATCCCCGGACGCGAACAGCCCCCGCACCGCGGCAAACGGTCACGGGGGCTGCAGCGACGAGTACGCGTGGCTCGGTCCCGCCAGAATCCAGCCGCCCGCCCCGGGGCGGAGCGCGTCACCCGAAGACGCGCCCACCGCCAGGACGTGCGGCTGGGACCAACGCTAGCGATGCGGACTAATGACGCGCAAGACGCATCCCCGCGTGTCGGCCCACGGTTTCTCAACCTGGGGCTGCGGTGATGGCACCATGCGCCGGTGAGCTTCGACCTAGTGGTGTGGGCGATGGACCCCGCGGCGGCGCCGGACGAGGTGCGCGCCGCCAACGCGCGGTGCGCCGAGGGCGTACACCCACGGCGCCCGGCCGACCCCCGCGTCGTCGCCTTCTACGACGCTCTGACCAGCACCTACCCGGATCGTGGACCGCGCGCGAAAGCGCCCGGCTCGCCGTGGGCCAGCGCGCCGCTGCACGCCGCCGCCGACCACATCCAGATGCGGCTGGACGAGAACTGCCCGGACGTGGTGCTGGAGACGATCGAACGGCTGGCCGCCGAGCTGAACCTCGACCTGCTCGATCTGCAGGACGGCACGGTGTACCGGCCACCGGCCCGGACCCGCTGATCAGTCCGCGCGCAGGTCGACGGTCGCCGCCGCGTCCGAGCCGATCTCCGCGGCGACCGTGGCCAGCAGCGCCGGATCGACGCCGGAGTCGACGGTCAGCGTCATCAGCGCCTCGCCGCCGGCCGCCCGCCGGGCCACCTGCATCGCCGCGATGTTGACGCCGGCCCGGCCCAGCACGGTGCCGATCCGGCCGACCACACCGGGACGGTCCCGGTAGCGGAGGAACAGCAGCACGCCGTCGGCCGGCAGGTCCAGCTCGAAGCCGTCCACCTCGACGAGCTTGCCGGCGGCCCCGGCCACCGCGACGGTGCTGCCGTCCGCCAGCGCGCCGCGCACCACGATCAGGGACGCGTGCTCGCCGGCGTCCTCCGACGTCGCCAGCTCCACCGCGACGCCCCGGTCGGCGGCCATCCGCGGCGCGTTCACATAGGTCACCCGCTCGGCCACCACCGAGGCGAACAGCCCCTTCGTGGTGGCCAGCCGGAGCACCGCGACGTCGTGCGCGGCCACCTCGCCGCGCACCTCGACGGTCACCCGGGCGGCCACGCCGCCGGCCACCGCGGTGAACACCCGGCCCAGCTTCTCGGCCAGCGGCAGCAGCGGGCGCACGTCCTCGTCCACCGCGCCGCCGGCCCGCACGTTCACCGCCTCCGGCACGAACTCGCCGCGCAACGCCAGGCGCACGCTGCGCGCCACCGCCAGCCCGGCCTTGTCCTGCGCCTCGACCGTGGAGGCGCCCAGGTGCGGGGTGACCGTCACGGTGTCGAAGGCGAACAGCGGCGACGAGGTGAGCGGCTCGGTCTCGAAGACGTCCAGCCCGGCCGCGGCCACCCGGCCGGCGGCGATGGCCTCGGCGAGGGCGCGCTCGTCGACCAGACCGCCGCGGGCCGCGTTCACGATCCGCACCCCGGGCTTGGCCACGGCCAGCTCCTTCTCGCCGATCAGGCCGACCGTCTCCGGGGTACGCGGCAGGTGCACCGAGATGAAGTCGCTCTGCCGGATCAGCTCGTCCAGGCTCACCAGCCGCACCCCGAGCTGCGCCGCCCGGGCCGGCTGCACGTACGGGTCGTACGCGATCAGGTTCGTGCCGAAGGCGGCCATCCGCTGAGCCACGAGCACCCCGATGCGGCCGAGCCCGACCACTCCGACGGTCTTGCCGTACACCTCCACCCCGGTGAACGCGGACCGCAGCCAGTGCCCCGCCTTCAGCGCCGCGCTGGCGCTCGCGGTGTGCCGGGCGGTGGCCAGCAGCAGCGCCACCGCCTGCTCCGCAGCCGAGATGATGTTGCTGGTCGGAGCGTTGACCACCAGCACGCCGCGCTCGGTCGCGGCCGGGATGTCGACGTTGTCCAGGCCCACCCCGGCCCGCGCCACGACGCGCAGGCGGGGCGCGGCCCGCAGGGCCTCGGCGTCGATCCGGGTGGCGCTGCGGACGATCACCGCCTCGGCCTCTTCCAGGGCGCTCAGCAGCGCCGGCCGGTCCGTGCCATCCACCTGCCGGACGTCGAAGTCCGTGGTGAGCACGTCAGTCGCGGCGGGCGCCAATTCCTCGGTTACCAGGACGACGGAAGTCATGGCCCTCCATCCGGGTCGTCGGCATTGACGGACTCGAATGGTACGGACGGAACGGCCCAACGGTTCGGTTCACTCACGCGCCGGCGCCGGATCGGCCCGGCTCCCGGCGCCGCCGAAAGCCGCGCCCGGGCACGCGAAAAGCCGGGATGGCGCAGCCATCCCGGCATCGCGTACCGCCGTTACCGCTCAGGCGGTCTCGCTGATCGGACGGTCCACCCAGCTCATCATGCCGCGCAGCTTCTTGCCGGTGACCTCGATCGGGTGCTCGGCGCCCTGCTCGCGGTACTTCTTCAGCTCGGGGCCGCCGGCCTCGTCGTCCGCGATCAGGCGCCTGGTGAACTCACCGGACTGGATCTCGGCGAGGATCTTCTTCATCTCCTCCTTGACCGACGCGTTGATCACGCGCGGGCCGGAGACGTAGTCACCGAACTCGGCGGTGTCCGAGATGCTGTAACGCATCCGGGAGATGCCGCCCTCGTACATCAGGTCGACGATCAGCTTGAGCTCGTGCAGGCACTCGAAGTACGCGATCTCCGGGGCGTAGCCGGCCTCGGTGAGCACCTCGAAACCGGTCTGCACCAGCGCCGCGGTGCCGCCGCAGAGCACCGCCTGCTCACCGAACAGGTCGGTCTCGGTCTCCTCCTTGAACGTCGTCTTGATGACGCCGGCGCGGGTGCCGCCGATCGCCTTCGCGTACGACAGGGCGAGCGCCTGGGCGCCGCCGGTGGCGTCCTGCTCGATCGCGATCAGGGCGGGCACGCCCTTGCCGTCCACATACTGGCGGCGGACCAGGTGCCCCGGGCCCTTCGGGGCGACCATCGCGACGTCCACGTCGGCCGGCGGCTTGATCAGGCCGAACCGGATGTTGAGGCCGTGGCCGAAGAAGAGCGCCTTGCCGGCGCTCAGGTTCGGCGCGATCGACTCGGCGTAGATCTTGCGCTGCGCGGTGTCCGGCGCCAGCACCATGATCACGTCGGCCCACGCGGCGGCCTCGGCCGGGGTCTTCACGGTGAGGCCCTGCTCCTCGGCCTTGGGGCGGCTCTTCGAGCCCTCCTGCAGGCCGACGACGACCTCGACACCCGAGTCACGCAGCGACAGCGAGTGGGCGTGGCCCTGGCTGCCGTAGCCGATGACGGCCACCTTGCGCCCCTGGATGATGGACAGGTCGGCGTCGTCGTCGTAGAACACTTCCGCGGTCATGACTTCCTTCTTCTCTGTGTTGTCGTGCGGCGCTGATTGCTCAGGCAGCGCGTAGGGCCGGACCGGTGGTGATGGAGCGGGACCCGCGACCGATGGCCACGAGGCCGGACTGGACCATCTCCTTGATGCCGTACGGCTCGAGGTCCCGCAGCAACGCATCCAGTTTGTCGGGATTGCCGGTGGCCTCGATCGTCAGGGTGTCCGGAGCGACGTCGATCACTCGCGCCCGGAACAGCTCGACGGTCTCCAGCACCTGGCCACGCTGCGCCCGATCGGCGCGCACCTTGACCAGCAGGAGTTCACGCTGGACCGACTGGGCCGGATCCAGCTCCACGATCTTCAGGACGTTGACCAGCTTGTTGAGCTGCTTGGTGACCTGCTCGAGCGGGGACGACTCGGCGTCCACCACGATCGTGATGCGGCTGACGTCCGGGTTCTCCGTCTCGCCGACCGCCAGGGAGTCGATGTTGAAGCTACGCCGGGAGAACAGGCCGCTGACCCGGGCCAGCACACCGGGCTTGTTCTCGACCAGCACCGACAGCGTGTGTTTGGTGGTCAACTGAGCTCTCCTTCGTCATGTCCTTCTGGGCCTCGCGTGCGAGACCGTCCGTCCGCGGCGGGTGGACGCCGCTCGGTGCGGGCGGCCATGACTAGAGGTCGTCCTCGTCGAACGTGGGGCGCACGTCCCGGGCGAACATGATCTCGTCGTTGCTGGTGCCGGCCGCGACCATCGGCCACACCATGGCGTCCTTGCCGACCGTGAAGTCGATGACCACCGGAGCGTCGTTGATCTCCATGGCCTGCTTGATCACCTTGTCCACGTCCGCCTTCGACTCGCAGCGCAGGCCGATGCAGCCGAGCGCCTCGGCCAGCTTCACGAAGTCCGGGATCCGGTGCTTGTGCGTGCCCAGCTCGGTGTTGGAGTAGCGGCCGTCGTAGAACAGCGTCTGCCACTGCCGGACCATGCCCAGGTTGCCGTTGTTGATCACGGCGACCTTGATCGGGATGCCCTCCAGCGCGCAGGTGGCCAGCTCCTGGTTGGTCATCTGGAAACAGCCGTCGCCGTCGATCGCCCAGACCGCGGTGTCCGGCCGGCCCACCTTGGCGCCCATCGCGGCCGGGACCGCGTAGCCCATCGTGCCGGCGCCGCCCGAGTTGAGCCAGGTGCCCGGCTTCTCGTACTTGATGAACTGCGACGCCCACATCTGGTGCTGCCCGACGCCGGCGCAGTAGACCGCCTCCGGGCCGACCAGCTCGCCGATCCGCTCGATCACGTACTGCGGGGCCAGGGTGCCGTCGGTCGGCTCCTCGTAGCCCAGCGGGTACCGCTCCCGCAGGTCGTTGAGCGTGGTCCACCACGCGGAGTACTGCTCGACGCCGCCGGCGGTGGCCGACACCGCGGCGATCAGCTCGTCGATCACGTGCCGCGCGTCACCGACGATCGGGACGTCGGCGTGCCGGTTCTTGCCGATCTCCGCCGGGTCGATGTCGGCGTGCACGACCTTGGCGTCCGGCGCGAACGAGTCCAGCCTGCCGGTCACCCGGTCGTCGAAGCGGGCACCCAGGGTGACCAGCAGGTCCGCCTTCTGCAGGGCGTACACCGCCGGGACGGTGCCGTGCATGCCGGGCATCCCGAGGTGCTGCGGGTGCGAGTCGGGGAACGCGCCGATCGCCATCAGCGTGGTGACCACCGGCATCCCGGTCAGCTCGGCGAGCTTGCGCAGCCCGTCGGTGGCGCCGGCCTTCAGGACGCCGCCGCCGACGTACAGCACCGGACGCTTGGCCGCCGCGATCAGCCGGGCCGCCTCGCGGATCTGCTTGCCGTGCGGGTGCAGGGTCGGCCGGTACCCGGGCAGGTCCAGCGTCGGCGGCCACTGGAACGTGGTCTGCGCCTGCAGCACGTCCTTCGGGATGTCGACCAGCACCGGGCCGGGCCGGCCGGTGATCGCCAGGTGGAACGCCTCGGCGACGATCCGGGGCAGCTCCTCGGCGGTCTGGACGAGGAAGTTGTGCTTCGTGATCGGCAGGGTGATGCCCTGGATGTCGGCCTCCTGGAAGGCGTCCGTGCCGATCGCCGGACGGGCCACCTGGCCGGTGATCGCGACGATCGGCACCGAGTCCATGTACGCGTCCGCGATCGGCGTGACCAGGTTGGTCGCACCCGGGCCACTGGTCGCGATGCAGACCCCGACCTTGCCGGTGGCCTGCGCGTACCCGGTGGCGGCGTGCCCCGCGCCCTGCTCGTGCCGGACCAGGATGTGCCGGACCTTGGAGTCGAACAGCGGGTCGTACGCCGGCAGGATGGCCCCGCCGGGAATGCCGAAAGCGACCTCCACGCCCAGCGCCTCGAGCGACCGGACGAGCGCGCCGGCGCCCGTCGTCGCTACCGGAGCCGTCGCGGCCGGAGAGGTGTTCGCGGCCGCCGCGACGGTGGCCGGAGTGACTCGATGGGCGAGGGTTTCAGGCGTGGGTCTCGTCATGGCTATTCAGACCTTTTCGGGTTGGACGTCCGGTACTTGAGCAACAAAAAAGGCCCTCGTGCAGAAGCACGGGACCTAGCGCACCCTCCCTGGATCCGGAGAGTGCGCTCAGATAAGTACTCGGGACGCGAAGCACATGCGGCTAACCTTGCCCCATCTCACGGCCTGAGTCAACTGATCCCACATTTTGATCACCGATCGAGGACGCGAACTCCGGATCGGTCGGCAGCAACGCTCTGAGCTGCCGCATTCCCGGACCGAGGCGGACCACCTGACCGCGGGCCGTCGCGTCCTTCGGCGGTCCCGAGCGCGGCGCCGGCAGCGGCCGCGGACCGCTCGGACGCAGGCTCTGCAGACGCGACTCGAAGTGCTCGGCCGGGACGCCCCAGCCGAACAGCGAGCCCTGGCCCAGGCGGCAGCCGGCCTCCTCGACCACCTCCCGCTGCGCCGGGGTGCCGATCCCCTCGGCCAGCACCTCCAACCCGAGCCGGTGACCCAGCCGGACCACCACGTCGACCAGCGGCGCGGCGGTCCCGGTGCGGGACTCCGGCTCGGCCACCAGCGCGTGATCGATCTTCAGGATGTCCACCGGGAGGGTGCGCAGCTGGGTGAGCGAGGAGTACCCGGCGCCGAAGTCGTCCAGCGCGATCCGCACCCCGGTCTCGCGCAGCTCGGCCAGCCGGCGCACCAGCTCCTCCATGTCGGTGGCGACCGCGTGCTCGGTCACCTCCAGCACCAGCCGCTGCGGCGGGACGCCCAGCTCGGACAGGATGTCCGCGACCTGCGCGGCGTAGTCGGCGTTGTGCAGCTCCTTGGGCGACAGGTTCACCGACATCCAGATGTCGTGGCCGGCCGCCAGCCAGTCGGCGAGCTGCCGGCAGGCCTGCTCGAGCACCCACGCGCCGATCCGGTTGATCAGGCCGGACTCCTCGGCCACCGGGATGAACTCGTCGGGACGGACCGGGCCCAGCTCCGGGTGGGTCCAGCGGAGCAGCGCCTCGGCGCCCACCGGCCGCATCGACGGCAGCGCCACCACCGGCTGGAACACCAGGCGCAGCTGGCCGCGGTCGATCGCGTGGCGCAGCTCGCCGGTCAGCGTGCCCCGGCGGCGCAGCAGCTCGTCGTAACCGGCCTGGTACTGCTCGACCCGATTCTTGCCGCGCTGCTTGGCGTAGCGCAGCGCCAGGTCGGCGTCGTGCAGCAGCTCGCCGGTACAGGCCACGCCGACGCTGGCGGAGAGGAAGATCTGGCCGCCGTCCACCTCGTACGGCTCGCCGAGCACGGCGAGCAGCCGGTGCGCGGCCAGCACCGCCTCGTCGGCGTCGCCGTGCATCAGCACCGCGAACTCGTCGCCACCCAGCCGGGCCGCCACGTCACCGGCCAGCAGGTTGCGCCGCAGCCGGGCGCCCACCTCGGCCAGCACCGCGTCGCCCACGTCGTGCCCGCGCAGGTCGTTGACCGTCTTGAAGCCGTCCATGTCGATGCCGATCAGGGCGGCCGGCTGTGCCGCGCCCACCTGACGCAGGGCCAGCTGCAGGCCGCGGCGGTTGGCCAGCCCGGTCAGCGGGTCGGTGTGGGCCAGCTCGCGGAAGTGCTTCTCGCGCTGGCGCAGCTGCACGGTGTAGCGCCGGACGTCGTCCAGCGCCAGGAACTGCCGGGCGACCAGGGCCAGGCCCTCGACGCTGATGCCGAAGTACCCGTACGCGTCCAGCGCGCCGCCCCGGGCCAGGTGGTAGCCGAGCGCGCCGAGCACGGCCAGCATCGGGACCACCGCGTACGCCCCGCCGCGCTCCAGCACGTCGCCGGTGGCCCGGACCGGCCGGTCGGCGGCCCGGACCGCCCAGGCGACGAGGATCAGGCCGGCGCTGAGCAGCAGCACCGAGACCAGCACCAGGCTCTCGCGCCCGCGGCAGATGCCGCCGGACAGCCCGGTCGCGGCGGTCGCGGCCAGGCTCACCCCGGCGCCGACCCGCACGGTGTGCCGCCGGGGTCGGTGCGCGTGCAGCGCCAGCACCCCGGTCAGGCCCAGCGCCAGCACGGCCAGCACGGCCGGGAGGATCACCGCGGTGCAGCGGTACGGCGTGGCGTCGCCGAGGATCCGGGTCGGCCGGGTCAGCAGCACCCAGCCGGCGAACCAGATCGCCGCCGCGATCACCAGACCGTCCAGCACGTGCCGGAGCGCGGCGGCCGGGCCACGCGCCGCGCCGGGCAGCGCCACCGTCCCGGCCAGCAGGGTCAGCGTGCCGATCGCCATGCCGGCCGCCATCGCGGTGGCCAGCGTCCGGCTCCCCGGCGCCAGGTCGTGGCCGTGCCCGGTGAGCAACGCGGTCGCCAGGCCGGCCAGCGCGGCCGCGGTGACCAGCGCCCCGCCGGCGGCGAGCAGCAGATGGGCCCGGCGGGCCGCTCCGGTGTGCCGGCGGCCGGACCGGCCCAGCAGAGCGACCGCCGGTACGGCGGCGAGCAGGCCGGCCAGGCCCGCCAGCTCCATACCGGACGGTGAATGCACGGACACACTCTGCCGGATCTTCATCGATTGCAAAACCCCGGGGTGTCCCGCGCTGTGGACGTCCCGGGCCGTCCCGGCGCTGGCCGGTGGCACTATGGGGGAATGCCTGAGCTGCGCTCCCGGACCTCGACCCACGGTCGCACGATGGCCGGCGCGCGCGCCCTGTGGCGCGCCACCGGCATGACCGACGACGACTTCGGCAAACCGATCGTCGCCATCGCCAACAGCTACACCCAGTTCGTACCGGGGCACGTGCACCTCAAGGACCTCGGCGGCCTGGTCGCCGAGTCGGTGGCCGCGGCCGGCGGCGTCGGCCGGGAGTTCAACACCATCGCGGTCGACGACGGCATCGCGATGGGGCACGGCGGCATGCTCTACTCGCTGCCCAGCCGCGAGCTGATCGCCGACGCGGTGGAGTACATGGTCAACGCGCACTGCGCGGACGCCCTGGTCTGCATCTCGAACTGCGACAAGATCACCCCGGGGATGCTGATCGCCGCGCTGCGGCTGAACATCCCGACGGTCTTCGTCTCGGGCGGCCCGATGGAGGCCGGCAAGACGGTCGCCATCGAGGGCGTCGTGCACGAGAAGCTCGACCTGGTCGACGCGATGAGCGCGGCGGCCAACGACAACGTCACCGAGCAGCAGCTCGACACGATCGAGCGCTCCGCGTGCCCGACCTGCGGCTCCTGCTCCGGCATGTTCACCGCCAACTCGATGAACTGCCTGACCGAGGCGATCGGCCTGTCGCTGCCGGGCAACGGCTCGACGCTGGCCACGCACGCCTCCCGCAAGGCGCTGTTCACCGAGGCCGGCCGGTTGATCGTGGAGATCGCCAAGCAGTACTACGAGAACGACGACGCGTCGGTGCTGCCGCGCTCGATCGCCAACCGGGACGCCTTCGAGAACGCGGTCGCCCTGGACGTGGCGATGGGCGGCTCGACCAACACGGTGCTGCACCTGCTGGCCGCCGCCCGCGAGGCGGAGCTGGACTTCAGCGTGGCCGACATCGACGCCGTCTCGCGCCGGGTGCCCTGCCTGTCGAAGGTCGCTCCGAACAGCCCGAAATACCACATGGAGGACGTGCACCGGGCCGGCGGCATCCCCGCCCTGCTCGGCGAGCTGCACCGGGCCGGCCTGCTGCGCGACCGGGTGCGCGCGGTGCACTCGCCCGACCTGACGTCCTGGCTGGCCAGGTGGGACATCCGCGGCGGGTCCCCGGCGCCGGAGGCGCTGGAGCTGTTCCACGCCGCTCCCGGCGGGGTCCGTACCACCGAGCCGTTCAGCACCACCAACCGCTGGGCGCGGCTCGACACCGACGCGGCCGAGGGCTGCATCCGGTCGGTCGAGCACGCGTACACCGTCGACGGCGGCCTGGCCATCCTCTTCGGCAACCTGGCCCCGGACGGCTGCGTGGTGAAGACCGCCGGCGTCGACGAGTCGATCTGGAAGTTCACCGGCCCGGCCCGGGTCTACGAGTCCCAGGACGACGCGGTCGCCGGCATCCTCGGCAAGGAGGTCGTCGAGGGCGACGTCGTGATCATCCGCTACGAGGGCCCGCGCGGCGGCCCGGGTATGCAGGAGATGCTCTACCCGACGTCGTTCCTGAAGGGCCGCGGCCTGGGCAAGGCGTGCGCGCTGATCACCGACGGCCGCTTCTCCGGCGGCACCAGCGGCCTCTCCATCGGCCACGTCTCCCCCGAGGCGGCGGCCGGCGGCCTGATCGCCCTGGTGGAGACCGGCGACGAGATCACCATCGACATCCCGGGCCGCAGCATCACCCTCAACGTCCACGACGACGTGCTGGCCCAGCGCCGGCACGAGCAGGAGCGGCGACCCAAGCCGTACACCCCGGCCGCCCGGCAGCGCCCGGTCTCGGCCGCGCTGCGCGCCTACGCCTCGATGGCCACCAGCGCCAGCGACGGCGCGTACCGCCGCGTCCCCGAGTAGGCCGCGCTCCAGCGACGCTTCACCGGCCGGCGCCGGGCCCACGGCGGGCCCGGCGCCGGCCTCGCTGCGGGCCCGGATCCGGTACGCCGCCGTCCCGCTCCACGCCGGGCCCGGCCGGTGCGCCGTGACGGTCGAGCCGTCCGGGAAAGCCGTGAACGACCTCGGGATTGATCTCCCGTTAACTTAACCGGTCAAGTACACTATGGACCGAACTGACCGGTTCCGTTCCACCGGACCGTCGCCGGATAAGCTCAGCGGCGAGCCACGCCGCCGGAGGCGCGGACAGAGGAGACTGAGTGAAACGGCCGACGATCGCCGACATCGCCCGCCGCGCGGGCGTGTCCAAGGGCGCGGTGTCCTACGCGCTGAACGGCCAGCCCGGGGTCTCCGACGCCACCCGCAAACGGATCCTCGCCATCGCGCAGGAGATCGGCTTCAACCCCAACAGCGC
Source organism: Actinoplanes teichomyceticus ATCC 31121 (assembly GCF_003711105.1). Classification (NCBI taxonomy): domain Bacteria; kingdom Bacillati; phylum Actinomycetota; class Actinomycetes; order Micromonosporales; family Micromonosporaceae; genus Actinoplanes; species Actinoplanes teichomyceticus. The sequence goes on from NZ_CP023865.1 coordinate 7,233,890, forward strand.
CGCCCGGGCACTCTCCGGGGCACGGGCCCGCGCGGTCGGCCTGACCCTCTGCCGGCCCGCCCGGATCCTCGGCATCGAGCCCTGGTTCATGGGCCTGATCAGCGGCTTCGAGGCCGAGCTCGGCGCCCACTCGTACGCGTTGACCCTGCAGGTGGTGGCCTCCCCCGAGCAGGAGGTCGAGGTCTACCGCCGCTGGTGGGGCGAGCGCCGGATCGACGGGGTGATCGTCACCGACCTCCGGGAGAACGACCTGCGCATCCCGGTGCTGCAGCAGTTGCAGCTGCCCGCGGTGGTGATCGGCGGCTCCGGCGAGGCCGGGACGGTCGCGCAGATCTGGTCCGACGACGGCGGGGCGATCACCGAGGCGGTGCGCTACCTGGTGGCCCTCGGCCACTCCCGGATCGCCCGGGTCAGCGGTGTGCCCGACCTGCTGCACACGCAGGTGCGGACGAAGGCGTTCGACGCGGTGTGCGCGTCGCTCGGGCTGCACGACGCGATCACCGTGCCCGCCGACTACACCGGCGAGGAGGGCAGCCGGGCGACCCGGCGGCTGCTGATCGGCGGCGACCGGCCCACCGCGATCATCTACGACAACGACGTGATGGCGGTGGCCGGGCTGGCCGTGGCCCAGGAGATGGGGCTGTCCGTGCCGGGCGACCTGTCGATCGTGGCCTGGGACGACTCGCCGCTGTGCAGCCTGGTGCACCCACCGCTGACCGCGCTGAGCCGGGACGTGTCGGGCTACGGCGCGCAGGCCGCGCGGGAGCTGCTGAACGCGATCGACGGCAAGCGGGTCGGCAACGTCCAGGCACAGACCGCACACCTGACGCCGCGCGGCAGCACCGCCCCGCCGCGCGGCTGATCCGACCGGACGCCGGCCACCGCCCGCCGGCCGGTCACGGACCGCGCTGCGCACGGTGGCTGTCCAGGTACGCCTCGGCCCGCTCGGCCGTCGCGGGACGGGCCAGCGCGAACCCCTGCCCGTACCGGCAGCCGGCGGCGGCCGCCCGCGCGAGCCGCGCGGGCGTCTCCAGCCCCTTGGCGACGATGTCCAGCCCGAGCCGGCGAGCCAGGCTGACCACCACCTCGATCACCGCCGGGCCACCCCCGGCGGGCTCCTCCGGGTCCCCGCCGAGCAGCGCCGGGCTCAGCTTCACCATGTCCACCGGCAGCCGCCGCAGATGCGACAGCGAGGTCTGCCCGGAGCCGAAGTCGTCCAGCGCGGCCCGGACGCCGAGCCGGCGCAGCCCGGTCAGCGCCGCCACGATCGCCGGCACGTCCTCGGCGATCCAGGTCTCGGCCACCTCGACCACCAGCCGTTCCGGGGCCAGGCCGTAGCGCCGCAGCGTGCCGGTGACCCGCTCGGGGAACCGGGCGGTGAGCAGCTCCCGGGGCCCGACGTTGACCGACAGCCAGAACGCGCCGTCGCCGCACGACCAGGTGCTCAGGTGCCGGCAGGCGGTGTCCAGCACCCACTCGTCGAGCTCGGCGGTGATGCCCAGCGCCGCGGCGATCGGCAGCGCCTCCCCGGGCAGGATCGTGCCCAGCCGCGGATGCCGCCAGCGCAGCAGCGCCTCGACCCCGGCCGGCCGCCCGTCGCGCAGCCCGGCCACCGGCTGGAACACCACGTCCAGCTCGCCGCGGCCGGCCGCGCCGAGCAGCTGCCGCTCCAGCTCCATCCGGCGGTGCAGGTGGATCTCGACGTCCGGGTCGTACCACTCGACCCGGTCCCGGCCGAGCTGGCAGGCGCGCTGGCGGGCCAGGTCGGCGTGCCGCAGCACCGCGCCCGAATCGGCCGCGCCGGCCAGCTCGGCCAGGCCCACGCTGGTGTGCAGGACGACCTCGGCGCCGGGCAGCCGGTACGCCGCGCCGAGCGCCTGCACGATCCGGGTGGCCAGCGCGTACGCCGGCACCGCCGACTCCCGGGTGAGCACCGCGAACTCGTCCCCGCCCAGCCGCGCCGGCACGTCCTCGCCGCCGACCAGCGCCCGCAGCCGCCGGGCCACCTCGATCAGCACCGCGTCACCGACCTCCCGGCCGCGGGAGTCGTTCACCTCGGCCAGCCCGTGCAGGTCGACCACCAGCAGGGTGCCGTGCTGCCCGGCCCGGCGGCGCAGGGCCAGCAGGTCCCGCATCAGCGCGCGCCGGTTCGCCAGGCCGGTGAGCTGGTCCAGGTACGCCAGCCGGTGCAGGGTGCGCTCCAGGTGCCGCCGCTCGCCGACGTCACGCACGTGCACCACCAGCGCCGCCACCTCGGGCACCGCACGCTGGTCACAGATCGTCGACTCGGTGTCGCGCCAGAGCCGGGCTCCGTCGCGCAGGCGGGTGCCGAGCAGGACCGGCGGGCCGCCCGCGGGCTCTGCGGCGAGCATCGAGCCGAGCACCGCGAGCGCGTCGGCCGCGTCGTCCGGGTGGATCAGCGCGCCGAACGCCCGGCCCACCACCTCCTCGTCGCGCCACCCGAACAGCCGGGCCGCGGCCGGTGACTGCCACCGCACGGTGAGCTGCTCGTCGAGCACCAGGGTCAGGTCGGTGGCACCGGCCACCAACGACCGGAAGTGCGCCTCGGCGACCCGCAGCCGGCCCGCGTAGCGCCGGACGTCGCGGACCACCAGCACCTCCCGCAGGACCAGGACGCTCACCATCACGAGACCGAAGATCACCGCCGCGGTGTCGCACCCGGGACCGGCCACCAGGCGCCACCCCGCGGCGATCACGCCGATCGCGGCCGGCACCGCCAGCAGCGGACAACCGGCGAGGTACTGATCCGGGTCGTGCCGCGCGACCGGCGGGGGCGGCAGATCCCGGCGTGCGCCGCCGGCCACGGTCGCGGCCAGGCCGGCCACCGTACCCAGACCCAGCAACGGTACGGCCGGGCCGGTCACGCCCAGCGCCACCAGCTCGGCCAGCCCCGCCAGCGTGGTCAGCACCAGAGCCGCGCCGGCCCCGCACCAGAGCGCCGGGACCGGGCGGGGCCGCGCCCGCAGCACCAGCACCGTGACGATCGCGACGCCGCCGGCGGCGATCAGCACGGCGGGCAGCGCGGCCGGCCGGGACCGCCCGTCCAGCGGGACCAGGTACGCCGCGAAGCCCAGACCGACGCCGAGGCCGGCGCCGTCGAACCCGCGGCGCAGCCGGACCGCCCAGGTCGGCGCGGTCCCGGGCAGCAGCGCGGCGCCGAGCACATGGCAGCCGGCGGCAACCCCGAGCCCGGCGGTGAGCCACCCGGCCACGCCCGGCGGCGACCACCAGGGCACCAGCGCGGTCAGCGCGGTGGCCAGCGCGCCCATCCCGACCAGCCCGGCGCCCCGGCAGGCCGCGAACACCCCCTCGGCGCGGTGGATGGCCAGCGCCGTCCGCACCAGCACGGCCGCGGCGCACAGACCGGTGACGCCCACGCCCAGCCCCAGCGCGACCGGGCCGGGCAGCCACCCGGCAGCGCCGGCGGACAGCATCGGAACGGCCGCCGCGACGACGGCGAGCAGCGTCACCCGGCCGGTGATCCGGGGCCGGGCCGGCACGGGCGGCACGGCCACGACAGGTCCTCTGCGTTCATGCCGGGGGTCGGCTCCCGACGGGCGGGGCGGGGCAGCAGGTCGTTGCATCCGGACAACGAGCCGTCGATGGATCGGGTTACGGGCCGGTAGGCCCCCGGCCCCGTCCGGATCGTCGGCCATGGACACCGCACCGGCAACTCGGGCCTGTGGAAACGGCGTGGGCGCCGGGTGGGAGGATGGGAACGTGAGGAAACGTCCCCTCGTCCGCGTCCGCAAGTCCGGCGCCGCCCTGGTCGCCGCCGGGATCGCGTTCGTCGGCGCCGTGCCGCTGGCCGGCGCCTCCTGGGCGCTGGCTCCGCTGCTGCTGATCCCGCTCGCCGTGCTGATCTGGGCCTGGCGCGCCGGCACCGACGTCTACGCCGACGAGTTGCGGGTGCGCGCCCTGGTCGGCGGCAGCCGGGTCCCCTGGGACCGGGTCAGCGAGCTGGCCCCGGACCAGCGTGGCCGGGTGTCCGCGCTGCTGGACAACGGCAACGTGATCCGGCTGACCGGCGTCACCCGGGACAACCTGCCGCTGGTGCTGGCTGCTGCCGGCAAGACCCCGGCCGGCGGCGGCTCGCCCGCCGCGTCCGGCGACGACGCGGCCGATGCGGAGGCCGAACCAGCCGCCGTGCAGCCGTGACGGCTTTCCCGGGAACTGTCAGGGGGCGCGGCTACCCTGGTCGGCAGACAAGCTGAGGGGGTGGTTCAGCGTGCGTTCCCGCCGGGGCCGTGCCGCGCTCGCGACGCTCGCCGTCGTGCTGACGCTGACCTCGGGGTGCAGCTTCGGCCCACCCGGGGCGGACGAGGCGGGCACCGCGCCGAACCTGCCCGCCCCCTCGGTCGCCGCCACCGCCAGCGCCGGTTCCGGGGCCGACCGGGAGGTGGCGGTCACCGTGCTGGCCACGGGCCTGGAGGTGCCGTGGGGGATCGCCTTCCTGCCGGACGGGTCGGCCCTGGTCACCGAGCGCGACACGGCCCGCATCCTCAGGGTGGGCCCGGAGTCGGACGCCGACGGCCTGACGGTCGACGAGGTGGCCCGCCTGTCCGAGGTGCGCGCCTCCGGCGACGGCGGACTGCTCGGCATCGCGGTCTCGCCGCGATACGCGTCCGACCGGACGGTGTTCGTCTACTACTCCACCGCCACCGACAACCGGATCGGCAAGCTGGTCCTCGGCAAGCCGGTGCAACCGATCGTCACCGGGATCCCGCGCTCGCCGCAGCAGAACGGCGGCGCGCTGGCCTTCGGGCCGGACGGCTATCTGTACGCGGGCACCGGCGACGGCACGGCCGGCGGCACCCAGGCGCCGAGCCCGAAGAGCCTGGGCGGCAAGATCCTGCGGATGACCACGGCCGGCAAACCGGCCCCGGGCAATCCGGTGAAAGGCTCGCTCGTCTGGTCCTCCGGGCACCGCAACGTGCAGGGCATCGCCTGGGACGCGACCAAGCGGATGTTCGCCACGGAGAACACCCAGCCCCGGTTCTCCGAGCTCAACGTGGTGCAGAAGGGGAAGAACTACGGCTGGCCGCGGGCCGACGGCACGGCGAGCGGCAACCGGTCCGTCGACCCGCTGATCGCCTGGCCGACCGCCCGGTCGTCGTGCGGCGGGGTGGCCGCGATGGAGCACCTGGTGGCCACCGCCTGCCTGCTCGGCAAGCGGCTCTACCTGCTCGACGTCACCGGCAACGGCACCGTGCTGGGCCAGGCCCAGGAGCTGCTCACCGACGAGTACGGCCGGCTGCGCGCGCTGGTCGCCGCGCCGGACGGGTCCCTCTGGGTGAGCACCTCCAACCAGGAGGACGCCGGCGAGCCGGATCCGGAGGACGACCGCCTCATCCGGCTCGTCTTCTCGGACGGCGGCGCCGGCCGGAGTTGAGACGGGCATGACAGTTTCATCCCGTCCCGCGCAGGGCAGGTGAGGCCCGGTGAGTGAGCTGCCCGTCCCGGCCCTGTCCACCTGGCGCCGGCGTCTGCGTTCCGTGACCGACCGGACCGGCCGGGTGTGGCGGCACCGCTGGTTCCGCAACACCCGGGTCGGTGCCGCGGTCGCGCTGGTCAGCGTCGCCGCGAGCATGGCCGGGGTGATGCTGTTCGCGCACGCCGGCATCGACGTCGGGCCGTTCCGGGCGGAGATGTCGATCAGGCCGAGCCTGGTCGGCGGCACCGAGGTGGACATCCCGCCGCTCGGCTCGCTGCACCTGGACAGCCACCGCGGGACGCTGCACCTGAAGGTGGCGCTCGGCTCGCTCGACCAGAGCCGGACCGAGGAGCTCATCGACAACCCGACGGCGATCAGCTCGGCCGGGGACCGCGCGGTCGAGGAGGTCACCACCGGGGTGTCCCGCCTCGCCCTGCGTACGGTCGGGCTGGCGGTGCTGAGCGCGGTCCTCGCCGCCGCGCTGATCTTCCGCAGCGTCCGCCGCGCCGCGGCCGCCGGGCTGACCGCGCTGGTCGCCAGCGCCGGCAGCATCGGGCTGGCCGCCGCCACCCTGCGCCCGGACGCGATCAGCGAGCCGCGCTACGAGGGCCTGCTGGTGAACGCGCCGGCGGTGGTCGGTGACGCGCGACGGATCGCGGACAACTACGGGCGGTACGCGGAGCAGCTGCAACAGATCGTCAGCAACGTGAGCCGGCTGTACACGACCGTGTCGTCGCTGCCGGTCTATGAGCCCGCCGGCAACACGACGCGCCTGCTGCACGTCTCCGACCTGCACCTCAACCCGTCGGCGTGGGGCCTGATCCGCACCGTGGTGGAGACGTTCGACATCGACGCGGTGATCGACACCGGCGACATGGTCGACTGGGGCAGCAGCGCGGAAACCTCGTTCGTCTCCTCGATCCCGTCGATCAAGGTGCCGTACCTCTACGTCCGCGGCAACCACGACTCGGTGGCCGTGCAGTCCGCGGTCGCCCGCCAGCGCAACGCCATCGTCCTCGACAACGACCTCACCACCGTCGACGGCCTGACCATCGCCGGCATCGGCGACCCGCAGTTCACCCCGGACAAGAGCGAGGCCAACACGACCGGCGACAAATCCGGCGACGAGCTGCTGACCAGCACCGGCGAGCGCCTCGCCGGCACCATCCGGGAGGCCGGCAAACGGGTCGACATCGCCCTGGTGCACGACCCGGCGATGGCCCCGCCGCTCTCCGGCGTCGTCCCGCTGGTGCTGTCCGGCCACCGGCACCAGCGCTCGGTCAGCATGCTGCCGGAACCCACGCCACCCAGCCCGGACCCGTCCGCGTCGGCCTCGCCCTCCCCCGCCCCCTCCCCGTCGGCAGCCGTCCAGGCCCCGATGCCGACCCGCCTGATGGTGGAGGGCTCGACGGGCGGCGCCGGCCTGCGCGGCCTGGAGAAGGAGGATCCGACACCGCTGTCGCTCTCGGTCCTCTACTTCGACGAGAACCACGAGCTCAAGGCCTACGACGACATCCAGCTCGGCGGCACCGGCCAGTCCAACGTCGAGATGCAGCGCAACGTCATCGGGCTCGACGAGGAGCCGGCCACCACGCCCAGCCCGTCCGACCGGCCGCTCAACCAGCCGAGCCGCTGACCGTCCCGGCACCGGTCCGGGCCGCCCGGCCCCGGCAGCGGCCGGGAAGGAGTCGCCCGGCGGTGCGGTGGGTATTCGACCGGTCATGAGCGACGTCGATCCTGAACAGCGCACCGCGGCGGCGACCGCGGACGGAGCCGTCTCCGCCGACGACGCGTGGGCGGCCGACGAGGAGCGTCCGGAGGAGGCGCACGGCGGCAGCATGGCCCCCGGCCTGGTCACCGACACCGGGGAACCGGTCGGCGACCCCGATCCCGGACAGCCACCGAGCTGAGCGGCCCTCCGGGTCCGGCGGACCGGCCGGGTTCGCCGGACCCGGCCGGTCGTCAGGACGTCAGCGCGGCGATGAACGAGCCGGCCAGCGCGTGCGGGGTGATCACGGCGAGGCGCGAGCCGTCGGCGAAGGCGAGGTGCAGCCGTCGCTCGGCCAGACCGGCCGCGACCGGCCGGCGCCCCTGCCACTGCGCGAGCAACGGTCGCAGCGGCCCGGCGGCCGGGCGGAACTGGGCGTCGTCGGCCGCCTCCCGGGCCCGCCGGAGCAGCCAGCCGGGAATGCTCAGCAGGGACTCCGGCCGAGGCTCCGGGACTTTGGCGAACATGATCAGCCGCTGGTCGGTCAGGGCCAGGAGCCGGGCACCGCGGTCCGCCGGGAGCCGGGCGTCCAGCTCAGCGGCCTGGCTGCCGGGCGGGCCGTCGATGACGCCCGCCCGGTTGCCCGAAGAGCCGTCCGGACCGGTGTGCGCGTTGTCGATGCCGGCCGCCTCCAGGGCGATGCTCTCCGCGAGCCGCTTCGGGTTCAGCTCCTGGCGGGCGATCTCCCCGCCGGTCGGCGCCACGTGCACCCGCGTCACCCAGATCGCCGCCTGAAACGTCTCGCCGGGATGCAGGTGCTCGGCGACCCGGGCGTGGACATCGTCCTGGGCGGTCACGGCCGTCCCTCCTCGTTCTCCGGGCCGGTCACGGCACGCGGTCCGCGACCGGGTCGACGTAGTCGCTGACCGTCGTACGCCAGCCGGAGTCGCCGTCGATCCCGCTGCGCCGGTCGTCGTACTCGTCGGCGGCGGCGTCCATGACGACGTCGCCCGCGCCCTGCACACCCTGACCGACGATGGCGCCGTCGATGCCGGAGAGCGCCTTGATGCCCTCCTTGATCCAGTGCTTGGGGCCGTACATCTTGTTCAGCGTCCAGGCGGCGAGCTTGCCGACCGTGCCGAGCGATCTGAGCCCGTCCATCCACGCCTTGTACATGGTGAGCCAGCGGTCCAGCCGGTACATGAACGCGGTGATCCGGCTCGCGGCCAGCACCGCCTCGCCCTCGGAGGCGACCAGCGCGGCGGCCTCGGAGGCGCCGGCGGTGATGGCGGCGAGGGCCTGTGCCGCCAGCCACGTGATGATCAACCATTCGACCAGCTCGCGGATGACGTCCCTGATCGCCTCCTCGATGTTGCGCAGGTCCATCGCGCTGTCGCCGAGGTTGTCCGCGGTACGCAGCATCTCGTCGGCGGCCGTCTCCAGCCCCTGGATCAGCTGGTTGATCCGGGCGGCGTAGGAGTCGGCGGCCGTGCCCTTCCACTGGGCGGTCAGCCCCTCCAGCTCCGCGCGCTGTGCCTGGGCCAGCTCCCTCATCGCCTGCGCGGTGGTCTTCCAGGTGGTGGCGTGCTGGTCGAGCTGGTCCGGGTCGCCCATCGCGTATTCGAGCAGTTCGAGCAGCGGCCACACGAACGGCTGGAGGATGAAGTCCATGCCCTCGTTGAAGGCGTTGCTCATGAAGCTGGTCACGTTCTGGACGTTGTCCCGGGCCTCCTGGAACCCGTCGGCGACATCCCGGGCGCTCATCCGAGCTTTCCCCGCGCGCTCGTCATCCAGTCGGCGGTGTGGTTCTCCACGCCGTCGTACTGCTCGGCGCTGTGCTCCAGCCCCTCGGCCAGGTCGTTGCACATCCGGGTCAGCTCGTCCAGCGCGGCGCCCTCGGAGGCCACCCAGTCCAGGTAGGACGCCTCCATGCCGTTCGACTTGCCGATCCTGCCGAACGCGTCGCCGACCGTCGCCGCGCCGCGCACCCGGCAGGCCAACTCCGAGCTCCGCAGCGCCTGCTGCCTCTGGAACTGCGCGGCGGCCCGGAGCCGGTCGGTGTCGACGTGCAGCTGCTCGCCGCTCATCGGCCGCTGCCCTCCAGGTTCTCCGCGGCCTTGCGCAGGCCGGCCTGGTCGAGTCGCTGCTCGACGAGCGCGGCGACGTCGACCTTCGCGCCGGCCGCGTCACCCACCGCGTCCTGCACGGCGGCCGCGTAGCTCACGTTGGCCTGCCGCACCGCCGCCCGCTGCGCCCGCAGGATGGTGGCGGCCAGCTCGTCCGGACCCAGTTGCAGGGCATGCCGGGTCAGCTTCAGATCGACCAGGTTGCCGCCCGGGGCCACCACGACGGTCACGCCGCCCTCCTCCGCCCGGCCCTGGAAGCGCTCCGGGTCCTCCTGCAGGGAGCTCAGCGCGCCGAGCCGTTGCTGGGTGTCCTTCACCAGGCCGCGGAACCACGCCTGTGTCTCGTCACTGACCACGATCGTCTCCTGTGTTGAGGTCGGGGCAAGTATCCGCGTGCAGGTGGGAAGCGGTCCATCCGGCTCCGGGAAAGATCACCGCCCGGTCCCCGTGGACGGGGCCGGGCGGCGAATCGTACGAGGATCAGGCGCCGAGGCGGGACAGGATCAGGTCGCGGACGGTCTTCGCGTCCGCCTGGCCGCGCGTGGTCTTCATGACCGCGCCCACCAGCGCGCCGGCCGCGGCGACCTTCCCGTCGCGGATCTTCGCGGCGATGTCCGGGTTGGCCGCGATGGCCTCGTCGACCGCGGTCTGCAGCGCGCCGGTGTCCGAGACCACCTCGAGACCCCGCGCCGCCATCACCTCGACCGGCTCGCCCTCGCCGGCCACCACGCCCTCCAGGACCTGACGGGCCAGCTTGTCGTTCAGCTTGCCGTCGTCGACCAGCCGCTGCAGGGCCGCGACCTGTGCCGGCGTCGCGCCCACCGCGGACAGCTCGATACCGAGCTCGTTGGCGCGCCGGGCCAGCTCGCCCAGCCACCACTTGCGGGCGCCCGCCGGGGACGCGCCGGCCGCGATGGTCTCCTCGATCAGCTCGATCGCGCCGGCGTTGACCGCCGACTGCATCTCGACCTCGGAGATGCCCCACTCCTCGCGCAGCCGGGCCCGCTTCACGCTCGGCCGCTCGGGCAGCCCCGCCTTGAGCTCGGCCACCCACGCCGGGTCCGGCGCGATCGGGACGAGGTCCGGCTCCGGGAAGTAGCGGTAGTCGGTCGCGGTCTCCTTGGACCGGCCCGGGCTGGTGTCGCCGCGGTCCTCGTGGAAGTGCCGCGTCTCCTGGACGATCTTGCCGCCCTCGTCCAGGATCCCCGCCTGGCGGACGATCTCGGAACGGACCGCGCGCTCGACCGAGCGGAGCGAGTTGACGTTCTTCGTCTCGGTACGGGTGCCCCACTCCTCACCCGGCCGGTTCAGCGAGGTGTTGACGTCGCAGCGCAGCGAGCCCTGCTCCATCCGGACGTCGGAGACGCCCAGCGAGCGGATGATGTCCCGCAGCTCGGCGACGTACGCCTTGGCCACCTCGGGGGCGAGCTCGCCCAGCCCGGGGACCGGCTTGGTGACGATCTCGACCAGCGGGATGCCGGCCCGGTTGTAGTCGACGAGCGACTCGGTGGCGCCGTGGATGCGACCGGTGGCGCCGCCGACGTGCAGCGTCTTGCCGGTGTCCTCCTCGATGTGCACCCGCTCGATGCCGATGCGGTACTCCTTGCCGTCGACGGTCACGTCGACGTGGCCGTCGACGCAGAGCGGCTCGTCGTACTGCGAGGTCTGGAAGTTCTTCGGCATGTCCGGGTAGAAGTAGTTCTTCCGGGCCATCCGGCACCACTGCGCGATGTCGCAGTTCAGCGCGAGGCCGATCCGGATGGTCGCCTCGATCGCGGCGCCGTTCATCACCGGCAGCGCGCCCGGCAGGGCCAGACAGACCGGGCAGACCTGGGTGTTCGGCTCGGCGCCGAAATCGGTCTTGCACCCGCAGAACATCTTCGTCGCGGTGCCCAGCTCGACGTGCGTCTCCAGGCCGATGACCGGCTCGTACCGGGTGAGGATCTCTTCGTAGCTCATCTCGGGGTCTCCCTCACAGCGCCGGCGGGGTCAGCGTGCCGACGGCGGACTCCAGCGCGCCGGCCACCCGGTACATGCGGTCGTCGGCCAGGGTCGGGGCCATGATCTGGAAGCCGACCGGCAGTCCCTCGGAGAGGCCGCACGGGACCGAGATCGCCGGGCCGCCGTACAGGTTCGTCGGGATGGTGAACAGGTCGGCCAGGTACATCTGGTACGGGTCGGAGGTGCGCGACCCGAACGGGAACGCCACGAACGGGGTGGTCGGCGAGACCAGCACGTCCACCTTCTCGAAGGCGGCCTGGAAGTCCCGGGTGATCAGGGTACGGACCTTCTGCGCCTGCCCGTAGTACGCGTCGTAGTACCCGCTGGACAGCGCGTACGTACCGAGGATGATCCGGCGCTTGACCTCGGGACCGAAGCCGGCCTCCCGGGTCAGCGACATGACCTCTTCGAGGGAGTTGCGGCCGTCGTCGCCGGCGCGCAGGCCGTACCGGACGCCGTCGAAGCGGGCCAGGTTCGACGAGCACTCGCTCGGCGCGATCAGGTAGTAGGCCGGCAGGGCGTACTGGAAGTGCGGGCAGGACACCTCGACGATCTCGGCGCCCAGCTTGACCAGCGCCTCCAGCGACTCCTTGAAGGCGGCCGCGACACCGGGCTCGGAGCCGTCCCCGGCGAACTCCTTGACCAGGCCCAGCTTGACCCCGGTCAGGTCGCCCTGCAGGCCGCGACGGGCGGCGGCGACCACGTCCGGCACCGGCTGCGGGATCGAGGTGGAGTCCCGCGGGTCGTGGCCGGCCATCACCGCGTGCAGCAGCGCGGTGTCCTCGACGGTGCGGGCGCACGGGCCGGGGGTGTCCAGCGACGAGGAGAACGCGATCAGGCCGTACCGCGAGGTGCCGCCGTAGGTCGGCTTCGCGCCGACCGTGCCGGTGACCGCGCCCGGCTGGCGGATCGAGCCGCCGGTGTCGGTCCCGATCGCCAGGGGGGCCTCGTAGGCGGCCAGCGCGGCGGACGAGCCACCGCCCGAGCCGCCCGGGATCCGGCCCAGGTCCCACGGGTTGTTGGTGGGGCCGTACGCGCTGTACTCCGTGGAGGAGCCCATCGCGAACTCGTCCATGTTGGTCTTGCCGAGGATCGGCATACCGGCGGCCTTGAGGCGCTCGACGATGGTCGCGTCGTACGGCGGCTTCCAGCCTTCGAGGATCTTGGACGCGGCGGTGGTCGGGATGCCCTTGGTGGCCACCACGTCCTTGACCGCGATCGGCACCCCGGCCAGCGGCCCGGTGATCTCACCGTCGTCGACCCGCTTCGCCGCGGCGAGCGCGCCCTCCCGGTCGACGTGCAGGAACGCGTGGACACGGTCCTCGACGGCGTCGATCCGGTCCAGGTGGGCGGTGGCCACCTCGACGGCGGACACCTCCCGGGTGGTGATCAGCTTGTTCAGCTCGACCGCCGACAGCCGGGTCAGGTCGCTCACGATCATTCCTCCTCGTCCAGGATGCGCGGCACCCGGAACCGGCCCTCGTACGCATCCGGCGCGCCGGACAGCGCGGCCTCCTGCGCCAGGCTCGGCTGGGGAACGTCCTCGCGGTACACGTTGGTCAGCGGCACCGAGTGCGAGGTCGGCGGGATGTCCTCCGCGGCCACCTCACCGACCCGGGCCACCGACTGCAGGATCACGTCGAGCTGCCCCGCGAATCGATCGAGCTCCTCCTCGGTCACGGCGAGCCGCGACAGGCGCGCCAGATGCGCTACCTCTTCGCGGGAGATGGCGGCCATCCTGCCCCCTCAACACTTGGTGGGAATCCTTGTCCGCGCCGAGTCTATTTCGCCGGGATCCACGGCCCGCGCCGAACCCCGGGGCGGACCGGCCGGTACCGGCTCAGCCACTCGGCCAGTTCGGCGGCCGGCATCGGCCGGGCGTGGAACCAGCCCTGCGCGGCATGGCAGCCGGCCGCCGCGAGCAGCCGCCAGGTCACCTCGTCCTCCACCCCCTCGGCGACCGCGCGCAGGCCCAGCGCGTCGGCCAGGCCGATCACCGACCGGACGATCGCCGCGTCCCCGCGGTCGCCCGCCATGCCCAGTACGAACGACCGGTCGATCTTCACCTCGGACAGCGGCAGCCGGCGCAGGTGCTGCAACGACGAGTAACCGGTGCCGAAGTCGTCCAGGGAGATCGCCACGCCCATCCGGTCCAGCCGGGTGACGGTGTCCAGCACCCGGTGCGGGTCGGCCATCAGCGCGCTCTCGGTGATCTCCAGTTGCAGCAGGTCGGACGGCAGCTCGTAGTCACGCAGCAGCCGGCCGACCCGGTCGGCGACGTCCCCGGCGTGCAGGTCCCGGGCGCTCACGTTGACCGCGGCGCGCAGCGGCCGGCCGATCGCGCGCCACCCGGCCAGCTGCGCCACCACCTCGTCCAGCACCCGGCCGGTGAGCAGCCGCATCACCGGGGTGGGCTCGGCCACCCGGAGCAGTTCCTGAGGCCCGACCAGGCCGCGCCGCGGGTGCCGCCAGCGCAGCAGCGCCTCCACGCCGACCACCTCGCCGGTCGCGATGGCGATCTGCGGCTGATAATAGAGCACTATCCCGTCGTCGGGCGGGTCGTGGCGCAGCGCGGCGCGCAGGTCGGCGAGCAGCGCCAGCCGGTCCGGGGAGGCGTGCGTGGCGTCCGGGCCGTGCACCGCGACGTGATCGCCACGCTGCTTCGCCTCGTACATCGCGGTCTCCGCCTCGCGCAACAGGGTGCCGCCGTCGCGGCGGCCGGACTGCAGCGCGATCCCGATCGAGGCGGTCAGCTCGACCGGGGTGCCGTCCATCGGGAACGGGCGGCTCAGCGCCTCGGCCAGGTGCGCGGCGATCCGCCGCGCCGACGCCGGCCCCTCGACCCGGGTGGCCAGCACCGCGAACTCGTCCCCGCCGAGCCGGACCACCAGGTCGTGCCGGGGCACCGCGTCGGCCAGCCGGTCGGCGACCCGGGCCAGCAGCCGGTCCCCGGCCCCGTGCCCGAGCGCGTCGTTGACCGTGCGGAACCGGTCCAGGTCCAGCAGCAGCAGGGCGCGCTGCCGGTCCGGGTTGCGCTCGGACATGCTCGACTGCAGGGCCCGCCGGTTCGGCAGGCCGGTGAGCGCGTCGACCCGGGCGGCCCGCTCCGACTCGCCCGCCCAGCGGACCATCCGGTGCACGGCGTGCAGGGCCACCAGCGACATCGGCAACAGGGCCGGGCTCACCCGGGCGACCACCAGCAGGACCGGGGCGAGCAGCAGCAGCGCGGCGGTGGCGAGCAGATCGGCGCGCTCACGCCGGCGATGCCGGGTACGCCGCTGCGACCTGCACCGCAGGACCACGGCCGCCACCGCGTAGCGGGCGGCGATCCAGGCGGCGGCCGCGGCACAGGTCAGCGCGGCGTCGCCGAGATCCGGGCGCGGGCCGAATCGCCAGGACGCCAGTCCGGCCACGATCGACGCGGCCCCGAGCCCGGCGGTGTGCTGCACCGCCAGGTGGACGGTCCGGGGCACGGTGTGCCGCATCCGTACCCCGGCGACCGTCACGGCGATCGTCTGGACCACCAGGGCCGGGACGAAACCCCAGGCCAGCGCGATGGCGAAGGTGAAGCAGAGGGACGGCAGGATCACCCGGCTGGCCCGCCGGCCGGGCAGCGGGTGTGGCCGGACATCGGCCACGACCGCCAGGGCCGCCATGACCCAGTACGCCGGGGGCAGCGTGGCGAAATCGCTCCGGGTGGCCGCCCAGAGGGGTAGATCGACGCCGGCCGCCAGGCTCGCGGTCACGATCAGCGCGCGGCGCCGCCGGGGGCCGGACGCGGCCGTACGCGGGCGAACGGCATCCATGCGACCTCCACGATGGCTTGATCACCGATCGCCTACACCATAGATCCACATGGTGCGTTCGCCGCAAAAGTTCTTACCCGTTATCAAATCGGCATAGGCCATCAAACACACAATTCACCCACCGGCGTGACGACGTGCCCGTAACCAGGCCCCGCCGCCGGCCGGCCGTCGGACGACCCGGACCCGGCTCGGCTCCCGAGCGGTCCGCGGGTAATGGTCCAGCCGGGCGCGGCGAAGCGGCCGGGGCCGCTTCGCCGCGGAACCGGTCAGTCCTCCGCGGCGACCTCCGCCACCGCGCGGGCCGCGTCCGGCCCGTCGCTGAGCAGAACACCGAAGCCGGTCTCGTCGAGCACCGGCACCTTGAGCCCGAGCGCCTTGTCGTACTTGCTGCCCGGGTTGTCGCCGACCACCACGAACCCGGTCTTCTTCGACACCGAGCCGCTGACCTTGCCACCCCGCGAGGTGACCGCCTCGGCCGCCTGGTCCCGGGTGAAACCGGCCAGCGTGCCGGTCACCACCACGGTCACACCCTCCAGCGGGCGCGGCCCGCTCTCCACCCGCTCGTCGGCCATCCTGACGCCGGCGGCACGCCACTTGCCGATGATCTCGCGGTGCCAGGGCACGGTGAACCACTCGCGGAGGCTGTCCGCGATGATCGGCCCGACCCCGTCGACGGCGGCGAGCGGATCGACCGCCTTGGCCTTCCGCCTGGCCCGCTCCGCCACGGCGGCGGCGTCCGGGGATGCCGCGTCCCCGGCGGCGGCATCCGCGGCGGCGGCATCCGGGGAGGCGACGTCCGGGGAGGCGACGTCCGGGGAGGCGACGTCCGGGGACGCGGCATCCGGGGACTCAGCGTCCGGGGACGCGGCCGCCTGCGGGTCGCCGTCCGCCGGCGCTGCCGCTCCGGCGGCCTCCGCCGCGGCCTCGGCCGCCTCGGCGCTGGCGGCCACCGCCTCCGGGTCGGCCGCCGTCCGGGCGAGCACCTCCTCCAGCGCGGCCATCGAGCCGTACTCCCGGGCGAGGGCGGCCGCCGCGGTCGGGCCGACGTGCCGGATCGAGAGCGCGACCAGCACCCGCGCGAACGGGCGGGATTTCGCCTCCGCCAGGCTGCGCAGCATCTTCCCCGCGTTGCTGCCGAGCTTGCCGTTCTGGTTGACGAAGAACGGGACGCGGAGCAGATCCTCCTCGGTGAGCGAGAAGAGGTCGCCCTCGTTGTGCAGCACGCCCGAGTCGAGCAGCGCCCGCGCCGCCTTGTCGCCGAGCACCTCGATGTCGAGCACGTCGCGGCTGGCCAGCGTGGCGAGCCGCTCGCGCAGCTGGCCGGGGCAGGACTCGGCGTTCGGGCAGCGGATGTCGACGTCGCTCTCCTTGGCCGGGGCCAGGGGCGTGCCGCAGGCCGGGCACTCGGTGGGCATGACGAACGGCCGGGCGTCGGCCGGGCGCAGGTCGACGACCGGGCCGAGCACCTCCGGGATCACGTCACCGGCCTTGCGCAGCACCACGGTGTCCCCGATCAGCACGCCCTTGCGAGCAACCTCCCGGGCGTTGTGCAGGGTGGCCTGGGCGACCGTGGAGCCGGCCACCTGCACCGGTTCGAGCACCGCGTACGGCGTGACCCGGCCGGTGCGTCCCACGTTCACGGCGATGTCGAGCAGCTTGGTGGTGACCTCCTCCGGCGGGTACTTGAAGGCGATGGCCCAGCGGGGCGCGCGGCTGGTCGAGCCGAGCCGGCCCTGGATCGCCACCGCGTCGACCTTGACCACCACGCCGTCGATCTCGTGCTCGACGTCGTGCCGGTGCGCGCCGTAGTACTCGATGAACTTCCGGACGCCGGCCATGTCCTCGACCAGCCGCCACCGCGAGCTGGTGGGCAGCCCCCAGGCCTTCAGCGCGTCGTACGCCTCCGACTGCGACGCCGGGTTGAAACCCTCCCGCGCGCCGATGCCGTGCACCACCATCCGCAGGCCGCGGGACGCGGTGACCCGCGGGTCCTTCTGCCGGAGGCTGCCGGCGGCGGCGTTGCGCGGGTTGGCGAACGGCGCCCTGCCCTGCTCCACCAGCGACGCGTTGAGGTCGGCGAACGCCTCGGCCGGAAAGTAGATCTCGCCGCGCACCTCGAGCAGCCCGGGCACGTCCTCGCCGGCCAGCCGCTCCGGGATCTCCCGGATGGTCCGCACGTTGGGCGTCACGTCGTCACCGGTGCGCCCGTCGCCCCGGGTGACGCCACGGACCAGCTTGCCGTTCTCGTACGTCAGATTGATCGCCAGGCCGTCGACCTTGAGCTCGCAGAGGAACGCGACCGGGCCGCCGGCGTCGCGCACCGTACGCTCGGCCCAGGCGTCCAGGTCGTCGAAGGTGAAGACGTTGTCCAGCGACATCATTCGCTCGATGTGCTGCACCGGGGCGAAGTCGCTGGAGAACGTGCCGCCGACCGTCTGCGTCGGGGAGTCCGGGGTACGCAGCGCCGGGAACTCGGTCTCCAGCGCCTCCAGCTCGCGCAGCAGCGCGTCGAACTGCCCGTCGGAGATGATCGGGGCGTCGAGCACGTAGTAGCGGTACTGATGGTCACGGATCTCATCGGC
Source organism: Actinoplanes teichomyceticus ATCC 31121 (assembly GCF_003711105.1). Taxonomy (NCBI): domain Bacteria; kingdom Bacillati; phylum Actinomycetota; class Actinomycetes; order Micromonosporales; family Micromonosporaceae; genus Actinoplanes; species Actinoplanes teichomyceticus. Next base: position 7,251,568 of record NZ_CP023865.1, read on the forward strand.
GAGCTCGGCGTGCCGCGCGGCGGCCTCCGCGCCGGGTTCCGCGCTAGGCTCCGCGCCGGGCTCTGCGCTGGGTGAAGTCACCGCAACCTCCGTGTCTGTTGACCTACGAGGCACGGTAGTCGCACCCCCCGACAAAACGGGGATCACACCTCGGCGACCCGGCGGCCCGCTTCCTGACATGCCTTCAGCAGGGCACGCACATACCCCGGAGCGGCGCCGGCCAGTCCACAGGCCGGGGTGAGCACCACCTGCCGCGGCAGCCGGGCCGCCGGGAAGCCGAGCCGCTGCCACAACTTCCGTACCCGTTCCGCGATCTGCTTGGCATCCGGCCGCTGCCCGGCGGCCGGCCGGGTCGGCGCCGCGCCGACGAACAGGCCCAGCCCGGCCTCGACCGCCTCGCCCACCGGGTCCAGCTCCGCCAGCAGCGACAGGTCGAAGGCGACCGCGGACGCGGACGCGTCCCGGATCACCTGCAACGGCACGTCCGGCGCGCAGCAGTGCACCACCACCGGGGTGTCCACCGCCTCCACCACGGCGCGCAGCCGGGACGCGGCGTCCGGAGCGGGCACCGCCCGGTACGCGCTCAGCCCGCTCTCCGTCGGCACCTGCCCGGCCAGCACGGACGGCAGCGACGGCTCGTCGAGCTGCAGCAGCACGGTCGCGCCCGGCACCCGTTTGCGCACGTCCGCGACGTGCCGCCGGAGCCCCTCGGCGAGCGAGTCGGCGAGATCGCGGACCGCGCCCGGGTCACGAAGCATCCGGCCGCCGACCGGCAGCTCGAGGTTGGCAGCCAGGGTCCACGGGCCGGCCGCCTGGACCTTCAGCGTGCCGGTGAACCCGTCGGCCTGCTCGGTCAGCTGGTCCAGGTCGCGCTCCAGCAGATCGGCCGTACGCCGCAGATCCCTGCCGGGCCGGCCGGCGATCTGCCAGCGGCCGGCGTACAGCTGCACCGGCAGATCGACCAGGAACCCGGCGCCGCGGCCGATCAGGTCCGCGCCCGGGCCGCGCTCCGGCAGCTCGGGCAGGTGCGGCAGGTCGGGCAGCTCGCCCAGCACGATCCGCTGCGCCTCGGCGATGTCGGTGCCGGGCAGCGAGCCGATGCCGGTGGCGGCGCCGGCCGGCCAGACGAACTCCGGGGTGCTCTCAGGCATGGGCGGCCGCCCGGGTGCCGGCGGTGATGGTGGCCGAGCCGAGCACGATGTCGCCACCGGCGTCCGGCCGGTACGCGACGACGGCCTGCCCGGCGGCGACCCCGCGGGCCGGGGTCTTCAGCCGGGCCACCAGCGAGTCCCCGGTGACCGTGACCGCGGCCGGGACCACCTCGCCGTGTGCCCTCAGCTGCACCTCGCAGTCGAGCTCGGCGGACGCGTCGTGCCAGATCGGGCGGGTCGCGGTGACCACGTCCACCTCGAGGTCCTCGCGCGGGCCGACGGTCACCGTGTTGGACACCGGAGTGATCGACAGCACGTAGCGCGGACGGCCGTCCGGCGCCGGAACCCGCAGGTTGAGGCCCTTGCGCTGGCCGATCGTGAACCCGTAGGCGCCGTTGTGGGTGCCGAGTTTCTCCCCGGTGCGCCCGTCCACGATGTCGCCGGGCGCCGCACCCAGCCGGCTCTGGAGAAAGCCGCGGGTGTCGCCGTCGGCGATGAAGCAGATGTCGTGCGAGTCCGGCTTGTCGGCGACGGCCAGCCCGCGCGCCGCCGCCTCCGCGCGGACCTGCTCCTTGGTCGAGTCGCCGAGCGGGAACACCGCCCGGGCCAGCTGCTCGCCGGTCAGCACGGCCAGCACGTACGACTGGTCCTTGGCCAGGTCGACGCTGCGGCGCAGCAGAGCGTCGGCCCCGAGCCGGGCGTGGTGCCCGGTCACCACCGCGTCGAAGCCCAGCGCCACCGCCCGGTCCAGCACCGCCGCGAACTTGATCTTCTCGTTGCAGCGCAGGCACGGGTTCGGCGTACGACCCGCGGCGTACTCCTCGACGAAGTCGTCGACCACCCCGGCGTGGAACTCGTCGGCCATGTCCCACACGTAGAACGGGATGCCGATCACGTCGGCGGCCCGCCGCGCGTCCCGCGAATCCTCCAGCGTGCAGCAGCCGCGCGCGCCGGTCCGGTACGTCTGGGGGTTACGCGCCAGCGCCAGGTGCACCCCGGTGACGTCGTGCCCGGCGTCCTTGGCGCGGGCCGCGGCGACCGCGGAGTCGACGCCGCCGGACATGGCCGCAAGAACTCGCATGGCTCCAGCCTATCTGGGGCTCTTCCACGCCCCGGCCCGGCGGGCGCGCTCCACCGCGCCGGGCAGCGCGGCCAGCAACGCGTCCAGGTCCGCCTCGGTGCTGTCGTGCCCGAGCGAGAACCGCAGCGACGAGCGGGCCCGGGCGTCGTCCGCGCCCATCGCCAGCAGCACGTGGCTGGGCTGCGCCACCCCGGCCGAGCACGCCGAGCCGGTCGAGCAGTAGATCCCCTGCGCGTCCAGGAGCAGCAGCAGCGCGTCACCCTCGCAGCCGGGGAAGGAGAAGTGCGCGTTGCCGGGCAGCCGGCGCTCGGCGTCACCGTTGTAGATCGCGTCCGGGACCGCGGCCAGCACCCGCCGGACCAGCTCGTCACGCAGGGCGGCGACCCGGTCCGCGTACTCCAGCCGGGCCCGCACGGTCGCCTCCACGGCCACCGCGAACGCCACCACGCCCGGGGTGTCCAGCGTGCCGGAGCGTACGTCCCGCTCCTGCCCGCCGCCGTGCAGCAGCGGCGTGCAGCTCACGTCACGGCCCAGCACCAGCGCGCCGGCACCGACCGGCCCGCCCAGCTTGTGCCCGGTCAGGGTGAGCGCGGCCACCCCGCTGGCGGCGAAGTCCACCGGCACCTGCCCGACCGCCTGGACCGCGTCGGTGTGGAACGGGATGCCCGCGGTGGCCGCGACCGCCGCCAGCTCGGGCACCGGCTGGACCGTGCCGACCTCGTTGTTGGCCCACTGCACGCTCACCACCGCGATCTCGTCGCCGTGCGAGCGCACCAGCTCGGCGAACACGTCCGGGTCCACCCGGCCGTCGCCGTCCACCGGCAGCAGGGTCACCTCGGCGCCCTCGTGCGTGCCGAGCCAGTCCACCGCGTCCAGCACCGCGTGGTGCTCGACCGCCGAGGCCACCACCCGCCGCCGCCCCGGCTCGGCATCCCGCCGCGCCCAGAAGACACCCTTGGTGGCCAGGTTGTCCGCCTCGGTCCCGCCGCCCGTGAAGATCACCTCGGAGGGCCGGGCCCCGATCACCGCCGCGATCCGCTCCCGGGACTCCTCGACCATCCGCCGGGCGCCACGTCCGGCCGCGTGCAGGGAGGACGGATTGCCGATCTCCCGCGCCGCGGCCACGTAGGCGTCCAGCGCGGCGGGGAGCATCGGCGTGGTCGCCGCATGATCGAGGTAGGCCATTTTTCCCACTCTAGAACCTGCTCCCGGGAAACTTGCCGGGCCAGTCGCCGGTCGATGGCTCGAACCGCCACCTACCACCCCACACCCGTCATCCCTGGCCCGCCGCTCCTCGGCCCTCGGCCGTCGCCCCTCGCCGCTCGCCCGTCCAAGATCACAGGTCGAGACCACATCCAAGATCAAAAGCTTGATGTCGTAGGTCCGCGGGGGTACAGACCGCCGCTCCCGCCGAGGGCCCCTGCGGGCTCCGCTGGCCGCCGGGGCGTCCAGAACGCGAAGCCCTCCGGGGCTACGCCCGTGGGTGGTCCCGGCCACCCCAAACATCCCCGCACCAGCCCGACATGCGCCCCGCCGCCTCCGCAACCCCGCCCACCGGGCCCCGCCAGGCAGCAATCCGACCCACGGGCCCGCCACCCCGCCGATCCCACCCACGGGCCCTCGCCACCCCGGGTAGCACCACCGCCGTGGGCCCGCATGGCCATCCGGCGCCCATGACCACCATCAGCACCAGCCGGAAACGGCCGGCTGGGGCTCAGTGCAGCCATCCCGACGCAAAATCGCCACCAACACCAGCCCGTGCAGCCAGCCGGGGCTCAGCGTGGGTATCGCGCGCCGATGACCGCCGTCGGCCCCAGCCGGGTGCGCCGGCTGGGGCTGGGGGTGGTTATCCGCGCTGACGGGGCCGCGGCCGGGGGTGGTGGGGGTCAGTCCGGCGAGACGGCCACGTTCAGCGCCGGTCGCGTGAGTTGCGGTGAGCCTGCTGGGGTGGGCCGCGGGCGGGGCACGCAACCGGCGTGGGGCGCGCAACCGGCGTGGGGCGCGCAACCGGCCCGGGGCGGGAACCGTGTCGTGCGGGAATGCACGGGGCTCGGCGGGAAGCCTGCGGGCGGGGCCCCACCGGTCGTACCGGGAAAAGGGGACGGCCCGGCGGTCCCCCGCCGGGCCGTGACCGCGCAGGGGTTACTTGCGCTTGCGGATCTCGTCCGCCGCCTGCGGGACGATCTTGAAGAGGTCGCCGACGACACCGAAGTCGGCGAGCTCGAAGATCGGCGCCTCGGCGTCCTTGTTCACCGCGACGATGGTCTTCGAGGTCTGCATGCCGGCCCGGTGCTGGATCGCGCCGGAGATGCCCAGCGCGACGTAGAGCTGCGGGGAGACGGTCTTGCCGGTCTGTCCGACCTGGAACTGGTGCGGGTAGTAACCGGAGTCGACCGCGGCACGGGAGGCGCCGACCGCGCCGCCGAGCAGGTCGGCGAGCTCCTCGACCAGCTTGAAGTTGTCGGCGTTGCCGACGCCGCGGCCGCCGGAGACGACGATCGAGGCCTCGGTGAGCTCGGGGCGGGAGCCCTTCTGCTCGGCGACCCGCTCGACGACCTTGGCCAGCTTGTCCTTCTCGGACACCGCGACGGTCAGCTGCTCGACCGACGGCGACGCGGGTGCGGGCGCCGGGGTGGTCGAGTTCGGCCGGATGGTGACGATCGGCAGGCCCTTGGTGACCTTGGACTTGACGATCGTGGAACCGGCGAAGACGACCTGGGTGGCGGTGCCGTCGGCGGCCACCTCGACCGCGTCGGTCAGCAGGCCGTTGTCCAGCTTGACCGCCAGGCGGCCGGCGATCTCCTTGCCCTCCTGGGTGGAGCCGAGCAGCACGGCGGCCGGCTGCACCCGCTGGACCAGCTCGGCCACGACGGTGGCCTTCGGCGCGACCAGGTAGCCCTCGACGTCGTCACCGGACGCCGCGTAGATCTTCTCGGCGCCGAATTCGGCCAGCTTGTCGGTGAACTGCGCGGCATCGCCGAACACCACCGCGGACGGCGAGCCCAGGGTGCGGGCGATGGTCAGCATCTCCAGCGTGACCTTCTTGACGCCGGCGGCCTGCGAGGCCTCGACGACGACCAGTACCTCAGCCATGTCCCTCATCCTCTCCGGGCTCAGACGAACTTCTCGGTGGCGAGGTACGCGACGAGCTGCTCGCCACCGTTGCCCTCGTCGACGACCTTGGCGCCGCCGGTGCGCGGCGGGCGCTTCGACCACTCCAGCACGCTGCTGGTGGCCCCGGCGAAGCCGACCTCGTCGCCGGCGACACCGAGGTCGCTCAGGGAGAGGCTCTGCAGCGGCTTCTTCTTGGCGGCCATGATGCCCTTGAAGGACGGGTACCGCGGCTCGTTGATGGTGTCCCAGACGCTGACGACGGCCGGCGTGGCGGCGGTGACCACCTCGTAGCCCTCGTCGGTCTGCCGCTCGATGGTCAGCTGGGAGCCGTCCACGGTGAGCTTGCGCGCGCCGGTCAGCGCGGCCACGCCCAGCCGCTCGGCCAGCATGTGCGGGATGACCTGGACCCGGCCGTCGGTCGACTCGGCGCCGCACAGGATCAGGTCGGCGTTCAGCTGGGCGAGGGCGGCGGCGAGCACCTTGGAGGTGGCCACCGCGCAGGAGCCGTGCAGCGCGTCGTCCTGCACGTGGACGGCCTTGTCCGGACCCATGGAGAGCGCCTTGCGGATCGACTCGGTCGCGCCGGCCGGGCCCACCGTCAGCACGGTCACCTCGCCACCGTGCGCTTCCTTGATCTTCAACGCCTCCTCGATGGCGTACTCGTCCATCTCGTTGATGACGTTGCTCGCCGAGCCCCGCTCGACGGTGTTGTCGCTTGCGCTCAGGGTGCGCTCGGCACCGGAGTCGGGCACCTGCTTCACCAGTACGACGATGTTCATCGCGCTCCTACGACCCTCCTGTATTGAACGCACCGTTGCGATCGGCCATCCGTGCCGGCCGGAAGACCCCCGGGCGGCGGGACATGCGGCAAGGTTACCCGCCAGTAGCTTTGCTGGTGCCGGCACCCAGAGTGACACACCTCACCCACGAGACGATCTCGATCGCTAGCATGGCCAAGAGGAGGTGTCTGACATGTCCGGCCAAAACGCAGCACTGTTGGACGGTACGAACCTGCCCGCCCTTCATCCTCTCGCAGAGCGCGGGAGCACCGCTCCGCAGCCCCACGGCCGCTCCGGCCCCGACTCGCCGTGGTGCCGCTGCGGCCGCCCGCGCGAGGCCTGCGTGAGTGACGAAGTACGCAATCTCTGGCTCCACCTTCTTGACCCGATCGGTCAATAATCAGCGGGTGTTCGGCGGCCTGCTCCAGTGGTTCGACCCGGAAAGCGCCCATACCGAGGGCACCACTCCGGACTACCGGTTCTCCCTGGCGAACGAACGGACCTTCCTGGCCTGGATCCGCACCGGACTCGCGCTGATCGCCGGCGGCCTGGCCTGCGCCCAGTTCCTGCCACCACTGCCGATCGCCCGGCTCCGCGAGATCATCGCCATCGCGCTGCTGGTGCTCGGCGGGCTCGTCGCGCTCCGGGCCGTCGATCACTGGGCGCGCGCCGAGCGGGCCATGCGGCTCGGCGTCGACCTGCCCCGCTCCCGCTTCCCGGCGGTGCTGGCCATCACCGTGGCGATCGGCGCGGTGGTGCTGGTCGGCACCGTGCTCCACCGGGTCCTCGCCTGATGCGCGACCCGGGCGCCGCCCCCGAGCGCACCCGGCTGGCCTGGCGGCGCACCGGCATGTCGGCGGCCGCGGTCGCCCTGCTGGCCGGTCGCCCCGCCGTCCATCCCGGCGCGGGCCCGGCCGAGTGGCTGATCGCCGGCGCCGCGATGGGCGGCTGGGCCGCGCTGACCGCCGTCGCCCTGCACCGCGCCCCAGGCCTGCGGGCCCGCACTCCCCGACCGGCGGGCCGGGCGATCCGGGCCTACGCGTTGATCACCGTGGCCTTCGCGATCATCGGCGGTCTGGTTGTCATGCTCTGATCGTCGCCGGGATCGCGCGGGAGGAGCATCATTGCCCCATGGTCCGGTTGTTCATCTTCTCGGCCGCGGTCGCAGTCGTCCTGCTGACCCTGGCTCTCATCGCCTGCCTGTCGGCGGAGCGGGTGCGCGCCATGCCGCGGTTGCTCTGGGTCCTGGTCGTGGTCCTCGTCCCGCTGGCCGGGCCGATCGCGTATTTCGTCTGGGGCCGCCCGGTCAGCCCGGCGGCCCGACGAGCGCCCGCGCGGCCGTCCGCGCCCGACGACGACCCGGATTTCCTGCGCTCCATGGACACCGAGCAGTCCCGCCGCGACCGTGAGCTGCTCGCCCAGTGGGAGCGGGAGCTGCACCAGGACGACGAGTCCTGACCGCCCGCTCCGGCGCCTAGAGGTTCAGCAGCGCCGCGATGTCCTCGAACACCTTGACGGCGTCCTCCTGCCACGGGTCGGAGTTGCCGTAGCCGTACGCCACGATCAGCGCGACCACCGGCACGCAGAGCATCGTGAGCAGGCTCAGCAGCAGCTGGAAGAAGCGCAGCAGCCGGCTCTTGCGCTTCGGCCTCGGCGGCGCGACCTGCTTGGGCGTCTTCTGCCGCGCCTTCGGCCGCTTCGCCGGCGGGCGCGGCGCGGCCACCACGGCCCGGCCGGCGGCCGTTCCGGGCGGCTGCGGGCGGCCCGGCGACGGTGAGATCGGGCGCGCCTGCGCCGCGACCGGGGAGACCGGCCGGGCATGCGCCACCACCGGCTCGGCGGCCCGCTTCCCGGCCGGCTTCCCGGCCTGCCTCGCGCGTACGGCGGTGGGCTGCGGCGGCAGCGGGGTGCGCACCTCGTGCTGCGGTGGGCTGGTGGCGACCGTCGCCTCCGGATCGGGACGCCAGTGCGGCGGGTCGGCGTCCGGCCAGGGATCGACCGGCGGGCGCAGGTGCGGCGGGACGACCAGCTCCGGACGGATCTCGGTCTCCCGGTTGTCCACGTCCGGCTCCGGCTCGCCGGAGCCGGTGGCGTGCGGCGCCTGCTCGGCCGCGCCGGCCCGGCGGGTCGGCAGGCCGGCGGCCGTGCCGGGGACCCGCGCCGGCAGGCCGGCGGCCACGCCCGGCGTCCGGGCCGGCAGGCCGGCGGCCACGCCCGGCGTCCGGGCCGGCAGCGGGCTCACGACGGCGTCACCGGCCGGCGGTTCCGGGTCGCGCGCGCCGGGGCCGAGGTCGGGGCGAGCGCCGCCGGCGCGATCACCGGCCGCGTCCGGGACCGGCGGGGTCGCCCCCTCGCCGGCCGCCTCCGGAACCGGCGGGGCCGCTCCCTCGCCGGCCGCGTCCGGAACCGGGGCCCCCTCGCCGGCCGCGTCCGGAACCGGCAGGGTCGCCCCCTCGCCGGCCGCCTCCGGAATCGACCGGGCCGCCACCGGCTGGGTCGCCGCCGGCATCGACCGGACGCCCACCGGCTGGGTCGCGGCCGGCATCGGGTCCGCGGCCACCGGCGCGTCCGGTGTGGACGCCGCTCGGGCGGGCGCCGCGAACTCCGGCAGGTCCCGGGAGGGCAGGCGCAGCTCCGAGGTGGGGCCGGGCGCGGCCGGCTCGGAGGCCAGCAGCGCCGCCCCGGCCAGGATGCTGCCCTCGGCGACCACCAGTTCCGGCTGCTCGATCACCACCGGTGGCTCGCCCAGCTCGCGGTGCAGCAGGGTGGCCATCAACGGGATCCGGCTCGCCCCGCCGACCAGGAACACCCCGGCCAGCCGGCCGGCCGGCAGCTCCGCGAAGGTCAGCAGGTTCCGGGTGATCCGGACGGTCTGCTCCAGCACCGGGCGGGCGACCTGCTCCAGCTCCTCCCGGGTCAGGTGCACCTCGGTGTCCAGCAGCGGCACCACGAAGTCGGCCGACTGGGCCCGGGACAGCCGCTCCTTGGCGATCCGCACGTCGTCCCACAGCTGGCGGCGAGCCCGGCGTTCCTCGACCGTGGAGGGTTCCAGCAGCCGCTGCCACGCGTCGGTCCGCAGGTACTCGACCAGCGCGGCGTCCACGTCCAGGCCGCCCAGATCGTCGCGCCCGTCGACGGCGAGCACCTCGAACCCGGTGGTGGTGCGGGACACCAGGCTGGTGTCGAACGTGCCGGCCCCGAAATCGTGCACCATCAGCACCGAGCCGATCGGCACGTCGCGGCCCAGCACCTCGGCGAAGTAGGTGGCCGCGGCGACCGGCTCGGCGACCAGCCGGGCGCCGGACAGCCCGGCTCGGGCGGCCGCCTCGGCGAGCAGCGTGCGGCGGGTGGCGCCCCAGGTCGCCGGGCAGGTCAGGGTGGCCTCCGGACGGTACGGCCCGACCGCACGGTGCCACTCCTCGACGACCCGGGCCAGCACCGCGGTGATCAGGTCGACGACGGCGAACTCCTGCTCGCCGAGCAGCACCAGGCCGTCGTCGACGCGGCGTTTCGGGTTCGGCTCGAAGCGGGCCGGGTCGAGCCGGGCACTGTGCACGGCGTCCCGCCCGACCAGCAGGTTCGCCCCGGCGTCGGCGAACACGGCGGAGGGCAGCAGGGGGGAGCCGTCGACCAGGATCGGCCGCGCGCGCCCGTCCGGCCACCGCGCGACGGCGACGGTGTTGGAGGTGCCGAAGTCGATGCCGAGGGCGTACTTCGCACCACCCTGGTCGGTGGACATGACCGCAGTCTAGGCGGTGCCTGTGAGGGGTATGGGAAACCGCTACCGTCCGGTGAACTTCGGCTTGCGCTTCTCCACGAACGCGGTCGTGCCCTCCACCCGGTCGTCGGTCGCGAAAAGCCCGGCGAACAGGTGGGACTCCAGCGCCAGGCCGGCCGCCAGGTCCATGCTGAGGCCGGCGTCGATGGCCTGCTTGGCGGCACGCAGCGCGAGCGCCGGCCCGGTGACGTACGGCCGGAGAAGGTCCAGGGCGGTCGCGTGGACCCGGTCGGCGGGCACCACCCGGTCGGCCAGACCGATCCGCAGCGCCTCTTCCGCGTCCACCATCCGGCCGGAGAAGATCAGCTCCTTGGCCCGGGCCGGGCCGATCAGCCGGGCCAGCCGCTGGGTGCCGCCCGCGCCCGGGATGATGCCGAGTTTGATCTCCGGCTGGCCGAGCTTGGCGTCCTCGGCCACCACCCGCCAGTCACAGGCCAGCGCCAGTTCGCAGCCGCCGCCGAGGGCGAGACCGGTGATCGCGGCGACCACCGGTTTGGGGATCCGGGCGACCGTGTCGAACGCTCCGGACAGCGCCGCCGCCCGGGCCACCATGTGCTGGTAGCTGACCGTGGTGAACTCGGTGATGTCGGCGCCGGCCGCGAACACCCGCTCGCCGCCCCACACCACCACCGCGCGGACCGCGTCGTCGCCGGCCGCCGCCGTGGCGGCCGCCCACAGCTCCTCCTGGACCTGGGTGTTGAGCGCGTTCATCGGGGGTCGTTCGAGCCGGATCGTGCCGATCCCGTCCGCGATCTCCAGTCGTACGAACTCGCCCACGCCCGCCTCCAACACCTCGCCGATGAGTGCCGTTTCGCCGCCAGCCTACGACGGGTAAACAGGAAAGGGGGACCGGCAGGAGGAGAGATGACCACGTACTACCGGGATCCGGACGTGCTGATCACCTCGTCCGGGGTCCACATGAACGGCCGCCAGTTCCGCCTGTCCGAGCTGCTCCGGGTCTGGCACACCCGCGGCGCCCGGTCCTGGTCGGTGATCGCCAAGCGGGGCGCGCTGGGCCTTTCCATCCTGCTGCCGCTGCTGGTCGGCGCGCTCGCCATCGGGGTGGCCGCGCTCGCCGGGGCCGGCACCGCGCACACCGTCGCGCTGGTGGTCGGCGGGGTGCTGGTCGGCCTGGCCGTGGTCCCGGTCGCCGACCTGCTGCTGGAACGCCTCGACCGGTCGTACGACCGGGGCAGCCGCACCATGGAGATCTGGGGCCGGGTGCACACCGGCGACGTGCTGCTGCTGCGCACCGCCGACGCGCAGCGCTTCGGCCGGATCTACCGCGCCCTGCAACGCGCGATGGAGCCGGCGGTGCGCCGGTGAGGCGGGACGCGGCCGGACTCGCCGTCCTGCTCGCCACCAGCGGAACGCTGCACTTCGCCGCGCCCCGGCCGTTCGACCGGATCGTGCCGCGGGCGCTGCCCGGGTCGGCGCGGACCTGGACGTACCTCAGTGGGGTCGCGGAGTTGGCGGTGGCCGCCGCGATCGCCCACCCCCGCACCCGCCGGGCCGGCGGCCTGGCCGCCGCCGCGTTGTTCGCGGCGGTCTTCCCGGCCAACGTCAAGATGGCCCGGGACTGGCGGCACACGTCGCCCGTCCGGCGGGCCGTCGCCTACGGCCGGCTGCCGCTGCAGGCGCCGCTCATCGCCTGGGGCCTGCGGGTCGGCCGCACCGGCTGACCGGCCCGCGCCCCACGAGGCCGCACGCGCAGGGCGCGGTCAGCGGGCGAAGATGGCGTCGATCTCCGAGCGGTCCGGCAGGGCGTTGCTGGCGCCGACCTTGCGTACGCACGCCGCGCCGGCCGCGTTCGCCCAGCGCACCGCGTCGAGCAGGTCGCGCCCCTCGGCCCAGGCGACGGCCAGCGCGCCGGTGAACGCGTCACCGGCGGCCGTGGTGTCGGCGACCTCCACGGCGAAGGCGGGCACGTGCACGTCGCGGCCCTCGCGGTCGGCGTAGCGGGACCCGGCGCCACTGAGCGTCAGCACCACCCGGGGCACGAGCGCGAGCAGCGCGGACAGGTCGGACGCGTCGCCGCCGGTGATCGCCCGGGCCTCGGTCTCGTTCACCACCAGCAGATCGACCTGGTCGAGCAGGCCGGGCGGCAACTCCCGGGCGGGCGCCGCGTTCAGGATGGTGCGTGTCCCGGCGGCCCGGGCCGCGGTCAGCGCGGCGGCCACCGTGGCCATCGGGATCTCCTGCTGGCAGAGCAGCACGTCGGCCGCGGCGATGCGGTCGCGCTCGCTCTCGGTCAGGTCGGTGAACGTACGGTTCGCGCCCGGACTGACCAGGATGGAGTTCTCCCCGGAGCGGTCCACCATGATCACCGCGACGCCGGAGGAGCCGTAACTGGTGCGCACGTGGGCGGTGTCCACGCCGGTGGCGGCGAGCCGCGCGCCCAGGGTGACACCGAACGAGTCCGAGCCGATCGCGCCCAGGAACGTGGTCTCGCCACCGGCCCGGGCGGCGGCGATCGCCTGATTGGCGCCCTTGCCGCCCGGGACCATGACGAAGTCGTCGCCGAGCACGGTCTCCCCCGGCCGGGGCAACCGTGGGGCCAGCCCGACCAGGTCCATGTTGGCGCTGCCGACCACCACCACCCGCGGCGGCACGTCAGCCGGCCCGCGCCGTGTAGCGGTCGCCGAGCCGGTCCACGACCAGCGGCAGCCCGAACGCCTTCGTCAGGTTCTCCGCGGTCATCACCTCACCGAGCAGGCCGGCCGCGACCACCGCGCCCTCGCGCAGCAGCAGGGCGTGGGTGAAGCCCGGCGGGATCTCCTCGACATGGTGGGTGACCAGCACCATGGCCGGCGCGTCCGGATCCATGGCCAGCTCGGACAGGTGCCCGATGAGCACCTCGCGACCACCCAGGTCCAGCCCGGCGGCCGGCTCGTCGAGCAGCATCAGCTCGGGGTCGGTCATCAGCGCGCGGGCGATCTGGGTGCGCTTGCGCTCGCCCTCGGAGAGGGTGCCGAACTCGCGGTCCAGGAAGCCGGTCATGCCCAGCTGGGCGAGCAGCTGGCGGGCACGGGCCTCGTCCTGCGGGTCGTACGCCTCCCGCCAGCGGCCGACCACCGACCACGCGGCGGTGACCACGACGTCGAGCACCTTCTCGTCCGGCGGGATCCGGTCGGCGAGCCGGCCGGTGGTGATCCCGACCCGGGTGCGCAGCTCGTTGACGTCGGTCCGGCCCAGCCGCTCGCCCAGCACCCACGCCTGGCCGCGGGTCGGGTGCAGCCGGCCGGACGCGATGTTGAGCAGGGTGGTCTTGCCGGCCCCGTTCGGGCCGAGCACCACCCATCGCTCATCCAGCTCGACCTGCCAGGACAGGCTGTTGATCAGGTGATTCCCACCGCGGACCACGCTGACGCGGTTGAACGCGATGACGGTGTCCTCGTCGGGCGGAACGGTTACGGCAGCCTCCAGCACGCCGTCCATCCAACCATGTACGCGCGGCGGATTCCGACGGCGTGCCGGTCGTTACACCCCGCCGGTTCCCGGTCACCCCGTCCGGCCGGCGGTTCCCTGCCGCCAGCCCGCCCGCCGGTTCCCGGTCGCCTGTCCGCCCGCTCCTGGTCACCCACCCCGGGCCGGCCGGTCGGCGTCTCAGCCGGTGGTCGATCCGAAGACCTCGTCGCGCACCGAGTCCAGGGCCGTGCGCAGGGCCCCGTGCAGCACCGGGTCGGCGGCCACACCGGTGACCACCACCTTGGGCGAGACCAGCGTGATCGCGGCGACCTCGCGCTCCACCCGGTCGGCCAGCGCCGGCCCACCGGCCCGGCCCACCTCGCCGGCGAGCACCACCAGCGGCGGGTCCAGCACCAGGCAGGTGGCGGCGACCCCGAGGGCGAGGCGGCGGGCCAGCTCGTCGAGCACCGGCTCACCGGCCGGCCCGGCGGCGACCGCGGCGCGGACCACGTCGGCGGCCTCGGCGCCGCGGAAGCCGTGCTGGCGGCCGACCGCCTTGACCGCCTCGGCGGCGGCCAGCGTCTGGAAGGCGCCCTTCACCCCGCGCCGGGAGGCGTTGTGCGGCACGTCGGCGCCGCCCACCGGCAGGTAGCCGATCTCCCCCGCGGCGCCGGTCGCGCCCTGGTGCAGCCGGCCGCCGATGACGCTGGCCAGACCGATGCCACGGCCGATCCAGACCAGCGCGAAGTCGGCCACCCCGGCGGCCGCGCCGGTGCTCGACTCGGCGATCGCGGCCAGGTTCACGTCGTTGCCGAAGACGACCGGGGTGCTCAGGTCCCGGCGCAGGTCGGCGAGCAGGCCGCGGTGCCAGCGGGGCAGGTCCCAGGCGAACGAGATCTCCCCGGACTGCGGGTCGACCAGACCCGGGGTGCCCAGCACGACGCGGCGTACCGAGCTGACGTCCGTGCCGGCGGCGGTCGCCGCCTGGACCACCGCCTGGTGCACCACGCCGACCGGGTCGTCGGTGTCCCGGGTGCTCAGCTCGGCCCGCCCGATCACCGCGCCGGTGATGTCCGCGCAGGCGGCGACCACGGTCTCCGGGCCGACGTCCACCCCGATGACGTGCGCGCTGCCCGGGGTGACCGCGTAGAGCTGGGCGTTCGGCCCGCGGCCACCGGCCTGCTCACCGACCCGGCGGACCAGGCCGCGCTCCTCCAGCCGCTCGACCAGCTGAGAGGCGGTGACCTTGCTGAGGCCGGTCAGCTCGCCCAGCTGGGCCCGGGTCAGCGGACCACGGCTGAGCAGCAGGTCCAGCGCCGCGCGGTCGTTGAGTGCGCGCAGCAACCGGGGCGTGCCCGGGAGGCGGGTGGCGGCCATGACTCGTACCCCTAATACTAAAGATTCTTTCCTGTTACAGTGTCGGCGCTCGACGTGCAGCCGCAGCGTAACGGTCGGCAATGGCGCCCGTCCGTACGGTGGCTATCGACTCCGAGCGATCATGGCAGCTCGCCGCCCCTGGTGGCCAGAGCATCGTCACGGAAGGACACCATGGCCATCGACCCCGGGCTCCGCCGCCTCGCCCTGCGCACCCTGCTCGCCGCCTTCCCCGGACCGTCCGCACCGGACTGGGCGCTCGACCTGCTCGCCGACGGCCTGGCCGGACACACCCTGTTCGGCACCAATGTCGAGGATCCCGAGCAGCTCGCCGGGCTGACCGCCAAGCTGCGCGCCGCCCGTTCCGACGCGCTGATCGCCATCGACGAGGAGGGCGGCGACGTCACCCGGCTGGGGCATCGCAGCGGCAGCGCGTACCCCGGAAATTCCGCCCTGGGCGCGGCGGACGACCCGGATCTCACCCGCCTGGTGTACGCGGCCATCGGCCACGATCTCGCCACCGCCGGGGTGAACCTGGACCTGGCGCCCACCGTCGACGTCAACACCGCCGCCGAGAACCCGATCATCGGTACGCGGTCGTTCGGCGCGGACCCGGCGCTGGTGGCCCGGCACACCGGCGCGGCGGTCGAGGGCCTGCAGTCGGCCGGAGTGGCCGCGTGCGCCAAGCACTTCCCCGGCCACGGCGCCACCGTCACCGACTCGCACCTGGAACTGCCCACGGTCGACGCCCCGCTCGGCGTGCTGCGCAGCCGCGACCTGCCACCGTTCGCCGCCGCGGTGGCGGCCGGGGCGCGCGCCGTCATGAGCGCGCACATCCGGGTGCCGGAACTGACCGGCGACGGACCGGCCACCTTCAGCCGCGCGGCGCTGCAGGGATTGCTGCGTTCCGAGTACGGGTTCGGCGGCGTGATCGTCACCGACGCGCTGGAGATGCGCGGGGCGGCCGGAGCCGCCGGCGGCATCCCACGGGCCGCCGTGGCGGCCCTGTCCGCCGGGGCGGATCTGCTGTGCATCGGGGCGCTGGTCGATCGTGAGCTGGTCCTCGCGGTGGCCGACGAGGTGGCCGCGGCGGTGAAGGACGGGCGGCTGACGCCGGGCCGGGTGGAGGAGGCCGCGGAGCGGAACGCGCAGCTGGCCTCCTGGGTGGCGTTGAACCGGATCACCCGTCCGGGTGGCCCGCGGGACACGATCGTGGTCGGGGCCACGGCGGCCGGGGAGCGTGTCGCCGCGCCCGGGAACGGCCCGACCTGGGCGTCCGGGGCCGGGATCGACCCGGCCGGTGCGCTCAGGGCCGGGAACGACCAGGCCGCGCCGTCCGGATCCGGGAACGACCCGGCCGGTGCGCTCGGGGCCGCGTCGGGCTCGCGGCCCGGTGGATCCGCGGCGCCCTCCCTCGCCGCCCTCACCCCCAAGGAGCTGGGGATCCTCGCGGCGCGGCGGGCGCTCGCCGTCGAGGGTGACCCGGCGGCGCTGGCCGGACCGCTGGTGGTCCAGCTGATCAGCGGGTATTCGATCGCGGAGGGGAAGGTGCCGTGGGGACTGCGGCCGTTCCTCGACGGGGCGGAACAGGTGGATGTCGTGGCCGCCGAGGCCACCGCGGACCAGCTGATCGAGCGGGCGGCCGGGCGACCGGTCGTGCTGGTCGGCCGGCGCCTGCATCAGGCGGCGGCCAGCCGTGACCTCGCGGAGAAGCTGTCCGCGACCTGGCCGACCGGCGTGGTGGAGATGGGCTGGCCGTCCCCCTGGCGCCCGGACGGCGTACGCGCCTTCCTGGTCACCCACGGCGCGAGCCGGGCCAGCGCGCGGGTGGCCGCGGAGGCCCTGGGCCTTATCACGGAACGTTACGTCGATGCGCGGTGACACCGTGTAGTGGATATCCGAAAAAGCGGATAACAGGCGGATAAGTCGTCTCATACAAACGGCCAGAGCGTGCGCTCAGCACTTCCTTGTCCCGACACGAGTCACGTAGCGTCATGTTCGCAGGTGGATCTGGGGAGGTCGCGGGATTCGCCTCGGGACCGGTGCGGCCCGCGACGCGACAGATGAGCCGGGCACGACGGACTTCGGGAGCAGTCCGCCGTGCCCGGCTCATCGGCTCTCGTCCGTCGCTTCCCGCCGCCGCACCGCCGCCCGGCAACGCCGCCGCACGCCCCCGCCAGTCACCGCGCGCCGTCCGGCAACACCGCCGCCCGTCGCTTCCCGCCGCCGCACCGCCGCCGCACGCCCCCGCCAGTCACCGCGCGCCGTCCGGCAACACCGCCGCCCGTCGCTTCCCGCCGCCGCACCGCCGCCGCACGCCCCCGCCAGTCACCGCGCGTCCTTCGGCAACACCGCCGCGCCCTCCCGGGACCGCACGAATCTTCCGCACGAAGTTATCCACACCGCGCGGTCGTCCACAGCCACCGGGGCAGGCGCCGGCCGTCGGCGGCAGAGTTCCGGGCATGGCACAACTCGACGAGATCAGCCGGCGCCAACGCGGGGTGGTGACCCGCCAGCAGGCGCTCCGGGCCGGCATCACTCCCGACGTCCTGCGCCGCCGGGTGACCAGCGGGCGATGGCAGCGGCTCCTGCCCGGGACCTATGCGACCTTCGCCGGCCGCCCGCCACCGGACGTGCTCCGCTGGGCCGCCGTGCTGCACGCGGGCGCCGGGGCGATGCTGTGCCTGCGGTCGGCGGCGGAGGAGGCCGGACTGGCCGAGCCCCGCCCCGGCGCTGTGCACGTGCTCATCCCGGAGGAACGACGGGTCCGCCAGGTGCCCGGCCTCGTGGTGCACCGGTCCCGGCACGCCTCGGCGCGCCGGCATCCGCACCGGCGCCCACCGCAGACCCGGATGGAGGAGACCGTGCTGGATCTGGTCGTGACGGCGCCGGACGCGGCCGAGGCGATGCACTGGATCACGACAGCCTGCGCCCGCCGGCTCACCACTCCGGACCGGATCGCGCAGGCCCTGGCCCGGCGTTCCCGCCTGGCTCGTCGCTACGCCGTCAGCGCCCTGCTCGCCGTCGCCGCCACCGGCCACACCACGCCCCTGCCGCACTGGCCGGCGGCATGACCCCCCCTCGGCCGGCCGCACGGGCAGTCACCGGAAAGGAGTGAGAAAGACCGTCGGCGGCAACCGGCAGGCCCGGCCTTCCGTGCGCCGGGCGGCCCGAGGGAGCGGAAACCTCGGGCGGCCGTCCCGGGCATGTGCCCCGGACGGCCGCCCGAGGCGCCGCACGCCTCCGCGCGGACCGTCCCGGAATCGACCGCCCGCGGACCCGCATGGGATCACCGAGCCCGCCGCACCACGGACGAACACACCACCCCACCGCACAGCCGGCGAACCGGGCGCGGCACCGACCGCCACAACCCCCGCGAACCAGGCGGCCGGCCGGACCGGGCGCGGTTCGGCCGGCCGCCGGGTTCGCGGTCCCGGCTCAGGCGGCGGAGGTCTTCACCAGCGTGCGGATCTGCCGGAGCAGCACCGACAACGCCGCCAGGTCGGCCGGGGATTCGTCCACGTCGCCCATGGCGTTGGAGGCGCGGGCGATCGATGCCGCGTTGACCTGTTCCCATTGGGCGACGCGGTCCTCGGGGGCCGCCGACGCCGGGGTGGACTGCAGCACCTCGGCGGTCAGCGCGGCCAGGGCGGCGTACAGGTCGTAGCGCAGCGCCATGCGGGCCAGGGTCTGCCAGCGGTCGCCGCGCGGGAGGCGGGAGATGTGGGACAGCAACGCGTCCACGCCGAACCGCTCGGAGAGCACGAAGTACACCTGGGCCACCTCGGTGACGTCCCGCTCGATGGCGGTCGCGGTCTCCAGGATGTCCAGCAGGCCGAAGCCGTAGAACACCCGGCTGACCGTGTCGGCGAGGTCGGCCGGAACGCCCTTGTCCTCCAGGGTCGCCACGCGCTCCTCGAACGAGCGGCGCTCGGCGCCGACGATCACATGCGGCAGCTGGGGCAGCAGGGTGGTGACCCCGGGGCGGAGCTTGGCGATCTCGGCGGCCACGTCGATCGGCGAGCGGCGGGTGCTGACCAGCCAGCGGACGGCGCGGTCGAGCAGGCGCCGGGTCTCCAGGAAGACCAGCGTCTGCGCGGACGTCGGCACCTGGTTGTCCAGCGCCTCGGCGGCGGCCCAGATGTCGCTGAGGCCGTACACGTCGCGGACCACGACGTACGCACGGATGACGTCCGCGGCGGACGCTCCGCTCTCCTCCATGGCGCGGAAGACGAACGACGTGCCGCCCCGGTTGACCACCTCGTTGACCAGCGACGTCGAGATGATCTCGCGGCGCAGCCGGTGGCCGGCCATCCGGGCGGCGTACCGGTCGCGCAGCGGGGTCGGGAAGTAGTCGGCCAGCACCTGGTTGGTCCAGTCCTCGTCGACCAGTTCGTCGGCGAGCACCTCGCGCTCCAGACTGATCTTGACGTACGCGAGCAGCACCGCGAACTCCGGCGCGCTCAACCCCTCCCCGGCCTCGTAGCGGGCGGCCAGCTCCTTGTCCGTGGGCAGCGCCTCGAGCTCCCGGTTCAACTCGCCGCGCTGCTCCAGCGAGGTCAGCATCCGCCGGTGCACCGGCAGCAGCGAATGCGCCTGCGCCCGCGCGTTGCCCAGCGCCATCGCCTGCTCGTAGTTGTCCCGCAGCACCAGCGCGGCGACCTCGTCGGTCATCGCGGCCAGCAGCTCGTCGCGTTCCGGCAGGGTCAGCTCGCCGTCGGCGACCGCCCCGCCCAGCAGAATCTTGATGTTGACCTCGTGGTCGGAGCAGTCCACCCCGGCCGAGTTGTCGATGAAGTCGGTGAACACCCGGCCGCCGGCGCGGGCGAACTCGATCCGGCCGCGCTGGGTCAGTCCGAGGTTGCCGCCCTCGCCGACCACCTTGACCCGCAGTTCGGACCCGTTGACCCGGATCGCGTCGTTGCCCTTGTCGCCGACGTCGGCGTGCGACTCGGCGCCCGCCTTCACGTACGTGCCGATGCCGCCGTTGAACAGCAGGTCGACCGGCGCCTTGAGGATCGCCCGCATCATCTCGCCGGGGCTGACCGCCGCGGCCTCGCCGGGCAGCCCGAGCGCCGCGCGCACCTGCGGGCTGACCGGGATCGACTTGGCGCTGCGCGGGTACACCCCGCCACCGGCGCTGATCAGCGACCGGTCGTAGTCGGCCCACGAGGAGCGCGGCAGGTCGAACAGGCGCCGCCGTTCGGCGTACGAGGTCTTCGGGTCCGGGTCCGGGTCGAGGAAGATGTGCCGGTGGTCGAAGGCGGCCACCAGCCGGATGTGCGGCGACAGCAGCATGCCGTTGCCGAAGACGTCGCCGGACATGTCGCCGACGCCGACCACCGTGAAGTCCTCGCTCTGGGTGTCCTTGCCCAGGTCGCGGAAGTGCTTCCTGACCGACTCCCAGGCGCCCCGGGCGGTGATCCCCATCTTCTTGTGGTCGTAGCCGGCGGAGCCGCCGCTGGCGAACGCGTCGCCGAGCCAGAACTGATTGCCGACCGAGATCTCGTTGGCGATGTCGCTGAACGTCGCGGTGCCCTTGTCCGCGGCCACCACCAGGTACGGATCGTCCCCGTCGTGCCGCACCACGTCCTGCGGCGGCACGATCTTGCCGCCCAGGATGTTGTCGGTGACGTCCATCAGCGCGGTGACGAACTGCTTGTAGCACTCCACCGCCTCGTCCCGGTCGCCCGGCTTCTGCTTGAGCACGAAGCCGCCCTTGGCGCCCACCGGCACGATCACCGAGTTCTTCACCATCTGCGCCTTGACCAGGCCGAGCACCTCGGTACGGAAGTCCTCGCGCCGGTCGGACCAGCGCAGGCCACCGCGGGCGACGGCGCCGAAGCGCAGGTGCACGCCCTCGAAGCGGGGCGAGTAGACGAAGATCTCGTACTTCGGGCGGGGCTGCGGCAGGTCCGGGAGGGCCTCCGGGTTCAGTTTGAACGCCACGTACGACTTGGGCCGCCCGTCCGCCCCGCGCTGGAAGAAGCTGGTCCGCAGGGTGGCCTCGATCAGGGTGAGGTAGGAGCGCAGGATCCGGTCCTGGTCCAGGCTCTCCACCTGGTCGAGCAGCTCGGTGACCCGGCCGGCGATGGCCCCGGCCCGGCGGGCACGCTCGGACTCGCCGAGCTGCAGCGCGGGCGCGAAGCGGGTGTCGAAGAGCTCCAGCAGCAGCCGGGCGATCTCCGGGTACGCGATGAACGTCGACTCGACGTAGCGCTGCGAGAAGACGTGGCCGGCCTGGCGCAGGTACTTCGCGTACGCCCGCAGCACCACCACCTGCCGCCAGGTGAGCCCGGCCCGCAACACCAGCTCGTTGAACCCGTCCACCTCGGCCTCACCGCGCCAGGTGGCCGCGAACGCGTTCTCCACCTGCGGCCGCACCTCGGCCAGCTCACGGTGCACCCGGGGTGGTCGCAGCCCGAAGTCGTACAGGTAGATCAGGCCGTCGTCGCGACGGATCTCGTACGGCCGCTCGTCGCTGACCTGCACGCCGAGCGAGTGCAGCACGGGCAGCACGGCGGAGAGCATCATCGGCTCGCCGAACCGGTACACCTTGAACCGGATGTCGTGCTCGTCCGGGCGCGGCGCGCCGTCCGGGCCCAGCTTGCGCCGCCGGTACAGGTGCAGTTCCAGCTGGCCGGGCTCCTCCAGCAGCTCCAGCTTGGCCAGGTCCTGCATCCCCTCGTACGGGGTGTGGCCGTTCTTGTAGCTCTCCGGGTAGGCGTGCGCGTACCGGTTGAACAGCTCCTTGGCCGGCTCGTCGCCCAGCTTGCGCTCCAGCACCAGGGAGAAGTCGTCGTCCCACATCCGGGTGGCGTCGGCGAGCAGCTCGGCCAGCGCGTTCGGGTCGAGATTGCCGGGCGGCGCCGCCGGATCGGTGCGCACGATGAAGTGCACCCGGGCCAGCATCCGTTCGGTCACCCGGGTGGTGTAGTCCACCCCGACGCCGTTCAGCTCGCGCAGCAGGATCTCCTGCATCCGCAGCCGGTTGCTGGTGGTGAACCGGTCCCGGGGCAGGTAGATCAGGCAGGAGATGAACCGGCCGTACCCGTCCCGGCGCAGGAACAGGCGCAGCTGCCGGCGGCCGGCCATCCGCAGCACGCCGATGACCGCCTCGTACAGGTCATCGGTCTTGATCTGGAAGAGCTCGTCGCGCGGGTACGTCTCCAGGATCTGCAGCAGGTCCTTGCCCGAGTGGCCGCGCGGCGACAGGCCGGAGCGGTCCATCACCTCGGTGACCTTGCGCTTGACCACGGGCAGTTCGCGGACGCTGGTGCGGTACGCGGAGCTGGAGAACAGGCCGAGGAACCGTTTCTCGCCGGCCACCTCGCCGGTGCTGTCGAAGACCTTGACGCTGATGTAGTCCAGGTAGGCGGAGCGGTGCACGGTGGCCCGCGAGTTCGCCTTGGTGATCACCAGCAGCCGTTTCTCCAGCGCCCGCTTGTAGGCCTCCGGCGCCATCGTGTCCAGCCGCCGCGGCTTGCTCGCGCCGCGCAGGATGCCCAGCCCGGTGCCGGGCACCGCGGTCAGCACCCCGTCCTTGAGCCGGTACTCGCGGTAGCCGAGGAAGGTGAAGTGGTCGTTGGCGAGCCACTTGAGCAGTTCGATGGAGTCGGTGACGTCCTTCTCCGGCACCGGCAGCTTGCGTTCCGATCCGCGCGCGGCGGCCAGCTCGTCGGAGATGACCAGGGCCCGCTGGCGCATCCGGGGCCAGTCCTCGACCGCCTCGCGCACGTCGGTGAGCACCCGGCGTACCTCGTTGAGCAGCTGGTCACGGGCCTCGGCGCGGCGGACCGGGTCGATCTCGATCCGGATCCAGCTCTCCACCGTGTCGCCCTCGATGGCGTCGTCCGGCTCGACCTCGCTCTCCACCTCGCGCAGCGCGCCGAGGGGCTCCCGGCGCACCACGATCAGCGGGTGCACCATCAGGTAGACCTGCAGGTTGTGCGCGGTGAGCAGGGCGATCACCGAGTCGACGAGGAACGGCATGTCGTCGGTGACGATCTGCAGGACGGTGTGCCCCTGCGGGCCGACCGGCTCGGTCAGGGCCAGTTTCAGCTCGCCCGGCAGCCGGTTGCGGGCCAGCTCGCGGTGCTCGATCGCGGCCCGGTACATCTCCTCCGGGGTGTTCCCGACCATCTCCTCGTCGGGCGCGAACCGCCAGAAGCGGGCAACCAGCGACGCGGTGGCGTGGTCGTCGCCGGCCCGCTCCACCGCCTGAGCGACCAGTCGCTCGGCGTTCGGCAGCGGCTCGTCGAGCTCTCCGCCATCGACGGACGCGCCGAGCCGCCCGGTCAGGGCGAGCCCGGGGCGGGGCCCCGGTGAATCGGGCGCATTCTGATCAGAATCGGTCACTGCCTCGTCGGCGACAGCCATGGTCCGGCGCTCCCCTCACCCACGGCACTGTGGGCTCGAACGTGTCGGGCACAGCGTAGAACGCCCGGGCGCGAGAGCTTCACACCCAGGGTGTGCCAGCCCGACAGCTACGGCGATATGCGAACTTTCCGCCGGTGCGGGGCGGCGCGAACGAGCCGCCGGACGTTACCGTGCGATCAGCCCAGCAAGACGTACCCACAGGGGGAAACCTCATGCGCCGCGCCACCATCGGATTGACGACTCTGCTTGTGCTGGTCAGCGGCGCGTTGGCCGGGTGCTCCGACGACGAGCCGCGGGACACCGTCGGGGCGTTCCTCGACGGCTGGAAGAGCGGCGACCTGAGCCGGGTGGGCTTCGTCACCGCCGACGGCGGCAAGATCGCGGCGAGCGAGGTGCTCACCGAGATCCGGGCGTTCTACGGCGACCTCAAGGACCAGCCGCTCGCGGTCTCGGTGGCCGGCGAGCCGAAGGTCACCGGCGACGACTCGACCACCCCGATCGACGTCAGGTGGACCCTTTCGGGGAACGTGACGTGGGCGTACCGTTCCGCCGTCCGGATGACCAAGCGCAGCGGGGACGGCTGGCAGGTGATCTGGGAGCCCGCCGTGCTGCAGCCCGACCTGGAATCGGGTGAGAAGTTCCGGCTGCGCCGGGTGCCCGCGCAGCGCGGCACGATCCTGGACGCGAACGGCAAGCCGCTGGTCGGGCCGCACGAGGTGGTGGTGATCGGGGTCAGCCCGGAGAAGATCACCAACCTGTCGTCGCTCACCGGATCGCTGACCAAGGCGTTCCGGAAGATCGACGTGGACGTCGACCTCGCCGACCTCGCCGACCGGGTCGGCAAGGCCGACGACGGGGCGTTCCTCGAACTGATCACTTTGCGCCGGGCCGACTACAACCGGATCCGAGATGACGTACGCCCGCTGCCCGGCACCGTCTTCCGCACGGAGACCCGGCAGCTGGCGCCCACCCGCGCGTTCGCCCGCGCGCTGCTGGGCACCGTCGACGCCGCCACCCGCGACGACCTCGACGCCCGTCCCGCCGAGCTGACCACCGGCGACCTGGTCGGGCACGGCGGCCTGCAGGCCAGGTACGACAAGCAGCTGCGCGGCACCCCCGGCCTGTCCGTGGTGATCTCCGCCGAGGCGGCCGACGAGACGGTCCAGGACCAGCCGGTCTTCACCGTCGAGCCGGTGAACGGCAAGTCGATCAAGGTCACCCTGGACACCGCCACCCAGAACGCCGCCGACCGGGCGCTCGCCGGACAGAAGCAGCCGAGCTCGCTGGTCGCGCTGCGGATCAGCGACGGCGCGGTGCTGGCGGTGGCGAACGGGCCGGACCCGGGCGGGGTGAACACCGCGCTGACCGGGCAGGTGCCGCCCGGCTCGACGTACAAGATGATCTCCACGTACGGGCTGCTGCAGAAGGGGGCGGTGCGGGCGGACACGCCGGTGGACTGCCCCCGGACCCGGACGGTGGACGGCCGTACCTTCAAGAACTCGGACGACGAGGAGCTCGGCACGGTGCCGTTCCACGTGGACTTCGCCAAGTCCTGCAACACCGCGTTCGTCGCTCTGGCGCCGAAGCTGGGCGCGGACGGCTTGGCCGCCGCGTCGCGCGCGCTCGGCATCGGCGGGGACTGGAACATCGGGATCGACGCGTACACCGGGAAGGTGTCCGACGGGGGCAGCCCCACCGAACTCGCCGCCGCCAGCTTCGGCCAGGGCAGCACCGCGGTCAGCCCGATCGCGATGGCGGTCGCCACCGCGGCGGTGGCCAAGGGCGGATTCCAGCCGCCCAGGCTGGTCCTCGACCCGGCGCCGGCCGCGACCGGCACGCCGGGCGCCCTGGACGCGAACGCGCTGACCGGGCTGCGGTCGATGATGCGCGAGGTGGTCACCGGCGGGACCGGAACGGCGCTGCGCGGCGTCGCGGGCGAGCCGGTGTACGGCAAGACCGGCACCGCGGAGTTCCAGAACGGCTCCGAGGACACCCACTCCTGGTTCGTCGGGTACCAGGGTGACGTGGCGTTCGCGGTGATGGTGCAGAAGGGTGGCGCGGGCAGCGAGGCGGCGGTCCCGATCGCCAAGCGGTTCCTCACCACGCTGGCCGGGTGACGACGCCGGAGGCCGTCGGCGGTCCGACCGCGGAGCGTCATTGACCGAACACAATGGAGCATGCACGATCGCGGTATGCGAATGGAGAACGATCCTCGCGGGCTCGACGAGGTCGTCGCCGAGGCCGGCCTGGGCGACCTCTTCGGGCGCTACCGCTCCAGCCTGGGCCTCGACGTCTCCACCGCCGTGGCCTGCGCCGTCCTCGGCGTCGTCCTGCTCACCGCCGGGGCCGGCGCGCCCGCGGTGATGGCGCTCGGCGTGGTCTTCCTGGCGCTCGGCGCGCTGTGCGGATGGCTGGCCCGGCGCAAGTTCACCACCTGCCGGTACGTCTATGCCAACGGCACGCTGACCACCGACCACCGGGGCGCCGTCACCTCGGTGGTCATCTGGACCGACGTCGCCCACCTGCGCATCTGGGTCCGGGTGGTCAACCTGATCACCGCGTACGCGGAGGTCCTGCAATGCCGACTGGTGCTGACCGGCGGCGAGGTCATCGACCTGGCCAAGCCCCGCTACAAGGACAAACCGGAACTGGTCGCGTTCGTGGAGGAGCACGTGAGCGCGGCGCTGTACCCGCGCAAGGTGGACGAGGTGGTCCGGACCGGCGCGGCCACCTTCGGCCCCCTGACCCTGACCGACGCCGGCGTCGGTCACGGCGAGGTGCTCGCCGCCTGGTCCGCCATCACGAAGGCGGAGGTCGGCAAGACCAGGCTGAGGATCTGGACGGACGGCCGACGGCCGCTCGTCTCGGTGCACCTGCGCGACGTCCCGGACCTGGCCATCCTGCGGCACATGCTGCAGCACTGGCCGGTCGCGCCGGCGGACGGCACGTCCCCGGCGACCGAACCGGATCCGCAGATCCGGGACTGACCCGGCGGCCGCGCGGCGAACGAGCCGCAGGCCGCCGCGCAATCCGGGAACAGCCAGCGGCGGCCGGACGAGCCGGAAACGGCCAACGTCCGCCGCGCGATCGTGCCCGGCGCGCCACGTGACCGACAGCGAGCGTCGGCCAGGGCGAAGCGTGCCCGGCGCGGCACGTGACCGACAGCGAGCGTCGGCCAGGGCGAAGCGTGCCCGGCGCGGCACGTGACCGACAGCGAGCGTCGGCCAGGGCGAAGCGTGCCCGGCGCGGCACGTGACCGACAGCGAGCGTCGGCCAGGGCGAAGCGTGCCCGGCGCGGCACGTGACCGACAGCGAGCGTCGGCCAGGGCGAAGCGTGCCCGGCGCGGCACGTGACCGACAGCGAGCGTCGGCCAGGGCGAAGCGTGCCCGGCCCGGCACGTGACCGACAGCGAGCGTCGGCCAGGGCGAAGCGTGCCCGGCCCGGCACGTGACCGACAGCGAGCGTCAGCCAGGGCGAGCGGAGCGACGGGCCCCCGGCCCGGCCCTCAGGCCGCGCCGGGTGGGAGCCCCGGGTCGAAGCGGGGCGCGCGCACGGCGAGCGCGCCGGTCATCGGCGGGTCCGCGGGCGGGCGCGGGCGCAGCATCCCGGGCCGGGTGGCCGGCAGCGGCTCCGAGTCGAGCAGTGGAGCGGAGCCGAGCGGGCGGGACAGCAGCCGCACCCCGGGGCGTTCCGGCTCGGACGCCGGCACCGCCGTGAGCACCGCCGCGCCGTCGCCGGAAGCGCCGGTGTCGGCCGCCTCCCGCTCCACGGCCTCGGCGGGCTCCACGGCCTCGGCAGGCTCCACGGCCTCGGCGGACTGCACCGCGGCCGGGTTCTCGTCCGGCTCCGGGTCCGGCTCCGGGTCCGGCTCCGGGTCCGGGTCCGGGTCGGCCGCCTCCTGGGCGACAGGGGCCACGGCCTCGGCAACCGCCGCACCCTCCGGCTCCCGCGCCGGCGTCCCGGTGGGCGCACCGGGAGGCATCCCGGCTACCGGCTCCCGCGCGGGCGTCCCGGTGGCCGGACCGGCCGGCATCCCGGCTACCGGCTCCCTCGCCGGCGCGGAGTCGCCGGACGGCTCATCCGACGTCCCGGGCGCATCCGCGCCGCCCGGGTGCGTGACAGCCCGCTCCGTGTCCGGCTCGACGGGCCACCCCTCCGACGGCCGGGTGAGCGACCCCGGGTCAGCCTCCAGCTCGCCGCGGTCCGCAACCGGCGCCGGCTCCGGAACCACACCCACCGATCCGGAGCCGTCCGCGGCCCCCGCCGGACCCGGCACGGCCGGCGATCCGAGGTGGCCCGCGGCCCCCTCCGGCCCCGGGAGCACACCCACCGGCCCGGAGCCGTCCGCGGCCCCCTCCCGCGCCGGCACAGCGGCCGCGATCCCGGCATCCCCCGCAGGCTCCGGCACCGGGACGACGGCGGCCGGCGGCACGGATCCTCCGGCGGCGGCCGGCGCGTCCCCGGAAGCCCGGGCCTCGCCCTGGTTCGCCAGGTCGCGGCGCGCGGCGATCAGGTCCGGCCGGGGCGTCACCGTCCGGACCGGCGCCAACCCGCTGACCAGCGCCGACGTGATCTCCCCGGCGTAGCGGCCGTCCGGGTCGTAGTCCGGGTCGAAGACGGTGATCTCCACGCCGAGGCAGTGCGGCGACTCGACCAGGCCGGTGAGCAGCAGTTCCAGCTCGGGAAAGGCGATCCCGCCGGGGTCCGGCGCGTCCACCGCCGGCATCACCGCCGGGTCGAGCACGTCGACGTCCACATGCACCCAGTACCCGGCGCAGTCGACGAGCTGGTCGCGCGCCCACTGTGCGCTGCGGGCGGCGCCCTCGGCGCGCAGCATCGGCACCGGGCGGGTCACTATCCCGGCGGCCTGCAGGTCCAGGCGGTACTCGTCCTGCGCCCGGATGCCCAGCACCACCACGTCGATGTCCCGGAAGTACGGCCGGCGGCTCTCGATCGCCGCCAGGTTGGCCTGCCCGCGGCCGGTGACCAGGGCCAGGTCCTCGCCGGCCGCCGCGCCGACATAGGACGCGTTGCCGGGATGCCGGAAGTCGGAGTGGCCGTCCACGAAGACCAGCCCGATCCGGCCGCCGACCGCCTCGCCCAGCCGGTGCATGGCCAGGCCGGACCCGATCAGGATCGAGCAGTCACCGCCGAGCACCACCGGGAACTCGCCGCCGTCGATGATCGCGCCGATCCGGTCGGCCAGCGCCCGGGAGTACGCCGCGATCTCCGCGGCGTGCGCGACGCCGTCGCCGGGGCGCCAGTCACCCGGGTCGTACCGGGGCGGGGTGAGGCAGCCGGCGTCCCGGGCGCCGAGCCGGGGCAGCAGACCGTGGTCGCGGAGGGCGCCGGGCGCCTTGGCGCAGCCCGGCACCGACGTCGCGGTCGGCGGGCGCAGGCCGAGATTGGACGGCGCGTCCAGAACGGCGATGCGTCGCACGACGCCCTCCCGCTTGTCTCGTAGCTGTCGGGTCTAGAAGAGCGCGCTGGCCAGTGCGCGCCGCGCGCCGGCCACCGCCGGGTCGTCCGGTCCGGCCACGGTGAACAGCGACAGCAGGTGCTTGCGCACGACCTCACGGTCGTCCCCGCTGGTCCGCTTGACCAGCGCGACCAACCGGGCGTACGCATCCGCGGCCTGGCCGTTGAGCACCTCGATGTCGGCGGCGAGCCGCTGGGCCTCCAGGTCGTCGGGGTCGGCCGCGGCGCGGGCCAGCACCGACGCCGGGTCCTGGCCGCTGATCCGGCGGTACAGCTCCACCTGGGCCAGCCCGGACTCGGCGGCCGCGTCGGTCGGCGACTCGGCCAGGATCTTCCGGTACGCCGCCTCGGCCGCGTCCAGGTCACCGACCATCAGCGCGTCGTCGGCGGCGTCGAGTCGCGGGTCCTCCGGGGCGGGCGCGCCACCGCTGACCCCGGCGGCCTTGAGCACCGCGTCGATGTACTGCTTGACCTGGCTCTCCGGCAGCACCCCGGTGAAGCCCTCGACCGGCTGCCCGCCGATCACCGCGAGCACCATCGGGATGCCCTGCACCCGGAAGACCTGGGCGAGCCGCGGGTTGGCGTCCACATCGACCCGGCCGAGCACCCATGCGCCCTGCCCGGCCACGGCCAGCTTCTCCAGCACCGGGGAGAGCTGCTTGCACGGCCCGCACCAGTCGGCCCAGAAGTCGAGGATCACCGGAGTGGTGAGCGACCGCTCCAGCACGGTGCTCTGGAAATTGGCCTCGGTGACATCGATGATCGTTTCCGGGGCCAGGCCCGGCAGGGTGCCCGGCACCGTGCCGGCCGGGTCGCCGTCGGAAGCGGCGGGACGGCTCGGCGCGGCCGGTGCGGCCGGCGCCGGGGTACGCAGCGCGCTGAGATCGACCGCGCCGCGGGTGAAGATCGACGGAGTGGTCCGTGGGTCGCTCATGGTTACCTAGTCTTGCATGATGTCCGGCCTGTTCGTGTCGCCGCCGGGCGGCCGATATCGGACGTCACAGAGCCGTGTCGCGGTCGCCGGCCCGGACCGGACCGCTCAGGTAGCGCACGCCGGTGGCGTCCTCGGAGACACGCCACAGCCGTTCGGCCAGCGCGGGATCGTCGGCGGGCGCCACCACCGGGTCGAAGTGCACCCGTAGGTCCGTTTTCCGGGCGTGCGGGCCGAGGACGACGCCGGTCCGCGCGTCCGGGCTGGTGGCCGCGAACGCCAGCGGCAGGGTGCCCTGTTCGGCGGTGCGCGCCAGCGGCACCGTGGCGACCGCCAGGAAGGCGCGCTGCACGAAGCCCCGCGCGGTGTCGTGCATCGGCGTGGTGGCCATGCCGGGGTGGGCGACGAAGCTGCGCACCGGGCTGCCGGCCTGGCGCAGGCGCCGGTCCAGCTCGGCTCCGAAGAGCACGTTGGCCAGCTTGCTCTCGGTGTAGGCCCGGTTGGCCGACCACGAGCCGGCGGCGGTGAGATCGCGGAACGGGTGCGGGACCCGGAACCGCTTGTAGAAGTTGGACGCCACCGCCACCACGCGCGGGTCGCGGCCGGGCCGGAACAGGTCCAGCAGCAGCCCGGTCAGCGCGAAGGCGCCGAGGTGGTTGGTGGCGAAGACCCGCTCGTACCCCTGCGGGGTGAGCGACCGCTGCTGCGCCCCGATGCCGGCGTTGTTGACCAGCACGTCCACGGTCCGGCCGTCGGCGCGCAGCCGGTCGGCGAAGCGCCGCACCGACGTCAGGTCGCCGAGGTCGATCTCGCGCACCTCGAGGTCTCCGGCCAGACCGGCGCGGACGCGGTCGGCCTTGGCCACGTCACGCACCGCCATGACGACCGACGCGCCGCGCCGGGCGAGCTCGCGGGTCAGCACCAGGCCGAGCCCGCTGCTGGCGCCGGTGACCACCACGGTCCGGCCGGTCTGATCCGGCATGTCGTCGAAATTCCAGGTGATGGCCATGATCGCCCTCCAGGACAGAACGGATAGATTATCCGCTGAGGTCCCGACCGTACCACGGAAGCGGATGAACTATCCTCTGAGAGTGACTCTCCGCGCAGATTCGGCTCGGGTACGCACCCGGATGCTCGCCGCCGCCCGCGCCCGCGTCGACGCCGGCGACCTGGAACTGCCGATGAACGCCATCGCCAAGGACGCCGGCGTGGGGGTCGGCACGATGTACCGGCACTTCGCCACCCGGCGGGCGCTGCTGGAGGCGCTCGCCACGGAGAGTCTCCGGGAGCTCGCGTACGAGGCCGGCGCCGCCGCGACGAGCCCGGACATCGGCGCCGGCCTGGCCGCCCTGATCAAGGCGACGCTGCGCCGGCAGCTGAGCGACCCGGCGCTGGCCGGCGTGCTCGCCTCCGGCGACGTGGAGTGTGCGGACACGCGTGGGCTCCTCGCGGAGCTGATGGCGGCGGCGCAGCGCGTGCTGGCCCGGGCCCGCGCCGAGGGGGCGATCCGCGCCGATGTCACCCCGGACGACCTGCGCCGGCTCACCTGCGGCATCCGGTACGCGGTGACCAGCGGCGACGACGAGGACGGCACCGCCCTCGACCGCTACCTGGAGATCCTGATGCGCGGCCTGCACCCGTAGCGAGGACACAGCCCGGACACGACCGGGACCCGACGCGCGGCCTGCACCCCCAGCGAGGACACGACCCGGACACGACCGGGACCCGACGCGCGGCCTGCACCCCCAGCGAAAACACGGCCCGGACACGACCGGAAACGGATCCGGCCGCGGCGGGCGGCAGCCGCTAGAACCGGGCCGGCTCCCGGTAGACGCCCCACTCCGCC
Organism: Actinoplanes teichomyceticus ATCC 31121; assembly: GCF_003711105.1. NCBI lineage: Bacteria > Bacillati > Actinomycetota > Actinomycetes > Micromonosporales > Micromonosporaceae > Actinoplanes > Actinoplanes teichomyceticus. The sequence goes on from NZ_CP023865.1 coordinate 7,282,888, forward strand.
TTCAGCATCCCGCAGATCTCGCCCAGGGTCGCCTCGGCGCGGGCCGCCTCCAGCATCGCCGGGATCATGTTCGCCCCGGTACGCGCGACGGCGACCAGGTCCTCCAGGGCGGTCTTGACGCGCGTCTCGTCGCGCCCGGCCCGCCGCTCCTCCAGCAGGCGGCGCTGCTCCACCTCGACCTCGTGCGACACCCGCAGGATCTCCAGCTCCTTGGCGACCGTGCCGGTGTGCGCGTTGACCCCGACGATCCGCTTCTCGCCCTTCTCCAGGGCCTGCTGGTAGGCGAACGCCGCCTCGGCGATGTGCGAGGTGAACCAGCCGTCCTCGATGCCGCGCAGGATGCCCGAGGTGAGGGTGCCGTCGTGGCCCAGCTCGCGGATCCGCTCGAAGATCGCCTCGGCCTCGGCCTCGATCCGGTCGGTGAGCGCCTCCACATACCACGAACCGCCGAGCGGATCGGCCACATTGACCACCCCGGTCTCCTCCATCAGCACCTGCTGGGTGCGCAGGGCGATCTCGGCGGACTCGTCGGTGGGCAGCGCGAGCGTCTCGTCCAGGGCGTTGGTGTGCAGCGAGTTGGTGCCGCCGAGGACCGCGGCGAGCGCCTCCACCGCGGTGCGCACCACGTTGTTCACCGGCTGCTGGGCGGTGAGCGAGACCCCGGCGGTCTGCGTGTGGAACCGCAGCCAGAGCGCCTTCTCACTGGTCGCGCCGTAGTCCTCGCGCAGGTGCCGGGCCCAGATCCGGCGGGCCGCCCGGAACTTGGCGATCTCCTCGAAGAAGTCGATGTGCGCGTCGAAGAAGAAGCTCAGGCCGGGCGCGAACCGGTTGACGTCCAGCCCCCGGGACAGGCCGAGCTCGACGTACCCGAAGCCGTCGGCCAGTGTGTACGCCAGCTCCTGCGCCGCGGTCGCCCCGGCCTCGCGGATGTGGTAGCCGCTCACCGACAGCGGCTTGTACCGCGGGATCTCGCGGGCGCAGTACTCCATCAGGTCGCCGATCAGGCGCAGGTGCGGCTCGGGGGCGAACAGCCACTCCTTCTGCGCGATGTACTCCTTGAAGATGTCGGTCTGCAGGGTCCCGTCCAGCCGGCTCAGGTCGGCGCCCTGCCGCTCGGCGGCCACCAGGTACATGCAGAAGACCGGCACGGCCGGGCCGGAGATGGTCATGCTGGTCGTGACGTCCTGCAGCGGGATGTCGCGGAACAGCACATCCATGTCGGCGGCCGAGTCGATCGCCACCCCGCAGTGCCCGACCTCGCCGAGCGAGAACGGATCGTCGGAGTCCCGGCCCATCAGCGTCGGCATGTCGAACGCCACGCTGAGTCCGCCGCCGCCGGCCGCCAGGATCATCTTGTACCGCTCGTTGGTCTGCCGCGCGTTGCCGAACCCGGCGAACTGCCGGATGGTCCAGGTGCGGCCGCGGTAGCCGGTCGGGTGCAGACCTCGGGTGAACGGGAACTCGCCGGGCCAGCCGATCCGCTCGAAACCCGGGTACGCCACGCCGGGCGGCGGCCCGTAGACCGGCTCCACCGGATTGCCGGAGAGCGTGGTGAAGTCGGCGTCCCGCTTGCGTGCGGCGTCGTAGCGGCGCTGCCAGCGCTCGCGCCCGGCCTCGATGTCGGCTGCGTCCATGCGCCCATACTAATGGCAGAACTGAACGATTACTAAGGTCGCGACGCGCGGCAGGACAAGGGTTTTCCCTACTACCGCGGAGTAACCGGACCGGGGAGAGTCGGCTTCGGGATCCATCCATCCCACCGGGCCCCGGCAGCGCCCGCCACGCTGCCGGGGCTGCCCCACCCGCCGGCAGCGCCCGCCACGCTGTCGGGGCTGCCCCACCGCCGGCAGCGCCCGCCACGCTGCCGGGGCTGCCCCACCCGATCGTGCAGATCCCGGACCGGCGCCCCCGGGCTCAGGCCACTTCCAGACCGGCCAGCAGCTCGTCGGCCGCGGCGTACGGGTCGAGCGTGCCGTCGACGACCCGGGCGGCGAGGCCGGGCAGGGCGGTGCCCTCGTGCAGGTCGCCGATCCGGGCGCGCAGCGCGCCCACCGCGAGCGCGGAGATCTCCGCGGCGGCGCGCCGTTCCCGGCGGGCCCGCAGCTCGCCGCTGCCGGCCATCCACGCGCGGTGCTTCTCGATCGCGGCGACCACGTCCTCCACGCCCTCGCCCTTGACCGCGGCCGCGCGCACCACCTGCGGACGCCACTGGTCGGCGGAGCGCTCGCCGAGCGCCAGCATGCCCTGGATGTCGCGGTAGGTGTTGTCCGCGCCCGGCCGGTCCGCCTTGTTGATCACGAAGACGTCGGCGATCTCCAGCACCCCGGCCTTGACCGCCTGGATCGCGTCGCCCATGCCCGGAGCCAGCAGCACCAGCGTGGTGTCGGCCAGCGAGGCGATCTCCACCTCGGCCTGGCCCACCCCGACGGTCTCCACCAGCACCACGTCGCAGCCGGCGCCCTCCAGCACCCGGACGGCCTGCGGGGTGGCCGCGGAGAGCCCGCCCAGCTGACCGCGACTGGACATCGAGCGGATGTACACCCCGCGGTCCGCGGTGTGCTCCTGCATCCGCACCCGGTCGCCGAGGATCGCGCCGCCGGTGAACGGGCTGGACGGGTCCACGGCCAGCACCCCGACCCGGCGCCCGGCCAGCCGCAGCGCGCGGACCAGCTCGTTCGTGGTGGTCGACTTGCCCACGCCGGGCGCGCCGGTGAGACCGACCACCTGGGCCCGGCCGGCGTAGGGCGCCATCGCGGCGGCGACCTCGGGCAGCGCCGGGTCGCCGTTCTCCACCAGGCTGATCAGCCGGGCCACCGACCGCGGGTCTCCGTCCCGGGCCTTGGCGACCAGGGACGGCACGTCGCGGAGTCGGCTCATGCCGGCACTGTGATGATCAGGGCATCGCCCTGGCCGCCGCCGCCGCACAGGCCCGCCGCGCCGGTGCCCCCGCCGCGCCGCTTGAGCTCCAGCGCCAGGGTGAGCACCAGCCGAGCACCGGACATCCCGATCGGGTGTCCGAGAGCAATCGCCCCGCCGTTCACGTTCACCTTCTCCTCGCCGACCTTCAACTCGCGCATCGACTGGATGACCACCTGGGCGAAGGCCTCGTTGATCTCGATCAGGTCCAGGTCGTCCACGGTCATCCGGGCCTTCTCCAGCGCGTGCCGGATGGCGTTGGACGGCTGGGACTGCAGCGAGCTGTCCGGGCCGGCCACGTTGCCGTGCGCGACGATCTCGGCGATCCAGCTCAGGCCGAGCTCCTCGGCCTTGGCCCGGCTCATCACCACGACCGCGGCGGCGCCGTCGGAGATCGGCGAGGAGCTGGCCGCGGTGATCGTCCCGTCCGGCGCGAACGCCGGGCGCAGCTTCGCCAGCGTCTCGGCGGTGGTGCCGGGCCGTACCCCCTCGTCGGTGTCGATGAGGCCCTCGGCCTTGCGGTCGCCGGACGGCAGCGGGGCGATCTCCTCGGCGAACCGGCCCTCGCGCTGCGCGGCGGCGGCCCGCCGGTGGCTGAGCGCGGCGAACTCGTCCTGCTCGGCGCGGCTGATGTCCAGCCGCGCGCCGCTGGTCTCGGTGGACTCGCCCATCGAGATGCCGGCCCACGGGTCGGTCAGCCCGTCCAGCGCCATGTGGTCGCGCAGGGCCACGTCACCGAACTTGGTGCCCTGTCGCTGATTGATCAGATGCGGGGCGTTGGTCATCGACTCCATGCCGCCGGCCACCACGATCTCGTACTCGCCGGCGCGGATCAGCTGGTCGGCCAGCGCGATCGCGTCCAGTCCGGAGAGGCACACCTTGTTGACGGTGAGCGCCGGGACGGTCATCGGGATGCCGGCCGCGACGGCGGCCTGGCGGGCCGGGATCTGCCCGCACCCGGCCTGCAGCACCTGGCCCATGATGACGTACTGCACCTGGTCGGGGGCGACGCCGCCACGGGTCAGGGCGGCGGCGATCGCGTGCCCGCCGAGGGCGGTGGCGGGCAGGTGCCTGAGGTTGCCGAGCAGACGCCCCATCGGGGTACGGGCGCCGCTCACGATCACGGAGCTGGTCACGGTCATGTCCGATCTGCGACGGTTGGGTGCGCGATACCGGCTGGCGACTCGGCGCCGGCTGGCGGGTCGGCACCGGCTGGACACCCGCACCCGGGCGGCCTTAACGATCCTTCAGGTCAGAGACTAGCGGCATGACGGACCACACATCGAGTGCCACCCATCGCGAGAATGTCACATTCTCCGGCGTCGAATTGCTCCGGATCGACCATGTGGGCATCGCTGTAGCGGATTTGGACGAGGCTATCCGGTTCTACGAGGAAAATCTCGGCTTGCGCTGTGTGCATCAAGAGACCAACGACGAACAGGGGGTACGGGAGGCGATGCTCGCGGTCGGCGACGGCGCCGGACCGCGGATCCAGCTGCTCGCCCCGGCCCGGCCGGACTCGGCGATCGCCAGGTTCCTCGACCGCAGCGGCCCGGGCCTGCAGCAGCTGGCCTACACGGTGGCCGACGTCGAGGCCGCCGCCGACGCGATGCGGGCCCGCGGCATGCGGCTGCTCTACGACGCCCCGCGGCGCGGCACGGCCGGCTCCCGGATCAACTTCGTCCACCCCAAGGACGCCGGCGGGGTGCTGGTCGAGCTGGTCGAGCCGGGCCCGGAGGGTACGCCGGCCGGGTGAATCACCCTGACGCGAGCGCGGCCGGCTGGCAGGATCGGTCCCATTGAGCGAGCCGCCGGCCCACCGGCCGGACGGCGATCACGCGAAGCGGGCGAGTCAGCAGGTAGCGCCGGGACGGAAGCGGAACGTCCGAGGAGTGACGGGCGTCCCCCGAACGGCCTGCCACCCGGCTGCGGTCCAGGTCAAAGCTGATCTACATTGGGTTTCCACAGTCGTACCGCCCTTGCATGTCCGCTCCCTTCTCGCCAGGATGGCGCAATGCCCCAGCAGCAGGATCAGAACCTGGCCTTCTTCGAGACCGCGAATACGCAGCACGATTTCACCGTCGTCCTGCGTGGTTACGACCGTCACCAGGTCGACGGACACATCGGCCGGTTGCTCGCCGCGCTGAACCAGTCCGAGCAGGCCCGCGGTGAGGCCGAGCAGCGCATGAACGACGCCCAGCGGCGGCTCCGCCAGGCGGAGCAGCGGCTGAACGTGCTGGAGCAGAAACTCGCCGACAGCAACAAACTGCTGGAGGAGAACAACCGTCCGACGCTCTCCGGGCTGGGCACCCGGGTGGAGCAGATCCTGCGGCTCGCCGAGGAACAGGCGAACGACCACCGGAGCGAGGCGAAGCGGGAGAGCGAGGGCATCCTCTCCGCGGCCCGGCTGGAGGCCCGCGAGATCACCGACAAGGCGCGGGCCGAGGCCGCCGCGATGAAGGCGACCGCCGAGCGTGAGGCCGGCCAGGTCCGCACGCACGCCGAGCGCGAGGCCGCGGAGACCCGGGTGCAGGCCCGGCGCGAGGCCGACACGCTGCGCTCGGACGCCGACCGCGAGACCAAGCAGTTGCGTACGGTGACCGCGCACGAGGTCGCCGAACTGAAGTCGACCGTCGAGCGGGAGGTCGCCTCGCTGCGCGCCACCGCCGAGCGGGAGATCACCCAGGCCCGCGCGAAGGCGGCCCGGGAGGCCGAGGAGAAGCGCGCCGAGGCCACCAAGATGCTCACCGACGCCCGCGACAAGCGCGACAAGGATTTGCAGGCCCTGGCGCTGGAGATCGCGGAGCGCCGGGAGAAGGCCGAGGCCGAGGAGTCCCAGCGGCACGCCGCCCAGGTCGCCGCCACGCAGAAGATGGTGAGCGAGGCCGAGGAGCGGGCCCGGGCCGCCGAGGACCGCGCCAAGGAGATCGAGCAGCGCGCCGAGACCCGCCGGATCGAGTCCGAGCGCAGCGCCGCCGAGGCGGTGGAGAAGGCCCGCGCGCTCGCCGACAAGACCGTCGCCGAGGCCCGCTCCGAGGCGAACCGGCTGCTCAGCGAGGCGCGTACGGAGGCCGAGCTGACCACCCAGGCAGCCCGCCGCGAGGTGGAGGACCTCACCCGCCAGAAGGACGCGGTCACCGCCCAGCTGGGTCAGATGCTGTCCGGCCTGTCCGGCCTGGTGCCCGGGGTCGGCGGCGCGCCGGCCGCGGCGAAACCGGCCGAGCCGGTCGCGCAGCCCGCGGCGGCCGAGCCGGCGGAGCCCGCCGAGCCCCAGGATGCCGCGGCCGGCGACGAGCCGGTCACCGCTCAGCCCAAGTCCTGACCGGCGTCCCGGTCGCTCCGGTTGCGGACCCTTCCGGGGTACGCGACGGTGGACCGGGCCGGTGGCTTCTTGTGATTCAGGCCGTACCGGAGTTTCTCCGGCACGGCCTGAATCGTTTTGGCGCGTAGCCTGGGTTCCATACGGTGCCCGGTCGGACATATCGCAACTACCCGCATGGTCCTGCCTAGCCCGGTGTGTATCGTCGCGCCGCTGGACCACGCGTATGTGAGGATGGAGAGCATGTCGCACGGCGGTGAAATCTTCGGCCTTGGCGGAGACTCGGCGACCGAGCCCAGCTTCGAAACCGCGCTGCGTGGTTATGAGCGCAAGCAGGTCGAGCGGTACGTCGCCCGCGCCGAGAACGAGATCGCCGCGCTGGCTGCCGAGCGGGAACAGGCGTATTCGCAGATACAGGCGATGGCCGCGCAGATCGAGCGGTTGCAGCAGGAGATCACTCAGGCCCGGCGCAACACCGGTATCGCCGGCGAGGTCTCGTTCCGGCACCTCGGCCCCCGGGTCGAGCAGATCCTGGCCCTCGCCGAGGAGCAGGCCGAGGCGATCAAGGCGTCGGCCACCGACGACATCGCCGGGCGGCTCGCCGAGGCGGAACGCATCCGGGCGGAGGCCGAGGCGCACGCCCACGACGGCATCCGGGACTTCGAGATCGCCCTGGCCGCCCGCCGGGCCGAGGAGGAGAAGGCGGACGCCGCCCGGCGGGCCGCCGCGGACAAGGCGGTCGCCGACGCCCGGCGGACCGCCGAGCAGATCCGCGCCGACAGCGAGGCGCTGCTGGCCCGGGCCCGGGCCGAGGCGCAGCACATCGCGGACAAGGCGGCCCAGGAGGCGCAGCGCGCCCGCGCCGAGGTGGACGGCTACGTCAAGGCCACCCGGACGCAGGCCGAGCAGGAGCTCACGGCGCTGCGGGAGAAGACCGAGCAGGAGATCGCCACCCGCCGGGCCGAGGCGGACCGGGAGCACGCCGACCGCGCCGCCGCGGTGGAGCAGGAGCTGTCGCTGCGCCGGCACGCGGTCACCGAGGAGCTCGGCCAGATGCGCGCGGGCGTCGAGAAGCAGTGCGCCGACCTGCGCAGCGAGGCCGACAAGTACGCCGAGGAGGTGCTCCGCCGCTCGGACGAGCAGGCCACCGCGACCCGCAAGGAGCTCGCCGCCCAGCAGGAGAAGATCGTCCAGGCGGGCCGGGACCTGGAGGCCGCACAGGCCAAGGTGACCGAGGCGGAACAGCGCCTGGCCACCGCCCAGGAGCAGGCGCTGGCGGCGGAGAAGGAGGCCGAGCGGGTCGAGCGCCGGCTGGCCGAGGCCACCGAGCGGCTGGCGGCGGAGCTGGAGCGGGTCAGCGAGGCGAAGCGGGCCGGCGAGGCCGCCGAGCGGCACGCCGCCGACGTCCGCCGCCAGGTGCAGCAGGAGGCGAAGCGGGTGGCCGAGCTGGCCGCCGCCGCGGTGCTGGCGGCCGCCGCCTCCCCCGAGGAGCCGGAGCCGGAGCCGGACGACCGCGACGGGGGCCCCGCCACGACGGAGAAGGCGGCCACGCACGCCGCGGAGAATCCCGACGGGCACGCCGCGGAGAAATCCACCGCCCAGGCCGGCACGCACCCGGCGGAGAAGAAGACCGGCGCCCCGGTCGGCGCGCACGCCGCGGACAAACCCGCCCAGCCCGCCAAGGTGACCGCCTCCGCCAAGGTGACCGTTCCGCAGGCGAGCCGGGTGTCCGCCGACGCGGAGTAACCGGCTGGCGGCTGTTGCGCGGCGGCGATAGCCTCCGGACGCTCCCGTCCGCTGTGGAGGTCACGCATGTCAACCGAGCCGCCGGCTTCACCGCACGCCGAACCGGCCGTGCCCGGGCAACGGGTGGAGCCGGCCGACGCCTCCGGGCCGGACGACGGCCCGGAGGCCGGCAAGGGCCGGTTCGGCGCGCCGGGGCGGCCGCTGAACCGGCGCAGCCCGTTCCTGTTCGGCTTCCTGTCCGGGCTGGGCGTGATCGCGGCGTACGCGCTCTTCCTCGGCGTCCGCAATGCCGCCTCCATCCTCGTGCTGATCTCCATCGCGCTGTTCCTGGCGATCGGGCTCAACCCGGCGGTGGTCCGCCTGCGCCGCTGGGGCCTGCCCCGCGGCCCGGCGGTGGCGATCGTCTCGCTGACCGTGGTGGCGTTGCTGGCCGGCGGCATCGTCGCGCTGATCCCGCCGCTGGTGACACAGACCACCGAGCTGATCAACAACGCGCCCGGGACGATCGAGAACCTGCGCCGCAGCGAGACGGTCAACGAGCTGGTGCAGCGCTACGACATCGTGAACAAGGTGCAGAGCGCGGTCAACGCGGGCACCATCGGCAACGCGCTCGGCGGCGTGGTCGGCGGCGCCAAGCTGATCTTCGGGACGATCTTCAACGTCCTGACCGTGCTGGTGCTGACCATCTACTTCATGGCGTCCTTCGACCGGATCAAGGAGGCCGGGTACTCCCTGGTGCCGGCCTCCCGCCGGGACCGGGTGCGGCTGCTGGCCGACGAGATCCTGACCAAGGTGGGCGCCTACATGGTGGGCGCGCTGGCGATCGCCATCCTGGCCGGGCTGAGCACCTTCGTGCTGGCCCTGCTGCTGGACCTGCCGTACCCGTTCGCGCTGGCCGTGGTGGTCGCGGTCTGCGACCTGATCCCGCAGATCGGCGCCACCATCGGCGCCGTGATCGTCAGCCTGGTGGGGCTGGCGTCCTCGGTCACCGACGGTGTCGTCTGCATCGTCTTCTTCATCGTCTACCAGCAGGTGGAGAACTACCTGATCTATCCGAACGTGATGCGCCGCTCGGTGAAGGTCAGCGACGTCGCCGCGGTGGTGGCCGCGCTGCTCGGCGTGGCGCTGTTCGGCGTGGTGGGCGCGCTGGTCGCCATCCCGATGGTCGCCGCCGTCCAGCTGATCACGCGGGAGGTGCTGGTGCCCAGCATGGACCAGCGCTGACCGTTCCCGATCAGCACTCCCCGGGTACGGCCCACCGACCGGGCGGCCGGGTGGCGTACCCGGGGAAGGGTCTAGCCCTGCGGCCCCGGCACCTGGACGTCGGCGAACGCGGCGACGGTGCGGTCGGCGTAGGCGTTCATGTCGCCCATCTCCATCGGGCCGTCCCAGGTGCGCGGCAGCGGCGTGGCGACGCCCGGCGCGACCCGCCGCACCACCTCGTCCAGCACCGTCTCCGCGTCGCCCACCCACAGGTGCTTGGCGCCGGCCACCGGCACCACCTCGGCCTGCGGGATCGCGGCGAACCGCTGGGCCGCCTCGGCCGGGCGCAGGTAGTCGTCGAACTCCGGGATCAGCGCGGTCACCGGTTTGCCGTCGGCGGCCCAGGCGGCCAGGTGCTCGGGGCGGGAGAAGCGCAGCGGCGGGGAGAGCAGGACCGCCCCGCGGACCGCCGGGTCCAGGCCGTACATCAGGGTGAGGTCGGTGCCGAACGACCAGCCGAGCAGCCAGATCTCCGGCAGGTCGGCGAACTCCGCGTACTCGATGGCGGCGGCCACGTCGTAGCGCTCGTCGACGCCACCGGAGAAGGCGCCCCCGCTCGTGCCGCGCACGCTGGCCGTCCCGCGGGTGTTGAAGCGCAGCACGGCGAGACCGGCCAGGGCCGGCAGCCGCCAGGCCGCCTTGCGGTAGACGTGGCTGTCCATCATCCCGCCGTGCGTGGGCAGCGGGTGCAGGCAGACCAGGGTGGCCACCGGCTCACGGTCCAGCGGCCGGGCCAGCTCGCCGACCAGGGTGACGCCGTCCGCGGTGTGCAGCTCGATGTCCTCCCGGTGGGCGGGCAGGATCGCGTTGGCACGGATCTGGTTGCTCGTCATGAAACCTTCGATTCCTTGTCGGGGGCGTACCGGCGGTTCACCCATAGCGTGGCGCGTTGCGTGACCGCTCGACGCCCGGGCCGCGCCGGTCACGGGCCTTCCAGCAGCCGGTGTGCCAGTGCCGGCGGTCGCTCTCGTCGCCCCGGCCGTCGATCGGCCAGGCCACCACGTGCGCCACACCGGGCCGGATCTCCTGCACGCAGCCCGGGCACCGGTACGTCTTCACCGCCGCCCCGCCGAAGATCGAGCGGACCATCCACTCGCCGTCCGTCCACTGCTGGACGCCCTCGATGCCGCGGCGCACCCCCTCACCGGCGAGCAGGGGGCGATCCGGTTGACCGGAGGTGCGGCGGCGGGGGTGATTGCGGCGGGGACTCACCGGTCAAGCGTACGGATTCACGTCCGTCGCACTCGTGACCGCCCGGTAACTTCGGGCCTAGACTCCGCACATGACGGCGACTCACGTTCCCGGCCTGCCCGTGATCGAGGACGGCCAGCTGATCTCCACGAATCCGGCCACCGGCGCGGAGGCGGGCCGGGTGCCCGCCGCCGACGAGAAAGCGGTCGCGGCCGCCGTCGAGCGGGCCGGGACCGCCGCCGCCTGGTGGCAGAGCATCGGCTGGGAGGGCCGCCGGACCCGGCTGCTGCGCTGGCGCACCCTGCTGGTGGAGCGGGTCCAGGAGCTGGCCGAGCTCACCCGGCGGGAGAGCGGCAAGCCGGTCGACGACGGGATCGTCGAGATCACCGCCGCCGTCGAGCACCTGGACTGGGCGGCGAGCAACGCCAAGCGCGTGCTCGGCCCGCGCCGGGTCCGCACCCGGCTGCTGCTCGCCGAACACTCCGGCCACCTGGAGTACCAGCCGTTCGGCGTGGTCGGCGTGATCGGCCCGTGGAACTACCCGATCGTCACGCCGATCGGCTCGATCTCCGGCGCGCTGGCCGCCGGCAACGCGGTCGTCTTCAAACCGAGCGAGTACACCCCGGTGGTCGGTCAGTGGCTGGCCGACTCGTTCGCCGAGATCGTCCCGGAGCACCCGGTGCTGCAGGCGGTGCACGGACTGGGCGACGTCGGCGCCGCGCTGTGCCGGGCCGGGGTGGACAAGGTCGCCTTCACCGGCTCGACCGCCACCGGCAAGAAGGTGATGGCCGCCTGCGCGGAGAACCTCGTGCCGGTGGTGATCGAGGCGGGCGGCAAGGACGCGCTGATCGTGGACGAGGACGCGGACGTGCGTGCGGCGGCCGAGGCCGCGGTCTGGGGCGCGATGACCAACGCCGGGCAGACCTGCATCGGCATCGAGCGGGTGTACGCGGTCGCCCCGGTCTACGACCGGTTCGTCGAGGCGGTCGTGGAGAAGGCCGGGAAGTTGCGCACCGGCACGGAGATCGGCCCGATCACCATGCCGAGGCAGCTCGACGTCATCCGCGACCACATCGACGACGCGCTGGCCCGGGGCGGCCGGGCGGTGCTCGGCGGGGCCGGGGCGGTGCAGGCGCCGTACGTCGCGCCGACCGTGCTGGTCGACGTGCCGGAGGACTCGTCGGAGATGCGCGAGGAGACGTTCGGGCCGACGCTGACCGTCACCCGGGTGCGAGACGCCGACGAGGCGGTGCGCAGGGCCAACGACTCCCGGTACGGCCTGGGCGGCTCGGTGTTCGGCCGGAAGAACGCCATCCGGATCGCCCGCCGGCTGCGCTCCGGCATGGTCGCGGTGAACGGCACGCTGACCTTCGTCGGGATGGGCAACCTGCCGTTCGGCGGGGTCGGCGACTCCGGTTTCGGCCGCATCCACGGCGAGGACGGGCTGCGCGAGTTCGCCCGGCCCAAGGCGATCACCGTACGCCGCGCCCGGTCGCTGCTGCCGGCGATGACCTTCGAGCGCACCCCGGCCCAGGTCCAGCAGATCGTCAAGGCCCTGCGCCTGCTCTACGGCCGCAAACCGTAGGCTGTCCGGGTGGCCGACCACCCCGCGGTTGAGGTAAGCGATCTCACGGTGAGCTACGGCTCGATGCCGGTGCTGGCCGGGGTGGCGCTCACCGTGCCGGCCGGCACGGGCGTCTGCGTGACCGGCGAGAACGGCATCGGCAAGTCCACCCTGCTGCGCTGCGTCAGCGGGCTGCAGCGCCCGGACGGCGGCCGGATCCGGGTCCTCGGGGCCGCCCCCGGGGGCAGCCCCGGCTTCTGGGCCGCCGTGGCCACCACCGTGGAGCCGCCCACCTGGTACCCGGGCCTGACCACCCGGGAGCACGCCGAGCTGGTCTGCCGGGCGCACGGGCAGGACCCGGACGACGCCGGCGTCGACGAGGCGCTGGAGCGGTTCGGGCTCAGCGGGCACGCCGACGCCATCCCGCCGTCGCTCTCCTCCGGGCAGAAGCAGCGGCTCACCCTGGCCCTGGTCCTGCTGCGGCCGAGCACGCTGCTGATCCTCGACGAGCCGGAGCAGCGGCTGGACTCCGACGGCCGGGCCGCGGTCGCCGGGATGCTCGCCGAGTACCTGGCGACCGGCGGTTCGCTGCTGATGGCCAGCCACGACGAGCGCTTCGCGGAGGCCTCCGGCGCGGCGCTGACCACGATGGCGTCCCTGGTCCGGTGACCGCCCCCGTCGCGCTGCGGCCGGTCCGCCGCTGGATCCACCACCGCCAGTCGGCGCACCGCGAGCGCGGCGCCACCCTCGGCAACCTGTACTTCGCCGCGCTGCTGCTGGCCGTGCTCGGCGCGATGACGCACGAGCGGCTCGCCGCGATCTTCTGGCCGGCCGCCGTCGACCTGGGCCGCCGGCCGGCGCTCGGGCTGGCCCTGCTCGGCGCCGGTCTGCTGCTGCGGGCCATGCGCGCGACCGGGCCGGTCACGCTCGGGCGGCCCGCCGCGTACTTCCTGCTCACCGCGCCGGTCAGCCGGCGCCGCCTGCTGCTGCCGTCGCTGCGCCTGGCCGCGGTCGTGGCGGCCGGGACCGCCGCGCTGCTCAGCACCGCCCTGGCCGGGCACGCCGCCGGGCACCGGCCGGCCGCACCGCTGATCGCCGGTGGCGCGCTGCTCGGCGTGGGCCTGCTGCTGGTCGCCGTGGTGGCCCAGCGGGTCGCCTCCTGGGCCACGGCCACCGATCGGGCGGCCACGTTGCTGATCGTGGCCGGGCTCGCGCTGCTGGTCGCCGACACGGCCGGGGCCGCCGACCGGCCCGCCGCGGCGGGCTGGCCGCCGCGGCCGGTGCTGGTCACCGTCGCCGTCTGCCTCGCGGTCGCCGTCGCGGCCGGGTTCGCCCTGGCCGTACGCCGTCTGGCCGGCACCCCGGACGACCGCGTCGTGGCCGCCGCGAAGGTCACCGGAACCCTCTTCGACAGCGCGTTCGGCGTCGAGCCGTCGTTCCTCACCGACATGGTGGCGCGCCACTACTGGTCGCGCCGCCGGCTGTCCTCGGCCCGCCCACCGGCCCGCCTGCCGGTGCTCACCGGCCAGGATCTGCTCCTGGCCCGCCGCCGCCTGCCCCGGCTGCTCTGGCTGCTCGCCGCCACCCCGGTCCCGCTGCTGCTCACTGGCGCCCCACCGGCCGTCAGCGCGGTGGCCCTGCTGCTCGGCGCGATGATCGCCGGCGGCACCACGACCGCCACGGTGAACACCGACGCCGGCAACCCGGTCCTGCTGCGCCTGCTCGGTCTCAACTCCCGGCAGGCCGTGCTGCAGCGCCTCTGGGTGCCCACCGCCCTGGCCACCGGCTGGTCGCTGATCGCGTGGCTGCTGATGCAGCTCGGCGGGCGCCTCCCGGCCGGGCCGTGGTGGCTGCTCGGCGTCCCGGCCGGGATCGTCGGCGGGGTGGCGGCCGTCCGCCGGGCCCGTTCCGGGTTCGTCCGCAACGACCTGCTGCCGCTGGACACCCCGATGGGCACCGTCTCCACCGGGCCGCTGGTGTACGCCACCGCCGGGCCGGACGCGCTGATCCTGGGCGTGCCCACGGTGCTGGCGATGGCCCAGGGCACGCCGCTGACCTGGACGCTGGTGGTGTTCCAGCTCGCGCTGGCGGTGCTGGGCGCCCGGGCCTACCTGGCCGGCACGACCGACCCGGGCCGGGTGGAGCTGTCGTCGCGCTGACCCGGCGGGCGGTCAGAACAGGGTGAGCTCGTCGCGCTCCATGCCGCGCAGCTTGTCGTAGTCCACCACGACGCAGCGGATCCCCCGGTCGGTGGCCAGGACCCGGGCCTGCGGCTTGATCTCCTGGGCCGCGAAGATGCCCTGGACCGGGGCGAGCAGCGGGTCCCGGTTCATCAGCTCCAGGTACCGGGTCAGCTGCTCCACCCCGTCGATCTCACCGCGGCGCTTGACCTCGACGGCGACGGAGCCGCCCGTGGCGTCCTTGCAGAGCAGGTCGACCGGGCCGATCGCGGTCATGAACTCGCGGCGGACCAGGGTGAACCCCGCGCCGAACGTCTCCGGGTGCTCGGCGAGCAGTTCCTGCAGGTGCGCCTCGACCCCGTCCTTAACCAGGCCCGGGTCCACGCCCAGGTCGTACGAATGGTCCTGGAAGATCTCCTCCAGGGTGATCCGCAGCTCCTCGCCGGCCTTGTTCACCACCTTCCAGACGCCGTCCGCCTCCTTGAGCTTGCAGGGCGGGCTCATCCAGTTCAGCGGCTTGTAGGCACGGTCGTCGGCGTGGATCGACACCGATCCGTCGGCCTTGACCATGAGCAGCCGCGTCGCTGACGGGAGGTGGGCGGAGAGCCGCCCGACGTAATCCACGGAACACTTCGCGATGACCAGACGCACCGGACGACACTATCGCCACGGTCCGGGAAGCGACACTCGCGTGCCGGTGCCATGCTGGCACCGTGTTCGAAGCATTGACCGGCACCGGTCTGGCCGCATCCGCCGGCCTGAATGCCTACATCCCCCTGCTGACCATGGCTCTGCTGGGCCGGTACACCGATGCCATCGACCTGCCGGGCGGCTGGTCCTGGCTGACCAACGGCTGGACGATCCTGATCCTGGCGATCCTGCTCGGCATCGAGGTCGTCGCCGACAAGGTGCCGGTGGTCGACCACGTCAACGACGTGGTGCAGACCGTGGTGCGCCCCACCGCCGGCGGGCTGGCGTTCGGCGCCGGCTCCTCCGCCGAGACGGTGACCGTCTCGGACCCGGGCGCGTTCTTCGGCTCGCACCAGTGGGTGCCGATCGCCGCGGGCGTGCTGATCGCGCTCTGCGTGCACGGGGTGAAGGCCGCCTCCCGCCCGGTGGTCAACGTCACCACGGCCGGTGTCGGCGCCCCGGTGGCCAGCACCGCCGAGGACATCGGCAGCGTGCTGCTGTCGGTGCTGGCGATCGTGCTGCCCGTGCTGGTCCTGATCGGACTGGGGCTGCTGGTGTGGGGGACGGTCTGGGTGTTCCAGCGGCGCCGGCGCCGCCGCGCGGAACGGCTCGCCGGCGCCGGGACCGGTCGCCTGTTTGATTGACTCTGCGGGTGCCCCTGATCGCCGTACCCGCCTTCGCCCTCAGCTGGTGGCTCGCCGGCTATCTGGTCGGCCGTGATCCCGCGCGGCCGGCGCTGCGCTGGGCGGGTGCGGCGCTCACGTCGTACGGCGCCGGTCTGGTCGCCTGGACCGTCGCGCCGGGTGGGCGGACCGCCCAGGTGCTGATCTGCCTGCCGGCCCTGGCCTGGGCCGGCAGCCTGGTCGCGCTGCTGCCGCTGGCGCCGCCGGAACGGCGGCCGATCGACGTGGGCGCGCTGGTGCTCGGCGTGATGTTCCAGGTGATGGTGATCGCGCTGCCCGGCGCCGGGAAACTGGTCGGGCTGACTCCGCTGGCCGGCGCGCTGATCCTGCTGTGGCGCCAGCGGGACCAGGTGCTGCCCCGGCTACCGGCCGCGCTGACCGTGATGGCTGCCCTGTACGCGGCGAGTCTGACCGTGCTGCTCGTCCCGCTGGACGCCGGCGGCCCCGGTCCGGCGCTCGCCGCGGCCGGCCTGGACCTGCTGGTCTTCGGCTACCTGATGGCGGTGGCGCACGCGGTGGCCGACGGCGAGCGGCTCCGCCCGGACCTGCGGCGCTCGCTGGCGGCCGCGGTCCTGGCGCTGGTCCTGATCGACCTCCCGGCGATGCTGACCATGTACGCCGTGCCCGGCGACGAGCTGGTCACCGTCCTGCAGTTCGTGCCGGTGGCGGCGGCCTCGGTGGTGGCCGGGCTGGCCGGGCGGCTGAGCCGGCTGCTGGACCGGGTCGCGCTGGGCGGCGACGTCCGGCTGCGCCAGGAGCGGGCGACGCTGTTCAGCAACGCCGACGCCCTGCTGCGCCGGCGGGAGCAGCGGCGGCTCAGCGACCTCGGCGAGCCGGAGTTCCTGCGGTTGACCCGCCGGGCGCTGGCCGACTTCAACGACCTGAACCGCCTGGCGCGCAGCCCGCTGACCGATCTGCCGATGGTCGCCCGGCGGATCGCCGGACGGGGCGACGACCAGCCCCGGGCCCGCGCCCGGGAGCTGCGGGCGGTGCTGCGCGAGCAGGTGTCGGGACTGCGGCCGCCGGGTCCGTTCAGCACCGCCGACGACTGGCGGTACTACAACACGCTGCAGTTCTGCGGGGTGCTCGGGCTGAACCCGTACTCGCGGCGGCAGCGGCTGGACGGGCTGAGCCGGGAGGCGCGGATGGCCGTCGACTGGTTCCGCCGGAACGTGCCGCGCGACACCATGCGGCAGTGGCACCGGGAGGCGGCGATGCTGGTCGCCGGCGGGCTCTGGGAGGCGCTCGCCCAGGACAGCTCCCTTTCCAGCGATAGATCACGACACGCAATGACTAATCCGTCGTAGTGGTGGAAAATCGCTAAAATCCCCCCACATGGATTCCGGGGGTACGCGTGGGTAGTCACCGCAACGCGCTGGTCGCCGCGGTCCGGCAGGAGCTGGCCGAGGCCCGCGGGTCCGCCCGTGCGGTGCTGGCCGCCGCGGAGTCGGCACGGGGCGAGGCGCAGCACCGGCGGCGGCTGGTCCGCGACGCGTACGCCACCTGCCTGACCCAGCTCGCCGCCGCCCGCGAAGCCGCCCGCGACGACATCCAGCGGCGCTACCGCGGCGAGACCACCCGGCTCGCCGGGCACCTGCGCGGACTGGCCACCTCCAGCGCCACCGGCGCGGCGGGCGCGCCGTGGCGGCTGTGGTCGCCCAGTGAACCGGAGCGGGGCAGCCGGCCCGGCCTGCTGCGGATCGGCGCGATCACGTTCGAGGACACCACCGCGCTGCCCGCCCTGATCCCGCTGCTCGACGCGGCGCACCTGCACGTGTCCGGTCCGTCCCCGGCGGTCGACGACCTGATCGCCGGGGTGCTGCTGCGCGCGCTGGGCAGCACCCGGCCCGGCGACGTGCAGCTGACCGTGTACGACCCGGAGAACCTGGGCGGCACACTCGCCCCGTTCGCGCCGCTCAACCCCACCTTCGTCGGGCCGGGCGGGCTCGGATCGCTGCTCGACGAGCTGGCCGAGCACATCCTGCGGGTGCACGAGTCGCTCGGCGGGCAGTACCCGACGCTGGCCGACCTGGTCGCCGCCCGGCCCGGCCCGCGACCGGAGCCGTGGCGTCTCGTGGTGCTGCTCGCCGACCGGGCCACCACGGTCGAGATGACCGCGTCGCAGCGGGCGCAACTGGGCCGGATCGTCCGTACCGGGGTGGCCTGCGGGGTACACCTGGTGGTCCGCGGCCTGGAGCTGGACGACGACCCGACGGTGGAACGGATCGTGGTGCGCGACCAGACCGCCACCTGCGACTCGCTCGGTCGCCTGGAGATCCGGCTGGACCCGCCGCCACCGCCGGAACGGATCGCGGCGTTCGGCCGCAGCACCGCGGAACGGATGCGGTCCGGCGCGGGCCCCGCCCGGCTGGCCGACCTGGAGCCGGCCAAGTACTGGACCGAGTCCTCGCTGCACGGCCTGCTCGCCCCGATCGGTGACAGCACCGACGGCACGCTGGTCGAGGTGCCGCTCGGCGACGACCCACCGCACGCGCTGATCGGCGGCCCGTCCGGCTCCGGCAAGACCAACCTGATCCACACCTGGCTGGGTTCGCTGGCCACCCGGTACGGCCCCGAGGAGCTGGCCCTCTACCTGCTCGACTTCAAGGAGGGGGTGTCGTTCGCCCGGTACGCCGCCGGCCCCCGCGACCCGAGCTGGCTTCCCCAGGTACGGCTGGCCGGGATCAACGTCAACGGCGACCGTGAGTTCGGCCTGGCCATGCTCCGGCACCTGGGCGAGGAGCTGCGCACCCGCGCGCAGGCGGCGAAACGCTGCGATGCCGGCAGGCTGGCCGAGCTGCGCGCCGAGGACCCGACCGGGCACTGGCCCCGGATCGTCGCGGTCATCGACGAGTTCCCGGTGCTGCTGTCCGGCCGGGACGCGGTCGCCGACGAGGCGGCCGACCTGGTCGAGGACCTCGCCCGGCGGGGCCGGTCCCAGGGCATCCACCTGGTGCTCGCCTCCGAGGACGCGGCCGGGATCCAGGCCCTGTGCGGACGTCCCGGGCTGATCGCCCCGTTCACCCTGCGGATCGCGCTGCCCAAGGCACGCCGGGTCCTGGCCGACGACAACCTGGCGGCCGCGGTCATCCCGCGCTATCACGCGGTGGTCAACACCGAGTCCGGGATGTCCGGGGCGAACCGGATCGTCCGGCTGCCGGACGCCGGCGACCGGACCGGGTGGCGCGCGTTGCAGCGCCGGCTGTGGCGGATGCGGCCGACCGGCTGCGAGGAACCGAGGCTGTTCGACGGCGACGCGGTGCCCCGGCTGCCGGCCGCGCTACGGCCCGCCGGGCGGGTGCCCGATGCGAACACCCCGGTCGGCTCGTCACCCGGAGCCGTGCTCGGCGAGCGCATCGACGTGGCCGCCCAGCCGGCCCGGTTCCGGCTCGGGCGGATGCCCGGGCGCAACCTGGCGGTGCTCGGCACCCGTACCGAAGAGGCGTGTGACGTGCTGGCCGCCGCCGCGCTCAGCCTGGCCGCCCAGGGCCCGGCCCACTTCAGCGTGATCTGCCTGGAGCCGGGCGCGTCGCACTCCGCCGCGCGGCTGTTCGCCGAGCTGCCCTCGGCCGACTGGTACGACGCCACCGACGTCCACTTCGACCTGCCGGCCCGCGACATTCCGCACTACGTGCTCGGGTACGCCCTGGACGCCGCCGCGCGGCCGGGTCTGCGAACCCTGCTCGCCGACGGCCCGGAACAGCGCGTGCACGTGCTCGGCTGGTGGCGTTCGGTGCCCCGGCTGCGGGACACCCTGGGCGGGATCGGCGCCCGCTTCGACTCGATCGGCGCCTGGGTGGCGCTCGACGTGCCCGGGGCCGATCTGACCCCGCTGCACCCGCAACCCGGCGGCCCGGTGTGGTACCCGCGGACCCGCCGGGCGCTGTTCTTCGACCGCTCGGTGCACCGCACCCCGGAAGTGATCATCCCGTACGAGGTGAACAGTGACCACACGTGACCGGCAGCCGCCCAGCCGCGACTACCAGCTGATGGTGAGCGCCCTCGCCGAGGTGAACCGGCGGCGCGACGCCGAACTCGACGAGGCGGAACAGGCGTACCAGGACAGCGCGGCCCGGGCCGCCGGCGAACTGGCCCGTGCCGAGAACGACGCGCTCGCCGCGGACCGCTGGGCGGGCGCCGCCGCGGCCCAGGTGCTGGACGTCGACCGGGAGGCGGCCCGGCTGTGGGACCAGCTGCGCCGGGCCGGCGGCCTGCGGGTCCGGGCGCTCGGCGAGGTGCCCGAACCCGCCCCGGTGGAAGCCCTCCCCCGGGTCGCCCTGCAGCGGCGGCCCTCCGACGACCTCGACAGCCCCGGGCACGGCCGCCAGTCACCGCGCGTGCTGCTGGCCCGCGCCGCCGACCGCATCGACGAGCGCTACCGGCCCGGCGCCCGGCGTCCGCTGCCGCGCTGGTTGCTGCCCCTGCTCCCGCTGATCGGCGCGGCCATCTCGGCGCTGGCCGGCCTGGTCGCCGCCGGCCTGGTCACTTTCGGCCATCAGGCGCTCTGGGGCGGCGCGGTGATCCGCGGCCTGGGCTGGCTCGCCTTCGTGCTCGCCCCGTCGGCGGGCGTCCCGGTCGCGGCGGTGCTGGCGCACCGCCGGCTCCACGCCCGCCTGGACATCGGCGGCATCGGGCTGACGCTGCTCGGCGGCATGGTGGCGGCGACGCTGCTCTCGCTCTCCTTCGCCGGCACGCGCTGACCGGGCGCCGCGCGGCCCCGCCGCCCGGCGCGGCGGGTGCCGGCGCGGAGCCGTCCCCACCCGAAACAGCCACCAGCACCAGCCGACGCCGCTGAGCTGGTGCCCAGGATGGTTATTCCGCCACCGAAACAACCCCAGCACCGGTTATGGGGCTTTTCCGGGCGTACCGGATCGGCGGCTTTTCGTCCGGGGTCGAGGGGGCTCAGTAGCTGTAGAAGCCCTTGCCGGTCTTGCGGCCCAGGTCGCCCGCGGTGACCATGCGCTGGAGGAGCTCCGGCGGGAAGAACTTCTCGTCCTGGGTGTCGCGGTAAATGTTGCCGGCCGCGTTCAGCATCACGTCCAGGCCGGTCAGGTCGACGGTGGCGAGCGGCCCCATGGCGTGACCGAAGCCGAGCTTCATGACCGTGTCCAGGTCGGCGGCGGAGACGACGCCCGACTCGACCAGCTTGATGGCCTCGACCAGCAGCGCGGAGAACAGGCGGTTGGAGACGAAACCGGCCACGTCGCGCTTGACCTCGACGCAGGTCTTGCCGACACCCTCGGCGAAGTCGCGGGCGGCGGACATGGTCCGGTCGGCGGTCTGGTAGCCGCGGACCAGCTCGACGAGCTTCATCATCGGGACCGGGGAGAAGAAGTGGATGCCGACCACCGACTCCGGCCGGGAGGTGACAGCGGCGATCTGGGTGATCGGGATGGCCGAGGTGTTCGTGCCCAGCACCGCGCCGGCCTTGCAGATCTTGTCCAGCTGCCGGAAGACGTCGTGCTTGGCCTCGACCTTCTCGAAGATCGCCTCGACCACGATGTCGGCCTCGGCGACCGCGTCCATGTCGGTGGTCGGGGTGATCCGGCCGAGGGTGGCCTCGACCTCCTCCTCGGCGATCTTGCCCTTGGCCGCGAAGCGGGACAGCGAGTCACTGATCGCGCCGAGGCCGCGCTTGAGCGAGGCGTCGTCGACGTCCCGCATGGTGACCTGCCAGCCTGCCTGCGCCGAGACCTGGGCGATGCCGGAACCCATCAATCCGGAACCGATGACCGCGAGACGACCCGCCATGCTCCACTCCTTCGCTAGAGGCATCTGGGAGTCTAGCGGGGTTACTTAACGGAAACTAAGGACGCCTGCCCGATCGGGTCGAATCGCCGGCAATCAGCGATCCGCGGTGTCAGACTGTGCCCATGGCCACGAGCGACGGCTGGTACCTCATCGGACCGCTGATCGCCGTCGGTCTGGTCGGCTTTCTCGGCGCCGTGTTCTGGCGCATGGGCCTGCAACCCACCGGCCCCCTGGACTCCGAGCCGCCGCGGGACGGCTACGCGGACGGTTTGGCGATCTTCGGAGAGCGCGCGGAGCAGGATGACTACGGCCTGCTCCGGCCGGCCGCGGTCACCGGCGGGCCCGAGGTCGCCGACGAGATCCGGCGGCTGCTGTCCGAGGCGGGCATCCGCGCCACCCGGGCGATCCGGCGCGACGGCCGGGTGTCCGTCCTGGTCTTCGCCGAGCAGGTGGAGCAGGCGCGGCGCCTGGTCGGCGACTCACCGTTCCGCTGACCGGCCCGCCCGGAACGCAGGCCGACCGGCCCGGCCAGAAGGCACGCCGACCGACCCGCCCGGAAAGCGGGCCGACCGACCCGCCCGGAAGGCGGCCAGCCGCAGCACCCCGACCTGGCCAGAAGCAGGCAGTCGCGGCACCCCGGCCCGCCGAGGGACCTGGCAGGCGCGGCACCCGGCCTGCTCAGAAGTCGAAGGTCGGCTCCGGCACGTCGGTGCGCTCCACCTCGACACCGAGCCGGGACAGGTCGGCGACGAAGTCCGGGTAGCCGCGGTCGATGTGGTGCACCTCGCCCACCTCGGTCACCCCGTCCGCACACAGCCCGGCGATGACCAGGCCCGCACCGGCCCGGATGTCGGTGGCCCGCACCGGCGCGCCGGAGAGCCGCTCCCGGCCGTTGACCACCGCGTGGTGCCCGTCGGTACGGATGTCCGCTCCCAGCCGTACCATCTCGTTCACGAACATGAAGCGCCCGTCGAAGATGTTCTCGGTGATCAGCGACGAGCCCTCGGCCACCGACGCCAGCCCGATCGCCATCGGCAGCAGGTCGGTGGCGAAACCCGGGTACGGCAGCGTGACGATGTCGACGTGCCGGGGCCGCTCGGTCATCCGTACCCGGAACCGGTTGTCCCCGGGCTCGACGGTCGCTCCGGCCGCCACCAGCTTGTCCAGCGCGATGTCCAGGAACTCCGGCCGCACCCCGTGCACGGTCACGTCACCACGGGTCATCGCCGCGCCGTACGCCCAGGTCCCGCCGACGATCCGGTCACCGATCGTGGTGTGCCGCACCGGTTGGAGCGGCCCGTCCACGCCCTCGATGACCAGCGTCGACGTGCCCGCCCCGGTGATCCGGGCGCCCATCGCGACGAGCATCTCGCAGATGTCCACGATCTCCGGTTCCCGGGCGGCGTTGTCGATCTCCGTGACGCCCTTCGCCAGCACCGCCGCCATCAGCAGGTTCTCGGTCGCGCCCACGCTCGGGAAGTCCAGCCAGATCTTGGTGCCGCGCAGCCCGGCCGGAGCCGAGGCGATCACGAACCCGTGCTCGTTGGAGATCTCCGCGCCCATCCGGGCCAGGCCGGACACGTGCATGTCCAGGCCGCGGGAACCGATCATGTCGCCGCCCGGCAGGGCCACCCGGACGTAGCCGCGGCGGGCCAGCAGCGGGCCCAGCACGCAGATCGACGCGCGCAGCCGGCGCACCAGGTCGTAGTCGGCCTCCGCGCCCGGCTCCAGCGGCACGTCGATCGCCGCCTCGGTGCCGCTCAGCGTCACGTCGCAGCCGAGCCGGCGGAGCACCTCCGCCATGATCGCGATGTCGGTGATCCGGGGCACGTTGGAGACCACGCTGCGCCCCTCGCCGAGCAGGGCGACCGCCATCAGCTTGAGCGCCGAGTTCTTCGCGCCACCGACCGTGACGTCACCGGTGAGCGGTGCGCCGCCCTTCACCCTGATCACATCCACGCGGGCCATCGTATGGTCCGTGACCCAGCCGAACTCCGTAGGGTGGGCGCATGACTGTGCATCTCACCCGCATCTACACCCGTACCGGCGACGCCGGTCAGACCCGGCTGGTCAACAACGAGGTGGCGGCGAAGACCGATCCGCGGATCGCGGCCTACGCCGACGCGGACGAGTGCAACGCGGCGCTGGGCGTCGCGCTCGCGCTCGGCGCGCTTCCCGACGACGTACGTGAGGTGCTGAGCCGGGTGCAGAACGACCTCTTCGACCTGGGGGCGGACCTCGGCAACCCGCTGGCGGAGGACCCGCCGTACCCGCCGCTGCGGATCACCGAGGAGTACGTGACGCGGCTGGAGGGCTGGTGCGACGAGTTCAACGAGCGTCTCGCCGCCCTGGACAGCTTCATCCTGCCGGGTGGCACCCCCGGGGCGGCGCTGCTGCACGTGGCCCGGACCGTGGCGCGGCGGGCGGAACGTTCGGCGTGGGCGCTGATCGAGGCCGACCCCGAGCGTACGCCGGTGCTCCCGGCCAAGTACCTCAACCGGCTCTCCGACCTGCTGTTCATCCTGTCCCGGGTGGCGAACCCGGACGGCGACGTGAAGTGGGTCCCCGGCGGCTCCCGCTGACCGGAACAACCCTCGCCCCGGCGCCGCCGCCCGGCCCCGCGCCCGCGGTCACGAGGCCGGAAGCGCCACCCGCAACTCGCCGTCGATGGTGGTCACCGCGTGCCCGGAGAGGTCGACCCGGTCGCCGCGCAGGGTGAGAAGGACCAGGCCGCCCCGGGACGAGGCCTGATAGCCGGTGAGCGTGGTGCGGCCCAGGCGCTCGCTCCAGTACGGCGTGAGCGCGGTGTGCGCGCTGCCGGTGACCGGGTCCTCGTTCACCCCTACGGCCGGGCCGAAGAAGCGGGAGACGAAGTCGTATCCGGACGCCGGGTCCTCGGCGAGGGCGGTCACGATGACGCCGCGCCGGGTGAGGCGGGCCAGGGCGCCGAGGTCCGGTGTCAGCGCGCGTACGGTCTTCTCGTCGGCCACCTCGGCCAGCACGTCGTCGGTGTTCGGCCCGGTCCAGCGGCAGCTCAGCAGCTCGGCGCCGAGCGCGGTGGCGAGGGCCGGGTCGACGTCGATCGGGCTGAGTGGGGCGACCGGGAAGTCCAGCGTGATCAGGCCGTCCGCGGCGACCGTGGCGGTCAGGATGCCGCTGGTGGTGGTGAACCGGACCGGCCCGTCGATCAGGCCGGCCTGGCGCAGCACGTGCGTGGTGGCGAGGGTGGCGTGCCCGCAGAGCGCGACCTCGGCGGCCGGGGTGAACCAGCGCAGCGCCCAGTCGGCGCCGGCCTCGGGCGAGCGGTGCAGGAACGCGGTCTCGGAGAGGTTGACCTCGGCGGCCACCCGCTGCATCCAGTCGTCGGCGGGGAAGGCGTCGCCGTCGAGGAGGAGCACGCCGGCCGGGTTGCCGGCGAAGGGTCGGTCGGTGAAGGCGTCGACGATTCGGATCCGCATGGCTGCGACGCTAGGGCCGCCCGGGGCCGGCCGCCACGGCCAATCGGGAACCGGTGGTGCGGCGGCCCGCGTCCGGGCCGGCCACCGGGTTCAGCTCTCGAGCGGGTGCGGCCCGCCGAAGATGGATCGGCCGGGCACACTGCCCGGGTCGCGAGGCGGCCCGGCCTCCAGCCAGGACAGGAATCCGGTGACCGTGGTCTCGGCCATGGCGATCTCGACCTCGGTGCCGCCCATGGCACAGCGCAGCACCACCCAGTGACCGGGCATGGTGAGCCGCTCGGGGCCGGTCGGCAGGCGGCGCTCGGCGATCGTCAGGACCCGCCGGTCGAGCACCCGTTTGGGGCGGAAGGCCAGGCTGAACATCTTGTGGAAGCGGAGCTCGTCGCCGACGAACTGGCCGAGCCCGGGTGACCAGCCGCGGCCCGGCACCATCGTGTTGGTGCGGACCTGCAGCCGGATGGTGCCGCCGCCGAGCATGAGCAGGCGGCGGCGGAAGAAGATGGCGAAGAGAAGCGCGAGCAGCGCGACGAGGCAGATTCCGATGATTTCCAGAACCCGCATCGCCGGTGTCAGTGCTGCTCGGGCGTCGCGGGGGTCGCGCTCTCGGCGAGCACGGTGACGCCGTTCGCGTCGATGGAGAGGAAGCCCCCGGCGACGTCATAGGTCAGCTGCTCACCGCCGGCGAGCTTGACCCGGACCTGGGACGGCTCCTTGAGCAGGCCGAGGAGCGGCGAGTGGCCGGGCAGCACACCGATCTCACCCTCGGTGGTTCGCGCGACGAGCATCTCGGCCTCACCGGCCCAGATCTTCTGCTCGACGGCGACGACCTCGACGTGAAGCTGGTTGGCCACGCTGTCTCCCTTTGACGCTGCGAACCGATCGGGTGAAAGTCTAATCGCCGCCCCCGGCCGACGGCCGACCGGGGCTAGCTGTTCTTGTTGATGAACTCCGGGTGGGCCAGCAGAAACTCCTGGATCTTGTCGTCCCTCACCGCCTGGAAGAACGCCTGCGACCCGTCGGCGAGCTTTTCCCCGTAGTACCTGTTGGTGGCCGGGTCGAAGACGCCGCCACCGTCCAGCTTGATGGACACCATGTTGTCGGTGTTCAGATCCTTCAACGCCAGACCCCAGTCCAGGACGCTGGTGCCGTTGGCGGCACCGAAGGTCAGCGCGTCGCCGGCCGCGTCCAGGATCTTCAGCATCTTGGACGGGTTGGTCACCACGCCCTTGCTCATCGCCTGCTTGGCCATCGCCTTGATGAACTGCTGCTGGTGCCGCTGCCGGTCGTAGTCGCTGTTCGGCAGGCCGTACCGCTGGCGGACGTAGTCCAGCGCCTCCCAGGCCTTGAGGTGGTAGGTCCCCGGCTTGTAGACCTTCTGCTCACCGATGTACGGATGGTCGCACTTGTTGTCGGCACACTCCGGGCGACGGTCCCGGGGCTTGCCGTTCGGCTTGAGGTGCTCCGACTTGACCGTCATGTCGATCTTCATGGTCACGCCGCCCATCGCCTCGACGATCTTCTTGAAACCGCCGAAGTTGATGATCGCGCCGGCGTCGAACGAATCGATCCCGGTGAGCTGGCTGACCGTCTTGGTGAGCAGCTGGAAGCCCTGCCGCACGTCGTGCTTGCCGTTGCCGACGGAGCTGCCGTACGACATCGCCGAGTTGATCTTCGCCTTGCCGCCGCCGAACCCGGTCGCCTTGAACGCCGGGATGTCGACGTACAGGTCCCGCGGGATGGAGAACATGTAGACCTGGTCCATGCTCGCCGGGATGTGCGCCACGATGATCGAGTCGGACAGCGGCGGGGTCTTCTCGTCGCGCGGGTCGATACCGGCCATCAGGATGTTGAGCGGGCCCTTGATCTCGGCGCTGCCCTTGGTGGCCCCCTCGGCGGGGTCGCCGACCAGCGTGCTGCCGGCGTCCAGGCCGCTGGTGTACTTCGAGATGAGGGCCTGGCCGGTCACCAGGACGCCACCGCTGGTCACCATCAGCACGCCGCCGAAAATGGCGGTCAGCCGCGCCCACAGCGGTGTGCGGCGCTTCGCAGACTTAGCCACCCGATCCCCAACTCTGCCGGTTCGTCACGCCCCGTGTGAACACGGGACCGCCTCTGAGGCGCGTGCAAGCATACCGAAGACGACCGGCGAGTTCCCTACCGCAGAGTCCCGGACCTGCGGGAGCCGGATCCGCGCGATTCACCCGGACGGAGCCTCCGGACGCGGAAAGCCGTGCCGGTGGGCACCGGCACGGCTTTCCGTTCGTCACCAGCTGCGACGAGGCTGAGGTCAGCCCTTCATCAGCTCGTGCGCGTTCTTCTCCAGGTCCTCGAGACCGCCGCACATGAAGAACGCCTGCTCCGGGTAGTTGTCGTACTCACCCTCGGCGATCTTCTTGAACGCCTCGATGGTCTCCTTCAGCGGGACCGTCGAGCCGGGAACGCCGGTGAACTGCTCCGCCGCGTAGGTGTTCTGCGACAGGAACCGCTCGATGCGGCGGGCCCGGGCGACCGTGACCTTGTCCTCCTCGGAGAGCTCGTCCATACCGAGGATGGCGATGATGTCCTGCAGGTCCTTGTACTTCTGCAGGATCCGCTGGACCTCACGGGCGACCGCGTAGTGCTCGGCGCCGACGAACTCCGGGGCCAGGATCCGCGAGCTGGAGGCCAGCGGGTCCACGGCCGGGTAGATGCCCTTGTCCGAGATCGACCGCTCCAGGTTGGTGGTCGCGTCCAGGTGGGCGAAGGTGGTGGCCGGCGCCGGGTCGGTGTAGTCGTCGGCGGGCACGTAGATCGCCTGCAGCGAGGTGATCGCCTTGCCCCGGACCGAGGTGATCCGCTCCTGCAGCTCGCCCATCTCGTCGGCCAGGGTGGGCTGGTAACCCACGGCGGACGGCATACGGCCGAGCAGGGTCGACACCTCGGAACCGGCCTGGGTGAACCGGAAGATGTTGTCGATGAAGAGCAGCACCTCCTGGTTCTGGACGTCCCGGAAGTACTCGGCCATGGTGAGCGCGGTCAGCGCCACCCGCAGACGGGTGCCCGGCGGCTCGTCCATCTGGCCGAAGACCAGGGCGGTCTTGTCCAGAACGCCACCCTCGTCCATCTCCAGGATGAGGTCGTTGCCCTCACGGGTGCGCTCGCCGACGCCGGCGAACACCGAGGTGCCACCGAAGTTCCGGGCGACCCGGATGATCATCTCCTGGATGAGCACGGTCTTGCCCACGCCCGCGCCACCGAACAGGCCGATCTTGCCACCACGCACGTACGGCGCGAGCAGGTCGAGCACCTTGATGCCGGTCTCCAGCATCTCGGTCTTCGGCTCCAGGTCGGCGAACGCCGGGGGCTTGCGGTGGATCGCCCAGCGCTCCTGGATGTCCAGCGTCGACGGGTCGACGTTGAGCACCTCACCGAGGGCGTTGAACACGTGGCCCTTGGTCACGTCACCGACGGGCACCGAGATCGGCGCGCCGGTGTCGTTGACCTCGGCGCCCCGGACCAGGCCGTCGGTCGGCTGCATCGAGATCGCGCGGAGCAGGTTGTCACCCAGGTGCTGGGCGACCTCCAGCGTCAGCTTCTTCTTGCCCTCGGAGAGGGTGACCTCGACGTGCAGCGCGTTGAAGATCGCGGGCATGGCGTCGCGGGGAAACTCGACGTCGACGACCGGGCCGATGACCCGGACGACACGGCCGACAGCGGTCTCCGCCTTGGTGGGCTCAGCTACAGCAGTCATCACACATCACTTCCCGCCGCCGCCAGCGCGTTGGCGCCGCCGACGATCTCACTGATTTCCTGGGTGATCGCAGCCTGCCGCGCGGAGTTCATCTCGCGCGTGTACCGCTTGAGGAGGTCGTCGGCGTTGTCCGACGCGCTCTTCATCGCCCGCCGCCGGGATGCCGACTCGCTCGCCGCCGAGTCCAGCAACGCCGCGTAGATCCGCGTGTTGAGGTACTTCGGCAGCAACGCGTCGAGCAGCTCGTCGGCGTCCGGCTCGAATTCGTACGCGGCGCGCAGCCCGGACTCGGGCTGCTCCTCCGCCTGGTCCTCGATCTGCACCGGCGCGAGTGGCTTCGCGTTCGCGGTCTGGGTCATCAGGGACTTGAACTCGGTGCTGACGATGTGCAGCTCGTCCACGCCCACGATGCCCTCGGGCCCGAAGGTCCCGTCCGTCTCCGAACCCGCGGTGAACGCCTCGATCAGCGCGTCGCCGATGTTCCTGGCGTCGGTGAACGACGGGCGCTCGGAGAAGCCGGTCCAGCTGGCGGCGACCGGCCGGTTGCGGAACCGGTAGTAACCGGCGCCCTTGCGGCCCACCACGTACAGCGCCACGTCCTTGCCCTCCGAGCGCAGCTGAGCGATCAGCTGCTCGCAGGCGCGGATGGCGTTGGCGTTGTAGGCGCCGGCCAGGCCCCGGTCACTGGTGATCAGCAGGACACCCGCCCGCTGGACGCGCTCACGCGCGACCAGCAGCGGGTTGTCGACCGAAGCGTTCGACGCCAGCGCCGCCAGCACCTTGGTGATCGCCACCGAGTACGGCCGCGAGGCGTTCACCCGCTCCTGCGCCTTGGCGATGCGGCTGGTGGCCACCAGCTCCTGCGCCTTGGCGATCTTCTTGGTCGACTTGACGGTGCGGATGCGCCGCCGCAGCGCCTGTACCTGACCGGCCATGACTAGCTACCGCTCTCGCCGGTCGCGCTGCTCTGGAAGACCTTCTTGAACTCGACGACACCGGCCTTGAGGCTCTCGACGTTGTCGTCGCTCAGCAGGTTCGTCGACTCGATCGCGGTGTAGACGTCGCTGTTGTGCTGCTTGAACCACTGCAGGAATTCCTGCTCGAAGCGACGCACGTCGCCGACCGGGATGTCGTCGAGCTGGCCGGTGGTGCCCGCCCAGATCGAGATGACCTGGTCGACCGTCGAGTACGGCGAGTACTGCGGCTGCTTGAGCAGCTCGACCAGGCGGATGCCCTTCTCCAGCTGCGCACGCGAGGCGCGGTCCAGGTCGGAGGCGAAGGCCGAGAAGGCCTCCAGCTCACGGAACTGGGCCAGGTCGAGACGCAGACGACCGGAGACCGAGCGCATGGCCTTCACCTGCGCCGAGCCACCCACTCGGGACACCGAGGTGCCGACGTTGATCGCCGGGCGGACACCCGAGGCGAACAGGTCGGACTCCAGGAAGATCTGGCCGTCGGTGATCGAGATGACGTTGGTCGGGATGTAGGCCGAGATGTCGTTGGCCTTGGTCTCGATGATCGGCAGACCGGTCATCGAGCCGCCACCCAGCTCGTTGGAGAGCTTGGCGCAGCGCTCCAGCAGCCGGGAGTGCAGGTAGAAGACGTCACCCGGGTACGCCTCACGGCCCGGCGGGCGGCGCAGCAGCAGCGAGACCGCGCGGTACGCCTCGGCCTGCTTGGTCAGGTCGTCGAAGACGATCAGGACGTGCTTGCCGTTGTACATCCAGTGCTGACCGATGGAGGAACCGGTGTACGGCGCGATGTACTTGAAGCCGGCCGGGTCGGACGCCGGAGCCGCGACGATCGTCGTGTACTGCAGCGCGCCCTGCGCCTCGAGAACGCCGCGGATGCTGGCGATCGTCGAGGCCTTCTGGCCGATGGCGACGTAGATGCAGCGGACCTGCTTCTCCGGGTCGCCGGACTCCCAGTTGGCCTTCTGGTTGATGATCGTGTCGAGCGCGACCGTGGTCTTGCCGGTCTTGCGGTCGCCGATGATCAGCTGGCGCTGGCCGCGGCCGATCGGCGTCATGGCGTCGATCGCCTTGATGCCGGTCTGCAGCGGCTGCTTCACCGGCTGCCGCGCCATCACGTTCGGCGCCTGGAGCTCGAGCTCGCGGAAGCCTTCGTTGGCGATCTCGCCGCGGTCGTCGATCGGGTTGCCCAGGGCGTCCACAACGCGACCCAGGAAGGCGTCGCCGACCGGCACCGAGAGGACGCGGCCGGTCCGCTTGACCTGCTGCCCCTCCTCGATGTTCGCGTAGTCACCCAGGATCACGGCGCCGATCTCACGGACGTCGAGGTTCAGGGCGACGCCCAGCGTGCCGTCGGCGAACTCCAGGAGCTCGTTCGCCATGGTCGAGGGCAGGCCCTCGACGTGCGCGATACCGTCGCCCGCATCGGAGACGATGCCGACCTCCTCACGGGAGACCTCGGGCGAATAGGACGAGACGTAGCGCTCTAGCGCCCCCCGGATCTCGTCCGAGGAGATGGTCAGCTCGGCCATCCTCTGCCTTCTCTGTCTAGCTC
This sequence comes from Actinoplanes teichomyceticus ATCC 31121, assembly GCF_003711105.1. Taxonomy (NCBI): domain Bacteria; kingdom Bacillati; phylum Actinomycetota; class Actinomycetes; order Micromonosporales; family Micromonosporaceae; genus Actinoplanes; species Actinoplanes teichomyceticus. Next base: position 7,313,905 of record NZ_CP023865.1, read on the forward strand.
GGGACGTCGCCGCCACCGAGGGGCTTCTCGATAAGGAATCGAGGGGAAAGGACTGTTAAGCGAACGCCTGCTTGGCGGCGTTCAGCCGACGCAGGATCGTGCCGTCGTAGAGGTCGGAGCCGACCCGGACGCTGACCCCGCCGATGATCGCCGGGTTGACGTCCACCTTCAACGAGACCTCACGGCCGTAGATGGTGGACAGCTTGGCGGCCAGCGCGGTCTCCTCGGCGTCGCTGAGCGGCTTGGCCACCGTCACGTACGCCACCTCGCGGTCCCGCTTGCCGGCGGTCAGCTCGACCAGCCGGTTCAGCGAGGCCTCGAAGCCGCGGCCACCGAACCCCTCGAGCGCGACCTGGACGAGTCGCACCGTGGTCGGCTGGGCCTTGCCGGTCAGCAGGTCCCCGACCAGCTTAGCCCGGGGCTCGACCGGCGCGCCGACGTCGCTGAGCGTGGCCGCGAGCTCCGGCGTACCGGCGACGATCTGTCCGAAGCGGAACAGCTCGTCCTCGATCTCCGCCAGCTTCCCGTCCTTCTGCGCCGCGGCCAGCAGGGTGTCCACACCCAGCCGCTCGGTCGCGTCCAGCAGGTCGCCGGGCTGGGAGAACCGGCCGGCCACCAGGGTGGACAGCGCGGTGACGGTCACCTCGGCCGCCTTGCCGGCGAGCAGCGAGCGGAACAGCCCGGCCCGGTCGGCGCCCGGCCGCGACGGATCGGTCAGCGCCCGGCGCAGCCGGGGCTGCTCCCGCAGCAGGCCGGCCACCGACAGGAACTCGTCGGCGACCGTGGCCAGCTGCGTGCCGGTGAACGTGGCGGTGTCGGCGTGCAGCCGCTCCACCGCGTCCGCGTAGGCCTGGTTGGTGACGCCCGACGCCATCAGCGCCGCCCGCCCGCCGAGCCGGCGGCGTCGAGGTCCGCGATGAAGCGCTCGACAGTGCCGCGGGTACGGGCCTCGTCGGCCAGCGCCTCTCCAACGATCTTGCCGGCCAGGTCCACGGCCAGCGTGCCGACCTCGGAGCGGAGCTCCCGCACGATCGACTCACGCTGCGCGGCGAGCTGCTCGGAACCGGCCGCGATGATGCGGTCGGACTCCTCGCGCGCCTTGGCCAGAACGTCCTGACGGATGCCCTCGGCGTCCGCCCGGGCCTCGTCGCGGATCCGAGCAGCCTCGGTCCGCGCCTCGGCGAGCTGCGCGCGGTACTGCTCGAGCAGCTCGTTCGCCTCGGCCTGAGCGGCCTCGGCACGCTTGATGCCACCCTCGATGGCGTCCACGCGGGCCTTGAACGTCTTCTCCATCTGCGGGAAGACGAACTTGATCAGAACGAAGCACAGCACCGCGAAGGCGACCGAGCCCACCACGATCTCTTCCCAGGCGGGAATGATCGGGTTGTGCGCGGTCTCCTCGGCGGCGGCCTCGGCCAGAACAAACGTGTTGATCACGAGAACCTCCTGTCGAGGTCAGCTATGTCTAGGTCAGCCGTTGACGTCGCCGGCCCAGATGAAGCCGAAGGCGATACCCAGCAGTGCGAGCGCCTCGACGACGGCGAAGCCGATCCAGACGTACGGCAGGGTCAGCCGCGACGACTCCGGCTGACGGGCGGTCGACTGGATGTAGGCAGAGAAGACCAGACCGACACCGATACCCGGGCCGATGGCAGCAAGGCCGTAACCGATGGCGGCGGTGCTACCAACAACTTCGGCGAGTGGCATTTCAGTTCCTCCTGGAATCTCGCGTGACTGTCACGCGGGACGACAAACGGGGTGTTGCTCGTGCGGGTTGATCTCAGTGCTCGTCGGCGAGCGCGCCCTGGACGTAGCTCGCGGTCAGCACCGTGAAGACGTAGGCCTGGAGACAGATCACCAGGAACTCGAGGAAGGTCAGCGCGATGGTGAGCACCCAGGAGAGAACCGAGACGGGCGCCAGCGCCGCGTTGGCGCTGATCATCGCGAAGCCGCCGAGCGTGAACACCAGCAGCAGCATGTGGCCGGCGAACATGTTGGCGAACAGACGGACGGCCAGCGAGAACGGCCGGACCACGAAGTTCGAGAAGAGCTCGATCGGGATCAGCAGCGGCAGGATGAACCACGGCGCCGGCGGGATCAGGGCGTGCTTGAAGTACTTCAAGGGGCCGTGATGCCGCATGCCGACATAGATGAACATCACATAGCTGATGACCGCGAGGATCGCCGGGAAGGCGATGTGCGAGTTCGGCGAGATCTGCACGAACGGCAGGATGCCGAAGAAGTTGTTCAGCAGGATGAACATGAACAGCGTCGTCAGGTACGGCGCGAAGGCCACACCTCGCGGGCCGATCATGTCGACCGCGATGTTGTTCCGCACGAAGCCGTAGATGCTCTCCGCGAGCCACTGCTTCTTGGTCGGGACCAGCTGCGGCTTCCGGTACGACACCAGGAAGTACACGATGATCGCCGCCACGGCCACCCAGATCAGCACCGTGATCTTGGTGAACCAGTAGTTCTCCTCCGCGCCCCACGGCAGGATGCTGGGCAGGTAGAAGTCCTCGACGCTGGGCGGGAACTCCGCCGCGAGGACCGTCGACTGACCGATCACCATGGCCCTTTCCTGTCAGGCGCCGAGTCGGCGCACGATGAGATACACACCCCCGCCGATGCCGAGGACGGCGCCGATGCCGGCGAAGATGCCCTCGGTTCCGACGTAGTGGTCGACCAGCCAGCCGATCCCGCCCCACACCAACATGCCCGCGATGAGGTAGGTGACTGCCGTCATGCCCGCACCGGAGTCCGGTGGGGTCGGGCCGTCGTCACCGCGTTCGTCGTGGGGGGGTTCTTGGCCGGTCATGACGGCCCGAACGATATCAGCAGGAAACACGAAGCTAAGCGGGACCCCCCGCACAACCTCGGTTGTCCAGGCGTCAGGGGTCTCGCAACTGGAAGGACACGGTACTCCTGTCCCGCCAAAACCGAACAAGGCGCGGGCGGACACATCACCGGATCGTGGCGCCTAACCGGACTTCCCCGCGCTGACCAGGGAGGATGCCAGTGCCATGAATCACTTTCGGAGTGTCCGGCGTGTCACCCACCAGGCCTGGACGCCGGTCCACACCACCACGCCCGCGACCACTCCCAGCCCCAGAGCGGTCTTTCCCGGCCATTCGGACGAGACCCCGACCGCCAGGATAATTCCCAGCAAAGAATATTTGGCGACATAGGTGAACATTCCCAGCGGCATGACGAGCGCGGGGCGCACGGTGTCTGCCCAGGCGACCACCAGAGTGGTCAGAGTGTGACTGACCGTCACGATCAGCACTCCGCCGGCCGCGCCGAGCGCGGCGTCGGCCCCGCCGGCCAGGAAACCCGACGAGGCGGCGCACATCAGCAACGCGAACGAGACCGTCGTCAGGAACCCCAGGTGCTCGACCTTCCAGCGAGGGTCCTTCGGCAGCGGCGGCAGATCCGGCAGGGGCAGGTCGTCCTTCTCCGGGGCCGCCGGCGAGACGCCGCTCAAGATCGTGCCTCCATCTGCATGCCGCTCACGCGAGCACCTCCTGCTGCGAGTAGAACGGGAAGCGCCGGACCAGTCCGACCACCTCCTCACCGACGCCGGTCAGCCGGGACAGCCCGGCGGCCGACTCGGGATCGCAGCGCACCGCCACCCCGATCAGCTCCGCGATCCGGCGCATCTCGGCGTCCCCCATGCCCTGCGAGGTGACGCCCGGGGTGCCGACCCGGATCCCGGACGCCACGGCGGGCCGCTCCGGATCGTACGGAAGGGGGTTCTTGTTGAGCGCGATCCCCGCGGCGGCGCAGCGCGCCTCCGCCTCCCGGCCGCTGACGCCCAGCTCGCGCAGGTCGAGCACGGCGAGATGGGTGTCGGTGCCGCCGGTGACCGGGCGCATCCCCTCGGCGGCCAGCCCGGAGGTCAGCGCCTGCGCGTTACGCACGGTCTGCTGAGCGTACCCCCGGAAGGCCGGGGTGCCCGCCTCGCGCAGGGCCACCGCCTTGGCCGCCACCGCGTGCATCAGCGGGCCGCCCTGGGTGAACGGGAAGACCGCCTTGTCCACCCGCTGCGCCAGCTCCGCACGGCACAGGATCATGCCGCCCCGCGGCCCGCGCAGCGCCTTGTGGGTGGTGCAGGTGACCACGTCGGCCCAGGGCACCGGGGACGGGACCGCCTGCCCGGCGACCAGGCCGATGAAGTGCGCCGCGTCGACCATCAGATAGGCGCCCACCTCGTCGGCGATCTCCCGGAACCGGGCGAAGTCGATCAGGCGGGGGTACGACGCCGAGCCGCAGATGATCAGCTTGGGCCGGTGCGCCAGGGCCAGGTCACGCACCTCGTCGTAGTCGATGGTCTCGGTGTCCGGGGTGACCCGGTAGGCGATCGGGTGGAACCACTTGCCGGAGAAGTTCGCCCGGCTGCCGTGGGTCAGGTGCCCGCCGTACGGCAGCCCCAGGGCCAGCACCGGATCGCCCGGCTCGGCCAGCGCGGCGTACGCGGCCAGGTTCGCCGACGACCCGGAGTGCGGTTGTACGTTCGCGTGGTCGGCGCCGAACAGTTCCCGCGCCCGCTGCACGGCCAGCTGCTCGGCCCGGTCGGCCGGCCCGCACCCGCCGTAGTAGCGCTGCCCGGGATAGCCCTCGGCGTACTTGTTCACCAGCGTGGACCCCAGCACGGCCAGCACCGCCGGCGAGGTGAAGCTCTCGCTGGCGATCAACTGCAGGGTGTCGCGCTGGCGGACCAGCTCGTCGAGAAGCACATCGGCGATCTCCGGATCCTCGCGCTCGAGCGCGGCGAAATCCGGACCCCAGAAGGTGCTCACCTGGGCCTCCCCCGAGCTCGGTGACGCGGCCTTCGTCGAGTTTATGGCTGAACCGCCGGAAAACGGGGCACAGTCTGAAGTTATGCGCTGTCTCGTCACCGGGGCCACCGGCTACATCGGCGGCCGGCTCGCCCCCCGTCTCGTCGAGGCCGGCCACGACGTCCGCTGCCTGTCCCGCAGCGCGGCACGGCTGCGCGACGTCCCCTGGGCCGATCAGGTCGAGATCGTCGAGGCCGACCTGGCCGACCCGGCCGGCCTGCCCGCGGCCTTCGCCGGCATCGACGTCGCGTACTTCCTGATGCACTCGCTGGGGCACACCGACTTCGAGCGCCGCGACCGCGCGGCGGCGGCGAACTTCGCCGCCGCGGCCCGCGCCGCCGGGGTACGCCGGATCGTCTACCTGGGCGGCCCCGAGCCCCCGCCCGGCGACCGACCGTCGGCGCACCTGCGCTCCCGTGCCGAGGTCGCCCGGATCCTGCTGGCCAGCGGCGTGCCCACCGCGGTGCTGCGGGCGCCGGTCATCATCGGGTCCGGCTCGGCCTCCTTCGAGATGCTGCGCTACCTGACCGAACGGCTGCCGGTCATGGTCACCCCACGCTGGGTGACCAACCGGATCCAGCCGATCGCGGTCCGCGACGTGCTGCGCTACCTGATCGGCGCGGCCACCCTCCCGCCGGACGTGCACCGCGGCTTCGACATCGGCGGCGCCGACGTGCTCAGCTACGCCGACATGATGCGCCGCTACGCCCGGGTCGCCGGGCTGCGCCGCCGGATCCTGCTGCCCACCCGGGTGCTCAGCCCGTGGCTGTCCGCGCACTGGGTCGGGCTGGTCACCCCGGTGCCCAACGCCATCGCCCGCCCGCTGGTCGCCAGCCTGGTGCACGAGGCGGTGGCCCGGGAGAACGACCTGGCCCGGCTGCTGCCCGGGCCCGAGCCGCTCGGCTTCGACGAGGCGGTCCGGCTGGCCCTGAGCCGGATCCGGGACGCCGACGTGGAGACCCGCTGGACCGGCGCGTCCGGCCGGGACGCCGCCGCCGAGCCGCTGCCCAGCGACCCGAAGTGGTCCGGCGGGAGCGTCTACACCGACGAGCGGTCCCGCCCGGTGCACGCCCCGGCCGACCGGCTGTGGCGGGTGATCGAGGGGGTCGGCGGGGAGAACGGCTGGTACTCGTTCCCGCTCGCCTGGTCGGTGCGCGGCTGGCTGGACCGGCTGGTCGGCGGGGTCGGGCTGCGTCGCGGCCGGCGCGACCGGCACCGGCTGCGGGTCGGCGAGGCGCTGGACTGGTGGCGGGTCGAGGAGATCGTGCCGGGCGAGCTGCTGCGGCTGCGCGCCGAGATGCGGGTGCCCGGGCGCGCCTGGCTGGAGATGCGCGCCGAGCCGGACGGCGCGGGCGGCAGCGTCTACCGGCAGCGGGCGGTGTTCCTGCCCCGCGGCCTGGCCGGCCACCTGTACTGGGCTTCGGTGCTGCCGTTCCACGGCATCGTCTTCAGCGGCATGGCGCGCAACATCGCCCGCGGCGCCGAGGGCCGGGTCCGGCCGGTCGAGCCCTAGGCCGCGGCGCGGGAGAGCCGGTCGCGCACGGCGAGCCAGTCCTCCGTCGCCGGCGGCTCCTGCACCAGGATGGCGCCGGCGCCGGCGTCGTCGAGCCGGTGCAGCGCGGCGTACAGGTCGGCGGCGTACTCCCGCGGGTCGGCGGACAGGATCTCCGCTTTCCCGTACGCCGGGGCCGCCGCCCCCTCGTACGTCAGGGCGGCGACCGGCTCCGGCAACCCGGACCGGTCCGCCTCCCGCACGTCCCGGACCAGCACGACCTTGGCGCGCGGCGCGTAGTGGCGGCGGCTCATGCCCGGGGCGGGCCGGGCCGCGCCGTCCGCGGTCTCGGTGTCGCGCAGCGCGATCGCGCCGGTGACGTCCCGCAGCACGCGCAGGCTGAGCGCGCCCGGGCGCAGCAGGGTGGGCACCGGCGTGGTCAGGTCCAGCACGGTCGACTCGATGCCCCACGAGCACGGGCCGCCGTCCAGCACCAGCGGCACGTCCGGCAGGCTGCGCACCACGTGCTCGGCGGTGGTCGGCGAGATCGACTCGGAACGGTTGGCGCTGGGCGCGGCGAGCGGCAGCCCGGACGCCTCCAGCAGGCGCAGCGCCACCGGGTGCGCCGGGATCCGCACGGCGACGGTGTCGTTGGCGGCGCCCACCCCGGCCAGGTGCGCCGCCCGGCGCAGGACCAGGGTCAGCGGCCCCGGCCAGAAGCGCGCGGCCAGCTCGTCGGCGGCGGCCGGCCACTCGGCGGCCAGCTCGCGGGCCGCGTCGACCGAGGCGACGTGCACGATCAGCGGGTTCCAGCTGGGCCGGTTCTTCAGCCGGTAGACCTCGCCGATCGCCCGCCGGGAGAACGCGTTGGCGCCGAGGCCGTAGACCGTCTCGGTGGGGAACGCGACGACCGACTCGGCGCGCAGGATCTCCACCGCCCGGCGCAGTCCCTCGGCGTCCGGCTCGACCACCCTCATGGCAGCAACAGCGCGGCGAGCGGGACCGTGGTGTCCTCGATCTCGTCGCCGACCCGCTGGAAGGTCTGGTCGCCGCGGCCCCACGGGTCGTCCAGGTCGTCACCGGCCAGCGGCGCCTCGCCGGCACGCAGCCGGTGCACCGCCGCGACGATGGCCACCCCGCGCTCGTGCACCGCCTCCGGTTTCGCCTCGGCCGGCGGCAGCGCACTCGCGTCCACCGCGCCGAGCAGCCGGCCGAACTCGCCGAGCACGAAGGTGCGGTCGGCGGCGTCCGGGCGCAGCGCGACCACGTAGTCGTACTGGTCGGCGGTGGCGGTCAGGATCAGGTCGGCCTCGTCGATGAAGTCACCGCGCAGCTTGCGGGCCAGGAAACCGTCGGTGGAGCCGCGCCGGGCCCGGACCAGGCGGGCCGCCGGCGGGTTCATCTCCTCGCCCTCGTGCCAGCCGCCGGTGCCGGCGCTGACGCTGCGCACCAGCGGCTCGTCGGAGGTGGCCCGGTCCCGGACCGCCCGGTCGAACAGGCGCTCGGCCATCGGCGACCGGCAGATGTTGCCCATGCAGACGTGCAGGACGGTGAACGGCGCCACCTCAGACCTGCCCCTCGACCAGATCCGGCACCACGTCGCGCAGTTTCTCCACCGGGATCGACCCGGTGCGCAGCACCCGCGGCACGTCGCCGGTCACGTCGACCACCGTGCTCGGCCAGGGGTCGGCGGCCGGTCCGGCCTCCAGGTAGACACGCACCGAGTACTCCAGCTGCTCGCGTGCTTCCTCGGCGGTCAGCGGCGACGGCGAGCCGAGCCTGTTGGCGGTGGTGACCGCCATCGGGCCGACCTCCCGCAGCACCTCCAGGGCCACCGGGTGCAGCGGCATCCGCACCGCGATCACCCCACCGGTGTCGCCGAGGTCCCACTGCAGGCTCGGCGAGTGCTCCACGATGATGGTCAGCGCGCCCGGCCAGAACGCGTCGGCCAGCTCGCGGGCGGCCCGTGGCAGCGAGTAGACCAGCCCGTCCAGGGTGTGCCGGGACCCGACCAGCACCGGCGGCGGCACCCGGCGGTCGGACCCGCGGGCGTGGTGCAGCTGGGTGATCGCGTGCGGGGTGAACGCGTCCGCGCCGACCCCGTACACCGTGTCGGTGGGCATCACCACGAGCTCACCGCTCTTGGCCGCCTCGACGGCCGCGGCGATGCCGCGATCACGATCGGCGACGGCAGCGCAGTCGTAGAGCATCACGAGGTGCAGTCTGCCATGCGGCCCCGGCGCGGCCCTACCGGCGGCGGGCGGTCGCGAAGCGCGGCCGGCCGGTGAGATCGTCATGGGCGGCCACCTCGGTGAACCGGCCGTCGGCGCGCAGCAGCGCGGGCACCGCCGCGCCGTGCACGTCGTCGTGCTCGATGCCGACCGATCCGCCCGGCCTGAGCAGAGCGGCGGCGAGCGCGATCACCGGCCGGATCACGGAGAGCCCGTCGGCGCCGCCGAAGACCGCCTCGGCCGGATCGTGATCGGACACCTCCGGCGGGACGGGCGTGCCGTCCGGGACGTACGGCGGGTTACACAGCAGCACGTCCACCCGGCCGTGCAGTTCGGACAGCAGATCCGGATCGGTCACATCGGCGTCGACGACCTCGACCGCAGGGAACCGCGCGGCGTTACGTCGCAGCCAGGGCAGCGCGGCCGGCGAGCGCTCCACCGCGATCACCCGGGCGGCCGGCGACTCGTCGGCGACCGACAGCGCGATCGCCCCGCTGCCGCTGCAGAGGTCCACCACGGTCGCGCCCGGGGCGGTCCGCTCGATGCCCCAGCCGGCCAGCAGCTCGGTCTCCGGGCGGGGCACGAAGACGCCGTCGCCGACCGCGAGTTCCAGATGGCGGAACGCGGCTGTGCCGACCAGGTGCTGCAACGGCACCCGGGCGGCGCGGCGCGCGACGAGTTCCCGGAACCGCTCCAGCTCGCCGGCGCGGACGGTGTCGATCAGCAGGAGACGGCCTCGTGGCACGTCCAGGACGTGCGCGGCGAGCAGCTCGGCGTCGACGCGCGGCGAGGACACACCGGACGCCGCGAGTTCGGCGGCCGCCGATGCCAGCTCGGGCGCCAGGCGGGTCCGATCCGGGCGGTCTCGGGGGTGTTCGGCAGGCGGCATCACGGCATAATCATGAGACGTCGCGCACGCTGTGGATCGGCCGGGTCGCCCAGCGCCGCGCCGAAGCCGTGGGAGGCGCCTGGTGGGTTGGTTGGACCAGCTCGCGGAGCACGTCGAGGATCTGCGCCGGGCCGGGCGACTGCAGCAGAACGGCTGCTCCGCACAGGCCCTGCCGATCCTGGACGCCGTCCTGGCCACCGCCACCGACCGGATGACCCTGGCGTACGCGCTGGTCCAGCGCTTCGGCGCGCTGATCAACCTGGGCCGGGTCGCGGAGCTGGCCGCCGCGATGGCCGCCGCCGCCGAGGCGGTCCGCGAGGTGCCCGATCCGTACCTGCGCGGGCAGATGCACGCCTTCGCCGCGCTCGGCGCCCACCTGCAGAGCCACCTGGACCGCGGGGTGACCCACCTGGTGCAGGCCTCCCGGGCGCTGGCCGCGGTGCCGGACCGGGATGCCGAGACCGCCTGGGGCTGGCACGACCTGGCCATGGCGTACTCCTACCTCGGCTTCCACGGTCAGGCGCTGACCGCCATCGAGCAGGCCCGCGAGGTGGGCGCGAGCGCCGGGCTGGCCCCGGAGGTGTTCGCCGCCCCGGGCATCCGGCTGCGCAACGCGGTCTCCCTCGACCACTGGGGCGACACCGACGGCTGCCTGCGGGTGCTCCGGGACATCGACGCCGAGCTGTACCGCTACCTCGCCACCGACCAGCTGCGCCCGGGCAGCCGCGCCGTCTACGGCTACGCGCTGGCCCGCCGCGCCGCGCTGGGCGAGCCCACCGAGGCCGACGCGACCCGGTGGCTGACCGGCGGCGGCGACAGCGTGCGCACCCGTGACCTGCGGCATCTGGGCGCGGTCTGCCTGACCATCGCGGCCGGCAAGCCGGAGCGGGCGCTGAGCATGCTGGAGGCGGTCCCGGTCTCGGCCGAGGTGCTCGGCGCCCCGGAGCCGGCCCGGCTGCGCAGCATCTGTCACGCCCGCGCCGGCGACCACGCCGCCGCGCACACCGCCGACCGGTACGCGTTCCGCCTCGCCGCCCAGCGCATCGACCAGCTGCGCGACGGCTACCTGGACGGGGTGGCGGCCCGCCTGGACGCCCAGGAGACCCAGCGGGACCCGCACCGCTACGGCGACGAGACGCTGACCGACCCGCTCACCGGCCTGCCCAACCGCCGGGCGCTGGAGCACTATGTGGACGCCCTGCTGGCCCGCGGCGGGCGCGCCGCGGTCGGGGTGTGCGACATCGTCGGCTTCACCACGGTCAACATGCGGCACGGCCGGCACTGCGGCGACCTGGTGCTGCAACGGATCGCCGGGGTGCTGGCCCGGGTGATGCGCCGCGGCGACTTCGTGGCCCGCTTCGCCGGTGACGAGTTCGTGCTGATCCTGCCGGGCGCCGGCCCGCACCACGCGGCCGAGGTGTCCCGCCGGATCAGCGCCGCCGCGGCGGCGGAGAACTGGCAGATCCTGGTCCCTGGCACCCCGATCGGGCTGGCCTGCGGCTGGAGCGAGGTGGGCGCCAACGGCCGCGGGCTCAGCGCCGCCCTGGCGGCCGCCGCGGGGAGCCGGAAACCGACCTGAGTTGACCGCGCGGGTCCATCCCCCGGGTACCGTCGCGGCATGACCGTCATCGATCTGGGTGACGTGAGCGCGCCACCGGCGGACTCCCGGCCGCCCGCGCCGGCCCGGCGGTCCCGGCGCGTCGCCGCCGGTGTCGCGCTGCTCTGCGCCGTCACCCTGGGCGCCGCGGCGCCCGCGCCGGAGCCGCCGGTGCGCGAACTGTGGTCCACCGACGCCGCTCGGGGCGGCGGGACCGCGCTCACCGCGGACACCCTCTACCTCACCCGCCGCACCGGCGGCCAGCCCGTGCTGACCGCGTTCGAGCTGGCCACCGGGGCGGTCCGGTGGGCCCGGCCCCTCCCCGACGGATTCGGCGACGGCGACCCCGCGCCGATCCGCGTGGCGGACGGCATGGTGCGGCTTCCCGGCTCACCGCGCGTGGTCGAGTTCCCCGCCGGGGAGGAACCGCAGGGCTGGTTCACCTACCCCGGCGAACTGGCCGTGCTGGACGCGGCCACGGGCGCGCAGCGCTGGCGGATGTCCGGCGAGATCCAGGCGTCCACCCGGGAGTCGGCGCTGCTGGCCGACCGGGACGCGCGCGGCGAGCTGCGGGCGATGCGGCTGGTCGACGCGCACACCGGCGACATCCTCTGGGACCGGGCGCTGGCGCACGTGCGCGAGGTCCTCATCCAGTACGCCGGGGACCGGCCCGCCCGGATCGTCACCGTCGGCGGCACCGGCGAGATCACCGTCCACCGCTACGCCGACGGCGCACCGGTCGCGCACCGCCCGGCGCCGGGGCACGGCACCGGGCAGGACACCGTCGCCACCATCGCCGGCGAGCAGCTCGTCGTGACCTCGACCGACCGGCTGGGCGCGACGATCACGGCGTACCGGCTGGACGATCCGGCGACCCGGCTGTGGAGCATCCGCACGGTCCGCGCCACGCTGGTCACCGACTGCCGCCCGGTGCTGTGCCTGGCCCGCGGCGCCGAGGTGGCGGGGCTCGACCCGGCCACCGGCGCGTCCCGGTGGCTGCTGCCCGGCAAGGCCGGCGTCGACCCGGTCGCACCGGGCCGGTTGCTCGCCTACAGCGACGCGGACCCGCCCCGCGAGGTGCTGGTCGACGCGGCCACCGGCCGGATGATCGGGGACGGTGGTACCGGCTGGCCGATGCCCTCCGACGACTCGGCCGGATCGCGGGTGCTGCTGCGGGCCTCCCGTACCGATCCGGCACGGACCGTGATCAGCCGGTTGGACCTGGACACCGGCCGGGTCACCGACGCCGGAACGGTGGAGTCGACCGAGGGGCTGGACTGCGACAGCACCGGCCGGTTCCTGGTCTGTCAGCGCCCCGGCCGCACCGTGGTCACCGCGATCGGCTGAGCTCGGTGTCCCCGGCCAGCCGGGCCGCCCGGTCCGCCTCGGCCAGCGCGTCGAGCACCCCGTCCAGCTCGCCGCCGAGGACCAGGTCCAGGTTGTACGCGGTGTAGCCGATCCGGTGGTCGGTGATCCGGTTCTGCGGGAAGTTGTACGTGCGCACCCGCTCCGAGCGGTCCACCGTACGCACCTGGGCCTTGCGCGAGTCGGACGCCGCCGCGTCCGCCGCCTCCTGGGCCGCCGCCAGCAGCCGGGAGCGCAGGATCCGCATCGCCGACTCCTTGTTCTGCAGCTGGCTCTTCTCGTTCTGGCAGCTCACCACGGTGCCGGTGGGAATGTGGGTGATCCGCACCGCGGAGTCGGTGGTGTTGACCGACTGGCCGCCCGGCCCGGACGAGCGGTACACGTCGATCCGCAGGTCGCCCGGCTCGATCTGCACGTCGACCTCCTCCGCCTCGGGCAGTACCAGCACGCCGGCCGCCGAGGTGTGGATCCGGCCCTGCGACTCGGTGACCGGGACCCGCTGCACCCGGTGCACGCCGCCCTCCCACTTCATCCGGGACCAGACACCGTGGCCGCCCTCCGGCACGCCCTTGGTCTTCACCGCGATCGAGATGTCCTTGACGCCACCGAGGTCCGACTCCTGCGAGTCGATCACCTCCACCACCCAGCCGCGGCGCTCCGCGTACCGGGTGTACATGCGCAGCAGGTCACCGGCGAACAGCGCGGACTCCTGGCCGCCCTCCCCGGCCTTGATCTCGATGATCACGTCTTTGGCGTCGCTCGGGTCGCGCGGGATGAGCATCTCGCCGAGCTTCTCCTCCAGCGCCGGGAGGGTGGCGGCGACCACCTCGACCTCGCCGGCGAACCCGGGGTCCTCGGCGGCCAGCTCCCTGGCGGCGGCCAGGTCGGCGCGCGCGGCCTCCAGCTCGGCGTGCGCGGCGTAGATCGGCGCCAGCTCGGCGAAGCGCCGGCCGACCCGGCGGACCAGCGCCTGGTCGGCGTGGATGGACGGGTCCTCCATGCGCTTCTCCAGGTCCGCGTACTCGGCGAGAAGCGTGCTCAGACGGTCGTTGCTCATCGAACTCTCCCACGAACCAGGCGGTGGATCCACGCACATGCGAACGGCGCCCGCCCCGGTTTCCCGGGACGGGCGCCGTTGAAGCAGTTACTTCTTCTTCGCGGCGTTCACCTTGGCGTACTTCGCCTGGAACTTCGCGACCCGGCCCGCGGTGTCGAGGACGCGCTGCTTGCCGGTGTAGAACGGGTGGCAGGCGCTGCAGGTCTCGACGCGGATCTCGCCGCTCTTGGCGGTGCTGCGGGTGGTGAAGGTGCTGCCGCAGGAGCAGATGACCTCGGTGGTCGTGTACTCCGGGTGGATGCCGCTCTTCATGTTCTTCTCGGTCCCTTTCGATGGACGGGCCGCCGGGTCGTCTCCGGGTCGGAAGACGTGAACCGGAACCCCTACTGGCCGATGTACCAGTGTGCCATGCCCCCCGTACCGGCCGGAAATCAGGAGGTGCAACTGGTTTCGCCGGGGATAACGTGAGCGCCCCTCCGGGAATTCCCGCGCACGAAAGGCACCCCCCATGACGCTGCTGCACGACGTTCTCGATCCGGTCAAGGTGACCGAGGCGGTCGAAACCGGACTTGTCCGGGCGCAGCGTCACCCCAGCCGGCCGTTCACGATCTACAACTACACCGAGGCCTGCCAGTACGCCGGCGCGTGGAGCCCGGTCACGCTGACCTGCCGGGGCCTGATCGTGGACGCGGACGGGCGGATCGTCGCGCGGCCCTACCCGAAGTTCTTCAATCACCAGGAGAGCCAGGCGCCCGCGCTCGACGCGGCCGCGCCGGTCCGGGTGACCGACAAGGCGGACGGCAGCCTCGGGATCGTCTACCACGACGGCTCCGGCTACGCCGTCGCCACGCGCGGATCGTTCGCGTCCGACCAGGCACGGCACGCGACGGCGATCCTGCGTACGCGGTACGCCTCGTTCGTCCCGCCCGAGGGCCGGACCGTCCTGGTCGAGATCATCTACCCGGGCAACCGGATCGTGGTGGACTACCAGGGTCTCGACGATCTCGTGCTGCTCGGCGCGGTGGACATCGCCACCGGCCGCTCGTACGGCCCGGAGGCGGCGCCGGACTGGCCGGGTCCGGTGGTCGAGACGTTCGGGTACGCGACGCTGGCCGAGGCGCTGGCCGCCCCGCCGCGCGACGGGCGGGAGGGGCTGGTCGTGCACTTCACCGAGACCGACGAGCGGGTGAAGATCAAGTACGCGGACTACGTACGGCTGCACCGGCTGGTGACCGGACTCACCCCGCGCACCGTGTGGGAGCTGCTGGCCCACGGCGGTGACCTGGACGCCCTGCTCGAACCGCTGCCGGACGAGTTCCACGCCTGGGCCCGGGGCGTCGCCGCCGACCTGACCGCCCAGGTGCGGGCGCGCGCCGCGGCGGTGGAGGCCGCCTACGCCGGGATCGTCGCCGGCCTGCCGGACGGCTGGGGGCGCAAGGAGTTCGCGCTGGCCGCGGTGCGCAGCCCGTACCGGGGGGAGTTGTTCCAGCGTCTGGACGGTCATGATTACCGTCCTGGCCTGTGGCAGCGGGTCCGGCCGTCGGGGGACCGGGCCGGTGGAGGAGCCGAGGAATGACACGACTGTTGATCACGCGGGGTCTGCCCGCGTCCGGGAAGACCACGTTCGCCCGCAAGCTGCAGCCGGGCGTGGTCCGGGTCAACCGCGACGACCTGCGGCGGATGCTGCACGGGCAGCGGCTGTTCACGCAGTGGGCCGAGGCGCAGGTCACGCACGCGCAGCGGGCCGCGGTCGAGGCGCTGCTGCGCGCCCGGGCGAACGTGATCGTCGACGACACGAATCTGCGCGCCAAGGCCGTCCGGGAGTGGGCCGAGCTGGCGGCCCGCTTCGGCGCGTCGTTCGAGGTGCACGACTTCACCGACGTCCCGCTGGCGGAGTGCCTGCGGCGGGACGCCGACCGGCCGGAGGACGACCGGGTCGGCGAGGACGCCATCCGCCGGATGCACGAGCGGTACCTGGCCGGGCGGAACCTGCCGCTGCCGGTGCCGTTCGTCGACCCGGGCGGGCCCGGCGTGGTCTACCGGGCCGACCCGGCGCTGCCGGAGGCGGTGCTGGTCGACATCGACGGGACCGTGGCGCTGATGCGCGGGCGCAGCCCGTACGACTGGTCGCGGGTCGGCGAGGACGCGCCGAACCCGGCGGTTATCGCGGCGGTCCGGGCGATGCACGCGGCCGGGCACGCCGTGGTGTTCTGCTCGGGGCGCGACGAGGTGTGCCGGCCGGAGACCGAGGCGTGGCTGGAGCTGTTCGTCGAGGTGCCGTACGAGGCGCTGTTCATGCGCCCGGCCGGGGACAGCCGCAAGGACGCGACCGTCAAGCGGGAGATCTTCGACCGGGAGATCCGCGACCGGTGGCGGGTCGTGGGCGTGTTCGACGACCGCCAGCAGGTGGTACGTATGTGGCGTGCGCTCGGTCTGACCGTGTTCCAGGTGGCGGAGGGGGACTTCTAGGGTGAGGAAGTATCCGCGTACGTTCCATCTGCCCGACTCCCCGGGCGCCTGCGCCGACGACCGGATCCAGCCGGATCTGTCGTGGCTGGACGGCGAGCTCGTGGTGACCGAGAAGATGGACGGCGGAAACCTCACCTTCACCCGGGACGCGATGTACGCCCGCTCCCCCGACTCCGGCACCCATCCGTGGGACCGGCCGGCCAAGGCGCTGTGGGCGATGACGGCGTACAAGATCCCTGACGAGTGGCGGGTCTGCGGCGAGTCCATGTGGGCCCGCCGCAGCGTCGCCTACACCGACCTGCCCGGCGTCTTCCTGGTGTTCGGCATCTGGGACGAGACCGACACCCTGCTGGGCTGGGACGACACCGTGGACTGGGCGCGCCGGCTGGAGTTGCCGACGGTGCCGGTCCTCTATCGTGGCGGCAGTCTCTCCGAGGCCCGCGCCGCCTGGCCGGCACAGCGCAGCGCGCAGACCTCCGAGGGGTTCGTGGTGCGCGCCGCCGGCCGGGTCCCGGCCGCCGAGTTCCCGCTCAAGGTGCTGAAGTGGGTGCGCGCCGGGCACGTCCGCACCGACGCCGCCTGGCGGCACCGCGACGACTTCCCGGTCAACGAGTTCGCCTAGCGGCCCGGGTGTCCGGCGCAGCGGCGGGCGCCCTCCCGGGCCAGTGTGGCCGCCTCGTCGTCCAGGTAGAACGCCGGCCGCAGGTCCAGCTCGTCGTAGTAGCGGTGGAAGACCGGGGTGATCCCGCCGGACATCGGCGGCACGATCCAGGTCCAGTCGGCCGGCACCGGGCGGCCGGCCCTCTCCTCGTTGCCGAGGTGCTTGAGGAACCGCCGGGACTCGGTGTGGTGGTCGCTCATCCGCACCCCGGCCTGCTCGAAGCTGTGCAGCACCGCCCGGTTCAGCTCGACCAGCGCCCGGTCGCGCCACAACGTGGACTCCCGGCTGGTGTCCAGGTCCATCCGGGCGGCGAGCACCGGCAGCATGTCGTACCGGTCGGTGTCGGCCAGGTTCCGCGCGCCGATCTCGGTGCCCAGGTACCAGCCGTTGAACGGGGCCAGCGGGTAGTGCACCCCGCCGATGGTGAGGCGCATGTTGGCGATCGCCGGCACGGCGTGCCAGCGCAACCCCAGCTCGGCGAACCAGGCGTACTCGGGGTGGCTCAGCGGCACCTCGCGGATGGCCCGTTCGGGCAGCTCGTAGAGCCGGATACCGTCGGCCGGGGTCTCGATCACCAGGGGCAGCACGTCGAACGCCTCACCCTTGCCCTGCCAGCCGAAGGCCCGCACCGCGGCGGTGAACTCCCGCAGCCTGGGGTCGCCGACCGACCGGCCGTCCTCGGTGCGGTAACCGGCGTACCGGATCAGCTGCTCGTTCCACACCCGGGCGTACGGGCGGCCCGGCTCAGCCGGCGCGAAGACGCTGATCACCGGGCGGATCTGGCCGTCCCCGGCGGTCCGCAGATGCCGCACCAGCAGCGCGTAGATCTCGTCGGCGGTCCGCGCCCGGCGCCGGTCCAGCACTAGCAGGCTGCGCCAGTACAGCCGGCCGATGCACCGGCTCGCGTTGCGCCAGGCCATCCGCGCGCCGTGGGTCAGCTCGTCCGGGGTGTGCACGTAGGTGCCGGTGGCGGCGATCTGCGCGCGAACGATGGCCAGCCGCGGCTCGACCGGGCCCAGCCGGGGGTTCTCGGTGTAGCACCGGCGCAGGAAGTCCTCCGCCTCCCCCGGGTCGACGGGCGCGTCGCGGTCCCACGGCTCGGTGGGATGGTCCCGGTAGCCGGGCACGATCATCGACGCCTCCGGATTGTCGAGCGATGGGATACCGGAGGTTCGCACGGCCGGGTACGGGGCGAATCAGACAACCTGTGCGACAAATGCCACGAGGCCCACCCGATCGGGTGGGCCTCGTGGCATTCGTGCGTTTACTCGCCTGGCGTGGACTTGGCGATCTGCATCAGGAACTCGATGTTGGTCCGGGTCTGCTTGAGCCGGTCCAGCAGGAGGTCCAGAGCCGCGCCGGACTCCAGCGAGCTGAGCACCTTGCGGAGCTTGTGGATGATCGCCAGCTCCTCCTTGCCCATCAGGATCTCTTCCTTACGGGTACCGGAGGCGGAGACGTCCACGGCCGGGAAGGTGCGCTTGTCGGCGATCTTCCGGTCCAGCTTGAGCTCGGCGTTACCCGTGCCCTTGAACTCCTCGAAGATCACCGTGTCCATCATCGACCCGGTCTCGACCAGCGCGGTCGCGAGGATGGTGAGCGAGCCACCGTTCTCGATGTTGCGCGCCGCGCCGAGGAACCGCTTGGGCGGGTAGAGCGCGGTCGAATCGATACCACCCGACATGATCCGGCCGGAGGCCGGCGCCGCCAGGTTGTACGACCGGCCGAGCCGGGTCACCGAGTCGAGCAGCACGACCACGTCGTGGCCCAGCTCGACCAGCCGCTTGGCCCGCTCGATGGCGAGCTCGGCGACCGTGGTGTGGTCCTGCGGCGGACGGTCGAACGTGGCCGCGATGACCTCGCCCTTCACCGACCGCTGCATGTCGGTGACCTCTTCCGGCCGCTCGTCCACCAGCACCACCATCAGGTGGCACTCCGGGTTGTTCCGGGTGATGGCGTTCGCCAGGGCCTGCAGCACCATCGTCTTACCGGCCTTCGGCGGGGAGACGATCAGCGCGCGCTGGCCCTTGCCGATCGGCATGACCAGGTCGATGACCCGGGTGGTGAGGATGTGCGGCTCGGTCTCCAGCCGCAGGCGCTCCTGCGGGTAGAGCGGGGTGAGCTTGTAGAACTCGGGCCGCCGGCGCGCCTCGTCGGGCTCCATCCCGTTGATGGTGTCCAGGCGGACCAGCGGGTTGTACTTGTCCCGGCGCTGCTCGCCGTCACGCGGGGCGGAGCGCACCGCGCCGGTGACCGCGTCACCGCGGCGCAGGCCGTACTTCTTGACCTGCGACATCGAGACGTAGACGTCGTTCGGGCCGGAGAGGTACCCGGTGGTCCGGACGAACGCGTAGTTGTCCAGCACGTCGAGGATGCCGGCCACCGGGACGAGCACCTCGTCCTCGGCGACGTGCGGCTCCCGGCCCTCGCGGCGGCTGTCCTCACGCTGGTCGCCGTCGCGGTCCCGGCCGCGGCGGCGGTCCCGGAAGCGGCTGCGCCGGCTCCGGCGGCCGCCCTCGCCGTCGTTGTCCTCGTCGTCGTGTCCCTGGTCGGCCCGGGGGCCCCGGTCGCCGCGGTCCCGGTCGCCGCGCTCGGCACGCTCACCGCGCTCGGCACGCTCACCGCGCTCGGCACGCTCACCGCGCTCGGCACGCTCACCGCGCTCGGCACGCTCACCGCGCTCGGCACGCTCACCGCGCTCGGCACGCTCACCGCGCTCGGCACGCTCACCGCGCTCGGCACGCTCACCGCGCTCGGCACGCTCACCGCGCTCGGCACGCTCGCCGTCACGGTTGCGCTGCCGGTCGCGGGTGCGCTCGCCCCGCTCGGGACGGTCGCCCCGCTCGGCACGCTCGGTGCTGTCGGCGGGCGCGGTCTCGGTCCCGGCGGCGGGCGCGGCCTCGACCGGCGCGGCCTCGCGGGCGGCCGGCTCACGGGGAGCCGACTCGCGGGTGGCCCGCTCGCGGCTGCGCCGGGATGGGCGCTCCGCGGCCGGAGCGGCCTCGGCGGCCGGCTGCGCGGCCGGGGTGGTCTCGGCCGGGGCGGCTGCGGTTTGCGGCGTCTCGGCCGGAGCCGGAGCGGCCTGCGCCGGGGCCGGCTGCGCCGGGGCGACAGCCGCGGCCCGCGGCCGCGGGGCCGGCTCGGTGGCGGCCGCGCCGCCGCTCTGCCGCTCGGTGATCGCGGTGATCAGCTCACCCTTGCGCATCCGGGCGGTGCCGGAGATGCCGAGGGAGGCGGCGAGGCTCTGCAACTCGGGCAGCAGCATCGCGGACAGCCCGGTGCCGCCGCGGCGGCGCTTCGTGGCGGTCGCGGTGGTGCCGGCGCCGTCAGCGACGTCAGAAACACCCGACGTCACGTCGGTGGTGTCGCTCAATGGATTCCTTCCGTCGGAAAAACCCGAGTCCGCCCGGAACTGCAGCCTGGGCCGGGTGGCCTCGGAACCCGCTTCGCAGCAGCGGCGCGGGAGATTCGTGCAGCACGGCAGCTCGACGGTTTCCCTGCCCGTCATACCTTGACGGGTAGGTCTCGGCGAGTGCAGCGACCTATGGACTGCTGCCCGGCGTATGCCTTGATGAGAATTGAGACGGACCAGGAGTGGCCCAGAAATCTCGGGGGTGCGCCGAACCGCAGAGATCGCTTGCTTCGCGGCTGTGCTAGGTCTAGAGCGTAATCAACTCTTGCGACCTGCGGCAACAGGACCCCGCTCGGCGTGTTCCACCATACCCCCTTTCACAACCGCACCGGCGCCGTCCACGCCCAGCACTTCGCTGTGCCAGTGCGCGCCCGGGTGGAAATCGCCCGGGACCTCGGTCAATGCCAACACGGTCGGCCCCGCGCCGCTCACCACGGCGGCCACGCCCACCGACCGCAGGGCCGCCACCAGCGACGCCGTGCCCGGCATCCCGGCGGCCCGGTAACCCTGGTGCAGCCGGTCCTCGGTGGCCGCGAACAGCAGGGCCGGATCGCTGGTCAGCGCATGGCTGAGCAGCGCGGCCCGGCCGGCGTTGAACGCGGCGTCGGCGTGCGGGACCTCGGACGGCAGCGCGGCGCGCGCGGTCGCCGTATACCCGCGCTCGGCCGGGATGAAAACCGTCGGGCGCACCCCCTCGGCCGGCGCCAGCCGTACCGCCCGCGCGCCGGAGCCCTCGGTCCACGCCACGGTGAACCCGCCGAGCAGGCACGGTGCGACGTTGTCCGGATGCCCCTCGATATCCGCCGCGATGCGCAGCGCGGCCGCGTCGTCGATCAGCTCCCGGCCGCCCTCGACCAGGCCGCGCGCCAGCTGCACGCCGCCGACGATGGCGGCCGAGGAGCTGCCCAGGCCGCGCGCCTGCGGGATCCGGTTGACGCAGCGCACGGCCAGGCCGGGCGGGCGCTCACCGAGCTCGTCGAAGGTGGCCAGCATGGCCCGCACCACCAGGTGCTCGGCGTCGGTGGGCAGCTCACCGGCGCCCTGGCCGCTGATCTCGACGGTGCAGCCGGTGGCGGTCACCCGGGCGGTCAGGTCGTCGTACAGGGTCAGCGCGAGGCCCAGCGCGTCGAAGCCCGGGCCCAGGTTCGCGCTGGTCGCCGGGGTGCTGACGGATACCGGATCGGTGACGAAGGTCAGGCCCATCGCCACATGCTAGGGCTTGATCATCTCAGGGTGACCGCCGCGCCCCGGGAATCTCATCCCCGCTGTGGCGCGGCGCCGGCCAGCCGCCGGGTGGCCAGCCGCCAGCCGACCGCGTAGACCACCGTGATCAGGCCGCAGACGGCCAGCACGGTGCGCTGGTCCACGTGGTCGACGACCGCGCTGGCGCCGAGCTGGCTGATCGCGATGGCCAGCGTGGCCAGCATCATGTCGGTGGCGAAGACCCGCCCGCGCAGCCGGTCCGGCACCTCGGCCTGCAGGGCGAAGTTGGAGAGCACCCAGTTGCTGCCGCCGGCGAAGTGCGCGACGAAGACCAGCAGCAGCACCAGCGGGAACCACGGGGTGAAGGCGACGCCCAGGTAGCCGAGGCCGTACAGGCTCATCGACAGGGCCAGGCCGGTGAACAGCCAGGACGGGCGGGCCAGCACCGGCCGCATGACGAACGGGCCGACCAGGGCGCCCGCCCCGCGCACCGCGAACAGCAGGCCCGCGCCCAGCTCGCCGACCCCGTGCGTGGCCGCGATCAGCGGGAACACGGTCAGCACCCCGTTGCCCAGCCCGACCGCCGACTTGACCGTGACCAGCGCCCGGAGCCGGGGCCGGGCGGCGATGTGGCGCAGCGCCTCCAGCAGGGCGTGCCCGGGTCGCGCCCGCTCAGCACCGGCGGCCCGGCCGGCCTGCAACGGGCGGCGCACCAGGGCGGTGAGCAGGCTGGCCAGCGCGAGGCAGGCGGCGGTCACCGAGAAACTGACGTACGGCCCGAACACGCTGCTCACCACCCCGCCGAGCGACGCCCCGAGGACGGTCATGGTGCCCCACGCCGAGCCGGCGATCGCGTTCGCGGCGGGCAGGTCGGCCGGGTCCACCACGTTCGGCAGCGCGGCCGTGCTGGCCGGCTGGTAGAACGCCTTCGCCACGGCCATCGCCCCGATCGCCACCAGGGCCAGCGGCGCGGTGGCCGCCGAGCGGACCGCGAACAGCAGCAGCACCGCGACCAGTGACGCCAGGTTCGCCGCGATCAGGATCCGCCGCCGGTCCAGGCGGTCGGCGACGGTTCCGGTGTACGGCAGCAGCAGCGCGTTGATCCCGGTGTCCACGGCCAGCACCAGGCCACCCCAGAAGCCGTGCCCGGTGAGCTCGGGCAGCAGCACCAGCAACGGCACCATGACGAACCAGTCCGCCCCGAAGACCACGAGCTCAGCGGCGAACAGGCGGCGGAAGTCACGATTACGGGTAAGGACCGAGAGCGTTGGTGGCACGTACCGGAATGTAGCCGTACCGGGAGAAACGCCGATGCCCGGCCGGGAGGGCCGGGCATCGGGTTCGGTGTTGCTCGCGGGTCGGCGCCTACTTCTCCGGCTCAGCCGGCCGGTTCGGCATCTTGAACACCTCGAACTGGTCGGTGTAGCCGCGCAGCGCGCCGCTGGCGGCCGGCTGCGCGCCGTCGGGCGTGGCGCCCGATTCGGCGTCGGCCGGCTGCCGGGCGGCCGGAGCGCCGCCCTTGCGGATCCGCTTGGCCTCGCGCTTGGCGCGCCGCCTCTCCTTCCGGTTCTCGACCATGGTGTAGAGCGCGGGCACCAGCACCAGGGTCAGCAGCGTGGAGCTGACCAGACCGCCGATCACCACGATGGCCAACGGCTGGGAGATGAAGCCCCCCTCGCCGGTCAGGCCCAGCGCCATCGGGATGAGCGCGAAGATGGTCGCGATGGCGGTCATCAGGATCGGCCGCAGCCGGTGCCGGCCGCCCTCGATCACCGCCTCCTGCACGCCCATGCCGGCCGCCCGGTAGTGGTTGATCAGGTCCATCAGCACGATCGCGTTGGTGACCACGATGCCGACCAGCATCAGCACACCGATCAGGGCCGGCACGCCGAGCGGGGTGGAGGTGGCCAGCAGCAGGCCGATCGCGCCGGTCGCCGCGAACGGGATGGACACCAGCAGGATGATCGGCTGCACGATGCTGCGGAACGTCGCCACCATGATGACGAAGACGATCGCGATGGCCGCCAGCACGGCCAGGCCGAGCTGCTGGAACGCCTCCTGCTGGTCGGCGCTGACGCCGCCGATCGAGTACGAGGCGCCGGCCGGCAACGCCAGCGCGTCCAGCTTCTTCGTCAGGTCCTGGTTCACCTTGGTGAGGTTGGACCCGGTCACCGTGCCGGTGACCGTGGCGGTGCGGTTGCCGTCCACCCGGGTCACCTGCTCCGGGCCGCTGACCTGCTTGACCTCGGCGACCCGGCTCAGCGGCACGGGGCCCCGGGCGGTGGTCAGCGGCACGTTGCGCAGCGCGGCCGGGTCGGCCGGCGCGGCGCCGAACGAGATGACCACGTCCTGCCCGGCCCCGTCGACGGTGATCTGCCCGGCCGGCGCGGAACGGAACAGGCCGGCCACGGTCTGCCCGATCTGCGCCTCGGTGAGCCCGGCCGCGGCGGCGGCCTTGCGGTTCACCACCACGTCCAGTCGCGGCACGTTGGCGGCCAGCGTGGTGTCCACGTCGGCGACCCCGCCGATCCCGGCCATCGCGGCCCGGACCTGATCGGTCGCGGCGGTCAGCACCTCGGGGTCGGCCGCGGTCACCTCGACGGAGAGCTGGCTGCCACCGAGTCCGGAGCTCTCCTGACCGATCTTGATCTCACCGGCGTCGGTCAGCTTGCCGAACTCGTCGCGCAGCTGGTCGGACACCCGCTCGGCGTCGGCGTCGCCGTCCAGCGCCACGTTGAAGGTCGCGGTGCCGGCGCCGCCGCCCCCGGCGAACGGGTTCGACGCGTTGCCGCCGACGGTCACCTGGTAGGTCGTCACGTCGTCGCGACCGGCGATGATCGCCTCGACCTTCTTGGCCGCGGCGTCGGTGGCCGCCAGGCTGGTGCCGACCGGCAGCTCCTGGGTGACGGTGATGCTGTCCTGGCCGGACTCGTCCAGGAAGTTCGTCTCCAGGCGGGTGGAGAGGGCGAACGTGCCGATCAGCACCACGATGCCGATCAGCACGGTGGTCCAGCGGCGGGTGGTGGCGAACCGGATGACCGGCAGGTATCCGCGCTGCAGCGGGCTGCGCAGCTCCTTCTCCTCGGCGGCCTTGCGGATCGCCACGGTGTCGGCGTCGGCGGCCGGCGGCTTGAGGAACCAGTACGCCAGCACCGGCACCACGGTCAGCGCCACGAACAGCGACGCCAGCAGGGCCACCGTCACGGTGATCGCAAACGACGAGAAGATCTGCCCGACCAGGCCGCCGACCAGCGCGATCGGGGCGAAGACGGCGACCGTGGTGAGCGTGGAGGCGGTGACCGCGCCGGACACCTCGCGGACCGCGGCGAGGATCGCGTGCACCTTCTCCTCGCCGTACTCCAGGTGCCGTTTGATGTTCTCCAGCACCACGATCGAGTCGTCCACCACCCGGCCCACCGCGATCGTCAGCGCGCCCAGGGTGAGCAGGTTCAGCGTGTAGTCGCCGATCCAGAGGGCGATCAGCGCGATCAGCACGGACAGCGGGATGGAGACCGCGGTGACCAGCGTCGAGCGGACGCTGAGCAGGAAGACCAGGATGACCACGACGGCCATGGCCAGGCCGAGCAGGCCCTCGGTGGTCAGGCTCTTGATCGAGCGCTCCACGTACGGCGCCTGGTCGGTGATCACGGTGAGCTGGGCGCCGGAGTCCTTCTCCAGGTCGGCGAGCATGTCGCGGACCTGGTGCGAGATCTCGACCGGGTTGCCGTCCGGCCGGGCGGTGACCATGATGCCGAGGCTGTCCACGCCGTCGGTGCGGGTGTACGCCTCCGCGGCCGGCAGCCGGCTCTCCACCTTGGCGACGTCACCGAGGCGCACCGGCCCGCGCGAGCCGGTCAGGTAGACGTCGCGCAGCTGCTCGACCGTGGTGATCGGGGTGCCCACCTGCACGGTCAGCGCCCTGGTCCCGTCGGTGACCGCGCCGGCCGGGATGGCGACGCCGTTGGCCTGCAGCAGGGTGGTCAGCGAGGCGGGGCTGATCCCGGCCGCGCCGAGCTTGGCCAGGTCCGGCGTGATCACGACCTGCCGGTCGCGGGCGCCGGTGACCTGGGTGTCGCGGACTCCGGTGATGCCGTTCAGCTCCGGGACCACGGTCTGGTTCAGCTTGTTGAGCAGGTCGCTCTCGTCCGTCCCGCCGGAGGCGGCCAGCACGATCGCCGGGATGTCGTCGGTGCCGCCGGCGAAGACCTGCGGGTCGACGTCGTCCGGCAGCTGCGACTGGATCCGGTTGACCGAGGTGGTGACCTGGTTGACCGCGGCCTCGATGTCGGTGCCGTACTCGAACATGACCACCACGCTCGCCACGTTCTCGCGCGAGGTCGAGGTGACCGTGTCGATGCCGTCGACGCCCTTGACGGCGTCCTCGATCGGCTTGGTGACCTGCTCCTCGACCGTCTCCGGCGAGGCGCCGGGCAGCACCGCGCTGACGAACGCGGCGGGCAGCTCGATCGATGGGAACAACTGCTGTTTCAACGACGGGATCGCAAAGAGGCCGAAGCCGCTGATCACGATGGCGATCAAGGCGACCAGACCTCGGTTGGCAAGGCTGAGCCGTGTCAGAGCTGACATGGGCGCTCCCCCGAGATAATTTCGTCCGACACTGATAGTTTGCCTTACGCGAACAAATGGTTTTCGATGGGGCCCCGCTGGTAGCGTCCGTCATCAGATGGATCGGGCACGGCCATCAGTACGGCACGAAGGAGCAGGCGCTGAGCGAGAAGGAACAGCTCATCGCAGAGATCATGGGCGCACAGATCCGGTTGCAGCACCTGTTCGCCGACGACCGGTCGGATCCGCTCTTCTCCTCGCACCTGACGATGTCGCAGCTGAAGATCCTGCTGCTGCTGGCCCGTCACGGGACCCTGGCCGGCGGCGAGCTGGCCCGGATGGTGGGCGTCGGCGCCGCCACGCTGAGCGGCATGATCGACCGGTTGGTGGTGCAGGAGCTCGTCACGCGCACGGAGGATCTGCACGACCGGCGGGTCCGCCGGATCGGCCTCACGAAAGCGGGCACGGAGCTCATCGAGGGCATCATCACCGCGGGCGTGGCGAAACAGCGTGAGCTCCTCAGCCGACTCTCAGCCGAGGAGCTCACGGTGGTGTCTCAGGCGACGGCCATCCTGCTGCGCGAGGCCGCCACGATCGTGGACGAGGCGTCAGGCCAGGTCTAGCGCCTTCGCCGCGATCAGGGCGTCGTTGGCGACCACGGTCGGCGACGGCGCGGTGGAGATGGCCCACTCCGGGTCCTTCAGGCCGTGCCCGGTGACCGTGCAGACCACCGTCGAGCCGGCCGGGATCCGGCCGGCCGCCGCCTGCTGCAGCAGACCGGCCACGCTGGCCGCGCTGCCCAGCTCGACGAAGACGCCGACCTCCCGGGCCAGCAGGCGGTACGCGTTCAGGATGTCCCGGTCGGTGACCGCCGAGATCAGCCCGCCCGAGGAGTCCCGCGCGTCCAGCGCCTTGGTCCAGCTCGCCGGGTTGCCGATCCGGATCGCGGTGGCGATGGTGGACGGCTGCTCGACCACCTTGCCGTCGACGATCGGGGCGGCGCCGGCGGCCTGGAAGCCGTACATCTTCGGCAGCCGGGTGCTGTTGCCGGCCGCGTGATCCTCCTGGTACCCCATCCAGTACGCGGAGATGTTGCCGGCGTTGCCGACCGGCAGGCAGTGGATGTCCGGGGCGTCGCCGAGGGCCTCGACGATCTCGAACGAGGCGGTCTTCTGCCCGTGCAGGCGGAAGATGTTCACCGAGTTCACCAGGGCGACCGGGTAGTCCTGGGACAGCTTCGAGGCCAGCGAGAGGCAGTCGTCGAAGTTACCGTCCACCTGCAGCAGCCGGGCCCCGTGCACCAGGGCCTGGGCCAGCTTGCCCAGCGCGATCTTGCCCTGCGGCACGAGCACCGCGCAGGTGATCCCGGCCCGGGCGGCGTAGGCCGCGGCGGACGCCGAGGTGTTGCCGGTGGACGCGCAGATGATCGCCTTCGCGCCCTCCTCGACCGCCTTGGAGACGGCCATGGTCATGCCCCGGTCCTTGAACGAGCCGGTCGGGTTGGCGCCCTCCACCTTGAGGTAGACGTCCGCCCCGACCCGCTGGGACAGCACCGGGGCCGGCACCAGCGGCGTGTTGCCCTCGTGCAACGTGACCACCGGGGTGGCCTCGGTCACCGGAAGCCGGTCCCGGTACGCCTCGATCAAACCCCGCCACATGGCCGTCACTCCTCACTCAAGCCGGGCAACCGCGCACAGCGTGCCCCAGGCATCCGATTTTTGGGACTGGATGCCCATTATCCAGGACGATGGCAGACGGCCTCGACGTTGTTGCCGTCCGGATCGCGCACGAACGCGCCGTAATAGTGCTCGTGATACTCCGGGTGCAGGCGGGGCTCGTGCAGCACCTCGGCCCCGGCGTCCACCGCGGCCCGGAAGAACGCGTCGACCGCGGCCCGGTCGGACGCCGCGAACGCGATGTGCGACTCGCGGAAGCCGTCGCCCTCGTTCAGCTCACCGATCCAGAAGTCCGGGCGGTCGGCGCCGTACCCCATGGCGACCTGGAAATCCATCACCCGGCGGACACCCAGCGGGGCCAGCACCGCGTCGTAGAAGGCGGCGCTGGCGCCCAGGTCGGCGCATTGGAATCCGACGTGGTCCAGCACTACCCGGCTCCCCCCTCGACCCGCAGCACGCTGGCGATCGAGCGGACGATGTCCAGCCGGGCCAGCGACTCGACGGTGGCCGCCAGCGCGGCGTCCGGGGCGCTGTGGGTGACGATGACCAGCTTGGCGTCGTCCGCCCGGCCGGACTGCCGCACCGTGGCGATGGAGACCTCGTGCTGGGCGAAGACGCCGGCCACGGTGGCCAGCACGCCCGGGCGCTCGGCCACGTCCAGACTGATGTGGTACCGGGTCATCGACTCACCGATCGGGCGGACCCGCAGCTGGGCGTAGTTGCTCTCGCTCGGCGCCCGGGTCCCGGTGAGCTTGTTGCGGGCCGCCGCGACGATGTCGCCGAGCACCGCGCTGGCGGTCGGGCGGCCGCCGGCGCCCCGGCCGTAGAACATCAGCGGGCCGGCCGCCTCGGCCTCGACGAACACCGCGTTGAACGCGTCGCCGACGCCGGCCAGCGGGTGGGTCAGCGGGATCATCGCCGGGTGGACGCGGACCGAGACGGTCTCCGAGCCGTCCGGGCCGGAGCCGCGCTGCGCGATGCACAGCAGCTTGATCGTGCAGCCCATCTCCCGGGCGCTGGCCATGTCCCCGGCGGTCACCCCGGTCATCCCCTCGCGGAACACGTCCGCGGCGGTGACCCGGGTGTGGAACGCCAGCGAGGCGAGGATGGCGGCCTTCGCCGCGGCGTCGAACCCCTCCACGTCGGCGGTCGGGTCGGCCTCGGCGTACCCCAGCTCGGTGGCCTCCTCCAGAGCCTCGTTGAAGCCGGCGCCGGTGGCCGCCATCGAGGACAGGATGAAGTTGGTGGTGCCGTTCACGATGCCGGTCACCGCGGTGACCCGGTCGCCGTGCAGCGACTCGCGCAGCGGGCGCAGCAGCGGGATCGCGCCGGCCACCGCGGCCTCGTAGTACAGGTCCGCCCCGCCCTCGGCCGCCGCGTCGTGCAGGGCGCCGCCGTCCTCGGCCAGCAGCGCCTTGTTCGCGGTGACCACGCTCTTGCCGGCCCGCAGCGCCTCGACCAGCCAGCCCCGGGCCGGCTCGATCCCGCCGACCACCTCGATCACCACGTCCACGTCGTCCCGCTTGATCAGGCTCAGCGCGTCCGAGGTGAACAGGGCCGGATCGACCGGCAGGTCGCCGCGCTCGCGGCCGAGCCGGCGCACCGCGATGCCGGCCAGCTCCAGCGGGGCGCCGATCCGGGCGGTCAGGTCGTCGGCCTGCTCGTGGAGCAACCGGACCACTTCGGCGCCGACGGTGCCGCAGCCCAGCAGGGCGAGGCGGACCGACGGTTTCACAGACAGCGCAGCTGCTGGGCTCATCCAACATCCAATGCAAGCAGGTCGTCCTCGGTCTCGCGCCGCACGACGACGCGGGCCGCGCCGTCGCGCACCGCCACCACGGGCGGCCGAGGAACGTGGTTGTAGTTGCTGGCCATGCTCCGGCAATACGCGCCGGTGCCCGGCACGGCGACAAGATCTCCGGGCTGCACGTCGGCGGGCAGGAATTCATCCTTCACGACGATGTCCCCGGACTCACAATGTTTTCCCACAACGCGGGCGAGCATCGGCTCCGCCTCCGAGCGCCGGTTCGCCAGTGTGGCGGAGTACGACGCGTCGTAGAGGGCGGTCCGGATGTTGTCGCTCATCCCGCCGTCGACGCTCACGTACGTCCGGATCCCGTCGACGTCCTTGACCGTGCCGACCTCGTAGAGGGTGAAGACGGCCGGGCCGACGATCGCCCGGCCCGGCTCGATGGACAGCTGCGGCACCCGCAGCGAGGCCAGCTCGCACTCCGACTCGACGATCTTGTTGATCCGCTTCGCCAGGTCCGCGGGCACGGCCGGGTCGTCCTGGGTGGTGTACGCGATACCGAACCCGCCGCCCAGGTCCAGCTCCGGCAGCTCCACCCCGCGCGCGTCCCGGACCTGCGCCTGCAGCTGCAGGATCCGCCGGGCGGCCACCTCGAACCCGCTGGTGTCGAAGATCTGCGAGCCGATGTGCGAGTGCAGCCCGCGCAGGTCGAGCACGTCCTCGTCGAGGATCTGCGCGCAGGCGGTGAACGCCGCGCCGCCGGACAGCGAGAAGCCGAACTTCTGGTCCTCGTGCGCGGTGGCGATGAACTCGTGGGTGTGCGCCTCGACGCCGACCGTCACCCGGACCAGCACCCCGGGCCGCGTGCCCAGCTCGCGGGCCAGCTCGGTGAGCCGGGCGATCTCGTGGAACGAGTCGACGATGATCCGGCCCACCCCGGCCTCCAGGGCGCGGCGCAGCTCGGAGCGCGACTTGTTGTTGCCGTGGAAGCCGATCCGCTCCGCCGGGAACCCGGCCGCCAGCGCCACCGCCAGCTCGCCGCCGGAGCACACGTCGAGGAAGAGGCCCTCCTCCTCGACCACCCGGACGACCGCCTTGCACAGGAACGACTTGCCCGCGTAGTACACGTGGGCCCCGGCGAACGCGGCCGCGAAGTCCCGGCAGCGCGACCGCAGGTCCTCCTCGTCGAGGAAGTACGCCGGGGTGCCGAACTCGGCCGCCAGGTCGGCGACGCTGACGCCGCCGACCTGCAGGGTGCCGTCACCGGTGCGACGCACGGTCCGCGGCCAGAGCTGCGGCATGAGGGCGTTGACGTCCTCCGGGGTACGCAACCAGGCCGGCCCGCGGTTGCCGAGGTCGCCGTGCAGCGCCCCGGCCTCGTGTGCGCGCATGTCTACATCCTCTCCGGCGCGGACACGCCGAGCATGTCCAAACCGTTGGCGATCACCGTACGGGTGGCCTCGGCGAGCCACAGCCGGGCGTGGGTCAGGTCGGTCGCGGGCTCGCCGGCGCCCTTCGGCAGCACCTGGCAGGCGTCGTAGAACCGGTGGTAGTCGGTGGCCACCCGCTCCTCCAGGTAGACCGCGATCCGGTGCGGCTCGCGCAGCTCGGCCGCGGTGGCCACCACGGCCGGGAACTCGCCGAGCGTCTTGAGCAGGTTCTTCTCCCGCTCATGGGCGAGCAGCGCGGGGTCGTAGTCGTCGGCCCGGGTGATCCCCTTCTCGGCCGCGTTGCGCAGCAGCGACGCGATCCGGGCGTGCGCGTACTGCACGTAGAAGACCGGGTTGTCACTGGAGTGCCGGGTGATCTCCTCGATGTCCAGGGTCAGCGCCGAGTCGGTCGAGGAGCGGGCCAGCGAGTACCGCGCGGCGTCCGCGCCGACCGCGTCGACCAGCTCGTCCAGCGTGATGATGTTGCCCGCCCGCTTGGACAGCCGCACCGGCTGCCCGCCCCGGACCAGGTTCACCAGCTGGCCGATCAGGATCTCGATGTGCGACTTCGGGTCGTCGCCGGCACACGCCGCGATCGCCTTGAGCCGGCCGATGTAGCCGTGGTGGTCCGCGCCGAGCAGGTAGACGCACCGGTCGAAGCCGCGCTCCCGCTTGTTGATGTAGTACGCCGCGTCGGCCGCGAAGTACGTCTTCTCCCCGTTCGACCGGATCAGCACCCGGTCCTTGTCGTCACCGAAGTCGGTGGTGCGCAGCCAGACCGCGCCGTCCTGCTCGAAGATGTGGCCCTGCTTGCGCAGCGTCTCGATGGCGTGCTCGACCGCCCCGCCGTCGTGCAGCGCCTTCTCCGAGAACCACACGTCGAAGTGCACGCCGAAGCGCTCCAGGCTGCCCCGGATCTCGGCCAGCATCAGCTCGTAGCCGCGAGCCGAGAAGACCGGCAGCGCGGTCTGCGCCGGCTGCCCGACCAGGCCGGGCTCGGCGGCGACGATCTGCTGGGCGATCTCGCCGATGTAGTCGCCGGCGTACCCGTCCTCCGGGGTCGGCTCCCCGTTCGCGGCGGCGAACAGCGACCGGGCGAACCGGTCGACCTGCGCGCCGGCGTCGTTGATGTAGTACTCGCTGGCCACCTCGGCGCCGGCGGCGGCCAGCACCCGGCGCAGCGAGTCGCCGACCGCGGCCCACCGGGTGTGCCCCAGATGGATCGGGCCGGTCGGGTTCGCCGAGACGAACTCCAGGTTGATCCGCTGCCCGGCGAGCTGGCTGTTGCGGCCGTACGCGGCGCCGGCGGTCACCACCGCGCGGGCGATGGCCCCGGTGACCGCGGCGTCGAGCCGGATGTTGAGAAAGCCCGGCCCGGCGATCTCCACCGACGTGATCCCGTCCCGGCGGCCCAGCTCCTGAGCGAGGGCGGTGGCCAGCTCGCGCGGCGCCACGCCCACCTTCTTGCTCAGTTGCAGGGCTAGCGTCGAGGCGTAGTCGCCGTGCTCGGGGTTGCGGGGTCGCTCCACCGCCGTGGTCGCCGGCAGCGCGGCCACGTCGAGGCCACGTGTCTCGAATACGGCACGAGCAGCTGATAGAACGGTGTCAGCAAGGTTGGCGGGAGTCACCCGGCCATGCTATCGGGGGTAGACTTCAGCGTTCGGCGGCCACCCGAGCCCCGCCATTCCCCCTTCCTGACGAATCGACGAGGCGCGATGAGTATGAGCACGCCGGGGCCCGAACGGGTCCCGTCCACCGTGAAGGTCGGCAAGACCACCGGCCAGGGCAAGCCGCCGGCGGGCAAGCCCGCGGGCAACCGGCCGGCCGGTAACCGGCCGACCGGCAAGGGCGGCAAAGGCCGCAAGCCGGTCACTCCGGTCAAGGTGAGCGGTGGACGCAACTGGGGCCCCATCGCCGTGGCCGGTCTGGTCGTCCTGATCGCCGCCGGCATCATCGGGTACGGCGTCTACGCCTCCGTGCAGGGCTCCCGCGACTGGACCGAGAAGGTCGCCGACATCCAGGGGATCGTCAACTACCGCGCGCAGAAGAACGCGCAGATCGACGACCGCACCCACAAGAACGGCGCGCTCACCTACGTGACCAGCCCGCCGGTCGGTGGCGCGCACAACCAGACCTGGCAGAACTGCATGGGTGACGTGTACTCCGAGCCGATCGCCAACGAGTACGCGGTGCACAGCCTGGAGCACGGCGCCGTCTGGGTGGCGTACAAGCAGGGCCTCGCCGCCGACCAGGTCGACGCGCTGAAGAAGAAGGTCGAGGGCAAGGACTACATGTTCATGTCCCCGTACGCCGGTCTCGACAAGAACGTCTCCGTCCAGGTCTGGGGCTACCAGCTCAAGACCGACGACGTGAACGACAAGCGGATCGACGACTTCATCAAGGCCGCCCGGGTCAAGGCGTCGATGGAGCCGGGCGCGGCCTGCTCCAGCGGCAACACCAACACCGGTCCGGTCACCGGCGGCACCAGCAACGGCGCCAGCATGGACTCCCCGAGCTGATGACCTCGGACGTCACCTCCCCGGACGCCGGCTCGGCGTCCGGGGAGGCCGCTGCGCGGCAACACCGCTTCGGGTACGCCGCGGTCGCGCTGCTGCTCGCCGGCATCGTGCTCGGCGCGGCGATCGGCCTGGTCGTCCCGCGGCTGCGGACACCCGGCGACGACTCCGTGGAGGCCGGCTTCCTCCGGGACATGTCCAGCCACCACGCCCAGGCCGTCGAGATGGCGATGGTGGCGCACGCCGCCTCGGA
The DNA here is from genome assembly GCF_003711105.1 of Actinoplanes teichomyceticus ATCC 31121. Lineage (NCBI taxonomy): Bacteria > Bacillati > Actinomycetota > Actinomycetes > Micromonosporales > Micromonosporaceae > Actinoplanes > Actinoplanes teichomyceticus. The sequence goes on from NZ_CP023865.1 coordinate 7,347,310, forward strand.
CACGCCCGGCGTGGTCACCCTGGCCGCGGACGTCGCCACCACGCAGCAGGCCCAGATCGGCTACATGCAGGCCTGGCTGCGTGACTGGGATCTCAGTCCGACCGGCAGCGAGGAGCCGATGGCCTGGATGCCGGACTCGGCCGGCGCGGTCGTCAACGGCCTGATGCCCGGCATGGCCACCCCCGAGCAGCTCGCCGAGCTGCGCAAGGCCACCGGCAAGGACCTGGACACCCGGTTCCTCACCCTGATGCGGGCGCACCACCTGGGCGGCATCCACATGGCCCAGGAGGCCGAGCGGCTCTCCGGCAACGAGAAGGTCGACTGGATCGCGGACAGCATGATCGCCGCCCAGCAGGGCGAGATCCAGCTGATCGACGACCTGCTCAAGCAGGCCCAGGCCGGCTGACACCCCGGCCGCTCGCCGAACGGCGACACCGATTGGCGGTGGGTCTGCGGGGCCTGCTAGGCTTCTGAACCACTGGGCCCCCGTAGCTCAGGGGATAGAGCGTCGCCCTCCGGAGGCGAAAGCGCAGGTTCGAATCCTGCCGGGGGCACGATGGATCGGGCACCGGTTATCCGCGGAGATCGCGGACCGGTGCCCATCGTGCTTTTCTGACCTGAGGCCCGAGCCCCGGACCCCACGCGCCGGGGGCCGCCCCCGGACCCTCGCGGTGAACCGATTCTCGGCATCCTCCCGGCCCCGGGTTTCCCGGCCGACGGCCTCCACCGGACCGGCGGCCCCGGCCGGCCGCGGACCCACCGGGCCGGCGGCGCGGGTGACGCCGGCCGGTGGCTACTTCTGGTCGGGGATCCTGCTGAACGTGTCCGGGACCGGCAGGGAGGCCCAGCGCGACATCGGCCAGTAGATGGCGAACGCGCGCCCGGCGACCCGGTCCACCGGCACGGTGCCCTGGTCGCTGTCCAGGTGGACACGGGAGTCCGCGGAGTCGGAGCGGTGGTCGCCCATCACGAACAACCGGCCCGCCGGGACGGTCACGTCGAACTCCTCCTCGGACGGGGCGTCGCCGGGGTAGAGGTAGTTCTCGTCGAGCGGCTGCCCGTTCACGGTGATCCGCTTCTGGCTGTCGCAGCAGACCACGTGGTCGCCGCCGACCCCGATCACCCGTTTGATGTACTCCTGCTCGCTGGGCCCGCGGCCCCAGCCGACCGGCGGCTCGAAGACCACGATCTCCCCGCGGCGCGGATCACGGAACCGGTAGATCGCCTTGTTCACCAGCACCTTGTCGTCGAGGAGCAGGGTCTCCTCCATCGACCCGGACGGGATGTAGAAGGTCTGCACCAGGAACGTGCGCACACCGGCGGCCACCACCACCGCCACGATGAGCAGCACCAGGAACTCGAACGGCTTCGACCGCGGGAAGCGGCGACCGTTGATCTTGTCGGGCACGGCCGGAGCGTACCGCAGCCGAGCATGCCGGGGCGGGACACGAAGCCCTTCCCCGGCTGATTTCAGGCAAGCCGGACGTCGGCGCGCAGCGGGCCACCGGCCGGATCGGTGCTCACCTCACGCACCACGCCGGCCGCCCGCACATCCGCGCTGACCAGCTCGAACGCCCGCACCTCGGCCTCCGTGCCGCAGATCGTCAGCCGGGCCACCGCGGTCCGCATCGACTGCTTGGCCGCGGATTTCGACCTTCGTATCTCGCCCAGCACGGTGCCGGCCAGCGCCAGCAGCGTGGCCGGCGCGGCCGGGTCGAGCGCGGCGGCGAACTCGTCCGGGGCCGGCCACGGCGCGCGGTGCACCGAGCCGTCCTGCCACCACGCCCAGGCCTCCTCGGTCACGAACGGCAGCATCGGCGCGAACAGCCGCAGCAGCGCCCGCAGGGCGAGCGCCAGCGCGGCGTGCGCCGACCGCGCCCCACAGGTGTCCGCCCCGGCGTACGCCCGCTCCTTGACCAGCTCCAGGTAGTCGTCGCAGAACGTCCAGAAGAACTGCTCGGTGCGCTCCAGGGCGCGGGCGTAGTCGTACGCCTCGAAGTGCATGGTGGCGTCGGCGACCACCGCGGCGAGCTGCGCCAGCATGGCCCGATCGAGCGGCTCGGTGACGTCGGCGGCGCCCAGATCCGCCCCCGAGCCGACGCCGAAGCGCAGCACGAACCGGCTGGCGTTGAGGATCTTGAGGGCGAGCCGGCGGCCGACCCTCATCTGCCCGGTGTCGAACGCGGTGTCGGTGCCCGGCCGGCCGCTGACCGCCCAGTACCGGACCGCGTCCGAGCCGTACTCCTCCAGCAGCGCCATCGGGGTGACGGTGTTGCCCTTGGATTTCGACATCTTCTTGCGGTCCGGGTCGAGGATCCAGCCGGAGAGCAGCGCGGTGTGCCACGGCAGGCCACCGAACTCCTGGTGCGCGCGCAGCACGGTGGCGAACAGCCAGGTCCGGATGATCTCGTGGGCCTGCGGGCGCAGATCCATCGGGAAGACCCGGGCGAACAGGTCGTCGTCCAGGCCCCACCGGCCGGCGATCTCCGGGGTCAGCGAGGAGGTCGCCCAGGTGTCCATGACGTCCGGGTCGCCGGTGAAGCCGCCCGGACGGTCCCGCTGCTCGGGCCGGTATCCGGGTGGGGTGTCGCTGCTCGGGTCGACCGGCAGCGCGGCCTCGTCCGGGGTGATCGGGGACGTGTGGTCCGGCCGGCCGGCCGCGTCCAGCGGGTACCACACCGGGAACGGCACGCCGAAGAAGCGCTGCCGGCTGATGATCCAGTCGCCGGCCAGGCCCGCCACCCAGTTCTCGTACCGGCTCCGCATGAAGCCCGGCGACCAGGTCATCTCCCGGCCCCGCTCAAGCAGGGCGGAACGCAGCGCGGCGTCCCGGCCACCGTTGCGGATGTACCACTGCCGGGTCGTGACGATCTCCAGCGGCCGGTCACCCTTCTCGTAGAACTTGACCTGCTGCACGGTCGGGCGCGGCTCGCCGTCCAGGGCGCCGGCCGCCCGCAGCAGCTCGACCATCCGCTCCCGGGCCGCGAAGGCGGTCCGGCCGGCCAGCTCGGCGTAGGCGGACTCGGGGACCCCGGCCGGGGGCCGCGCCAGCAGCCGGCCGTCGCGGCCCATCACCGGACGGGTCGGCAGGTCCAGCTCACGCCACCAGATCACGTCGGTGAGGTCGCCGAAGGTGCAGATCATCGCGATGCCGGAGCCCTTGTCCGGCTGCGCGAGCGGGTGCGCCCGGATCGGCACCTGGACCCCGAAGACCGGGGTGACCGCGACCGTGCCGACCAGGTGCCGGTAGCGCTCGTCGTCCGGGTGGGCGACCAGCGCCACGCAGGCCGGCAGCAGCTCCGGCCGGGTCGTCTCGATGTGCACCGCGCCGCCGCCGGCCAGACCGAACGCCAGCCGGTGGTACGCGCCCTGCCGTTCCCGGTCCTCCAGCTCGGCCTGGGCGACCGCGGTGCGGAACGACACGTCCCACAGCGTCGGCGCGTCGGCCAGGTACGCCTCGCCGCGCGCCAGGTTGCGCAGGAAAGCCCGCTGCGAGATGGTCCGGCTGGCGTCGTCGATCGTGCTGTACCGCAGCGACCAGTCGACGGAGAGCCCCAGCTGGCGCCACAGGTCCTCGTACGCCTGCTCGTCGATCGCGGTCAGCCGCTGGCAGAGCTCGACGAAGTTGCGCCGGGAGACGTGCAGCGGCCGGCTCGGCGGGGTCGGCGGCGGGGTGAAGTCCGGGTCGTACGGCAGCGACGGGTCGCACTGCACCCCGTAGTGGTTCTGCACCCGGCGCTCGGTGGGCAGGCCGTTGTCGTCCCACCCCATCGGGTAGAACACCGCCCGGCCGGTCATCCGCCGGTAACGTGCCACCGCGTCCGTGTGGGTGTACGAGAACACGTGCCCCACGTGCAGTGACCCGCTCACCGTGGGCGGCGGGGTGTCGATGGAGAACACCCGTGACCGTGGCGCCGACCGGTCGAACGCGTAGGTCTCCCGCCGCGCCCATACCCCGCGCCACTTCCGCTCGATCCCGTCGAGGGTCGGCCTGTCGGGCACGGGGGTCCGCGGCAGCGCGGATGCGGCGTCGGTCATCCAGCGACCCTAGCCCGTCGTCCGGCGTCCACAACGAGCACCGCGGGCTTTGGACCCGAACGACTATCGCCGCAGCTGAACGCCTTGTTTTCATCGAAGCCCGGGAAAGCGAGGAGGACTCATGAACGGGATCAGCCGGCGAACCGTACTGGCAACCACGGCCGGGGCGGCCATCGCCCGGGCCACCCCGGCATTCGGGGCCGCGGCGGCCGACGACGCGGACGCGATCGTGGTCGGGCACGGCCTGGCCGGGCTGGTCGCCACGTCCGAGCTGGTCGCGGCCGGGCGGCGGGTGCTGCTGCTGGACCAGGAGCCGGAGTCCAATCTCGGCGGGCAGGCGTACTGGTCGTTCGGTGGGCTGTTCTTCGTCAACTCCGAGGAGCAGCGGCTGATGGGTGTCAAGGACTCGTACGACCTGGCCTGGCAGGACTGGCTGGGCACGGCCGGGTTCGACCGTGGCGTCGACGACCCGGCCGGGCAGGACCACTGGGCGTACAGGTGGGCGCAGGCCTACGTGCGGTTCGCCGCCGGTGAGAAACGCTCCTGGCTGGCCGGGCTGGGTCTGCAGTGGTTCCCCGCGGTGGGCTGGGCGGAGCGTGGCGGCGGGCTGGCCGACGGGCACGGCAACTCGGTGCCCCGGTTCCACGTCACCTGGGGCACCGGCCCGGCCATCGTCGAGCCGTTCGAGAAGAAGGTCCGTGCCGGGGTGGCCGCCGGCAAGGTGGTTCTGAAGTTCCGGCACCGGGTGGACGAGGTGGTGGTCACCGGCGGGGCGGTCACCGGCGTACGCGGAGCCGTCCTGGAGCCCAGCTCGGCCCCGCGCGGAGCGCCCTCCTCGCGCACCGTGACCGGCGACTTCGAGCTCCGGGCGCCGATCGTGATCGTCACCTCCGGCGGGATCGGCGCGAACCACGACCTGATCCGGCAGAACTGGCCGGCCCGCCTCGGCACGCCACCACGGTTCATGGTCACCGGCGTCCCGGCCTACGTGGACGGCCGGATGCTGGCGATCACCGCGCGGACCGGGGCGCGCATCGTCAACCCGGACCGGATGTGGCACTACACCGAGGGCCTGCGCAACTACGCGCCGATCTGGCCCGGCCACGGCATCCGCATCCTGCCCGGCCCGTCGTCGATGTGGCTGGACGCCCGGGGCCGGCGGTTCGGCGCCCCGGACATGCCCGGCTACGACACCCTGCACACGCTCGGCTCGATCACCGCGTCCGGTTATGACTACTCCTGGTTCGTCACCACCCAGAAGATCGTCGACAAGGAGTTCGCGCTCTCCGGCTCGGAGCAGAATCCCGATCTGACCGGGAAGAACCTCTGGCTGCTGCTGTCGCGGATCTGGCAGACCCCGCAACCGATCCAGCGGTTCCAGAAGTACGGCGCGGACTTCGTGCAGGCCGCGACGCTGCCCGAGCTGGTCGCCGGGATGAACCGGCTGGCCGGCAACAACCTGATCGATCCGGCCGCGCTGAAGCGGCAGATCGACGCCCGCGACCGTGAGGTGGACAACGCGTACAGCAAGGACGCCCAGGTGATGGGGATCCGCAACGCGCTGGACTACCTGGGCGACCAGATCAGCCGGACCGCCTCGATCCACAGGCTGCTGGATTCCGACGCCGGCCCCCTGGTCGCGGTCCGGCTCAACATCCTGACCCGCAAGACCCTCGGCGGCCTGCAGACCGACCTGCAGGGCCGGGTGCTGAACGCGGCCGGCACGCCGGTCCCGGGCCTGTACGCGGCCGGCGAGGTGGCCGGGTTCGGCGGCGGCGGGGTGCACGGCTACCGGTCCCTGGAGGGCACCTTCCTGGGTGGCTGTCTCTTCTCCGGCCGCCAGGCGGGCCGGGCCGCCGCGGCGGCCGCCGCCTGAGACCCGGCGCGCGGTCAGAGCGGCAGGACCACCGCGGACGGCCGGCCGCCGGCCAGGCAGGTGATCGACATCCGGTACCGGCTGAATCCCCGGACGAACACCACCGACGCGGTGAGCCCGGGGCCCGGATCGACGTGCTCCACCTCGTACCCCTCGGCCGGCTCCCAGTCGATCACCCGGGCGTTCCCCGACTCGCAGACCACGTGGACCGCGCCGCCGCGCGACTGCAGGCGGGTCCCCTCCGGAGCGGCCGAGCTCGGCGGCACCGCGGCGCTGGAGACCGGCGCCGACGAGGGGGCCGCCGGCGACGGCGACGCCGGGACGTCCACACTGGCCGGGACGGAGCTGATCAGCACGGTCGGATGCCGGGGGTTGCGGGTGGCGGTGGGGGTCGGCGACGCGGCGGCCGGCCGGCTCGCCGGGCCGGTCGAGCCCCGGACCGGTGGGCTGCTCGCCGGGGCGGCCCGCGGCGGCGGCGCGGGCGCGGATTCACCCTCGCGGGTGAACAGGGACGCGACCAGGACGAGCACCGCGGCCGCCAGCGCGCCACCGGCGAGCAGCCGCCCGCGGCCGCTTCCCGGTACGCGGCGCGCCACCCCGGCCGGCGGCGTCCCCGGCCCGGCCGCGGGCAGCACCCGGGTCTCCTCGTCGAACCGGGTCGGCCGCAGTGGACCGGCGCTGTCCACCGTCGCCGGCACGGACGGTGGCGCGGGCGCGGGGCCCGGTGGTGGCCCGGGCAGCGGCGCGCGGACCGGGGCGCGGACCGCCGCGGCCTCCGCGGCGTCGCCGAGCACCGCCGACACCTCGGCGGCGTCCGGCCGGTCCGCCGGGTCCTTGGCCAGGCAGCGGCCGACCAGGTCGGCGACGGCCGGGGGCACGCCGGGCAGCGCGGGCATCGGGGCCGGCTCGACGTACATGTGCGCGCTGAGCATCTGCGTGGTGGTCTCCACCGTCCACGGCGACTCGTCGGCGAGCAGGCGGTAGAGCAGCACACCGAGCGCGTACACGTCGGAGGCCGGCTCGATCGCGCCACCGGTCAGGCGCTCCGGCGCCAGATAGGCGGGGGTGCCGAGCAGGCCCTCCTCCGGCTCGGCCGGACCGGCCGCCGCGGCGATGCCGAAGTCCACCACCTTGGCGCCGGCCGCGGTGACCATCACGTTGGCCAGCTTGATGTCCCGGTGCACCAGGCCGTCCCCGTGCGCGGCGGCCAGCGCGGCGGCCACCTCGCCACCGATCCGGAATACCCGCCGCGGTGGAATCGGCCCGTGCGACACCCGCTGTTGCAGGGTCGGCCCGTTGATCAATTCCATGACGACGTACGGAACCCGGGTCCCGTCCTCGTCGGATTCCCCGAAGTCGTAGATCTGCGCGATGTTCGGATGCGAGAGGATGGCCGCGGCACGTGCCTCGTGGAGAATCCGCGCGCGGAAGCGTTCGTCACCGGCGTACCGTCCGGCCAGCACCTTCACCGCCACCGGGCGGTCCAGCACCTCGTCGGCGGCACGCCAGACCACGGCCATCCCGCCGCGGCCGAGCTCGTGCAGCAGGCGGTACCGGCCTCCGAGTTTGCGTCCCTCGTCCACGCGAGGCAGTTTGCCGAAATGCGCGCCGATTCGCACATCCGAAGTCCCGCGAATGCCATTCACCTTTCACATTCGACGCCGGGCGCGGATATCGTCGTGGTTTCCCGGGAAAAGGGGGGCCCATGGCGATCTCGAAAAGGCAGCGACTGGCCGACGCGGCGCTGAGCCGGTTCCTCGGCCGGGCGCCCGCGCTGCACCGGTACTCGGTACGGCCGGTGCGGACCCCGATGCGCGACGGCGTCCGGCTGCTCGGCGACCACTTCGTCCCGGACACCGACCGGCCGCGGGGCACCGTGCTGATCCGCACCCCGTACGGCCGCGGGCTGCCCACCTCGGCGCTGAACGGCCGGTTGTTCGCCGCCCGCGGCTACCACGTGCTGTTGCAGAGCGTGCGCGGCACGTTCGGCTCGGAGGGCACGTTCCGGCCGATGACCCAGGAGACCGAGGACGGCCAGGACACCGTCGCCTGGCTGCGCGAGCAACCCTGGTTCGACGGCCGGCTGGCCACGCTCGGGGCGTCCTACCTGGGCTGGACCCAGTGGACACTGCTGCAGGACCCGCCACCCGAGCTGCGTACCGCGGTCGTCCACGTCGCCCCGCACGACTTCCGCGAGGCGGTGTGGGGGACCGGCTCGTTCACCCTCGGTGACTTCCTCGGCTGGAGTGACCAGATCGTCCACCAGGAGGGCGGCGGCCTGCGCCGGGTGATCGACATGGCCACCGCCCCGCGCCGGCTGCGGCCCGCGCTCGGCGGGTTGCCGCTGGCCGCGGCCGCCGAGCCGGTGCTGCGCGGGCGGGCGCCGTGGTACCCCGAGTGGGTCGGGCACCCGGACGGCGACGACCCGTGGTGGGCGCCGTACCGGGCGGGCGCCGCGCTGACCAACGCGACCGTCCCGATCCTGCTGATCGGCGGCTGGCAGGACCTGTTCCTGGACCAGACCCTGCAGCAGTACGAGACGCTGCACGCCCGCGGCGTCGACGTGGCGCTGACCGTCGGCCCGTGGACACACCTGCAGGTCGGGCTGCACGCGGCCGGCCTGGTCGCCCGGGAGAGCCTGGCCTGGCTCGACCAGCACCTGGCGGGCGGGCCGGCGGCGCGCAGGTCACCCGTACGGGTGCACCGGACCGGCGAGCGCGCCTGGCACGACCTGCCCGGGTGGCCGCCCCCGTCCGAGCCGGCCACCTTCCACCTGCGGGCCGGGCGCCGGCTGACCACCACCGCGCCGGACGCCGCGGAGGGCGTCGCCGAGTTCCGCTACGACCCGGCGGACCCGACACCGTCGCTGGGCGGCCGCACCCTGACCGGCTCGGCGGGGGTGAGGGACAACCGGCCGCTGGAGGCGCGTCCGGACGTGCTCACGTTCACCACCGATCCGCTGCCCACCGCGGTGGACGTGATCGGCGCGCCGGTGCTCGACCTCACCCTCGCGGTGGACAACCCGTACGCCGACGTGTTCGTCCGGCTCTGCGACGTCGACCCGCGCGGCCGGTCGTACAACTTCTCCGACCAGCACCGGCGTCTCGACCCGGGCGTCCCGGCGGGCCAGCCGCAGCGGCTCACGCTCACCCTGGACCCGTGCTTCCACCGGCTGCTCGCCGGGCACCGGCTGCGGCTGCAGATCTCCGGTGGCGCGTTCCCGCGCTTCGCCCGCAATCCGGGCACCGGCGGCGCGGGCCTGGCCGCCGCCCGGCACACCGTCCACGTCGCCCGGTCCCGGCTCACCCTGCCGGTCGCCGCGCCGGCCCCGCTGCCGGACGCCGCCGTCATCGGATGAGCCGGCGGGCCGGGGCGCCGGCGCACGGTCGCCGGCCGGGGACGGGCGCCGAGGCCCGCTAAGGTCGCGGGATGACAGAAAGCTGGCGGCACCTGCCGCCCCCGGCCCGCCCGGTCGCGGCGGCCGCCACGGCAGCCGTCGCCGCGGTCCGGGACGGCTCCCCGGACCGGCTCGACCGGGCCGTGGACGACCTCGCCGCGCTGGAGCCGGCGCACACCGGCCTGATCCTCGGCACCACCGTGCGGTTGCTGCTGGAGGACCGGAACCCGGACGGGCTGACCGCCGACGACGTCCGCGAGGCGCTGGCCCGCTGCGTCCGGGCGCACCCGGCGGCCGACCCGCAGGTGGTGCTCTGGCTGCTGGCCGGAGCCCTCGGTGTGCTCGACGAGGACGGCGCCGCACCGCCGGAACCGGACGCCCTGGCCCGCAACGCCGCGCTGCTGATCACCGATCTGCTGGCCGGCCGGGAGATCCGCGCCTGGCTGACCGCCGCGCTGACCGAGATCCAGCACACCCAGCTCGACGACTGACCGGCCGAGCCACCGGCCGGCCGTGTTCACGGGCCCACGCGGGGACCGCCGCGAGGGCCCGCGCCGCGTCCGGCCCCCCGCGGCCAGCTCGTGGCCCCCACGGGCACGTCAGCCGGGCGGTGCACGCGGCCGCCGGCTTCCCGCCAATAACTTTGCAGTGTCTGCAAGTTTTGGCGTAGCCTCGCCGTCGTGAACCGGGACGACAAGCGCCGCCAGACCCGCCTGGCCCTGATCGGCGCCGCGCTCCGGCTCGCCGACGAGCGCGGCGCCGATCGTGTCACGGTGGACGAGATCAGCGCCGCGGCCGCGGTCTCCCCCCGGACCTTCTTCAACTACTTCGCCACCAAGGAGGACGCCCTCGTCGGCGATCCCCTGGAGGGCTGCACCGACACCCGGCGGCTGCTGCTCGCCGCCCCGCCCGGCCCCGCGCTGGCCGCGGTCCAGGCCGCGCTCACCCCGGCGGTCCGGCAGATCCAGGACGACCGGGAGCTGTGGCTGCTCCGGCTGCGGGTGATCATGAACAATCCGCAGCTGCTCCCCCGGCTGGCCGCCGCCGCGGCGACCGCCGAGCACGAGATGACCGCGGCCATCGCGGAACGCCTGCGGCTGCCGGCCGATCACGCGTACCCGCCGGTGCTGGCCGCCGCCACCGGCGCCGCTCTGCGCGTCGCGATGATGCGCTGGGCCGCGGCCGCGCAGCCGCCCGCGGCCGTACCGGAAAGCGCCGCCGCCGCGACCGCGACCGACCCGGAACGCGGCGCGGCCGACCCCGAACGCGGCGCGACCGACCCCGAACGCGGCGCGACCGCGCGCACCCTTGCCGAGCACGTGCACGAGGCCTTCGGCATGATCGCCGCCGGCCTGGCCGATCCCGTCACACCCTGAGGAACAGATGACCGCCACCCCCACCCCCGCCGAGACCGCCGAGGCCGGCGGCCGGATGAACCATCGCGAGGTCGTCCAGGCCCTGTCCGGCCTGATGCTGGGCATGTTCGTCAGCGTCCTGGCCTCCACCGTGGTCGCCAACGCGCTGCCGACGATCATCGCCGAGCTGGGCGGCAGCCAGTCCGTCTACACCTGGATCGTCACCACCGAGCTGCTGGCGATGACCGCCACCGTCCCGCTCTGGGGCAAGATGGCCGACCTGTACAGCAAGAAGCTGCTGATCCAGCTCTCGCTCGCGCTGTTCGTGCTCGGCTCACTGATCGCCGGGCTCGCCCCGAACGTGGAGATCCTGCTGGTCAGCCGGATCGCCCAGGGCGTCGGCGCGGGCGGCATGTCGGCCCTCGCGATGATCGTGATGGCCGCCATGATCCCGCCGCGGGAACTGGGCCGGTACTCCGGCATGTTCGGCGCGGTCTTCGGGGTCGCCACCATCGCCGGCCCGCTGATCGGCGGCGTCCTGGTGGACACCTCGTGGCTGGGCTGGCGCTGGTGCTTCCTGATCGGCGTGCCGTTCTCGCTCGCCGCGATCGCGCTGCTGCAGAGGACCCTGCACCTGCCGGTGACCCGGCGCGAGGTACGGATCGACTGGCTGGGCGCGCTGCTGATCACCGCGGGGGTGAGCACCCTGCTGATCTGGTCCACGCTCGCCGGGCAGCACTTCGCCTGGGCGTCCGCGCAGACCGCGGGTTTCGTGGCCGGCGGCGTGCTGCTGCTGGCCCTCGCCGTCTGGGTGGAGTCACGGGCGGCCGAGCCGATCGTCCCGCTGGGGATCTTCCGGCACCGCACGGTCACCCTGTCGATCATCGCGAGCGTGCTGGTCGGCGTGGCGATGTTCGGCGGGACGGTGTTCCTGTCGCAGTACTTCCAGATCTCGCTGGGCAAGTCGCCGACGGTGGCCGGTCTGATGAGCCTGCCGATGATCCTCGGCCTGCTGGTCTCCTCCACGGTCGCCGGCCAGCTGATCACCAAGTACGGCCGGTGGAAGATGTACCTGGTGGCCGGCGCGGTGGTGATGACCGGCGGGATGCTGCTGCTGAGCACGATCGGCGCGGACACCTCGGTGCCGCTGATCTCGGTCTACATGGCCGTGCTGGGCGTCGGCGTCGGCATGCTGATGCAGAACCTGGTGCTGGCCGCGCAGAACGACGTGCCGGCCGCCGAGCTCGGCGCCACCACGTCGGCGCTCACCTTCTTCCGCAGCATGGGCGGCTCGATCGGGGTCAGCGCGCTGGGCGCGGTGCTGGCCGACCGGGTCACCTCGCTGTTCACCGAGAGGTTCGGCGCCGCCGCCTCCGGCGGCACGGCACAGGTGCCGGACCCGGGCAGCCTGCCGCCCGAGGCCCTCGCCGTGATCCGCGACATCTACGGTACGGCCACCGCCCACCTGTTCCTGATCGGCGCCCCGATCGCCTTCCTGGCGGTTGTCGCGGTGCTGTTCATCAAGGAGAAGCCGCTCTCCACGCTCTCCGGTGACGAGCGCGCCGCGCGCGAGCAGGCGGCCACCGCGCCGCACTGACCGGCCGCCGGCTGGTGCCCCGGTACGCCGGGCGCACCAGCCCGGGTCGGACGCCCGTGGCGTGCTGACGGCCGCCACGCCGGCGCCGGCGGGTCAGGAGGGGCGCAGGCCGACCGACGAGCGCGGCGACGGCGGCTCGGCGCAGCCCAGCAGGCCGACCAGCCCGGAGACCCACAGCTGCCGGTAGACCGTGGCGCTGGGGTGACTGACCACCAGCTTGATCCCGCTGGCGGCGGCGGTGTGGAAACACGCCACGAGAATGCCGATCCCGATGCTGTCGATCAGCATGACGCGCTGCAGGTCCAGGCAGATCCTGCTGGGCGTCATGGTGGTCAGGACGTCGTTGACGGCGTCCCGCATGACGTGCGCGTTGTCCAGGTCGATCTCGCCGCTCGGGGTGATCTCGACGGTGCCGTCGGCCAGCTGGCGGGTCGTGATCGGCAGATACACAGCTGCCCTCTTCCTGGCATCGGGACATCCGACGCCGACTTTCCGCGGGACACGGTGCGCCGGCCGGAAACTCAAGGTCGTTCGCACGCGGCGTTCGCTGGGATACGCCACACCGAACCCGCGTTCCTACAACAATCCGCTGGTCTGCAAGTTACGCCACGTAGGCGCGGAACGCCAGAGTAGTTCATATGGCCGGAATGTGCTGGAACGGTCAGTGCGTGGCGACCACGTTGACTCTCCACGGAACCTGACCGAATACTCACCGTATGCGATGGAGCACCGGACGGTATGCCTGACGCCGCCCCGGCCGCCGGGTCCGCACCGGCGCCGGGCACCGTCTACTTCGACAGCGTCGGCGTTCACCAGGCTCGTGACGTTCTGAATCGGTTCTTCCACCCGGTGTCGGTCGGCGGGCCCGAGTGCGGCGAGGCGCGGATGGCCGTGGAGGTGATCCAACTCGGACCACTCACGGTCGGTCACCTCACGTTTGGCGGCCGGGTCACGCTGGCCGCCCCGCGCGCCGACGCTTACCACCTGACACTGCCCACCGCGGGCCGGGTGCTGGCCCGCCGCAACGGCCGCGAGGTCACCGCCGGGCCGTCCACCGCGCTCACCTTCCGCCCCGGCGATCCGGTCCACCTGCGCCCGCAGGCGCCGTCCGCGGAGATCGACGTGCGCATCGAGCGGTGGGCGCTGGAGAACGAGCTCGCCGCCCTGCTCGGTCACCCGGTCGAGGGAACGATCGACCTGCCGCCCGTCGTCGACCTCAGCGGCGGGCCGGCGCACAGCTGGAGCCGGCTCATCCGGCTGCTGCACGACGAGCTGGAGCACGAGACCAGCCTGATCCACCAGCCGATGATCGCCGAACACCTGTGCAGCAGCGTGCTGAGCGGGTTGCTGCTGAGCGTCCCGCACCGCTACCACGACGAGCTGGTCACCCCGGCCGCCGCCGGCCCGCCCCGGGCGATCCGCCGGGTGCTGGACGCGATCCACGCGGAGCCGGACCGGCCGTTCACGGTCGCCGGCCTGGCCCGGGTCGCCGGGATGAGCGTGCGCTCGCTGCAGGAGGGTTTCCGGCGGCACCTCGGCTGCACGCCGATGGCGTTCCTGCAGCAGACCCGGCTCGACCGGGCGCACGAGACGCTGCGCCACGCCGATCCGGCGGTGGTCACCGTGGCGGCGGTGGCGCACCGCTGGGGATTCGCCCATCTGGGCCGGTTCGCGTCGGCCTACCGGGCGCGTTTCGGCGTCTCGCCGTCCGAGACGCTGCGCCGGGCGGCGTGAATCTCACTCCCCCGGATCACACCGGCGCGGCTGCGGTATCTCGTTGATCCGGCGGGTGCCCGGTCGGTGCCCGCGGGCCGCGCCGAGCAGGTGACCGCGCGGCGGCACCCACTGGCGCCACTCGGCCAGCGCGGGCGGCACCGGCGCCGCGTCGCCGTCACCGGCGCCGCGCCGCCGCCGCAGGTAGTCGTGCACCCGGGCGGCCGAGGCGGCGCCGTCCGCGGCCAGCCGCCGCATGATCCGCAGGGTCTCCTCGTCCGGCTCGGCGCGGTCCCGGCCGAGCAGGGCGGCCAGGCCGGCCAGCACCCGCACCAGCTCACCCGCGTCCCGCTCGGCGTCCCAGAGGCCGGTCACGCCGGACCCGCTTCCGGGATGCCGGCGCACGCCGCGGCTGCGTCGGCGCGGGCCGGCACGGCAGGGGACCACCCGGTCCCCCGGCAGGGCGTTCGCTTCGCTGCGGTGCGGTCGGTCATGCAGATCTGTCCCCTCACCTCACGCACATCGGCGGCGACCGGCGGGCCCGCGGCGCCTGGAGGACGGTTCGTCCCGGGTGTGCGTGACAGGCGAAAATGTATTCGGCCCGCTACTTTGCGTCCATCCGTAACGCGCAGGTTCTGTCCAGTTCGCGCTCAGTTCGGCCCCCCTTGCCGCTACCCGGCGTACAGAATAGGAAACCGGGCACCGCAACAGCCTGGCCGAACGCATGGAGGAGGCCACCATGAGCAGCACCTCGCCGGAGCAGGCGGCGGCCACGCCGCCGGTCTGGCGCACCGGCGCCGAGCAACCGTGGGATCCCGAGGACCTGGCGATGGCCCAGGGTCGGGACCCGACACCGGAGAACATCGCCCGGGCTCGCGCCGAACTGGAACGGGACGGCGCCGCCGCGATCGAGCGGACCGTCCCGTAACGCCCACGGGCCGCCGCCCGTGGGTCCCGCGGCGACGCCCGGGGACCCACGGGCGGCGGCCCGGTCAGCCCAGCCGGACCGTGCGTCCCTCGCGGACCGCCTCCGCGGCGGCCGCCAGCACCTCGGTCACCTGCTGGCCGAACCGGACGTCGCAGGCCGGCCGCGGGCCACCGGCGGCGGCCGACAGCAGCTCGTCGAGCGCCCGGCCGAACAGGTCGACCGCGGAGAACGGCACCGTCGGCACGGTGCGCACCCCGGCCGCCCCGGCGAATTCCGCCTCGGCCCGGACCGCCGCCTCCGGCGCGTCCACCGACAGGGTGAGCCGGCTGATCGCCCCACTCGCGTGCCGCAGCACCAGCGAGGTCAGATCGCGCCCGCCGGTCAGGCCGGTCACCTCGGTCACCGGGCCGAGCACCGGCAGCACCAGGGACAACGCGTGCGGGCCGACGTCCCAGAGGCCGCCGCGCTCCCGGCGCCACGGTGAGGCGCCGAACGGGTTGTCCGGCGTGAAGATCGAGCCGAGGTGGTCGACCCGCGCCTCGGTCCAGCCGCCGGTCGCCACGGCGTCCGCGAGGAACCGCTCGGTCTCCGGCACGAACCGCCGGGTGAAGAAGACCACCGAAGCCACGTCCCGGTCGGCGACGGCCGAGGCGAGTTCCGCAGCCTCCGAGGCACGCAGCGAGACCGGCTTGTCCAGCACCAGGTGCCGTCCGGCCCGCGCCGCGCGGATCGCGATCGGCGCCTGCACGTCCGGCGGCAACGCGATCGCAACCGCGTCCACGTCGGCGATCAGCTCGTCCGCGTCCGCATACGCCCGGGTGCCACGCTTCGCCGCCAGCTCCGCGGCCTTCTCCGGGTTCCGCCCCCAGACCCCGGCCAGCTCGACCCGCGGGTGTTGTGCCAGGGCCGCCGAATGCACATCGTGCGCCCACGGGCCCGTACCGAACAATCCGAACCGCACCGGTCCGCCCACCTCTCCTCGACCGATCTCCGGGGCCGCAAGTTACCAGCCCACGGTCGGCTCAGTAACCTGTGCCGGTGAACGGTCCCCTCTCGGCGGCGACGATCGTCGCCGCTCTCGTGCTGGCGGCGTGGTTCTTCCTGCGCAGCGCGCTCGATCGCGCGCCCAGCCGCTTCGACCTGCTGGCCATGGCCGCGCTCAGCGCCCTGGCCGCGGTCCTCGTCGTGGTCGCCGCGATCGGCCTCCTCGACGGCACCCGCCCCTCGGACCCCGCCACGTTCGCCGGTTACCTGGTCACCACCATCGCCTTCGCGCCGGCCGCGCTGTGGCTGGCGAAACTCGAACCGACCCGGTGGGGCAGCCTGATCCTCGGGGTCGGCGCCGTCGTCCTGCCCGTCCTGGTGCTGCGCCTGCAGCAGATCGCCGAGGTGACCCATGGCTGACCGGACCCGGACCAGGCCGCGCGGCGCGGCGCTGGGCACCGGCCTCGGCCGGGTGCTGCTGCTGGTGTACGGGACGTTCGCCCTGTCCGCGAGCGCCCGCGCCCTGGTCCAGATCAGCACGCACTTCGCCGAGGCCCCGCTGGCCTATCTCCTCTCCGCCCTGGCCGGCGTGGTCTACCTCGCGGCCACCGTGGGGCTGGCCGTCGGCGGCGCCCGCGGCCGGCTGATCGCCCTGGTCAGCTGCACCATCGAGCTGGTCGGCGTGCTGGTCGTCGGCACCCTGAGCATCGCCGACCGCGTCGCCTTCCCGGACGACACGGTCTGGTCCCGCTTCGGCAGCGGCTACGGCTACGTCCCGCTCGTCCTGCCGTTCGTCGGTCTGTGGTGGATCTGGCGCCACCGCCCCGAGCCGGCCGGCTCCGACCGCTCCTGACACTCCCCGCCCGGCCCGGCGGCGACCGCGCCCGCCGGGGCAGCGCCCGGGAGATCTCCGGAAACGCGAACGGCGCCACGCTGCGCAGCGCGGCGCCGACCACATCAAGCGGCTTCCGGGGGGATCATACCATTCTGTCTATTTCGATGACCGTTTTGAGCGGATGGAGCGACATCGACCGTACGGTCAGCTCTCCGCCTCGATCGCGTGCGGCAGGAAATTGCAGGTGTTCCGGGTGACCAGGCCGGACACGCCGACGCCCTCACGGATGCCCATCCCGGCCGGCTCGCCGTCGATCAGCCAGGACCCGATCACCGGGTGCACGGTGCCCTCCAGGGCGTCGAAGGCCGGCAGCTCGCACAGCTGCTGCACGATGTAGAGGCCGTCGGTGCCGTACTCGGAGGGGTTGTCGACGATCGTCTGGCCCGCACGGACCAGCGTGACCGAACCGCCCTCCCGGCCCCAGACCGGCTTCTTCGCGTACGACGTGAGCGTCGCCGCGCCCTTGGAGTCGGCGAAGTACGCCGGCAGCAGGTACTTCCCGCGCTCCGGGTCGTCGCCGAACAGCTTCCACAGCACCGGCAGCAGCGCTTTGTTGCCGAGCAGCGCGGCCTTGTACGGCGGCTCGATCCACACCGTCCCGCGCTTCTGCGGGTCCGCCATGTTGCGGAAGAACGCCTTGCCGCCCTCCTCGTGCCAGAACCACTCCCACGGGTAGAGCATGAAGATCACGTCGATCGGCTCGGCCTCGTGCTCGCGGCCCGGCGCCGGCACGTAGACCACCCGGTCGCCGGCCACGTCCCAGCCGATCTGGCTCATCGCGATCAGTTCGACCGGGAAGCCGGCCTCCTCCGCCGTGGACATCAGGTACGCGACGTTCATCCGGTCCTCGCCCGAGGCCTCCGACGTCTCGTACGCGAAGAAGATCTTCGGTTTCTCCGGCAGCCACGGCCGCGCCTCGCGCAGCTTGCCGATGTTGCGCCGCCAGGCGCCCGGGTCGGCCGGCTCGCCGTCCGGGGTGGCCTCCCAGCCGACCAGCCGGTCGTGGATCGAGTTCCACTGCCGCCACGGATGCCGGCTCACGCCGGTCTGGTCCATCCAGTGCCACTGGATGACCGAGGCCTCGACCAGCGAGGTCGGCGTCTGCGCGTTGAACTCCAGCAGCTTCGGCGTGCTGCCGGCCCCGTTGTACCACAGGTCGAAGCGGCCGTAGACGGTCGGCGAGAAGTCCGGCGTCTGCATCGGCAGCCGCATGTCCGGATCCTTGTCGTAGTGCGTCCACGTCTCCGCGTCGCCGTCGTACCAGGTCCGGATGATCTGCTCGTGGGCGAACTCCGGGACGCCGATCCGGCTCAGGTAGCACTCCGCGGGCGTGCAGATCGAGGCGAAGTAGCCACGCCTGCGGCCCTCCACCGTACGCCGCGGGCACTGCCCGACCATCCAGTCGCCGGCCTCCAGGCACATCTCGTAGAGCGTCGCGGTGGCGGTCTCCAGCTCCTCGATCTCGGCCGCGGTGAAGTCGTAGAACGGCCCCTCCTGCCAGTACGAGTACATCGACCCGTCGGGCAGCACGTCGTCGTTGTACGTCAGTCCGAGGCTGAAATTGGTCAGCCGCCAGCCGTCCCGGACCGGCCCGTACGGAATCCGCCGCATGTTCCCTAGCCTCCCACCGAACCGCTGTCGTCGCCGATGCCGCCGCCGGTGCTGCCCCGCCCGACGACCCCGGTCCGGACGGTGGCCGCCGGCGTGGCCGCCCGGGTCGTCCCGGCCGTCCGGGTGGGCGCCGTCCCGGCTGCCCCGGGCGCCCGGGTGGTCCGGACCGGCCGGGCGGTCCGCGCCGGCGTGCCGGTCCGCGCCGGCGTGGCCGTGGGCGCCGTGGTGGCCGGCACGACCATCGGCTCACCGATGCCGCCGCCGCCCGGATATCCGGGGTCTCGCGGCTCGGTGGCGTCCCGGGTCTCGCGGCCCGGCGAGGCACAGGCGGTGAGGGCCAGGAAGGAGGCCGTCAGAACGACGGCCCGCGAGGTCCAGCGTCGCGTCATCGCAGAGCTCAGCCGCCCGAGGTGCGGCTGCCGCTGCCGCCCTTGCCGACCACACTGGACTTGATCGTCCCGTTGCTGACCCGGCCGGTCGCGGGCAGCCCGTACGCCCGGCGGGCGGCGGTGTCGTTGTAGGCGAACCGGCCGCCGCCGGGCGGCAGGCGGTACCCGACCGGATAGCCGGACCGGTACGCGGTGGAGTGCCAGATGAAGAATCCCGCGCCGCCGTGGTAGCTGTCGTCGTCGTCGCAGTAGTCCTCGTCGACGACGACGCCATTGGCGTCGGCGCAGTAGAAGCCCTCGTTCTGGTAATCGTCGTCGTTGTCGCAAGCCGCCGCGCCGCCCGCGGCGAGCAGCAGAAATGTGCTGGTCAACGACACGCTGCGGGAGCTCATGCGTCGGTTCATGTTTTCTTTGTAGCCGTTCTCAGCAAGTTGCCAGCATCAGTCGCGTGGCCCGCCGGCCACGTAAATCACCTGGCCGGACACGAATCCGGCGCCCTCGCTGACCAGGAACGAGACGGTGTTGGCCACATCCTCCGGGCGGCCGGAGCGGCCCACCGGGATCTGGCTGATCGCCGCCTTCTCGAAGTCGGCGAAATCCATGCCGACCCGGGCCGCCGTGGCCCGGGTCATGTCGGTGACGATGAAGCCCGGCGCCACCGCGTTCGCGGTGATGCCGAACTTACCCAGCTCGATCGCCAGCGTCTTGGTGAATCCCTGGATGCCGGCCTTGGCCGCGGCGTAGTTGGCCTGCCCGCGGTTGCCCAGCGCCGAGGTGCTGGAGAGGCTGACGATCCGGCCGAAGCCGGCGTCCACCATGTGTTTCTGCACCGCTCGGCTGAACAGGAACGCGCCGCGCAGGTGCACCGCCAGCACGGTGTCCCAGTCCTCCTCGCTCATCTTGAAGAGCAGGTTGTCGCGCAGCACCCCGGCGTTGTTGACCAGCACGGTCGGCGGGCCGAGCTCGGCCACCACCCGTTGCACAGCGGCGCTGACCTGGGCCGGGTCGGACACGTCCGCGCCGATCGCGACCGCGGTGCCACCGGCGTCGTGGATCGCGGTGACCGTGTTGGCGCAGGCGCCCTCGTCCAGGTCGACCACCGCGACGGCCAGGCCGTCGGCGGCGAGCTTGAGCGCGATCGCCTCGCCGATGCCCCGCGCGGCTCCGGTGACGACGGCAACCCTGGACGGTGCGGACTGCGACATTGCGGCCTCCCAGTGGTGATCTCCGCTGCTCCTGCCGGCCGACTCTAGCCCCGGTCAGGCGGTTCTGCGCAGCCGGATCCACCGGTACCCGTAACCGGACACCGGGAGGTCGGCGAGCTGGCCCGGATCCGGGTACTCCGAGTCGGCCAGCACGTCGTTGGGCAGCTCCGCCTCGCCGGACAGCGAGCTCAGGTCGGCGGTCACCGCCTCCGGGCCGAGATTGTGCAGGAAGAGCATGGTGCCGGTGCCGTCGTCGGCCCGGTGCACCAGCAGGCTGCGGGGCACCGGCACGTCGACATGCGTGCACGCGCCGCTGCCGATCTCCGGCGCCTCCCGCAGGGTGCGGATCATCCGCTCGAACCAGGAGAGCAGTGAGGAGCTGTCGTGCCGCTGCAGGGTCACGTTGACCGATTCGTATCCGAATTCCCCACCGCTGATCACCGGGCGGGTCAGCCGGTCCGGCTCGGCGGTGGAGAAGCCGCCGCCCGGCAGGGCGGACCACTGCATCGGGGTACGGATCGCGTCCCGGCCCTCCAGCGACAGGTCGTCACCCATGCCGATCTCCTCGCCGTACCGCAGCACCGGGGTGCCGCGCAGGCTGAACTGCAGCGCGTAGGCCAGCTCCAGCCGGCGGCGGTCGTTGCCCAGCATCGGGGCCAGCCGGCGGCGGATGCCCCGCCCGTACAGCTGCATCCGCGGCTCCGGGCCGAACCGGGCGAAGACGTCGGCGCGCTGCTCGGCGGTGAGCCGGGACAGGTCGATCTCGTCGTGGTTGCGCAGGAACGTGGCCCACTGCCCGCCGGGCGGCAGCTTCGGGGTGTCGCGCAGCCCGTCGATGATCGGCTCCGGGTCCTCCCGGGCCAGCGCCAGCACCATCTTCGCGTTCAGCATGAAGTCGAACAGCATGTGGATCCGGTTGCCCGAGCCGCCCTCGTCGCCGAAGAAGGTGACCAGCTCGGCGGGCTCCACATTGGCCTCGGCGAGCAGCACCGCATCGGCCTTGCGCCACTGCACGTGCTGGCGCAGCTCGGTGAGGAAGCCGAAGTCCTTCGGGGAGTCCGGGTTGCCCGGCTCGGTCTCCTCGATGATGAACGGCACCGCGTCCATCCGGAATCCGGCGACCCCGAGCTGGAGCCAGAACGCGCAGATCTTCTTGATCTCCTCGCGGACCGCCGGGTTGCGGATGTTGAGGTCCGGCTGGAACCGGTAGAACCGGTGGTAGTACCAGGCTTTCGCGGTCCGGTCGTAGGTCCAGGTCTCGTCCTGCTCGCCCGGGAAGACCATGCCCTGCTTGCGGTCCGGTGGCTCGGTGTCGCTCCAGACATACCAGTCCCGGTACGGCGAGTCCGGCGACGACCGCGCCGACCGGAACCACGGGTGCTGGTCCGACGTGTGGTTCACCACCAGATCGATGATCACCTTGATGCCCCGGTTGCCCGCCTGGTGCAACAGCTCGGCGAAGTCCCCGAGGCTGCCGAACCGCGGGTCGATGTTGTAGAAGTCGGCCACGTCGTAGCCGTCGTCGCGGCCCGGCGAGGGGTGGATGGGGTTGAGCCAGAGGCAGTTCACGCCGAGGCGGGCCAGGTAGTCCAGCCGCCCGATCAGACCCGGGATGTCGCCGCAGCCGTCGCCGTCGGAATCGGCGAAGGTGTCGATGTCGAGGCAGTAGACGACGGCCTTCGAGTACCACCGGTCACTCATGGCCCCTTACTTGTCCGCGCCCGCGCGACGCAAAACGTGCGCCCGCGCGGGCCCGGGGGTCACCATCGCCGGCGGCGCCCGGGGTTGCTTCGGCCGCGGTCGGGTATGGGTGGGAGATGGCACAGGTCGATCCCGGACAACTGAGTGGGCTGACCGGATGGGTCGCCTCGGTCATCGACGCGCTCGGCGAGGCAGGCGTCGGCCTGCTGGTGGCGTTGGAGAATGTGATTCCGCCGATCCCCAGCGAGATCGTCCTGTCCCTGGCCGGTTATCTGGCCAGTGCCGGCCGGGTCGACGTGCTGCTGGTCTGGCTCGCCGCGACGCTCGGCGCCGTGGTCGGCGCGCTGCTGCTCTACGGGCTCGGGCGTGGGCTCGGCGAGCAGCGGCTGCGCCGCGGGCTGGACCGGATCCCGCTGGTGGACCTGGACGACCTGGACAAGGCCGACCGGTGGTTCGCCCGGCACGCCCGGGCCGCCGTGCTGTTCGGCCGCTGCGCGCCGGTGGTACGCAGCCTGGTGTCCATCCCGGCCGGGGCGGACCGCATGCCGATCAGGCAGTTCACCGTCTTCACCGCGATCGGCAGCGGGGTGTGGAACGCGATCTTCGTGGGCGCCGGCTACGCCCTGGGCGAGCGCTGGCAGGACGTGGAGCGGTACAGCCACTGGTTCGACTACGCGATCGCCGCGTTCTTCGCGGTCGCGGTCATCTGGTGGGTGGTCAGGAAGGTGCGCGGCCGCTCCGCGAAGCGACCGCGCACCGGGGACGCCGGACGCGGCCGCCCGGTGGAGCGACCGCGCACCGAGGACGCCGGGTCAGGCGTCAGAAGCCCGCGCTGACCTTGGTGAAGGCCCAGTCGGACTGGGCGATGCCGGAGCAGTCGGAGACCACGCCGCCACCGGCGCAGCCGCGGTCGCGGTTGACCGCCCAGAAGGTGAAGCGGGACAGGCCCTTGCTCTTCGCGTAGTCGCGGATCCGGGTCCAGGTGTCCACCGAGGTGACCTCCTGCTGGTCGGAGAGACCGTTCATGCCGGAGATGCCCATGTGCGAGTACGCCTGCGCGTCGGTGTAGCCGAACGTGCTCTTCAGGGTGTTCTTCAGGCCCTCGGTGGCGCCGACCGTGGCGGCGTACATGTCCGCGCCGCCGCCGAAGTCGAACGGCATCTGGGTGAAGATGTCGATGTTCGCGCCCAGCGCCTTGGCCTGCTGGATCAGCCGGGTGCCGTAGTAGGTGGGACCGGTCGGCGTGGTGCCGAACGTGACGATGGTCTTCACCGACGGGTTGTTGGCCTTGATGATCTTGAGGGCGCCGAGGATCCGGTCCTGGACCGCGGTGTTCTCGAACTCGTCGGTGTTCTCGATGTCGATGTCGATCGCCTTCAGGCCGAACGCGTTGATCACCTTCTGGTACGCCCCGGCGAGGGCCTCCGCGGTGGCGCAGTTCGGGCCGAGCTTGTTGCCGCTCCAGCCGCCGATCGACGGGACCACGTCCGCGCCGGCCGCCTTGACCTGCGCGATGTAGTTGGCGTGCACGCCGCCGGTCAGCCCGGACTCACCGTCCCACGCCGGGTTGCAGCCGCCGCTGGCCAGCACGAACGCGATGGTGAAGGACTTGACCCCGGTGGCGTTGACGACCGTGGCCGGCGCCGGCGGGTTACCCCAGCCGGGGTAGACGTACGGCGCCGAGGCCATCTTGGTCCCGGTCGACGGCGGTGTGGTGGGCGAGCTGGTCGGGGGCGTGGTCGGCGTGGTGCCGCCGCCACAGACGCCGTTGTCGGCCCAGACGTCCCACTGACCGCTGTGGGTGGCCGGCGACTCGTTCTGGGTCCACCACTTGGCGGTGTAGTTGTGGCCGTTCTGCGAGGCCACGTTGTCCTTGACATAGGTGGCGGTCGGGCTCCAGGCGGCGGCGCACGCGACGGCGGCGTTGGACACCGTCATCGGGAGGACGGCCACGGCCGTACCGGCCGTGGCGACTGCCGAGACTAGAGCGATCTTCCTGCTCAATTTCACGGGGAACTCCGAGGGGGGTGCGGGGGTGCGGGATCAGGGAAGGGTGGTGAGGTGCGGATCGACCGTGGCGGCCCAGTTGTTGCCGTTGGTGACGTCCCAGTTGATCGACCAGGTCATCGCGCCACGGATGCCCGGGTAGGTGGCCGGCGGCTTGAAGCTGCCGCAGTTGGTGCCGCGAGCCAGGCAGTCCAGGGCGGCGTTGACCACCGACGGGGCGACGTATCCGCCGCCGGCGGCCTGGGTGCTGGCCGGCAGGCCGAGGGCGACCTGGTCCGGCCGGAGCCCGTTCTGGGTCTGGATGCACGCGAGGGCGACCAGGAAGTTCTCGGTGCCCTGGCTGTACGCCGCGTTCTGGTCGCAGCCGAGCATCGACCCGGAGTTGTAGAACTGGGTGTGTACGACGGTCAGGATGTCCTTGATCGCCAGCGCCAGCGCGAAATACGACGAGCCGGGGCTCTGCATGTCGATGGTCTGCGGCGCCATCGTGATGATCAGGTTGGCGCCGGCCTTGCCGCGCAGCGTGCGCAGGGCGCTCGCCATGTAGGTCGGGTTGAGCCCGTTCTCCAGGTCGATGTCCACGCCGTCGAAGCCGTACTTCTGGATCAGCGAGTAGACCGAGTTGGCGAAGTTGGTGGCCGCCTCGGCGCTGGCGACGCTGACCGTGCCCTTCTCGCCGCCGACCGAGATGATCACCTTCTTGCCGCGCGCGTGCAGCGTGGCGATGTCCGCCTTGAACTGCGCGTCGGTGTAGCCGCCGACCGCGCCGGCCAGCCCCGGGTCGAGGGTGAAGGAGACCGCGCCGGGGGTGGCGGTGGCGTCCGCGAACGCGACCGCGATCAGGTCGTACGTGGCGGGGACGTCGGCCAGCTTGAGGGCGGCCGCGCCGTTGACGAAGTTCTGCCAGTACCCGGTGAGGAAGTGCGCCGGCAGGGCGCCGGTCCCGGTCGGCTGCGTGGCCGGCGGGGTCGTCGGCGAGCTGGTCGGTGACGAGGTCGGCTTCGACGTGGGCGCGGAGGTCGGCTTCGAGGTGGGCGACGACGTCGGCGTAGTCGTGCCGCCGCACGCGCCGTTGTCGATCCAGACGTCCCACTGGCCACTGTGGGTGGCCGGCGACTCGTTCTGGGTCCACCACTTGGCGGTGTAGTTGTGGCCGTTCTGCGAGGCCACGTTGTCCTTGACGTAGACCGCGGTCGAGCTCCACGCCGGGGCGCACGCGGCGGCCGCGGAGGCGTCCGCGGCGAACCACGTCGCCGTGCCGGCGGCGGCCACCGCGGTGACCGTCGCGAAGAGTACCGATCGGGAGCGCTTCATCGCTGTCCTTCCTGCGCCGCCGGTGAGATACGTCAATCTTTAGGACTGTTAACAGTGGAAGTAAAGAGGGGGAGCACCTTAAACATCCTTAAAACTCGATCCGTGACCGCGACACGACGATGGGCCGCAACCGCAGGTCAGCGGCCACGGCCCATCGATTTCGGTCGTTAAAAGTTTTTACCGGCGGAACTGGAACCAGTTCACGTTGACGAAATCAGCGGGCTGCCCGCTGGTGAAGGTCAGATAGACCGTGTGAGTTCCGGTCACCCCGGAGACGTTGCCCGGGATCGAGGTCCAGTTCTGCCAGCCACCGGTGGAGCCCAGGGCGAAACTGCCGATCGGGGCGTTGCTCCGGCTGTCCAGGCGCACCTCGACCAGCCCGCTCACCCCGGCGGCCGCACCGGACGCGACCCGGGCCACGAAGTCCTTCACCCCGCCGGTCCCGAAGTTCACGTTGCTGAACTGCAGCCAGTCACCGTTGCCGATGTAGCCGACGTCCTGGCCGCCCTCGGAGCAGGTCTCCACCTGCACCCCGGCCGAGGCGTTGAAGGACTCGGCCTGGATCTGCGCGTACGCGTCGCGGGTCGAGCCGGTGGGCGGCGGGGTGGTCGGCGTGCCGCCGCCGCCGGACTGGTACACCGCCACGTAGTCGACCAGCATCGGCACCCCGGACTGGGTGGCCGCGGTCGGGCCGCCGCCGAACGCCGCCGGGAAGCCGCCGCCGATCGCCACGTTGAGGATCACGAACATCCCGTGGTGGGTGGCGTTGTTCCAGGTGGTGGCGTCGATCTGGGACGAGTTCAGGGTGAAGTAGTTGACGCCGTCCAGGTACCACCGCAGCTGTTCCGGCGACGTGCTGCGGTCGAACTCGATCGCGTACGTGTGGAAGCCGGTCTGGCAGCCGGAGCAGGCTCGCTCACCGCTGGTGAGGCCGGTCGTCTCGTTGCAGACGCCGCCCGGGTTGGTCCCGCAGTGCAGCGCGGCGAAGACCGAGGACCGGCCGTTGATGTCCTCCATGATGTCCCACTCGCCGATGCCCGGCCAGTTCGTCGCGCCCACCGGGCGGGCGGCGTCGCCGAGCGCCCAGAACGCCGGCCAGTACCCGGCGGCCGCGGCGCCGCTCACATTCGGCTGCTGCAGGCGGGCCTCGATCCGTACCCGGCCGCCGGCCGGCGCGGCGAAGTCGGTGCGCTGGGTCTCCACCCGGCCCGAGGTCCACCGGCCGGCCGCGTCCCGGATCGGCTTGATCACCAGGTTGCCGCCGCCGTCCTGGTAGACGTTCGCGGTGGAGTCGGTCATCGTCTCGATCTCGCCGGTGCCCCAGTTGGCCGCGCCGCCGGGATAGCCGGTGCCGATGGCATAGAGCCAGTTCGACCGGTTCAGCCCGGTCCCGGCCGCGCCGGTGAAGTCGTCGCTGAACACCAGCGACATGCCGGACGGCGGAGGCGGGACGGCCGCCTCCGCCTGGGCCACGAACGTCATGGACGCGCCGACGGTCAGCGCGGCCGCGGTGAGCGTGAGGATGCGTCGAGGAGCTGCCATGGGGCACGCCTTTCCGAGGGGGCGGGGACGCAGACGTGAGAGCGCTCTCTGGCAAAGATTGCACGCTTGTTTCGCACACTTGTCAACGTTCGTCGATCGCTGCGGTCTCCGTCCGCCTGACGAGCCGCCGTCGAACCGCCTGCTCACCGGCGGTCCACACCGAGGAGGTGACCAGGTAGACGCCACCGGCCAGCGGCAGCCAGGCCACCGCCAGCACGCTCAGCCAGGGCAAATATTTCATCATGGTGACCGTCAGCGTGGCCGCCCGCTGCGCCTCACCGGAGCCCGGCGGCACCGCGTCGTGCCGGGCGGCCGCGACCGCCCGGCTCGACGACCACCAGGCGGTCACCGCGGCCAGCGCCAGCAGCCCGGCAAAGACCGGCAGGCCGGCGCCCAGGTGCGCGGTCAGCGGCACGCCGGCGATCGTCCCGGCGGGCGGATCCAGCGCCACCCGGTACATGACCATGAAGAACGGCGCCTGGGCCAGCGCGGGCAGCAGCCCGGCGAACGGGCCGACGCCGTGCTCACGCTGCAACGCGAGGGTCGCGGTGGCCAGCTCCACCGGGTCACGATGCCTGCGGCGCAACTGCGCCAGCTGCGGGGCGAGGACCGCCCGGCGGCGCTCGGCCCGGATCTGCAGGTAGGTGAGCGGGGTCAGGCCGGCACGCACGAGCAGGGTGAAAGCGACGATCGCGAGCGCCGGGGCGAGCCCGCCGGCGAACGGGTCGAGGAACCCGGCGAGGCCGGTGATGGCGGCGTGCGCGGCGTCGACGACGGCGTGGAACGGACTGGCGACAGACATGGACGTACCCCCTGGGGTCCGAAGCGATGGGACACCGAGGCGGCGGTCTGACACTCACCCCGGCCCACCCGCCGGGGCCGGCGACGGCGGCGCGGGGCCGCGGGCACGCCGCCCCGGATCGCCGGAGACGCACGGCCCCCGGATCGCCGGGCCGCAGGCCGGGCCACCGGACCGCAGGCCGGGCCACCGGACCGCAGGCCGGGCCACCGGACCGCAGGCCGGGCCACCGGGCCGCAGGCCGGGCCACCGGACCGCCGGGCCGCAGACCGGGCCGCCGGGCCGCAGACCGGGCCGCCGGGCCGCAGGCCGGGCCACCGGACCGCAGGCCGGGCCACCGGACCGCCGGGCCGCAGACCGGGCCGCCGGGCCGCAGACCGGGCCGCCGGGCCGCCGGGGCGCAGGGCCCGCCGCGGGCACGCTGGTCTCGGGTGTGGACCGGAGACTCAGGGCCGCGGTCGAAGTGCGAGCGCGGGCAAGGCGCGGGCCGGGCAAGGCGCGGGCGCAGACACGGCGCGGACGGGATGCGGGCACGGCGGGGCAAGGCGCGAGCGGGATGCGGGCACGGCGGGGCAAGGCGCGAGCGGGGTGCGGGCACGGCGGGGCAGGGCGCGGGCGCGGTCAGCGGGACGGCGCCGGTGCGAGGTCAGACAGCCGCGGGGTACGGCGTCGGCGCGCGGGGCCGGGGGCGGCCGGGCGCGCCGGGGTCGAGCAGGCGCCGGGCCGACGTGCGGAACCGGCGGGCGACCGCGCGCAGCCCCGGCAACAGCCACCTGGCCAGCACCGGGACCGCGACGGCGGCGACCACCAGCAGCGCCGCGGCGACCAGGGCCAGCGCCAGCACCAGGCGCGGTCCGCTGCTCAGGCCGGGCTGCAGCAGGGCGGAACCCGCCAGCGCCCAGTACCCGAGAAGCAGCATGGGCCGCAGCCTAGCCGGACCGGTCAACCGGCCCGCCCCGGTTCTCCGCCGCCCCACGCTGAGCTGCGGTTTCCTGGCGGATCGCGTCGGGTACCAGCAGTCGCATGGAAGCCGCTGCCGAGGGCACGACGACGATCTCCCCCACGCTCGCCGAGCGCGCCGAACGGCGTGACCTGCTCACCCTGGGCGTCGAGGAGGAATACCTGCTGGTCGACGCGGTCGAGCCACGCGGCGTGGAGACCGTCGAGGCGGTGCTCGACGAGGTGCCCGAGCAGCTGCGGCCCAGCGTCCAGCACGAGTACGTGCGCAGCCAGATCGAGGTGGCCAGCCCACCGCAGCTGGAGCTGACCGGTCTCCACGAGTCGATGAGCCGGCTGCGCACCGGGCTGGCCGACGCCGCCGAGCGGGCCGGCTCCCGGCTGGTCGCGGTCGGCGCCGGCCCGGCCGCCGGGCCGAACGCCCGGCTGGTGGACAAACCGCGGTACCACCGGATGCGGGAGCGCTTCGGCGACCTCTCCCCCGGACAGGGCCTGTGCGGCACCCACGTGCACGTGAGCATCCCGGACCCCGAGACCGGCGTGCAGGTGCTCAATCACCTGCGGCCCTGGCTGCCCACGTTGCAGGCGGCGACGGCCAACTCGCCGCTGTCCGCCGGGCACGACACGGGGTACGCCAGCTGGCGCTCGATGATGTGGGAGCGCTGGCCGACCGTCGGGCCCACCCCGTACCTGAACTCCCACGAGCACTACCTGACGCTGATCGCGGACCTCGAGGCGAGCGGCGCGATGCTCGACGAGGGGATGCTTTACTGGTACGCCCGGCTCTCCGCGAACTACCCGACCGTGGAGATCCGGATGGGCGACGTGATGCCCACCGTGGACGACGCGATCCTGCTCGCCGCGCTGGCCCGGGCCCTGGTCGCCACGCTGCTGCACGAGGTGCGCGACGGGGTGGCCGCGCCGGACGTGCCGCACCCGCTGCTGATGGCCGCGCACTGGCGTGCGGCCAAGGACGGCCTGGAGGGGCAGGGCATCGACCTGGCCACCCGGGAACCCCGGCCGGCCTGGCGGCTGCTGCGCCAGCTCGTCGACTACGTACGCCCGGAACTGGAACGGCACGGCGACCTGGAGATGACCACCGACCTGCTCGACCGGTTGCGCTCGCACGGGACCGGGGCGGCGCGCCAGCGGGTCCTGCTCGCCAAGGGCGCCCGGGTCGACGAGGTGGTGGACTGGCTGGCCCGGGCGACCCGCGGCGAGACGTGACCGCGGAACGTGTCCCGCGTGGATCACATCAGATATTACCCGTGGCGGCACATTTGGTGAGCAGCGCAAACCACCATATGTGACGGTGCGATGACTGATCTGGTATCGCGCTGGATCTTGCTGCACGGTAGGCATGACGAATGCCGCCGCACTCCTCGCCGCACCTGACGAGCTCCGGCGACGCAGCCGCGACGGGTGGTCGGCACCGCCGGCCGGACCCCGCCGACGGCTCGGAGACCGCGTCCCGCGTCCGCTCCCGGGCGTACCCCCCGCAGTCGTCACCGCGCTCCGCTGTGGACGGCTCCGGGCAGCCCGCCACCCGGGCGGCCCGGCACCGCGCGGGCGACACCGGGTCGTACAGCACCGTGCGTACCGGAGAGAGTGGATCCCCCGCCGGGCGGACCCGGCGCGCCACCGGCCCGCGCCGGTCACGCGCGAGGCGCCCGGTGACCGGCGCGCACCGCGCGCCCAACACCCTTCCGCTGGAAGCCTGGCTGGAAGCGGCGAAGAACCGGCCCACCACCGTGCTCGGCACCCTCGTGGTGACCGGGCTGTTGATCACCGCGGTGCCACTGTCGCAGCCGGACACCGGCAGCGACCCCGGCGCGTTCACCGCAGCCGCCCAGGCGGCGGCCTCGGCCCGGGCAGCGCAGCGCGACCGGGCGACCGACGCGGACGGCGGCGGCAAGCAGCAGAGCCAGGCCCAGGCCCAGCCGATCGCCGGGACGACCGCCCGGCCCACCCCGGAGGCGTCCGCCACCGTCAAGCCGGTCCAGCACGCCCCGGCGCGCGCCGTCCCGCCCGGCGCCGGACCCGGCAAGTCGCTGATCACCACCGGCGGCCAGCAGGTCGCCCTCACCTTCGACGACGGCCCGGACCCGCAGCTGACCCCGCAGATCCTGCAGATGCTCGACCAGTACCAGGTCAAGGCGACGTTCTGCCTGGTCGGCTCGCAGGCGCTGCGGCACCCGGACCTGGTGCGGCAGATCGTCGCGGCCGGGCACACGCTGTGCAACCACACGTACGCCCACGACCTGACGATCGGCCGGAAGAACGCCGCGAAGATCCGCGCCGACCTGGCGAAGACCAACGAGGCGATCCGGACCGCGGTCCCGGGCGCGCAGATCCCGTTCTTCCGGGCGCCCGGCGGCAACTTCTCCGACAAGCTGGTGTCGGTGGCCCACGCCGACGGGATGGCCTCGCTCTACTGGGACGTCGATCCGCGGGACTGGGAACACCCCGCGGGCGAGAGCGACGCGCAGCACGTCAAGCGGGTGATCGCCACGGTGAAGAAGCAGACGAAACCGGGCTCGATCATCCTCTCCCACGACTTCAACCAGCCCGACACCATCACGGCGTACCGGGACCTCATCCCCTGGCTGGCGAAGAACTTCCAGCTGGGTGTGCCGTCCGGCACCGGCGAGACACCGGTCACCGCGACGCCGACCGCGCCGACCCCGGCGACGCCCTCGCCGTCGGCGAGCACCAGCGCGCCGCCGGCCGTGGCGCCGCCGTCGGCGAGCCCGTCGACCGCGTCGACCGGCGCGCCCACCCCCTGAACCCGTTCCGGTCCGGTCCCCTGACGCCGGTCTGGTCCCGTCCCCCTGACGCCGGTCTGGTGCGACCCGCGGACGCCGCCCTGGTCCGGCCGCGGCCGAGTTTCACGGTGGTTCCGCGCGACGTCCGCCGTGCACCGGTTCGCGGCGCGTATCGGACGGTGTGCGGCGGCCCGTGGCGGGCGCCGCGGATCGTCCGAGCGTGGCCGCTGACGTGCGGGGCACTCCCGGACCGCGGCGTGTCACCCGGGCAGGGTCGCTGACGTGCGCGGTACCCCGGGCCCCAGCGGAGCATCCCCGCACGGCCGCTGACGTGCGCGGCACTCCCGGACCGCGGCGTGTCGTCCGGGCGCGGCTACTGCCGTGCCGCGCTGCGAACGCCGCGCGGGACCGTCACGGGGCTCGGCTGGGCCTTCGGACGGGGCTCCCGGTTCGTATCGGATATGGGTTTCATGCCGCCCTCGGGGCCGCGCGGCCGGGCGCGGGCCAGCGTGCGGCAGGGCGCGGGCCAGCGTGCGGCAGGGCGCGGGCCAGCGTGCGGCAGGGCGCGGGCCAGCGTGCGGCAGGGCGCGGGCCAGCGTGCGGCAGGGCGCGAGCCAGCGTGCGGCAGGGCGCGGAAAGCCCGGCCCAACCCCGGATCGCCGCCGGACGGGGCGAATGCGGCAAACGCGCAATCGCCGCGGATCTCGGCGGAACGCCGTGCGATGCGGCGAACATCGCGGGACGTGGTGGTTGCCGCCGGGCGTGGGGATCGCCGTTTCGGTCAGCGGGGCTGGCAGGTGGGGCACCAGTAGAGGTTGCGGCCGGCCAGCGGACCGCGCGAGACGGCCGTGCCGCAGACCAGGCAGGGCTGGGCGGCGCGGCGGTAGACATAGACCTCGCCGCCGTGCCGGTCGACGCGCGGCGCCCGCTGCATCGCCTCCGGGGTGTGCCGGGTGTGCACGGTGTCGATCCGGCCGCGGGCCACGCCCTCCTTCATCAGCGCGCACAGGTCGTCCCAGATCGCCGTCCAGCGCTCCCGGTCGATCGCGGTGCCCGGGGTGAGCGGGCTGAGCCCGGCGCGGAACAGCACCTCGTTGGCGTAGATCAGGCCGCAGCCGGCCACGATGGACTGGTCCAGCAGCAGCGCGAAGAGCGGCTTGGTGCTGGAGCGGACCCGCGAGTACGCCCGGGCGGGGTCCGCGTCGTCGCGCAGCGGGTCGGCGCCGAGGCGGGCGCGCAGCAGGTCCACCGCGGCCGGGTCGAGCACCTCGCAGGCGGTCGGGCCGCGCAGGTCGAGCCAGTGGGTGGCGCCGATCATCCGCATCCGGACCTGGCCGACCGGCTCCGGCAGCGGCGGCTCGCCCTCGGTGAACTTGCCGTAGAGCCCGAGGTGGACGTGCAGGGTGCGGTCGTCCTCGTAGTGGTGCAGCAGGTGCTTGCCGTAGGCCTCGGTGTCGTGCAGCACCCGCCCGTCGAGCCGCGCGGCGCCGCCGGCGAACCGGCCCTGCGGGCTGGAGACGGCCACCGGGCGCCCGGCGAACAGCTCACGGTGGCGGGTGGCGAGGCGGTGAATGGTATGTCCCTCCGGCACGCGCCAAAGGTAGCCGCCGGCGAGCCGCACACGGATCGGGCGTGATCAGCGCCACGGGCGGCCGGTTCTGCCGTGAGCGGATTCGCCCTGAGGGGAATCGCTGGGTTGCGACACGCTCCGTGGGAGAAGGTGTGAGACGTAGACGAGCGGATGCGAGAGGGTTGGGCTCATGAGTGTTGACACGACCATGCGCGGTGGCGGCGCGTCCTTCGACGACCAGGTCTTCGAGCGGCTGCTCCGGGAGCGGATCATCTTTCTCGGCAGCGAGGTCAACGACGAGGTGACCAACCGGATCTGCGCGCAGATGCTGCTGCTCGCCGCGGAGGACCCGGAGCGCGACATCGCGCTGTACATCAACTCACCCGGCGGCTCGATCAGCGCCGGGATGGCGGTGTACGACACCATGCAGTACATCAAGAACGACGTGGCCACCATCGCGATGGGCATGGCCGCCTCGATGGGCCAGTTCCTGCTCTGCGCCGGCACCCCCGGCAAGCGGTATGCCCTGCCCCACGCCCGGGTCATGATGCACCAGCTCTCCGGCGGCATCGGCGGCACCGCGGCCGACATCGCCATCCAGGCCGAGAGCATGCTGCACATCAAGCAGACGATGAACGAGCGGATCGCCTTCCACACCGGGCACACCCCGGAGGAGATCGAGCGGGACTCCGACCGGGACCGCTGGTTCACCGCCCAGCAGGCCAAGGAGTACGGCCTGGTCGACCACGTGATCAGCAAGGCCTCCGACGTGAACGCGACCTCGTCGCTGGTCTGACCGGCGCTGCCGCACGGCGGGCGCCCGGGTCCTCCCGGGTCGCCCGTCGTGTCGTTTCCCGGCGGGACGGGTATGGAGAAGGGTCGACACGCCCGACAATCCCGCCAAGGAGGTGCTGACGTGAGGATGCCGACCTTCTCGCGTACGGCGACGACCGATACCGATGAGACGGCCCGGGTCCCGGTGCGGCCCCGCCGGGACTCCGACGCCACCGCGCAGGACATTAACCGCCCCCGGACCAGCACGGTGACCGCACCGACCGAGGCGCAGCGCAAGCCCATCACGGTCGGCCGCCCGGTCACCGGGCCGGCCGCCACCGGGCCGGCCGCCACCGGGCCGGCCGCCCCGGCCGTCCCGGCCCCCGCGCCGGTCGCCAACCGCAGGCCGCGGGCCAGCCTGCTCGCCACCCTCGGCCTGATCACCGCGGTGGCCGGGATCGCGCTGGTGCTCTCCGGCCCGCTCGCCGGGTGGGGGATCGGCGTCGCCGGGCTTGGCCTGCTCCTCTCCCTCGCCGGGCTGAGCGCCACCCGCAAGCAGCACGTGGCCGGTAAGACCGACGCGCTGATCGGCATCGTCGTGGCGCTGGGTGCGATCACGCTCGGCGTGCTCGCGCTGACCGGCCAGCTGAGCTGGCTCGGCACCGACACCCACCCGGCATCGGATCTTCGCGAGTGGCTCGACACACAGTTTGCCAAGCGTTTCTGACGGGTACCTGACATGTACCGACGGCGATGCGCGGTCGGTGCACCTCTCGGAATCGGGACGACACGGTCGTCGGCCCGCCCCGAATTCACCCGGCGGTTCGCCGGGTCGGCTCCGGCGGTTCGCCGGAGACCGCACGGGCGCCTGGGGTGGCGTGGGAACGCCGCTCCCGGCGCCCGTGTGGCGTGTGCACAACGATTCGCTGCCCGGTCGGCCGATCACGCAACGATCCGCCGCCGGACGCATGGTTGAACCAGGGCGTTCGAAGGTCATCCGCCCCTACCGTTTGCTGCATGACCGCCAAGCGCCGCTATCTGATGTGCCGGCCCACCCATTTCGCCGTCACCTACCGGATCAACCCGTGGATGGACCCCACGGCGCCGTACGACAACGCGCTCGCCGTCCGCCAATGGGAGAACCTGCGCCGGGTGTTCCTGGACCTGGGCCACACGGTGGACCTGATCGACCCGCTGCCCGGACTGCCGGACATGGTCTTCGCCGCCAACGGCGGGACGGTCATCGACGGCCGCGCGCTGGGCGTGCAGTTCCGCGATGCCGAGCGGGCCGACGAGGCCCCGGCGTACGCCGCCTGGTTCCAGGACAACGGGTTCGAGGTCGAGCTGCCCAAGCACACCAACGAGGGCGAGGGCGACATCCTGCTCGCCGGTGACCTGCTGCTGGCCGGGACCGGCTTCCGCACCTCGCACGCGTCGCACGCCGAGACCCAGGAGTTCCTGCGCCGGCCGGTGATCACGTTGCAGCTGGTCGACCCGGCGTACTACCACCTGGACACCGCCCTGTGCGTGCTGGACGAGACGAACGTCGCGTACCTGCCGTCGGCGTTCTCCCCGGGCTCGCAGGCCGTCCTCCGGCAGCTCTTCCCGAACGCCGTCATCGCAACGCCCGAGGACGCCGCGGTGCTCGGCCTCAACGCGGTCAGCGACGGCCGCAACGTCGTGCTGCCGGAGCAGGCCGGGAACCTGACCGAGGCGCTGCGTCAGGCCGGCTACCACCCGATCGGGGTCGACGTGTCCGAGCTGCGCAAGGCCGGCGGCGGCCCGAAGTGCTGCACGCTCGAACTCCGGCCGTGAGCGACCGCACCGAGCGGCGCCTCCCCTCGCCCGCGGACAACCTGACAGGCGAGGGCCAGGAGAGCACGGCAAAGAAGGCACAGCCGTGAGCGACCGCACCGAGCGGCGCCTCCCGGCGCCGACAGACGATCTCGCCGGCGCTGCCGGAGAGGGAAGAAAGGCTAGGAAGGCACTGTCATGACCACGGTGGAATT
Source organism: Actinoplanes teichomyceticus ATCC 31121 (assembly GCF_003711105.1). Classification (NCBI taxonomy): domain Bacteria; kingdom Bacillati; phylum Actinomycetota; class Actinomycetes; order Micromonosporales; family Micromonosporaceae; genus Actinoplanes; species Actinoplanes teichomyceticus. The sequence goes on from NZ_CP023865.1 coordinate 7,382,736, forward strand.
CCGGACGCCGGAGGCGCTGGCCGACGCGGAGCGCTGGACCGCGCACAACTACCACCCGCTGCCGGTCGTCGTCGCCGAGGCCGAGGGCGCCTGGGTGACCGACGTGGACGGCCGCCGCTACCTCGACATGCTGGCCGGTTACTCGGCGCTGAACTTCGGCCACCGGCACCCCGGGCTGATCGCCGCCGCGCACGCCCAGCTGGACCGGCTCACCCTGACCAGTCGCGCGTTCGTGCACGACCAGTTCGCCGCGTTCTGCCGCGGGCTGGCGCAGCTGTGCGGCAAGGACCTGGTGCTGCCGATGAACACCGGCGCCGAGGCGGTGGAGACCGCGATCAAGGTGTCCCGCAAGTGGGGTTACCAGGTCAAGGGCGTACCGGACGGGCAGGCCGAGATCATCGTGGCGGACGGCAACTTCCACGGCCGGACCACCACCATCGTCAGCTTCTCCACCGATCCGGAGGCCCGGGCCGACTTCGGGCCGTACACCCCCGGCTTCGTGGTGGTGCCCTACGGCGACGCCGCGGCGCTGGCCGCCGCGATCACGCCGAACACGGTGGCCGTGCTGCTCGAGCCGATCCAGGGCGAGGGCGGCGTGCTGATCCCGCCGGCCGGCTACCTCGCCCGCGCCCGGGAGCTGTGCACCGAGCACAACGTGCTGCTGGTGGCCGACGAGATCCAGTCCGGTCTGGGCCGGACCGGCCGGACCTTCGCGATCGAGCACGACGGCGTGGTCCCGGACATGTACGTGCTGGGCAAGGCGCTCGGCGGCGGCATCGTGCCGGTCTCCGCGGTCGCCGCGAACCGGGACGTGCTGGGCGTGCTGAAGCCGGGCGAGCACGGCTCCACGTTCGGTGGCAACGCGCTGGCCTGCGCGGTCGGCAGCGCGGTCGTCGACCTGCTGGCGACCGGCGAGTTCCAGGAGCGGTCGGCGCGGCTCGGCGAGCGGCTGCGGGCCGGACTGGAGGCGCTGATCGGCAAGGGCCTGGTCGCGGTCCGCTGCCGTGGGCTGTGGGCCGGGGTGGACATCGACCCGGCGCTGATGACCGGGCGGCAGGCGTGTGAGCGGCTGGCCGAGCGCGGCGTGCTGGCCAAGGACACGCACGGCTCGACGATCCGGCTCGCGCCGCCACTGGTGATCACCGAGGCCGACCTGGACCACGCGGTCGCCCAGCTGGCCGCGGTGCTGGCCGGCTGACCGCACGACGACGAAGGCGCCGCGGCCGGACCCTCGACGGGTCGGCCGCGGCGCCTTCGTCGTGCCGTCAGCGGCCGACCGGGCGGATCGCCATGGTGGGTGCCTCGCCCATCACCGACTGCGGCTGCACCACGCCGCCGCTCGACCAGAGCTTGGCCCGGCCCACGTGCACGCCGGCGTACAGCTCCACGATGTCGTCCGGGGCGAGCACCCGGCTCTCGTCCCGGTGCAGGGTGATCCGCTGCTCGTCGTCGAACGAGCCGCCCGGGCGTACGCCCGTGCCGTTGGTGCTGATGTCCTTCGCGGTGACCTCGCCGGCGCGCAACGCGAACCGGACGTGCCCGCGGCTGATCCACTTCCGGGCGTCCTGGGTGAGCCACTGGCCCAGCATGACCCCGCCGCCACCCTCCGGCGCCCGGCCGACGACCACCGGCTGATCCTCCGAGACGGTGAACCGCTGCCGGATCACGCCGTCGATGCGTACCGAGAAGACCTCGGTGGCCGGGCGCGGACCGGCGTCCCTGAGCCGCTCGCCGTGCCGCGGGCAGGTCGGCACGCCGGCCCGCAGGGCCGGCGGCGGCTGCGCCACCGGGCTGGTGAAGGTACGCATGTCGGCGAACGGGCTGTCCGAGTCGCCCCCGCTGCCGAAGGTGGTGCAGTTGAAGTCCGGGCAGCGCCAGACCCGGGAGAGCAGCCGCTCGCCCAGCGGCGACCGCGGCGCCGGCGGGACCGCCTCACCCCGGCCCACCCGGGCCACCAGCCCCGGGCCGCCCTGCTGCGACACCAGCGCGAGCAGCCGCCCGGGCTCGGCCACCCACGGGCGGCTGGCCCGGAAGCGGTCCTCCCGGTCCCGGGTGAGCACCGGCAGGCCGAGCATCTCGGCCACCTCCAGCACCCGGTCGTCGAGCTGCGGCACCACCTCGACCTTGCCGTCGTCGGCCCAGCGGCGCACCACCATGCGCTCGTTCGAGGTGAGATCGGTGTCGGAGAGGAGACCGCGCGGGGCGATCACGTAGACCGGGACGTTCTCCTCGGCGACGTACCGGCCGAGGGCGTCGACCAGCAGGCCGAGGCGGACCAGGCTCGCCGGCCGGCCGCCGTCGAGGTCGGCGTAGCGCACCACCTCCGACAGATCGACCACGGCCCGCGCCAGCGCCGGGTCGGTGGTGAGCCGGGCCTCGATGGCGTCGAGGACCTTGCTGACCTCGAATCTCACGAGTCCTCCCCCTGTCTGAGCGAGTACGGATTACCTCCGCCTCATCATGCCCGGCCCATGATCTGCGCGGCCAACCGGGCGGACGTCACGCCACGCTTTGCCCGGGGTGTCCGTTTGCCGATTCCTCCGATCGGGCACTGCGCCTATCGACGGGCATGGAACCAGGAGGAAGGACAGTCATGCGCAGACCACGGCTGGCCGGGCTCGGCGTCGCGGCGGCTGCGGCCGCGTTTCTGACCGGCTGCACCGCCGACAGCACGCCCACGACCCCGGCGTCGAGCGTCCCGCCGGTTTCGGCGGCGCCCTCGTCCAGCGCCGACCCGGTGGCGGTCAAGGCGCTCTCGGACGCCGCCGCACAGCTCGGGAACACCAGCTTCAAGATGACGATGACCAGCGGCTCCGCCTTCCAGCTGACCGCGAACATCGACGCGCCGCGGGGCACCGGCAACGCGGAGATGACCGCCAAGGGCGCCAACGCCGCGCTCACCGTCAAGACGCTGCTGTCCGGCCAGGACATTTATGCCCAGATTCCCGGTATCACCCCGGCCGGCACCTGGACGCACCTGGACATGGCGCGGCTGCCGGACGGCGCGAGCATCGGTCTGCGGCCCGGCCAGATCGACCCGGCGAACACCGCGCAGCTGCTGAGCGCCACCACCGACGCGCAGGCCGCCGGGGCGGGGGCCTACGCCGGGACGCTGGACCTGACCAGGGCCGCCGGGGTGGCCGGGATCAACCGGGTCACCGTGGACGGGTACGGCGCGGACGCGCAGCGGGTGCCGTTCGAGGCCACCGTGGACCGGGCGGGCCGGTTGGACACGCTGACCCTGAAACTGCCCGCGGCCGACAACCGCCCGGCCCAGCCGCTGGTGGTCAAGTACAGCGACTACGGCCAGGCGGTGACCGCGCAGCAGCCGCCGAGCGGCCAGGTCACCGAGGCGCCGGACAGCGTCTACCAGGCGCTCGGCGGCAAGTGACCTCAGCCGGCGCCACGGTCGATCCACAGTGGCCGTGGCGCCGGCCGGTTCTCCTCGATCCAGCTGTCGATCCGGGCCCACCAGGCGTACAGCCAGTCGATCCGCTCCTGTTCGCCGGCCGGCACCTCCTCCGGCGGCACGCTCCAGAACCGCATCACCAGGCGTTTGTCCATCGGCAGCTCGCGCCACAGATCCCCGACCGTGATCATGCGGTCCAGGCCGGTGTGCGCCACGAAGATCACCCCTGCGTCCGGGGCGGCGTCGAGCGCCGCGAGCAGGCCGCCCGGTTTCGGCGGCAGCAGGTTGCGCAGCGCCTCGGCCCGGGTCGCCATCTCGTCCAGCCCGCTGGCCCGCAACCGGGCGATCGCCCTGAGCTTGCGCCGCGGGGTGAAGTTACCGCCCTCCGGGAAGATCACGAAGGCGTCGTTGTCGTCCAGCCCGGTGGCCAGTTGGCCGATCTGTTGCTCCAGCGTCGCGGTGCCGGTGTGCCCGGGCGAGATGAAGCGGTTGGGCAGCCGGTTGAGCAGCACGTCCACCGCCGGGTCCCACTGCAGCGCGGCCTTCAGCACGATCCGCGGCTCCCGGGCGAACCAGTTGACCAGCGCGTGGATCAGGGTGAACGAGTCGCCCGGACCGGCGTGCCGGCTCACCACGATCTCCGGCCGGCCCGGCTGCGCGGTGTCCGGGTCGGTGCCGACCACGTCGATCGCCAGGTGCAGCGACCAGCGGGCGAACCAGAACAGCGTCCGCAGGAACCAGCCGGTCACCAGGTAGTGCGCCCGCTGGAACGCCGGGGTGCGGATCCACCGGCCGAAGCCGGCCGCCACCCACAGCACGGCCAGCACGATCAGCGCCGCGGCGTCCCAGACCACGTAGACGATGAGCAGGAACACCAGCCGGGGCACCCGCAGCCGGCCGGGCACCAGCGGTGACACCGCGAGCGCGAGAAGCAGCCAGATCGGCAACGTGGTCAGCAGGGCCGCGGCGAGCAGCACGACGGCGGGGGCGATCAGCAGGCGGCGGATCCACGGCTGCGGCAGACCCGGCGGCACGTCCATCAACGGTCGCCCGGCTCCGGCAGCGGGTGCACGTTCGCCGCCAGGTAGCGGCGCGAGGCGGTGTAGGCCCGGCTGATCCGGCGGCCGACCCGGGCCATGTCCCGGTAGGCCCACGGCGAGTCGTCGCGGCTCTCCCCGCCGCCGCTGGGCAGGACATGCACGCGTACGCCCGCGGGCAGCGACGCCATCTCCCGGGCGAACCGGTGCCGCCGGGCGATCTCGAACGCCACCTGTGCCACCTCCCACGGCCGTCTGGGCACGCTGAGCTGCCGTTCCACCCGGCCGACCTGGAGCACGAAGATGAGCCGCGCGCCGAGCCGGACCGCTTCACTGATCGGGATCGAGTTTACGATCCCACCGTCCACATAGTGCTCCCCGTCGATCGCCATCGGCGGCAGCAGCCCGGGCACCGCCGACGAGGCGAGCACCGCGTCGACCAGCGGCCCGCTGTCGAACCAGTGCTCGGCGGCCCGCTCGATGCTGGCCGCGCAGCAGTGGAACGGCACCTTCAGGTCGGCGAAGGTGGCGTTCCCGCCCAGCTCGCCCGCCAGCAGCCGGCGCAGCGGCAGCGGTGAGTGCAGGTGGGTGCGCGCGGCGAAGCGGCGCAGCTGACGGCCGATCGAGTCGCCGTAGACCGCTGCCGCCTCGGGCGACGCCCAGAGCCGGACCAGCCGGTCGGTGACCGCCTCACCGGGCTCGGCGGCGACCAGCGCGCCGTTGACCGCCCCGATCGACGTGCCGACCACCACGTCCGGCCGGAAGCCGGCCCGGAACAGCGCGCGCAGCATGCCCACCTCGACCGCGCCCAGCACACCACCGCCACCGAGCACGAACGCCACCGGACCGCCGATCATGCTTCCATCGTTCCACGTGCTTGCCTTGACGCCGGTGTCAAGCCGTAGCGTCGGCGGCGTACGAGGGAGGATCGGATGCTGATCGGGGAGCTCGCCGAGCGAGCCGGAACCAGCCCGCGCACACTGCGCTACTACGAGGCGCACGGCCTGGTGCGGGCCGGCCGGGACGCCAACGGCTACCGCCAGTACGACGACGCCGAGCTGCGCGTGGTGCACGAGATCCGCACGCTGCTGGCGTCCGGCTTCGGCCTGGACGACATCCGGCCCTTCGTCGCCTGCCTGCGGGCCGGCAACAGCGCCGGTCACGTGTGTCCGGACTCGGTCGCGGTGCTCCGCCGCAAGATCGCCGAGGTGGACGACTACCTCGGCCAGCTCACCGACGTCCGGCGACGGCTGCACGACCAGCTCACCCACGCCATCGAGCACCGGGAGACACGATGCCGGACGACACCCTGATCACGATCACCGACGCCACGTTCGACGAGCTGGTGCTGCGTGCCCGGCAACCGGTCGTGGTGGACTTCTGGGCCACGTGGTGCCCGCCCTGCGGCCCGATGACCCGGGTCCTCGGCGAACTGGCCGGCGAGTTTCGCGGGCAGCTGCTGATCGGCACGCTGGACGCGGACGAGAACCCGGTCACCACCCGGAACCACCGCGTGCTCGCGATGCCGACGCTGCTGTTCTTCCGCGACGGGGTGGTCACCTCGTCGGTCGTCGGGGCGCGGCCGAAATCGGTGCTGCGGGCGGCGCTGCGCAGCGCGGTCACGCCGTACGTCAATTCCTAGGCCGGCGGCCCCGCCTTCGGGCACCGCGAGCGGCCGCGGACGACGGGCGCCGCACTGTACGGCGTCCCGCACCGGCACCGCGGCCCTTGCGGTGGTCAGCTCGAACCCGGCGTGCCCTCCTCGCCCCCGGCCGGTGTGGTGGTCGGCGCGGTCGTCGGCGGGGTGGTCTCCGCCGGCGGAGTCGTCGTCGTGGACGTCGGGGCCGGCGTGGTCCCGGCCGGCTTGCTGGTCGTCCTGGTCTTCGTCGGTTTCGTGGTCGGGCGGGTGGTCACCGTCGTCGGGCCGTCGTCCGGCGTCGTGATCCGGGTCGGCGTCCGCGTGGCGGCCGGCTCGGTCGGGTCCGGGCTGTCGCTGGGCGCGGCGCTGCTCGGGCCGGCGCTCACGCTGGGCGTGCCGGTGGGGGCCGGCGTCGTGGGCTCCTCGGTGGGGAACGGCTGCTCGGTCGGCTGGTCCCCCTCGGTGGCCGCCGGTTGCGGCACCGTGACCCCGTCGCCGCAGGTCAGGTCGCCGCCGACGGGGGCGCCGTCGACGCCACCGGCGGAGACCGAGCCGTTGGCCACGGTCACCGCGGCGGCATCCACCGCGTACCAGGCACTGCCCCGGTTGGTCACGTCGCCCTGGGCCCGCGCCACGGTCAGCTCCAACGGCCGGTACGCCGCGCTCGTGCCGGCCGTGCCGGCCAGCAGCCGCCCGTTGTCCAGGGTCAGCCGGCCGGACGGGGCGGCCTGCCGCCCGCTCGTGACCGACGCCGAGTTCAGGGTGACCCGCGCCCCCGGGCACAGCAGCACCGCGCCGCCGCCCGGGAAGGTCAGCCGGGCCCGGCCCGTGCCGGTCGTCTCCAGCTGGGCGCCGGCGCCCAGGTAGCGCCGCTGCCCGGCGCGCACCGTCCACCGGTCGCCGCCGTCGTGCGCGATGGCCTGCCCCCGGTCCACGGTCAGCAGCGCCCGCTCGGCCGGCATCTCGGCCCACGCCGGGCCGGCGCCGAGGCCCAGGGCCCCCGCGCCGAGCGCCAGGACCAGCAGCACCCCGGCGAACGCCCACATCCGTTTCTCGAAGTGCCGGTCCACGTCGAACTCGTCGCTGCGCTCCGGCGGCGGGCCGGGCGGCACCGCCAGCGGCGGGTGCGCCGCGCCGGGCCGCACCGCGAGCGGAGCGCCGGGCCGCAGGCTCGGCATCGGCGCGCCGGGACGGGCCGGCAGACCGATCAGCGGCGGCAGGTCGGACGCGTCCGGGATGATCCACAGCCGGACCGGGGTACGGGTCTGCGCCACCATGCCCGGGGTGCCGTCGCCGACCGGGCCGACCAGGGTGCCGCGCCGCAGCTCGATGCCGTCCGGCATGGCGATCACACCGGACTCCACCACGACCGCGTGGGTCGGCCCGTGCAGGACCACCGGGGCGCCCGGCTCCAGGTCCACCGGGTGCGCCGCGGCGATCAGCGCGAGCTGCTGGTCCTCCTCCAGGCCGGCCAGCGCCGGGGTGTCGGCGAACAACGCCTCGGCCTCGGCCCGCTCCGCCGGGGGCGGACCGGGCAGCGGGCCGACCACGGTGGCCACCGTCGAGGTGGGCACGGCCAGCAGGGTCGCGCCGGCGGCGGCGTGCCAGTCCAGGGCGGCGCCGCGGCCGGTGAGCGCGGCGGCCAGGCCGACCACGCTGCCCGGGCCGGCGTGGTGGCGGATGGTGCCGCCCGGGTCGCCGGGACGGCGGCCGTGCAGGGCGCCCTCGACCACCACCAGCACCGCGGGCTGATCCGTTCCGGCCAGGACCAGCTGGCGGCCGGTCGGCGGGCGCTCCCAGCGGGCCCGGGCGGCCAGCGACTGCAGCGCCGGCTCCGGCAGGCCGCCCAGGTCACAGGCATGCAGCGCGGCCAGCCGGCGGGGCATGTCGGCCTCCTGGTCACGCTCGGCGGCGCGCTGCCGCCACCGGCGCCAGCCCCGGCCGATCCGACCGAGCAGGAAGTAGAGCGGCGGAGCGGTCAGCCCGAGCAGCATCACGGCGAGCAGCAGACGGGCGGCGACGCCCTCGTACCACAGGCCGAGGACGAGACCGTGCACCCGGTCGGTCCACAGGCGAAGGCCCAGCGCGACGGCGGTGGCCAGCCAGAAGACGGCGAGCAGGCCGTACAGCGCGATCAGCCGGCCCTCGCGGTCCAGCGCCGACCAGCGCGTACCGCGCCGGCGCAGCCGGCCGCCCAGCCAGGCCAGCGCCCGCGAGCGCAGGTCGGGGATCTCCAGCCAGTCCATCAGCAGGTACTGCCCGTCCAGCGGCAGCAGCGGGCTGAGATTGAAGAACGTGTGCAGGTAGAGCAGGAACGCCAGCTTGAACGCGAGGCCGCCGGCCGCCGGGACGGCCAGCCCGATCAGCTGCGCCAGCCCGGCCAGCGCCAGCCCGGTGACCGGACCGGCCGCGGTGACCGCGATCCGGGCGCGCCGGCCGGCCATCCACACGTCACTGGTGTCGACGACGACGGTGGGCAGCCCGAAGTGCAGCATCAGCCCGGCGGCCGGCACCTCGCGGCCGACCCGTTTGGCGGCGAGCGCGTGCCCCAGCTCGTGCAGGCCGAGGGCGAGCAGGTTGAGCAGCAGCAGGCTGATCGCACCGAGCAGATACGAGTCGGCGGTCAGGAACAGCGCGTGCCCGCCGCGCTGCCAGGTGGTCACGAACAGCACCCCGCCGGCCAGCGCGAGCAGGATGCCCAGCCAGACCGCGGGCCGGGTGAACAGCAGCCGGCCCACGCTGTTGTAGAGGCCGGTGAGCGCGCCGTCGACGTTCACCGTGAGCATCCGGCGGCCGCGCGCGGCGGCCAGCAGCGAGCCACCGACCCGTTGCGGCAGCGGCTCCGTCTCGCGCAGCGGGCGGAACGCGTCGGCCGGCAGTTCCTCCAGCATCCGGTTGCCGGCCAGGTCGGCGACCACCCGGCGGACCTGGTCCGGGGCGAGGCGGCCGGCGATCCGGGCGAACTCGGCGACCAGCCGGGCCACCGTGCTGCCACCGTCCATCATCAGGGCGAGCTGGTACTCCTCCGGGGTGAGCCGCAGGTAGCAGCTGCGGCCGCCGTCCTCGGGCGAGCGGAGCATCACGTACCGGCCGCCACGGACCGTGGTGCGGTGCCGGACCTCGATGCCGCCGCGCAGCTCGGGGCGGGCGCGGCCGGGGTTGAGGCGGTCGGCGACGGCGTGCCAGAGACCGGAGTCGGCGGGCCCGGACGGATCCTGCGGGGCCCGGCCGGCCAGGACTTCCCAGACATTGGTCCGGTTCTCGACGTACGTCAACTCGCTGGGCCTCTCACTCCGCCGAAGCGAAACCGAGCCGACGGCGAGGCTCCGCCGATGGCGAAAGGAGATTAGGCGGTCGCCTGGCCGAACGCGAGTCCCCCACGTCGAAAACTTGCTGTTGTTCGGGAAAAGTCCTCAATCGCGGCATAGATAGGAATACGGCGGGTGACGCGCCCACCCCCTGGCCGCGTCACCCGCCGTGGTGGCGGCAGTCGACGTCTACTGCGACTCCGCAAGCGTGACGGTGACCGCCTTCTCGGCGCCGTTGCGGGTGAAGGTGATGTCCATCTTCTGGCCGACGGTACCGGCCTGGACCACGGCCACCAGGTCGTCGGACTCACCGATGTCCTTGCCGTCGACCTTGGTGATCACGTCGCCCTTCTGCAGCCCGGCCTTGGCCGCGGCGCTGTTGGACACCACCTGGCTGATCAGCGCGCCGCCGTTCTCCGCGGTGGTCACGCTGACGCCGAGCGCCGGGTGGCTCACCTTCTTGCCGGACATCAGGGCCTCGGCCACGCTCTTCGCCTTGTTGCTCGGGATGGCGAAGCCCAGGCCGATGTTGCCGGAACCGGAGCCGGAGGTGGCGATCGCCGAGTTGATGCCGATCACCTCGCCGTTGGTGTTGACCAGCGCGCCGCCGGAGTTGCCCGGGTTGATCGGGGCGTCGGTCTGCAGCAGGCCGGTCATCGTCGTGCGGCCGCCGGACTGCTGCTGGGACTGGCCGAACGGGTCCTGGCCCTGCTGCTCGTCCTCGCTGCTGGACTCGATGCTGCGGTCCTTGGCGCTGATGATGCCGGCGGTCACCGAGCCCTCCAGGCCCAGCGGGCTGCCCAGCGCCAGCACCGTGTCGCCGACCTGCATCTGCGAGCTGTCGCCGAAGGTGGCCGGTTTCAGGTCGGCGATCCCGGAGGCCTTGACCACGGCCAGGTCGGTCCGCGGGTCGGTGCCCACGATGGTGGCGGTGGCCTTCTTGCCGTCCGCGAAGATGATGTTCACCGATGTGCCGGAAGCGCTCGCCACCACGTGGTTGTTCGTGACGATGTAGCCGTCGGCGGTCAGCACCACGCCGGAGCCCTCCCCGGGGCCCGTGGTGATCGAGACGACGCTGTCCTGCACCGCGGCGGCGATCTGCGCCAGCGACGAGCGGTCCACCACGCGGGTGACCGACGAGTTGCCGGCCTTGACCGTGGTGGGCGCGGCGTCGTCGTGCAGCGCCAGTGCGGTGGCGGCGCCGACCCCGCCCGAGAGGAGCGCGATAAGCACGGCCGCCGCGCCGGCCATCACGATCTTGCGGCTACGGCCGGGACGGGACGGCTCGGACCCGACCGGCGTGGCCCAGATCGGCGGGGGCGGGTTGGTGCCGCCACCCTCGGCCGGGGGCGCGCTGTGCGGCCAGGCGGCGGTGGCCTGGTAGCCGGGCGGGGCGTACGGCCCGTAGGCGGGCTGCTGGCCGTAACCCGGGTAGCCCCCGCCGTGCGGCTGACCGGAGGCGGGCGCCACCGAGACCGGCGTCTGCTGCTGCCACGGCGACGGGGGCGCGTGCGGGGGCTGCGGCGCGGCCGGCTGGGCCGAGGGCGGGACGCCGGGCTGGGCCCACGGATTGGGCCCGTGCGGCGCGGAGGGCTGTCCGCCGTGCAGCGGCTGCGTGGGGTGCGCGCCCGAGGAGGGGGCCGCGGACTGATGAGCGATGGACTGCGGGGCAACCGGCGGCTGCGCGGCGGTCGGCTGCTCAGACTCCACCCGCTCCGTGCTGCTGTGCTCAGCGCCGGCGTCCGCGGGCCGCGGGTTGGTCTCGTTCTCGTTCATAGTGGTTACTCTGCCCCGTGCGACTCGTACCGAACTGTGCTAGTCCTGGATGTTTTCTGTGAACGCTTTATCCACATTCATGGTTGGCAGGGTGACGCGGAACGTGGCGCCCTGACCGGGCTCGCTCAGCACGTCGACGGTGCCGTTGTGGGACCGTACGATGGCGGCCACGATGGCCAGCCCGAGGCCGGTCCCGGTGGCCTCGCGGTCGGTGTTCCTGGTCCGCGCACCGTCCACACGGTAGAACCGCTCGAAGACGTGCGCCTGCTGTTCCGCGGTCAGACCGGGGCCGGTGTCGGTCACCTCCAGCACCGCGTGGTCGTCGCCGGAGGCGTAGACCCGCAGCGTCACGGTCGCCTCGGCCGGGGTGTGCACCAGCGCGTTGGTCATCAGGTTGCCGATCACCTGGCGCAGCCGGGCGTCGTCGCCGTGCGCCACCAGCCGCCCGTGCTCGTCGCGCACGTCCAGCTCGATGGTCCGGTCCGGCGCGGTCGCCCGGGCCGCCTGCACGGCGTCCATGGCCAGCACCGGCAGCTCCACCGGCGCCAGGTTCAGCGGCCGCTCCCGGTCCAGCCGGGCGAGCAGCAGCAGGTCCTCGACGAGCAGGCCCATCCGGGCGGCCTCGTCCTCGATCCGCCGGACCAGCCGGGCCACCGCCTCCGGGTCGGAGACCGCGCCCTGGCGGTACAGCTCGGCGAAGCCGCGGATGGTGGTCAGCGGGGTGCGCAGCTCGTGCGAGGCGTCCGCGACGAACTGCCGCATCTTCTCCTCCGAGCGCACCGCCCGGCCCTCGGAGATCTGGGCCGCCTCGGCCGCCTCCATGGCGCGCTGCTCGGACGCGGCCCGGGCGTGGAAGGCCGCCTCGATCTGGGTCAGCATCGCGTTCAGCGCGGTGGAGAGCCGGCCCAGCTCGGTGGTCGGCTCGCCGCCGTCCACCTCCGGGTCGGGCACCCGCTGGCTGTAGTCGCCGGCGGCGATCCGCCCGGCGGTCCGCTCGATCTGCAGCAGCGGGATCAGGCTCTGCCGGACCAGCGCCGCGCCGACGATCGCCAGGGCCAGCAGCACCCCGACGCCGACCAGCACGTCCACCCAGATCAGCCGGGCGATCACCGCGTCCACGCCGGTCATCCGCTGCCCGACGTGCACCACCGAGCCGCCGGGGGTGTACTTGACCAGCACCCGCCACATGTACTTGCCGTTCACCGAGCGCACCGTGTACGGCCGGTTCACATGCTTCCCGACCGCTTCCGTGCCGGTCACCAGCGGCGGCAGGTCGGCCACCGACATGGTGCTGCCGGGCACCGGCGGGCCGACCCCGTTGACCGAGGTGTACGCGATCATCCAGTCGATCGGCATGTAGACCCGGAAGTCGACCTCGGCCAGCTGGCCCAGGTCGTCGTAGACCACCTGCAGCTGGTCGTCCAGTCGGTTCACCATGTAGGTGTGCAGCGCGATGGTGCTGGCCGAGCTGATCAGGGTCAGCGCGGCGAACACCAGCACCAGCACCGAGGCGACCAACTTGGTGCGGAGCGAGATCTTGCGCAGGCTCGCCTGCTGCGGGAGGGAGACCCGGACCCGCTCGGTGAGTGACATCGCGTCGACCTAGACGGCTGGCTTGCGCAGCACGTAACCCACCCCGCGGAGGGTGTGGATCAGGCGCGGCTGCACGTTGTCCACCTTTCGCCGCAGATAGGAGATGTACGACTCGACGATGTTGTCGTCCCCCCGGAAGTCGTACTTCCACACGTGGTCCAGGATCTGCGCCTTGGAGAGCACCCGGTTGGCGTTGAGCATGAGGTAGCGCAGGAGCTTGAACTCGGTGGGCGACAGCTGCACCCGGCTGCCGGCCCGGTAGACCTCGTGGGTCTCCTCGTCGAGCTCCAGATCGGCGAAGACCAGCCGGGACGGCTGCTCCTCGCCGGCCGTGGTGCGGCGCAGCACGGCCCGGATCCGGGCGGTGAGCTCCTCCAGGCTGAACGGCTTGGTGACGTAGTCGTCGCCGCCCAGGGTGAGGCCGCGGATCTTGTCGTCGGTGCCGTCGCGGGCGGTCAGGAACACCACGGGGGTGCGCTGCCCGCCCTCGCGCATCAGCCGGATCACCTCGAAGCCGTCGAGGTCGGGGAGCATCACGTCGAGCACGACCAGGTCGGGCGCCGCGCTGCGAGCCGCGCTGACGGCGGCGCTGCCGCTGGTCGCGGTGGTGACGTCGAACCCGGCGAAGCGCAGACTGGCGGAGAGCAACTCGAGGATGTTCGCGTCGTCCTCGACGACGAGAAGCTTCGCCTCACTCTGCTTGGGCTGGGTCTGAGCGGCCATGCGGCCATTCTTTCTCCAGCCCCTGCACCTCTGCTGCGGGCTTGCTGAAAATAATCTGTGAGACGTACCCGGAATCCGCTGTCCGCGCGGAGCGCGCCGCGCCCGGCCTCTCCGCGCCGCGCCCGGCCTCTCCGCGCCGCGCCGCGCCTCTCCGCGCCGCGCCGCGCCTCTCCGCGCCGCCCGGCCTCTCCGCGCCGCGCCCGGCCTATCCGCGCCGGGTCGCGCAGCCCGGGCGCGCCCGGCGTCCGGCGTCAGGCGGCCAGCCGGTAGCCGTGCCCGGCCATGCCGCCCGGCGTCAGGCGGCCAGCCGGTAGCCGTGCCCGGCCATGCTGCGCTGCGCCGCCCGGGCCAGCGCGCGCCGGTCCGCGCCCGGCATCGGCCGCAGCGCCGGGGCGGTGGTCACGGTGATCGTGGTCCGGCGGGTGCGCGCCACCCGGACCAGCGAGCCGGCCAGGGTGTCGTCGCCGATGAACGCCGCCTGCGTGGTGTCGTACCGGATGGCGACCGGCGCCACCGGGGCGCCCGCGTCGATCGCCGCCTGGAACAGCGCGGGCCGGAACGCCCCGTGCTCGGCGCCGCAGTAGGTGGTGCCCTCCGGGAAGACCGCGACCGACCGCCCGGCCCGCAGCGCGGCGGCCACCTCGCCGACCGTCGCGGGCAGCGTCCGGGGCCGGCCGCGATCGATGAAGATCGTGCCGCTGCGGCGGGCCGCGGCGCCCACCGCGGGCCAGGCCCGCACGTCGTGCTTGGCCACCAGGTGCACCGGCGAGATCGCCAGCAGCGCCAGGACGTCCAGCCACGAGACGTGGTTGGCCACCAGCAGGCTGCCCGCGCGGGGCGCCGGGCCGCGGTGCGCCACCCGCACCCCGAGCACCGCGAGCAGGGCGCGGGCCAGGGTCCGCGCCGCGGCGCCGCGCAGCAGCACCGCCAGCGGCAGACCGATCGCCAGTACGACGATCAGCCCGGCCAGCCGCAACCCCACGGTCCCCGCCGGGGCGTGCCGCGCGTCGCCCGGCCGGCAGCGGTCCCCGCAGGCCGAGGCGGGCTGCCACAGCGGGGTGACGGCGGCGCTCACCGGGTCGCGCCCAGGAAGTGCCGCCGGTACCGCGGGTCCAGGCGGTCCATCGAGAACAGCACGTAGAAGTCGGCGCAGGCGAAGGCCGGGTCGAAGGCCGGCTCGCCGCACACCCAGCTGCCCAGCCGCAGGTAGCCCCGCAGCAGCGGGGGCACCGCCACCTTCGGGTCGGCGACCAGGCCGGCCGGCGGGGTCCACGGGGTGCGCGGGCGGACCCGCAGCGCCGGCGGGGCCAGGTGACCGGCGTTGATCCGCGCCCGGACACCGGCCGCGGTGACCCCGCCGTCGGCCAGCGGCACCGAGGCGCAGCCGCCCAGCCAGCGCAGGTTGTTCAGATGCAGGTAGCGGGCGATGCCGGCCCACATCAGGTTGACCACGGCGCCGGAGCGGTGGTCCGGGTGCACGCAGGAGCGGCCGATCTCCACCAGCTGGTCGCGCAGCGGGCGCAGGGCGCTCAGGTCGAACTCGGTGTCGGCGTACCGCCGGCCGGCCAGTTCGGCGGCGCGCGGCGGGAGCATCCGGTAGGTGCCGACCACGTCACCGGTCGCGTCGTCGCGCACGATGAGGTGGTCGCAGTAGGCGTCGAACTCGTCGGCGTCCAGGCCCTCGGCCGTGGCCGGGAGGGTCGCTCCGAGCTCGCCGGCGAAGACGTCGTGGCGCAGTCGCTGCGCGGCCGCCACCTGCGCGGCGTCGTCCGCGATGAGAAGCGTGTAGCCGCTGGTCCCGGTGGTTGCAGCAGCGGTCATCAGAACTGCCATGTGACCTGTGTAAGCGCGACAGCTGCCGATGGCGTGTCGCGCCAGGTGGCGATGTGTGACCGCTGGGTGAACGGCTTGTGCGAGGGTCGTGGGATGCGCATTCCGGCTCGCTTCAACGGTCCGCCCGGCTCCGGCAACGGCGGGTGGTGCGCGGGGGTCTTCGCGGCGGCCGCCGGCGCGGCGCCCGGCGGCGCCGCGTACCAGGTCACGCTCCGGCGTCCGCCGCCGCTGGAGGTGGACCTCGACCTCCGCGACACCGCGGTGTACGCCGGTGACGAGCTGATCGCGGAGATCGTCGGGGTCCCGGACGCCGGCCCGGGCGTCGCCGCGGTCGGCTGGGACACCGCGGTCGCCGCCGCGCGCGACTACCCGGGCTTCACCGGGCACCCCTTCCCCACCTGCTTCGTCTGCGGGCCGGAACGGGCCGAGGGCGACGGTCTGCGGATCTTCCCGGGCCCGCTGCCGGACGGCCGGACCGCCGCGCCGTGGACCGTGCCGGACGAGGTCCGCCTGCCGCTGCTGTGGGCGGCGCTGGACTGCCCCGGCGGCTGGACCGCCATCCGGCCGGGGCACACCTATCTGCTGGGGCGCATCGCGGTGGCCGTCGACCGGCTCCCGGACCCGGGGGCGCGGTGTGTGATCACCGGCGCGGTGTCCGAGGTGCACGGTCGTAAAGCGCTGGTGGACTCCACGGCGTACGGCCCGGACGGCCGCCGCCTGGCGGTGGCCCGCGCCACCTGGATCCGGACGGGCTGATCGCCCGGGGCCGCCCGGACCATCGTCCCGGCCGCCGCGGGACCGGTGGCCGGGGCCGGATCGGCACGCGGTGGTTCGTCACAGACCCGACGTCCGGACGGAGCACGCTCGCGCACGGCGTAGCCTGGACTCCGGATCCCAGCCCGTCGGACGTGACGGAGTCGTCACGTGATGACAAACACGGTGAAAGAGGCGAACGCGGCAGTGTCGACGCAGCAGACTTCGCAGGACAATCCACTCGCGGACTTTGGTCCCAACGAGTGGATCGTCGACGAGATGTATCAGCGATACCTGGCCGATCCGACCAGCGTCGACCCTGCTTGGCACGATTTCTTCGCGGACTACAAACCGGCGACGGCGTCGGGCTCGATCGCGACGCCGGACGAGGCGACCGCGGCGAACGCCACCAAGTCCGCCGCCAAGGCCGGCACCGACGCCCCCGCCGCGGCCTCCGTCGCGCCGCCCAAGCCGGTGACGCCGCCCACACCCGCCGCGAAGCCGCAGCCGGCCAAGACCCCGGCGGCCAAGGCCGCGCCCAAGCCCGCGGCCGTCGACGGCGCCGCCCCGACCGGCGCCAGGACCACGGTCCTGCGCGGCGTCGCCGGCAAGATCGTGCAGAACATGGAGGCCTCGCTGCAGGTGCCCACCGCCACATCGGTGCGGGCGGTCCCGGCGAAGCTGATGGTCGACAACCGGATCGTCATCAACAACCACCTCTCCCGGGGCCGGGGCGGCAAGGTCAGCTTCACCCACCTGATCGGCTGGGCGCTGGTCCGGGCGGTCATCGCGCACCCGGAGATGAACAACACCTACGCCGAGGTCGACGGCAAGCCGACCCTGGTGCAGCCGGAGCACATCAACCTCGGTATCGCGATCGACCTGGCCAAGAAGGACGGGTCGCGCACCCTGGTGGTGCCCTCCATCAAGAACTGCGAGCAGATGGACTTCCGGCAGTTCTGGCAGGCGTACGAGGACGTGGTCCGGCGCGCCCGCCGCAACGAGCTGACCATGGAGGACTACGCCGGCACGACGATCTCGCTGACCAACCCCGGCGGCATCGGCACGGTGCACTCCATCCCGCGCCTGATGAACGGGCAGAGCGCGATCATCGGCGTCGGCGCGATGGAGTACCCGGCGCCCTACGCCGGCATGAGCGACGAGATGCTGACCGAGCTCGGCGTCAGCAAGGTCACCACGCTGACCAGCACCTACGACCACCGGGTCATCCAGGGCGCGCAGTCCGGCGAGTTCCTCAAGGTGATGCACGAGCTGCTGCTCGGCACGCACGAGTTCTACGACGAGATCTTCACGTCGCTGCGGATCCCGTACGAGCCGGTCCGCTGGGTGCGTGACGTGGCCCGGACCTCCGAGGGCCAGATCGACAAGGCCGCGCGGGTGGTCGAGCTGATCCACGCGTACCGGGTGCGCGGCCATCTGATGGCCGACACCGACCCGCTCGAGTTCACCATCCGCAAGCACCCCGACCTGGACGTCCTCCAGCACGGCCTGACGCTGTGGGACCTGGACCGGTCGTTCCCGGTCGGCGGTTTCGCCGGCAAGCAGAAGATGAAGCTGCGCGACGTGCTCGGCGTGCTGCGGGACAGCTACTGCCGCCGGGTCGGCATCGAGTACATGCACATTCAGGACCCGGAGGAGCGCCGCTGGATCCAGGAGCGCATCGAGGTCAAGTACACCAAGCCGGACGCCGAGGAGCAGAAGCACATCCTGCACCGGCTGAACCGGGCCGAGGCGTTCGAGACGTTCCTGCAGACCAAGTACGTCGGGCAGAAGCGGTTCTCGCTGGAGGGCGGCGAGTCGCTGATCCCGCTGCTGGACGCGGTGCTGCAGGCGTCCGCCGAGGCGGGGCTCGACGAGATGGTGATCGGCATGGCCCACCGGGGCCGGCTGAACGTGCTCACCAACATCGTCGGCAAGCCGTACGAGAAGCTGTTCAACGAGTTCGAGGGCTGGATGGACCCGAAGTCGGCGCACGGCTCCGGTGACGTCAAGTACCACCTCGGCCAGACCGGCAAGTACACCACGCCGGACGGCGCGCACTCGACCACGGTCAGCGTGGTCGCCAACCCGTCCCACCTGGAGGCCGTCGACCCGGTCCTGGAGGGCATCGTCCGGGCCAAGCAGGACCGCCTGGACCTGGGCCTGCACGGGTACACCGTGCTCCCGTTGCTGGTGCACGGCGACGCCGCGTTCGCCGGCCAGGGCGTGGTCGCCGAGACGCTGAACCTCTCGCAGCTGCGCGGGTACCGCACCGGCGGCACGGTGCATGTGATCGTCAACAACCAGGTCGGCTTCACCACCGCGCCGGAGTACAGCCGCTCGTCGATGTACTCGACCGACGTGGCGCGGATGATCCAGGCCCCGATCTTCCACGTGAACGGCGACGACCCGGAGGCCGTGGTCCGGGTGGCCAGGCTGGCCTTCGAGTACCGCCAGGCGTTCAACAAGGACGTCGTGATCGACATGATCTGCTACCGCCGGCGCGGTCACAACGAGGGTGACGACCCGTCGATGACCAACCCGCGGATGTACCAGATCATCGACACCAAGCGCAGCGTCCGCAAGCTCTACACCGAGGAGCTCATCGGCCGCGGCGACATCACCGTGCAGGACGCCGAGGAGCAGCTGCGCGACTACCAGTCCCGGCTGGAGGAGGTCTTCAAGGCCACCCGGGACGCGGCCGGCACCCCGCCGCGGCCGCACATCATCGCGGAGGCCCCGGAGCCCGAGGTGACCACCGCGGTGGAGCCGGACGTGGTCCGGGCCGTCGGCCAGGCGCACATCGAGCTGCCCGAGGGCTTCACCCCGCACAAGCGGGTCCAGCAGCTGCTCGACCGCCGCGCCAAGATGTCCACCGACGGCGGCATCGACTGGGGCTTCGGCGAACTGATCGCGTTCGGCTCGCTGCTCGCCCAGGGTGTGACCGTCCGCCTGGCCGGCCAGGACTCGCGGCGCGGCACGTTCACCTCGCGGCACGCCGCGATCGTGGACTCGAAGACCGGCAAGGACTTCCTGCCGATCGCCTCGCTGGCCACCGGCACCGCGCGGTTCTTCGTGCACGACTCGCTGCTGTCGGAGTACGCCGCGATGGGCTTCGAGTACGGCTACTCGGTGGAGAACCCGGACGCGCTGGTCCTCTGGGAGGCCCAGTTCGGCGACTTCGTCAACGGCGCCCAGTCGATCGTCGACGAGTTCCTCTCCTCCGGCGAGGTGAAGTGGGGCCAGCAGTCGTCGCTGGTGCTGCTGCTCCCGCACGGCATGGAGGGCCAGGGCCCGGACCACTCGTCCGGCCGGCCGGAGCGGTTCCTGCAGCTCTGCGCGCAGGACAACATGCGGGTGGCGAACCCGACCACCCCGGCGAACTACTTCCACCTGCTGCGCCGCCAGGCGCTGTCCACCAAGCGCAAGCCGCTGGTGGTGTTCTCGCCGAAGTCGCTGCTGCGGCACAAGCTGGCGGTCTCCGCGGTCGCCGACTTCACCCAGGGCACCTTCCAGCCGGTGCTGGGCGACGCCGGGGTCAACGGCCAGCCGCTGGACGCCGGCTCGGTCAAGCGGGTGCTGCTCTGCTCCGGCAAGGTCTACTACGACCTGCTGCAGGCGCGGGCCGACCGGGGCATCGCCGACACCGCGATCATCCGGATGGAGCAGATCTACCCGCTGCCCGTCGAGGAGCTCAAGGCGATCCTGGCGCAGTACCCGAACGCCGAGGACTTCGCGTGGGTCCAGGAGGAGCCGGCGAACCAGGGCGCCTGGTCGTTCGTCGCGCTCAACCTGCTGGAGCACCTGGAGGGCGTGCGGCTGCGCCGCATCTCCCGCCCGGCGGCGGCCGCCCCGGCGGTCGGCTCGGCCAAGATGCACGAGGCCGAGCAGGCGGCCCTGATCGAGGCGTCGCTGCCGCGCCCGTGATCGCCTGACCGGCGCGAGGGGGCGCTCCGCTTTCGCGGAGCGCCCCCTCTTACCATCCAGGGCATGTACTTCACCGATCGTGGCATCGAGGAGCTGGTCCAGCGGCGCGGCGAGGAGACCGTCACCCTGGAGTGGCTCGGCGAGCAGCTGCGCACCTTCGTCGACCTGCACCCGGAGTTCGAGACGCCGATCGAGCGCCTGGCCACCTGGCTGGCGCGCGACGACGAGGACGAGGACTAAAGCGGTTCCTGAGAAGGACCTTCGGCCCGGCGCGGCAGCTCCGCGGCCGGTAGTTTGAAGGTCGTGGCGCGCAGTGTCTATGTAGCGGGCTTGGGCCCGGTTGTCGGCAAGGGCACGGTGGCCCTGGGGATCGTGGAACTGCTGTCCCGGCAGGTGGCCGGGGTGTCGGTGTTCCGCCCTCTGGTCTCGGCCGCGGATCGAGATCCGCTCCTGACCGTCGTCGAGGAGCACTATCCCGGCCCGGTCAGCCCGGCCGAGTCGTTCGGCGTCACCATGGCCGAGGCGGGCGAGCTGATCGCCGACGGCCGGCGCGAGGAACTCATCGGCCGGATCGTGGAGCGGTACCGCGCCGTCGAGCGGCAGAGCACCGCGGTCGTGGTCGTCGGGAGCGACTTCTCCGACGCGAGTGACGAGAGCCGCGACGAGATTCCCCGCGAGCTGGCGTTCAACGCCCGGCTGGCGACCGAGTTCGGCAGCGTGGTGATCCCGGTGGTGACCGGGGCCGGACGCAGCGGGGAGTCGCTCGCCGCGGCGGCGCGCAGCGCGTACCACTCACTCGACGAACTCGGCGCGACGGTGGCCGCGGTGATCGCCAACCGGGTCCCGGAGGCCGCCGCCGGCGGCCCGGCGCCGAACCTGCCGGTGCCGTTCTGGAAGATCCCCGAGGTGCCGATCATCGCGGCGCCGACGGTCGGCGAGGTCGCCGACGCGCTCGACGCGACCGTCATCTCCGGTACGCCCGGCGCCCTGGACCGCGACGTGCTCGACTACCTCGTCGGTGCCGCGCACGTGCCCACCGTGCTGGAACACCTGACCGACGGGGCGCTGCTGATCACGCCGGGCGACCGCTCCGACCTGCTGGTGGCGGCGAGCGCGGCGCACGCGGCCGGCACGGTCACCCTGGCCGGGCTGGTGCTCACCGTCGGCGAGCCGCCCGACCCTCGGGTGGTGCAGGTGATCGAGCGGCTCAACACCGGCCTCGCGATGCTGGTCACCAAGTCCGACAGTTTCCACGCCATCGCCCTCTCGGACCGCCTGCAGGCGCGGCTCAACACGCCGCGCAAGGTGCAGGCGGCGATCGGGGCGTTCGAGGCGAACGTCGACACCGCCGAGCTGTCCAAGGTCCTCGACGTGGCCCGGTCGTCCCGGGTCACCCCGCTGATGTTCGAGAACGACCTGATCGACCGGGCCCGCGCGGACCGCCGCCACCTCGTGCTGCCGGAGGGCACCGAGGAGCGGATCCTGCGCGCCACCGAGACGCTGCTACGGCGCGGGGTCACCGACCTGACCCTGCTCGGCGACCCCAACGAGATCACCCGGCGGGCCCGGGAGCTGGGAGTCGACATCGGCGACGCCCGGCTGGTCGACCCGGCCACCAGCCCGTGGCGCGACGACTTCGCCGCCCGCTACGCCGAGCTGCGCAAACACAAGGCGGTCACGCTCGATCTCGCGTACGACGTGGTCCGCGACGTCAACTACTTCGGCACCATGATGGTGGCCGCCGGGCTGGCCGACGGCATGGTCTCCGGCGCGACCCACACCACGGCCGCCACCATCCGCCCGGCCTTCGAGATCATCAAGACGGTGCCGGACGTGTCCGTGGCGTCCAGCGTGTTCTTCATGCTGCTGGCCGACCGGGTGCTGGTCTACGGCGACTGCGCGGTCAACCCGGACCCGGACGCCGCCCAGCTGGCCGACATCGCGCTCTCCTCGGCGAAGACCGCGGCCGCTTTCGGCATCGAGCCACGGGTCGCGATGCTCTCCTACTCGACCGGTAAGTCCGGTTTCGGGGTGGACGTGGAGAAGGTCGCGGCGGCCACCGCGCTGGTCCGGGAACGCCGTCCCGACCTGCCGGTCGAGGGCCCGATCCAGTACGACGCGGCGATCGACCCCGCGGTGGCGGCCGCCAAGCTGCCCGGCAGCGCGGTGGCGGGCCAGGCCACGGTGTTCGTCTTCCCCGACCTGAACACCGGCAACAACACGTACAAAGCCGTACAGCGCTCGGCGAACGCGGTCGCGGTCGGCCCGGTCATGCAGGGCCTGCGCCGCCCGGTCAACGACCTGTCCCGGGGCGCGACCATCAAGGACATCATCAACACCGTCGCCATCACGGCGATCCAGGCGGGAGCGAAATGACCCGGGTACTGGTGCTCAACTGCGGTTCCTCGTCCGTGCGATACCGGTTGTTCGACGGCGCCGAGGTGCTGGCGAAGGGCCTGATCCAGCGCATCGGCGAGGCCGGCGGCGACGCGGCCGACCACCGGGAGGCGCTGCAGGAACTGATGGACCGGCTGGATCTGAGCGGGCTGGCCGCGGTGGGGCACCGGGTGGTGCACGGCGGGGAGCGGTTCACCACCTCCACCGTGATCAACGACGAGGTGGTGGCCGCCATCGAGGAGCTGATCCCGCTGGCGCCGCTGCACAACCCGGGCGCGCTGACCGGCATCCGGGTGGCCCGCAAGCTGCTGCCGGACGTGCCGCAGGTGGCGGTGTTCGACACCGCGTTCCACTCCACCATCCCGCCGGAGGGGGTGCTGTGGGCCGTCGACCGGGAGCTGACCCGGCGCTTCGGGCTGCGGCGGTACGGCTTCCACGGGACGTCCCACTCGTACGTCTCCCGGGAGACCGCCCGGATCCTCGGCAAGCCGCTGACCGAGACCAACGTGATCACGCTGCACCTGGGCAACGGCGCCAGCGCCTCGGCGGTGCGCGGCGGCCGGTGCGAGGCCACCTCGATGGGGATGACCCCGCTCAGCGGCCTGGTGATGGGCACCCGCTCCGGCGACATCGACCCCAGCGTGGTGTTCCACCTGCACCGTGTGGGCGGGATGTCGCTGGACGAGATCGAGGAGTCGCTGACCCGGCACGGCGGGATGCTCGGCCTGACCGGCGTCAACGACATGCGTGAGGTGGAGAGGCTCGTCGAGGCCGGCGACCCGGATGCGGTGCTGGCCTTCGCGATCTACAACCGCCGCCTCCGCGAGTACATCGGTTCCTACCTCGCCGTCCTCGGCCGGGTGGACGCGATCACGTTCACCGCCGGCGTGGGCGAGCATTCACCGGAGGTGCGCACCGCCGCGCTGGCCGGTCTGGAGCCGCTCGGCATCGTCCTTGACGAGGCCCGTAACCAGGCCAACGAGCTGATCATCTCGCCGGACGGCGCGCCGATCACGGTCTGCGTCGTGCCCACCGAGGAGGAGCTCGAGATCGCGGACGAGGCCCGGCGCGCCCTCGCGCTGGCCGACTGACTCCGCAGGGTCTGCCCGCTCCGGTCCGCCCGGCCTGCCACGCCCGGCCTGACTTGCCCCGTCGGCAGGTCGGGCCGGATCAGCGGGGTGGGCCGGTCCGATGTCAGCGGGCCGGCCGGCAGGGCCGCACACCGGATCAGCGGGGTGGGCCGGTCCGACGTCAGCGGACCCGGGGCCCGGTGCGCTGTCAGCGGGCCGGCCGGCAGGGCCGCACGCCGCAGGCCCGGTGCGATGTCAGCGGACCAGCAGGGCGATCAGCGCGATCAGCGCGATGGCGGCCACCACGCCGCCGATCACATAGGGCGCCTTGGACGGGGCCGCGGACTCCGGCGTGCGGGTGAAGGCCCGGAAGGCCTCGGTGTTGCCGCTCGGGTCGACGCTCTTGTCAGACATGTGCCCGACCCTAACCAAGCCCCGCACGCTTTCGCCAAGGCCGCTTCCCGCCCGACGGACACGGTGTACGTCACGCCCGCTCCCCCGCCGCCGCGCCACGGACCGGCCGCTCCCGCGCTCTGCGACGCGCGTGTCGAGCCGCCCGCCGCACGCCGCCCACCGGGAGGCGCCCACACCCACGAACGACGCCCACGGCCAGCGCAACACCCACCGAACGCCGCTCACGGGTAACGCACACACCCGCCAGACGCCGCCCACGGCCAGCGCGCACACCCACCGGACGCCGTCCACGGCCGGCGCACACACCCACCGGACGCTGACCGGGAGGCAGCGCACACCCACCGAATGCAGACCGGCGGCTCCTTGCGGGCGCGCACCGTCCCCGGAGCGCCCGCGACCCGCTAGTGCTCGATGACGATCTTGCCGAACACCTCGCCGGAGGACAGGCGGGCGAAGGCGTCCGGGACCGCGTCGAAGGGGAACGTCGCATCGATGACCGGGCGGACCTGCCCGGTCGCGCACATCCGCAGGAGCTCGGCCAGTTCCGCGGCGGTGCCCATGCTGCTACCGAGGATCTCCAGCTGCATGGCGAAGACCCGGCGCAGGTCGATCCGGGCCAGGTGGCCGCCGGTGGCGCCGCAGACGACGATGCGGGCGCCGGGGGCGGCGCACTTCAGCGAGTGCTCGAAGGTCGGCTCGCCGACCGACTCGATCACCACGTCGACGCGTTCCGGCAGGCGGGCGCCGGGCTCCACCGCGACCGCGCCGAGTTCCGTGACGCGCTCCCGTTTCGCCTGATCGCGGCTGGTGGCGTAGACCCGCTTGCCGAGAGCGACACCGAGCGCCACCGCGGCGGTGGCCACGCCGCCGCCGGCGCCCTGCACGAGGATGGCGCCGGCGTCGGCGGCACGGCCGCGGGTCATGAGCATGTGGTACGCCGTGAGCCAGGCCGTGGGCAGGCACGCCGCCTCGGCGAACGACACCCCGGCGGGGATCGGCAGCAGGTTCTCCGGTGGCGCCGCGACCTGCTCGGCGAGCGTGCCCGGATGCCGCTCGGAGAACAGGGAGTAGCCGCGCGGGTCGGCCGGGTCCGCGACCACCGGGTAGACCACGACCGGGACGCCGTCCGGGTCCACACCGGCGGCGTCGCACCCGAGGATCATCGGCAGCCGGTCGGCGGGCAGGCCGACACCGCGCAACGACCACAGGTCGTGCTGGTTGAGCGCGTTGGCCCGGACCGTGACCGGCACCCAGCCGTCCGGAGCGGAGAACGGCAGGTCGCCGACGGTCAGGCCGCTCAGCGGCGCGTCGGGCTGGAGCGAGGAGGCATAGGCGGCGCGCATGATCCGACCCTAACGCCGGGAAGCCGCCCGCGCCGCCGCCGATTCGGATCCGGCGATGTCCGGTCGCCCGGCGCGCCGCCCACCGGAAGGGCTCGCGCCGACGCCGACGATGTCCGATCACACGGCGCGCCGCCCACCGAAGGGCTTCGGGTGGCGCGCCGTGCGACCGCTACGGCGAGCGGAAAGGATCAGACCGGTTGCGGCGCCTCGGCCGGCGCCGCCGCGGCCGTCCGCCGGGCGACCCCGTCGCGGATCGCCGCCTCCGCCACCGCGGCCGCCACCGCCGGGGCGACCCGCGGGTCCAGCGGCGACGGAACGATCGCTTCCGGACGGAGGTCGTCGGCGACGATCGACGCGATGGCGTCGGCCGCGGCCACCTTCATCGCGGCGGTGATCGTCGTGGCGCGGACGTCCAGCGCGCCGCGGAAGATCCCGGGGAACGCGAGGACGTTGTTGATCTGGTTCGGGAAGTCGCTGCGGCCGGTGGCGACGACCGCGGCGTACCGGTGGGCGAGCGCCGGTGGGACCTCCGGCGTCGGGTTGGCCAGCGCGAAGATGATCGCGCCCGGCGCCATGCCGGCGAGAGCCTCCTCCGGGATGCTGCCGCCGGAGACGCCGACCAGGACGTCCGCGCCGATCAGCGCCTCGGCGATGCCGCCGGCGCGCCCGGAGAAGTTGGTGGTGGCGGCCAGCTCGGCCTTGATCGGGCCGAGCCCGGCGCGGTCGGCGTGGATGATGCCGCGCGAGTCGCAGACGATCACGTTGGCGCCGTGGACGCCGGCCGCGATCAGGGTCTTGGTGATCGCGACCCCGGCGGCTCCGGCGCCGCTGATCACCACGCGCAGGTCGGCGAAGGCGCGACCGAGCAGTGTGGCGGCGTTGCGCAGCGCGGCCAGCGTGACGACGGCGGTGCCGTGCTGGTCGTCGTGGAAGACCGGGATGTCGAGGGCGGCGTCCAGGCGACGCTCGATCTCGAAGCAGCGTGGCGCGCTGATGTCCTCCAGGTTGATCCCGCCGAAGGACGGGGCCATCGCGGTGACCGCCGCGACGATCTGCTCGACGTCCTGGGTGGCCAGACAGATCGGGATCGAGTCGACCCCGCCGAACTGCTTGAACAGGACCGACTTGCCCTCCATCACGGGCATCGCCGCCTTCGGCCCGATGTTGCCCAGGCCGAGCACCGCGGATCCGTCGGTGACGACGGCGACGGTGTTCGACGTCCAGGTGTAGTCCGGGTAGAGCGCCTCGTCCTCGGCGATGGCCTCGCAGACCCGGGCGACGCCCGGGGTGTACGCCAGGGAGAGGTCGTCCCGGCTGGCCAGGGGAACCGTCGCGCTCATCGTCATCTTGCCCCGCCGGTGCAGGTCGAAGACCGGATCGGCGGCCAGGGCAGGATCGAGCTCGAAACTGAAGAATGACACGGTGAACTCCACACAGCATCGACATTGATACGTGGCACCTGCGTTCCCGATCGCGAGTATGCGTCGGGGGGCGGTGCGATGCGGGGGTCACCCGGGAAAGCGACCACAGCGCGGGTGTGCGCTTGGGGATACTGGAGACTAACTTAGCCGCCCAGGCCTGGGGTAGTAGCGAAACACCACGCGACCGATGACATCCGCCACCCCGTAGGCCCGCGAGTCGTCCCGGACGAACTCGTTGTCGCCCTCGACCCACCAGCCCCCGTCCTGCTCCCGCACCACCCGCTTAACGACCAGGAGGCCGGGCCGGGTGCGGAAGCGGGCGACCACGACGTCCCCGGTCCTTACCGGAGCGCCGCGACGGACGATCAGGGCGTCCCCGTGGCGCAGCGTGGGCGCCATGGACGGACCGTGCACCAGTACGGCGAACAGTGGTAGGTGCCACCTCAAGGCATCAAGCCTCCGTCGCGTCAGTTCCTGGGTGTAAGGGGTAGTGTCAAGCCCGGATCATCGCAAACTCTATGGAGGAGTCCTGATGCGACTTCCGCGTTTCCTCATGCCGCGCACCGTGGTCAGCGCGCACTGCGACCTGCCGTGCGGTGTCTACGACCCGGCCCAGGCCCGGATCGAGGCCGAGTCGATCAAGGCCATCGCCGAGAAGTACGCGGCGAACACGGACCCCGAGTTCCGCACCCGGGCCATCCTGATCAAGGAGCAGCGCGCCGAGCTGGTCAAGCACCACCTCTGGGTGCTGTGGACCGACTACTTCAAGGCTCCGCACTTCGAGAAGTACCCGAACCTGCACCAGCTCTTCAACGAGGCCACCAAGCTGGCCGGCGCCGCCGGCGCCAAGGGCTCGGTGGACGTTGCGATCGCCGACCAGCTGCTCGGCAAGATCGAGGAGATCTCCAAGATCTTCTGGGAGACCAAGCAGGCCTGAGCGCCCCCGGGCCGGCACGTCCGCGTGATGTGCCGGCCCCACCGGTCACCGCAGCTGACCGGCTAGAGTCTCCACCGACGGGAGGAGGGTTCGGGTGACTCAGCTGACCCACATGGAGCCGGCGGAGGTCGGCGACGACGTCGTCCTGCTGACGGTCCCCGCCGACGGTGGTTACCTGGGCGTGCTCCGGACGGCCACCGCCGGTCTCGCGGCCCGCCTGCACTTCGCCCTCGACGAGATCGAGGACCTGCGGATCGCCGTCGACGAGGCCTGCGCCATGCTGCTGGCCATCGCGACCCGCGGCGCCGAGCTGGAGTGCCGGTTCGCGGTCACCGACGACGCCCTGACCGTCGAGGTCACCGTTGCCACGGTGCGCGGCGCCCGGCTGCCGTCCGAGTCGTCCTTCGCGTGGAAGGTGCTGACCGCCCTGACCACGTCGGCCTCCGCGGAGGCCAACGGGCAGCACGCGACGATCCGGCTGCTGACCCGCCGTACCGAGTACTGAGTCCGGGTCAGCGGTCCGCCGCGGCGAAGGCGACGTAGTCCAGATGCCGCGCCGCCGTCCGGGTGGCCGCCTCGGCGTCCCGCGCCGCCAGATGATCCAGCAGCTCCCGATGGTCCGCGTCGATCCGGAACCAGTACTCCTCGGGCAGGGCGGCGACCACCTCCTCGCCGTAGGACGCCTGGTAGAGCGGGCGGCCGACGAGCTCGAACAGCGGGTTGCCGGTGGCCTTGGCGAGGGCCCGGTGGAAGGTGGAGTGCGCGGCGAGCATGGTGTCGAAGTCGTCGATCTCCGGGTCGAAGAACGCGTTGCGCAGTTCGGCCAGGTGAGCCTCGGTGCGGCGGATCGCGGCGAGCCCGGCGGCCGGCACCTCCAGCGCGCGGCGCAACTCCAGCATGTCCGCCATGCCCACCCCGGCCGAGTGCGTGAGCAGCGCGAAGCCGGTCGAGAGGCCGTCGGCGAGCTGGGCGGCATCCGGATGGGCGACGAAGCTGCCCCCGGTCACCCCGCGAGTGGTGACGATCAGATGCTGGCTGGCCAGCAGCCGCAGTGCCTCGCGCACCGTGCTGCGGCTCACGCCGATCTTCACGCACAACTCAGGCTCCGGCGGCAGTCGTTCGCCGGGTTGGAGCCGTCCGGAAGTGATGTCCGCACGTAGCTCGTCCGCGAGTTGCTGATAGGCGGGCGGGCGCACCGTTGAGCCGGTCACCCGTCCAGGTTAGGCCCAGACCTGCCGGATGGGACCCACTAATCGACGCCCAACGCTCGGCTGCTCGCCGGCAGGAGCACCAGAACCGCCGTCAGCAACGCCAGCACCAGCAGCACCACACCCAGCCAGAGCGGCCCGACCTGAACCAGGAAACCACCGGTGGCCAGCAGGAACAGCTGCACGACGACGGCGGGTCCACGGGCCCGGACCCGGCGCTGTCCGAGCGCCCGGGCGATCAGGAGGACCGCGACGGCGGCCAGGGCCGCCATGACGGTGAGCGAGACCGCCACGCCGACGTCCGCGCCGTCGCTGGTGAGATCAAGGACGATGAGGTACGCCGTGAGCCCGGCCAGTCCCACGCCCTGCAGGTAGAGCAGCCGTACGCCCCACTGGAGGGACGCGGCCGCGGTAGTCACGGGTTTCTCGCCGGTCACAGCTGCACCTTACCGACCGCCGGAGCGGTCCCCGCCGGGTAAGGTGCCGCGCATGCGTGCGTTGCTGGTGGTCAACCCCCGGGCGACGGCGACCACCGAGCGCAGCCGGGACGTCCTGGTCCGGGCGCTGGAGAGCGCCGTCGAGCTGACGGTGCGGCACACCGAGCGGCGCGGCCACGCCACCGCCCTGGCCCGGGCGGCCGCGGAGAGCGGCGTCGACGTGGTGGTCACGCTGGGCGGCGACGGCACGGTCGACGAGGCGGTGAACGGACTGATGACCGCGCCCGCCGCGCTGACCGGGCCGGCGGCGTACCGGCTGCCGGCGCTGGCCGTGGTGCCGGGTGGCTCGACCAACGTCTTCGCCCGCGCCCTGGGCCTGCCCCGGGACTGGGCGGACGCGACCAGCGTGATCCTGGACGGGCTGCGCGACGGGCGGCACCGGGTGATCGGTCTCGGTCGCGCCGACGACCGCTATTTCACCTTCGCGGCCGGGCTGGGACTGGACGCCGCGGTCGTCCGCCGGGTGGAGCAGGCTCGGCTGCGCGGCCGGCCGCCGACGCCGGGCCGGTACATGCGCGCGACGGTCGGGCAGTTCCTCACCGGAGTCGACCGCCGGGATCCACCCATGACGCTGGAACGGCCGGGCGAGCCGGCGGAGGCCGGAGTGGGCACGGTCATCGTGCAGAACACGGCCCCCTGGACGTACGTCGGTGACCGTCCGGTGGACCCCAATCCGGACGCATCCTTCGATCTCGGACTTGACATCCTGGCCCTGCGCCGGCTTGAGGTTTTCGGCACGGCGAGGACCGTGACACAACTCGCGTGGCGCTCCGGTGATCCACACGGTAAACAAGTGTTACGGCTACATGACCTTGCCGAGTTCACCGTGGTCTCGTCCCGACCCCAGGCGTTCCAGCTGGACGGCGACTACCTCGGGGAGCGGCAGAAGGTGCACTTCGTGTCCGTTCCCTCAGCGCTGCGTGTGATCTGCTGACGACGGGGTACGTGTTTCCATACGTGCTCACGATCCGTTACAGAAACACCGGCAAAAGGTCGGCGAAGTGGCCGGGACCGTACTACATTGATGGGAGCGTTCGTCAACCGGCTCTGGCGACAGCGGCAGAACCGGACATAAGGGGACGTGAGCCAGCTCACCCGCTGGAAGAAACTTCCAGCGCTACCCTTGACATCGCGTGAGTTCGTGAAAGCATTCACAAGCGATAAGAAGTAACCGGTTGCCGCTTGTGCGCGTTCCTAATCAAGAAGCGCAGAACGGCCACCAAACCCAAAGGCTTGCTGACGCACGGGTGAGCGTACGGGCACAACCCGTCGGCACCGCGGCGCATGCATATAGGTAAACAGCACTGTTTTCATTACCCCATCCGAAACAAGGAGTTTGCCGCCATGGACTGGCGTCACGATGCGATCTGCCGCGACGAGGACCCGGAGCTGTTCTTCCCGATCGGGACGTCCGGCCCCGCGCTCCTGCAGGTCGAGCAGGCCAAGGCCGTGTGCCGGCGGTGCCCCGTGACCGAGGAATGCCTCTCGTGGGCACTCGAGTCCGGCCAGGACGCCGGCGTATGGGGCGGGATGAGCGAAGACGAGCGGCGCGCGGTCAAGCGTCGCGGCGGCCTCCGGGTCTCCGCTCCCACCGCCTGAATCAATCCCCCACAACAGCATTTGCGCCCCGGGCCTGGCGGCACCGGGGCGTCTTGCTGTTTCGGGACGCTCACCCAGCGTTCCCATTCCACAGCGCGCCAATTCGATCACCGTACGTTTACCGCCTCGGGAAATGATCTCGTAATGGGGTGCCCATCCGTTTCCGTCGCCACTCCGGCACACTCCGCTGTGGACCATCCAATGGCGACGCGGTAATCGCATAGCGCAGAGTGATCATCACTCACGGTAGCGGCGGCCGGGGCCGTCACCGATGCGGACGGTAGGCGGCACCCCGAGGGGTGGGGACGGACGTGATCGGCCGTCAGGGACGCGCTGAGGCGGGAAACGATGCGGTTCTGGTCGCGGCTGCACCGGCCCGTGGCGGGCGCCGCGGCGGCGATGGCGCCGGCTCGGCACACCACCCGGGACCAGGCCGCCGCAAGCAGACGAACGCGCCGCCCGCAACGGATCAGGCGGCGGCGAGCATCCGTACGCCGGTCGCCGCCACCCGGCTGCTGACCAGAGCGACCATCTCCGGCGCGTCCCCGAGCGGCTGCGCCACCGCGACCGCGCCGGCTTCCCGGGCCGCTTCCGCCGCCAGGTCGTAGAGCAGGCCCGGCGCGAGGAAGTACCCGGCCACCGCGACCCGGCGGCTCCCCGCCGCCCGCAGCGCCCGCACCGCCTCATCGGCGCGTGGGCCCACCCCGGAGGAGTACGACACCCGCACCGGCACGCCGAGGCGCTCCCCGAGCGCCACCGCGGCGTGCTCCACCGTCCCGCGCGCGGCGGGGTCCCGGGTTCCGGCCGCGGCCAGCACGACGGCGTCGAAGTCGTCCACCGGGATCCGTCGCACCAGCGCCTCCAGCAGCAGCCGCGGCGTCCGCACCCGGCCCGGCCCGGCCGGCCGGGGCCCCAGCACCTCGGCGAGTGTCACCCGCACCGGCAGGTCGGCCGCCTCGGCCAGCACCGCCGGCAGATCCACCCGGCCGTGGTACGCCTCGGTCAGCAGCAACGGCGCCAGTACCGTCCGGCGGGCGCCGAGGGAACCGAGCACGTCCAGCGGGCGCGGCCCGGCATGATCGAGGTAGGCGGCCCGGACCAGCCATTCCGGGCGGGCCCGGCGCACCGCCCGGGCCAGCGCCTCGGTCGACTCGGCGGCCCGCGGGTCCCGGCTGCCGTGGGCCACCAGGACCACGGCCGGACGCGGGGTGGTCAGACGTGCAGACCGCATTCGGTCTTCTCGAACATGGCCCAGCGACCGGCGCGCGGGTCCTCGCCGGCCTTGGTGCGCCGGGTGCACGGCCAGCAGCCGATCGAGCCGTAACCCTTCTTGAACAGCTCGTTGACCGGCACGTTCCACCGGCCGATGTAGCGGTCCACGTCCGCCTGGGTCCAGGCCGCGATCGGGTTGACCTTGATCTTGCCCTTCTTGGCGTCGAAGCCGACGACCGGCGTGTTGGCGCGGGTCGGTGACTCGTCGCGGCGCAGGCCGGTGGCCCACGCGTCGTACTCGGTCAGGGCCCGCTCCAGCGGCTCCACCTTGCGCATGAAGCAGCACTCGTCCGGGTTGCGGCTGAACAGGCGGGGGCCGTACTCGCCGTCCTGCTGGCCGACCGTCATCCGCGGGCGGATCGAGCGGACGTTCACGTTCATCGTGCGGGCCACCGTGTCGCGGACCTTGAGGGTCTCCGGGAAGTGCAGGCCGGTGTCCAGGAAGACCACGTCCACGCCGGGCGAGACCCGGGAGAAGAGGTGCGCGACCACGGCGTCGGCCATCGAGCTGGTCACGCAGAACCGCGCGCCGAAGGTGTCGGTCGCCCACTTGGCGATCTCCTCGGCGGAGCTGCCCTCGAGGTCGCGGGCGGCCCGCAGGGCCAGCTCCCGCAGCTCCTCGGGGCTGCGCCGGGACGGGTCAGCGGCGGTGTTCCCGGGGCCGCTGGGAGCGCCCAGGTTGATCAGGCCCAGGCCGGAGGCGTTCAGGAGATTCATTCGGTGGCTCCCTCATCCGACGAGTTTTCGGTTGTGGACCGAGATGACGCAGGCAACAGCCCGATGAACTTGACCGAGAAGACCCGCACGCAGGAGTGGCACTCCCAGGCGCCGTGCGAGGCCCCGTTGGGGCGGAGGTCCTCTTCACCGCAGTAGGGGCAGTGGAGCGGGGCGGATCTGGCGTCGCTCATTTCAGGAGCTCCTCCTCCGCCCGCATCACCCAGTTGGCGAACGTCTCCCCCTCGGAACGGCCGTCCAGGTAGTTGCGGGCGATCCGCTCGACGTACTCGGGGAGCTCCTCCGCCGTGGCCTTCAGGCCACGCAACTTGCGGCCGAAGCCGGCGGTCTCGCCCTTGGCCATCCCGAGCGCTCCGCCGAGGTGGATCTGGAAGCCCTCGACCTGCTCGCCGTGCGAGTTGAGGACCAGCTGGCCCTTGAGGCCGATGTCGGCGACCTGGGTGCGGGCGCAGGCGTTCGGGCAGCCGTTGAGATGCACCGAGATGTCCGCGTCGAAGTCCCTGAGCCGCTCCTCGAGCCGGGCGACGAGCTCACCGCCGCGCGCCTTGGTCTCGACGATGGCCAGCTTGCAGTACTCGATGCCGGTGCAGGCCATGGTGCCGCGGCGCCAGGCCGAGGGACGGGCTTCCAGCCCGATCCCGCGCAGGTCGGCGATCAGCGGTTCGACCCGGTCGTCGGCGATGTCCAGGACCAGCAGTTTCTGGTACGCGGTGAGCCGCACCCGGTCCGACCCGTGCCGCTGCGCCACGTCGGCCAGCCGGCTCAGCTGCGTGCCGGAGACCCGGCCGACCACCGGGGCGGCGCCGACGTAGTTCTTCCCGTCGCGCTGCCGGTGCACGCCGATGTGGTCGATCGGCTTCTCCGGCAGCTCCGGCGCCGGCCCGTCGAGCAGCGCCCGGCCCAGGTACTCCTTCTCCAGCACCTCGCGGAACTTCTCCACGCCCCAGTCGGCGATCAGGAACTTCAGGCGGGCCCGGTTGCGCAGCCGGCGGTAACCGTAGTCACGGAAGACCCCGACCACGCCGGCCCACACGTCCGGGACCTCGGCCAGCGGCACCCAGACGCCGAGACGCTCGGCCAGCCGCGGGTTGGTGGAGAGGCCGCCGCCGACCCACAGGTCGAAGCCGGGGCCGTGGTCGGGGTGCTCGACGCCGACGAAGGAGACGTCGTTGGCCTGGTACGGCCCGTCCGCCAGCCAGGAGATCTGCGTCTTGAACTTGCGGGGCAGGTTCGAGTACTGCGGGTCGCCGATGTAGCGCTCGATGATCTCGTCGATGGCCGGCGTCGCGTC
Organism: Actinoplanes teichomyceticus ATCC 31121; assembly: GCF_003711105.1. Taxonomy (NCBI): domain Bacteria; kingdom Bacillati; phylum Actinomycetota; class Actinomycetes; order Micromonosporales; family Micromonosporaceae; genus Actinoplanes; species Actinoplanes teichomyceticus. The sequence goes on from NZ_CP023865.1 coordinate 7,416,918, forward strand.
GATCACCTCGTCCACCGAGATGCCGGCGACCGGGCTGCCCAGCACGACGCGGGGGCAGTCGCCGCAGGCCTCGGTGGTCTGCAGGCCGACCGCCTCCAGGCGGCGCCAGATCTCCGGCACGTCCTCGATCCGGACCCAGTGCAGCTGGATGTTCTGCCGGTCGGTGATGTCCGCGCTGTCCCGGGCGAACTCGGTGGAGATCTGCCCGATGGTGCGCAGCTGGGCCAGGTCCAGCGCGCCGCCGTCGATGCGGACGCGGAGCATGAAGTACTCGTCCTCGAGCTCCTCCGGCGCGAGGACGGCGGTGCGGCCGCCGTCGATCCCGGCCTTGCGCTGGGTGTAGAGCCCCCACCAGCGGAACCGGCCACGCAGGTCGGCCGGGTCGATGGAGGCGAAGCCCCCCTGCGCGTAGATGTTCTCGATGCGCGCCCGGACGTTGAGCGGGTTGTCGTCCTTCTTCAGCCGCTCGTTGGGGTTGAGCGGCTCGCGGTGTCCGAGCGCCCACTGACCCTCGCCGCGCGCCTTGCGGGGGCGGGCGGCCGGCGTTGCGGGAGTGTTGCTGGGCGCCATGGCGGCGGTCCTCCGGGTTTCGTGGGCACGGGAGGACACTCACGGCCACCAGGAGGCTCCGCGACATCTGTGTCAGGAGAGGGCCGGCGCGTCTTCCGCGCCCGAATCTCTTTCGGGCGGCGTCAGGAAGCCGGACACATCGCGCTGAAGACACGCCCGTAGTCGACGTGGCGGCGAGCCACGAAGCGGCGGTCGAGTGCAGCGGTCATGCCGGTAAGCCTCTCACGCAATCCGAATGTGGGCCAGTGAGGTCCAGAATCCGGGAGTGTGGTCCACGGCACTTGGCGGAGTTCTCCTACTGCCGTTACGGAACCGTTACATCGCAGGTCGGACCGTCCCACCCATCGATGACGATCAGGCTCAGCGCTTGCCCAGCGGGACCACCAGCACCGCCTCGGTCCCGCCCCCGGCCCGGTTGCGCAGCTCGATGCTGCCGCGCAGCTCCCCGGTCGCCAGCGCCCGGACGATCTGCAGCCCGAGCCGCCCACCGGCGTCGAAGCGGAAACCCTCCGGCAGCCCCTTCCCGTTGTCGGCGACCGTCACGTGCAGCTGCTTGCGGAAGCGGTGCGCGGCGACCACCACCTCGGGCGCCGGCAGGTCCGCGCCGGCGACCGGCACTTCGTCGTCCGGCGCCGGGAAGCCGTGCTCGACCGCGTTGATCAGCAACTCGTTCAGCACCATCACCAGCGAGGTGGCGATCTCCGCGGGCAGCACGCCGAACGTGCCCTCCCGGTGCATCCGGACCGGGATGCTGGTCGAGGCCACCTCGGTGGCGGCCGTGGCCACCCGGTCCACGATGCCGTCGAACTCGACCGCCTCGTCGCTGGACATCGAGAGGGTCTCGTGGACCAGGGCGATGGAGGCGACCCGGCGCACCGACTCCTCCAGCGCCATCCGGGCCTCCGGCGCGTCCACCCGGCGGGCCTGCAGGCGCAGCAGCGCGGCCACGGTCTGCAGGTTGTTCTTCACCCGGTGGTGGATCTCCCGGATGGTGGCGTCCTTGGTCATCAGGGCGCGGTCCCGGCGGCGCACCTCGGTGACGTCGCGGACCAGCACCAGCGCGCCGATCGGCACCCCGGCCGGCAGCAGCGGCAGCGACCGGGTGAGCACGGTCGCGCCGCGCGCCTCGAACTCCATCCGGGGCGGCGACTCGCCGCGCAGCGCCGAGCGGATCCGCTCGGCGGCGTCGTTGCCCTCCAGCGGGTCGGCGGCCAGCCGGCTGGAGAGGCCGGCCAGCTCCTCGCCGACCAGGTGCGCGTTGAAGCCGAGCCGGCGGTAGGCCGACTGGGCGTTCGGGCTGGCGTAGGTCACCTTGCCGGAGGCGTCCAGCCGGATCATCCCGTCGCCGACCCGGGGCGCCGAGGTGGTCATCTCGCCCGGCTGCCGGGCCGGCGGGAACGTGCCGTCGGCGACCATCTGGGCCAGGTCGTCGGCGGTGGTCAGGTAGTTCAGCTCCAGCTGGCTGGGGGTGCGCGCGGTGCTCAGGTTGGTGTCGCGGCCGATCACCGCGATCACCTCGCTGTAGCCCTCCTCGTGGTCGTTGGGCTCGCGGCGGCGCACCGGGATCGCCTCGTGCCGGGCGGGGGTGTCGCCATACCAGACCGGGTCGCCCTCCCGCCAGATCCGCTCCTGGGTGAACGCGACGTCGAGATGCGCCACCTCGGGCCCGCCGAAGATCTTCCCCACCTGGTCGTCCTGGTACGCCGTGGGCGCCGTGGTCGGGCGCACCTGGGCGACGCAGAGGAACTCGCGCGGCTTGCGGGCCTCGCCCTTGATCGGCACCCAGAGGAGCAGGTCGGCGAAGGACAGGTCGGACAGCAGCTGCCAGTCACCGGCCAGCCGGTGCAGGTGGTCGATGTCGGCGGAACCCAGGCTGGTGTGTTCCTCGACGAGATCGCGCAGGGTGGACACCGCCCAAGCCTGCCACGGGGATGTTTCCGGACGTCCCTACAGGGTGCTGGTCACCTTCTTCAGGCCGCGCGGCGCGTCCGGGTCCTCGCCCTTGGCCAGCGCCAGCGCCAGCGCCAGCTTCTGCAGCGGCAGGATGTCCAGCAGCGGGCTGTACCGCTCGTCGAGCGCCGGGACGGCCAGCCGGCCGGCGGCGCCCGGGATGTCGGACGCGCCGATGGTCACCACGTCGGCCCGCCGCTCGCCGAGCCGGGTGATCACGTCGCGCATCGACCGGCCGCCGGGACCGTCGCCGACCACGGCCAGCACCGGGACGTCGGTGTCGGTCATGGCGAGCGGGCCGTGCAGCAGGTCGGCGCCGGAGAACGCCAGGGTCGGCACGTAGGACGTCTCCATCAGCTTGAGCGCGGCCTCCCGGGCGGTCGGGTACGCGTACCCCCGCCCCGTGGTCACCACGTGCGGCGCGAACCGGTAGCGCTGGGCCAGCTCCTCGGCACTCCGATCGGCGATCGTCGCCTCGGCCAGCTCCGGCAGTCGCGCCAGCGCGGCCCGCTCGGCCTCACCCGGCCGTCCGTCGCCGGTCCGGATGCCCTCGACGAGCAGCAGCAGCGTGAGCAGCTCGGCGGTGTAGGACTTGGTCGCGGCGACCGCCCGCTCGTGCCCGGCCGCCACGTCCACCGACAGCTCGGCGGCGCGGGCCAGCGGCGACTCCGGGTTGTTGGTGACCGCGAGGGTGAGCGCGCCGGTCTCCCGGGCGGCGGAGAGCACCCCGGTGAGGTCGGGTGAGCCGCCGCTCTGGCTGACCCCGACGACCAGGGCGCCGGTGAAGTCGGGACGGGCGCCGTAGAGCGTGATCGCGCTGGGCGAGGCGCTGGCCACGGGCAGCCCGAGCCGGATCTCGGTCAGGTACGCCGCGTACAGCGCCGCGTGGTCGGAGGTGCCGCGGCCGACGAAGAGCACGTGGCGCGGGCGGCGGGCCGCGATCTCGGCGGCCACCTCGGCGACAGCGGTCGCGTGCGGGCCGTCGAGCAGGCGCGCGAAACCCTCCGGCTGTTCCGCAATGTCCGCTGCCATCCCCTGGCCTCGCTGTGTCACGTCTTCCTCCCCAGATGAGCGGTTCTCGCGCGAATGCTGCGCAGTCTTGCAAGAAAAAGCTTAGTACGTCAATCTTTCGCTCACTACTGCGCAGACTCTCGGACTGACAGATCGCTCCGGTGCCCGTACTGTCTTCACACGTGGATGCCCAGCCCCAGGTCTGGCACGACCTCGCCCTCGCCCGCGCCGCCCTCGACCGCGGCGAGATGACCCGGGCCGCCCGCCACCTGGCCGGGGCGCTGCCCCACGCACCCACCCTGCCGGAGATCCACGAGCTGCTCAGCCGATTGGCGGCACGCGCGGACGGCGCGCTCGACCTGTTCCCGCTGGACCCGCACGCGCCGGCCGGCCGGGTGGCGGCGCACGCCCACCTGCTCGCCGCGGCCGGGCGCCCGGAGGACGGACTGCCGCTGCTCGCCGCGGCCAGCGGGCACACCCCGGCGGTGGACTGGGCCGGGGTGCCCTGGGTCAGCGACCCGGTGCTCGGCGGGCGGATCGACCCGGACCTGCTGGCCCGCACCGTGATGCGGCTGTGCACCGCGGTCGGCGACCCGGCCCCGCGGGCCGCCTCCGCCCCGCTGCGGCCCTACCTGACCGTGGTCCGGCACACCGTGGACGCGCACGGCGAGCACGCGATGCTGCTCGGGGCCGGCTCGGCGCTGGCACGCCGGCTCGGCGAGGCGCGCCTCGCCGTCGACTGGGCCGCCCGCGGCGCCCGCTCACGGCCGTCCAAACTCGGCGAGATCTGGCTCGGGTACGCGTACCGCAGCGCCGGCCGCATCCCCGAGGCGCTGGCCGCGCTGCGCCGCGCGGTCGCCTACGACCCGGACGACCTCTCGGTGTACGCCGACCTCGCGGCCACCCTCGCCGACCTGGGCCGGCTGGACGAGGCGCTGCGCTGGACCGACCGCGCGCTGGAACGCGACCCGGCGTACGACTGCGTGGTGCACACCGCCCACCGGCTGCGGTACCGCGCCGACGGCGACGTGGCGCACCTGATCGCGCTGGCCGACTTCGTCCGCGACCACCCGGACGACACGCACGAGCACACCGATCTCGACGAGTGCTGCCGGGACATGCCGTGGCTCGGCGGCACGCCGGCCGGCCTGTCCCAGCTGCCCGCCGGCCGGGCCCCGGTCGCGGCCGAGCCGTCGGCGGACGCGCTGGCCCGCCTGCTGCGGGTCGCCTCGGCCGGCTGGCCGCACCCGCCGGCAGCCTACGACCGCGCGCTCGGCCTGGTGCTGGTCGAGCCGTGGGAGCTGCTCGCCCTGCTCGGCGACCCGGTCGTCACCGGCGCGCGGCCGGCCGGCGCCGCGGAGGTCTGGGCCTGCCTGGGTCTACTGCACCACGGCACCGAGGAGCCGTGGCCGGACTCCACCCGGCGGCGGCTGCTGCTCGGCCTGCTCGACGGCGGCGTCGACCGGGTCACCCAGGCGGCGTTGTTCGCGCTCGTGACGTACGCCTGGGTGGATCCCGGCGCGCGGGCGGACGTGGCCGCCGTGGTGGCCGGGCGGTTCGCCGAGACGGCCGGCGGGCCGCACGCGCGGGCGGTCGCCGAGCTGGCCCTGACCGCGCCGGGGCTGGACCGGGCCACCCGCGAGCTGGCCGCGGCCACGATCCGGGTGCCGGCCGTCCCGCGCCAGCGCCGCCGTTCCCACCTGCTTCGCTGGCTGCGCAGGTAAGCGGCGGCCGAAGCGCGCCGCCCGCGCCGGCCCGGGCCGGAATCCCGGAGGCCGGCCCGGCGCGGAAGCGGATCCGGAAGGGAAGCAAGCCCCCGGGCCGGAATCCCGGACGCGGAACCGGCGCGGAAGCGGATCCGGAGGCGAAGCAAGCCCCGGGCCGGAATCCCGGACGCGGAACCGGCGCGGAAGCGGAAACCGCGCGACCGCGCCGATCGCCGGGAGAGGCGCTAGTTGATCACGGCGATCAGGTCGCCCTCCTGCACCACGTCGCCCTCGTTCACCGCCAGCTCGCCGACCGTGCCGCCGGACTCCGCCAGCACCGGGATCTCCATCTTCATGGATTCCAGGATCACCAGCGTGTCGCCCTCCTCGACGGCGTCACCGACGCCGGCCACGACTTTCCACACGTTGGCCACCATCTCGGCCCGGATCTCCTCGGCCATGCCGGATCGCCCTCCTCGTCACCCTTCGGGGAAGGTCATCCAATCATGGATCCCGCGCGGGTAGGTCTCAGCGCGACGGGAAGGGCCGACTACGATCGGCGGCTGACCCAGCGTGAGGAAGGAGGCCCGCAGATGGCGAAGAAGGCTCGCAAGAAGAAGGCCCGTAAGAAGAGCGGCGCGAACCACGGCAAGCGCCCCAACAGCTGAAGATCCGAAGAGAGGGCCGGCAGATGACATCCGCCGGCCCTCTCTCGTGGCCTTCTACGGGAGGTACTCCCGGGTCTCGGTCTGAACCTCCAGCTGGTCCAGCTTGTGACGCAGCCGGTCGCGCAGCTCGACCGGCGCGCGCTCGTCCCCGCAGCAGCGGCCGACCAGGGCCTTCACCTCGTGCTCGATGCCGAACTCGCGCAGGCAGCCGGAGCAGTCGTCCAGGTGTTTCTGGATCAGCCGGCGGCGGTCCTCGCTGCACTCCAGGTCGAGGTAGAGGTACACCTCGCTGAGCACGATGGCGCAGTCGGTCTCGTGTTCGTTCTCGGCGTTCGCCATCGGGTCACGCCTCCTGCGGCTCGGACGCGGTCCGGGTGATGCCCCGCTCACCGGCGTACTGCTCGAGCAGCTTGCGCAGGTTGCGCCGGCCACGGTGCAGGCGGGACATGACGGTGCCGATGGGCGTGCCCATGATGTCGGCGATCTCCTTGTACGAGAAACCCTCGACATCGGCGAGGTAGACGGCGAGCCGGAAGTCCTCCGGCAGGGACTGCAGCGCCTGCTTGATGTCGCTGTCCGGGAGCCGGTCCAGCGCCTCGGTCTCGGCCGACCGCAGGCCCGACGACGTGTGCGACTCGCTGGAGGCGAGCTGCCAGTCGGTGATCTCCTCGGTGGGCGACTGCACCGGCTGCCGCTGCTTGCGCCGGTACGAGTTGATGTAGGTGTTCGTCAGGATCCGGTACAGCCAGGCCTTGAGGTTGGTGCCCTCCTCGAACTGGTGGAACGCGGAGAACGCCTTGAGGAACGTCTCCTGCACCAGGTCCTCGGCGTCGGCCGGGTTACGGGTCATCCGCAGGCCGGCGGCGTACAACTGATCCACGAACGGCAGCGCATCGCGCTCGAACCGTGCGCGACGCTCGTCGGTCCGTTCCTTCTGCGCCACCCTGGACTCCCCCCTCGACCGCCTCGCCGAGGATACGGGTAGTGCCCCAGTCACGCCTTCGAAAACCGGTGTGCTCACGCTCACCGGCGGTGCGGCGGACACCGGCTCGGCCGCCGGCCACTGCGGGGAGTCCAACAGCTCGCGCACCCGGGTCGCCTCGCGGCGCTCGGGTGTCACGTACTCGATACCGGCACGCACTACAGATTCCCCTTCCGCCGGACAAGTCTCCGGGTCGTGCAACGCCGGTGGCGGGGTCAGAATTCCGGCGCCCTCAATCGGCCCAGCCGTGCCGGCGCAGCCAGCCGACGGCCAGCTCGGCGGTGCCGGACACGTCCGTGCGGAGGTCGTGCACGGCGCCGGGCCTCACGATCACCTCGACGCCGTCGCGCGGCTCGGGCACGCCGAACGGGTCCCGGTCGCCGTTGAGCACGCACACCGGCAGCCCGGCGGGCAGCTCGCCGGCCCGGCTCTTCTCCGGCCGGCCCGGCGGGTGCAGCGGGAAGGCCAGCGCGAGCACCCCTGCGGCGCCCAGCCCCGGCGCGGTCCGCGACGCGACCCGCGCTCCGCTGGAGCGCCCGCCGAGGATCACCGGCAGCCCCGGTACGGCGTTCGCGCGCACCACCGCGCCCCACGCCTCGTCGAGGTGCCCGGCCGGGGCCGGCGCCCGCCGTCCGGCCACCCGGTACGGCTGGGTCACCAGGAGCACCCGCACGCCGGCCGCCACCGCGGCGTCGTGCACCGCGGTCAGGTCCGGCGCGTCCACGCCGCCTCCGGCCCCGTGGCCGAGGAACAGCTGGCTGCGCGCCGGGCCGGCCGGTTCGGTGAGGCGAACCAGGGCCGGCCCGCGCGGGGTCTCGACGGTCTTCTCGGAGCTCGACACAAGCTCCGTTTCTATCAGCGGCTCACCGGGGTGAGGGTCAGGAACCGGCGGTCCTCGGCCTCGGTGGACCCGTCGTCGACCGGATCGCCGTTGGGTTGCACGCGCTCGCGCCAGGCGACCAGCATGGCGCGCCGTTCGCGCGGCGTGGTGCCGCCCCAGACCCCGTGGCAGTCACCGACCTGCAACGCCCAGGCCAGGCACGGGCCCTGCACCGGGCAGGTGCCGCAGAGCGCCACCGCGCCTCCGGACGGCTCGTTCGGCGCCGGAAAGAACGTCTCCGGGTCGACGGTCCGGCATGCTCCCCTGGTCCGCCAGGCCTCGTCCGTACGTCGTTGTGCAATTGCCTCGAGCAACCGCGGGTCACGTCGCGCGATGGCCACCTCGTGCGGACGCGGCATGCGTGCTCGTGTCATCAGCCCACCTCCCCCGTGGGACCGGAAATGCTGTGGCGGCCGTTCCCGCACCCTGCGGAGCGGCACCACTCCGGCGCTGGTTTGTACCGCACCGTACAAGATCAGAACAAGGGGCCGATCAATGTTGAAACAAAGTTGCCGGTGGCGAATCCGCGCATAATCCGACAAAGAACTTCGTTGATCTTCGAGAGTTCAGAAAAGCGTCACCTCGCCGGGAGGCGCCAGCAACTCGGGGCCGTTGTTGCGGACATTGCCCACCGCGGCGCCGACCGGGCGCACCTCGATCGCGGCCAACGCCGCCTCGTCGAGCGGGCGCAGCAGCGGCTCCGGGTCACCGCCGCCGGCCAGCCAGTCCGACCAGCGCTCGGGCGGCAGGACCAGCGGCATCCGGTCGTGCACCCGGGCCAGCTCGCCGCGCGCCGCCGTGGTGATGACACTGCAGGTCAGCACGCCTTCCGGGCCCCACGGCGACCAGATCCCGGCGAACGCCAGCGGGGCGCCGCCGGCCGGACTCATGTAGTACGCCTGCTTCTGCTTGCCGGACCGGGCCCACTCGTACCAGCCGTCGGCCGGGACCAGGCAGCGACGGCGGGCGAAGGACGGCGCGAACGTCTTGAGAGTGGCCACCGTCTCCGCCCGCGCATTGATCATGCGGGCGCCCTGACGCAGGTCGGCGGCCCACGGCGGGACCAGACCCCAGCGCGCGGTGTCCAGCACCCGGGCGTCGTGCGTGCGCGACCGGCGAATCAGCGGAACCGCGGCGGTGGGCGCGACGTTCCAGCTCGGCGACAATTCCCCGGCCACGTCGACGGCTTCGAAGAACTGACTGAGATCCACGTTGCTCCGCGTGGTCGCGTAACGGCCGCACATGGCGTGCAGCGTACGCCAACGGAAACGGTGGTGGGGGGCGCGGAACGCCGACGAAATGACGGCATCACGCGGAGCCCGGATCCCGAATCAGTGGAATGGCGACGGCCCGTACGGAGGAATTCCGGGCGGCACGACGTCCCGGGAGCCGGGAACGCGCGCCGGGACCGGCGGCGTCCCCCGGCAGAATGGCGGTCATGGCTGCTGAATCCCGCCCCTGGCCCGCCCCGACCGCCGCCGGCCCGATCTCGACCACCGTCCGGTTGCCCGGCTCCAAGTCGATGACCGCCCGCGCGCTGGTCCTCGCCGCGCTGGCCGACGGCCCCTCGGTGATCGAGGCGCCGCTGCAGGCCCGGGACACCACGCTGATGTCCGCCGGGCTGCGCGCGCTGGGCGTCGCCGTGGACACCTCGGCCGACGACCGCTGGCGGGTCGAGCCGGGCCCGCTGCGTGGCCCGGCCACCGTGGACGTCGGCCTGGCCGGCACCATCATGCGGTTCCTGCCCCCGCTGGCCGGCCTGGCCGACGGCCCGGTCGAGTTCGACGGCGACCCGCACGCGCGCAACCGCCCGCTGCGCCCGATCGTCGAGGCGCTGCGCGCCCTGGGCGTACGCATCGAGGCCGCGCCCTCCGGCGGGCTGCCGCTCACCGTGCACGGCACCGGCCTGGTCGCCGGCGGCGAGGCGGTGGTCGACGCCTCCGGCTCCAGCCAGTTCGTCTCCGGCCTGCTGCTCTCCGCGCCACGCTTCGCCAAGGGCCTGACCCTGCGGCACGAGGGCCCGCCGGTGCCGTCCGCCCCGCATCTGCGGATGACCACGCACATGCTGCGCGCCGCCGGCGCCACGGTGGACGACAGCGTCCCGGAGACCTGGGTGGTCGAGCCCGGCGCGCTGCACGGCCGCACCTGGACCATCGAGCCGGACCTGTCCGGCGCGCTGCCGTTCTTCGCCGCCGCGATGGTCACCGGCGGCACGGTCACCCTGGCCGGCTGGCCGGCCCAGAGCTGGCAGCCGGTCGAGCAGCTCAGCCGGCTGCTCACCGCGCTGGGCGGCGAGGTCACCCGCACCGCCGGGGAGCTGACCGTGCGCGGCGCCGGCACGCTGCGCGGGATCACCGCCGACCTGTCCGAGGTCAGCGAGATGACCCCGGTGATCGCCGCGCTGGCCGCGCTCGCCGACGGGCCGTCCGAGCTGCGTGGCGTCGAGCACATCCGGGGCCATGAGACCGACCGGATCGCCGCCCTCGCCACCGAGCTCGCCAAGGCCGGCGCCGGGGTCACCGAGTTCCCGGACGGCCTGCGGATCGAGCCGCGGCCGCTGCACGCCACGTCCTTCGCGACGTACGCGGACCACCGGATGGCGCACGCCGCCGCGGTTATCGGACTCACCGTCCCGGGCATCGAGCTGACCGACGTAGGTTGTACGTCGAAGACGTTGCCCGAGTTCCCGGAACTCTGGGCGGGACTCGCGGCAAGGAGCTAGAGCTGCCAGGGCGTAAACGGGAGTACGACGAGGACGACGTCCGGGTCCGGCCGGGGCGGTCCTCCCGCCCGCGTACCCGGACCCGGCCGAAACACGACGACGCGGTGGACGCGCTGGTGATCACCGTGGATCGGGGCCGGTACGGCTGCGTCCGGGAGGACGGCGGCGACCGGATCGAGGTGATCACCGCGATGCGGGCCCGCGAGCTGGGCCGCAAGTCCGTGGTGGTGGGCGACCGGGTGGCGCTCGTGGGCGACGTGTCCGGAGCGCCCGGCGCGCTGGCCCGCATCGTCCGGATCGGCGAGCGGACCTCGGTGCTGCGGCGCACCGCGGACGACGACGACACCACCCCGGAGGGCCGGCTGGAACGGGTCGTGGTGGCGAACGCGGACCAGCTGGTCATCGTCAGCGCGCTGGCCGACCCGCCGCCCCGTACCGGCTTCATCGACCGCTGCCTGGTCGCGGCGTACGACGCCGACGTGGAGCCGCTGCTCTGCCTGACCAAGGCCGACCTGGCCGGTCCGGAGCAGGTGCTCGACTACTACACCGAGCTGGACCTGCCGTACGTGCTGGTCCGCCCCGGCAGCGACCTGGCACCGCTGCGCGAGCGCCTGGCCGGCCGGATCTCGGTCCTGGTCGGGCACTCCGGGGTCGGCAAGTCGACGCTGGTCAACCGCCTGGTGCCGGACGCGCTGCGGGCGGTCGGCGCGGTCAGCGCGGTGGGCAAGGGCCGGCACACCTCGACCAGCGCGGTGGCGCTGCGGCTGCCGGCGATCGGCGGGTCCCGCAAGGACCCGGGCTGGATCGTCGACACGCCCGGCATCCGCAGCTTCGGCCTGGCCCACGTCAGCGCGGAAAGCCTGCTGCACGGCTTCCCGGACCTGGTCGAGGGCACGCTGGAGGACCAGCCGAACTGCGGGCACACCGCGGCCGACCCGGACTGCCGGCTGGACGCCTGGGTCGCCGACGGGCACGCCGACCGGCGGCGCCTGGACTCCTACCGCCGGTTGCTGGCGTCGCGCGCCGGTGACCTGGACGCCCGCGAGCAGCCCGCGGACGACAGCGCGCCGCTCTGACCCGCACCGGACGCGGTCTCCGGGGCGGACGGCCACCCCGCGGCCCGCGGGGCGCGGGGTGGGCCCGGACCGGCGGCGGCGCCGCGCGGGCCGGGCACGGGGCGCGGCGGGAGCCTGCGGGCGGGGCCCGGGGGCCGTACCGGGAAAGGGTCTTCTCGGCGGCCGCGGGGCCCACCGGCGGCGGCCGGAGGCATCAGTAGAGTTCGGGCATGGCTGGATATGCCGACGATCTCGCTCTCGCCCACACCCTCGCCGACGCGGCCGACGCCATCGCGATGGCCCGGTTCCGCTCGCTGGACCTCAAGGTCGAGGCCAAGCCCGACCTGACGCCGGTGTCCGACGCGGACACCGCGGTGGAGAAGTCGATCCGGGCCACGCTGGCCCGGGCCCGCCCGCGGGACAGCGTGCTCGGTGAGGAATTCGGCCGGTCCGAGGCGGCGGCCGGGCCGGGCACCCGGCACTGGGTGATCGACCCGATCGACGGCACCAAGAACTACGTGCGCGGCGTGCCGATCTGGGCCACCCTGATCGCGCTGATGGAGGGCGACACCCCGGTGGTCGGGCTGGTCTCCGCGCCGGCGCTGGGCCGGCGCTGGTGGGCGGCGCGCGGCCTGGGCGCGTTCGCCGGCCGGCACCAGCACGCCGCCACCCGGATCGAGGTGTCCCGGGTCCGCCGGCTCGCGGACGCGAGCTTCTGCTACGCCAGCCTGAACGGCTGGCAGGACAACGGCCGCCTGCCGCAGATGCTGGACATCCTGCTCGGGGTCTGGCGCAGCCGCGCCTACGGCGACTTCTACGGCTACATGCTGCTGGCCGAGGGGGCGCTGGACGCGATGGCCGAGCCGGAGCTGTCGCTGTGGGACATGGCCGCGCTGATCCCGATCATCACCGAGGCCGGCGGCAAGGTCACCGACCTGGACGGGCGGACCTGTGCCGACCACTCGTCGGTGGTCGCCACCAACGGCCTGCTGCACGAGAGCGTGCTGACCGCGCTGACGCCACGCGGCTGACCCTCCTGGCATGAGCGCACCACGACGGGGTACTCCCCATGCATGCCCGTCGTGGGCTTTCGTCCGGTTTCCGTGCCGGGTGGGCGCCGATCGCGCAAGCCGGCCCGCCCTCGCCGAAATGCGCGGACGGGACGCGTTATGCACAATGGAGCGATCATGCCGAGCGAGGTTCGTCACCTGGTGGACCGCGGCCAGAGTTTTCCACTGGTCCGGCTGACCGGGGTGCTCGACGGCGGGACCGTCGCCCCGGTCCGCTCCACCCTCCTGGACGTGCTGGCCGGCCAGCCGGAGGCGGTCGTGGTCGACGTCGCCGGCCTGCGGGTGCCCCGGCACGACGCGCTGGCCGTGCTGCGCGAGGTGCGCGACGAGACCCGTGACTGGCCGGCCGCCCGGCTCGTGCTCTGCGGCGCCACCGACGGCACGCTGTGGCAGTCCACCGGCTGGCCGGTCTGGCCGGACGCGCCGGCCGCCTTCGCCTCGCTCGGCTCGCCCGGCGCCGGCCTGCGGGTCGGCCTGGAGCTGCAGCCGGTGACCGGCGCGGCCCGCCGGGCCCGCGAGCTGATCACCGAGACGTGCCTGCGCTGGGACCGGCCGGCGGTGACCGGCGACGCGTGCATCGTGGCCACCGAGATGGTCAACAATGTGGTGGCGCACGCGCGCACCCCGATGCGGGTGCTGCTGGCCCGGCACGGCGACACGGTGAGCGTGGCGGTGCGCGACGGCTCGCCGGTGATCCCGCGGTTCTCCGGGCCGGTCGCGGCCACCGCGTACGGCGGTCGCGGACTGCTGCTGATCGACGCGGTGTCGGTCCGCTGGGGCTGCCTTCCGCTGGCCGACGGCAAGGTCGTCTGGGCGCACCTGACCCCGGACCGGATCACGGTATGACCGGCCCGGCCCGTGGGTACATTGCGCACATGCGAGACAACGACTACCCCACCGAGGTGAGTGATCCGCAGGCCTCCGGCCTGCCGGACACCGCCGACGACGATTCCATCGCGAACGACGAGGTGGACAGCGGCCGCTGGAGCGACGGCCCCGACCCGGCGGCGCTCGCCGGGGTGGGCCCGGGTGGCTCCAACCGGTTCGGCGACACCGCCGAGGAGCAGCGGCAGGGCGAGTCGCTGGACCGGCGGCTGAGCCAGGAGGAGCCGGACTTCGGCGCCGAGGACCAGGTCCGGTCGCAGCGCGACCCGATCGACGAGACGGTCGACGACCCGGAGCAGAGACGCTTCGACCGGGACGTGTGGGGCGAGAGCCCGACCTCGGACCCGAACTCGCCGGTCTCGCTCTACGACGACGGCCAGCTCGACGAGGACAGCCCGGCCCGGGTCGGCCGGCTGGTCGCCCCGGACGGCGGCTCCGGCTTCGACGAGGAGCCGGACAGCGTCGCCTGGGACGCGGGCGCGGCCGGCGGCGGCGCGAGCGCCGAGGAGCTCGCCATCCACGAGACCAGGGCGCCCGACTACGACTGACCCGGCGTCAGATCCCACCGGTCGCCGGGTCTTGCCGGGACCACCCCGCTGCGGGCACAGTCTGTGCGGGACCGAGGTGGGGGGAGTACAACCGGATGGGTCGCACGCGTCACCGGGCCGAGGTGTCGTCGCGGTGGCTGCGGCCGTTGCTGGCGGCCGCGGTCGCCGTCTGCGGGCTGACCGTGCCCGGCGCCGCGCACGCCGAGACGGTCACCCGGACGCTGGTGCGCGACGACTTCACCGGCGGCCGCGGCGCCGTCGTGGACGCCACCCGCTGGGCCGGGGACACCCGGGGCGCGTGGCTGGACGGCGACGGGAACCTGGCGCTCGGCACGCGGCTCTGGACGGCGACCACCTTCACCCAGCCGAACGGGCACGCGTCGGCGCGGATCCGGGCCGGCCGCTCCGGCGGGGCGTGGCGTTCGCTCGGCGTGCTCGGCGAGGACGGGCAGATCCTGTCCGGGCAGGTCGAGGCGCTCGGCGACGACGGGGTGGGCGACTACGACTTCCACACGTACGCGATCGACTGGACCCGGACGTCGTTCGTCTGGTCGGTCGACGGCCGGCAGGTGCTGCGCCTGACCCCGGACACCGCCGGGCAGCCGTTCCGGCTGGTGCTCAACCTCGGCGGGGGCGACCGCTACGCCGGCGGGATCCTGGTCGACTCGGTCGGCGTCACGACCCGGGTCACGGTGAAACCGGCCCCGGCGTGGGCGGCGTTCACCACGTACCGGGTGGGCGACCGGGTCAAGTACCGGGGTACGACGTACCGGGTGACGGCACGGCACACCGCGCTGCCCGGCTGGGAACCGAGCCTGGTCCCGGCCCTCTTCGAGAAACTTTGAGAGATCCTGTTATCCGGGGGTTCCGGAACCCGTCTCCATTGACCCACGCAGTCCGTCTCTAAAGACTGTTTGGAGTACGACACCCTCTCCCCCCGGAGGTCCCCCCATGCGTAAGTTACGGGTTCTGCTCGGCGCGGCCGTGGTCGCCACGACCCTGGCGTCATCCCTGTTCATGGCCTCGCGCAACGACCACGCGGATGCGGCCGTGGTCTGGAACGAAGACTTCAACGGCGCGGCCGGCACCGGCGTCGACACGTCCAAGTGGAACTTCGACACCGGCGGCAGCGGCTTCGGCAACCAGGAGCTGCAGTACTACACCAGCGGCACCAGCAACGTCGCCATGGACGGCCAGGGCCACCTGGTCATCACCGCGCGCAAGGGCAGCGGCGGGCACAACGACTGCTGGAACGGCACCTGCCAGTTCACCTCCGGCCGGATCCAGACCGCCGGCAAGTTCACCCAGCAGTACGGCCACGTCGAGGCCCGCATCCAGGTGCCCAACGGCTCCGGTCTGTGGCCGGCCTTCTGGATGCTCGGCGGCGGCAACTGGCCGACCGACGGCGAGATCGACATCATGGAGGTCGTCGGCCGCGACCCCAACCGGCTGTTCGGCACGCTGCACGGCCCCGGCTACTCCGGCGGCAACTCCTACGGCGGCACCCTCGTCGCCGGCTCGCCGTGGTACCAGGCGTTCCACACCTACGCCGTCGACTGGTCGCCGAACCTGATCGTCTGGACCGTGGACGGCAAGGAGTACTTCCGCGCCACCCCGGACTCGCTGCGCGCCGCCAAGGGCAACGTGAACTGGGTCTACGACCACCCGTTCTTCATCATCCTCAACCTGGCCGTCGGCGGTAACTTCGGCCAGGGCAACCCGGCCAGCCTGCCGGCCGAGAGCAAGATGCTGATCGACTACGTGCACGTCAGCACCTCCTCCAGCACGCCGCCGCCGTCGACCAGCGGCACCGCGCTGAAGAGCAACCTCAACGGCCGGTGCATCGACATCCCGGGCGGGACCGCCTCCGACGGCGCCCGCCTGCAGATGTGGGACTGCAACGGCAGCAGCGCCCAGAAGTGGACCTTCAACAGCGACGGCACGCTGCGCGCGATGGGCAAGTGCATGGACCCGGCCGGCGGCGCGCTGGCCAACGGCACCCCGATCCAGCTGGTCACCTGCAACGGCAACCCGGTCCAGCGTTTCACCCTGTCGGGCGCCGGTGACCTGGTGAACGTGTCGGCGAACCGGTGCGTCGACATCAAGGACAACAACGCCGCGAACGGCGCGCAGCTGCAGCTCTGGGACTGCGGCGGCACCGCCAACCAGAAGTGGGCGAAGGCCTGATCCAGGGCACAGCCGCATGATGGCGCTCCCCGGCCGACGCCGGGGGGCGCCATCAGCGTTCGATGGTGTACTCGTCGCCGTAGACGTGCCAGGTCAGCGGCGCGACCAGATCGAGGTTGCCGGCGCGCAGGAAGACCCGCTGCGCGGTGTCCACCCGGGTGGTGTCGCCGTGCGCCGCCTCGCGCCGCATCTCGGTGTCCCGGGAGTCCAGGAAGGCGCCCAGGTAGGCGATCTCGTCCCCGCCCTGGGCCGGGGTCGGCCGGGCCCGCACCGCGCGCTCGCGGATCGTCCGCAGCCCGGAGACCCCGTGCATCACCGCCGCGTCGTAGTACGCGAACTGCCCCAGCGCCCGCAGCCCGTCCGCCCGGGCCAGCCGCACCGCCGGCGTGAAGTACATCCGGTCGCGCGCGTCCCGCTGCGCCGCCTGGAAGACCGGGTCCTTCGCGGCGGCCCGCCAGGCGGCCACGAAACCCGGGTCCAGGCCCCGGTGCGAGTCGGTGCCGTCCACCGCGCGCAGCGCCGGGAGGTACCGGGCCAGCCGGTTCGACGGCTTGCGGCGGGTGTAGTCGGTGACCAGGTCGAGCATGTCCCCGGTGCCGGAGCAGAAGCCGACGATCCCGGCGGTGTAGCCGCGACCGTCGCCGATGTCTTCGATGTAGCCGTACTCGCCGCGCCAGTTCAGCGTCGAGTTCTCCGCGCTGGAGACCAGCTGCAGGGCGGTCTCCTTCTTGGCGCTCGCGGTCAGCGCGGCGGCGATCGCCGGGGTCGCCGCGCTGGGCCGCGCGCCCGACTCGGGGGCCGGGCCGGCCGGCCCCGGACCGTACGCCCGCACGTCCCACAGCGAGTACCCGCTCGCACCGGCCTGCTGGGTGGCCAGCACCCGCAGGTACCGCCCGTGCGCCGTCAGGCCGCGCAGGTCGTCCACCCCGCCGTTGCCGGAGCCGGTCCGGTACGCGTCGGTCCAGGCCGCCCCGTCGTCGGAGAACTGCACCCGGTACCCGGTGGCGTACGCCCCGGCCCAGTGCAGCCGCACCCGGGTGACCTGCTGCGCCGGGCCCAGGTCGACGCGCAGCCACTGGGTGCCCGCCCCGGCTCCGCTGGCCCAGCGGGTGCCGGCGCGGCCGTCCACGGTCGCCGACGCCGGCCAGGCCACGCTCAGCGTGGACGAGGCGAGCGCCGGACGGCCCCGGCTCAGCAGCACGTCGCCGGACGCGCCGGCCGCCACCGAGATGGCCGGCGGGACGCAGAGGATCGCGGCGATCCCGCCGCCCAGGGCCATCGACCGCCTGCCACCTGCACGCATCCCCCTAAGCTAGGGCGCGCCCCGTCAGCGACGCTTGCGATTGCGGGAAATCAACAGGACCACCAGCACCACCGCACCGATCACGAGCAGGCAGCACAGCCCGCCGCCGAACAGCAGCCCGAAGCCGCCGCGGCGGCTGCGGCGTTTCGCCGCCTCCACCGCAACCTCGGCGACCCCGTTGCCCGCCGCCCAGGCGTGCGCCGGGATCACCAGGGCCAGCACCGCGCCGGTCAGCGCGGCGGTCATCCGGGACCACCACTTCACCACGTCAGCCATGTGCTCCATGCTGGCCGATGCGGGCAACAACCGCACGCGGAGTAACCGCCGATCAACCGGGTAAGGGACCGTCACCGACGGGAGGGGCAGTATGGACGCGCAGCTGGAAGCGCTGGCCGAGGCGCACGGGGTGGCCACCTGGTACGAGAACTATCAGCGCCGTCGCACCGAGGTCGCCGCGGAATCGGTGATCGGCGTTCTCGGCCTGCTCGGCGTGGACGCCACCACCCCGGCCGCGGTCGAGGCCGCGCTCCAGGCGGCCCGCGAGCGGGGTCGCGGCGCCCAGCTGCCCGGCACCGTGGTGCTGCGCGCCGGGCAGAGCCGCCCGCTGCCCGCCCCGGCGCAACTGACCCTGGAGGACGGCAGCACCCGGACCGTCGAGCGGCTGCCGGCCAACCTGCCGCTGGGCTGGCACCGGCTGACCGTCGACGGGCGTACGGTGACGCTGGTCGTGGTCCCGGCCGAGCTGCCCAGACCACCGCACGCCTGGGGCTGGATGCTGCAGCTCTACTCGCTGCACTCGGCCGGCTCGTGGGGCATGGGCGACCTGGGCGACCTGCGGTCCTTCGTCGAGCGGTGCGGGGACGCCGGGATGGTGCTGCTGAACCCGCTGCACGCGATCACGCCGGTGCAGCCGGTGCAGCGTTCGCCGTACTCGCCCTCCAGCCGCCGCTTCGCCAACCCGCTCTACCTGCGGATCACCGACATTCCGGCGTACCGGCGGGCGGATGCCGGACTCCGGGCGCGGATCGACGCGCTGAGGCCGGAGCCGCCCGCGGACGGGCTGATCAACTACGACGCGGTGTGGGCCGCCAAGCTGGCCGCGCTGGAGCTGCTCTGGCCGCTGGCCGGGCCGGTCGATCTGGAGGCCGATCCCGGGCTCACCGACTTCGCCCGGTTCTGCGCGCTGGCCGAGGAGCACGGGCCGAACTGGCAGAAGTGGCCGGAGGAGCTGCGCCGGCCGGACTCCCCGGCGGTGCTGGCCTACCGCAGCGAGCGGATCGCCTTCCACGCCTGGATCCAGCAGCAGGTCGAGGAGCAGCTGGCCACGGCCCGGGAGGCGGCCGCCGGGATGGCCGTCGGCATCGTGCACGACCTGGCGGTCGGGATCGACCCGACCGGCGCGGACGGCTGGCTGCTGCAGGACGTGCTGGCCCCCGGGGTCCGGGCGGGCGCCCCGCCGGACGCGTTCAACCAGCTCGGGCAGGACTGGGGACTGGCCGCGTGGCGGCCGGACACCCTGGTCGAGACCGGGTACGCCGCCTACCGCGACATGCTGCGCCGGATCTTCCGGCACGCCGGCGGGCTGCGCGTGGACCACGTGGCCGGGCTGTGGCGGCTGTGGTGGGTGCCGCCGGGGATGGGACCGGCCGAGGGGACGTACGTGCGCTACGACCCGGAGGCGATGCTGGGCATCCTGGCGCTGGAGGCGCAGCGGGCCGGCGCCGTGGTGATCGGTGAGGACCTGGGCACCGTGCTGCCGGAGATGACCGAGACGCTGGAGCGGATGAACATGCTCGGCTCGTCGGTGCTGTGGTTCGTCCGGGACTGGGACACCGGCGAGTTCCGGCCCGCCGCCGACTACCGGCGCAACGCGCTGGCCAGCATCTCCACCCACGACCTGCCGACCGCCGCCGGTTTCCTCGCCGGTGAGCAGGTGGAGGTCCGGGCGGAGCTGAACCAGTTGGCCGGCACCGTCGAACAGGAGCGGGCCACCTGGCAGGCGGACCGGGCGGCGCTGCTCGGCCTGCTGCGTGCCGAGGGCCTGATCGGGGCGGCTCCCGCGCCGGACGCGACCGTGCTGGCGATGCACGAGTTCCTGGCCCGCACCCCGTGCCGGCTGGTCGCCGCGTCCCTGCACGACGTGCTGCTGGAGCGGCGCCAGCCGAACCTGCCGGGCACCTTCGACGAGTACCCGAACTGGCGGATCCCGCTCGGCGCCGACCTGGACCGGATCGTCACCGACCCGCTGTTCCTCCGGGTGGCCGAAATTCTCCGCTCCCGCCCGGAGACCGACTGACCCCGCCCGGCACCGGCGCTGCCACCGGTAACCCTGGCCCTCCCCCGCACCCTGACCGCGCCGACCGCAACGCGTGAGAGGGCGCGCTGCCGAGCCGAAGGCGAGGCCATAAGCCCAGCTCAGAGCGGCATCGGCCCCGGGTCGTCGTCGACCGCGTAGAGCATCGGGTGCAGCGGCAGATACGTGTCCGGCTGCCGGCAGCTGGCCGGCGGCAGCAGCGAGGAGCGGTGTTCCGGGTGCTCGTGGCAGTGCCGCATGGCCCGGGCGACGGCGTCCGGGTGGTGCCGTCCGCCGCCGTACTCCCCGCAGCCGTCGCAGTCCCAGCGCCAGAACGGCGCGCCGTCGTCCGAGCCGTGCCGGCGGATCCGCAGCGGTGGCCCGGCACGGTGCCTGGCCGCCGTCAGGATCGCCGGCATCTGGCGGGCCGGCGGCGGCCCGGACGGGCGGCGCTGGCCGCCGATCAGCTCGGCCAACAGGTTGCTGGTCACCGTCACCTCCGTACGTCGGAATGTCGGTGACAGTGTGGGACAGCCAACTTGCGACTTACCTGCTGTTTCGTGAAATATGCCCGGTTCTGATGAGCCGGTCAGCGGGTCGCGACCAGCCCCAGCGAGGACGCGGTGACGCCGGGGAAGACCGGGGCGAGGTCACCCACCCGGCACCGGGCCCGCAGGATCTCGCCGATCACCGCGCGGTAGTCGGTGGTCACCGCCAGATCGCCGTCGCGGAGCTGGGCCGCGGTCAGGCCCGGCCAGGAGCCGTACACCCGGCCGCCGCGGACGCCGCCGCCGAGCACGAACATGGCGTTGCCGTAGCCGTGGTCCAGCCCGCCGGAGCCGTTCTGCGCCACCCGGCGGCCGAACTCGCTGATGGTGACCAGGGTGACCCGGTTCAGGCCGTCCGGGCCGAGATCGGTGGCGAAGGCGGCGAGCGCGGCGGCCAGCTGGGCGAGCTGGTCGTGCATCCGCCGGCCGGGCTGGGCGGGACCCAGGTTCTCGTGCATGTCCCAGTCGCCGGAGTCCACGGTCGCGGTCATCAGGCCGGCGCCCGTCTTGATCAACCGGGCCACGTCGCGCAGCGCCGCGCCCAGCTCGGTGCTCGGGTACGCCGCCCCGTTCGCCGGCGTGTAGCCCGCCGAGCGCAGCGCCTTGGCCCGGGCCAGCGCCCCGGTGAGCTGTCCGGCCGTACGGGCCAGCGCGGGCGGCGCGCCCTGGTAGAGCGCCGCCATCGTGGCCGCCACCGGCTTGACCGCGTCGTCGCCGGTCAGGGTGAAGGCGTCGATCGAGGTGAGGCCGAGGTACGGCGCCGGGCCGTCGAGCACCCGGGCCGGGCGCGCGGTGCCCATCGCGACCGCGTCGAACGGGTCGTCCGCACCGAGCGAGCCGGCCATCCGGTTCAGCCAGCCGGTACGCAGCGAGGTGCCCGGCGCGGCCCGCTCCAGCTCCTCCATCGCGGCGAAGTGCGACCGGTTCGGGGCCGGCTGCCCGACCGCGTGCACCGCGGCCAGCTTCCCCGACGTCCAGTACGGCAGCAGCGGCGCCAGCGCCGGGTGCAGCCCGAAGAACGTCCCGCCGCCGATCAGCTGGGCCTTCGGCACCGCGATGGTCGGCCGCGCGGCGTAGTACGCCGGGTCGCCGGCCGGCACCACCGCGGACAGGCCGTCGAAGCCGCCGCGCAGCGAGAGCAGCACCAGCACGTCGCCGGAGTACGCCGGGTCGGCCGCGAAGGCCAGCTGGGTGTCCAGCTGCGAGCCCGCCAACCCGGCGAACGCGCCGGCGGCCCCGGCGGCCAGCAGTCGGCGCCGGGACACGGTCACCCGGCGCTGTTCGTCACATCCGCAGTTCACAGTCGTCACCTCAATGCGAAGGTCGGCGAGTTGAGCAGCATCGCCATCAGGTACGGGTACATCCAGCCAACCGCCGGATCGTTGTACTTCAGTAGCGACGCGGGCGTCTTGCCGTAGAAAGCGGCCAGCGCGGCCCGCTGCCCCTCGTCCAGCGTGGTGCCGAGCAGCCGGGTGGCGGTCGCGTCGATCAACGCGCCGTAGGTGGCCGGCGTCGCCCCGATCATCCCGGTCAGCAGGTTGGCCGGCTTGACGAGATCGGCCGGCCAGTACCCGGCCGCGATGGACAGGTGGGAGTTCCAGCGGGCCAGCAGCCCGGACGGCGACGCCCAGGCGGTGGCCACGTCCGGGTACCCGTTCGGCGGCCCCCACGCCAGCGGCGCCTGCCCGGCGTTGCGGGCCATCACGTAGAAACTCTCGAACGTCTTCGTGCCGCTGGGCGGCGGGCCGTAGCCGAGGATCCGGACGGTGGCCGCCAGGTCCTCCAGCGGGGTCCGGGTCTTGGCGCCGATCGAGGCGGCGAACTCCGGGGAGGTGAACAGCGCCCGCAGCACCGGCACGATCGCCGACCGGTTGTCCAGGTAGACCTTCACCAGCTTGGTGACCAGGGTGGCCGGCGGCTCGTCGGCGACGAACCGGACGCACAGTTTGGTGGCGATCCGGCGGGCCGTGGCCGGGTGCAGCGCCAGGTGGTCGAACAGGGCCAGCGCGGCCGCCTCGCCGCCGGTGGTGGTGGCGTTGGCGTGCGTGAAGTCGAGCACCTGGACCGGGCCGACGGCGTGGTTGGCCGCGTCGTACCGGTACGCGCCGGTGGTGCGGTCCACGGTCAGACCGGTGAGCAGCCGGGCCGCCTCCTTGACGTCCCGCTCGGTGTACCCCATCCCGACCGTGTGCAGTTCCAGCAGCTCACGGCCGTAGTTCTCGTTCGGCGAGAGCCGGGTGGAGTACCGGTTGTCCAGGTAGGTGAGCATCGCCGGGTGCCGGGCCGAAGCCTTGAGCAGGTTGGCGTACGTGCCGAGGGCGTGCTTGCGGATCACGTTGCGGTCGTAGTCGGTGCGGCTGTCCCAGACGTCACCGGCCGGGCAGGTGACGTTGAGGTGGTTGGACCAGAAGTCGACCATCACCTCGTACAGCTGCCGTTCGGTCCAGATCGCGCGGATCGGGGCGGCGAAGCTGAGCTGCCACATCGGCTCCCAGGCGAACTGCCTGAGCTGCCCGGCGGCCACCTTCGCGTGGATCTCGCCGATGCTCAGGCCGCTCAGCGGCAGCCGGGCGAGCAGGCCGTCGACCACCGGGTCGCCGATCGCGGCCGGGTTGAGCTGCCGGTCCAGCCAGGCCGTGGCGCCCAGCCTCCGGATCTCCGCGATCGAGGCCGGGCTGGGCCCGAAGGTGGCCCGGCGCAGCAGGTGCAGCAGCGGGTCGGCGCTCAGCAGGCCGGCCGGACCGGCGTCGAGGACGACGGCCGGTTCGACGGCGGCGTGGATCTGCGGGTCGGTGGCCGAGGCGGCGTGTGCGGGGGTCGCGGTGGTGAGCGCGGCGGCGGCGCCGGCCGCGACCGCGCCGCCGATGGCGGTACGCCGGGTCAGAGTCTGGTCGATAACCGTCACACCGCAGATGTCGGAAGTTTCCCGCGCCACTGTCGGGTTCCCGGATCAGCGCTACCGATCTGCTCCCGGGGACAATGCTCGGATGGCACAGCGCAGGGCGTCGCGACGACGGGTGGAGACGGTCGCCTCGGGCGTCGCCGAGCTGGTTCCGGACCCGGACCGGGACACCGCGTTCACCCTGCTTCTGGACGGCGCCCCGCAGTCGCACGTGGACCTGGCCGACCCCACGTACCTGCAGTTCGAGTACGTCCGGCGGATCGCGGCGGCGATCGACCTGGTGGCCGAGCCGGGCCGCCCGCTGCGCGCGCTGCATCTGGGCGGTGGCGCGCTGACCCTGCCGCGCTACCTGGCCGCGACCCGGCCGGGGTCGCCGCAGCGGGTGGTGGAGATCGACGGGCCGCTGGTCGAGATGGTCCGGCGGGAGCTTCCGCTCCCGGGCCAGGCCGGGATCCGGGTCCGGGTGGGCGACGCCCGGGAGGCCGTCGAGGGAATGCGCGATCGCGGGTACGACGTGATCGTCCTGGACGTCTTCGCCGGCGCCCGCACCCCGGCGCACCTCGCCTCGGTGGAGTTCGCCCGGCAGGTGGCCCGGGTGCTCGCCCCGGCCGGCTGGCTGATCGCCAACGTGGCCGACGGCCCCCCGCTCAAGCACGCCCGCACCCAGGTCGCCACGATCCGGTCGGTGCTGCCGCAGGCGTGTCTGGTTGCCGACGCGGCGGTGCTGCGCGGCCGCCGGTTCGGCAATCTGGTGGTGCTCGCCGGGCGCACCCCGCCTCCGGTGGCCGAGCTCGCCCGCCGGGCGGCGGGCGACTGGTTCCCGGGGCGGGTGGAGACCGATCTCGATCGGTTCGCGGCCGGGGCGGCACCGGTTCCGGACGCCGCCGCGGTCGCTTCGCCACCACCACCCGCCGGCCTTTTTGGTAACCGAAAGTAATGATAGGTTCGGCCGACCGTCCATCGGTGATCACCGTCCGGTGTCGAAACGGAAAGTTCCGGTGTGATTCGCGTCGGGTCGCTGGCGACACTGGTAGGACAGGGCTGTAATCGTCTCGGCCGCATGTTTCCGATCGCGGCGTGAACGGGGAAGGCAACCATGTTCCACCAGCACTTCCTGTCCGCTCCGGGTACCGACCTCGGTCCGCTGGACAGCGGCGAGCGGGTGTTGTGGCGCGGCCGCTGCGCCGTCGCCGAGTATGCGTTCGACGAGGCTTCCTCGCTGCCGCGATGGACCCTGCCGGAGGAGACCGAGGTCTTCGTCACCGACCGCCGGGTTCGCTATTCGTATGCGGATGAGACCACTCTGCGTAATGGTGAGCTGTTCTGGCTGTGGCCGCAGCACCTGCGCGTGCAGCCGGGCAACCGGGACACCGGCCGGACCGCCACGGTCACCCAGATCCAGCTGGTCTGCAACGGGCCCGAGGGCAGCTATCCGGCCCTGGTGTTCGCCGGCGGCGACCTGGCCACCGTGGGCGACGCCGACCGGCTGGCCAACGTGCTGCGCCAGGCCATCGCCCGGTTCCGGGTGGAGAACGCCACCGAGATCGGGGTGGCCCCGGTGCACGCGCGGATGCTGTCCCGGCTGCTGATCGGACCGGAGTTCACCAACTACCAGGGCGGCGAGGGGCAGACGGTGTCGCTGCTCGGCTCCGTCCCGGTGCCCGCCCAGGAGCCGGCCGCCCCCGCGTACGCCGAGCCCGCCCCCGCGTACGCCGAGCCCGCCCCCGCGTACGCCGAGCCCGCCCCGGCCTACGCCGAGCCCGCCTACCAGGAGGCCGCCCCGGCCGCCTACCAGGAACCGGCCTACGCCGAGACGGTTTACGCCGAGACGGCCTACCAGCAGCCGGCGTATCGGGAGCCCGCCTACGCCGAGCCGGCCTACGAGCCCGCGGCGTCGTCCCCGGTCTCGTCGATGCCCGTCTCCTCGATGCCGGTCTCGCCCACGCCGGTCTCCGCCGTGCCGGTGTCGTCCATGCCGACGTCGTCCATGCCGACGTCGTCGATGCCGACCTCGGGCGGGCGTGGCGCTCCGCAGCGTCCCGGCCGGGAGGCCGACGCCCTCCGCGCCGAGGAGGCCATGCGCGCCGAGCAGGACTCGCGGCACTCCGAGCCGGACCTGGCGTCCCGGGCCGCGAGCCTGGCCGCCCGGGTGGCCAGCCTGATGTCCGGCGGCCTCGACGACGACGCGGCCGGCCGGTTCGGGGTCCAGACCGCGAACCTGTCGGCGTACCTCAACCGCGCCGACGAGCCCGGGTCACGCCACTGACCGCGCCGCGTGCACCTGGTGCGCGCGGCGCAGCAGCTCCATCAGGTCGCTCTGCTGCCGGATCCGGTCCCGGTACCGCTCCGGCAGCGAGCGCGGGCGCTCCCGGTCGGCGAGCAGCCGGTGGTACACCTCGTCCTTCAGAGCGGATCGGCACCGTTCACTGCGGGTCGGTCACCGCGGCCCGCAGCTGGGCCCCGGTCAGGAACAACGCCCCGGTCAGGTCGGCGCCGCGCAGGTCCGCGCCCCGCAGATCGGCGCCGGTGAAGTCGGCCCGGCGCAGGTCCGCGTCGCGCAGGTCGGCGCCGAGCAGCAGCGCGCCGCGGAAACTCGCGCCGCGCAGGTCGGCGCCGCGGAACCGGCGGCCGATCAGCTGCGCTCCGCTGTGGTCCGGACGGCGCCCGCCGGCGCCGGCCCGGGCCAGCTCGCTGGCCCGGCGCAGCAGCGGCACGACCCCTTTCCGGTACGCGTCCACATCCAGCCCACGCAGCTCGCCCGCCGGCCGTGCGGCGAGCGCGTCGATCTCGTCCCGGGCGGCCCGCAGCTTCGGGTGCAGCCGCCGCGCCTCGTCCAGCTTCAGCGCCTCGGTCAGCAGCCAGAGCAGCTCGTGCAGCTGGCGCATCACCGGCAGGGTGGCGAACATCGCGCCGGCGATCTCCGGGGCGCCGCGCCAGTCCCGGCCGCCGAACGTCTCCTGGGTGATGCGCTGCCCGGCGCCGAAGCAGTCGAACACCACGCAACCGCGGAAGCCGCTCTCGGTCAGCCGCTCGTGGATCCGGCAGCGGAAGTCGTCGCCGAGGTTGCGGCAGGCCTGCCCGGCCGGCTTGTCCACGGCGAAGTCCGACGACTTGGCGAAGGCCGGCGCCACGCAGCACAGCCCGGCGCACCGGGCGCAGTCCGCTTCCAGGCGGGTCATCTCATCAGTTCCCATAGAACCGCCAGTCTCCCGCACCCGGCCGCTCGACCGCCCACCAGGTCAATCGCTGTGACCAGCATCTTCGACGTGCCGGGCGCCGGCGTCGCGCGGCCGGCCCGGTTCCGGGGTCAGCACGCCGGGCCCAGGGCGTCCCGGACGTGCCGCAGCGCCACCGGATGGTGCAGGATCCCGAGGTGCCCGACCAGCGCGCGCGGGGCGTGCCGCTGCAGCACCACCTGCCGGGCCTGCGGCACGGCGCGCAGCGACGCGGCGTAGGGCGTGACCATCTGGTCGTACCGGGTGACGATCGTGGTGAACCGCACCGCGGGCGCCGGCGGGGCCGCCTCGATCGCGGTCAGCACCGCGGAACCCGGCAGCTGCTCCCGCCAGCTGGGGATCTTCGCGTCCAGCCAGTGCCGCAGCCGCGCCGGCAGCCGATCCGGCCGGCGCAGCAGCCCGTGCAGGGTGGTGCCGCCATAGGTGGGCGCCAGCCCCACGACCGACCGGACCGCCCCGGCTCCCGGCGCCCCGGCGAGGCACCGCACCAGGTAGTGCGCGAGCACCGCACCCCACGAGTGCCCCACCACGTCGACCTGCGCCGCCCCGGTCACCGCGCGCACCCGCTCGATGAACTCGCCGAGCTCGGCCGCGTGCGTGTGGGTGGCACTCGTGCCCGCGGTCGGCCGGGCCCGCCGCCACTGGAACGCGAAGACGTCCCGGCCGTCGCCGGCCAGCAACGGCGCCAGCGTGAACCAGTCGCAGGCGGCCCGCCCGTTGGTCCCGTGCACCAGCACCACGGGCGCTCCGGAACCGCCGGCCGCACCGGCCCCCACCTGGCGCGCCCCGGGCGGCAGCCCGCGCGGCTGCGCAGCCCCGTGCCGCAGCGCCGCCCGCCGCCCGTACCGAACCGGCTCCGGCACACTCTCCACTGCTGCCTCGCTTCGCGTCGTTCGATGTCCCGGGAACGATGGTGCACCGGGGACGGCGGGATCCGCTCCCGGCCCGGCGCGAGAATCCGTGCCCCAGGGACCGCGTGGCGGGGTTCTCCGGAGCCCCCGGGACCGCGTGGCCAGGTTCTCCGGAGCCCCCGGGACCGCGTGGCCAAGTTCTCGGAGCCCCCGGGACCGCGTGGCCAAGTTCTCGGAGCTCCCGGGACCGCGTGGCCGAGCTCTCCGGGCCCACGGGACGGCGTGGCCGAGCTCTCCGGGCCCACGGGACGGCGATCGCGACACGGGCATGTCGTGTCAGCGACCGGCGACGACACCCGCCGGGCACGGGACCGCGGAGACGGCGGCCCCGGCGCTGCTCGCAAAAACGAAAAACGCGGTCCGTCTCGAACGGACCGCGTTTCCGATACTGCATTGGTAGCGGGGACAGGATTTGAACCTGCGACCTCTGGGTTATGAGCCCAGCGAGCTACCGAGCTGCTCCACCCCGCGTCGGCTCGTTAAGCCTAGCGCACCGGTGAACGAGCGGCGAATCCGCCCCCGACGGGCCCGGCTCCCGTGCACCGCCGGGTCCGTCGCATCACGCGCCGGGATACGGCACCACGTCGAACCGGCTCCCGCGCACCGCCGGGTCCGTCGCATTACGCGCCGGGATACGGCACCACGTCGAACCGGCTCCCGCGCACCGCCGGGTCCGTCAGGCTCTCCCGGCCGGACCCGGCGCGCCCCGGACGCCCGGGAACTCCGCCAGGTTTGGTGCGCTGTTGGCGAAACGTTCACATCGCAGCGCCTGTGGCATGTGGACCGGGTGGGCTAGCGTGCCCCGCGTAGTCGCCCTGTTCCGTACGAGAAACCCGGGGAGTCCCGCTCGTGAGCGAACCCGGCCTGACGCTGTCGGTCGTCATCCCGATGTTCAACGAGGAAGCGGTCATCCCGCTGCTGGTGCAGCGGCTGCGGCCGGCTCTCGACGGCGTCGGCGAGCCGTACGAGGTGGTCGCCGTCGACGACGGCAGCCGGGACGCGACCTACGCCGTCCTGCAGGGCGTGCGGCGGACGTGGCCGCAACTGCGGATCGTGCGGCTGCGCCGCAACAGCGGCCACCAGGCGGCGTTGAACGCGGGGCTGATGTCGGCCCGGGGCGCCTACGTCGCCAGCATCGACGCGGACCTGCAGGACCCGCCGGAGAAGATCCCGGAGATGCTGGAGCTGGCCCGGACGCAGGGTCTGGACATCGTCTACGGCGTGCGCAGCGACCGGGGCACCGACACCCGGTTCAAGCGCTGGACCGCGGGGGCGTACTACCGGCTGATGCGCCGGATGGTGGGCCGCAACGTGCCGTCGCAGGGCGGCGACTTCCGGCTGCTGTCGCGCACCACCGTCGAGGCGCTGCGGGAGCTGCCCGAGCGGGCGCCGGTGCTGCGCCTGCTGGTGCCGTGGATCGGGTTCCCGAGCGGGCAGGTGTCCTACGTCCGCGAGGAGCGGGCGGCGGGCAGCACGAAGTACCCGCTGCGCAAGATGATCATGCTGGCCGTGGACAGCATCACGAACTTCTCGGCCGCCCCGCTGCGGCTGGCCACCTGGCTCGGCGTGTCCGGCATGGCGATCAGCGCGGTGCTGGTGGTCATGGGCCTGATCGCCTACGCGCGCGGCACCGTGGTGCCCGGCTGGTCCTCGCTGTTTCTGGCGGTGCTGCTGCTCGGGGCGATCCAGCTGCTGTGCCTGGGCCTGCTCGGTGAGTACGTCGGCCGCCTCTACACCGCGGTGCAGAACCGCCCGGCGTACTTCATCGCCTCGGACACCGAGTCGTCGCCGGCGCGGGTGCCGGCCAGCCGGACGGCCGTGGAGGACTCGCTCGGGGAGCGGGTCACCCTGTGACCACCGCCGGCACGAAGCCGGCTGCGCGGGCCGGGGCGGCCGCCCCGCGGGGCGGCCGCCTCGCCGGGTGACTCAGGCCGCCGCCCGGCGGGACCGGGCGGTGACCGCCGCGATCACGTTGAGCACCAGCCCGGCCAGCGCCACCCCGGTGACCAGGCCGACGCCGGGCCGGAACGGGGCGAAGTCGCCGGGGGCCGCGGTCGTGGTGGCCGAGGCGACCAGCGCGGTCACCACGGCCAGCACCAGCGCGGTGCCGACCTGTCCGGAGGACTGCACCAGCCCGGACGCCAGCCCCTGCTCCGAGTCGTCGATGCCGTCGGTGGCCTGCGCCATGATCGAGCTGAAGCCGAACGCGAACCCGCCGCCGAGCAGCAGCATCGCCGGGAGCACGGTGACCAGGTAGCCGGGCCGGCTGCCGGCGGTGGCGAGGAACCACACGTACCCGGCGCTGAGCGAGGCCGTCGCGGCCACGATCAGCGGGGCGGTTCCGTACCGGTCGATCAGCCGGCCCATGAACGGCGAGCTGAACGCGACCAGCAGCCCGGCCGGCAGCAGCGCCAGGGCCATCCGCAGCGGCGCCCAGTGCAGCACGTCCTGCAGGTAGAGCGTCATCATGAACTGGAAGCTGACGTACGACCCCATCAGCGCGACCATGCTGGCGTTGGCACGCACGATCGCGCCGATCCGGAAGATGCTCAGCCGCACCAGCGGGTGCCGGACCCGGCTCTCCGCCACCACGAACGCGGCCAGCAGGGTCACGGCGAGCGCCGCGACCCCCGCGGTCAGCGCGTCGAATCCGCGCTGCGGGGCGGTGACCACGGCGTACACCGCGAGCAGCATCCCGCCGACCAGGGTGACCGCGCCGATCAGGTCGTGGCCGCCCTCGGCGGCGGGCCGGTCGCGCGGGATGAGGGCGAGGCCGGCCACCAGCGC
Source organism: Actinoplanes teichomyceticus ATCC 31121 (assembly GCF_003711105.1). Taxonomy (NCBI): domain Bacteria; kingdom Bacillati; phylum Actinomycetota; class Actinomycetes; order Micromonosporales; family Micromonosporaceae; genus Actinoplanes; species Actinoplanes teichomyceticus. Next base: position 7,447,132 of record NZ_CP023865.1, read on the forward strand.
GCCGAGCGCCAGCGGCACCGGGACCAGGAACGTCCACCGCCAGCCCAGGCTGGTCAGCACGCCGCCGAGGATGAGGCCGGAGGAGTAGCCGCTGGCGCCGAAGACCGTGAAGATCGACAGTGCCCGGTTGCGGGCCGGGCCCTCGGCGAACGTGGTGGTCAGGATGCTCATCGCGGTCGGCGCGGTGAACGCGGCGGCCAGGCCCTTGACGAACCGGGTGGCGATCAGCAGGCCGCCGTCGTCGACCAGGCCGCCGACCAGCGAGGCGACGGTGAACACGGCCAGCGCGATCAGGAAGACCCGCCGCCGGCCGAGCAGGTCGGCGGTGCGCCCGCCGAGCAGCAGCAGACCGCCGTAGCCGAGCACGTAGCCGTTGACGATCCACTGCAGCGCGGTGGTGGAGAGCCCGAGTTCGGAACCGATCGAGGGCAGTGCCACCCCGACCATCGAGACGTCCAGGCCGTCGAGGAACAGGACGGCGCACAACACCGCGAGCACGCCCCAGAGCCGGGGCGTCCAGCGCTGTTCCGCGGCGGCGACCGCCGGCGCGCCGGAGGCCGCGGAGGGGGTCAGGGTTTCGGTGATAGTCACGCCCGGAACACTAGATGCGTACGCATCTAATGTCTATGCATCGTTTGCAGGAGCATATATTTCGCGTGCATCGACCGTCCGGTACGGAGTAGGATGCCCGGCATGGAGCTGGAGAACGACCTTGTCGAACGCTGGCGGTCCCTCCTGACCTCCTACAACGAGGTCGCCGGCCACCTTGAGCGGGCCCTGAGCGAGTCCCACGACCTCACCCTCAGTGAGTACGAGACTCTCGACCGTCTCACCACCCACGAGTGTGACAAGCGACGCATGCAGGATCTCGCCGACACCATGTACCTGAGCCAGAGCGCCCTGTCCCGGACGGTGAGCCGCCTGGTGAAGAACGGGCTGGTCGAGCGGACCCACTGCGAGGCCGACCGGCGCGGCGTGTTCGTGGAGCTCACCGCGGCCGGTCGCCAGCGCTGGGCGCAGGCCCGTCGGACCCACCTCGCGGTGCTGGCCGAGCATCTGCGCCCGGCGGTCGCCTGAGCCGGTCCGCGAGCCCGGGCCGTCAGCCCGGCGCACCCGGCCGGGCCACACCGGCCGCCCGGAGCAGCGAGCCGCGGAGCCGGCTCACGCAGCCGGACCGGGAGCGTGCCGCCCGGTGGCGCCGGTGAGCCGTTCGCCGGCGCCCGGGGCGCCGATCGGATTGCCCGCCGGTGACACCCGGGCGACCAGCAGCACGGCCGCACCGCAGGCCATGACCAGGAGCCACCCGGGACGGGCGGCCGCGGCCAGCCCGGCCGCCGAGGCGCCCGCGACGAGTCCCCCGGCCAGCGCGATGCCGAGCGCGGAGCCGACCTGCCGCGCGGTGGAGGCGATCGCGCCGGCCAGCCCGACGCGGTCCGGTGGCAGGCCGCCGACCGCGGTGCTGGTGATCGGCGCGTTCGCGAAACCCACCCCGACACCGATCAACAGGTACGCCAGCAGCAGCACCGGCAGCGGAGTCCGGTCGCCCAGGCCGGTCAGCACGACCCCACCGGCCGCGGTGCTCACCCCGGCCAGCCGCAGCGGCAGGCGCGGCCCGCTCCGGCCCACCAGGCGGCCGGCGAGCGGCGCGCAGACGGTTGCCGCCACCGCCATCGGCAGGGTCACCGCTCCGGCCGCGAGCGGGGTGAGGCCGCGTACCTGCTGCAGGTAGAGCGTGCCGAGCAGCAGGGTGACGTTCAGGGCGACGAACACCGCGACCGCGCCGCCCACCGCCGCGGTGAACGGCAGCCGCCGGAACAGCCGCAGATCCATCAACGGCTCGGCCCGCCGGGTCTCCACCCGGGTGAACGTGAGCGTGGCGGCGGCGATCACGGCGTACGCGGTGATCATCGGCCCGGACCACCAGCCCAGCCGCGGCCCCTCGATGAGGACCGCGATCACCGCGCCCACCAGCACGATCAGCAGCACCTGCCCGGGCGGGTCCAGCCGGCGCGGACGCGGTGACCGGGACTCCGGCACGTAGCGGGCGGTCAGCCCCAGCACCAGCGCGATCAGCGGCAGGTTCACCCAGAACACCGGCCGCCATCCGAGCCCGGTGACCAGGGCGCCACCCAGCACCGGACCGGCCGCCATGCTGAGCCCGAACACCGCCGCCCAGATCCCGATCGCCTGCGCCCGCTCCCGGGCGTCGGTCATCACGCCGATCACGATGGCCAGCGCCACCGGGCTCAGCATCGACCCGCCCACACCCTGCACGACCCGCGCCGCCACCAGCGCGCCCAGCCCCGGCGCCAGCGCACACCCCACCGACCCGGCCGCGAACAGCACCAGCCCGGTCCGGAAGACCCGCCGCCTCCCGAACCGGTCGGCCAGCGTGCCCGAGGTGATCAGCAGACTCGCCAGCACCAGGGTGTACGCGTCGATCGCCCATTCCAGACCGCGGACACCGAGTCCCAGATCCCGGCCGATCGACGGCAACGCCACGTTGACGACCGTGGCGTCCATCCCGACCAGGAAGATGGCGGCGCAGCAGATCGCCAGCACCACCCATCGACGTCGCTTCTCCATCACGGCTCCCATCCGGCTCACGCCTGTCTCCCGTGATGCTCGCCGCCGGCGCCCCCACCTCCCCAGCGAACTTGCGAAGACCGCAAACTGCTCTCGTGGAACCATTGACAGACCTGCTCAACGGCATCGGCCCGCGGCTGCGCCGGATCCGGCAGGACCGCGGCCTCACCCTGGAGCAGGTGGCGTCGGCGACCGGCCTCTCGGTGAGCACGCTGTCCCGCCTGGAATCCGGCAAGCGGCGCCCCACCCTGGACCTGCTGATCCCGCTGGCCCGCACCCACCGCATGGCCCTGGACCACCTGATCGGCGCCCCGCCCACCGGCGACCCGCGGGCACACCTGACCCCGTACCGCACCGAGCCGCGTACCGGGAATCCCAGCGTGGTGGTGCCGTTGACCACCTACCCCGGCCGCCTGCAGGTCTTCAAACAGATCCTCGGCCCCGGCCCGGCCACGCCCTCCCCGGTGACCCACCCCGGCCACGCCTGGTTCCACGTGTTGTCCGGCACGGTGCGGCTGCTGCTCGGGCCCCGGGAGATGCTGCTGCAGCCGGGCGACACCGCCGATTTCGACACCACACAGCCGCACTGGTTCGGGCCGGCGACCGAGCAGCCCGCCGAGATCCTGCACCTCTACGGCCCGCACGGGGACCGCCCGCACTGATCGGCCGGCCGTCACCACGTCCATTTCTGCAGCGCGTCGCCGTTGCACGTGGCCAGCTGGATCGCCGCCTTGTCGTCCACCGACGCCGCCGCCAGGCACAGCCGGGTGTCGGCGACCGGCCGGATCGTGCCGTCCGCGCCGAACTGCCAGGCCTGCGCGTTCGTCCGGTTGCAGGTGTATGTCCACACCTTCTGGCCCGGCGAGAAATTGCTCGACGGTACGTCGAGGCAGTTGCCGAGAACCCGCAACGACCGGTCGTCGCTCAGCCGGGTCAGCGCCTGCGCCTTGCTGTTGTTGCACGTGTAGGCCTGCGGATAGGTGCGGATCGCGAGCGTGGACGCCGGCACGTCGACGCACCGGCCGGTGCTGTTGCGGACCGGGCTCATCACCGGGTTCGGGCCCTTCGCCACCTGCACGATCTTCGCGATCGACGGCACGCCGGCCGCGTCGACGACGAAGAGCATGTAGTAGCCGGGAGGCGCCACACCGCCGTTCGGCGGGCCGGTCACCGTCAGCGTCGTGCCGGACGCGGAGAACTTCAACGGCACGTAGCGCTGGCCCTGATCCACGCCGTGGGTGGAGTCGCCGAGACCGACCAGCGCGACCTTCCGGATGCTCGCCGCCTGGCGGGTGGAGACGGTGAAGGCGGTGTCGACGGCGACGCCGGCCGGCGCGGCGGAGATGACCGGCCGGGTGGCGAGCCGGCCGGTGCCGTCCTTGGCGTAGAGGTACGGCGGGGAGAAGTACTCGACGTTCTTCTCCAGGTAGCCGACCGTCATGCAGGGCCCGCAGATGCCGCCGCCGCCGGTCATCACCCGCCCGTCCGGCAGCAGCACCGCCGCCGAGTGGTACTGCCGGATGCGGTGCGCGCTCGCCAGCACGGTCCACTGCCCGGTCGCCGGATCCCAGCGCTCCGCGGCTGTCGCGGCGTTGTCGAGATCGACCAGGCCGTCGGTGGCGGTACTGGTCAGGCCCCCGGTCGCCAGCACCGAACCGTCGGCGAGCACGGTCGCGTTCAACTGCCGCCGGCCGGTCGACAGCGACCCGGTCGCCGTGTAGGCCGGGGCCAGCCCGGTGGTGCTGTCGACCACGACGGCGGACCGGGTGGGACGCTTGGGCACGCCGTCCTCGATGCCGCTGCCGCCGCCGACGACCAGGGACTTGCCGATGTCGTACGTGGAGAAGCTGCCGTAGTCGCGGTTCATGCCGTCCCGGTTGCTGGTCGCCGTGATGACGCCGTCCCCGGAGGTGTTGATCGTGTAGCCGGTGAAGTACGGCCCGAAGAGGCCGATCTGGGTGTCCGGGCGCGAGCCCATGTAGGGGTAGAGGCGGGCGCTGTACTTGCTGAAGCCGGGGAGGGCCCGGATCGTGCCGTCGGTCTGGTACACCTCGGCGGTCGCCGGGCCGCCGCCGATGATCACCTCCTCGCCGTTCGCGGTCTCCGCCACCGAGGGATACCAGCGCCCGGCGGCCATGTCCCGGCCGCGCGTCCACGTCTCGGTCCGCCAGGCGAACACGTAGGTGTTCACCGTGCCCTCGAGCTTCGCGTTGGCGTTCCCGCCGGCCACCAGGATGTCGCCGTTGCCGAGATGGGCGAACCCGGCACAGAAGATGTTGCTGCCCTGCAGGTCGACGCGCTTGTACGTGTCGTCGGCCGGATTCCACACCACGGCCCGCGTGAAGCTGTGATCCGGATACGACTCGGCCGCGTTGTCGCCGACCGAGTCCCACATCAGCACCTTGCCGCTGGGCAGCACCGCCTGGAAGACCGGGACCACGGGGGTGTCGACCACCGCGCTCCACTGGCCCGACCGGCCCGCGTCGGCCACCGCGTTCGCCCTGGCAGGCGCCGCTCCCGGACGCACGCCGGTCCGGCGCTGGATCCGCGCGGCGGTCGCCGCGGTCTGTTGCTCGATGACCCGCATCGGCGTGCCGACCAGGTCCTGGGCCATGTGCTCCCGGGTCTCCTCGTGCGCGTGGGCCTCCCCGGGCGGCTCGGCGCCGCCGGACGTGCCGGACCCGCCGGACGCGGCCCCGCCGGACGTGCCGGCCGTGCTGGGCACCGGCTCCCCCGACGCGTGGGCCGCCGCCGGCCCGTGGGTCTCCCCCGGCGCGTGGACGTGCCCGTGCTCGGGGACGCCGCCCCGCTCGTGGGTGTACCGCCCGGCCTCGGGCGGCCCGGTCTCACCCGCGGCGGCCGTCGAGGTGCCGCCCAGTAACAGGGCGGACAGCAGTCCAGCGGCCACGATGCCGCGACGGGTACGCATGCAGGGATTCCCTTCGCCGAACGTCCATCGGCGGCGTATCGGAACCCATGTCGAGCCGGAACCGGCTGGCACAGCGCTGCGCCGTCGGTACCGTTCCCCCCGCGTCCACAGGAAGCACGCCACTTCGGGCCGCTGCGCACCGAGTGCGCACACGGCGGCACGAGTGATCGTCGAGCGTGCTCGGATATGGGCCGCCGCGCATCACCCTGCGGCGCCGCCACCGTCTCATCTGAGCGGTGCGGCCACCATAACCTGTGACTTAGCTGTTCTTCAATGTACCCACGCCGGGCCGGACCCGTCCGCACCGACCGGGACCGGCGGCTTCCGTCGGGCACCGACCGGGCCGGACCCTTCCGCACCAACCGGGACCGGCGGCTTCCGTCGGGCACCGACCGGGCCGGACCCTTCCGCACCGACCAGGACCGGTAGCGTCCGTCGGGCACCGACCACGCCGGGCCGATCCCGTCCCCACCGACCGGGACCGGCAGGTCCCGTCGGGCACCGCCAGGGCCGGGGGCCGCTCGCGTGCCGTCGCACGGCAACCGCCGTGACGCGCAGCGTCCGGTGCCTCGGACGCCGGAGCGGGAACGCGAAGAGGGGCCCCGGTCCGCGCTTTCCGCGAACTGAGACCCCTCACCACTCGTAGCGGGGACAGGATTTGAACCTGCGACCTCTGGGTTATGAGCCCAGCGAGCTACCGAGCTGCTCCACCCCGCGTCGGCTCGTAAAGACTAGCGCACCGTCGCGGAGAGCTGCAAAACAGCCCCCCGCGACGGTGTCAGTGCTGGTCAGCCACCCACGCTCGGGGACGGCGCCACCGAGGCGGACGGGGCGACCGACGGCGCCCCGCTGGGCGTCGCCGCCGGGGTGTTGCCGGCCCCCTGTACGGCCTGGAAGCGGCTCATCGCCTCGTCGAGGGCCTGCAGCGCCTCGCCCTGGGCGGCGAAGTTGCCGGACTTCTGGGCGTTCCGCAGATCCTCGATCGCCTTGTCGACCGCTGCGGCGGCCTGGGCCAGGTCACCGCTGACCTGGGCCGGTGGGGCGCCGGGCTGGGTGCTCGGCGGGGTGGTGCCGGTGTTGCCGGTGCTCTTGCCGAGCGCGGCGAGGGCTTTCAGACCCTTGGTGAGGTCGTCCTCCAGCACCACGTACTGCCCGCCGTCGCCGTACGACATCAGCACCTTCTGCAGCAGTGGCGCGGCGTTGGCCTGGGCGCTCTTCACGTAGACCGGCTCGACGTACAGGATCGCGTTCTCCAGCGGCAACGAGATGAGGTTGCCGTAGAGGACGGTCTGCTGGCCACCACGGTTGAGCAGGGTGAGCTGCTGCGCGATGCTGGCGTTGCTGGTCATCAGGCGATGGACCTGGACCGGGCCGGACACCACGGTGTCGTCGGGCAACTCCAGCACTTCCAGCGACGGTTTGCCGTTGGCGTCGTACGACCCGGAGATCAGGGCGGCCATGTTCTCCCGGTTGGCCGGGGTCACCCCGGAGGTGAGCTGGAACCTGGTCTCGTCCTGATCGGGCAGCTTCACGTTGAGGTAGAACGGCGGCTGCTTGTCCCCGGTCTGCGGCGCGTCCGGCGCGTTCGGCACCTGCCAGAAGTCGTCACCGGAGAAGAACGTGCGGGGGTCGGTGACGTGGAACTTGGTGAGCAGGTTGCGCTGCACCTTGAACAGGTCGGCCGGGTAGCGGAAGTGCTCGGCCAGTTCGGCCGGGATGTCCGCCTTCGGGATCACCAGGTCGCCGCCGAACGCCTTGTTCCACGCCTTGAGGACCGGGTCCTGGTCGTCGAACTGGTAGAGCTTGACCGTCCCGTCGTACGCGTCGACGGTCGCCTTGACCGAGTTACGGATGTAGTTGACGTCGTCCCGGGCCAGCGCGAACGAGCCGGTTCCGGTGAGTTCGTCGCGGGTCTCGGTGGCCAGGTTGATCTTCTGAGCGTACGGATAGGTCTGCGCCGTGGTGTATCCGTCGAGGATCCACACGATCCGCCCGCCGACCACGGCCGGGTACGGGTCGCCGTCGATGGTGAGGAACGGCGCGACCTTCTCCACCCGCTCCCGCGGGGTACGGATGTACATCAGCCGGGAGTTGTCGTTGACCGCGTCGGAGAGCAGGAAGTTGCTCTCGGTGTTCTTGATCGCGAACACCATCCGGCGGAAGAACGAGCCGATCTCCACGCCGCCCTTGCCGTCGTAGGTGTACAGGTCGGAGGCGTTGGTGTTCTGCTCCTGCGGCCGGTCGAACTCGACCTTCTTGTTCGGGTCGGACTGCCCGACGATGGCGTACTCGGTCGACTGCTCGCCGAAGTAGATCCGCGGCTGCTCCGCCTTGATCAGGTCGGTCGTCGCCGAGCAGCTGCCCTTGTTGTCGGTGGCCAGGAAGCCGGAGACGAAGTACGGCAGACCGCCGCCGCACACCTGGTTGGCCGGGGCGGCGACCAGGCCGTACCCGTGGGTGTACACGGTGTGCCGGTTGATCCAGTTGCGCTGCTGGGCGGAGAGCTTCTCGTCGTTGATCTCCCGGGCGCCGACCACGTAGTCCTGGGTCTTGTTGTCGATCGTGTAGCGGTCGACGTCCAGTTTCTCGCCGAAGTCGTAGAAGCCGCGGAACTGCTGCGACTGGGTGAAGGCCTGGGACACCAGCTGCGGGTCGATCAGCCGGACGTTCTGCGCGCTGGTGTCGGCGGGCAGGTTGGTCGGCGGGTCCTCGTCACGGGCGCTGTACTGCTCGACCGCGGTGTCGGTGAGGCCGAACGCGTCCCGGGTGGCCGCGATGGACCGGCTGATGTACGCCTGCTCCTTGTCGAAGAGGCTCGGCTTGACCTGGAAGTTCTGCACCGCGAGCGGGTAGATGCCGCCGATCGCCACGGCCGAGACGGCCAGCAGCGCCAGCGAGACGCCCGGCCACACCAGGTTCCGCATCACCGCGTTCGAGAACACGATGATGGCGATCGCGACCACGATCGAGATGTACGCCAGGATCTCCTTGGCCGGCAGCAGCGCGTTGACGTCGGTGTAGCCGGCGCCGTACAACCCCGGGGAGACGTGCTGCTCGAGCAGCAGAGCGCGCCGGTCCAGGACGTACGCCACGGCCTTGAGCAGCACGAAGATGGCGACCAGCGTGGTCAGGTGAGCGCGCGCGGCGGTGGTCATCCGGTCGCCGACGCCCTGCAGGCGCACGCCACCGAAGATGTAGTGCACGGCCAGCGAGCCGAGCACGGACAGCACCACCGCGGTGAAGCCCACGCCGAGCAGGTAGCGCAGCAGCGGGTAATCGAAGATGTAGAACCCGATGTCCACCTTGAACTGCGGGTCCACCTTGCCGAACGACTGCCCGTTGCGGAACAGCATCCAGTCCTTCCACCGGCCCTGCGCGGACAGGCCCGCGAACAGGCCGATGACCGCGCTGAGCACGGTGATCCAGATGCCGAGCCGGGGCGCCAGGACCGAGCGGTAGCGCTCGAGCGTCGCCTGTTCCGCCGAGTGCGGTCGCAGCAGCGGCCGCAGGCGGTACGCCAGGTAGAGGTTGCCGCCCACGACCAGGGCCGTCGCCGCACCGATCACCAGGAACAACACCAGCTTGGTGAGCAGCACCCCGGAGAAGACCTTCGTCTTGTCGACCTCGGAGAACCACAGATAGTCGGTGTACGCGTCGATGCCCCAGCCGAGGAGCGTGAAAAGTATGAAGACCCCGACCAGGACGCCGACGGTGACGCGACCGCGCCGGCTCATCCTCGGCAGAGGGCTGTTACGCATTACCAACGTTGGCTCCACACTTCGTCGGGCCGGTGTTTCACCTTACGATGTCCCATCCAGCTTCGATACGCTGCCGAACTGTCCGGTCACGGGCGGTGGCGTCACGAGGCCGAGCAGGGCGTCGGCGTGCCGCCGGACGTGAACGTCTTGAGGGCGGTGAGGGCGTCGTCCACGGTGGCCACCTTCGCCATCGGCAGACCGGGCACCGCGTTGCGCAGCGCCTCCGCACAGTTGTCCTTCGGAACCAGGAAGAGTTTGGCGCCGGCGTCCTTCGCCCCGACCAGCTTCTGCGGGATGCCGCCGATCGCGCCCACGTTGCCCTCGTCGTCGATGGTCCCGGTCCCGGCGATGACCTTGCCGCCGGTCAGGTCCTCGGCACGCATCTTGTCGATGATGCCGAGGGTGAACATCAGGCCCGCGCTCGGCCCGCCGATCTTGTCAAGGTCGATCTTGATGGTGAACGGGTGCGGCTGCTTGGTGCCGATCTCGATGCCCAGGCGCGGGGTCCTGTCGTCCTTCCCGGCCCGGGTGGTGATCACCGAGCTGCCGGCCTTGCCGTCCCGGGTGTAGTTCACGGTCAGCGCGCTGCCCACCGGCTTGGCCCGGACCAGCTCGGTGAGCTGGGTGGGGCCGGTCACCGCGGCGCCGTCCACCGAAGTGATCACGTCGTCGGCGCGCAGCACACCCTCGGCCGCGCCGCCCGCGGTGACCTTGCGCACGTAGGTCTGCACCGGGTAGCCCAGCTCCCGCAGCGCGACCGTCTCGGCGCTGGTCTGGGACTGCCTCCACTCCTGCGCGTTCTGCTCCTGGACCTGCTTCTCGCTGCGGTCCGGCGGGTAGACCAGCTCCCGCGGCACGACCGCGTCCTCGCCGCTGAGCCAGCCCTGGACCGCCTGGACCAGCTCGACCTTGGATTGCACGTTCACGGTGGTCAGCCGCAGCTGCCCGGACGACGGGGTGGTCCCGGCCCCGGTCACCTGGATCACCTCGGTGCCCTGGGACGAGCCCAGGGTGTTCACCGTCGGGCCGGGCGTGAGCACCACGTACGGCAGGGGTGCGACCATGACACCGGCGGCCAGCAGGGCGGTTATCAAGGCGCCCAGGATGACGGTGACACCGCGACGTCTCATGCGCGTGAGACTACCCACCCTGTCTGAGTTCTCTCTGAGCTGACACCTCCCTCGGTCCGCTACGAGCGTTTCGCGCGTACCGTGGGGGTCGTGCCTGATATCCCGTTCGGCTTCTCCCTGCCGGGCGCGCAGCCGCCCGACCCCTCCGACCCGCAGCAGATGCAGCAGTTCATGGCGCAGCTGCAGCAGATGTTCGCTGCCCCCGGCAGTGGCCCGGTGAACTGGGACCTGGCCCGGCAGGTCGCCGCCAGCCAGCTCTCGGCCAACGGCGACCCGGCGGTGAACATGTATGAGCGCCACCAGGTCGAGGAGGCGCTCCGGCTCGCCGACCTCTGGCTCGACCCGGTCTGCGCGCTCCCCACCGGCATCCACAAGGCGGTCGCCTGGAACCGCAACGAGTGGATCTACAACACCCTGGACGTCTGGAAGAAGCTGTGCGAGCCGATCGCCGGCCGCATGGTGGGCGCCATGGGCGACCTGGTGCCCGAGGAGGCCCGCGCCCAGCTCGGCCCGATGCAGTCGATGGTCGCCACGCTCGGCGGCGCGCTCTTCGGCGGCCAGCTCGGCCAGGCCTTCGGCCAGCTCGCGGCCGAGGTGCTCTCGGCCGGCGACATCGGCCTCCCGCTCGGCCCGGCCGGCACGGCCGCGCTGGTGCCGGCCAACATCAAGGCGTACGGCGAGGGCCTCGAACTGCCCGAGGACCAGGTCCGGCTGTACGTCGCGCTGCGCGAGGCGGCCCACCAGCGACTCTTCGGCCATGTCCCGTGGCTGCGCGCGCACGTGCTCAGCGCCGTCGAGGCGTACGCGAACGGCATCACCGTGAACCGGGAGGCGATCGAGGAGGCGATGAGCCGCGTCGACCCGACCGATCCGGAGTCGATGCAGGCGATGGCGCTCGAGGGCATCTTCACGCCCGAGGACACCCCGCAGCAGAAGGCCGGCCTGGCCCGCCTGGAGACGGCGCTGGCGCTGGTCGAGGGCTGGGTGGGGCACGTGGTCGACGACGCGGCCGGTGACCGGCTGCCGTCGGTGGCCGCGCTGGGCGAGGCGTTCCGGCGCCGCCGGGCCGCCGGCGGCCCGGCGGAGCAGACCTTCGCCGCCCTGGTCGGGCTGGAGCTGCGGCCGCGCCGGCTACGCGAGGCCGGCGCGCTCTGGACGGCGGTCACCGAGCACCGCGGCATCCCGGGCCGGGACGCCCTCTGGGACCACCCCGACCTGCTGCCCACCGGCGAGGACTTCGCCGACCCGGAGGCGTTCGCCCGCAGCCGGTCGGACTGGGACATCAGCGAGCTGGAGGGCCTGGGCAGCAACCCGGAGCCGGGCCCGGAGCCGGGCCCGGACACGCCGGAGAAGTAGCCGGACCGCTCCCGGCCCTCACCGGGAGCGGCGCCCACCTCCCCCACAGCCGCCGGGCGAGCGCACCCGCGCCGCGGTCCGGGCGTGTGGCCGGGACCGGCGCCCACCCGCCCACAGTCAGCGGGGCGCGGCCGGGAGCGGCGCCCGCGTGCCCCACGGCCAGCGGGGCGCGCCCGCGCCGCGGTCCGGGCGTGGCCGGGAGCGGCGCCCACGTGCCCCACAGTCAGCGGGGCGCGCCCGCGCCGTGGTCCGGGCGTGGCCGGGACGGGGCGCCGGTCACCCTCCCAGCAGGGCCCGGGTGTTGTCCCAGCCTTCCAGGGCGACGTCCAGCGTCGCCAGGTCGGCCGGGCCGCGCAGCCGGCGCCACGGCGGGGTCGAGGTGACGTCACCGGGCGCCGGCGCGGTGCGGCGCAACCGCTGTGCCGAGGCGGTGTCCAGGTCGTGGTCGGCCAGCCAGTCCGGCGCGGGCAGACCGGTTGCCACGCCCAGCAGCCCGCCGCCCGGTCCGCCCGGGGCGACCGCGACCGCCCTGCTCTCCAGCGGGCGCAGCAGTTTGCCGAGGATCATGCCCGGTACGTCCGGGGCGTCCGCCGCGATCACCGCGGCCTGTTCGAAGCCGTCCGCGGCGGCGGCGCCGAGGACGGGCAGCACGGACATCCCCGGGACCTCGTAGATCCGCATCCCGGGCCAGGCGATCTCCTCGGCCAGGCTGCGGTCGGCCGGCGTGGCGGCGATCGCGGCCTCGGCCTGGGCCAGCCGGGCCAGCAGGTCGGCCACGTCCTCGGCGAGCGCGGCACGCCAGGCGCGCGGGTCGACTCCCGGGGGACTCCACGGCACCGGCACCAGCATCGCCACCACCACACGCCGCGTCACAGCGTCACAGTACTCATCGCGTACCGGGCAAGTGCCGGAGGCGGCCGGTGCCGGAGCGGGCCGCGGACCTCGCGCCAGGCGAGTTACGCCGCCGATCTCCCGCCAGGCAAGGTACGCCGCGGGCCTCGCGCCAGCCGAGTTACACCGCGAGCCTCGCGCCAGGCGCATCACACCGCGAGCCTCGCGCCAGGCGCATCACACCGCGAGCCTCGCGCCAGGCGCATCACACCGCGAGCCTCGCGCCAGGCGCATCACACCGCGAGCCTCGCGCCAGGCGCGTTACACCGCGGGCCTCGCGCCAGGCGGTCTACTCCGCCATCACGAGGCTGCCGGCGGCGGCGACGCCCTCCAGGTAGCCGCGGGCGCGCTCGGCCTTGGGGAAGCGGTTGACCAGCTCCCAGAAGCAGGCGTTGTGACTGGGCACGACCAGGTGGGCCAGCTCGTGCAGGAGAACGTAGTCGATCACCCAGTCCGGCATCTCCTGAATGCGGTGGGAGATCCGGATGGTGGCGTCATCCGGCGTGCAGGAACCCCAGCGGCCGTTCTGGTTGGTCACCCAGCGCACGCTGGCCGGTGCGATCAGATCGGTGTGGTCGTCGAGGTAGCGCATGGTGAGCCGGCGGGCGCGGGCGAGCAGTTCGGCATCGGTGTGCCGGAGGCGCTCCTCCCGGGCGGCCAGCCGGGCGAGCATCCGCTCGACCCACTCGGTCTCCTCGGCGCGCGAGAACCGGTCCGGGATCAGCACGACCACGCGCTCCCCGTCGCGATACGCGGACACCGTCCGGCGACGACGCTGACTGCGCCGCACTTCCACGACAGGTTTGCGCGCGCGGGCCATTACCGGCTCGCGCGGCCCAGATTCGGGTTCACGTTGAGACGCTAATCCGCGAGACCCTGGTCACCGCAAGAGTACGCCCAAGGACTGTCACGGGATATGCACGTTACGTCCGCGAATACCCGAAAAAATTTTCCTCAGCGGCAACATCTGAGACAGTCGTCAACCTAGACCATCGTCGACTCAAGCGCTCACTCGACCCTCCCGTCCCTTTAGTGCCGTTCTGAAGGCAATAGTCGGCGTGTCCCGGCAAACGTGTACGAAAAGGGCAGTTCGCCCCGGCACACTCACGTCGTCGGTGACACCGCCGACCACGCGCTGACATGGAACCGGTCTGACCTGGGTAAGTCCACGCCCCGGACGGATGGCCACAGCCACGTGGCCGCACAGGCCCCGCCCCGCCGAGCACGCGGGACACGCCTGACGGTCCAGCGCCGCAGACAGGTTCGCGCCCGTCGCCGCGAACCGGCACGGGGCCCAGCGGCCCACGACACGAACGAGGAGGAACCGTGGCCGAAAACACATACAACGGCTATTGCGTCAAGTGCAAGGAGAAGCGCGACTTCCAGGGCAACGTGGAGGTCTCCAAGACCGGCATGAACATGGCCAAGGGCAAGTGCCCGGTCTGCGGGACCACGATGAACCGGATCCTGGGCAAGGCGAAGGCTTGAGGTCCACTTCGGGGAGGCCGGCCGGACGGTCGCCCTCCCCGGCTGGACCGTAACCGTGTCCGATCCACCACGTTGAGTCATCGGGAACCTCTGTACCCACCTGTGGATAACTTACGTCTGCTTGTGGAAAACCCTGTCGGGTGCGTCGGCGGGCTGTGGATAACCAACTCGCTCCGCAGCCCCGCAGTGACACCCTGTCACTCATGACTCCGCCGCCCCGCACCCCACTGCCCCGGCCCACCCTGATCCCGGGCCTCTCCCGGGTCTGGCGCGGGCCGGTCGAGCTGCAGCTCGGACTGGATCCGGCCCACGCCGTCCGGGTGGAGATGCCCGACCCGCGCCTGGCGCGCGTGCTCGACCTGCTGGACGGGAACCGCCCGGAGCGGCAGGTCCTGCTGCACGCGGCCGAGCTGGGCGTCTCCCCGGACGAGACCCGCCAGCTGCTCGACCTGCTGCACCACGCCGGCCTGGTGCTGCCCTCGGCGGCCCTGCTGCCGGCCACCCTGCCCGCCGCCGAGCGACGACGCCTGACCGCCGAGGCGGCGGCCCTCGCCCTCGACGCGCGCGACGGACGGTCCGCCGCGCCCGGCGCCCACGACGGACAGCCCGGCGCCGCGGTGCCCTCCCCGGCCCGCACACTGCGCCGCCGCCGGGCGGCCCGGGTGCTCCTGGCCGGACGCGGCCGGCTCGGCGCCACCATCGCGGTCGCCCTGGCCGAGGCCGGGGTCGGTCACGTCCACCCGGACCTCTCCGGCAGGGTCGGGCCGGGTGACCTGGCCGGGAGCGCGCTGCACCCGGCGGATCTGGGCGACCCGCTGCACGCCGCGGTGGCCGCCGCGATCCGGCGCGCCGCGCCCGGCACCCAGGTGCACGAGATCCGCCGCGCACCCGTCAGCGTGGTCGTCCAGCTCGCCCATGACCAGCCGGCCGCCCTGGTCGCCGCGGCGCACGCGGCCCGCCGCCGGCCCCACCTCGCGGTGCGCATCCGCGACGGCGCGGCGGTCGTCGGCCCGTTCGTCCCGGCCACCGGCGGCCCCTGTCTAAACTGCCTGGAGTTGCACCGGCGCGAGCGCGATCCGGAGTGGCCCGGCGCGCCCGCGCCGCCCGGGCCGGACGCCGCCGAGCCGTGCGCGGTGGCCACCGTGCTGGCGGCCACCGGGTACGCCACCGCGGAGGTGCTGGCGTTCCTGGACGGCGGCACGCCGCAGACCCTGGGCGCGGCCGTCGAGATCACCGCGCCCGGCCGGTTCCGCCGCCGCACCTGGCCGGCTCACCCGGGCTGCACCTGCCACCGCCGGAGCCGCCGAAGTGCCGATCGTTAATCGAACCTTTGTCGCATAAGCTGGCGAACCAGTTCTTGACGGGCAGAGGAAGAGCCAACCGTCAGTCACAATGATCTGGTGACGGACATACCGCGCCGCGCGGCCTCCCGGACCGCCAAACTGGCCGCATTACCCCTCGGCTTCGCCGGCCGTGCCGCGCTGGGCCTGGGCAAGCGGGCCGTGGGGATGGCCGCCGACGCCATCTCCGCGGACATCCAGCAGCGCACCGCCGAGCAGCTCTTCAGCGTGCTGGGGCAGCTCAAGGGCGGTGCGATGAAGTTCGGCCAGGCGCTGTCGGTGTTCGAGGCGGCACTGCCCGAGGAGATGGCCGGCCCGTACCGCCAGGCGTTGACCAAGTTGCAGGAGGCCGCTCCGCCGATGCCGGTGGCAAGCGTGCACAAGGCGCTGGCCGAGCAGCTCGGGCCGGACTGGCGGAACAGCTTCGCCGAGTTCGACGACAGCCCGGCCGCGGCGGCCAGCATCGGCCAGGTGCACCGGGCGGTGTGGAAACTGCCGCCGGCCCGCAAGAACGCGAAGCCGAAACTGCTGCCGGTCGCCGTCAAGGTGCAGTACCCGGGAGCCGGCGAGGCGCTGGTCTCGGACCTCAAGCAGCTCTCCCGGCTGGCCGGCATGTTCAAGATCATGCAGCCCGGGATCGACGTCAAACCGCTTCTCGCCGAGTTGCACGAGCGGGTCGTGGAGGAGCTCGACTACGAGATGGAGGCGGCGACCCAGCGCGCGTTCGCCGCCGCGTACCACGACGACCCGGAGATCTTCGTGCCCCGGGTGGTGGCCTCCGCACCCCGCGTGCTGGTCACCGAGTGGGTCGAGGGCGCCCCGCTGTCCAGAGTGATCGCCGACGGCAGCGTGGCCGAGCGGGACGAGGCCGGCCGGTTGATGGCGATCCTGCACTTCTCCGCGCCCGGCCGGGCCGGGCTGCTGCACGCCGATCCGCACCCGGGCAACTTCCGGATCCTGCCGGACGGCCGCCTCGGTGTGATCGACTTCGGTGCGGTGGCCCGCCTGCCCGAGGGCCACCCGGAGCCGATCGGCCGCCTGGTCCGGCTCGCGCTGGACGGGGACGCCGAGGCGGTGGCCGACGGCCTCCGCTACGAGGGATTCATCCGGCCCGACGAGCCGATCGACGCGGAGGCGGTGCTCGGCTTCCTGCGCCCGATGATCGAGCCGGTGGCGGTGGACCGGTTCCGGTTCACCCGGGCCTGGCTGCGCGGCGAGGCCACCCGGCTCGCCAATCCGCGGTCGCCGGCCTATCAGCTGGGGCGCAAGCTGAACCTGCCGCCGTCGTACCTGATGATCCACCGGGTGACGCTGGGCTCGATCGGCGTGCTCTGCCAACTGGAGGCCGAGGCCGGCTATCGGGAGATCCTCCAGAGGTGGCTGCCGGGGTTCTCGCCGGTCGCCTGAGGTCGCCGTCCGGCCCCGCACATCGCGGCCGCGGCGGGGGCGCGCAGCGGCGGCCGGCGGTTGACCGGCGCCACCCGACGCGGTGCACCAAAGGGAAAACGGGCCGGCCCGCGGAAATGACGAAGCCCGACCGCCGAGCGGTCGGGCTTCGTCATTTCCCAGGTAGCGGGTCTATTCGCCGATCAGTACCCGCCGACGCCGAGTTCGCGGGCGGCCTGCTTACGGCCCTCCATGGCGATACGACGGGCGGAACGGTAAGCCTCAGGTGCACGGTCACTCTGAGGCCGACGCATTCGAGCCCTCGACAATGCCTCTTGGATGAGTCTCACCTTGGTCACTCCATTCGTGTGCACCGATACGGTGCCGGGCTTTCGGGTGGTGGTATCGGGGATGGTCGCGTCGTTCATCTCAGGCCGCCAGCCGGACGGAGTTGCGGGAGTCGAGACCGTTCGCGGCGAGCCGCTGCTCGACCTGGACAGCCAGCTCGGCGTCGCGGGCGACGTCGGCCTTGCGGGGACGGCCACGCGGCCGCTTGCGCGGAACCACGGCGCCGCGCTCGAAGATCTCGCCGCCCCAGACACCCCAGGGCTCGCTCCGCTCCACCGCGCCGGCCAGGCACTCGACGCGCAGCGGGCAGTCCCCGCAGAGCGACTTGGCCAGCTCCAGCTGGGTCGGGGAGTCGGAGAACCACAGGTCCGGGTCGAACTTCCGACAGGGCAGGTTCGCCTCGATCTCGACGGTGATGTCGATCGGGGCCAGCGCCAGACTCATAAAGCCCGGTCACCTCTCTCTTCTTCTCGATCTTCTGGATCGCGTTTTCCGGTCGTGCACCGGCTGGTGAGCCGGCGAAAAAAAATTAGGCCGCGGATCCCGGTTACGGGTTCCGCGGCCTCGAGGTGAGCCGGAGGTCTGGTCTGTCAGACCGGCCTTCCTCGAGGCGGGACACCGCCACCATCCGTGTAGCGCTTGCCGGAGATGGAGTCGTTGCCCATGAACCCAGTGGTGCCGTTGATGCTGGTGGTGCCGGTGCTGCCCTTGACTCCGCCGGCGAGCACACGCTCGGCCGCCCACTCGCCCAGCTCGGCCTGGGACGGGCTGAGGACCTGGTGCACCTGCGGAGCCGGGACCCGCTCGGCAGCCGGCAGCGCCGCCGGAACGGCAGCGGCGGGCAGCAGAACGGACGGAGCGCAAACGGCAGACGGCAGCATCGACGGACGCATCAGCGTGGTGTTGATCCTCATCGGTGCCACCTCCTCCATCGACTTGCACTCGTAGCTCGATCTTGCCCGGGAGGGTCCCCCGGCAAGGTGTGTCCTGAGGCTATGCCTGCCCTACACGGGAGGGCAAACGAATTAACGGACTAGTTTTCAAAGTTTTTTCGGCCAAGGTCCTCGGGGCTCGCGCCGCCCACCAACGCGAACACCGCCTCGCCGTACTGGCCAAGCTTGCGCGGGCCGATTCCGGCAATCGCCAGCAGCTGGGCCGGATCGGTCGGGCGGCGTTCCGCCACGGCCACCAGAGTGGCGTCGGTGAACACCACATATGCAGGGACTTTCAAGTCCGCGGCGGTGCTCGCGCGCCATTCCTGGAGCCGCTGGAACAGGTCCTCGTCCATATCGGACGGGCAGGTCGGGCAGCGTCCCAGCTTGCGGTCCGCGCCGGCCAGCAACGTCGCCCCGCAGATCCGGCAGGACGACACCTTCGGCACCCGGCGGTCGGCGCGGCGACCCCGCTCACCGGCCGGACCGGACGACCCGGCGCGCTCGGCGCCGCCGGACCGCTCCAGCTGCGGCAGGAAACGGCACGGCCGGCGGGCCCGGCCGCCCGGCGCCCGGGACTGGCCGTAGGAGAGCCAGAGCAGCTGCCGGGCCCGGGTCACCCCGACGTAGAGGAGGCGGCGCTCCTCCTCCAGCTGCTCGGCGGTTTTCGCGTACGTCGTGGGAATCGTCCCGTCCGCGAGCCCGACCAGGAAGACCGCGTCCCACTCCAGGCCCTTGGCCGAGTGCAGCGAGGCCAGGGTGACCCCGGCCATGGTCGGCGCGTGCTGCTGCTCGGCCCGGCGGGCGAGTTCGTCGTTGAAGGCGGCGAGGGTGACCTCGCGCTGCACCCGGGCGCCCTCGCCGATCGGCAGGATCTGCGGCTCTCCCGCGTACTCCTCGGCGAGCACGACCAGCGCCGCGAGCGCCTCCCACTGCTCACGGGCGGCTCCGCCGGGCGGCGGCTGGGCGCGGTTCCAGCCGGTCGCCCGCAGCCCCTCCACGACCGCCTCGACGAGCGGCGTCTCGCCCGGGATGGCGCGCACGGCGGCACGCAGGGCCACCATCGCCTGCCGCACCTCGGGCCGCTCGAAGAACCGTTCGGCGCCGCGGACCACGTACGGCACCTCGGCGTCCGCCAGGGCTTCCTCGTACGCCTCGGACTGCGCGTTCGTACGGAAAAGCACCGCGATCTCGCTGGCCGGCGTGCCGGCCGCCAGGAGCTGGCGGCAACGCCGCGCCACCGCGGCCGCCTCGCCCGGCTCGTCCGGGAAGATCTTGAGCTCCGGTTCCGGGCCGGGCGGCCGCTGCCCGTGCAGTTCCAGACGCAGTTTCGCCTCGGTGCCACGGGCCTGCCGGATCACCGCGTTGGCCAGGCCCACCACCTGCGGGGTGGAGCGGTAGTCGCGGACCAGGCGGACCACCACGGCGCCGCGCCACCGGCGCGGGAAGTCGATCAGGTGGGCCGAGGTGGCGCCGGTGAACGAGTAGATCGTCTGGCTGGCGTCGCCCACCACGGTGAGATCGTCCCGGCCGCCCAGCCAGGCCTCCAGCAGGCGCTGCTGCAACGGGTTGACGTCCTGGTACTCGTCGACCACGAAATGCCGGTACTGCGCCCGGATCTGCTCGGCGACGTCCGGATGCTCCTCGATGCCCCAGACCGCGGCACGCAGGAGGTCCTCGAAGTCGATCACGCCCTGCCGGCGTTTGAGCGACTCGTAGGCCGCGAACACCTCGGCCACCCGGGCCGGCTCCAGCGGGGGCTCCCGCAGCGCCTTGGCGGCGGCCACCGCGTACTCCCCGGGTTCGACGAGGGACGACTTCGCCCACTCGATCTCACCGGCCAGGTCGCGGGCGACCGCGCGGTCGGCGCGCACCCCGGCGCGGGCGGCGGCCAGGCCCACCACCCGGATCTTGCTCTCCATCAGTTCGGGCATGCCGCGGCCGTCGAGCAGGCGGGCGGCGAAGTAGCGGACCTGGCGCAGGGCGGCCGCGTGGAAGGTACGGGCCTGGACGCCGCCGGCGCCCAGCGAGGTGAGCCGGGCACGCATCTCGGCGGCGGCCCGCGCGGTGAAGGTCACCGCGAGCACGTGCCGCGGGTTGATCTCGCCGGACAGCGTCCGGTACGCGATCCGGTGGGTGATCGCCCGGGTCTTGCCGGTGCCGGCGCCGGCCAGGATGCAGACCGGCCCGGCCGGGGCCGTCACCGCCGTCCGCTGTTCCGGGTCCAGCCCGGCCAGCACCGTTTCAGTCCGCACGGTAGGGAATCATGACACCCCTGGGGAGCGTTGTGCCGTAGGCGTAGTGCCGTGTGACTCGTATCCGAAGGAGCCCTGTCCGATGCTGACCATGTACTCGACGTCCTGGTGTGGGTACTGCCACCGCCTCAAGTCGCAGCTCGATCGAGAAGGCATCGCCTACGACGTGGTGGACATCGAACAGGACCCGAAGGCCGCCGACTTCGTGATGAGCGTGAACGGCGGCAACCAGACGGTGCCCACGATCCGCATCGTTCCCACCGACGGCAGCTCCGAGATCGTGATGACCAACCCGTCGATCATTCAGGTCAAGCAGGCCCTGGCCGGCTCGGGCGTGGCCGGCTGATCGAGCCGGCACGGGCCGTCCGCACGGTCCGGCAACACAGCAGGCCCCGGCGATGAGCCGGGGCCTTCGCGTACTCCGGCACGCCCGGCGGGGTTCCTACTGACGTCGCCGGGCGAGGACACAGAACTCGTTGCCCTCGGGGTCCGCCAGCACGACCCACGATTGGTCACCCTGGCCGATGTCGACGCGCCGTGCGCCGTGCGCGACCAGACGGGCCACCTCGGCGTCCTGGTCATCCGGCCGGAAGTCGAGATGCAGGCGGCTCTTGGCCGTCTTGGGCTCATCGATCCGGACGAAGTCCAACCCCGGCATGCGATCCGGCGCCGGACGGATCTCGAACTCCTCGTCGGAGGAGTGCACCACCACCCAACCGAGAGCCTCGGCCCACCACTGCCCCAGGGTCACCGGATCGACCGAATGAACGATTACCTGCTCCCACTCCAAGGTCATCCAAAGAGGCTAGACCTCGTGATCCGGTGTCGACGAGCACGCCGACGCCGCAGCACGGCGGCCCGGCGCCGGCCGGGTGGGCGAGAGCACCCGGGGCCGGACCGGCCGGCTGGTGCCGACGCGCAGGGGGCCGGCCCCGTTCCGGGCCGGCCCCCTGCGCGTGCCCGGCGGTTCTACGGGATCAGCGCCGGGATGCTGGAGTCGAGCAGGCCCCGCTCCTTGAGCACGCCGTAGAGCGGCGTGGTCTCCGGGTAGTGACCCCACTGGTGGTCGCCGTCACCGTTGCCGAAGCCGCCGAGCAGCTGCTTCTGCACGTCGTTGAGGCCCGCCCACTCCGGCCGGTTCGGCAGGTCCGCAACCTCGTCGCGGATGACGATCCAGCGCGGCGTGTAGCCGAAGAACGCGCCGACACGGGTGATGTCGGAGTAGTTGTCCGAACGGGCGTGCCAGATGCGCCGGTCGAAGACCACCAGGTCACCCGGGTTCGCGGTGATCTGCACGGCGCCCTCGGGCTGCGGCCACGGAACGCCACGGCTCGGCGGGCCGGGCAGCCAGTTGGTCTTGTGGCTGCCGGGCAGCACGGTGAAGTTGCCCCGGCCGGTCTCGCTGACGTCGGAGAACCAGTACGCCAGCTTCACCGACATCATCGGACGCGGGTCGGTCTCGATCTCCCGGTTCTGCCGGCCGCCGTCCTGGTGCCAGTGCCACCATTCCTTCTGCTTCTCGTGCAGCTGCGGGTGCACGTCGATGTGCGAGTGGTACACGTGGATGTTCCACCCGAGCAGCGACCAGATGTACTTGAAAGCCTTGGGGTGGTCGAGCAGGAAAGCCAGCTCGGGCACGTGGGCGATCGGGGAGAGCTGGTGCAGCGCGCCGGTCGCGCTCAGCGTGCCCTCGGCCTTCGCCTTCTCGTAGTACCCCAGGATCGCGGTCCGGCCGGCCTCGATCTCGCTTTCACTCAGCACCGACGGCACGATGATGTAGCCATCGCGGTCGAACGCCTCCCGCTCCTCCGCGGACATCGGCGTCCACGCAGGCGCTTCCACCTGGGTCATCGGATCCCCTCTCGCTCTTTTAAGCATTGACGCGACCAGACCGCGCCCAGGTTGCCTCGCGAGACGAGAATTCTTCTGATCAACCGGTCAGCCGTGCTCCCGCCCACCGTCGTGCAGCCACTTCTCGATGAGGTAGAACGCGATCGAGGAGCGCATCGGCAGGCCCATCGGGACACCAGTGTCCGGGTGCACGTAGTCACCGGCGATCATCCCGGCGATGTCGTCGCGGGAGAACCAGTGCGCCTCGTCGATCTCCTCCGGGTCCAGCCGCAGCGGCTGCGCCGGGTCGGCGGTCGCCAGGAAGCCGAGCATCAGTGAGCCCGGGTAGGGCCAGGACTGGCTGCCCTCGTACCGCAGGGTGTCGAGCCGGATGCCGACCTCCTCCCGGACCTCGCGGATCACCGCGGCCTCGGCGGACTCACCCGGCTCGACGTAACCGGCCAGGCAGGAGAAGCGGGTCGCGCCGTCCGGCCCCCGGCCCCAGGCCGCGTTGTGCCCGAGCAGGCAGCGGCCGGCCGGGCCGGGCACGCCGTCGTGCACCACCACGATCATCGCCGGGTCGGTACGCGGCCACATCAGCTGCCCGTCCGCGTCGGCTCGGGCCCAGCCGGCCTCCACCGCGACCGTCGGCTTGCCGGTGCGCGGCGAGAACCGGTGGCTGGCGTGCCAGTTGGTGAGCGCGGCGGCGGCTGTGAACAGGCCGGCGTCGCGGTCGTCGAGCAGGTGGCCGATCTCCCGCAGCGTCGCCGGACGCGTTCCGTCGGCCGGGGGCGGCGTCGCGTCCATGGTCCACAGCGGGGTGCCGTCGGTGTCGAGGCCGAGGAACCAGTGCTCGGCGTCCGGGGCGTCGGCCGACGGGATCAGGACCAGCGTGGCGCCCCCGCCGGCCCGGTCGGCGACCAGGGCCCGGCCCCCCTTCGCCAGGTCCACCACCAGGACCAGGCCCCGGGTCCAGGCCTCGGCCAGCCACGCCTCGTCCTTACGGCGCTCGGCGGCACGGTCCAGCGTGGTACGCGCCAGCGGTGGGGTGCCGGGCTGCTCACCGCCGAGGTCGGGCTGCTCCACTTGCTCGGTGCCGGTCACTGCGCGCTGCGCTCCACCGCGGTCAGGGCGGCGAGCTGGGGCTCGACCTTCTCGGCGTCGCCGAGCACCACGGTCACCCCGCGCGACGGGGCGAGGTACCTGGCCGCGGCGGCGGCGACCTGCTCCGCGGTGGCGGCGGCGAGCGCGGCCGAGTGCTCCCGCAGGTAGTCCAGGCGCAGGCCGAAGCCCGCGTACACGCTGGCCAGCCCGGCCAGACCGGCCTGGGTGGACATGCCCAGCCGGAGGGTGCCCAGGGCGTACCGCCGGGCCTGCTCCAGCTCCTCCTCACCGGGTGGGAGGCTGGCGATGCGGCCCAGTTCGTACGTCGTCTCCAGCAGGGACGGGCCGGTCACCTCGGTGGCCACGTCGGCGGCGGCCAGCAGGGCGGAGCCGGCCACGAAGTGCTCGATCACCGAGTGCGAGCCGTACGTGTAGCCCTTGTCCTCGCGGATGTTCTCCACCCAGCGGGACGAGAAGTACCCGCCGAACACCATGTTCGCCAGGGTGAGGGCGGCGTAGTCCGGGTCGGTACGGGTCAGCGCGGGCAGCGCGATCCGCAGCGACGACTGCACCGAGCCGGGCCGGTCGACCAGCAGCAGCGGGCCCGGCCGCAGCGCCGGGGTGGGCGGGACGACGCCGTCGCCGGCCGCGCCGGTCCAGCCGCCCAGCATCTTCTCCGCCAGGTCGATGGCCTGCTCCGGATCGATGTCGCCGACCAGGACCAGGGTCGCGCCGTCCGGCCGGACCCGGTCGGCGTGCAGCCGGCGCAGGGCCTCCGGCTCCACGGCACGGACCTCGTCCGGCTCCGGGGTCTGCACCGCGTACGGGTGGCTGCCGTACATCCGCTTGAGCAGCGCGACCCGCGCCAGGTGCGAGGGCTGGCTGAGGGCCACCTGGATGTGGTCGACCAGGCGCTCGCGCTCGGTGACCACCTCCTCGCCGGGGTAGGCGGCGTCGGTGAGCACGGCGGCCAGGATCTCCAGGGTCCGGCCCAGCCCGCCGGCCAGCGCGTTGCCGCTGATCTGCAGCCGGTCCGGGTCCAGCCCGGCGGCCAGGCCACCACCGACCGCCTGCAGCTCGGCGGCGATGTCCAGCATCGACATCGTGCCGGTGCCGGTGAACAGCGCCTGGGACAGCAGTGTCGCCGGGGCCAGCGGGGCCCGGCCGAACGGGATGCGCAACCGCACCTCGACCAGCGGCACCGCGGCGCGGCGGATGGCGATCACGGTCAGCCCGGTGGGCAGCTTGCGCTCGGCCTGCGGGGGCAGGGTCAGCTCGGCGTCCGGGATCAGGTCCGGCAGGGCCTTGGTCACGCTGGTCATGCTGTGCCTTCCTTCGGCGTGCGCGGTGCGAGGCCGGGCGGCGGCGCGGCGCGGCGCCGCTGGGCGCGGAGGGTCATGCCGCCGCTCCGGGGATCACTTCGACTGCTGCGCGGCGCTCCGGCCGCAGGGTGGCCGCGGCCGCGACGATCTGCTCCGCGGTCACCTCACTGATCAGCTTGGGCAGCTCGTTGAGCAACTGCGGGCGGCCACGCTGCAGCTCCAGCACGGCCATCGGCAGGGCCCGGCCGAGCACCTCGTCGGTGCCCTGCAGCAGCCGGGCGCCCATCCGGGCCTGGGTGCGCTCCAGCTCGCCCGGCTTGAGGCCGTCGGCGACCAGGCGGTCCAGCTCCTCGTCGACGGTGCGCAGCACCTTGCCGGCGTCCCCGCCGGGCGGCATGTGCGCCTGCAGCAGCAGCGCCGTCGGGTTGCGGACCTGGTACTCGTCGCCCATGAAGCCGAGGTAGCCGCCGATGTTGGTGACCGAGCGGTCCCGCTGCACCAGGCGTTCCACCAGGCGGGCGGCGTCGCCGTCGGTGAGCACCTCGGCCAGCACCGCGAAGGGCAGGTACGCGTCGAAGGCGGCGATCGGGTCGGGCACGCGGTAGCCGGCGGCGACCGCGGGCAGCGGGGCGATGCGATCGGTGTACGACTCCCGCCGCTCGCCGTCCAGATCCGGCTCGGCGAAGTCGGGCAGCACCGGGGCCGGGCGGGCCGGCACGTCCCCGAAGTGCCGCTCGATCAGCGCGGTCGCCTCGGCCACGTCGAAGTCGCCGGCCACCGAGAGCACCGCGTTGCCGCAGGCGTAGTAGCGGTCGAAGAAGCCCTGCGCGTCCTCGACGGTGGCGCTCTCCAGATCCGCGAAGGACCCGTAGCCGTCGTGGGCGTTCGGGAAGGTGCGGAACATCACCGGGGGCAGCCGCAGCCACGGGAACCCGCCGTACGGCCGGTTCAGCACGTTGACCCGGATCTCCTCCTTGACCACGTCGACCTGGTTGCGCAGGTTCTCCTCGGTGAGCCGGGGGCCGCGCATCCGGTCGGCCTCGAGGAAGAGCGCCCGCTCCAGCGCGCCGGAGGGCAGCACCTCGAAGTAGTCCGTGTAGTCCAGGTGGGTGGAGCCGTTGAAGCTGCCGCCGGCCCCCTGCACGTGCCGGAAGTGGGCGAGCTTCTCCAGGTTCGCCGAGCCCTGGAACATCAGGTGTTCGAAGAGGTGGGCGAAGCCGGTCCGGCCCTCCGGCTCGCTGCGGATGCCCACGTCGTAGACGACGGCCACGCCGACGACCGGGGCGCTGCGATCCGGCGAGAGGACCACGCGCAGACCGTTGGCGAGGGTGAACCGCTCGACCGGGTATTTCGTCGCGGGAATCTGGATTCTGGACGCCACCAGGTGACATTAGCGCGCCGCGTGACCACCCGTGGGCCGACGTGTGGCGGCGTACGGGGAAGGGGGTTCCGGTCCCGTCATGCGGTCGGACGCTTGACGCACTAAACCTATCTGTTCCACTATTCCCATCCAACAGATAGATTAAGCGAAGTTTGATCCGCTGGGAGGGAGCTCCGCCGTGTACGTCTCGGCACGCACGGACTACGCGGTCCGCGCCATGCTCGCCGTCACCGCGGCGCATCCGCGCCTGGTCAAGGCCGCCGGCCTGGCCGCCGCGCAGGACATCCCGCTCAGCTTCCTGCAGGGCATCCTGCTCGATCTGCGCCGCGCCGGGCTGCTGCACAGCCACCGCGGCGTGGACGGCGGGTACGCCCTGGCCCGCGCGGCCGAGGAGATCACCGTCGGCGACGTGGTACGCGCCGTCGGCGGCGCGCTGACCACGGTCCGCGGCCTCCCCACCGCGACCGCGACCTATCACGGGGCGGCGACCGCGCTGCACGACGTGTGGATCGCCGTCGAGGCGGCCATCGAGGGCGTGGTCGACCACCGGACCCTGGCCGAACTCTCCACCACCTCAATAAAGCAGAACTAGGAGTAAGTGAGCATGAGCTCCCGCGCCGTACGTGCGCTCGCCCTTGCCACCGCCGCGCTCGCGGCGACGACCGCGCTGGCCGCCTGCGGATCCGACGACGACACCGGCGCCAAGGCCGACACGCCGGCCGGCGCCGCCGCCGAGGCGAAGTCCGTCCGGCTGGGTTACTTCCCGAACATCACCCACGCCCCGGCCCTGGTCGGCGTGCAGAAGGACCTCTACAAGAACGCCCTGAGCGGCACCGAGCTGAAGACCCAGACCTTCAACGCCGGCCCGGCCGCGCTGGAGGCGTTGCTGTCCGACGCGATCGACGCCACCTACATCGGCCCGAACCCGGCGATCAACGGCTGGATCAAGTCCAAGGGCAGCGCGCTGAAGATCATCGCGGGCAGCACCTCCGGTGGCGCCGGCCTGGTCGTCAAGCCGGGCATCAACAGCGTCGCGGACCTCAAGGGCAAGAAGATCGCGACCCCGCAGCTGGGCAACACCCAGGACGTCGCGCTGCGCGCCTACCTCAAGCAGAACGGGCTGAACGCCGACACCAACGGCGGCGGCGACGTCTCGATCCTGCCGCAGGACAACGCGACCGCGGTGCAGGCCTTCGCCCAGGGCGCGATCGACGGCGCGTGGGTGCCCGAGCCGAGCCTCAGCAAGATGCTGCTGGAGTCCAAGGGCAAGCTGCTGGTCGACGAGAAGACGCTGTGGCCGAACCAGCAGTTCGTCACCACGCACCTGATCGTCAGCCAGAAGTTCCTCAAGCAGTACCCCGGCACGGTCACGAAGCTGCTGCAGGGCCACATCGCCGCGGTCGACTACATCACCGGGCACGACGCCGACGCGCAGAAGGCGGCGAACGCCCATCTGGAGTCGCTGACCGGCAAGGCGCTCAAGGACGAGATCCTGGCCGCCTCGTTCAAGAACCTGAAGTTCACCAACGACCCGATCGCGTCCTCGCTGTACACCAGCGCGCAGCACGCGCAGGACGTCGGCCTCCTGGCGAAGGTCGACCTCAAAGGCATCTACGACCTGGGCCCGCTGAACGAGCTGCTCAAGGCGGCCGGGCAGCCCGAGGTCAGCGACGCCGCGGCATCCTGACCCATCGACGGGAGGGCGAGCGAGAGCATGAGCATCCTCGACACCACCAGTGTTCGTACCGCATCGGTCGTGCGGATCGAGAACGTCTCCAAGACATACGGTTCGGGCAGCGATGCCCTGCTCGCCCTCGACCGGGTGTCGCTGGACGTCCGGCAGGGCGAGTTCGTCTGCCTGCTCGGCGCCTCCGGCTGTGGCAAGAGCACATTGCTCTCGCTGGTCGCCGGGCTGGACCGGATCAGCGGCGGGACGCTGGACACCGGCGGCCGCAAGGTGGCGCTGATGTTCCAGGAGGCCGCCCTCTTCCCCTGGCTGTCGGTGTCCGGCAACGTCGAGCTGCCGCTGCGGCTGCAGGGCGTCGGCAAGGCCGAGCGCCGCAGGCGGGCGGCCGAGCTGCTGGAGATCGTCCGGCTGGGCGGCTTCGGCGAGAAGCGGCCGCACGAGCTGTCCGGCGGGATGCGGCAGCGGGTCGCGCTGGCCCGGGCGCTCGCCCAGAACGCCGACGTGCTGCTGATGGACGAGCCGTTCGGCGCGCTCGACGCGATGACCCGCGACATCCTGCACGACGAGCTGGAGCGGATCTGGCGCGAGCAGGACCTCACCGTGCTGTTCGTGACGCACAACGTACGGGAGGCGGTCCGCCTCGGGGACCGGGTGATCCTGCTGAGCAGCCGGCCCGGCCGGGTGATCGAGGACTACCCGATCAAGCACCCGCGCCCCCGGCGCATCGACTCCTCCGAGGTCTCCGGCCAGGCCGGCGAGATCACCGACCGGCTCCGCGCGGAGGTCGCCCGTCATGCCAACTGAACCCCCCGCACCGACGAAGTACGCGGGTGCCCGCGCCGGCCTGGAGGGCCTGCTCGCGCCGGAGACGGCCGGCCTCGGCCCGGAGCCGCGGAAGGCCGGGACGCCGAGCTCCGACGAGGTCAGCGGCCTGGACGCCCTGGAGCTGGCCCCCAGGCGGGAGAAGGGCAACCCCGCCCTGCGCCTGTGGAGGAGCGCCTGGCCGAAGCTGCTGGCCGTCGTCATCGTGCTCGCGGCCTGGGAGCTGGCCTACCTGAGCGAGTGGAAGCCGGCCTACGTCTTCCCCTCCCCGTTCGAGGTCTTCCCGCAGCTCGGGGACCTGGTCACCACGGCGGACTTCTGGGACGGCGTGCGCCTGACCATGACCCGGGCGGTCACCGGGTTCGCGCTGGCGGTGGCGATCGGCACGGTGATCGGCGCGGCGGTGTCCCGGTTCGCCCCGCTGCGGGCCGCCATCGGCTCGTTGATCACCGGCCTGCAGACGATGCCGTCGATCATGTGGTTCCCGCTCGCCATCCTGCTGTTCCAGCTCGGCGAGCAGGCGATCATGTTCGTGGTGGTCATCGGCGCCGCGCCGTCGGTGGCCAACGGCCTGATCAGCGGCATCGACTACGTGCCCCGGACCTGGCTGCGGGTCGGTCAGGTGATGGGCATGACCGGCCTGTCCCGGTACCGGCACCTGATCCTGCCGGCGTCGCTGCCGAGCTTCGTCTCCGGGCTCAAGCAGGGCTGGGCGTTCTCCTGGCGCAGCCTGATGGCCGGCGAGCTGCTGGTCATCGTGCCCGGCACGGTGTCGATCGGGGTACGGATGCAGAACGCCCGGGACCTGGCGGACACCCCGCTGGTGATCAGCTACATCCTGGTGGTCCTGGTCATCGGCATCCTGATCGACCAGCTGTTCAACCTCGCCGACAACGCGCTGCGCCGGCGCTGGGGGCTGACCGGCAGCTGACCGGCGCGGGCGTCCACCGGCCCCGCTCAGAGCACCCGGACCGACTCCAGGACGTCCTCGACCACGTAGTCGAACTGCTTGTGGGTGCCGGGCACGGAGACGTACAGCACGGCCGCCGTGGGCCGGCCCACGTCGATGATCGCCACCGCGGACAGCTCCTCGGTGGCGGTCAGCCCGGCCGCCTCGAAGCGAAGCCGGAACTGGCTCACCCAGGCCGGGCGCCCGCCCAGGGTGGTGAGCTCGTCGCGGAGCGGCTCCATGGTGTTCGGTTGCGGGTAGTACTCGGCGCGCACGTCCGCCGCGACCTGCCGGCCCACACACTCCAGGTCCAGCGAGACGGCGTCGTTGTCGGCCGCCGGGACCGCCGCGGACAGGATCGAGGCGTGGTACTCCCCGCCGCTGTAGACCTCGGTCACGAAGTGCTGGCCGACCCGGTAGGGCACCTGCAGGGTGCCGGCCCGCCACACCTCGTTCCAGGCCTGCCAGGGCGCGCCGTACCGGCGGTAGGAGATGCCGGCGTCGCGGTCGACGGTGCGGGCGCCGGCAGCCGGCGGCGGCGCGGTGGGCGTACCCGTGGCGCCGCCGCCCGGCGACACCGCCGGGGCCGGACAGGCCTGGGCCAGCGGCGGCCGGACGTCGGTGGGCGCGGACGCCCGGTCCCGGAACGGGTCCCCGGCGCCGCCGAACGCCACCACCAGCAGCGCCACCAGGCCGCCGGCCAGGATCAGACCGGCCACCCCACCGAAGATCATCAACTGCCGCCGGCGCCGCTGCGGACCGGTCGGCGGCGGCGCCGCCGGCGGCGGTGATGGCGGCGGTGGCACCAGCGGGGGTACGCCGGACGACGTGACCGTGCCCGACGACCACGCCCCGCCCGGCCCCGGCCGGGCGACACCCTGGGACTGCGGCTCGGACATGGCCTCCAGTGAACACCACACCGCCGGGAAGCGTCGCGCCGACGTAGGGCCGGAACACACCCGGACAAAGTCCACCCGTCCCAGTTGTTTCCCAGAGATGTCCGCTACCGTGCTGTCATGGAACTGGTGTATCCCCCGGTAGTGGCGTTGGCCAAGACGATGTTCCGGGTGCTCGACCTGAAGATCGAGGTCGAGGGCGGCGAGAACATCCCGCGCGCGGGCGGGGCGGTTCTGGCGAGCAACCACTCGAGCTACCTGGACTTCATCTTCTGCGGCCTGGGCGCCCAGCCGGCACGCCGCCTGGTCCGGTTCATGGCGAAGAAATCCGTGTTCGACCACCGGGTCAGCGGCCCGCTGATGCGCGGTATGCGGCACATCCCGGTCGACCGGCGCGCCGGCACCGCGGCGTTCCGCGAGGCCACCACCGCGCTACAGAACGGGGAGGTGGTCGGCGTCTTCCCGGAGGCGACGATCAGCGAGTCGTTCACCATCAAGGAGCTCAAGACCGGCGCGGCGCGGATGGCGCAGGAGGCCCGGGTGCCGCTGATCCCGATGGCTGTCTGGGGTCCGCACCGGCTGTGGACCAAGGGCCGCAAGAAGGAGCTCACCAAGCGGCACGTCCCGGTCCTCATCAAGATCGGCGAGGCCGTCCAGATGCCGGAGGGCGCCACGCCGGAGGCCCTCACGGCGGCCCTCAAGCAGCGACTCACCACGCTGCTCGACGCGGTGCAGCGGGCGTACCCGGAGAAGCCCACGGGCGACGACGACCGCTGGTGGCTGCCGGCGCACCTCGGCGGCACCGCGCCGCTGCCCCGGCCCGCGGCCGCGGTCTGACCACCGGCGCCACATCCGGGCCCGGGCTCACGCCCACGGTCCGGCGGGAGACGCGACGCGTCCTGTCCGGCAGGCAGACGCCGCGCCCCCCGGTCCGCTAGCCCGGTCCGCTAGCCCGGTCCGCTAGGCAGACGCCGTGGTCGCGGTCCGGCAGACAGCCACCGCAGTCGCGGTCCGGCAGGCAGCCGCGGCAGCCGCGGTTCCGGTAGGCAGGCAGGTGGAGGAAGGCTCCGGGTGCGCCCGGGGCCTTCGCTGTTCGGCGGCCCCGGAGGCCCGGAGTGCAGCGGGCGTCCACGGGCGGGAACAACGTCGCTCCGCGAGCGCCGCAGACACCGGGGAGCGGGAACAACATCGCCCCCGGAGCACCGCAAACACCCGGGAACGGGAACAACATCGCCCCCGGAGCACCGCAAACACCCGGGAACGGGAACAACATCGCCCCCGGAGCACCGCAAACACCCGGGAACGGGAACAACATCGCCCCCGGAGCACCGCAAACACCCGGGAGCGGAGACGACATCGGCGCCGCGCCCATCCGGGCGCGGCGCCGATTTCACGCGCTGTCACTGGCCGCCAGGTGGCGGCCAGTGATCAGACCGCGCGGATGTTCGCGGCCTGCGGGCCCTTCTGGCCCTGGGTCACCTCGAACTCAACCCGCTGGTTCTCCTCCAGGCTGCGGTAGCCCGACATCTGGATCGCGGAGAAGTGGGCGAAGACGTCGGCGCCGCCGTCGTCAGGGGTGATGAACCCGAAGCCCTTGTCCGCGTTGAACCACTTCACAACGCCGGTAACCATGCTCGTCTCCTAGACGGTCGATCGTTCCCGCCCATCATGGACGGAAACGAGGTGGTAAGACCCGCGTTCTGCGGGGCTCGTGTCGCCGTACTGATCGCCCGTACCGGAGAAACCCGGGTTACGACAAAGAGCGCCTGGGGCAGACTTCCCCACAGGCGCTCCTGAGTACTTGGGAACCAAACTGACAACGCTCGCGAGCGTAGCACGACGAGAGGGGCCGGGACGTGCTTGGCGTACAAATGGCGTGGCGCCTCAGAACCGCCGGACTGGTGTGGAAGCCCAGGCTCGGCGACCGGTTCGCGATACCGGACCGGGATCTCGACGAGGAGGTGTTCGTGCTGAGCAACATGACGGTTCAGGTTCACGACCGGCCGGAAGGGCAGATCATCGGATTCAACGGTACGACCGAGTGGGCCCTCGACGACGTGGAGATCGATGAGACCGTCTGGCTGCCCCGCGAGGATCAGTTGCGGGAACTCCTCGGCGGGACGTTCCGCGAGCTGCGACGCGACCCCGCCGGCTACCGTGTGCGCGTCGAGCTGCTCGGCGACACGCTGACCTTCCCGGCGACCGCGGCCGCGCCCAGCGCCGAGGAGGCGTACGCCACCGCCCTGCTGCACCTGCTCGCCGCGGCCGGCGCCACCCCGGCCACCCCGCCACCCCGGGGCGCCGCGATCACCGCTCCTCCTCCGGGATCTCCGTGATCAGAGCGGCCAGCGCGGCGGCGTCCATCAGATCCGTGGGACGGACGGTGACCTGCTCCCGGACGTAGTGGAACCCGGCCCGGACCCGGTTGACCGGGACGCCGGCCAGCGTGGCCCAGGCGAGCCGGTACGCGGACAGCTGCACCGCGGCGGCCTCGGCCTCGGCGCCGGTCGGGCGGCGGCCGGTCTTCCAGTCGATGACGTCGAAACGGCCGCCCGGGTCGGCGAAGACGGCGTCCATCCGGCCGCGCACCACCACCCCGCCGATCGTGGTGGCGAACGGGACCTCCACGTCGACCGGGCTGCGATCGGCCCACTCCCCGGTCAGGAACGCCTCCTGCAACGCGGCCAGCTCCTCGTCCCCGGCCGCGTGGTCGTCCGCGGCGCCGGGCAGCTCGTCGATGTCGAGCAGCCGGGCCGCGCCGAACCGCTGCTCCAGCCAGAGGTGGAAGGCGGTGCCCCGGCGCGCGTGCGGGGCCGGGCGCTGCGGCAGCGGGCGGCGCAACGAGCGGGCCAGGGCCTGCGGGTCGCGGCGCAGCACGACCAGCTGCGACACGGACAGGTGCGGGGGCAGCGCGACCTCGATCGGGCCGTCCCGGCGGGTGCGTTCCGCCCGCTCGGCGAGCAGCAGCCGGGCCTCGCGACGCCAGCGCGCCACGTCCGGGTCCACCTCCGCGGTCACCCGGTCCGCGGCCGATGCGGCGGCGAGCAGCGCCGCGCGGTCCGGCGCCGGTGCCGTCTCGGCGGGGGCGTGGGCACGGTCGGGCGGCTCCGGGCGTACCGGGAATGGTTGCTCGGCGGGAATCGGCGCGGCACCCGGGCCGGCCAGCCCGGCGAGGTCGGCCGCCAGGCCGGCGCGGGCCGCGACCACCGGATCGGCCGCCGCGAGATCGGCGAAGGCCTCCGCCGCGGAGGCGTCCGGATCGGCGATCATGCGGCGGATCAGGTCGGCGGCCACCGCCATCGCCGGGCGGCGCAGGCCGAGCGGATCGGCCGGCCACTCGGCGGTGGCCACCGCCTCCTCGCTCGGGTTGGTCTCCCCCGGCGCCGGCTCGGGCGCCCAGACCGCCACCACCCCGGCGCCCGCCGCGCACACCGCGCGCACCTCGTCGAGGAAGACCGACGGGCCGCGCGGGCGCTTCACACCGTCACCCCACCAGTACCCGGAGCAGAGCAGCAGGCGGCGGGGGCGGGTCACCGCGACGTACGCCAGGCGGCGCTCCTCCCGCTCGTCGTGCTCCCGCCAGGCCCGGCCGAAATCGGCCAGCGCGGCGGCCACGTCCTTCTGCTCCAGAGCCTCGTCCAGATCCAGCCGCGGCAGCCCGGACGCGTCGCCACGCAGCGGGAACGGCAGCACCCCGAGGCCGCCCAGATAGTGGTCGGAGCCGCGGGCCAGGCCCGGCCACACGCCACGGCTCAGACCGGCGACCGACACCACGTCCCACTCCAGGCCCTTCGCGGCGTGCGCGGTGAGGATCTGCACGGCGCCCTCCACCACGTCCACCTGGCCCGGTTCGAGCCCGCGCTCCTCGGACTCGGCGGCGGCCAGGAAGGCCAGGAAACCGGCGAGCGTGCCGGTCTCGTTCTCGTTGCCGTAGCGGGTGGCGGCCTCGCCCAGCGCGTCCAGGTGGGCGCGGGCCAGACCGGCGTCACCGGCCGCCCAGCCGCGGACCGCCACCTCCACGTCCAGTCCGATGGTCCGCTCGATGTCCGCGAGCAGGTCCGGCAGCGGCTGGTCCAGGCGCTGCCGGAGGGCGGCCAGCTCCCGGCTGTACGCGGCCAGCCGGGCGAAACCCTGCACCGAGTACTGGTGCGGGCTGCCCAGATCGGCCATCGCCTCGACCAGGGTGGCGTCGTCCAGCCGGTCCGCCGTCACCTCGTCCGGCGTCCCGCCCGCACCGGCGTGCGCCGCCCGCGCCGCGGCGATCGCCCGGGCGCGCCGGTGCAGGGCGACTAGATCACGCGGGCCGATCCGCCAGCGCGCCCCGGTGAGCAGCCGCAGCAGCGAGGCGCCGTCGGTCGGGTCGGCGAGCACCCGCAGCGTGCACACCACGTCCCGGACCTCCGGGGTGTCCAGCAACCCGCCCAGGCCGACCACCTCGACCGGCAGGCCACGGGCCCGCAACGCCTCCTCGATCACCGGGATCTGGCTGCGCACCCGAACCAGCACCGCGCTGGTCGGACGGCGCTCCAGCGGGATCTCCTCGGCCAGGGCCTTCGGCATCCCGGCGGCCAGCCGCCAGGCGGTCAGCATCGAGTCGGCGATCCAGGCCGCCTCCTCGGCGTACGTCCGGAGCAGCGCGCAGGAGACGGTGCGGCCACCGACCGCCTCGGCCACCCGGGCCGCCGGTTTCAGCACGCCCACCCGGGCCCGCAGCGGCGCGGACACGGCGTTCGCCACCTTGAGGATCTCCGGGCGGTTGCGCCAGCTCCGGGTCAGGCTGTGCACCCAGGCCGGGTGGCCCTCGGCGTCCGGGAACTCGTCCGGGAAGCGTTCCAGCGTGCCCGCCGACGCGCCCCGCCAGCCGTAGATCGACTGGCACGGGTCGCCCACCGCGGTGACCGGGTGGCCGCCGCCGAACAGGTTGTTCAGCATGGTGACCTGGGCGTGGCTGGTGTCCTGGTACTCGTCCAGCAGGACCACGCGGTACCGGCCTCGCTCGATCTGCCCGACCTGCGGATGATCCCGGGCCACCAGCGCGGCCCGGGCCATCTGGTCGCCGAAGTCCATCGCCTCCAGGTCGAGTTTGCGCTGCTGGTAGAGGCGGACCAGGGGCAGCAGGGTGAGCCGGTGCTGCTGGCGGCGCAGCATCTCGGAGACGTCGGAGTACATCCGGCCCGGGAAGGACTGCACCTCGGCGAAGAAGCGGCCGGTCCAGGCGGCCAGGTCGTCCGGGGTCAACAGGTGCTCGGCCAGCTCGGCGGAGAGCGCCAGCACGTCATCGGTGACCGTGCCCGGCGCGCGGTTCAGCCCGGTCATCTCCCCGGTGTACGCCCGGACCAGGGAGTCCACGATCTGCCAGCGCGCCGCCTCGGTGAGCAGCCGGGCGGACGGCTCGAAACCGCCGCGCAGGCCGTGCTCGGTGACCACCCGGGCGGCGTACGAGTGATAGGTGGCGATGGTGGCCTCGCCGGCCAGCGCGTCGTCCCGCCCGCCCAGCCGGCGGGCCAGCTGCCCGAGCCGGGTGCGGACCCGCTGGGCCAGCTCGCCGGCCGCCTTGCGGGTGAAGGTCAGGCCGAGGATCTCCCCCGGGTGCGCGTAGCCGTTCGCCACCAGCCAGACCACCCGGGACGCCATGGTCTCGGTCTTGCCGGACCCGGCGCCGGCGACCACCAGCAGCGGTTTCACCGGGTGGGCGATGATCGCGGCCTGTTCGTCGGTGGGCGGTGGCAGGCGCAGCAGGCGGGCCAGCTCGGCCGGGGTGTAGCGGGGGCCGGCGTCGGCGTGCTTCCTCGTCATTTCGGGGGTTCCACCACTTGCCTGCCCTTACCGGAGATCGGGCAACTCGTGCGTACCGGGCAGACCCGGCAGCGGCTGTTCGCCACCGCGGAGAACGTCGCGGCGGCCATCGTCTCGGCGGTGCGGCGGACCATCGCGTACGCCCACTGCGGGTCGTTCGCCTCGGTGATCGGCACCTGCATCTGCTCGCGGGCCTCCCGTCCCAGGCCCAGCTGCACCAGCGCGGCGCCGCCGCTGTCGGTGCCGTAGTCGGCGAAGGCGCCCGCGTCGACCGCCGCCTGGTAGCCGGCCAGCTGCGGGTTCTCCGCGACGTCGGCGGCGACCGCGGTCGACTTGCCGGTCTTCAAGTCGATCACCACGAGCCGGCCGGCCTCGTCCACCTCCAGCCGGTCCACCCGGCCGGTCAGCTGGATCGGCCGGTTCTCGTCCTCCAGCCGGACGGTGAACTCGTGCTCGATCGCCAGCAGCCGGCGCGGGTTCGCCGCCAGCCAGCGCAGCAGCTTGTCCACCATGGCCTGGGCGCGTTCCTGCTCCGAGCCGGCCATCCAGCGGGCCGCCAGCTCGATCGTGTCGAAGCGGGCCGAGACGTACTCGACCAGCTTCTCCCGGTCGGCGTGCGCGTCCTCGGCCAGCATCGCCGCCGCGTGCACCAGGTTGCCGATGCCCTGCGCGGGACCGGCCGGTGGCGCGCCGCCGTGGCGTTCCAGCAGCCAGCGCAGGCTGCAGCGGAGGGCACTCTCCATCGCCGACGGGGTGACCTTGACCGGGTCGCCCGCGTCGACCAGGGGGCGGTCGTCGGAGAGCGGGCGCAGGCCCCACCACTCGTCCGGATGGGCGCCGGGCACTCCGGCGGACGCGAGGCGGGCGAGCTCGGCCGCGGCGGCGCGGCGGCGGCTGGGTGTCTCGCCCGCCGACACCACGACGGTACGCAGCTCGGCGACCAGGGCGGGGAGGGTCAGCGCCCGGGGGGCGCGGCCGACCGGGATCTCGACGTCGTGCCCGGCCTCGGTCCCCGGCCCGGGCGCCGTGTCGTGGTCCGCCTCCCGGTCCTGGTCCGCCTCCCGGTCCTGGTCCGCCTCCCGGTCCTGGTCCGCTTCCTGGGCGTGGCCGACTTCGTTGCCGTGCCCCGCCTCCTCGCGGGTGGGTTCGGCCGGCTCGCTGTCACCTTCCGCGCCGAAAGCGGTGTCGCCGGGCAGCGACAGGTCGCCGGACGGGCCGGGGTCGCCCGGGACCGGCGGCTCATCCGACGGGCCGGCGTCGTCCGGGACCGGCGGCTCATCCGACGGGCCGGCGTCGTCCGGGACCGGCGGCTCGGGTGGTGGTGGCGCGTCGGCACCCGGGTCGGCGCCGGGGCCCGGCGGCTCCACGCCGGCCGCGGCCAGCTCGCTCAGGAAGCGGCTGGGCTGCTCCTCGATCGCCGAACCGCCGGTGCCCACCGCGGCCACCGCGGTGGCCACCAGACGGCGACGGGCGCGGGTGGCGGCCACGTAGAACAGCCGCCGCTCCTCGTCGAGCAGCGCGGAGGTCTCGGCGACCACCGCCGCCGAGCCGGACGCGGGCCGCCCGGCGACCGCGTCGACCAGCCGCTCCGACCCGAGCAGGCTGCCGCGCAGGCGTAGATCGGGCCAGATGCCCTCCTGCACCCCGGCCAGCACCACGACGTCCCACTCCAGGCCCTTCGCCGCGTGCGCGGTGAGCAGCCGGACCGCGTCACCCCGGTCGGCGCTCGGCGCGATCGTGTCGGCGGGCAGGTCCTGGCCCAGCACGTGGTCGAGAAACACCCCGACGCCGGCGCCGGGCAGCCGGTCGACGAAGCGGGCGGCGGCGTCGAAGAGCACCACCATGGCGTCCAGATCACGGTCGGCGGCCTCGGCCCGCCACTGCCGGGCCCGGGCGGCCTGCGCCGGGTCGGTGACGCGCAGCTCGCCGGTGCTCATCGCGTACCACCGGTCGGCGAGCCCGCTGGCCCGCCAGACCGTCCACAGCACGTCCTCGACCGAGGCGCCGGGCTCGGCGGCGGCCGTCCGGGCAACGGTGAGCAACCGGGCGATGGTCTGTGCCGGGCGAGCCCAGCGGCGTTCCACCATGTCCAGGCCGGCCGGGTCGCGAACCGCGTCGACCAGCAGCTCGCCGGACGGGCGCCGGTCCCCCGCGGCCAGCGCCAGCGCGCGCAGTCCCTGGCGCAGCCGCCGTTCGGCGAGCGGGTCGGCGCCACCCAGCGGCGAGTGCAGCAGCGCCACCGCGGCCTCCTCGTCGAGCACCTCCGGGTCCAGCGAGCAGCGCAGCAGGAGCAGGAACGGCGCGACCGCGGGCTGCAGGTGCAGCGGCAGGTCCTCGGCGTGGATCACGGTGGGCACGCCGGCCGCGACCAGGGCCCGCTGCACCGAGGGCTGCTGCAGGGTGGCGGAGCGCATCACCACCGCCATCCGCGACCAGGGGATCCCGTGGAGCAGGTGGGCCTCGCGCAGCGCGTGCGCGATGAAGGCGGTCTCCGCGGCGGGCGACCGGAACGTCCGCACGACCGCCTCGGCCACCGGCCCGGCCGGCGCGGCGTCAGCCGGACCCGACGACCGCACCGCGACCGGACCGGACGACCCGGCAACCACCGGCGCGGCGTCAGCCGGATCAGCCGATCGGACCGCGACCGGGCCGGACGACCCGGCAACCGCCGGGTCGGCGGCGGGTTCCGGGCCGGGCTCGGGAGGCGGGACCATCGGGCGGTGCCCGATCGGGCCGCGCATCCGGCGGGCCACCCGGGAGGTCGCGGTGAGCAGCGACGGCGCGGCCCGGTAGTTGGTGTGCAGGATCACCGTGTGGGCCGGAGCACCGGCCGCGGTGCGGAACCGGGCCGGGAAGTCGGCGACCACTTCCGGCGCGGCGCCCCGGAACCCGAAGATCGACGAATCCGGGTCGGCGAACGCGACCAGGGGCTTGCCGCCGCCGGCGACCTGGGCAAGCAGGTCCACCTGGGCCGGGTCGGTCTCGGCGAGCTCGTCGACGAAGACGAAGGCGAGGCGACGGCGCTCCGCGGCCAGCAGGTCCGGCTCGTCGGCGAGCAGTCCGGAGGCGGCCCGCACCAGCTCGGCCGGGTCGTAGGCGACCGAGCCGCGGGTGGTGGCGTCGCGCAGGGCCAGCACCTCGACGTACTCCCGGAGGAAGCGGGCGGCCGCCGACCAGTCGTCGCGGCCCAGGTCCGCGCCGAGCCGGGCGAGCTCGATCGGGCCGACGCCCCGCTCGGCGGCACGCTGCATCAGGTCGCGCAGCTGCTGCGCGAAGGCCCGGGTGGGCAGGGCCGGCCGCAGCTGCTCCGGCCACCCGATGGTGTCGGCGGCGTCCGGGTCCTCCACCACGGCCAGCAGCTCCCGGATGATCAGGTCCTGTTCCGGGCCGGTGAGCAGCCGCGGGGCGGGCTCGCCGCGCTCGGCGGCGGCACGGCGGAGCAGGCCGAAAGCGTACGCATGGAAGGTCCGCACCAGCGGCTCGTGCACGATCCGCCCGGCGTCCCCGGCGATCCGCGCCTCGATCCGGTCACGCAGCGACGCCGCGCCGCGGCGGCCGAAGGTGAGCACCAGGATCCGCTCCGGGTCGACGCCCTCGGCGATCCGGGCGGCGACCGCCTCGACCA
Organism: Actinoplanes teichomyceticus ATCC 31121; assembly: GCF_003711105.1. NCBI lineage: Bacteria > Bacillati > Actinomycetota > Actinomycetes > Micromonosporales > Micromonosporaceae > Actinoplanes > Actinoplanes teichomyceticus. The sequence continues at coordinate 7,486,943 of NZ_CP023865.1, forward strand.
GCACGGTGGTCTTGCCGGTGCCGGGGCCACCGACGACGAGCAGCGGGCCGCTGGTGTGCGCGGCCACCCGGGCCTGCACGGGATCGGCGCGCAGCTCGGGCGCGACCGGGCGGGGACGCCGGACCAGGCGGTAGTCGGGCCGGCGCACCGGGGACGGGGGGACCGGCGTGCTCACGGCATCAATAAGAGCACGCCGGTACGACGTTTCCCCGGGGTCACCCGGTGACGGCGGCCTCGATCGCGTCCAGGGCGTCCGGGACGGTGCGGGCCACCAGCACCATGTCCATCGCCCCGGCCCGGACGAACTTCGCGCCGACCAGCCCGTTCAGCCAGCCGATCAGGCCGTCGTAGAAGCCGTCCGGGTCGAGCAGGACCATCGGCCGGCGGTGCACGCCGAGGGTGGCGGTGGTCCACACCTCGAACAGCTCGTCCAGGGTGCCGAGGCCGCCGGGCAGGGTGAGGAAGGCGTCCGACCGGTCGATCATCAGGTTCTTCCGGCCGGCCATGTCGTCGGTGACGATCAACTCGTCCGAGCCGGTGTCGGCCACCTCCAGGTCGACCAGGCGCTGCGGGATGATCCCGACGGTGTGCGCGCCGGCGGCCCGGGCGCCGGTGGCGACCGCGCCCATCATGCCGACGCGGCCGCCGCCGGAGACCAGGGTGTGTCCCCGCTCGCCGATCGCCCGGCCGGTCGCCGCGGCCAGATCGAGCCAGCGCTGCTCGATGGTGTTCGAGGAAGCGCAGAAGACGCAGATGGCGGCCATCAGGCGGACGCCTGCGCCGCGCCGGCGTCCACGATGATCCGGACCGCCTCGTCGACGTCGTCGGTGATCTGGATCAGGCCGAAGTCGGCCTCGCTGATCTTGCTGTCGTCGAGCATCCGCCCTCTGATCCAGTCGAGCAGGCCGCTCCAGTAGTCGACGCCCATCAGGATCACCGGGAACCGGGTGACCTTCCGGGTCTGGACCAGGGTGATCGCCTCGAACAGCTCGTCCAGCGTGCCGAAGCCGCCGGGGAGGACCACGAAGGCCTGCGCGTACTTGACGAACATGGTCTTGCGGACGAAGAAGTACCGGAAGTCGATGCCGATGTCGACCCAGTCGTTGAGGCCCTGCTCGAACGGCAGCTCGATGCCGAGCCCGACGGACATCCCGCCGGCCTCGGTGGCGCCCCGGTTCGCCGCCTCCATCACGCCCGGGCCCCCGCCGGTGATCACCGCGTACCCGGCCCGGGCGAGCGCGGCGCCCAGGTTCGCGGCGAGCTCGCACTCCGCGCTCTCCGGTTTGCTGCGGGCCGAGCCGAAGACGCTGACCGCCGGGGGCAGGTCGGCGAGGGTGTCGAACCCCTCGACGAACTCGGAGAGTATTCGCAGGGCGCGCCAGGCGTCCTTGGTCTTCCACTCACCGCGATGATGTGAGTCGAGCAATTTCTCGTCCGCGGTACTCGGTGGCACGGCCTCCCGACGCAGTGTGACGGCACCGCGATGACGCTGCGGCGCGGCCGGTGGTCGCCCGTTGGTGCTGTCGGTCATGCGTCCAAGGTAGTGCGGACGGTCAGTACCCGGTGAATAACCGGCTGCGTTTCGGTAAGAGGATTGCGGCCCGGAGACCTTTTTGCCAGATTGAAGCAACGGACGGTAGCTCTGGCACGTCTATACAGTTACCGCACCGCGTCCACACGGCAGGCACGGCGCCCGGGCCCCGGGTGTCCCGGTGAAAGGGCGGCCACCGTGACGAACCGATACGAGCGGCTGAGAATGCACCGTCGGATGCAGCGGCGGATCCAGCTGGTGGTGGAGGAACGCCGCGTCGCGTTCGCGGCGCGGGAGTCCGAACCGGGTGTCGATCCGGAGGCCACGATGGAGATCCCGCCACCGGAGCTGCCGGTGGTGGTGCCGCAGCGGGCGATCGGCCGGGTGGCCGTCCCCCAGGCCTGAGACCCCGCCGCGCCGCCGCGGCATCCCGGCTCAGCCGGCCGGGCCCACGAAAGCGCCGCGCCGCCGCGGCTCAGCCGGCCAGCCAGCGGTGCAGGGTGGCCGCGCCGTCCCGGATCCGGCCGATCTCGACGTGCTCGTCGGGCGCGTGCGCCAGCGCCGGATCGCCGGGGCCGTAGTTCAGCGCCGGGATGCCCAGCGCCGCGAACCGCGCCACGTCGGTCCAGCCCAGCTTGGCGGCCGGCACGGCGCCCACCGCGGCCAGGAAGTCACGGGCGGCCGGGGCGCTGAGCCCGGGCAGCGCGCCGGGCGCGGAATCGGTGACCTCCAGGTCGTACCCGTCGAAGACCTCGCGCAGATGTTCCAGCGCCTGCCGCTCCGAACGGTCCGGGGCGAACCGCAGGTTCACCTCGACCGAGCACTCGTCCGGCACGACGTTTCCGGCGATGCCGCCGGCGATCCGCACGGCGTTCAAGCCTTCCCGGTACGTACATCCGTCGATCGTCACGGTCCGCGGGTGGTAGTCCTCCAGCCGGCGCAGCACCTCACCGGCGGCGTGGATGGCGTTCACCCCGCGCCAGGCCCGGGCGGTGTGCGCGCGCCGCCCGTGGGTGCGCACCAGCGCCCGCATCGTCCCCTGGCAGCCGGCCTCGATCGAACCGTACGTCGGTTCGAGCAGCACCGCGAAGTCGGCGCGCAACCACTCGGGGTGACTGGCGGCGACCCGGTTGAGCCCGTTGTACTCGGACTCGATCTCCTCCGCCTCGTAGAACAGGTAGGTGACGTCGTACGCCGGGTCGGGCAGGGTGGCGGCCAGATGCAGCGCGATGGCGACACCGGACTTCATGTCCGACGTCCCGCAGCCGTAGATGAGATCGTCGACGACAGTGGACGGCCAGTTGTCGTTGATCGGCACCGTGTCCAGGTGACCGGCCAGCACCACGCGCTGCTCACGACCCAGGTCGGTGCGCGCCATCACCGTGTTGCCGACGCGCTCGACCCTCAGGTGACCGGCGCGGCGAAGGACGTCCTCCACACAGTCGGCGATCACCTTTTCGTCGCGGGACACGGACTCGATGTCGACCAGGGCACGAGTGAGCTCGACCGGGTCGACCAACACGTCCGGGGTCAGCGGGTTGGCCATGAGCGCACCATACAAGGCCGTCCCGAGCACCGGACGCACCTGATCCACCGACCCCGGCCCTAGTAGGGTTCACCTCGTGGATACCGCGATCTCGACCTCGCCCGCCTGGGGCGTCGGCCTTGCCACCGTCACCGCCGAGGGCCAGGTGCTGGACACCTGGTACCCGTCCGGGTTCCTCGGTCTGGGCGACGAGCCGGCCGACGTGCCGGCCCTGCCGGCCGGGCTGACCGGCCCGAAGCTGCTGCCCGGACTCTCGACCGTCGAGGTCCGGACCACGATCAAGTCGCTGGCCGAGCCGATCGCCGACGCCGCCGAGGCGTACCTGCGGCTGCACCTGCTGTCGCACCGCCTGGTCCGGCCGAACGAGCTGAACCTGGACGGGATCTTCGGCCAGCTCGCCAACGTGGCCTGGACCTCGGCCGGTCCGTGCCCGCCGGACCGGGTCGACGAGCTGCGCTTCCTGGAGCGCGCCGCGGGCCGGCACCTGGCCGTCCACGGCGTCGACAAGTTCCCGCGGATGACCGATTACGTCACCCCGTCCGGGGTCCGGATCGCCGACGCGGACCGCGTCCGGCTCGGCGCGCACCTGGCCCCGGGAACCACGGTCATGCACGAGGGATTCGTCAACTTCAACGCCGGCACGCTGGGCACCTCGATGGTCGAGGGCCGGATCGTGCAGGGTGTGGTGGTCGGCGACGGGTCCGACATCGGCGGCGGATCGTCGATCATGGGCACGCTGTCCGGCGGCGGCAAGGAGAAGGTCCGGATCGGCGAGCGCAGCCTGCTCGGCGCGAACGCCGGTGTCGGCATCTCGCTCGGCGACGACTGCGTGGTCGAGGCGGGCACCTACATCACCGCCTCGTCGAAGGTCGCGTTGCCCGACGGTCGTGTGGTGAAGGCCATCGAGCTGTCCGGTGTGAACAATCTCCTGTTCTGGCGGAACTCGGTCACCGGCGCCCTGGAGGCCCGGCCGCGCAAGGGCACCGGCATCGAACTGAACAGCGCGCTGCACTCGAACTGAATCTATCGGCCTCGCTGGCGTTTGCCGGCCTCGCTCCGCTCGGCGGCATTTCGCCCCTCTGAGTCGATGACGAGAGCGCCGGACACGACCACGCTTCGCTTGTCGTGTCCGGCGCTCTCGTCATCGACGGGCGAAATGCGCTCGGGGCACGGTTACGGCGGCCCGGCGTCCACGGGGACGGAACGCGACCGGGCACGGCGCGACAGCGCGACGTCCACGGAGACGGAACACGACCGGGGCACCGTGCGACAGCCCGGCGTCCACGGGGACGGAACGCGACCGGGCACGGTGCGACGCCCGGGCTTCGACGGGCGGAGCCCGCTTGGGGGGCGCGGTACCGCGGTCAGTGCAGGGCTGCGGCGGCGGCCGATCGTACGGCGGTGGTCAGGGTGGTCAGCAGCGCTGATTCGATTCGCCAGCGCTGCCAGTAGAGCGGGACGTCCAGGTGCCGGCCGGGAGCGAGGTCGACGTACTGACCGGAACGCAGCAGCGGCAGCGCGTTGCGCTCCGGGACCGCGCCCCAGCCCAGCCCCAGCCGGATCGCCTCGTTGAAGGCCGCCGCGGCGGGCACGTGGTGGATCAGCGGGGCGGCCGGCGACAGTCCCAGCAGGGACAGGAACCGGTGCTGGAGCTGATCCTTGCGGTTGTAGACGATCATCGGAGCGCGGCTCAGGTCGGTGACGTCCAGGCCGGGGGCGGCGACCGCGAGGTAGCGCATCGCGCCCAGTCGCTCCACCCGGCAGCCCTGCACCGCCACGTTCTCGGCGGTGACCGCGGCCATCGCGGCGCCGGACCGGAGCAGGTCGGCGGTGTAGTCCTGATCGTCGGTGTGCAGCTCGAACGTGGCGCCCGGGACCCCGGCCAGCACCGGCAGGAACCAGGTGTTCAGCGAATCGACGTTGACCACGATGGAGATCCGGGTGCCGCCCCGGGCCTGGGCCAGCGCCTCCCTCTCCAGCAGCGCGACCTGCCCGGCGAACCGGACCAGCGCCGCCCCGGCGGCCGTCGCCGTGCACGGTCGGGCCCGGCGTACCAGGACCTGCCCGACGGCACGTTCGAGCGCCTTGATCCGCTGGCTGACCGCCGAGGTGGTGACGTGGAGCTCACGTGCGGCCGCCTCGAAACTGCCCTGCTCCACGACGGCCTGGAAGGTCGCCAGCTGCACCCGGTCCATGATTAAGTATCGCTAATCAACCTCAAGAATCTTGAGCTGGAGTGAAGCGGGGCGCCCCCGTAGCGTCGGGGCCATGCTCACCTCCGCCCTGGCCGGTTTCGCCGCCTCCGCCGTACTGATCATCGCGATCGGCGCCCAGAACGCGTTCGTCCTGCGCCAAGGGCTGCGCCGGGAGCACGTGCTCTGGGTGGTCCTCACCTGCGCGCTCTCCGATCTGGCGCTGATCTCGGCGGGCATCGCCGGCCTCGGCGCGGTGGTGTCCGCCCAGCCGGCCCTGGTCACCGTCATCCGGTGGGTCGGCGCGGCGTTCCTGATCGGCTACGCGGCGCTGGCCGCCCGCCGGGCCCTGCGCCCGGCCAGCAGCCTGGACCCTGCCGGCAAAGCGCCGTCCACGCTGCGTGCGACCCTGCTCACCTGCCTGGCGCTGACCTATCTCAACCCGCACGTCTATCTGGACACCGTGCTGCTGCTCGGCTCGGTGGCGCAGCAGCACGCGCACCGCTGGATGTTCGGTGCCGGCGCGGCCGCCGCCAGCCTGGTCTGGTTCACCGCGCTCGGCGCCGGCGCGCACCGGCTCGGGCCCCTGCTCGCCCGGCCCGGCGCCTGGCGGGTGCTGGACGGCCTGATCGCCCTGGTGATGGCCGGGGTGGCGGCGACCTTGCTGATCCCGGCTTGACCCTCAAGCAGGTCGAGGCAGCAGAGTGGGTGGCTGTGCGGAGCGAGATGCGCAACATCGGCGAGGCGGCCCGGGCCAGTGGGCTGACCGTCAGCGCGCTGCGGTACTACGACGGCGCGGGCGTGCTGGTCCCGGCGGCGGTGGACCCGGCGACCGGGTATCGCCGTTACACCGCCGAGCAGATCCGGGCGGCCCGCCTGATCGCCGGGCTGCGCCGGGTCGGCATGCCGGTCGCCGAGATCGCGCGGACGGTGCGCGACCTGGAGCGCCCCGACCGGGTACGGGATCGGCTCGACGCCCACCTGAGCCGCCTGGAGGCCGGCCTGGCCGACGCGCGTCGTGAACTCCTCCGCCTGCACAGTCTGCTCGATCTGGAGGAGAACCGGATGACCCGAGTCACCCTGTCCGCCGCCGACCTGACCGCCGCGCTGGACGCGGTGCGGTTCGCCGCGACCGACCCGATCCCCGGGACGCAGCTGCCCGGCGGCGTGCTGTTCGAGATCGGTGACGGCACGCTGACCGTGGCCGCCACCGACCGCTACCGGCTCGCGGTGGCCACCGCCCCGGCCGCGGTCGAGGGCCCACCGGCGCGGCCGTACCTGCCGCTGGCCTTCACCGACGAGCTGCGGCGGATCGGTTCCGGCCCGCTCATCCTCGACGTCGCCACCGATCGGGTACGCGCCGAAGCCGGCGGCCGTGAGCTGCGCGCCGAACCGCTGGACTTCGACTTCCCCGACCACCGCCGCCTGATCGGCCCCACCGGCACGACTCCCCGCCGGATCACCGTCGATGCCGACGAGCTGCGCCGGCTGGTGAGCGGCGGCCCGGAGGTGCGGCGCGAGCACGACGGGGCGCAGTACCCGGTCACCGTCCTGGCCCCGGACCCGTCCGGGGGGCTGCGGGTGGCCGCCGAGTCGGAGTGGGCCGCCGACGCCGCCGCCCACGTGGCGGTGAACCGTGAGTTCCTGCTCCAGGCGGTCGACGCCGGCGGCCCCGGCCAGCTGCTGCTGGACCTCGACGGTCCGGTCCAGCCGTTGACCATCCGCAGCGCCGCCGACGACTCCCGGCTCTCCCTGCTGATGCCGGTGCGCGCCGGCGATCCGGTGCGTTGAGTCGCGGAATGAACACGGTTCAGCCACGACTTCCGCGCACGGTGAGACCACCGCGACTTTGAGCGCACGCGCTGGCTACCGTCGGCGTGTGCGCAGCAGTCCGCCGGATGACGACCTCAACACCGCAGCCGCCGGCGCGTCCATGACCGGGTGGGAGTTCGCCTGGTTGGACGGGCTGGCCGTGGCGTCCGAGCCGTCCTGGTCGTACCCGGAGATCGCCCGCCCGCTCCTGCGTTCCGCCGCCAGCCTGCTCGACCTGGACACCGGCGGCGGCGAGTTGCTCGCCGAGTTCGCGCCGCTGCCGCCGTACACCGTCGCGGTGGAGAGCTGGGCCCGCAACACCCCGGCCGCCCGGGAGCGGCTCGCCCCGTTCGGCGTGGAGGTGCTCACCGAGCTGCCGGCCGGGGAGAACGAGTTCGACGTGGTGCTCAGCCGGCACGGCCGGCTGCCCGCCGCCGACGTGGCTAGGCTGCTGCGGCCCGGCGGCGTGCTGCTCACCCAGCAGGTCGGCAGCGCCGACCTGGCCGAGCTGAACGACGCGCTCGGCGCCGCGCCGCCACACCCGAGGCGGTGGGACGCGGAGGTCGCGGCGGTCGCCCTGACCGCCGCCGGTCTGCGGGTGACCGACGTCCGCGAGGAGCATCCCGAGCTCGCCTTCCGGGACATCCGGGCGGTGATCCACCATCTGCAGACGGTGCCGTGGCAGGTCCGCAACTTCACCCCGCAACGGTACGAACGGCAGCTGGCCCGCCTGTCGGCGATCATCCGAGCCCGCGGTGAGTTCACCGTGCGCGCGCACCGCTTCCTGGTGCAGGCGGAGCGCCCGACAGAGGTGTAATCCGGAAGCCTCTTTCAGGGGAGGACCCCGGCGATCGGCTTAACCCGTTCGGGGCCGGCGGCCGGGTTTTCGCTGGGCCGCCGCCGGTCCGGACTGCCGGCAGCAGCGTCTCCGGCGGCGCGGCGGCCACCGCTGACGGGCTCGCCGGTGGAGCCGGTGGCGCGACCCGGCTGTCCTACGTCGACCCAGGTCACCGGGTGTGCCCGCGGCTGCGACCGGCCACCGGGCGCCGGTTTGCTCCGCTTTGCTCACTCCTGCGGGGTAACCGGAACAGTTTCGTGGAATAGCCGGATCATCGGCCTCCGGGGGGCTGGAATACCTATCGCCGGGTCTGCTCCGGTCCGCCATCTTTGTCGCAGCGCCGGGCGGCCCACGGGCCCCGGCGGACACCCGATCGACCGCGCCCGGCGGTTCCGTCGCTCCGCAACCGACGGACCGCGCCGCGCGAACCGTTCCCGAAGGAGCCTTCCCATGCGCAAGCTCACCAAGCGTTCCGCCGCCGTCCTGACCGGCGCCGCCGTCCTCGTCATCGGCGCGGGAGCGGCGTTCGCCGCGATCGGCTGGTCGATCGACGGCACCGGCCGGGCCAGCGGCAAGGCGGCCGAGGTCAAGGCCCTGACGGCGACGTCGACGTTCGCCGGGAACCTGTACCCGGGCGCCAGGGTGGAGCTCGCCACCAGGGTGAAGAACCCCAACGAGTTCACCGTCACGCTGGACGGCACGGTCGGCGTCGCGGGCGCCACCGTCACCCCGGCCGACGCCAACGCGACCGACTGCCAGAACACGCTGGTGGGCACCCCGGGCATCATCGACGCCACCTTCCCCGGCACCCCGGACATCCCGCCCGGCCCGGAGTCCGACGTACCGGCCTCGGTACGGATCGGCGATCTGCCGCAGACCTGCGCCGGGAAGACGATCAAGATCGACTACACGTTCAAGGGCGTGAGCAAGGCCGCCTGATCGCCCGCGGAGCGGGCCGGCGACGGCCGCCCGCTCCGCCTCCTCGACCCTCGGGACGGTGCCATGTCGAAGCGCTGGTGGGCCGCGGCCGCATCGGCGGCGGTCCTGGCCGCCACCGCCCTCGGCGCGGCGGGGACCGGGTACGCCGACGCGAGCGGCTGGACCGTGACCGGCCACCCGGCCGAGTTCACCGCGAAGGTGGCCCGGATGCCGCGCGGCGTGGTTCCCGACGTGACCCGGATGCCGCGCGCCCATCCCGAGCGGACCCGGATGCCGCGCGGCACGGATCCGGAGGTGGCCCGGATGCCACACGGCACGGATCCGGAGGTGGCCCGGATGCCACACGGCACGGATCCGGAGGTGGCCCGGATGCCACACGGCACGGATCCGGAGGTGGCCCGGATGCCACACGGCACGGATCCGGAGGTGGCCCGGATGCCGCGCGGCACGGATCCCGGGGTGGCCCGGCCGGACGGCCCGGCCACGGTCCGCTGGAGCGCCCAGGAGATCGTCCCGGGCGTCCGGATGGACCGCTACGTGGTCACCGCGCACCACGTGAGCGAGCCACCGCGACCGGACATCAGCCGCACCGTGACCGCCGGCGGCGGCGCCACCGGGTCGGTCACCTTCACCGCCGCCGAGCTGGCCGGCGCGACGTGGCGGTGGACGGTGGCGCCGCGGTACCGCGCCTGGACCGGCGCGCGCAGCGCCCCCAGCCGCGCGCTCGCCTTCCCCGCCGCGGCGCGGCCGGAGCGCGCGATCCCGGTCACGCCGCCCACACCGGCCGCGGACGCCGGAAAGACGCCACGGTCACCGGTGCCGGCCGCCGGGGAGACGCCACGGTCACCGGCCCCGGACGCCCGGGAGACGCCCGAATCACCGGCCCCGGACGCCCGGCAGACGCCGCGGCCGCCGGCCCCGGACGTTCCGCCCGCGCCGGCCGGCGGCCCGGGAAGCGCTCCGGCGCCGGGGGCGAGCCGATCAGCCGCGGACCCGGACGCCGGTCCGCCGCCACCCGTGCCGTCCGGTCCGGCCACGCCGTAGCCGCCCCCACCCCTCGAGCCCCCGGTGCGCACCCACCGGGGGCTCGAGGCCGTCGGCTCGACGGGTGCGGATTTGGGCTGCCGGGCAGCGGTCCGCTAAGCGGGCATCCGTGCAGGTTGTGGGCGTGTCAAGCGACGACGTGGACGGTTCGGTAGGGACCCTGGAAGGTGGCCGATCCCTCGGCCAGGGTCAACCGGTCGGGTAGATCGTTCCGATTTATGCGCCTACAACGGCAGACGGAAAACCGATCACATCGGACATCTCTATCAGGGAACGTTGTATGAACGCCAGTCCGGCCTTTTCCACCGGCGTCCGAGGAGGAACGAGCCGCATGTCACATCCGAGCGATCCCCCCGCGGCCGCCGCCCCGGGAGCGGACTCGTGATCCGACGTGACGTCCTGACCGGCTTCGGTGCGGGCGCCGGGCCCGACCGCGGCCGGGCCACCGAGACGCGGATCGAGCTCGGCAGCACCGACCTGGAGGAGCCCACCTGGGAGGTGCGGGGGCCGCGGAAACGCCGGTTCGACCGCCGGTCCCGGACCATCCTGGCGGTGGCCGCGGTCGCGGCGCTGCTCGTCAACGCCGGGGCGGCCTGGGCCTACTGGCGGATCACCCAGCCCGGGCCGGCCGCGCAGCCGGTCGCCGTGACGATCGACATGGTGCTGCCCGGCCACAACGACCTGAACCGGACGCTGCGCCCGGGTGGCACCGGCAACCTGACGGTCACGGTCACCAACGAGCGCGACGTGCCGATCAGGATCACCTCGATCCGCACCGGACCCGGCAACGTGGTCGCCGATCCGGAACACCGCGACGCCGGGTGCACCGTCCCGGGCGTACGGATCAATCGGTCGTATTTCCCGGTCTCCTGGGAGGTCGCGCGCAACACGGTCGGCGCGTTCACCGTGCGGGACGCGCTGACCATGCCGCACGGCGTGCCGCAGGCGTGTGTGGGGGCGACCTTCACCGTGCCGCTGCGGGCGCGAGGCGTCGAGCGCTGAGGTTTCCGCTCGGCGCATCCCGGTCAATCCAGGTGTCATGACCAGGATTTCCGTAGTGACCGGCGCGAGTGGTGGCATCGGCCGGGCGGTCGCCCGGCGCCTGGCGGCGCGGGGCGACACCGTCGCCCTGCTGGCCCGCGGCGAGGAGGGGCTGGCCGGGGCCGCCGAAGACGTACGCCGGGCCGGCGGCATCGCGCTGCCGATCGAGCTGGACGTGGCCGACTACGAGGCGGTGGACGCCGCCGCGGAACGGGTGGAGAAGGAGCTGGGCCCGATCGGGCTCTGGGTCAACAACGCGTTCTCCAGCGTCTTCGCCCCGTTCGTCGAGATCGAAATGCCGGAGTTCGTCCGCACCACCGAGGTCACCTACCTGGGTTACGTCTACGGCACCCGGGCCGCGCTGTCCCGGATGCGCACCCGTGACCGGGGCGTGATCGTGCAGGTGGGGTCGGCGCTGGCATACCGCGGGATCCCGTTGCAGAGCGCGTACTGCGGGGCCAAGCACGCGATCCAGGGCTTCACCGAATCGCTGCGGGTCGAGCTGCTGCACGAGAAGAGCAACGTGCACGTGACCATGGTGCAGATGCCGGCGGTGAACACCCCGCAGTTCGGCTGGGTGCTGTCCCGGCTGCCGCGCAAGGCGCAGCCGGTGGCCCCGATCTACCAGCCCGAGCTGGCCGCCTGCGCGGTCGAGTACGCCGCCGACCACCCGAAGCGCCGCGAGTACTGGGTCGGCGGGTCCACCGCGCTCACCCTGGCCGCGAACGCGGTCGCGCCCGGTGTGCTGGACCGGTACCTGGCCCGCACCGGGTTCCAGGGGCAGCAGACCGACGAGCCCCGCCCGGCGGACCAGCCGGCGAACCTGTGGGACCCGGCGGACGGGCCGGGCGAACCGGACCCGGGCGCGCACGGGGACTTCGACGACCAGGCCAAGTCGCGCAGCGTGCAGCTGTGGGCGTCGCAGCACCACGGGGTGCTGGCCGCGGTGGGTGGCGGGCTGCTCGCCGCCGGCGCCGCCTGGGCCTTCGGCCGCCGCTGAGGCATCCGGCCGTCCGGCGACCCGGGGTCAGGCGTCGCCGGGCCGGTCGGGCAGGACCGGCTCGGTGATCGTGACGGTGACCCGGACCCGGGCGCGCACGATCTGCAACTCCGGTTCGAGGGCGAAGCCCGGGCCGCTCCCGTCGCGCGCCGACCCGGCCGCGAAGGCGATCGGGGCCGCCTCGTCCGGGATCGCGTCATTGATCTCCACCAGCCGGTCCACCCGCGCGCCGACCGCGGCCGCGTACTCCGCGGCCCGGGCCAGCGCGTCGGTCACCGCGGCCCGGCGCGCCTCGGCGCCCGCCCGGCCGCCCGGCCGCAGCCGCCAGTACGGCCCCGCGACCTCGGTCAGCTCCTCGCCGGCCAGCCGGACGAGCAGATCGCCGAGCCGGGTGAAGTCGGTGACCAGCACCCGGGTGCCGACGCTGCCGTGGTGGGCCCGCACCTCGTCGGTGCGCCGCCGGGTCTGCGGGTGGACGTGCAGGCCTTCGCTCTCCCGGCGCTCGATCGCGGCGGCGAACTCGTCCAGCACGGCGCCGTGCGCGGCGGCGCGCTCGGCGAGCCGCTCCAGCACGGCCTCCCGGCTGCGGCCGCTGGTGGCGGCCCGGACGTGGACGAGCGCCTGCTCGGGCGGCACCTCCCGGACGGCCTCGCCGTGGGCGACGACGACCGGGGGGCGCTCCACGATCACTGCTCGGGCTGCTCGGCGAACGGCTCGGCGAGCCGGCCGGCGGCCGCGGCCACCCGCTCGTCGGTCGCGGTCAGCGCGATCCGTACGTGCTGGGCGGCGGCCGGACCGTAGAACGCGCCCGGCGCGGCCAGGATGCCACGGCGGGCCAGCCGGTCGACGGTCTGCCAGCAGTCCTCGCCACGGGTCGCCCAGAGGTAGAGCCCGGCCTCCGAGTGACTGATCTGGAAACCGGCCTTGACCAGGGCGGCACGCAGCGTCTCCCGGCGCGCGGCGTACCGGTCGCGCTGGCGCGCCACGTGCTCCTCGTCCTCCAGCGCGGCGACCATGGCGGCCTGCACCGGGGCCGGCGGGATCATGCCGGCGTGCTTGCGCACCGCGAGCAGCTCCCGGACCAGGGCGGGGTCGCCGCCCACGAAGCCGGCGCGGTAGCCGGCCAGATTGGAGCGCTTGGAGAGGGAGTGCACGGCCAGCACGCCGGTGTAGTCGCCGCCGGTCACCTCGTCGGCGAGCACCGACACCGGCTCGGTCTCCCAGCCGAGCGACACATAGCACTCGTCGCTGACCAGCACGGCGCCGCGCTCCCGGGCCCAGGCGACCATCTTGCGCAGGTGCTCGGCGGGCAGGACCCGCCCGGTCGGGTTGGACGGCGAGTTGACCCAGACCAGCTTGACCCGGGCCGGGCCGGCCGCGGTGAGCGAGTCGGACCGGACCACCTCGGCGCCGGCCAGGCGCACGCCGACCTCGTACGTCGGGTAGCAGACCTGCGGGATGACCACCGTGTCGCCCGGGCCGACGCCGAGCAGCGTCGGCAGCCAGGCGACCAGCTCCTTGGATCCGATGGTGGGCAGCACGCCCAGCTCACCCGAGGCGTGACAGGCCCGGGCCAGCCAGCCGGCGATCGCGGCACGCAACCGCGGGGTGCCCGCGGTCAGCGGATAGCCGGGCGTGTCGGCGGCCTCGGTGAGGGCCTGCCGGATGACCGGGGGGACCGGGTCGACCGGAGTGCCGATGGAGAGATCGACGATGCCGTCCGGGTGGGCGGCGGCGAGCCTCTTGGCCGGCTCCAGCAGGTCCCAGGGGAAATCCGGCAGGGCCGACGACAGAGCGCTCAGTGTGCGTCCCCGCGCGGCGGCTGGGCCGCCACGAACGTCGCGTCCTTCTCCACCTTGCCGACCTTGGAGGCGCCACCGGGCGAACCGAGATCCTCGAAGAACTCGTAGTTCGCGTTGGTGTAGTCCTTCCACTGCTCCGGGACGTCGTCCTCGTAGAAGATCGCCTCGACCGGGCAGACCGGCTCGCAGGCACCGCAGTCGACGCACTCATCGGGGTGGATGTAGAGCATCCGGTTGCCTTCGTAGATGCAGTCGACCGGGCATTCCTCGATGCATGCCTTGTCGAGAACATCGACGCAGGGCTCAGCGATGATGTAGGTCACGGGTCTTTCCCTTCAAAGCCATGCCGCGAGAACCGCCGACGACAAATGCAGAGCCTAGTATTCCCGCCGAAGGAGGTAACACGTGCTCCGACAGCAGGATGTGGGACACCGGGTGGTGGTACGGCGAATTGTAGGCGTATCCGCGGATCGGCCGCTGTACACGGATGCGCTCGGCGAGCTCGTGGACCTGACCGAGACCGATCTCACACTCGCCACCGACAAGGGGACCCTGCGGGTGCCGCTGCGCGAGGTGCACCGGGCCAAGCGGGTCCCGCCGGCGCGCCGCCCGCACGCGGCCGCGGTGATCGCCCTGGAACTCGCCGCCGACCAGGCGTGGCCGGCCCCGGTCCGGGCCCGGCTGGGCAGCTGGCTGCTGCGGGCGGCGGGCAACTGGACCGGCCGGGCGAACTCCGCGCTCGCCGTCGGGGACCCGGACCGCCCGCTGGAGGCGGCGATCGACGCGGTCGAACGGTGGTACCGCGAGCACGGCCAGCGCCCGCTGATCAACGCGCCGATGCCGCTGGCCGCCCCGGTCAACGCGATGCTGGACGGGCGCGGCTGGTCCACCCGGCCGCTCACCCTGGTGCAGACCGCCCCGCTGGCCCCGATCGTGGCCGACGCGGCGAGCGCCGACCTGCCGCCGGTCGATCTGGCCGACTCCCCCGGCGACGACTGGTACGCGATGGTGGCCGCGCACAAGGGCCGGTTGCCGGAGGCTGCGATCCGCATCCTCACCGGCGTACCGGAGAAGGTGTTCGCCCACGTCCGCGACGCGGACGGCGACCTGATCGCGGTCGCCCGCGGCGCGATCACCGGGCCGGACCGCTGGCTGGGGATCTCGCTGGTGCAGACCGCGCCGGCCGCGCGGCGGCGCGGGCTGGGGCGGCACGTGGTCCGCGGCCTCGCCCGGTGGGCCGCCCAGCACGGGGCGACCCGCGCCTACCTGCAGGTGGAGGAGCGGAACACGGCGGCGGTGGGGTTGTACACCCGGATGGGCTTCAGCACCCACCACACCTACCTCACCCGTGAGGCGCCGGAGTCCTAGCGCCGGACGACCCGGCGCGGCCGGCTGGTGCGCAGCCGGCTGAACGCCTGCAGCGAGCGGGAACGGTAGTCGCGGGCGAGCATCACGGCGGTCCAGTAACCGACCAGCGTGCCGGCGATCGCGCAGCCGCTGTAGAGCCAGATCTGCGCGAAGAACTCGCCGCCGCCGTTGGCGAACGGCTGGCTGCCGCTGAGGAACGGCCCCACCAGGACGGTCACCAGCATCCCGGCGAGCGCGCCGACGCCCAGGTCGGGCAGCCAGTCGCTGGGCCGGCGGTACTGGCACCAGCGGAACGCGAGCGTCCCGAGCACCACCGCCACCAGCGCGAACATCACGATCGACCCGCGGCCCTGCGCGGTGTCCGAACCACCGAATCCGATGCGGACGGCCAGCCGGGCCACCGCGTTGATCGCGAACAGGGCGACCGCCAGCACCGTGATCCGGAACCAGCGCTGCTGCCTCATCAGTCCTCCCGGGAAACGATTCGTGGGCGGGATCGTAGCGCCGGACGAACCCGCGGTGCTCGATCTCCCGGTCATCTTCGCGGATGGTGCGCGTCGCTTGCTGGAGAGCGCCTGTGAATAGCCTGATAATCAGGGCCGCTTCAGCGGTTTCATGATCATCCGGTACGCGCGGGCGGCGAAGGCGAGGCTGCCGGCCAGGATCATCACCAGGGCCACCCAGTTGTCGCTGCCGAGCAGGTAGTCGCCCTCGGTGGTGCGGGTCCCGGCGGCGGCCAGCATGAGCAGGGTCCACAGCGCCCACGGCACGCCGATCGCCCAGTTCCGTCCGATCGTGGTCAGGGCGAACCAGGACAGCGCCAGGTTGACGCCGACCGTGACCGGGATGGCCAGGCCGACCAGCTGGCCGCCGCCGGCCCAGATCGCCAGGTCGCCGTGGAACAGGCCGGTCACCCCACCCACCCGCAGCACGCTCAGCTGAAGCTCCAGCAGCGTGGCGACCACGGTGGCGGCCACACTGACCAGCACCCCGGCCACCCGCAGCACCGCATCCCAGTCGCGGCCGGTGGCGGCCGGCGCGGTCTGCCCGGGAGCCTGCGACACGGTCATCTGCCGTCCAGATCGAGCCCGGCGAACAGGTCGCTCTCCCACTTGTGCGGGCCCTCGCCCGGGCCGCGCTCGCCCTTGACGAGCGTGTAGTACTCCACGCCCATGAACTCGCCGCCGAAGTCGCCGGCCATGCCGTACAGCCAGGAGTTGTCCGGGATCTGGGTGGCGTGCGCGCGCATCGCGGCGGTCTTCTTCGCGTAGTGGTCGGTGCCGTCGATCCGGGCGGCGATCTGCTCGTCCGGCGTGCCGAACGGCAGGTCCTCCACGCGCTCCACGCCGGCGAACGGGTTGTGCTCCGACTCGCGGAACGCCGCCATGCCGTCGCGCAGCACGCTCAGCGGCATCGCGGTCCAGTAGATCTTCTCCGGGGCGTCCGGACCGGCCAGCTCGGCCGCCCGCATCGCGACCCGGTGCGCCTGGATGTGGTCCGGATGGCCGTAGAAGCCGTTCTCGTCATACGTGATCATGACCTGCGGGCGCAGCTCGCGCATGATCTCCACCAGGTGCCCGGCGGCCTCGTCCAGGTCCGCGCCCCAGAAGGCGCGCGGGTGCTCGTTGGTCGGCAGGCCCATCATCCCGGAGTCGCGGTACCGCCCCGGGCCGCCCAGCATCCGGTGATCCGTGACGCCCAGCGCGGCGCAGGCCCGCTCCCACTCGACCAGCCGGTAACCGCCCAGCTGGTCGGCCTCGGCGGCGGCCAGCCGCGACAGCGCCGGCACGTGGATCTCGCCCTCCTCGCCGAGGGTGCAGGTCACCAGCGTCACGTGGGCGCCGGTGGAGGCGTAGTGCGCCATGGTCGCGCCGGTCCCGATGACCTCGTCGTCGGGGTGGGCGTGCACCAGCAGCAGGCGGCGGGCGGGCAGCGAATCGGGTGCGGTCCGGTCGAGCGTCACGGCCGATACTGTACGCGCGACCACCGACCGCCCGGCTCGGCGAGCCCACGGTTTACCCGGCGGGAGCCGGTCGTGATCAGCGATGCTGGGGGGCGTGGATTACCCCGGACTCGCCGGGCGCACCGGCGACTTCAGCCACGGCGCCCCCCATGCCGTCACGGTCGGCGCCGACGGGGCGCGGGTCGCCTTCCTGCGCTCGCGCGGCCCGCGGGACCCGGACTCCGGGCTCTGGGTGCTGGACGTGGCCGCCGGTGACGAGCGGTTCGTCGCGCCCGGGCCGATCGCGTCGTACGCGGTGGATCAGGACGCCCGGGTGGCCGCCTTCACCCGCGGCGGCCGGCTGTTCCGCGTCGATCTGACCACGGCGACGGTGACCGCGATCCCGACCGCCGGTGCGGCGCACGACCCGCGCCCGGACCCGCAGGGCGTCCGGATCGGCTACCTCACCGATCCGGACGGGTCGGCGTCGCTGCGGGTGCACGGGCCGGAGGGCGACCGGCTGCTGGCCGGCGAGCCGGGCAACGCGTGGCGCGAGCACGGCGGCAGCATCGCGTGGGGGGTGGCCGGAGCCGGCGCCGCCGAGTTCGGCCGGACCCGCGGCTGGTGGTGGTCGCCGGACGGCGGCCAGGTGCTGGCGGTGCGTACCGCGGGCGCGACCAGCCTGCACCTGCTCGACCTGGACGGCGGCTGGGTGGACGTGCACTGGGACCGGGAGACGTACCCGCACCTGGCCCAGGTGCGCTGGTCCGCCGGCGGCCCGCTGATCACCGTGCTGCGCCGGATGCAACAGCACGGTCTGGTGCTGTCGGTGGACCCGCGCACCGGGGAGACCCAGGTGCACGCGGAACTCGCCGACGCCCGCTGGGTGGAGCCGATCCCGGGCACGCCGCGGCACCTGCCGGACGGCCGGGTGCTGGTCGGCGGGGAACTGGCGCACGACGGGTTCGACGCGCGTTGCCTGTTCGCCGACGGCAGCCTGCTCACCCCGCCCGCCCTCTACGTCCGGCGGGTGGCCGGCACCCTGGCCCGCGCCGGCGCGGCCGCCGGGGCGCCGGACCTGATCGTCGAGGGCAATCTGGGCGATCCCGCGGCGCGCGAGGTGTTCCGGGTACGCACCTCGCTGGGCGGGGGCGGACCGGAGGTGACCCGGCTGACCGAGTCCCGCGGCGAGCTCGCCGTCGGCGGGGACGTGCTGGTCGCCGGCGCTCAGGTGTGGCGGGGCGACCGGCGGATCGGCACGCTGCGGTCGCTGGCGGCGTCGCTGCCGTACCGGCCGCGGCCGGTGCTGGAACGGGTCACCGACCGGCGGCTGCCGGCCGCCGTGCTCTACCCGGACGGGTTCGTCGGCGGCAGCCTCCCGGTCCTGCTCACCCTCGGCGACGGGCCGGGTCACCAGCAGGTGTGCGCGGATCCGGCTGCCTGGCAGGAGCGGCAGTGGTGGGCCGACGCGGGGTTCGCCGTGGTCAGCGTCGACTCCCGGGGCACGCCCGGGGTGGCCCCCAGCTTCGAGAAGGCGGTGCACCGGCGGCTCGCCGACCTGGCCCTGGCCGACCAGGCGGACGCCCTGCGGGCGCTCACCGGCAAGCACCCCGACCTGGACCTGACCCGGGTGGTGGTGCGCGGCCGCGGGACGGGCGGGTGGCTGGCGGCGCTGGCCGTGCTGCGCCGGCCCAGGCTGTTCCGCGGCGCGGTGGCCCGCGAGCCGGTGCTGGACTGGGGTGACCTGCCGCGTCCGATCGCCGAGCGGTACCTGGGCGATCCGGCCGACTCGGCGCACGTCTACCGCAACCACAGCCTGGCCGCGGCGGTCGCCGAGGCGGAGCCGCACGGGCCGGTCCTGCTGGTCGGGGCGCAACTGCCGGGACTGACGTCGGTCCCGTCGGCCTCCCTGGCCGAGGAGCTGGCCTTCCTGCGGGAGGTCGTGTCGTGACCGGAAAGATAGGCACGGGACGCGTCGATATCCGACCAGTGCTCGTGCGACGGTCGTCTCCCGACCGGCCGGGAGACGCCATGACCTCCACGATCTTTACCAGCGGCGGCCCTCACCGAGCCGGAGTTGCCGGCCATCGGCGGAACCGCCCGAGCGCATCGAGCTCTGCGACGGGGGCCTCTGCATGACACCCGCGCCGCCCCCTCGCCAGCAGTACTTCTCCGCCGGGCCGGCGGTTCGGCAGGCCCGCCGGCAAGGGCGCCGCCTGCGGTCACCGTGACGATCGCCCCGGCCGAACTGCTGCCGCCGCGGTGAGGTGAGCCGGAATTCGTCGCGCCCGCCCCATAGGGTCGGGGGATGAGCCACTTCGATGAGGCGGGCGCGGCGGTGCAGGCCGCGCTCGACGCCGGCGCCCGCTATGCGGATGCCCGTGTCATGGTCTGCCGCACCGAGTCGATGACGGCCCGCGACGGCGCCGTCGAGGATCTGGGCTCCGACGAGAGCGCGGGCCTGGGCGTGCGCGCCCTGGTCGGCTCGAGTTGGGGCTTCTACGCCGTACCGGATCTCGCGGAACCCTCGGCCCGCGCCGCCGGGCGGCGGGCCGCGCAGATCGCCGCGGCCAGCGCCCAGGTGGCCGGCCCGCCGGCCGAGCTGGTCCCGGCCGCCCCGGTGGTGGCCAGCTGGGCCAGCGACTGCGTGATCGACCCGCTGTCGGTGCCCCTGGCCGACAAGGGCGACCTGCTGGTGCGCGCCACCGCCGCGGCCAAGGAGGCCGGCGCCGACCTGGCGCAGGCGAACTACGCGATCTGGGACACCCACAAGTGGTTCGTCTCCAGCGAGGGCCACCGCATCGACCAGCACATCCGGGAGTGCGGCGGCGGCGTCACCGCGCACGCCATCGGCGACGGCGAGGTCCAGCGCCGCTCGCTGCCCGGGCAGTACGGCACCCGCGGCTGGGAGCTGATCGACGAGCTCGACCTGGTGGGCAACGCGCCGCGGCTGGCCGAGGAGGCGCGGGCGCTGCTCACCGCGCCGCTCTGCCCGGCCGGCGAGACCACCCTGATCCTCGGCGGCTCGCAACTCGCCCTGCAGATCCACGAGTCCGTCGGGCACGCCATCGAGCTGGACCGGATCCTCGGCTGGGAGGCCGCCTTCGCCGGCACCAGCTGGCTCGACCTGAGCCGGCTCGGCACGCTGCGGTACGGCTCGGACCTGATGAACATCACCATCGACCCGACCTTCCCGGGTGCGCTGGGCAGCTTCGGGTTCGACGACGAGGGCACTCCCGCGGCGAAACGGCACGCGGTCCGCGACGGCATCTGGGTGGGCGTGCTGGCCGGGCGGGACTCGGCCGCGGTCGCCGGGCTGGACTACGCCGGCAGCGTCCGGTCCGACGGCTGGGCCCGGCTGCCGATGGTGCGGATGACCAACGTCGGGCTGGAGCCCGGCCCGCACACCCTCGACGAGATCATCGCGGCCACCGACGACGGCGTGTTCATGGACGTCAACCGGTCCTGGTCGATCGACGACCGGCGGCTGAACTTCCAGTTCGGCTGCGAGATCGGGTTCGAGATCAAGAACGGGAAGCGGGGAAGGATGCTGCGCAACCCGACCTACACCGGGATCGGCCCCCGGTTCTGGCAGTCGATGGACATGCTCTCGTCCGAGACGGTCGCCTGGGGCACGCCGAACTGCGGGAAGGGTCAGCCCGGCCAGGTCGGGCACACCGGGCACCCGGCCGCGCCGGCCCGGTTCACCGACGTACGGGTGGGGGTGCGCGGATGAGCGCCGAGCTGCAGATCGCGGCGAAGGTGGTGGAGCTGGTCCGGGCGCTGGCCGGCCGCTCCGCCGAGGCCGAGGTCACGGTCCGGCACCACGCGCTGGCCCTGACCCGGTTCGCCAACTCGGCGATCCACCAGAACGTCGCCGAGGCGAGCACCGGCGTGCGGCTGCGGCTGCACCTGGACGGGCGGACGGCGGCCGGGTCCACCACGCTGACCGGAGCCGACGGGCTGCGCTCGCTGGTCGAGCGGACCATCGCGGCGGCCCGGGTGACCCCGCCCGACCCGGCCTGGGCCGGTCTGACCAGGCCGGCCCCGCTGCACGTCTCGGCCAATCACCCCGGTTCCGGGGAGCAGTCCGGGCTGGCGTTCGGCTTCGACGAGGCGACCGCCCGCGCCACCCCGGCCGAGCGGGCCGAGCGGGTCCGCGCGTTCGTCGACGCGGCCGGCGGCCTGGAGACCGCCGGTTACTGCCGGACGGCGTACATCTCGGCCGCCTTCGCCAACACCGCCGGGCAGGCCGTGACGGGCCGGACGGCGGAGGCGGCGATGGACGGCATCGCCCGCGCCGGCGGCGCCGACGGCGTGGCCCGGCTGGCCACGTCCCGGCTGGCCGGTCTGGACGGGGCGGTGCTGGGCGCGCGGGCGGCGGCCAAGGCGCGCGCCGGGGCCGAGCCGGTCGAGCTGCCCCCGGGGCGGTACGAGGTCGTGCTGGAGCCCACCGCGGTCGCCGACCTGCTGCACAACTTCGCGGTCTTCGGGTTCAACGGGAAGGCGTACGCGCAGAAGCAGTCCTTCGCCGAGCTGGGCACGGCGCAGTTCGACCCGTCGGTGACCATCGTGGACGAGCCGCTGGGCAGCCGTGGCGAGCCGGCGGCCGGCCTGCCGTTCGACGACGAGGGCACGCCGAGGCGGTCGCTGGTGCTGGTCCGCGAGGGGGTGACCCGGGCGGTGACGCACGACCGCACCTCGGCGGCCCAGGTGGGCGCGGAGTCCACCGGGCACGCCGCCCCGGGCTCGCGCTCCTGGGGCCCGTGCCCGGCGCATCTGCGGCTGGAGGCGGCCCCGCTGGCGGCCGGCGGGAGCGACGGCGGGCCGCCGATGATCGAGGCGTCGGCCCGGCCGCTGGTCGCCCGGATGCGCCGCGGCCTGCTGGTCACCGACCTCTGGTACACCCGGGTGCTGGACCCGAAGACGCTGGTGGTGACCGGGTTGACGCGCAACGGCGTCTGGTTGGTGGAGGACGGCGAGGTGACCGGGCCGGTCGGCAATCTGCGCTTCACCCAGTCGTACCCGCAGGCGCTGGGGCCGGGCCGGGTGCTCGGCATCGGCGGTGAGTCGGTGCTGCTGCCGGACTCGTGGGCCGACTCGCGCTACGCCGCGCCCGCGCTGCACCTGGCGTCCTGGAACATCACCGGGAACGCCTCCGGATAGATCAGCTAGCGTATAGGTGACCGTCTTTGCGGACCGGGATGATGTTTTTGTGACGTACTTGGCATCCCCGGTCCGCAAAGTGTCGGACTCTCGGCGTAACGTGTGCCACACATCACCGTCGCGCGAGGACGGCTGACGGCGGGCACCCGTGTGCCCGCGCCCGGCCGGCCCCGCGCACCTGACGCGGCACCGGCAGGGGGATGGCATGACGACCACGGCGACGAGGCCGGGCGCGGGACGGGCACGCGCGGCGATCTCGGCACGGACACTGCGCACCGATCGGTGGTGGCTGGCGCCGCTGATCACGTTCCTCGGGCTGAGCGCCTGGGTGGCGTACGCGACGGTCCGGGTCTTTCTGCACAGGTGGTTCTACGTCGAGGACTACCACTATCTGACGCCGTTCTACTCACCGTGCCTGACCGACCGGTGCGCCGGCGCGGCCGAGTTCGGCACTCCCCTGCCGAACGTCGCGCTGATCCCGGAGGCGGCGTTCACCCTGCCGTTCCTGCTGCTCTTCCGGCTGACCTGCTACTACTACCGGAAGGCGTACTACCGGGCGTTCTGGCTGTCCCCGCCGGCCTGCGCGGTGCCGGACCGGCACCGGACGTACTCCGGCGAGACCCGGTTCCCGCTGATCTTCCAGAACGCGCACCGGTACGCGTTCTACGCCGCCTTCGTCATCTCGATCATCAACACCTGGGACGCGGTCCGGGCCCAGACCACCGGTCTCGGCCTGGGCAACGTGATCCTCTGGGTCAACGTGATCATGCTGTGGGCGTACACGCTGTCCTGCCACTCCTGCCGGCACATCGTCGGCGGCCGGCTCAAGCACTTCTCCGCGCACCCGGTGCGATACCGCTTCTGGACCCTGGTGTCCACGCTGAACACCCGGCACATGCAGCTGGCCTGGATCACCCTCGGGACGCTGGCGCTGACCGATTTCTACATCATGTGGGTCTCGGCGGGCTGGTTCGGCTTCCACGACCTGCGACTCATCGGCTGAGAGGCATCGACGATGACGAACACTGTCGAACGCCACCTGTACGACGTCGTGGTGATCGGCGCCGGCGGGGCCGGACTGCGCGCCGCGATCGAGGCCCGGCTGGCCGGCAAGCGCACCGCGATCATCTCCAAGTCGCTGTTCGGCAAGGCGCACACGGTGATGGCCGAGGGCGGCGCGGCGGCGGCGATGGGGAACGTAAACAGCCGGGACAACTGGATGGTGCACTTCCGGGACACCATGCGGGGCGGCAAGTTCCTGAACAACTTCCGGATGGCCGAGCTGCACGCCAAGGAGGCCCCGGAGCGCATCTGGGAGCTGGAGACGTACGGCGCGCTCTTCGACCGGACGAAGGACGGCAAGATCTCCCAGCGCAACTTCGGCGGGCACGAGTACCCCCGGCTCGCGCACGTCGGCGACCGCACCGGCCTGGAGCTGATCCGCACCCTGCAACAGAAGATCGTCTCGTTGCAGCAGGAGGACCACGCCGAGACCGGCAGCTACGACTCGCGGATCCGGGTCTTCCAGGAGACCACGATCACCGAGCTGCTGCTCGACGGCGACCGGGTGGCCGGCGCGTTCGGCTACTACCGCGAGTCCGGTGACCTGCTGCTGTTCGAGGCGCCCGCGGTGGTGCTCGCCACCGGCGGCGTCGGGCGCAGCTACAAGGTCACCTCGAACTCGTGGGAGTACACCGGCGACGGCCACGCGCTCGCCCTGCGGGCCGGCGCGACGCTGATCAACATGGAGTTCCTGCAGTTCCACCCGACCGGCATGGTCTGGCCGCCGAGCGTGAAGGGCATCCTGGTCACCGAGTCGGTCCGGGGCGACGGCGGGGTGCTGCGCAACTCCGAGGGCAAGCGGTTCATGTTCGACTACGTCCCGGACGTGTTCCGCAAGCAGTACGCCGAGACCGAAGAGGAGGCGGACCGCTGGTACGACGACCCGGACAACAACCGCCGCCCGCCCGAGCTGCTGCCCCGCGACGAGGTGGCCCGGGCGATCAACAGCGAGGTCAAGGCGGGCCGTGGCAGCCCGGCCGGCGGCGTCTTCCTGGACGTGTCCACCCGGATGCCGGCCGAGACGATCATCCGGCGGCTCCCGTCGATGCACCACCAGTTCAAGGAGCTGGCCGACGTCGACATCACCAGGGAGCCGATGGAGGTGGGCCCGACCTGCCACTACGTGATGGGCGGGGTCGAGGTGGACCCGGACACCGGCGCGGCGTTCGGCTCGGTGCAGGGGCTGTTCGCGGCGGGCGAGGTGTCCGGCGGCATGCACGGCTCGAACCGGCTCGGCGGCAACTCCCTCTCCGACCTGCTGGTCTTCGGCAAACGGGCCGGGGAGCACGCCGCGGCGTACGTCGACACGCTGCCGGCCCGCCCCCGGGTGTCCCGGGTCGACGTGGCCGCGGCGACCGAGGTGGCGCTTGCCCCGCTGGTCCGCGCCGAGGGCGAGAACCCGTACACGTTGCAGCAGGATCTGCAGGCGGTGATGGGTGACCTGGTCGGCATCATCCGCCGGGAGGGCGAGCTGACCGACGCGCTGAAACGGCTGCACGAGCTGCGGCTGCGGGTGGCCACCGTCGCGGTCGGCGGCGGCCGCCGCTACAACCCCGGCTGGCACCTGGCGCTCGACCTGCGCAACATGCTGGTCGTCTCGGAGTGCACGGCGAAGGCCGCGCTGGAACGCGAGGAGTCGCGCGGCGGGCACACCCGCGAGGACTTCCCGCGGATGAGCCCGCAGTGGCGGCAGATCAACCTGGTCTGTTCGCTCGACGAGACCGGCGAGGTGCAGCTGGAGCGCAAGCCGGTGCCCCGGATGCGCGACGAGCTGCTCCGTCTCTTCGACCACAGCGAGCTGGCGAAATACATGACCGACGAGGAACTCTCCGAGTGGGAGGCGCGGTGAAACGCCATTTTCGTGTCTGGCGGGGTGACTCGTCCGGCGGGGACCTGCAGGACTTCGACGTCGAGGTGAACGAGGGCGAGGTCGTACTCGACATCATCCACCGGTTGCAGGCCACCCAGACCCCCGATCTGGCCTGCCGGTGGAACTGCAAGGCCGGCAAGTGCGGCTCCTGCTCGATGGAGATCAACGGCATGCCGCGGCTGGGCTGCATGACCCGGATGTCGACGTTCACCCCGGACGAGACGATCACGATCACCCCGCTGCGGACCTTCCCGGTGATCCGCGACCTGGTCACCGACGTCTCCTTCAACTACGAGAAGGCCCGCGAGACCCCGGCCTTCGCGCCGCCGGCCGGCGTCGCGCCCGGGCAGTACCGGATGCAGCAGGTCGACGTGGAACGCAGCCAGGAGTTCCGCAAGTGCATCGAGTGCTACCTCTGCCAGAACACCTGCCACGTGGTCCGCGACCACGAGGAGAACAAGACCGCCTTCTCCGGCCCGCGCTTCTTCATCCGCGCCGCCGAGCTCGACATGCATCCGCTGGACGCCCGCACCGACCGTAAGCAGTACGCCCAGCAGAGCCAGGGCCTCGGCTTCTGCAACATCACCAAGTGCTGCACCGAGGTCTGCCCGGAGCACATCAAGATCACTGACAACGCCATCATCCCGATGAAGGAGCGCGTCGTAGACCGTCGATACGACCCATTGGTCCGCCTCGGCCGCAAGATCTTCCGCCGCGACCAGCTCCCCGACCCGCCGGACAACATGGCCCCGTCCCGCAGCGAGGGCGTCAGCGGCGTCGGCGCCGGCATGACGTACACCAGCGCCCGCCTCCCGGAGGGCCCCCCGGTCGGCCCGGACGGCCGCCTCGAGATCGCCGAACTCGCGGCCCCGCTGCAGGGCGGCCTCTCACCCTTCGGCGAGGACATGACCTTCCCGCTCCCTCCGGAGCGCGTCGCCTACCACCACCCCGACCCGGACCGCCCGGCCGCCGATCCGCCCACGGCAGGCGGCCGGCACTGACCTTTCCCGGTACGACCGGGGGAGCCCCGCCCGCGGTCACGCGCCCCGTGCCGGTCCCGCGCGGCGCGGCCCCCACCCCGGACCGCAACGCGCCCCGAGGCGGCGCGGGGCACGGCGGCGCGGGGCACGGCGGCGCTGGGCGCGGGGTCACGGCGCGGCCGGGCGCGGGGTCACGGCGCGGCCGGGCGCGGGGTCACGGCGCGGCCGGGCGCGGGGTCACGGCGCGGCCGGGCGCGGGGTCACGACCGAACGCGACATCGCGGCCAGACGCAGGGTCGTGGCCGAGCGCGAGGTCATGGCGTAGCGCCGGATCGCGGCCAGACGCGAGGTCGCCGCCGGGGAGCAGGAGCGCACCGGGCCACCGGGTGAGGGCGACGGGCGCGGTGGCGCATAGAGTCCGCGCATGCCCTCGCTCGTCACACCGGCCCTCGCCACCGGCACGCTGGCCCACTCGGCGCAACCGGAGATCACCGGGGACGGTGTGCTGCTGCGGCCGTGGTGTGCGGCGGACCGGCCGGCGGTCGTCGCGGGGTATGCCGATCCGGCGATCCGGCGCTGGCACTGCCGGGCCATGAACGATGACGAGGCGGCGGCCTGGATCGCCCGCTGGCCCCGGCGCTGGCAGGAGGAGAGCGGCGCCGGCTGGGCCGTGACCGTCCCGGCCGGCGACGCACCGGATCTCCGCGTGGCGGGGCAGATCAGTTTCCGGAGGATCGATCTCGCCGAGGGCGTGGCCGAGCTCTCCTACTGGGTACTGCCCGAGTTCCGCGGCGGCCGGATCGCCCCGCGCGCGCTGACCGCCCTCACCACCTGGGCCTTCACCGGTCTGGGCCTGCACCGGCTGGAGCTGAACCACTCGACCGCGAACCCCGCGTCCTGCCGGGTAGCCGCCCGGAGCGGGTACCCGGCCGAGGGCACCAGACGCAGCGAGGCCCGGCACGCCGACGGCTGGCACGACATGCACCAGCACGCCCGCCTCGCCACGGACTGACCGCTCACTCCCCCACCGCACGGTGACGCTCGGCCACCGTGCGGCCGGCCGATCCCGGCCCCGCGCGTAACCGCCGTCGGCACCGGCTCGGGAAACGGTGGCGCGGGGTGACGTCGTAACGCGGGTTGCGCACGCGCCGGGGCATCGGCGCTGCGATGTTCCGGGACCGGGCAGGAAGCCGGGAGTGCGTGGGCGGGTCAGTGCGGGTCGGCGGGCCGGCCGCCGTCCGCGGTCAGGGTGAGCTGCATGATGGCCACGTCATGCCACGCGTCGTGTTTCCAGCCGATCCGGGGATGGGTGCCGACCGATCGGAAGCCCAGGGCGGCGTGCAGGCCGAGGCTGGCGTCGTTCGGCAGAGCCGTCTTGGCGACCGCGACGTGGTAGCCGCGGGAGGCCAGGCGGGGCAGCAGGACCCGGTACAGCGCACGGCCGGCGCCGGTGCGGCGGCGACCGAGCTCCAGGTAGACGCTGACCTCGCAGGACCATCGGTAGGCCGGGCGGGCGGCGAACGGCCGGGCGTACGCATACCCGATCACCCGGCCGGCGTCCTCGGCGACGAGCCAGGCGTGCGTGGCGGCGGCCTCGGTGATCCGGCCGGCCATCTCGGCGGCGCTGGGCGGCTCGGTCTCGAAGGTGATCGCGGTGTCCAGCACGTACGGCCGGTAGATGGCGGCACAGGCTTCCGCGTCGGCGGTGGTGGCGTCCCGGATGGTCAGCGACATGTCGATCATAGTAATCAGAATCGCGCACTATAGTGACAGCGTGCCCGACGACCTGACCGAGGAACTCGCCGCCACGTTGCGCGCCGTGCGTACCGAGAGGGAACTGACGCTCAACGCCCTCGCCACGCGCTCCGGCGTCTCCCGGGCGATGATCGCCAAGATCGAGCGCGGCGCGGCCCAGCCCACCGCGGCGCTGCTCGGACGCCTCGCGGCGGCACTCGGGATCACGCTGTCCGAGCTGTTCTCGCGTACCGAGAAGGATTCTCGGCGGTTGATCCGCCGCGCCGACCAGGCGGTGTGGATCGATCCGGAGACCGGCTACCGGCGGCGCTCGGTCTCACCGCCCGGCGGCGCCGCCCAGCTCGTGGAGGTGGAGTTGCCGCCGGGGGCGTCGGTGGCCTGTCCCGCGGACGCCTTCGCCCCGGCCCGGCACCAGATCTACGTGCTGGACGGGCGGCTGCGCTTCCGCGAGGGCGACGTCGTGCACGACCTGGACGCCGGGGACTGCCTGGAGCTGGGCCCACCGGCGCCCGGCGAGTACCACAACCCGGCCGGACAGCCCTGCCGTTACCTGGTGATCCTCAGCCCGGGCCGAGGGCTGCGGGGCTGATCCGCGACGAGCACGGCCACGGGCGTACGGATCAGGGGGCCCGGGTCCCGGGTTTTCCGGCGGGCCGGAGAGCCAGGCCGTCGGGCAGCCGCTCCAGCACTGACACGAAGGCGTCACGCGTCGATGACCCCGGGCTGGCCCGGCGGCGTTCGTCGGCGCCATCGCCGGGACCTCGCGGGTGGGCGTGACCGCCGGGACCCCCGTGGGGGCGTGACCGCCGGGACCGCCGTGGGGGGCGTGACCGGCGGGACCTAGGCCGTCGCCGGTCTCGTACCCGCGCCGCGGTTGTCCACAGGGACCGGCGAGCCGTCGAACGTCAGTACTAATATGGCGGCATGAGCAGCGCTTACCAGCCTTCGATGCTCGATCTCGTGTCGGGTCCGTCCCCGGCGCTCGAGCCACTGTCCGGGCTCACCCGGCACCGGCTCACCGCGGGCGCCTGGGTCGACGTGCTGCCCGGGTGGTTGCACGGGTCCGACGCGGTCTTCGAGACCCTGCTCGGCATCGACTGGCGGGCGGAGCGGCGCAAGATGTATGACGGCGTCGTCGACGTGCCGCGGCTGCTGCGCTGGTTCGGCGAGGGTGAGCCGCTGCCGCACCCCGCGCTGACCGAGGCGCGCCAGGCGCTGAACTCGCACTACGCCCAGGAGCTGGGCGAGGAGTTCGTGACCGCCGGGATGTGCCTGTATCGCGACGGGCGGGACAGCGTGGCCTGGCACGGCGACACGATCGGCCGGTCGTCGACCCAGGACACCATGGTGGCGATCGTGTCGCTGGGGTCGCCGCGCAATCTGCTGCTGCGTCCACGCGCCGGTGGCCACGAGACGTTGCGATTCCCTCTGGGACACGGCGACCTGATCGTGATGGGCGGTTCGTGCCAGCGGACGTGGGAGCACGCGGTGCCGAAGACGGCGCGGGCGGTGGGTCCACGCGTCAGTGTGCAGTTCCGGCCACGGGGCGTGGCCTGACGGCAGTCAGCGAGCCGCCGGGCGGGCCCGGGAGCACGACCTGACGGCAGTCAGCCAGCCGCCGGGCGGGCCCGGGAGCACGACCTGACGGCAGTCAGCCAGCCGCCGGGCGGGCCCGGGAGCACGACCTGACGGCAGTCAGCCAGCCGCCGGGCGGGCCCGGGAGCACGACCTGACGGCAGTCAGCCAGCCGCCGGGCGGGCCCGGGAGCACGACCTGACGGCAGTCAGCCAGCCGCCGGCGGGCGCAGGCATGGCCCGGCGGCGGTCAGCCAACCGCCGGGCCGGCGCGAGCACGACCCCACGGCGGCCAGCCATCTCCGGGCGGGCGCGGCGGATAAAGCGCCGTGGCGCGCCGGCGTGGGTGCATCCCGGCGGCATGGCCCGACATTGCGGCCATCAAGGCGACGAGCGCCGTGGCCACAGCCGGCGCAGCGATCGATCCCGCGCAGCGGCGGCGGGTCAACGCTCGGGGCGTGGATCGTTCGGTGGAACGCTGCCGCGTCAGGTCAGCGGTGGCGCACCGAGTCAGGGCGGCACGACTCGCTCATCCGGGCGCGCGTTCCGACTGATCACGGGGTGGGGCCGAGGCAACGGTCGCCTCGGGTAACGGGGACGTTGCAAGTAGTTGACGAGACGGATCAGAAAGTTACACTCCTAGTGTAAATAGTTGACCATCACTCTCCACTGTGGACCACTGGGTCCGATAGAGGTGGCCATGTCGACGAAAGCCCCTGCTCACGAGCTTGCGCTCGACCACATAACGGTTCGCTTCGGCGGGCTGACCGCTCTCGATGACGTCTCACTGCGCGTACCCGCGGGGCGGATCGTCGGCGTCATCGGGCCGAACGGCGCCGGTAAGACCACGCTTTTCAACGTCATCTGCGGATTCGTCACGCCGACGTCCGGCCGGCTCACCCTGGGTGGCCGGCCCTGGCGACCCCGGCCGCACCACCTCAACCGGCTGGGCATCGCCCGCACGCTGCAGGGGGTCGGCCAGTTCGGCGGGCTCACCGTGCTGGAGAACGTGCAGGTCGGAATGCGCGGCCGACCCTCGGACCAGCCGGAAGGCGGCATGTCCGCGCGGGCAAACGACGGACACGTGCGGTCCGGGAACACCACGAACGACCCGGCAAACGACGGACACGAGCCGTCCGGGAACACCACGAACGACCCGGCAAACGACGGACACGAGCCGTCCGGAAACACCACGAACGACCCGCGGAACAACAGACACGAGCCCGCCAGCAACACCACGAACGACCCCGGGAACGACGGACCCGGGCCGGCAAACGGCATGAACCGCCCGCGGTCCGGCGCGCCGGACCCGCTGGGAGGCGGTCCGGGGAGTTCGCCCAGCGGCCCGAACCCGCGGGCCGGCGACCCGACCGGGGCGCGCAGCACCGCGGACCGGCGGGCGGACGGGTCGGATGGGCGGGCGCGCAGCACCGCGGACGGGTCGGATGGGCGGGCGCGCAGCACCGCGGACCGGCGGGCGGACGGGTCGGATGGGCGGGCACGCAGCACCGGGCGCGGCTGGTGGGCGGGCCGGGAGCGGTGGTCCGAGCGGGAGGCGCTCGCCGCCCTCCGGAGGTGCGGCGTCGCGCAGTACGCCAACGAGCTTCCCGGCGCGCTGCCGTACGCGATTCGCAAGCGCATCGAGCTGGCCCGCGCGCTCGCCGCCCGGCCGCGGATCCTGATGCTCGACGAGCCGGCCGGTGGGCTGGATGCCGAGGAGATCTGGTGGCTGGCCGAGCTGATCACCACGGTGGGCACCACGGTCCTGCTGGTCGAGCACCACATGGACCTGGTCATGTCGGTCTGCGACGAGATCCTGGTGCTCGACTTCGGCAAGCCTGTCGCGCTCGGCTCCCCGGCCGAGATCAGCGCGAACGAGAAGGTCACCGAGGCGTACCTGGGAGCGGCGGCGTGAGCCGCGGGGGCCGTGCCGGCAACGGCCGCCCGGAGAGGGACGGCATCGGGACCAGCCGCCACGAGCGGGCCGGGAACGGCCGGCCGGAGAGGGACGGCACCGGCACGAGCCGCGGGGAGCGGACCGCCAACGGGCACCGGGAGACGAGCGGCACCGGCCTGAGCCGCGGCGAGCGGGCCGCCAACGGCCGGCGGGTGGGCCGGGGCGGCGGCATGAGCCGGGACGAGCGGGCCGGGAACGGCCGGCGCGGCGCGGGCGGAGAGCCGGAGTGAGCGCGCTGCTGGAGGTGGACGGGCTGACCGCGGGGTACGGCGCGGCGCCGGTGCTGCACGGCGTGCGGCTCAGCGTGCAGCCCGGCGAGATCGTCGCGGTGCTGGGGGCGAACGGGGCGGGCAAGACCACGCTGCTGCGTGCGCTCTCCGGGCTGGTCCGGGCGACCGGGGGCACGGTCGCCTTCGACGGCGAGGATCTGCGCCGGGTCCCGGTGGAGCACCTGGTACGCCGCGGGATCGCGCACGTGCCGGAGGGCCGCGGGGTGGTCACCGAACTCACCGTGGACGAGAACCTGCGGCTCGGTGGGCTGTGGCGGCGTGACCGCGCGGACGCGGCGCGCGCCCTGGACGAGGTCTACGACCTCTTTCCGGCGCTGGCACAACGGCGTGCCAGTGCCGGGCACCAACTCTCCGGCGGTGAGCGGCAGATGCTGGCGCTGGGCCGCGCCCTGGTCGGCCGTCCCCGGCTGCTGCTGCTGGACGAGCCGTCGCTGGGCCTGGCGCCGCGGATCACCGCACAGATCATGGCGCTGCTGCGGGACCTGCGGGAACACACCGGGTTGACGGTGCTGCTGGTCGAGCAGAACGTCCGCAGCGCACTGTCCATCGCGGACGCGGGGGTCGTGCTGGCGCTGGGCCGCGTGGTCACCCGCAACAGCGCGGCGCGCCTGCGTGACGACGCCGACCTGCGGCACGCCTATCTGGGTTTCTGAGCCGGCACGGCGACCCCCGGACCACACCGACGACCCGCGCGGCGGCCGGCACACCGGCGAGCCACGGCCGCCGCGGCACACCGGCAAGCCACGCCGCCCCGGCACACCGGCGAACCGGAGCGCCCCGGCACACCGGCAAGCCACGGCCCGCCCCGGCACACCGGCGAAACCGGAGCGCCCCGGGGACCACGCACCCGGCGCGACATGGCACGAGAGCAGCGGCGACGACGGGACCGACGAGAGATGACGACATGGACAGATTCGTTTACCTGACCTTCGACGGACTCAGCCGCGGCGCGGTCTACGCCGCGTTCGCACTGGCCCTGGTGCTGATCTGGCGGGCCGCCCGGATCGTCAACTTCGCCCAGGGCGCGATGGCGGTGGCCGCCGTCTACGTGGCGTACTCGGTGACGAACGCGACCGGCTCCTACTGGCTCGGGTTCGCCGCGGCGATGGTGTTCGGCCTGCTGCTCGGCGTCGCCGTCGAGAAGGCCGTGATGCGCTTCGTCGACCACTCCTCCCCGCTCAACGGCGTGGTCGTCGCACTCGGCCTGGTCCTGATCGTGCAGGGCGTGCTCGGCATCGTCTACGGCAACGAGTACCGCCCGGTGGCGACCCCGTTCCGGCGCGACGCTTTCGAGATCGGCGGCATCGCGGTGCTCAGCCGCTACGACGTCTTCGTCTTCGCGGCGGTGGGTGCGGTGGTCGTCGCGCTCACGGTGCTGTTCACCCGTACGGCGATCGGCCTGCGGATGCGTGCCGCCGCGTTCGCCCCGGACGTCTCCCGGCTGCTCGGGGTGTCGGTGAGCGGGATGCTGACGCTGGGCTGGGCGCTCGCCGCCGCGGTCGGCTCGCTCGCCGGGATGCTGGTCGTCCCGACCGAGCTGGGCCTGCATCCCACCGCGATGGACGTGGTGTTCGTGTCCGCGTTCACCGCCGCCGTGGTGGGTGGCCTGGACAGCCCGATCGGCGCGGTGACCGGTGGCCTGATCGTCGGGCTGCTCCTCTCCTACGTCAGCGGCTACCTGGGCGCGACGGTCGCCCCGATGGCGGTGCTGGCGCTGCTCGTGGTCGTGCTGCTGGGCCGGCCGGGCGGGTTGTTCGCCAGGTCCCGGGCGAGGCTGGCATGACCGGCAGCGTGACCGAGGTGGCGCGGCCCGGCACGGCCACGCCCGTACCCGAGATCCGCGGACGACGGCGGATCCCGCCGATCGTGCCGGTCCTGATCGGCGCCGTGGTGGTGGCGGCACTCAGCTACGTCCTGCCGCCGTTCCGCAACTACCAGCTCGCCACGGTCGGCGCGTACTTCACGGTGACCGCCGGGCTGACCGTCCTCACCGGACTCAACGGCCAGCTCTCGCTGGGGCACGGGGCGCTGATGGCGACCGGCGCCTACGCCTTCGCGCTGGCGCAGAACAGGTGGCTGACCATGCCGCTGAGCTTCCTGGCGGCGATCGCCGCCACGACGCTGGCGGGTGTGGTGATCGGGCTGGCCGCGGCCCGGCTGCGCGGCCCCTACCTGGCCGGGCTGACCCTCGCGGTGGCGGTCGTGGTGCCGTCGGTGACCAGCACGTTCGACGAGACGTTCCACAGCGACATGGGCCTGTCGGTGGCGCTGGACCCGCCGCCCGGGACGATCCCGGTGGAGCGTTGGCAGGCCTGGCTGTGCTGGGCGGGCGCGCTGGTCACCGTGCTGCTGCTGGCGATGCTGGTGCGCGGCCGGTTCGGGCGGGACCTGCGCGCGGTGCGCGACGACGAGACGGCGGCCCGGCTGGCCGGGGTGCACGTGGCCCGTACCCAGGTGCTGGCGTTCGTGGTCAGCGCGGCCTGCGCCGGCCTGGCCGGCGCGCTGTTCGCCGTGCTGGCGCAGAGCGTCTCCCCCGGCGCGTTCCCGCTGACCCTGTCGCTGTTCCTGGTGATGGCCATCGTGATCGGCGGTCTGGGCCGGCTGACCGGCGCGCTGTGCGGGGCGGTGCTGCTGGTCGCGCTGCCCGCGCTGGCGCAGACCGCCGGGGAGCGCTCCGGTTCGCAGCATCTGGAGGGCAACCTCGCCTTGGTGATCTTCGGCGTGGTGCTCGTCGTCGTCATGCTCGCCGCTCCGGGCGGCCTCGCATCCATCAGATTCACCAGACAGTCCAGGAGGAACCGATGAAACGCACCACGGCGGCTCTTCTCGCCGTCCTGCTGCTGGCAGCGGCCTGCGACAGCTCCGGCGGGGGCGGGTCCAGCACGAGCGACGTGCCGGGGGTGACCGATTCCGAGGTCGTTGTCGGCACGCACATGCCGCTGACCGGCCCGGCCGCGGCCGGCTATTCCAAGATCGCACCGGCCACCAAGGCGTACTTCGACTTCGTCAACGCGAACGGCGGGATCCACGGACGGAAGATCACCTACAAGATCAAGGACGACGGCTACAACCCGGCGACCACCCAGCAGGTGGTGCGGGAGCTGGTCCTGCAGGACAAGGTCTTCGCGATCCTGAACGGCCTGGGCACCCCGACCCACTCCGGGGTGCTGGACTTCCTGAAGACCAACCGGGTGCCGGACCTCTTCGTGGCCAGCGGCAGCCGCAGCTGGAACCAGCCGGACAGGTACCCGGGCACGTTCGGCTTCAACCCGGACTACACCGTCGAGGGCAAGATCCTGGGCACCCACGTCAGGAGCGCGTACCCCGGGAAGAAGGTCTGCTTCCTCGGCCAGGACGACGACTTCGGCCGGGACAGCCTGGCCGGGGTCGAGAAGATCCTCGGCCCGGTGGCGGCCAAGCAGACGTACGTGACCAGCAGCCCGAACGTCGGCCCGCAGATGGGCGCGCTCAAGGCGGCGGCCTGTGAGGTCGTCGTGCTGGCCACCGTGCCGGGCTTCACCGCGCTGTCGCTGGGCACCGCCTCGAAGATCGGCTTCAAGCCGCAGTTCGTGGTCAGCAACGTGGGCGCCGACCCGGCCACCGTCGGCAAGGCGCTGGGTACGGCCGCGCCGCTGCTGGAGGGCGTGGTCTCGGCGAACTACCTGCCGCTGACGACGGACGACGCCAGCCCGTGGATCCAGCTCTTCAAGAGGGTCAACGCCGAGCACAACGGCGGCGCGGAGTTCGACAACAACGTCGTCTACGGGATGTCGGTGGCCTACCTGTTCGTGCAGTCGTTGCAGGCCGCGGGCCGTGACCTGACCCGGGACGGGATCGTCGCCGCGGTGCGCCGCAACGGCTTCCAGGGGCCGGGTCTGGTGCCGCTGCGGTTCGCCGACAAGGATCATGCGGGGTACGGCGGGGAGCGGCTGACCCGGGTCGAGGGCGGCAAGGCGGTGTTCTTCGGGCCGGCATACACCACCGACGACGGTGACGCGGCGGTGCAGCCGCACACCGGCCCGGTCGTGACACCGCCGCAGAACGGCATCCCGGCGGCGTAATATCCGCACTCTGAGTGCAGAAAACTAGGAGGTAGTGCGATGGCGGATCAGGTGGCGATCGTGACCGGAGCCAGTCGCGGCATCGGATTCGCCGTCGCGCAACGCTTCGTCGCCCAGGGCGCGCGGGTGGCGATCACCGGGCGGGACGCGGACGCGCTGGCGGCCGCGGTGCGCGAGCTGGGCGGCCCGGACGTGGCCCTGGGGATCGCCGGCAAGGGCGACGACCCGGCACACCGGGCGGCCGTGATCGACGCGGTGGGCGAGCGGTTCGGGCCGGTCACCACGCTGGTCAACAACATCGGGATCAACCCGGCGTACGGGCCGCTGGCCACCCTGGACCTGAACGCCGCCCGCAAGATGGCCGAGGTCAACCTGATCGGCACGCTCGGCTGGGTGCAGGAGGCGCTGCGCGGCGGGCTGGCCGACGCCGGCGGCTCGATCGTGAACATCTCCTCGGTGTCCGGCGTGCGACCGGCGCCCGGCATCGCGTTCTACGGCACCACCAAGGCCGCGCTGATCCACCTCACCGAGGAGCTCGCCGTCGAGCTGGCGCCGAGGGTCCGAGTCAACGCGGTCGCGCCGGCCGTGGTCAAGACCCGCTTCGCCACCGCTCTGTACGAGGGGCGCGAGGAGCAGGTGGCGGCGACGTACCCGTTGCAGCGGCTCGGCACCACCGACGACGTGGCCGGCGCGGTGGCCTTCCTCTGCTCCGCCGACGCCGCCTGGATCACCGGCCAGACCATCGTCATCGACGGCGGGGTCACCCTCACCGGGGCGGTGCAGTGAAGCGGGTCGTGGTGACCGGCGCCGGCGGCGGGATCGGCGCGGCCCTGGCCCGGCGGTTCGCCGCGGACGGCGCCCGGGTGGTGGTCAACGACCTGAACGCCGACGCGGCCGCCGCGGTGGCCGGACAGATCGGCGGCGTCGCGGTCACCGGCGACGCGGCGTCCGAGTCCGACGTACGCCGCCTGGTCGCGACCGCCGAGGCCGAACTGGGCGGGATCGACCTGTTCTGCTCGAACGCCGGCGTGCTGACCGCCGGTGACGAGAACACCCCGGACGAGAGCTGGCAGCGCGACTTCGGGGTCAACGTGATGTCGCACGTGCACGTGACCCGCGCGCTGCTGCCGACGTGGCTGGACTCGGGCCGGCCGAAGCGGCTGCTGATCACGGTCAGCGCGGCCGGGCTGCTGACGCTGCTGGGCAGCGCGTCGTACTCGGTGACCAAGCACGCGGCGCTGGCCTACGCCGAGTGGCTGCGGGCGACGTACGCCCACCGGGGTCTGATCGTGCAGGCGCTCTGCCCGCAGGGGGTCCGCACCGACATGCTGACCGGCGGCGCCGCCCGCGGCAGCGGGAGCGCGGCGCTGCTCGCCGAGGGGGCGCTGGCCCCGGAGGCGGTGGCCGACCTGGTGGCCGAGTCGCTGACGGGCAACGGGTTCCTGATCCTGCCGCACCCGGAGGTGGCCGACTACTACCGCTTGCGCGCCACCGATCCGGACCGTTGGCTGGGTGGCATGAACAAGTTGCAGCGCGGCATCGAGGAGGGCGCGGCGTGATCGGGCGCGTGGGAAGCGGATCGCCGGTGGGCGCGGTGAAGGGCCTCGACCTGGAGCGGCTGCGGACCTACCTGGACAGTCCACCGCTGAGCGCGGCGATGTTCGCCGGCGGCCGGTCCAATCTGACGTACGCGGTCACCGACGGGACCAACCGCTGGGTGCTGCGCCGCCCGCCGCTCGGGCACGTGCTGCCCACCGCCCACGACATGGCCCGCGAGCACCGGGTCCTGGCGGCGCTGTCCCGGGCCGGTTTCCCGGTGCCCCGGCCGCTGCTGCTCTGCGCCGACACCGACGTGATCGGGGCGCCGTTCTACCTGATGGAACACGTCGACGGGACGATCTACCGGGACGCCGCGGAGCTGGCGAAGATCGATCTGCGCCGCCTGACGCTCACCCTGGTGGACACCCTGGCCGACCTGCACGCGCTGGCGCCGGAGGAGATCGGGCTGGGTGACTTCGGCCGGCCGGAGGGCTTCAACGCCCGCCAGGTGCGCCGCTGGAAACAGCAGCTGGACGCGTCGCGCAGCCGGGAGTTGTCCGGTATCGAGGAGTTGCACGCCCGGCTGGCCGCCGACATCCCGGCCGGCGGCCCGGGCGCGGTGGTGCACGGCGACTTCCGGCTGGACAACGTGCTGATCGGCCCCGACCTGGCGGTCAACGCGGTGCTGGACTGGGAGATGTCGACGCTCGGCGACCCGCTCAGCGACCTCGCCCTGATGCTGGTCTACGCCGGCCGCCCGTTGCTGGTGCGCGACGGCACGCCGGTCGCCCCGCTGGACCTGTCCGGCCACCCCGGGCTGGACGAGATGGCCGCCCGCTACGCCGCGCGCAGCGGCCGCGACGTCGGTGATCTGCACTGGTACGTGGGATTCGCCGCGTTCAAACTGGCCGTCATCCTGGAGGGCGTGCACTACCGCTTCACCAGGGGCCAGACCGTCGGCGCCGGCTTCGACACCGTGGGCGCGATGGTGCCCGAGCTGATCGAGCAGGGCCATCGAGCGCTGGAAGGACACTGATGGACTTCGAGTTCGACGCGAGGACCGAGGACTACCGCAAGCGGCTGCTCGCCTTCATGGACGAGCACGTGTACCCGGCCGAGGCGGAGTTCCATGCCGGGGGCGACGGCTGGGAGCCCCCGGCCGTACTGAAAGAACTGCAGGCCCGGGCGAAGGACGCCGGCCTCTGGAACCTCTTCCTCCCGGGCGAGCACGGCGCCGGGCTGACCAACCTGCAGTACGCGCCGCTCGCCGAGATCACCGGGCGCAGCCCGGCGATCGCCCCGGCGGCGCTCAACTGTGCCGCGCCGGACACCGGCAACATGGAGGTGCTGGCCGAGTTCGGCACTCCCGAGCAGCGGGAGCGGTGGCTCAAGCCGCTGCTCGACGGCAGCATCCGCTCCGCCTTCGCGATGACCGAGCCGCAGGTGGCCTCCTCGGACGCCACCAACATCGGCACCCGGATCGAACGGGACGGCGACGAGTACGTCATCAACGGCCGCAAGTTCTACATCACCGGCGCGATGAACCCGAACTGCCGGATCTTCATCGTGATGGGCAAGACCGACCCGGACGCGGACCGGCACGTGCAGCAGAGCCAGGTGCTGGTGCCGCGCGACACCCCGGGGCTGACCGTCAAGCGGGGCATGACCGTTTTCGGCTACACCGACGGCGACCACGGCGGCCACGCCGAACTTGTCTTCGAGAACGTCCGGGTGCCGGTGGGCAATCTGATCGGCGTGGAGGGCGGCGGCTTCGCGATCTCCCAGGCGCGGCTCGGCCCGGGCCGCATCCACCACTGCATGCGGCTGATCGGCATGGCCGAGCGCGGTCTGGAGCTGATGTGCACCCGGGCGCTGGGCCGCATGCCGTTCGGCAAGCCGCTCGCCGAGCAGGGCGTGATCCAGGACTGGATCGCCGAGTCCCGGGTCCGGATCGAGCAGGCCCGGCTGCTGGTGCTCAAGGCCGCCTGGCTGATGGACACGGTCGGCAACCGGGGCGCGCACACCGAGATCCAGGCCATCAAGATCGTGGTGCCGTCCGCCGTGGAGTGGATCCTGGACAAGGCGATCCAGGCGCACGGCGCGGCCGGGGTCAGCCAGGACACGCCGCTGGCCGCGCTCTGGACGGCGGCGCGCACACTGCGGCTGGCCGACGGCCCGGACGAGGTGCACAAGCGGTCGCTGGCGCGCCGCGAGCTGAGCCGTCACCGGAGCCGTCCGTGACCACACCGCCACGCGTGGACGGCCGCACCGCCCGGTCCGAGCGGACCCGCAACGCGATCGTCGACGCCCACCTCCAGCTGATCGCCGACGGCGACCTGCGCCCCACCGCGGACCGGATCGCCAAGCTGGCCGGCGTCTCGCTGCGCGCGCTGTGGAGCCACTTCGCCGACATGGAGGCGCTGATGGCGGCCAGTGGGCAGCGGGTGCTGGCGCAGCGCGACGCGTCGTACCGGCCGATCCCGCCGGACCTCCCGCTGCCGGAGCGGATCGAGCGGTTCTGCGCGCAGCGGGCCCGCCTGCTGGAGGAGATCGGGCCGGCGGCGCGGGCGTCCGCCCTGAAGGAGCCGTTCTCCGACGCGCTGCAGCGCTACCGGCGACTCCACGTCGCCCGGGTACGGGACGAGCTGACCAGCACCTTCGGCGAGGAGATCGGGTCGGACGAGGACCTGCTGAACGCGCTGACCGCGATCAGCCTGTGGCCGGCCTGGTCGACCTGGCGCGAGGCGATGGACCTGCCGGTGGAGGCGGCGCAGGCCGCCCTGGCACGCGGCGTGCACGCCCTGCTGCACGGCTCGGACTGAGCCCGCCGGGCGCGGCGGCGGACCACGCCGGTCCGCCGCCGTGCCCGGTCAGAGCTGGACCACCGAGCGGGCCCCCTCGCCGCGGGCCATCCGCTCGAAGGCGGCCGGCACGTCGGCCAGCCGGATCCGGTCGGTGATCAGGTGGTCCAGCGACAGCCGGCCGTCGAGCACCTCGCGGGCCAGGGCCGGCACCTCCAGGTCCGGGTCGGCCTGGCCGTACACCGACGCCCGCAGCGTGCGCGCCGACGAGAAGACGTCCAGCGCGCCGATCTGCACCATGTCGTCGGCCGCGCCCATCCCCACCACGGTGACCTGGCCGCCGCGCCGGGTGGCCCGCCACGCCGCGCGGATCGTCGACGCCCGGCCGACGCACTCGACGGCGTGGTCCGCGCCGCGCCCGCCGGTGCGTTCCCGCACGTCCCTGGAGAGCGCGTCGGAGGACACCACGAACTCGGTCGCGCCGGCCGCCTCGGCCAGCCCCTTCTTCGCCTCGCTGACGTCCACCGCGATGACCTGCCCGGCGCCGGCCGCCCGGGCCGCCGCGACCACCGACAACCCGACCCCGCCGAGACCGATCACCAGCACCGACTCGCCCGGCTGCACCCTGGCGGTGTTGCGCACCGCGCCCGAGCCGGTCAGCACCGCGCAGCCGAGCAGCGCGGCCAGGGCGAAGTCGAGTTCCCGGGGGACCACGATGACCGCGCTCTCCGGCGCCACGACCTGCTCGGCGAAGGCGCCCAGCCCGAGACACACGTGCACCGGGGCGCCGTCCAGGGTCATGCCGTTCTCCAGCGCGGCCACCCCGGACGAGGTGGCGCACAGCCACGGCTGCCCGTGCTCGCAGAACCAGCACGAGCGGCACGGCGGCTGCCAGTTGAGCACCACGTGGTCGCCGACCGCGGCCCGGGTGACGTGCTCGCCGACCTCGACCACCTCACCGGCGGCCTCGTGCCCGAGCACCAGGGGGTGCGGCGGCCGTAGCGTCCCGTTGACCATCGACAGGTCGGAGTGGCAGACACCGGCCG
This sequence comes from Actinoplanes teichomyceticus ATCC 31121, assembly GCF_003711105.1. Taxonomy (NCBI): domain Bacteria; kingdom Bacillati; phylum Actinomycetota; class Actinomycetes; order Micromonosporales; family Micromonosporaceae; genus Actinoplanes; species Actinoplanes teichomyceticus. Next base: position 7,528,099 of record NZ_CP023865.1, read on the forward strand.
CCCGGATCCGGACCCGCACCTGGCCGGGACCGACCTCGGGCAGGCGCAGTTGCTCGACGCCGGCCGGGACACCGGCCGAGCGGACCACCAGAGCGGGAATGTAGTGGCTCATCGCTGGATCGCCTTCACCTGCTGGAACTCCTCCAGACCGTACCGGCCCAGCTCGCGGCCCACGCCCGACTGCTTGTATCCGCCGAACGGCGCTAACGGGTTGAACGGGCCGCCGTTCACGTCGACCGCGCCGGTGCGCAGGCGCCGGGCCACCGCGAGGGCGTGCTCGGCGCCGCCCCAGACCGCGCCGGCCAGGCCGTACCTGGAGTTGTTGGCGATCGCCACGGCCTCGTCGTCGGAGTCGAACGGGATGATCGACAGCACCGGCCCGAAGACCTCCTCCTGGGCGATCTCGCTGTCCGGGTCGACGTCGGCCAGCACGGTGGGCGCGACGAAGTGGCCGGTCGGCGGCACCGGCGCGTCGAGCCCGCCGGCGACCGGGCGGGCGCCGGCGCGCTCCAGGAAGCCGCGGACCCGTTCCCGCTGGCCGGCGGAGACCAGCGGGCCGAGCCGGGTGGCCGGGTCGAACGGGTCGCCCGTCGGATAGCCGGCCGCGGTCTTGGCGGCCAGCGCGACCGCCTCGTCGTAGTGGCTGCGGTGCACCAGCATCCGGGTCCACGCGGTGCAGGTCTGGCCGGAGTTGAGGAACGCGTTGCCGACCCCCACCTTGACCGCCTTCACCACGTCGGCGTCCGAGAGGATCACGTTCGCCGACTTGCCGCCCAGCTCCAGGGAGACCTTGGCGATGCGGTCGGCGGCGGCGTGCGCGATCGCCCGGCCGGTCGCGGTGGACCCGGTGAACGAGATCATGTCGACGTCCGGGTGGCTCGCGATCGCCGCGCCCACCACCGGGCCGGTCCCGGTGACCAGGTTCAGCACGCCGGCCGGCAGGCCCGCCTCGTCGGCGGCGTCGATCAGCAGGTACGCCACCAGCGGGGTGAGCTCGCTGGGCTTGAGCACCACCGTGCACCCGGCCGCCAGCGCCGCCCCCACCTTGGCCACCACCTGGTGCAGCGGGTAGTTCCACGGGGTGATCGCGCCGACCACGCCGGCCGCCTCCCGGGCGATCAGCGAGTTGCCGATCGTCTCCTCCTCGACCGGCTGGGCGGCCAGGTCGGCGTACCCGCGAAGCACCGTGAGCGGCAGCCCGGCCTGCACCGCCTGGGCGACCTTGAGCGGACAGCCCAGTTCGAGCCCGACGGTGCGGGCGATCTCGCCGGAGCGCGCGGAGAGCGCCCGGTGCAGCCGGTCCAGGGCGGCGCCGCGCTCGGCCGCCGGAGCGCCGGCCCAGCCGTCGAAGGCCTGCCGGGCGGCGGAGACCGCGAGGTTCACGTCCTCGGCGGTCCCGGCCGGCACGTGCCCGATCACCCGCTCGGTGTACGGGTTCTCCACCTCGATCCGGTCGCTCGACTCGGGCGGCACCCACGCGCCCCCGAGGTAGAGCTTGTCGCGGAATTCCGACGTCATCGGCGTACCCCTTGGTCGTAGTGGTCGGACAGGCCGGCGATGAGCACGTCCAGCCCCAGTTCGAAGGCGCCCTCGTCGACCGCGGCGCGGTGGGCCGCCAGTTCGTGGGCGCGGTGCAGGTGCGGGTAGCGGTCGTAGAGCTCCGGGTCGTCGGCGAAGCCGAGCGCGAACGAGCCGAGCGCGGATCCGGTGATCAGGTAGCGCATCAGCGCGCCGATGTGGGTGGCCCGCGACCGCGACCAGCCGGCGTCGATCAGCGCGCCGTAGACCGCCTCGGCCATGGCCAGCCCGTGCGGGCGCCGGCCCGGACCGGTGGCCAGCACCGGGACGATGTTCGGGTGGGCGGCGAGCACCGCGTGGTACGACCTGGCCCACAGCCGCAGCCCCTCGCGCCAGTCGCAGTCGGCGAACACCCCGATGTCCACCTGCGCGACCACCGCCTCGGCGACCGCGTCGACGATCTCCGCCTTGGTGGCGAAGTGGTTGTACAGCGACGGGCCCTGCACGCCGAGCTCGGTGGCGAGCCGGCGCATCGACAACGCCTCCAGCCCTTCCGCGTCGATGAGGGCGGAGGCGGCCTCGACGATGCGCTCGCGGGTGAGCAGCGCCTGCCGGGGCCTGGCCATCTCGGAAACTCCCTGGGAATCGGAAATCAACACTGGACGCGCAAAAACTTACGCCGCTAGTTTATGCGCAAGCTGCGACGTACATCACTTCGCGAGCCGCGGAGCGAGGCGCAACAGACGCAGGACGATCGGAGGGCACCCAGCATGACGACTCTGTCCCTGGCCACCGTTCTCGCCGAGAGCGCACGGCGCCACCCGGAGACGGTCGCGGTGATCGACGCGGGCGCCCGGATCACCTATCACCAGCTGTGGGAGCAGACCCGGGCGTACGCGGCGGGCCTGCGTGAGCTGGGCATCGGGCCGGACGACACGGTGGCCGTGATGATCCCGAACGTCGCCGACTTCCCGCGGGTCTACTACGCCGCGCTGGCCGTGGGCGCCCGGGTGGTGCCGGTCTCCCTGCTGCTCACCCCGGAGGAGGTCGCCTACGTGCTGGCCGACAGCGGCGCCCGCCTGCTGGTCACCCACTCGGCGATGCTGCAGGTGGGCGCGGCCGCGGCACGGATCTCCGGGACCCCGCTGGTCAACGTCGGGCCGCTGCCGGCCGATCTGCCCAGCTCGCCGGACCGCCTGGAGGAGGTGTCCGCCCGGGTGCCCGCGCTGCCCACCTACGTGACCCGCGAGGCCGAGGACGTCGCGGTGATCCTCTACACCAGCGGCACCACCGGCAAGCCGAAGGGCGCCCTGCTCACCCACCTCAACCTCGTCATGAACGCCGCGGTCAACGTGTTCGACGTGCACCCGCTCACCCGCGAGGACGTGGTGCTCGGCTGCCTGCCGCTGTTCCACACCTTCGGCCAGACGGTCGGGATGAACGCCACGTTCCGGCTGGGCGGCACGCTGGTGCTGCTGCCGCGGTTCTCCGGCGAGGCGGCGATCGAGCTGATGCTGCGGGAGAACGTGACCATCTTCCACGGCGTGCCGACGATGTACATCGGCCTGCTGGAGGCCGCTGCCAAGGCGGAGCGGCTGCCCCGGCTCAAGCTGTGCGTGTCCGGCGGGGCGTCGCTGCCGGTGGCGGTGCTGGAGCGCTTCGCCGAGGCGTTCGGCTCGCACATCTGGGAGGGGTACGGCCTGTCCGAGACGTCCCCGACGGCGACCACGAACCAGCCGGCGTTCGGCGCCCGGGCGGGCACCGTCGGCCACCCGATCTGGGGCGTCGAGGTGGAGATCGCCCGTCCGGAGGTGCCGGAGCGGATCGAGTTCCTGCCCACCGGCGAGCTGGGCGAGATCGTGATCCGCGGGCACAACGTCTTCGCCGGCTACCTGAACCGGCCGGAGGCGACCGCGGAGGCCGTCGTCGACGGCTGGTTCCGCACCGGCGACCTGGGGGTCAAGGACGCCGAGGGCTTCATCAGCATCGTCGACCGGACCAAGGATCTGATCATCCGGAGCGGCTTCAACGTGTACCCGCGCGAGGTGGAGGAGGTCATCGCCCGGCACCCGGCGATCCAGCAGGTCGCGGTGATCGGGGTGGCCGACGCGACGCACGGCGAGGAGATCTGCGCGGTGGTGGTGCCCGGCGACAGCCCGCTGACCGAACAGGAGCTGATCGACTGGTCCCGGGAGCGCCTGGGCAAGCACAAGTACCCGCGTCAGGTCCGGTTCGCCGAGTCGCTCCCGCTCGGGCCCAGCATGAAGGTGCTCAAGCGGGAGCTGCGCAAGCAGTACTCAGGTCAGTAGCCGTCGGAGCTCCGCGACGATCGGGACGTCCGCGGGCAACCACGGGACGCTGTCCAACTGGTCCACGGCCAGCCAGCGCAGGGCGGAGTGCTCCAGCGCCTGCGGGACGCCGCCGTCGAGCACCTCGACGGCGTAGACCCGCAGCACGGCCCGGCCGTGGGCCAGCGGCACGTCCGGGCCGACCCGCGACCCGACCTCGACCGTGATGCCGAGCTCCTCGGCGCACTCCCGGGCCAGCGCCTGCTGCTCGGTCTCCCCCGGCTCCACCTTGCCCCCGGGGAACTCCCACTTGCCGGCCGCCTCCGGCGGGGCGCTGCGCTGGCAGGCGAGCACCCGCCCACCCGCGGTGATCACCGCCGCGACAATCACCCTGGGTGATGGCGGCGCCTTGACGTACTGTTCCGACGGCATGAGATCCAAGATCGCACAAAAGTTCACCGATCAGGTTGCCCGAGCCGCCCCGATCGTCACGCAAACACGGATATGTGGGCGTGGACACGGCTGTCCCGACGGACGACACTGTGCGTACCGACCATGACGACACGGCGACAGTTCGGCCACAAGCCGGCAACGACGCTTTGGGGGGTGCGGCCATGCGGGCTAGAAAACGCCGGAACAACACCGGCTCCGACTATCTGAACGACGCCCTCGCGCTGTTGAGCGGCTGGACCCGCGACGGCGTGCAACTGCGCCGTGATCTCGCCTGCGACGACAGCCAGCACGCCGCGCTGACCGAACGGATCAAGGTGGCCGCGGACACGCTGTCGATCCGGCCGAGCATCCGGCGCGTCGACGGCCACACGCAGATCTGCCTGGGTGATCGGGACGGCGAGGCCATCACCGACGGTGACGTAACGCTCGCGGCGCGCATCGAGGATTTCTACCGCACCGTGGTCCAGACCCCGTAGGGCCCGCGACTACGCTGCGCCGCATGACTGACGTCGCATACGACAACAAGGGCCAGCTCGAACAGATCCAGAGCGGCCTGCTCGACGGAGAGACGATCATCGCCGTGTACGACGCGATCGGCGCCGGCACCGGGTTCATCGGCCTGACCGACCGGCGGATCATCATCCAGGACCGGTCCTTCGTCGGAAAGAAATTCGCCATCACCAGCATCCCCTACTCCAAGGTGAGCTCGGTGAGCGTGGTCAGCAACAAGAGCTGGGCCGGCCAGTTCTTCTCCAGCGGCGAAATCGCGATCACCGTCGGCACGCACGTCTACGAGATCGAGTTCCGCGGCTCGGACAAGGCCCACCACGTGCACCAGGTCATCCTGAGCCACGCCGCCTGACGGCTCACCGCCCGCCGACCGCCTGGGTCAGATCCCACACGTAACGGCGGCCGGCGGGTTTCTCGTCGCGCCAGATCACCTCCCACCGGCCGGACGGATCCTGCACCGGCTCGCTGAGCGCGCCGTACCCCTGCCGCTCCTTGACGCTCGGCGGCTGATCGTTCTGGGGGAACGCGAAGGTCACCACGAAGCGGGTGAACGCCGACGGCGTGCCGCTCGCGGTCGGCAGCCGGTCCTCCCAGATCAGCTGGTCCCAGCCGCGCTCGCGCAGCGGGCGCCACAGCCCCAGCGGCCGGTACTCGACCTGCCACTCGGTCGGCGTGGTCATCGCCGGGTCGAAGATCATCCAGACGCGCAGCAGCCGGGTCTGCTCCAGCGGCAGCGCGGTGATCGTGCCGGTGGTCTGCCGGCGCGCCTTGAACGCGATCTCGTCGAGCCGGGCGATCCGGTCGTCGTCGGTCGGGATGATCGGCCGCATGGTCCGGTGGGTGACCAGCGGCTCCGGGGTGGTGACCCGCTTCTCGACGATCCGGTCGCTGTCGTCGTCGTCGCCGACCGTCACGATCACCTCCAGGGTCTCCTGGAAGAGCGGCTTCTCCCGGTCGCTGATCCGCTGGATGGCGTCCAGGTAGTGCTGGTGCCCGGCCCGTTGCAGGGCGAGCGCCTTGGTGGCCTCCTGCAGTTCGGTGCGCAGCTGGCGGATCTTCAGGACGAAGGCGATCTGCCAGAACCGGATGACGAAGTAGAGCAGGCAGGCGAGGAAGGACGCGGTCAACGTCCACTGCGCCGCCCGGTCCGGGATCTCGACCAGCTGCGCGACGCCGGAGGCCAGCCCGATGAGCACGACCAGGACGTTCAGGGTGCCCCTGAACACGGTCTGATACTTGGACGGCGTCGCTGGCATTCTCCCCATGATGCCGAGCGATCCTTACCGGACAAATCCCATCGAAGAGTGACGTGACCCGATCCGGGACCCCTGTTCGGCCTGGCTTTGCGAGCCGTTCGGTGGACGTCACATGCCACTTCGGCCACCGCGCTGGCGGTTACCAACTAGTAACCGTTGCTGGGCGAAATCCGCTCACCGCATGCTACGGGAGTTCACCGCAATCGATCGGTGCCCCCTTGACCCCCGGAGGAGATGCCGGTGCTGGCTCACGTGCAGAAGCCGCTGGCCCCAAGACCCGGCCACGACAGGCTCGGCGGTGATCTCGATCCGGCTCCCGCGGGCGGCGGGGAGGGGGGTCAGCCGCACCGGCTCGCGATGCTCCTCGGCGCCAACACGGTCCTCGCGTTGGCGCTGATGCTGTCCGCGGTGCTGGTCGTGCTGGCGACCGCCGCGCTGCACTGACCCCCGGTCGCGCCGTCAGCGGAAGCTGCCGCCCTCGCCACCACGGGTGCGGGGCCGCTTCGCCATCGTCTTGCCGGTCCGATCGGACATCGCTCTCCTCGACAAACGTTCCCTGGCGCCACCGCCCGGCGGTGGCGCGCCGCCTGACTGCGGGTGACTCCGCAGACTCAAACGGAGTCGATCGCGGTGCGGTTGTGGTCCGCCGGAGAGTCTAGCCGGACAAGATGTTCAGTTCGGATATTCCGGGAGAACCCGGGTTGGCAGCGCGGTCTCGGTCACGCTGCCGTCGGCGGCGCGCCGGAGCTCGTACCCCTGTGGCCCCTCGCGGTCCGCGACCACCTCCACCAGGGACGTGCCGCGGTACACCAGCCCCGCGCCGTCGTCGGTGGCGAAGCCGTCCGGCAGCGTGCCGTCGCCGATCAGCTCGTGCATCTTCGGCCGGCGCTGCTCCTCGGCGTCGTAGTGCACCCCGTTGCTGTACGGCAGCCAGCCCAGTCCGTCGGTGAACCCGCGCAGCCGGAGCCCGAAGCTGTCCGTGCTGCCGCCGGCGTGCCAGCAGATCGAGCCCGCCGAGACGCCGCTCATCACCACGCCGGCCTGCCACGCCTCGTGCAGGATCTCGTCCAGACCGTGCACCCGCCACACCGCGCACAGGTTCGCCACGCTGCCACCGTCCACCCAGATCACGTCCTGGGCCAGCAGGTGCGAGCGGATGTCGTCGACGTTCGGCATCGGGAACAGCTGCAGGTGCGACATGGTGAACCGGGTCCCGGCGAAGGCCGAGTAGAACGCCCCGATCCGGCTGTCGGGGTCACCGGTCGCCTGGGTCAGCACACAGATCTTCGGCGCGGCGCCGGCGTTGGCCAATTCGGCCGCGAAGTGGTGGATCCGGCCGGGCCGGATGTCGAAGTTGCCCCGCCGGCCGCGCTGGAACCCGGCGCTGGTGGCGAGGATCGTGGGAGTTTCCGCCGTCATCGCAACATCATCGCGCAGGCCTCGGTCGTCTCCAGCACAAGATCCGCGGCGATGTCGATGGCCAGCGTGAGCCGCACCGGATCGTTGCCGACCGCGGCGAACGCGGCGTCCACCCGCTCGGCGAACTTCGCCGGCGCGCCGGGCAGCCGCCCGGCCGCGGCCACCGCGCCCTTCTCGTTGATCAGGTACTGGCCGGCCGCGCCGTGCAGCGCGTGCGCGCAGACCCCGGCCAGCCGGAACAGGCACCCGGCGACATAGCCGGTGTCGCATCGGGACACCCCCTTGCGGGCCAGGCCGACCAGGAAGTCGGCCTCCCACAGGCCGGCGACCAGCGCCTCGGCCAACGGTCGCGGATAGACCACGACGCGGCGTCGCAGCGCGGCCAGCTCGCCGGTCGGATCGGCGAGGATGCGACCCAGGGCCAGTTCCCCCGGGTACGCGAAATCCGGGACCCCGAGCGGGTGACCGGCCTGGGTGTGGAACTCGTACCGCCCCTGCTCCGCGTCCGCCCAGCACCGGTGCACCCGGTCCAGGTCCCGGTAGATCCAGTCCACCGGGTGGTCGCCGATCCGCAGCCACCCGCCGCCGTCCACCCACGGCCCCCACTCGCCGGGGGCGGTGACCCGGGCCTGCTCGCCGGCCACCTCGACCGCCAGCTCGCCGAGCCGGCCGGTGTCGAACGGCGCCCGGTAGTACACCCCGAGGTCGGTGTCGGACTCGGGGGTGTGCGCCTGCCGGGCCCGGCTGCCGCCCAGCACCACGCCGACCACCCCGGCCACGGTGGTCAGGCGCTCGGCCATCCCGGTCAGCTCGGCATCGGTGAGAGCCATGCCGCCACCCTATGCCCGCCGGCCGCCCGATTCAGCACTCGGTGGCCGGTTCCCGTCGTACGTCGGCCGGCGCCTCCGGATCGATCACGTCGAGATCCGTACCGGCGGCCGCGTCGCGCTCGGCACCGGCGGCCGCGTCGCGCTCGGCACCGGCGGCCGCGTCGCGCTCGGCACCGGTCTCCGGCGCCGGCGGCGCGGATGCGTCGGCGACCGGCCGGTCCGGCTCGGCCGGGCACGCGGTCCGGCCCAGCGGGACGCAGAGATCCAGCGCGCTGACGCACCGCGGCTCCCGGTGCACGCCGAAGACCACCACCCGCTCCTCCGGCTGCCGGGTGACCGTGGTGTCCAGCACCCGGCGGTCGCTGGGCTTGCCGTCGATCAGGGTGACCAGGTAGCGGACCGTCTCCTCGCCCGGCACGCCCGGGGCCTGCACCTTCCGGATGCCGCGCGGCAGGCTGTGGTCGCGGATCACCCGGGTCTCGAACGGGATGGGCCGGGTCTCCACATCGGTCCGGGTGGTGACCACCGGCCGCGCGGCGGCGGAGCTCTTCGCGGCGGTCTCGCGCCGCCTCGGCGCCGCGGAACGCGGTTGCCGTGATCCGGTGCGGTCGGCCGGGTCCTCGGCCCGGGCACGGCTGAGCTCGGCGCCGGTCGCCGCGGCGGTCCGTGCCGGCTTGGCGACCGGCGGCGGGGCCGGGCGCACCGGCACGTGCACCCGCCGCCGCGGCGGCGGGGCGGCCGCGGCCGCCTCCCGGCTGACGATCTCCGGACTCTCCTCCAGGCGCGCGGCGCCCGGGTCGGCGGCCAGGGCCTGCTCGACGGCCGGCTGACCGCCCTCGTCCCCGGCCAGCATCGCTGCGCCGGCCGCACCACCACCGAGGACCACCAGCAGCGCGCTGATGCCGGCGGCCATGCGGACACCGAACGGCAGGCGGGCCCACCAAGACTTTCGTGGCATTTGAAGCAGTTGCTGCCATGAGTCACTAGTTGTCTGGTTTTGCACCAAAGCATTGTGACTCTCCGAGAGCGGAAGGCAAGTGTCCCCCGGTCCCCCGAAATGCTGACCGGCGCCGCCCGTAACCGTGCCGGCGCGTTCCCTTCGCGGGGAGACAGCGCCGTCCCGCCCGGGCGCGCCCGGTCACCGGCCCGGCGAACGACCGGTCACGGGTGTGCGCACCGGCCGTACGATCACAGACATGCCACCAGCCCCCGGCCCTCTCGACCCCCTGAGCCCGGAGGAGGAGGCGGTGATGCGCGCGCTCGGCCGGTTCCTCCTCGTCATTCCACGCGCCCTGGACGCCGACCTGATGCGCGAGCAACGCATGTCAGCCAGCGAATACTCCGTGCTGCGCCACCTCTCCGAGGCCCCGGACCACCGGATGCGGATGAGCGAGCTCGCCGCCGCCTGCGACATGTCGCTCAGCGGCATGACCCGGCTCGCGGCGAAACTGGAGTCCCTGGGACACCTCGAACGCATCCGCTGCGAGGAGGACGCCCGCGGGGCCAACGCGGTGCTCACCGACCGCGGCCTGGAGCGGCTGCGGGAGGCCTGGCCGACACATCTGGCCAGCGTGCGGCGGCACATCTTCGACCACCTGGGCGAGCTGGACCTGGACCGGCTGGCGGCGGCGTTCTCCGCGATGGCCACCGACGTCTGACCGGGCGCCTCAGCGGTCCCGCAGGTCACGCTCGAAGCAGCGGGAGATCGTCGAACCCCGGTACACGCCGTAGAGCGGGATCTCGCGGTAGCCCTCCCGCCGGTAGAACCGGATCGCCTCGGGCTGCTCGGAGCCGGTCTCCAGGCGCAGCGTCGTCCACCCCCGACGCACCGCCGCGTCCTCCAGGGCGCGCAGGATCGCGGTGGCCACCCCGGAGCCGCGGTGCCCGGGCGCCACGTACATCCGCTTGATCTCCGCGCTGTGGTCGGTGAGACGCCGCAGGGCTCCGCAACCGATCGCCGGGGCGCTTCCCGGCCGCGCGCCGCCGGCGGATGCGGCGCGCCCGGATCCGCCGGCGGCGCCGGCCGGGACGGCGTCTGCCGGGACGGCGGCGGGCGGGACGGCGTCTGCCGGGTCGGCGGCGGGCGGCTCGGCGACGGCCGGGTCGGCGACGGCCGGGTCGGCGACGGCCGGAGCTTCTCCACAAGCGACCAGGAAGAGGTCGATGTCGGACGCGGACGGCGGGCCGCCCGGCTCGTGGTCGTCACAGCCGTAGCGGGCGTCCAGTTCGGCCCGCTGCGCCCGGCGCAGGGCGGCGCCGGCCGGGTCGCTCCAGGACCGTTCCTCGATCGTCCAGGTCATGGCACCCACCCATCGCCGCGAAGTCATAACAAGCGTTACGGTAACATCCGTTACGAAAAGGGGGTGCGACCCGTGTCACGATGGTCCGACCGGTCCGCGCAGGCCGAGACGCTGTCCCGGGCGGTCTGGGACGTGCTGGCCACGCAGGGCCTGGAGCGCCTCACCGTGCGAAGCGTCGCGGCCGCCGCCGGCTGCACCACCGGCCTGGTCATGCACCGTTTCCCGAACCGGCGCGCGCTCCTGCTGCACGCCCGGCAGCTGCTGCACGAGACCACCCGGGCCCGGGTCGAGGCGCTGGAGGCCGCCGCCGCGAACCCGCGGGCCGCGCTGCGGGCCGTCCTGCTGCAGGGCATGGCGACGGACGAGCGGACCCGGCAGGAGTCGATCGTCTGGATGGGCTTCCTGGCGGCCGCGTTTTCCGACGGCGAGCTGATCGCCGAACATCGCCGGAACAACCACGCCTGGCGTACCCGGGTGGAACGCCTCACCGCCGCCGCCGCGCCGGACTGGCCCGCCGCGCGGGTCGCCTCCGCGGCGCTGGCGCTGATCGCCATGGCCGAGGGCGCCGCCGCCTTCGCCGCGGCCGATCCGGCCGCCTTCCCGGCGGCGCGGCAGGCGGAGATGTTGGACGCCGCACTGACCGCTTTCGGTCTCCTCGACCGTACGACGTAGCCGCCCCGCCCCGGTCGGCGGCGGCGCGCTCAGCGCAGCGCCGGGAAGATCACCCCCGCGACCACGGCGCCGGCCAGCGCGCCGGCCACCACCTGCGCCGGGGTGTGCGCGGTCAGCCGCACCCGGGCCCACCCGCCGAGCAGCACCAGCGGCGCCCCGAGCAGCGCCGCCGGCCCGTAGATCGCGGTCAGCGTCGCCAGGGTTCCGGCGGCCACCCCCGCGTGGATCGACATCTTCCACCACCGCGTGACCAGCGCGAAGATCACCAACCCGACGCCGCCCGCGGCCAGCAGCGCCAGCACCTCGCGCGGTGCGCCGAGCAGCACCAGCACGACCAGCCCGGCGGCGAGCGACCCCAGCCCGAACAGCAGCGGCACCCGCCGGTCGGCCCGATCCGGGATGTGATGGTCGGTCAGGCGTCCGGTCCGTACCCCGTGCAGCACGTACCCCAGCGGAATGACCGCCGCGAACACCGCCCCGGGCAGGCCCCACCAGCGCGAGACGCCCGGCGTCTCGCCGGCGTGCCAGCCCACGACCATCAGCAGCGCCGCCACCAGCACCGCCGGTGCGAGCACCTCGGAAATGATGCGGGCGATGCGGTCGCCCACGGCCGGCCCGGCGTTGATCACGCCCCATTCTGGCAAACCGGTCACCGGCGATCCGGCTCGACGACCGGAACCGCCCGGAGCCCGGGCTTCCCACGCCGTTCCCGGCCGATCTGGAGATCGGCCGGTGCCGGGTCGCAGCGGCTGAGCCGGATCCCTCCGGGTCGGCGCACCTTCGGGAGGTTCGGGAACCGGAACTTCCCTCGCCGCTGAAAGACCTGCGGGGCCGGCCGAAGCATGCTCCGGGGCCAGCCAGCCGATGAGGGATCACCTCCGAAGCGGCGGCCGGAGTAGAGCTCGGCCGCCGCACCCTGTCCTCTACCAGGGAGCACCGATAGCCATGCAACCCACCATCGGGGAGACCATCGCGCAGATCCGGCGGGCCCGGCCGTTGACTCAGGAGCAGCTGGCCGAACGCGCCGACATCAGCGTCGAGACCATCCGCGAACTGGAGCAGGGCACGTCCGGCGGCCAGCCCCGGATGTCGACCCTGAACACCATCGCCCGGGCACTGGGGGTGCCGACCTCGCGCCTGCTCGGCAACGCCGCGCACCCGGGCTGGCACGCGTCCTGGCTCGCCGCGAACTACGCCCGGGGGGTGGGAACGACCCGCCGGGTTCGCCGCCTGGCGGCCCGGCTGGTCCCTGCCCGGCGCCGATGATCTGCGTCGGCTGCCCGAGGACGGGGTGGCCAGGGTGCCGTGCGTGTTCGGTCCGAGTATCGCCGAGCTGACGGCGCGGATCGCCGCGATCGAGGCGCGCCATGCCGATGCGGAGGCCGAGTCGGAGAGGTCCCGGGCGTCGATCCGGCGGGGGATCAGGTAGGCCGATCGCCGGGGGCCGCACCCGCAAGGGTGCGGACCAGCGGCCCCCGAGAAGCGGCCCGACCAGGGCTGATGACGCTGAACTACACGTTGAAGCGGAACTCGACGACGTCGCCGTCCTTCATGACGTAGTCCTTGCCCTCCATGCGGACCTTGCCGGCGGCCTTCGCCGCCGCCATGGAGCCGGCCGCCATCAGGTCGTCGAAGCTGACGATCTCCGCCTTGATGAAGCCGCGCTGGAAGTCCGAGTGGATGACACCGGCGGCCTCGGGGGCGGTCGCGCCGACCGGGATGACCCAGGCGCGGGCCTCCTTCGGGCCGGCGGTCAGGTACGTCTGCAGGCCCAGCGTCTCGAAGCCGACCCGGATCAGCCGGTTCAGGCCCGGCTCGGACTGGCCGGTGGACTGCAGCAGCTCCAGAGCCTCGTCCTCGTCCAGCTCGATCAGCTCGGACTCGATCTTCGCGTCCATGAACACGGCCTCGGCCGGGGCGACCAGGGCACGCAGCTCGTCCAGGAACGCCTCGTTACCCAGCTCCGCCTCGTCGACGTTGAAGACGTACAGGAAAGGCTTGGTGGTCAGCAGGTGCAGCTCGCCCAGCAGCGACAGGTCGATGCCGGCGGAGGCGGCCCCCTGGTACAGCGTCACCCCGTCGTTGAGCAGCTTGAACGCGGCCTCGGCCGCGGCCACCGCGGCCGCCTTCTCCTTCTTGAGCTTCGCTTCCTTCTGCAGGCGCGGCAGCGCCTTCTCCACCGTCTGCAGGTCCGCCAGGATCAGCTCGGTGTTGATCGTCTCGATGTCGTCGGCGGGCGACACCTTGCCGTCGACGTGCAGCACGTTCGGGTCGGAGAACGCCCGGACCACCTGGCAGATCGCCGACGCGTCACGGATGTTCGCGAGGAACGCGTTACCCCGGCCCTGGCCCTTGGAAGCGCCCCGGACCAGGCCGGCGATGTCGACGAAGCTGACCGGCGCGGGCAGGATCTTCTCGCTGCCGAACAGCTCGGCGAGCTTCCCCAGCCGCTCGTCGGGCAGCCCGACCACGCCGACGTTGGGCTCGATCGTCGCGAACGGGTAGTTCGCGGCGAGCACGTCGTTCTTGGTCAGGGCGTTGAACAGGGTGCTCTTGCCGACGTTGGGCAGGCCGACGATTCCGATGGTGAGGCTCACGGAACGCCAGTCTACGGGCTGTCCACCGCCGGTCCGGCGGCCGCCGGTGCACGCCGCCGGCCGCCGGGTGGGGCCCGGCCGGCGCACAGGCCACGCCGATGTCCGAAACCCGCCAGCCGACGGGCGCCGGATGAGCGCAGACTCGACGGCATGGAACTGGACTTCGAGCGGTGCTACCGGGCGGTGGACAGCCGTGACCAGCGGTTCGACGGCTGTTTCTACACGGCCGTACGCACCACCGGGATCTACTGCCGCCCGTCCTGCCCGGCCGTCACGCCGAAACGCGAGAACGTCACGTTCTATCCGAGCGCGGCCGCCGCCCAGCGTGGCGGCTTCCGAGCCTGCCGCCGGTGCCGTCCGGACGCGGCGCCCGGCTCACCGGAGTGGGACGCCCGGGCCGACACCGTCGGGCGGGCGATGCGGCTGATCGGCGACGGTGTCGTCGACCGGGAAGGCGTCACCGGGCTGGCGAGCCGGCTCGGATACACCGAACGGCACCTCAACCGGATGCTGACCGCGGAACTCGGCGCGGGGCCGCTGGCGCTCGCCCGGGCCCAGCGGGCGCAGGCCGCCAGGATCCTCGTGGAGACCACCGATCTCGGACTGGCGGAGATCGCGTTCGCCGCCGGATTCGGCAGCGTGCGGCAGTTCAACGACACGATGCTCGAGGTGTACGCGCAGGCCCCGGGAAAGTTGCGGGAGACGCGGCCGGTGATCCGGGGCGAGGCCGGGGTGATCAACCTGCGGCTGGCGTACCGGGCGCCGCTGCACGTCGGCTCGCTGCTCGAGTTCCTCGGGGCGCGGACCCTTCCCGGGGTCGACGAGCTGGACGGCGACACGTACCGGCGGGGGTTGGTCCTGCCACACGGCGGCGGGAGCGTGGCGCTGCGGCCGGCCGAACGGTGGGTGCACGCCACCCTGCGGCTCAGTGATGTCCGGGATCTCGCGCCGGCGGTGGCGCGGTGCCGGCGGCTGCTGGATCTGGACGCCGACCCGGCCGCGGTGGACGGGACGCTCGGTGCGGATCCGGCGCTGGAGGCGGTGGTCCGGGCCGAGCCCGGGGTCCGGGTGCCGCGGGCGGTGGACGGGTTCGAGATGGCGGTTCGCGCCGTGGTGGGGCAGCAGGTGAGTGTCGCCGGGGCGCGGACGACGCTGGGGCGGTTGATCCGGGTGGCCGGGGTGCGGGTGGCCGGTGGGAGCGGCGGTGAGGGAGCGGAGGACGGCGCCGGGGCGGCGGGTCCGGTGGGGGGAATCGGCCCTTCGGGCCCCGCCCCCGCCCCCGCTCACCAACTCACCGGCTTTCCGGCCGCCGCCGTCGTCGCCGAGCTTCCGGACGCCGCCTTCGGCATGCCGGCCGCCCGCCGCGACACCATCCGCGCCGTGGCCGCCGCCGTCGCCGACGGCAAGCTGGACCTGGAGCCCGGCGCGGACCGCGCCGAGACCACCGCCCGCCTGCTCGACATTCCCGGCATCGGCCCGTGGACGGCCGGTTACGTCGCGATGCGCGCGACCGGCGACCCGGACGTCTTCCTCGCCACCGATCTGGCCGCCCGCCGGGGCGCGGCCGCGCTGGGCCTGCCGGACTCGGCGAAGGCGCTCGCCGCGCACGCCGAACGCTGGCGCCCCTGGCGTTCGTATGCGCTGGTCCGTCTCTGGCGATCGGCCTGACCCGACGCTACCGCGGGACCGGCCCGGGATCCGCTTGTCCACAGACGGGCCCGGTCCACAGACGATGCCCCCGGCCGACGCCGGTCGGTCAGGCTGGAACCCCCGAAACAAGGAGTTGATCGGCATGTTGCGTCACTCGACGATGGACACTCCCGCCGGCCCGTTCACCCTGGTCGTCGCGGATTCCGGGGCGGTGCGCGCGTCCGGTTTCACCACCGACGTGCCGGAGCTGATCCGGCTGGTCCACCCGTCGCTGGTGGAGCCGGCCGAGGCGGCCGACGATGTCGGCCCGGCGCAGGCCGCGGTGCGGGCGTATTTCGACGGTGACCTGCTCGCCCTGGACTCGGTGGCGGTGCAGCAGCGCACCGGCGGCGTGTTCCTGGCCCATGCCTGGCAGGTGATGCGTGAGATCAAGCCGGGCGACCCGGTGACCTATTCGCGCTATGCCGAGCTCGCGGGGCGGCCCACGGCGATCCGGGCGGCCGCCGCGGCGTGCGCACGCAACGCGGTGGCCCTGATCGTGCCGTGTCACCGGGTGCTGCGGACGGACGGGTCGCTGGGCGGCTACCGGTGGGGTCTGCCGGTGAAGTCGTGGTTGCTGGAGCACGAGTCGGCCCGGTGACGCCACGCCCGGCGGGTCCCCGGGTCGTCCACGGCGGCGAGGACGTCCGGCCGGGGCATCGCGGGCCCGGCGACCGCTACCCGCCCGGTGCGAGAGCGGTCGGGCTCACGCTGACCACCGTGCCGGTGCGGCGGGCCCGCTCCGCGGCCCACACGACCCGGTGGCTGTCGAGGCTGGCGGC
Source organism: Actinoplanes teichomyceticus ATCC 31121 (assembly GCF_003711105.1). Taxonomy (NCBI): domain Bacteria; kingdom Bacillati; phylum Actinomycetota; class Actinomycetes; order Micromonosporales; family Micromonosporaceae; genus Actinoplanes; species Actinoplanes teichomyceticus. The sequence continues at coordinate 7,544,413 of NZ_CP023865.1, forward strand.
CGCCCCGGAGCCCAGCGCGGACTGGTCGCGGGTGGCGACCGCGGTGAGGAACGCGTCGATCAGGCCGGCGTCACCGCCGCCGTGGCCGCCGGCCGCGGTGCCGCCGTCGCCGGACGGGACCGGGATGACCCGCTGGCTGCCGTCGCGGAAGTCGGTGACGGTCAGGGTGCGGCCGTCCCCCTCCAGACTGCCGTGACTGCCGAAGATCCGGGTCCGCCGGTAGCCGTCCGACGGCGAGAACGCGACCATCGTCAACGACGCGGTGGCACCGCCGGCGAACTCGAAGTTGACCACCTGGTGGTCGACGACGTCGTTGTCGCACAGGTAGGCGCACCGGCCGTACGGGCCGGTGCGCAGCGCGTGCAGCACTCCCGCCTCGGTGGCGTCCGAGGTCACCGGACCGAGCGGCCAGCGTTCCCGGCGCGGGTCGCCGAGGCAGCCGAGGTACAGGCGTTTCGCCGAGTACGGGCAGCTGCCCTCCACCGCGCAGTCCAGGCACCGGTCCGCGGCCCCGTCCGGCTGCCGGTCCGGCCGGAAGTGGTGGAGCCCGCCGAACGACGACACCCGGGCCACGTCGTCCCCGACCATGTGCATGATCCAGTCCACGTCGTGGCAGGACTTGGTGAGCAGCATCGGGCCGGACCCGGTCTCGGAGCGCCAGTGGCCGCGGACGTACGAATGGGCGTGATGCCACCACCCGACCGGTTCGAGATGCTGCACGTTGACCACGTCGCCGAGCGCACCGTCGCGGATCAGCTCCCGCACCATGGCGGTGTACGGCGTGTACCGCAACACGTGACACACCCCGAAGATCCCTCCACCGGCCACGGCGGCCCGGACGATCCGCCGCGCGGCCTCCTCGGTCGGCGCCATCGGCTTCTCCAGCAGCATGTCGTACCCCTGCCCGAGCAGCGCGACGGCCGGCGCCTCGTGCAGCTGGTCCTGCGTCGCGACGATCACCGCGTCGGCCACCCGCGGCCGGTCGAGCAGCTCGGTCCAGTCCCGGTGGATCCGCTCGGCGGGCAGCCCGAACTCGGCGGCGAACCGTTCCCGCCGCCCGTCGTCGGGCTCCGCGACGGCGACCACCCGGGCCCGCCCGGTCTCCGCGGCGACCCGTGCGTACATCGTGCCCCGGTGTCCGGCACCGACCACCGCGACGCTGACGACCGATTCCGTCATTCCGCCCTCCACGTGCGCATCCGTGACGGCGGGCACCGGGTCCCGGGCGGCAAAAGCGAGGATCCCGGGAGCGGAACCCGTGGTTCGGTCCACCATAGAAGGCATGCCGATCGCCCCGGAGGATGTCGAGGCGCCGGCCGCGGACACCGTGCTGTTCCGGTCGTCGCCGGCCCGGACGTTCGTCACGGTGTTCGCCGTGCTGATGCTGGCCTACCTGGTGGTGTCCCCGGTCGTGGGGCGTATCGCGCGGGACACCGGCGATCCCTGGTGGGTGACCGCCGTGCAGGCGGTCATCGTCGGCGCCACGGTGGCGGCGTTCTACTCGCTGTCCGCCCGGGCCGCGCTGACCACCTGGGTGCGGGTGTCGGCCGGTGGCCTGGAACTGGCCGCGCAGGGCAGCGACCCGGTGCTGCTGGCCTGGGCGGACGTGGCCGCGGTGACGGTGCGGCGCAGCGGGCTGCGCACCGTGCTGGAGGTGACACCGGTCGATCTCGACACGGTCCATCCGGTGCAGGATTCCGGTGTGGGCGGGCCGCCGCTGACCGAGACGTCGCGGGGACCGGCGTTCGTCGCCGACCTGACGCAGATCTGGCCCAGTCCACGGGCACTGCGGCGGGAACTGGTCCGCCGGCTGCACCCGTACCCGAAACCCATCCTGGTCCGCCCGCCGCAACCCTGGTGACGGCGGCGTCTTCCAAGACCCTTTCCGGGTACGACCCGGCCGTCCCGCCCGCGGTCACGCGCCCGCCCCCACACGCGCGAGGTGGCCGCACCCCACATCCGCACCGCGCCGCCAGGCCGCACCCGCACCGCGCCGCCGGGCCGCACCGCGCGCCCGAGCCACACCGCGCCGCCAGGCCACACCGCGCGCCCGAGCCACACCGCGCCGCCAGGCCACACCGCGTCGCCGGGCCGCTTCCCGGAGCGGAGAAGCCGCCGGCTCCGGCTCCGGGGGCGGGCCCGCCCCTGCCGGTGATCGGCTCCGCGCGGACGGCCCCGGATCAGAAGTCGCCGCCGGAATCGCCGCCACCCCAGCCGCCGCCGGAATCGCCGCCACCCCAGTCGCCGCCGCCGAAGTCGCCGATGCCGTCGGCGTCGCCGAGGTCGCCGCCGTCCTGCAGGCCGTCCTGGTAGCCGTCGGCGTAGCTGCCGTCGAAGTCACCGAACGCCGGCGAGAACAGCGCATCGAAGACCAGCATCCCGCCGAGGACACCGGCGCCCGCGCCGAGCGCGGTCTTCCAGACCGGCGTCGAGTACCACCCGGCCGGCACCGGCCGGCCCTGCACCCGGCCGCCCGGGTAGTAGTACGGGGTGTCCGGGCCCGGCTGCGGGCCGGCCCGGTACGCGTGCCCCTGCACACTGACCTCCCGCTCCCGGGTGAGCTGCCCGGCGCCGCGGGCCGCGGCCAGCGGCGGCAGCTCCGGTCCCGGGTCGAGGCCCATCGCGAGCCGGGCGGCCCGGACGTACGCCAGCCCCTCCAGCGCCGACTCACGGGCCAGCTCGAACTGCCGTACCGTGGTGGCCTGCTGCAACTGGCCACCGGCGGCGTTGTACCGCTCGCTGGCGTCGGCGAGCGCCTGCCGCGCGGCCGGGTCGTCGGCGTGCAGGTTCATCACCTGGCCGCCGAGTCGCTCGTACCACCGCTGCGCCTCGGCGCGCGCGTCGTCGAGCTGGGTCTGCTTCAGCTTTCCGCCGCCGCGCTGCACGACGACGACGATCAGGGCGACGATCGCGACGATGGCCAGGACGAGCAACATGCCGTTCATGTTTCTCTAGGTACCCCCGATGGTCTTGTCGTACCGTTCTGGCAATCTGCGGTGGTGACGTACTCGACGCTCGCGGTGATCGTGGTCTGCCTGGCAGCCGGCGCCGCCCTGGGCTGGTTGGCCGCGCGGGCCCGCACGGCGGCCGACATCGCCCGGCTGGAGGCGACCGTGGTCGCGGCCCGTGACGGCGAGCAGCGGCTGGAGCAGTCGATGCGCGCGCTGTCCTATGAGGCGACCGCGCAGTCGCAGGAGGCGGTGGCCCGGGCGGTCGCGCCGCTGCAGGACACCCTGCGGCGGTACGAGGAGCGCGTCGCCGAGCTGGAACGCGAGCGGGTCGACGCGTATGCGGAGCTGCGCGAGCAGGTCCGGGCGATGGGCGCGGTCTCCACCGAGCTGCGCGGCGAGACCCGGCAGCTGGTGTCGGCGCTGCGCACGCCGCAGGTGCGCGGCCGCTGGGGTGAGCACCAGCTGCGGCGCATCGTGGAGGCGGCCGGGCTGCTGGAGCACTGCGACTTCGCCGAGCAGGTCACCGGCGAGACCGACCGGCAGGGGGTACGGCCCGACCTGGTGGTCCGGCTGCACGGCGGGCGCAGCGTGGTGGTGGACGCCAAGGCCCCGCTGGAGGGCTATCTGTCGGCGATGGAGGCGCGCGACGAGCGCGACCGGGACCTCTTCCTGGACCAGCACGCCCGGCATCTGCGGGCGCATGTGGACGCGCTGTCGGCGAAGGCGTACTGGACGGCGTTCGAGTCGGCCCCGGATTTCGTGGTGCTGTTCGTGCCGGCCGACCCGTTCCTGGACGCCGCGCTGCAGCGCGACCCGGTGCTGATGGAGTACGCGTTCCGCCGCAACGTGGTGCTGACGACCCCGGCCACGCTGATCGCGATGCTGCGCACGGTCGCGTTCTCCTGGCGGCAGGAGACGCTGACCGGCAACGCGGTGGCGGTGCACACCCTGGCGCGGGAGCTCTACGGCCGGCTGTCCACCTTGGGCGAGCACGTGAGCCGGCTCGGGGTGTCACTGAACGCCGCGGTCAGCGCGTACAACCGGGCGGTCGGGTCGCTGGAGTCACGGGTGCTGGTCAGCGCCCGCAAGCTCGCCGAGATGGGCGTCTCGGACGACGAGCTGCCGCAGCCGCCGCAGGTGGAGATCGCGCCCCGGCAGCCGCAGGCGCCCGAGCTCAGCTAGCCTGCGCGGCCTTCATGTCGCGGCGCAGCTCCTGCGGCAGCGAGAAGGTCAGCCGCTCCTCGGCGGTGGTGAACTCGGTGACCTCGCCGAACCCGCGCTCGGCGAGGTGCGCCAGCACCTCCATGACCAGTTCGTCGGGGACGCTGGCGCCGGACGAGACGCCGACCGTGGTGGCGCCCTCCAGCCACTCGTCGCGGATCTCGGAGGCGTAGTCGACCAGGTGACCGGCGCGGGCGCCGGCGCCGAGGGCGACCTCGACCAGCCGCACCGAGTTCGAGGAGTTGGTGGAGCCGACCACGATCACCACGTCGCACTCCGGCGCGATCTCCTTGATCACGTGCTGGCGGTTGGACGTGGCGTAGCAGATGTCGTCGCTGGGTGGCGACTGCAGCAGCGGCAGCCGGGTCTTGAGCCGGGCCACGGTCTCCATGGTCTCGTCGACCGAGAGCGTGGTCTGCGACAGCCAGACGACCTTGGACGGGTCGCGGACGACGACGTTCTCCACGTCGTCGGGGCCGTCGACCAGCTGGATGTGCGCGGGGGCCTCACCGGCGGTGCCGATGACCTCCTCGTGGCCCTCGTGGCCGATCAGCAGGATGTCGTAGTCGGCGGCGGCGAACCGCCTGGCCTCGTGATGGACCTTGGTGACCAGCGGGCAGGTCGCGTCGATGGCCTTCAGGTTGCGCTCGCGCGCCTGCTCGTGCACCTCGGGCGCGACGCCGTGCGCGGAGAAGACCACGGTGGCGCCCTCGGGGACCTCGTAGTTCTCCTCGACGAAGATCGCTCCGCGGGCTTCGAGGGTGCTGACCACGTGCTTGTTGTGCACGATCTGCTTGCGCACGTAGACCGGGGCGCCGTAGAGCTTCAGCGCCTCCTCGACGGTCTGCACGGCGCGGTCGACGCCGGCGCAGTAGCCGCGCGGCTTGGCGAGCAACACCCGCTTGCGAGGTTCAGTCACCCGGCCATGGTACGTGCCCGGCCGCGCCACCCGCGCTCCTGCGATCAGTGCCACAGCCCTGGCGGCCGGGTGGTACAGATCTTCCATGACCACGAGCGGCCGGATCGCCGGTCACCCGGTCCAGGTGATGCTGGGCGCGCTCACGTGCGCGCTCGGCGCCGTCGCCACGGTGTTCACCCCGGCCGGGCTCGTGCCGCTGGCCGCCGGCCTGATGCTGATCTTCCGGCACCGGCTGCGGGTGCCGGTCGCGGCCCTGGTGGCCGGCGCGGCCGTCGGCGCGGTCGCCGGCCCGTGCGCCACCCTGGTCGTGCGCAGCGAGCGACTCTGCTGCATGTTCGGCTGGTCCGAGGCGCGCGGCTGGCCGTTCGCCTGGCTGTCGCGCGGCGCCTCGGCCGACGACCCGGTGACCGCCCGGCGGCTGGGCCGCTCGGCCGGCTGGGAGGCCGACCCGGTGCAACTGGCCGGGACCGTGGTGCTCTGGGCGTACGCCGGCTTGCTGGTCTTCGCCGTCCTCGGCCTGGGGTGGCGGGCGTGGCGCGGGCGCCGGCCCGCCACGACGGCACGGTGAGGCCGCCCATCGCGGGCTTCTGACCCGTTTGGCCCCGTAATAGTAATTAAGGGCGGATAATCGGGTTCATGAGCGCCGAGCGGGACGACGCGTGGCCCTCGATCCCGACGGTGCTGCGGGTGATGGCCGGCTGGTTCCTGCTCGGGGTCGGGCTGCTCGACCTGGCCACCGGGGTGGACGGGCCCACCTACGTGCTCTTCCACGTGGTGCTGGCGCTCGGCGGGGCGATCCTGCTCGCCCTGCACCGGATCGACCCGAGCCGCGCCGGGTACGCGGCCGGGGCGCTCGTCGCGCCGGTCGGGCTCGGGCTCGGCCTGCTGCCCACCACCGCCCGCTGCTGCCTGGCGTGGTACCCGCAGCGCCGCGGCTACCCGTTCCCGTTCCTGGGCGCCGGCGGCGGGACGCATGTCGACGCCCGCTACCTCGCGGCCGACCTGGTCTTCTGGGCGTGTGCCGGGCTGGTCGCGATGGCCGTGGTCCGGATCGTGGAGCGGCTGCGGCCGGAACGGCGCACCCCGGTCGACGTGAGCGGCTACGTGGCCCGGCACGCCGAGGAACGCGCGTACGTGGCGCAGCATCGCGCCGACGAGAATGTCGGAGGGCTGACCTAGTCTGGCCGGGTGAACGAACCGCAGGCTCCCACCGGCCCGGCCGGCAGCGCGGGCGGACCGCCGAAGAGCACCGCCGACGAGCCGTGGCCGGTGCGCGTGGTCAGCCAGAAGGTCGGCGCCTGGATCGCCCGGCTCGGCTGGGTCTGGGTGGACGGCCAGGTCGCCCAGATCAGCCGCCGGGCCGGTTCCGGCGTGGTCTTCCTGACCCTGCGCGACCCGTCGGCCGACCTGAGCCTGACCGTCACCGCGCACCGCGACGTGCTGGAGGCGGGGGCGCCCGACCTGTCCGAGGGCGCCCGGGTGACGCTGCACGCCAAGCCGGAGTTCTATCCGGCCCGCGGCACCCTGAGCCTGCGCGCCGACGAGATCCGCCAGGTCGGTCTGGGTGAGCTGCTGGCCCGCCTGGAACGGTTGAAGAAACTGCTGGCCGCGGAGGGCCTGTTCGCCCGGGAGCGCAAGCGCCGGCTACCGTTCCTGCCCACCCGGATCGGCCTGATCACCGGGCAGAACACCGCCGCCGAGCGGGACGTGCTGATGAACGTGCGCCGCCGCTGGCCGGGCGCCGCGTTCCGCACCGCGCACGTGACGGTGCAGGGACCGAACGCGGTGCCGCAGATCCTCAACGCGCTCAAGGTCCTGGACGACGACGAGACGGTGGACGTGATCGTGATCGCCCGGGGCGGCGGCAGCGTGGAGGATCTGCTGCCGTTCTCCGACGAGGCGCTGTGCCGGGCGGTGTTCGCCGCGCGCACGCCGGTGGTCAGCGCGATCGGCCACGAGACCGACACCCCGCTGCTGGACTACGTCGCCGACCTGCGCGCCTCCACGCCGACCGACGCGGCCAAGCGGATCGTCCCCGACCTGGCCGACGAGCTGCGGCTGATCGAGCACGCCCGGCAGCGGCTGGACCGCGCGGTGCTGACCCTCATCGACCGGGAACGGCACCGGATCGAGGCGTGGCGGTCCCGGCCGGTGCTGGCCCGCCCGCAGACGCTGATCGACCAGCGGTCCACCGAGGTCGCCGCGCTGCGCGAGCGGGCCGGGCGCAGCCTGGAGCACCGGGTGCGCCGGGCCGACGACGAGCTGCGCCACACCCTGGCCCGGCTGCGCGCGCTGTCACCGCTGGCCACCCTGCAGCGCGGCTATGCCATCGTGCAGCGTGCCGACGGGCACGTGGTGCGCGCGGCCGGCGAGGTGGTCCCGGGCGATCCGCTGCGGATCCGGGTGGCCGAGGGTGAGTTGACGGCAGTGGTCACGGCAGGAGAGGGCGAATGAGCGACGAGAGCCTGAGCTACGAGCAGGCGCGGACCGAGCTGGCCGGCGTGGTGGAGCGGCTGGAGCAGGGCGGGGGCAGCCTGGAGGAGTCGCTCGCGCTGTGGGAGCGGGGCGAGCGGCTCGCCGACGTGTGCCAGCGCTGGCTGGACGGCGCGCGGGAGCGGATCGACGCGGCCCGGGCCGCCCGCGCCGCCGAGTAGGGCGGCGGGCCGCTCACCTCAGCGACGCGGCGCACGCCACCAGGCCGACCTCAGCGACGCGGCCCACGCCACCAGGCCGACCTCAGCGACGCGGCCCACGCCGCCGGGTCTACCTCAGCGACGCGGCGAACGTCTCCAGGCTCCGCTGCTCGGCCTTGCCGACGATCAGCACCGTCCGGTCCCCCTCGGTGAGGACCAGCGCGGTCTCCCCCGGCCGAGCGTCGTAGACCATCCAGGTGCGCTGCTCGGTCCGGTACGCCCCGGTCCGCCTGCCCTCCTTGCCGACCTCGGCCGGCACCAGCGTCGCCGCCGGCGTGGTGCTCTCCACCAGTTGCAGCGGCGCGTCGTCCGGGTCGACGTACCCGATCCGCAGGGTGATCCCGCCGTTGCCGCGCTGGACGGTGGCCGCGGTGACCCGCCAGTCGTCACCCAGCCCGGACGGCCGCAGGACGGTGAACTCCCGGGCGGCCGACTCGAACGAGGCGGCCGGGTCGACGGTCATCGGCTTGTCGCCGTCGAGCACCACCCGGTAGAACGTGAGCAGCAGCGCGATCGGCACGATCAGCACCAGCAGCGACAGGGCCATGTCGCGCGGCGACCGGCCCTCACGCTTGGTCAGACGCGGCCGGTCCGGCCCGGTCTCGGTAGCAGCGGGTTCCACCTGCTCATTGTTAACCATGTCGCGGATGCGGGACTTGGCACGTCCTCGGATGCCAGGATCAGAGGATCCACCAACCCCGCAATGACGCGAGGAGGCCGACATGCCTGCCCGGATTCCCCAGGATCTCGACCGCAACATCGCCCTCGACCTGGTCCGCGTGACCGAGGCGGCCGCCATGGCGGCCGGCCGATGGGTCGGGCGCGGCGACAAGAACGGCGGTGACGGCGCCGCCGTCGACGCCATGCGCAAGCTGATCAACTCGATCCAGATGCGCGGCGTCGTCGTGATCGGCGAGGGCGAGAAGGACGAGGCCCCGATGCTCTACAACGGCGAGCGGGTCGGCGACGGCACCGGTCCGGAGGTGGATGTCGCGGTCGACCCGATCGACGGCACCACCCTGATGAGCAAGGGTATGCCGGGGTCGGTGTCGGTGCTCGCGGTCGCCGAGCGCGGGGCGATGTTCGACCCCAGCGCGGTCTTCTACATGGACAAGATCGCGGTCGGGCCGGACTGCGCCGACGTCGTGGACATCGACGCCGGCACGGCGGAGAACCTGCGCCGGATCGCGAAGGCGAAGCGGTCCAGCGTCTCGGACGTGACCGTGTGCATCCTGGACCGGCCGCGGCACGCCCGGCTGGTGGAGGAGGTCCGGCAGGCCGGCGCGACCATCAAGTTCATCTCCGACGGCGACATCGCGGGGGCGATCTCGGCGGCCCGCGCGGAGTCCGATGTGGACGTCCTGATGGGTATCGGCGGCACGCCGGAGGGCATCACCGCGGCCTGCGCGATCAAGTGTCTGGGCGGCATGATCCAGGCGAAGCTGTGGCCGCGCGACGACGCGGAACGGCAGAAGGCGATCGACGGCGGGCACGACCTGGACCGGGTGCTGACCACCGACGACCTGGTCACCGGGGACAACTGCTTCTTCGTCGCGACCGGCGTCACCTCCGGCGATCTGCTCAAGGGGGTACGGTACCGCTCCGGCGGGGCGCACACCCAGTCGATCGTGATGCGCTCGAAGAGCGGGACGATCCGGGTGATCGACTCGTACCACCGGCTGGAGAAGCTGGCGTTGTACTCCGCGGTGGACTTCGACGGCCACCTGCCCAGCGTGCCGATCGGCGACGAACCGGTCATCTGACCCGGCCGGTGGCGGCCCGTCCCGCGCCGGTCCCGGGGCGGGACGGGCGCCACGCCGCCGCCCGGCCCGGCACGTCACCGGCGGCGGAACAGGAACGCGGCGACGAAACCGCCGATCAGGCCGAGCAGGTGGCCCTGCCAGGACACCGCCCGGTCGGTCGGCAGGATGTTGTAGACCTGGTACCAGTAGAGCAGCCCGATGAACGCGGCCACGGCCAGGTTCCACCAGCTGCGCTCGACGAAGCCGCGGGCGAAGAGCAGGCCAAGGTAGCCGAAGATGACCCCGCTGGCGCCCACCACGACGGTGCCCGGGTCGCCGACGAACCACACGCCCAGGCCGCTGACGAGCATGATGACGAACGTCGACCAGATGAACCGGCGGGCGCCGCCGGCCAGCGCGAACGTGCCGACCAGGATGAGCGGGACCGCGTTGCCGTAGAGGTGGTCCCACCCGGCGTGCAGGAACGGGCTGAACAGCACGCCGTCCAGGCCGTCGACGTGCCGCGGCACGATCCCGCCGGCCAGGTCCAGGGTGCCGGCGCCGGCGGCCACGTCCAGCGCCTCGACCAGGAAGAGGATCGGGATCACCGCGCACATGGTGACGAACGCGCGGCCCAGCGCGGCGTAGAAGGCCTCGGTGCCGAACGTCGCCGCGCCGGCCCGCGTGTCGGGTACCCAACTCATCTTTCGATGTTCCCAGGTGGGCGCGGCGGCGGCCAGCGCGACGAGGGTCAGGACAGCGCCCGGGTGGCGGCCAGGATCACCGTGCGGAACCTGGAGATCTGCGTGTAGACCCCGGGGTACGCGTCCCGGGCGCAGCCCAGCCCCCAGCTGACGATGCCGACCTGGGCCCACCGGCCGTCCCGGCCGCGGCGCACCATCGGGCCGCCGGAGTCGCCCTGGCAGGTGTCGACGCCGTGCCGCCCGGCGCAGATCGACTCCTCCTGGACCAGCACCACCTTCGCCGGCAGGTACGACCTCGCGCACACGGCGTCCGGGATGGTCGGCACGGTGGCGTAGTGCAGCCGGCGCTCCTGGCGCAGCGAGCCCTCCCGGGTCTGGCCCCAGCCCATCACGGTGACCTGGCCCTGATCACCGGAGGCGTCCGGGACCAGGGCCAGGGTCGGCAGGCTGAGCACCCGGTCCAGCTTGACCACGGCCCAGTCGTCGCCGCGGGTCTCGGTCTGGAACTCGGCCGCGCGGACCACCTCGACCGAGCGAGCGGTGACCGCGTTCTTCGCCTTCAGGTCGGTGACCCCGGCGGTCACCGTGATCCGGTCGTTCGGCCCGGTGGGGCCGACGCAGTGCCCGGCGGTCAGCACCACCCGGGGCGCGGTGAGGGCGCCGCCGCAGCCCATCGAGAGCCGCACCACCCAGGGGAACTCGCCGGCCTTCGCGACGTTGCCGCCGACCACTTCGAGTTTCGGCCGTCCGCCGGCGCGGGCCGGGACGTCACCGGCGGCGAGCACCGCCGCGACGGTGGCGACCAGAACCAACGAGGCGACATTTCGGACCATACAGACATTTGATCACAATGGAACAGGGCCGCACGGCTTTGCCGCGCGGCCCCGGAGCCGAGCCCTCAGTACCAGCCGACGCTCTCGGAGTGGTTCCAGGCGCCGCAGGGGGTGTTGTAGCGGTCCTCGATGTAGCCGAGACCCCACTTGATCTGGGTGGCCGGGTTGGTCTTCCAGTCGTCCGCGACCGACGCCATCTTGCTGCCGGGCAGCGCCTGCGGGATCCCGTACGCACCGGAGCTGCTGTTGGTGGCCCGGTGGTTCCAGCCGCTCTCGCGCTTCCACAGCCTGTCCAGGCACGGGAACTGGTCCATCTTGAAGCCGGCGTCGAGCATCAGCGCGCAGCCGATCTCGCGACTGCCGGAGTACTCGTCGCACGAGGACGGGATCTCGCCGGTGTACGGCACCGCCCCGCCGGACTCGGCGGCCTTGGCACGGGCCTCCTTCTCCGCGGCGGCCTTCTTCGCGGCCTCCTCGGCGGCGATCGCCTTCTTCTCCAGCGTCCGCGCCTTGGTCGCGGCGGCCTTGGCCTCCACGGCGGCCTTCGCGGCGGCGGCGTCCTCCGCCGAGCGACGGTACGCACGAGCCGCGGCGTGCTCGGCCTGACGCTGCTTGAGCAGCTGCAGCTCCTCCGCGTTGGCCTGCACGACCAGCTGCGCCTCGGCGCTGCGCTGCTGGACGTCCCGGTCCTGTCCGAGGTACACACCGCCGCCGAGACCCGCCACGAGCAGACCGACAGATGCGGTGCGAACTCCGAGCCGGCTCCAGAGCCGATTCACGAAGATTCCCTTCGTCGGGGGCAATGAACGCGGCACGCCTCCACCGTGGGTGGACGATCGTGCCGCGAGCACCGCGACCCGACCGGCCGCCGCCTCGCACCCGCGAGGGGGTGGCCCCTGTCGATCTCCGACCGCGCGGCCACGCGATGGTGCTCGCCAGACACCATGGCGCAGCGTGATGTGGATGTGAAATGCCAGCGCGGATCTGTGATGTTAGTCACCGAAATTATTACTACATTCGGGACAAAAGATCCGCGCTGGCGTCACCTCACAGAGGAATGTCCTCCAGCAGATCGGTGACCACCTCGGCGATCGGCGACCGCTCCGAACGGGTCAGCGTGACATGGGCGAAGATCGGATGCCCCTTCAGCGCTTCGATGACCGCGGTGACCCCGTCGTGCCGGCCGACCCGCAGGTTGTCCCGCTGCGCCACGTCGTGGGTCAGCACCACCCGGGAGTTCTGGCCGATCCGGGAGAGGACGGTGAGCAGCACGTTGCGCTCCAACGACTGCGCCTCGTCCACGATGACGAACGCGTCGTGCAGGCTGCGCCCCCGGATGTGGGTCAGCGGCAGCACCTCCAGCATGCCGCGGGCCAGCACCTCCTCGACCACGTTGGCGTGCACCACCGCGCCGAGGGTGTCGAAGACCGCCTGCGCCCAGGGCGACATCTTCTCCGACTCGCTGCCGGGCAGGTAGCCGAGCTCCTGGCCGCCGACCGCGTACAGCGGACGGAACACCACCACCTTCTTGTGGCGGTTGCGCTCCATCGTCGCCTCCAGGCCGGCGCACAGCGCCAGCGCGGACTTGCCGGTGCCCGCCCGGCCGCCCAGCGAGACGATCCCGACCTGCTCGTCGAGCAGGATGTCCAGAGCGATCCGCTGTTCGGCGGAGCGGCCGCGCAGCCCGAAGGCGTCCCGGTCGCCGCGGACCAGCTTCACCGTCTTGTCCGGATTGACCCGCGCGAGCGCCGAGCCGCGCGGTGAGTGGATCACCAGGCCGGTGTGGCAGGGCAGGCTCTCCGCCTCCTCCAGCTCCAGCTCCGCACCGGAGTAGAGGGCGCTCACCTGCTCCTCGCCGAGCTGCAGGTCGGCCATGCCGGTCCAGGTCGGATCGCTGGCCTGCCCGTGGCGGTACTCGTCGGCCGCCAGGCCCACCGAGGCGGCCTTCACCCGCAGCGGCATGTCCTTGCTCACCAGGGTGACGTCGCGGCCCTCCGCGGCCAGCCCGAGCGCCACCGAGAGGATCCGGGTGTCGTTCGAGTCGTTGCGGAAGCCGTGCGGCAGCGCGCTCTGGTCCGCGTGGTTCAGCTCGACGCGCAGCGTGCCGCCCTCGTCGTTGCAGAGCACCGGCTGGTCCAGGCGGCCGAACTTGATCCGCAGCTCGTCCAGCATCCGCAGGGACTGCCGGGCGAACCAGCCGAGCTCGGGGTGGTGACGCTTGCCCTCCAGTTCGGAGATGACCACGAGCGGGACGACCACCTCGTGATCGCCGAACCGGCGGAACGCCGCCGGATCGGACAGCAGGACCGAGGTGTCCAGGACGAAGACCTTGCCAGCGGGGGCGGGCTCGGCGTCGGCGTGCCGGTCCCGGGTCCGGCGACGCGTGCTCGTGGCACCGGTCCTGGTGACCTTGTCGGCCGGGTCGGAAGAAGAGGCGACACCGGCATCGGTACGGCGAGATGTCACAGGCCTGCTCCAGCGGGCGTGCAACCCGCCACCCGCGGTCCGCCACCTCCGGCCGCCGGCACGTGCACAGGGACGGATTGCGGGCCCTGTGGCGCATGTTGTCGCAGGTCCGGGCCGGCCGGCTGGCTCGGGATGACCCCGTGCCATGACTCAAACGCTAGCGGTCAACCGCCTCCCGCGGTAGTGCGCAAAATCGGGCACCGACGGGTGACGCTCGACCCATGCCAACTCGCCTGGGCGTAAAAGCGGACCGACCGCGGGTAATCTGACCCCGTGGCAGAGACCGAGCGTCCGACCCATCCCGCGAGCGCTGACGACGCGTGGGCGCGCACCGCCCGGCACGCGTCCAGCACCACGTTCTTCTTCGATTTCGACGGTGTTCTCTCGCCCGTCACCAAGGACCCGTCCGCCTCCCAGCCGGTGCCCGAGAGCCTCGGGGTGCTGGAGCGGCTGGCCGCCAAGGTGGCCCGGGTGGCCATCGTCTCGGCCCGGCCGGTCGACTTCCTGCGGTCGCGTTTCGGCGGCCTGGAGCACGTCGACCTCTACGGCCTCTACGGCCTGGAGGTGCTGCACGAGGGCGACGTGGTCACCAAGCCCGCCGCGCTGGAGTATGCCGAGCCGATGGCCGCCCTGGCCGCCGAGGCCGAGGCGGTGCTGAGCCGGCCGGTCTTCGTGGAGTACAAACGGCTCTCCGTCGCCCTGCATTACCGCGAGTGCCCGGAGCGCGCCGACGAGGTGGAGCGCTGGGCCCACGAGCGCGCCGAGCGGGCCAACCTGAAGATCCAGCGCGGGCGCATGGTGGTCGAGTTGAAGCCACCGGTCGACCAGGACAAGGGCATGGTCATCACCGAGGCGGTGCGGGACACCGGCTGTGCGTGGTATTTCGGTGACGACATGTCCGACATCAAGGCGTTCGACGCGCTGCGCGCCCGCGAGGCGGTCGATCCGGCCTTCTTCGGCATGGCGATCGCGGTGGCCAACGACGAGACCGGCGCCGAGGTGTCCAGCGCCGCCGACCTGACCCTGGCCTCGCCGACGGCGGTCGCCGAGTTCCTCACCGAGGGCCTGCGCCGCCTCTGAGCGAAGCCGTCCGCGCCCCTTCTCCGCACGGTGGACGGAGAAGGGGTCAGGCGCCGTAGCGCCGTTGCCGGTTGCCGTAGGAGCGCAGCGCGCGCAGGAAGTCGATGCGCCGGAAGTCCGGCCAGTTGGCGTCGTGGAAGTAGAACTCCGAGTGCGCCGACTGCCAGAGCAGGAAGCCGGACAACCGCTGCTCCCCGCTGGTCCGGATGACCAGGTCCGGGTCGGGCTGGCCGCGGGTGTAGAGGTGCTCGGCGATGTGCTCGACGTCGAGGATCTCGGCCAGCTCCTCCAGGGTGCCGCCGGAGGCCGCGTGCTGCTGCAGCAGGGAGCGCACCGCGTCGGTGATCTCGCGCCGGCCACCGTAGCCGACCGCCATGTTGACCTCGACGCCGCCGCTGCGGTCCCGGGTCTTCTCCTGCGCGGCCTTGAGCGTCGCCGCGGTGCCGGCCGGCAGCACGTCCAGCGCGCCCACCATGCGCAGCCGCCAGGGGTTGCCCTCCTCGGCCAGCTCGGTCGCCAGGTCCTCGATGATTTTCACGAGCGGGTCCAGCTCGGCGGCCGGGCGGCGCAGGTTGTCGGTGGCCAGCAGGTAGAGCGTGACGTGCTCGATGCCGGCCTGGTCGCACCAGGTGAGCAGCTCCTTGACCCGGGCCGCGCCGACGCGGTGGCCGTCGTTCGGGTCGACGAAGCCCATCTCCCGGGCCCAGCGGCGGTTGCCGTCGCACATCACACCGACATGGCGGGGCACCGGCTTGCCGGCCAGTTTTCCGGCGAGCCGTCGTTCGTAGAACGAGTAGACCAGGGACCGCAGACTCATCACCGCAAAGGGTAGCCACCCCGCCGGCGCGCCCGAGCGGCGACCATGCGCCTGGGGAACGATCCGGGTCCGGATACGCCCGATCGGGCCACCGGCCTCGGCCGTCCGGGCGACCGCACGCGACGGTCGCCCGGGCACGGATCAGGCGTCGGCCAGGCGGGCGCGCAGCGCGTCGAGCTCGGCCCAGAGCACCGCGGGCAGCTTGTCGCCGAACTTCTCGAACCACTCGGTGACCTGCGGCAGCTCGGCCAGCCACTCGTCCTTGTCGACCCGCAGCACGGCCTCGATGTCGGCCGGGTCGAGGTCCAGGCCGCTCAGGTCCAGCGCGGCCGGGGTGGCGACGTGCCCGATCGGGGTCTCCACCGCCTCCGCCTTGCCGTCCAACCGCTCGACCACCCACTTGAGCACCCGGCTGTTCTCGCCGAAGCCGGGCCAGAGGAACCGGCCGTCGTCGCTGCGGCGGAACCAGTTCACGTAGAAGATCCTGGGCAGTTGGGACGCGTCGCCGGAGGCGCCCTTGGCCATGTCGATCCAGTGCTGGAAGTAGTCGCCGGCGTGGTAGCCGATGAACGGCAGCATCGCCATCGGGTCGCGGCGCACCACGCCGACCCGGCCGACCGCGGCCGCGGTGGTCTCGGAGGACAGCGTGGCGCCCAGGTACACCCCGTGCACCCAGTCGCGCGCCTCGGTGACCAGCGGGACCGTGGTCTTGCGGCGGCCACCGAAGAGGATCGCGTCGATCGGCACGCCGCGCGGGTCGTGGTACTCCTCGGCCAGGATCGGGCACTGCTCGATCGGGGTGCAGAACCGGCTGTTCGGGTGACTCGACGGCGCCTCCGACCCCGGCGTCCAGTCGTGACCGGTCCAGTCGGTCAGGTGCGCGGGCGGCTGCCCCATGCCCTCCCACCAGATGTCGCCGTCGTCGGTCAGTGCCACGTTGGTGAAGATGGAGTTGCCCTTGGCCAGGGTGCGCATGGCGTTGGGGTTGGTGTGGAAGTCGGTGCCGGGCGCGACGCCGAACAGCCCGAACTCGGGGTTGGTGGCCCAGAGCCGGCCGTCGGGCCCGAAGCGCATCCAGGCGATGTCGTCGCCGATGGTCTCCACCTTCCAGCCCGGCAGGGTCGGTTCGAGCATGGCCAGGTTGGTCTTGCCGCAGGCCGACGGGAAGGCGCCGGCGATGTAGCGCACCCGCCCCTCCGGTGAGGTCAACTTCATGATCAGCATGTGCTCGGCGAGCCAGCCCTCGTCGCGCGCGGCCACACTGGCGATGCGCAGCGCGTAGCACTTCTTGCCGAGCAGCGAGTTGCCGCCGTACCCGGAACCGAAGGACCAGATCTCCCGGGTCTCCGGGAAGTGCGAGATGTACTTCGTCTCGTTGCACGGCCACGCCACGTCGGCCTCACCCGGTTCCCGCGGGGCGCCGATCGAATGCAGACAGGGCACGAAGTCCGCGTCGTCCCCCATCGCCCGCAGGACCTCGGTTCCCATCCGGGTCATGATGCGCATGCTCGCCACCACGTACGGGCTGTCGGTCAGCTCCACACCGAACATCGGGTGCTCGGCGTCGAGCGGCCCCATGCAGAACGGGACGACGTACATCGTGCGGCCGCGCATGGAGCCGCGGTACAGCCGCGTCATCCGGGACTTCATCTCGGCCGGGGCCATCCAGTTGTTGGTGGGCCCGGCGTCGGCCTCGTCGACCGAGCAGATGAAGGTGCGCTCCTCCACCCGCGCCACATCGGACGGGTCGGTGTGCGCCCAGAACGAGTTGGGTTTCTTCTCCGGGTCCAGCCGGACCAGCGCGCCGGACGCGACGAGCTCGTCGGTCAGCCGGGTCCACTCGGCCTCCGAGCCGTCGCACCAGACGACGCGTTCGGGCGTCGTCAGGGCGGCGACCTCGTCGACCCATGTCAACAGGCGGGAGTGGGAGGTGTGCGGGTGAGACAAAGTGAAGCTCCTTCGGTCGGCACTGACCAATGACGGAACGGCCGGAAAGTCCGGCAGGTGTCATGGGAGTCACATCAGCCTAAGCCCGATACCCGTACATTCATCGGAACATCCTGTGGACAACCCCACATTCTTTGGCTGCGATGCGCGATCACGATTGATTCTTCGCCGCTTGGCGCACGAGCGCGCAGTGCGGCCAGCCACACCGTCACTCCCGGCAACTTTCGCAAAACGGACTTAGAGCCGTAGACTTTCACGTAATCGGGCTTACCTCGCACTTCCTGCCACAGGAGGCGGAATGACGACCCCCGGCAACGACGTGGACTCGGACACGGATCTACTCGCGGCCGTCCGGGCCGGCGACACCGCCGCGTACGGGACGCTCTACGAGCGCCACCACGCGGCGGCGCGACTCTTCGCGTACGGCCTGGCCCGCGACCCCGCCGACGCCGACGACCTGGTCGCCGAGACGTTCGCCAAGGTGTTCGCGTCGCTGCGGGCCGGCCGGGGCCCCCTGGTCGCGTTCCGCGCCTACCTGCACACCACCATGCGGCACGTCTGCTACCAGCGGGCCCGCTCCGACCGGCGGCTGGAGTTCACCGACGACCTGAGCCGCTACGACCCCGGCGAGCCGTTCACCGACCCGGCCCTGGCCCAGCTCGAACGCAGCTTCGCCGCGGCCGCGTTCCGCCAGCTCCCGCCCCGCTGGCGGGTGGTGCTGTGGCACACCGAGGTGGAGGGCAGCACCCCGGCCGAACTGGCCCCGCGGATGGGCCTGACCCCGAACGCGGTGGCCGTGCTCGCGCACCGCGCCCGGGAGGGCCTGCGCAGCCTCTACCTGCAGCAGCACGTGACCGCGGCGGAGCACCCCGAGTGCCGGTGGGCCGGCGAGCGGCTGGGCCCGCAGGTGCGCGGCCGGCTCGCCCCGCGCGACGCGCACCGGATGCGCACCCACCTCGGGCGGTGCGCGGACTGCCGCGGGCGGCTCGCGGAGATCCGGGAGATCGACGGCTTCCGGCATTCCGGGTACCGGCCGCGCCACCATGCCGGTACCGCCGGTTGAGGTTGTGCAACGAGATGAGCGGCACGTGCCCGCCGGCGGTAACCTCGGTCCCGTGCCCCCGACCTCACCGCGGCCGCCCGGACTGCCCGCCCGGCTGCGGGCACTGGCCCGGGAGGCGGGCCGGTTCGGGACCGTCGGCAGCGTCGCGTTCGGCGTCGACCTGCTCCTGTTCAACCTCCTGCTGAACGCCGGCAGCGAGACCCTGCTCGCCAAGACGGCCTCCACGATCGTGGCGACCACGCTGGCGTTCGCCGGCAACCGCTTCTGGACGTGGCGTGACGGCGCACACACCCACCTGGCGCGGCAGTACACGACTTTCTTCGCGCTGAACGCGATCGGCCTGGGTATCGCGCTGGCCTGTCTCGCCATCAGTCACTACGGCCTCGGACAGCTCTGGCCGGCGCTGCAGAGCCCGCTCGCCGACAACATCGCGGGACAGCTTGTCGGCACCGCGGTGGGTACCATATTCCGATTCTGGTCATATCGAAGATTCGTGTTCCGGGCCAACGCCGTCCCGGTCACGGCGGCCAGGACCGGCAGTGTGACATCGCCGTCATCCGCGCCACAGTGATGCGGCGTCCCCGCCTCCTCCCCATAAGGTTGCCCAATGCCCTCAGCCACTCCGCTGACGGAACGCCTGCGCCGTCTCGCTCCGGAAGCCATCGCCTTCGGCATCATCGGAGCCGGCAACACACTCCTGTACATGGCGATCACCTACGTCGCGCTGCCGATCGGGGCGGTCAAGGCGAGCGTCGTCGCCACCGTGGTCACCACCACCCTGGCGTACCTGGCGAACCGGTACTGGACCTACCGCCACCACACCCGCACCGCGCTGCGCCGGGAGTACACGCTCTTCTTCGGGTTCAACCTGATCGGCATGGTCATCCAGTCCGGCATGGTGGCCGTCGGCAAGTACGGCTTCGGCCTCACCGAGCAGGACGACGAGCTGGCCTTCCTCGGCGTCACCCTGGTCGGCATCGGGATCGCCACGGTGTTCCGCTTCTGGGCGTACCGCACGTTCGTCTTCCTCAAGCCGCCGGTCGACGGGCACGAGGGCTCGATCACCGAGATGGACGCGACCGCCGGCCTGGCCGAGCTCAGCGCGATCGAGGTGCCCGGCAGCGCCGCCGAGCTGGACGCCGCCCGCCTGAAGGATTCCAGCCCGCTCAGCTGACGGGGCGCCGGAACGGACCGCGACGCGGCTCCGGCGTCTCCGGCTCCTCCTCGTCCTCCTCCTGCGGGCTGAGCTCGATCAGCTCGTACAGCGTGGTCTGCACCCGCTGGGCGTGCGGCACCCCGGTCAGCCGGGCGCTCTGCTCCCCGATCGAGTCGATCACCAACGTGCCGGTGCCGAAGATCCGGTCCAGCAGCGACTGGGTCAGCGCGTGGTCGTTCACCCGGTTCAGCGGCAGGTCGCGCCGCTCCCGGGCGAAGACCCCCTCCTGCAGCAGGATCCGCTCATCGGTCAGCACGTAGTGGGTGGACCGCCACTGGGCCAGCGGATAGGCCCCGTACCGGACCCCGTGGTACAGCATGATCGCGGCGACCAGGCCCAGGCCGATCCGGCCGCCCTCGTTGTCCGGCAGCAGCACCCAGGCCATCACCAGCGCGGCCAGGGTGAGCAGCAGCACCAGGACCGGGCCGGCCACCGACCTGCCGTGGGGACGCAGGTGGAGAACGACCTCCTCCTGCTCGGAGAGCACTTCCGCCGGGAACGCCACGCGGTCAGCGTACGTGCAGGACGTCACCCGCCGAGACGCGATGTTCGGCGCCATCCACCGTACGGACCACCAGCCGGCCGTCCCGGTCCACCGTGGTCGCCTCGCCGGTCAGCTCGCCCCCGCCGGGCAGCAGCACCCGCACGGCCCGCCCGATCGTCGCGCACCGCCGCCGGTACTCGCCGAGCAGCCCGCACATCTCGGCGTCGCCGGCGGCCTCACGCCAGCCGCCGTACCACCGCTCCAGGCCACGCAGCAGCGCCCGCAGCAGCGGGTCCCGGTCGAAGTTCTCCGCGCCGGCCACGCGCAGCGAGGTGGCCGGCACGCCGGTCGTCTCCGGCAGCTCCTCGGCCCGGGTGCTGACGTTCAGCCCGATCCCCACCACGATCGCGTCGCCGGCCACCTCGGCCAGGATCCCGGCACACTTGCGGTCGTCGACGAGCAGGTCGTTCGGCCACTTCAGGGCGGCCTCCACACCGGCCACCCGGGACACCGCCCCGGCCAGCGCCACCCCGGCCAGCAGCGGCAGCCAGCCGACCGCGCCGGGCGCGGCCGCCGGCCAGTCGCGGGCCGGATCGGCGGCGCCGGGCCGCAGCAGCACGCTCAGGGTCAGTCCGGCCCGGGCCGGACTGACCCACTGCCGGTCCCGCCGGCCACGGCCGGCGACCTGCCGCTCGGCGACCACCACCAGGCCCTCCGCCGCGCCGTCGCGGGCCGCCGCGGCGGCGTCCGCGTTCGTCGAGCCGGTCTCGGCACGGACCTCGATCCGCGACCAGAGCCCGCCCGGCTGCACCAGGGCGCGGGTCAGCGCACGCTCGGAGAGCGGCGGGCGGTCCAGATCGGTGTACCCGGAAGCGGCCATCCTGGCAGCCTATGCCCCGTCCGGACCGGCCCGCGCCGGGGCACAGCGCGGCCGGCTCGCGGGGTGCCGCCGCGAGCCCTCGGCGCCGGGCCGGCCCAGCGTTGCCGCAGCGGAACCTCCCCGCCCCGGCCCACCGGTCAGTGGTGCGGCCCGGCCGAGTGGCGGCTCACGTAGGACGACTCCGGCTCGGCGGCCGTGGCCGGGCGGGGGCGCGGCCGCGAGCGGGCGCCGCGGCCCGGCGGTTCCGCCTCGGCCGCCCGGTGGCCGCGCCGCAGCGGGTCATCGGCGGCCTCCTCCCCGGTACGCGGCGCGGGCGGATTGTCCGCGGGAAACGGGCCGGTCGGCCCGTGGTCGTCGCGTTCCGCCCACGAGCGGGGCAACCGGACCCGGTGGTCCGGGTCGCGCGGCCGCCAGGTCGGCACCAGGGTGGTCGGCTCGGCGGCCTGCATCGGGCTCAGATCAAAACCGGTCGCCGGCTCGTAGTCGGGGACGGCGGGAAGGCGCTCCACCGGGACCGGCCAGCCGTAGCCACGGGCGGACGGCTCCGGGTCGGCGTAGAGATCGTCGGGGACCGGGGTCCAGTAGTCGCCGGAGGGCGGGCGGTCGTCGAGATCGCGGTAGCGCGGGCGGACCCAGCCGTCGATCCGGTCGCCGTAGCCGCGGTCGGAGCGGTCGACCGGAGCGACCCGGGGCTCAGGGACCGGCTGGGCGTAGCGGGCCTCGTCGACGTACCGGAGGTCGCCGGTGGTCGCGGCCCAGCCGGCGTCGTCCGGCGCGTGCTCCGTCGGCGGGCCGGCCCGCCAGGCGCTGTTGTCGATGAACCGGGACACCTCGCTGGCCGCGGTGACCCGCGGATACGCCCGCCCCTCCCCCGGCCGGCCGGGTGCCGGAGCGGCCCCGTGGCGGTCCGCCGGGTAGCCGTCGGCGCTCGGCCGGCCGGCGTCCGCAAGGTGGTCCTCGGCCCAGGAGCGGGGGGTGCCGGCCGTGACCGGCGCGACGAGATCCTCGCCGGGTGCACGGTCCAGGAGCGGCCAGGCCCGCTCGCCGTCGCAGGAACCGGCGGCCGGCCCGGCCTTCCCGGCCGGCTCGGGACGCGGCTCCGGCTCGCCGATCCATCCGCTCTGCCCGGCCGGCTCGGGACGCGGCTCCGGCTCGCCGATCCAGGACGCGGCGGTGCGCGCGGAGCGCTCGGCGTACGCGCCGGCCGGTTCGGCGGCGTCCGCCTCCGTCCCGGCGTGTTCGTCGCCGGTTCGAGCAACGGTCCGCACGTATCCGTCGCCGGCCGGAGCCTCGCCGGCGTACCCGTCGCCACCGGCCCGGCCCCGATCGGCCGTGCGGTATTCGTCGCGGCCGGCCTGGGCCTCGTCGGTGTACCCGTCGCCACCGGTCCGGCTCCGGGCCGTGCCGGTGTACTCGTCGCCGCCGACCCCGCCCCGATCCGCCCGGGCGTACCCCTCGGCGCCGGGCCGGCCGTAGTCGTCGGCGCCGGGCCGGCCGGGCACGGGCGGGCCGCTGCCGGGATCGGTTCGCGGTGCGGAGCGGGCGGCCGGGGTGCCCGCCGGTTCCCGGTGGTCGGGCCGGTCCGGCTGCCGGTCGTCCGCCGTGCCGGTGGCCGGCAGGTCCTCCGGAGCCGGTGGCGCGGCGGGGCCGTTGCGGGCCGGGTCGCCGGAGCGGCGACGGCCGGGCGGCGGCGCCGGCCGCGACCGGCCAGGCTCGCCGTCGTCCCCGCCCCCGAAGAGCACGGTGCGGAAACTGATCATTGTGGCGAGGCCCCCCGCGATGAGAGCCAGCCCGGCCGCGGTCATCCAGTTCGTCACGTGAGACGTAACGAATGGGGCAAGCGGTATGAAACGGACCCGTAGCGACGCCCACCACGCGCGCTACGGGCTTGGATACGATCATCGGGAGTGCACCGCCGCCCTCGACGCGTGGAGACCACCGTGACAACGCAGCCCGACATCCACACCACCGCCGGTAAGCTCGCCGACCTCGCCAACCGCACCGAGGAGGCGGTTCACGCGGGATCCGCGCGAGCCGTCGAGAAGCAGCACGCGCGCGGCAAGAAGACCGCCCGGGAACGGATCGAGCTGCTGCTCGACAAGGATTCCTTCGTCGAGCTGGACGAGCTCGCCCGGCACCGGTCGACCAACTTCGGACTGGGCGGCAACCGGCCGTACGGCGACGGCGTGGTGACCGGATACGGCACCGTCGACGGCCGTCAGGTCTGCGTGTTCTCGCAGGACTTCACGGTCTTCGGCGGCTCGCTCGGCGAGGTCTTCGGCGAGAAGATCGTCAAGGTGCTCGACCTGGCCATGAAGATCGGCTGCCCGGTCATCGGGATCAACGACTCCGGCGGCGCCCGGATCCAGGAGGGCGTGGTCGCGCTCGGCCTCTACGCCGACATCTTCTTCCGCAACGTCCGGGCCAGCGGCGTCATCCCGCAGATCTCCCTGATCATGGGCCCGTGCGCGGGCGGCGCGGTCTACTCCCCGGCGATCACCGACTTCACCGTGATGGTGGACCAGACCTCGCACATGTTCATCACCGGGCCGGACGTGATCAAAACGGTCACCGGCGAAGAGGTCGCGATGGAGGAGCTGGGCGGGGCGCGCACCCACAACACCCGCAGCGGCAACGCGCACTACCTGGCCTCCGACGAGGAGGACGCGATCGACTACGTGCGGGCGCTGCTGTCCTACCTGCCGAGCAACAACCTCGACGAGCCGGTGGCCTACGAGGAGCCCGCCGACCTGGCCGCCGGCGACGCCGACCTGGCGCTGGACACCCTGGTGCCGGACTCGCCGAACCAGCCGTACGACATCAAGACCGTGGTCACGACGGTGGTCGACGACTTCCTGGAGGTGCAGCCGCTCTACGCGCAGAACATCGTGGTCGGCTTCGGCCGGGTCGAGGGGCGGCCGGTCGGCGTCGTGGCCAACCAGCCGATGCATCTGGCCGGCACGCTCGACATCGCGGCCAGCGAGAAGGCCGCCCGGTTCGTGCGCACCTGCGACGCGTTCAACATCCCGGTGCTGACCTTCGTGGACGTGCCCGGATTCCTGCCCGGCACCGGACAGGAGTGGGACGGGATCATCCGGCGCGGCGCCAAGCTGATCTACGCGTACGCCGAGGCCACCGTCCCGAAGGTCACCGTCATCACCCGCAAGGCCTACGGCGGGGCGTACGACGTGATGGGCTCCAAGCACATCGGCGCGGACATGAACTTCGCCTGGCCGACCGCGCAGATCGCGGTGATGGGGGCGCAGGGCGCGGTCAACATCCTGTACCGCGGTGAGCTGGCGGCGGCCGAGGACCCGGAGGCGCGGCGGGCCGAGCTGATCCGCGAGTACGAGGACACCCTGGCGAACCCGTACATCGCGGCCGAGCGCGGCTACGTGGACGCGGTGATCCGCCCGTCGGACACCCGCGCCCAGGTCACCCGGGCACTGCGGATGCTGCGCACCAAGCGGGAGACGCTGCCGCCGAAGAAGCACGGCAACATCCCGCTGTGACCGGCCTCAGACGCCGGCCGGCAGCCACTGGCCGGCCAGCAGGAACGCGCCCGTGACCAGGGCGGCCAGATCGACGGCGAGGAAGACGCCGACCCAGAACAGCGCGGGCACGTGGGTGATCCGGGCCAGCTGGTCGGCGTCCGAATCGCGCATCCGGCCACGGCCGCGCAGGCGCTGCAGCTCGAAGACCGGCCGCACCCCGCCGAAGAGCAGGAACCAGACTCCCGCGTACGCGAAAGCGGACTGCACCTCGGGTGACGCGTACCAGGACACGGCGACCACGATCGCGCCGGTGACCAGCAGCGACAGCACGCCGAACAGGTTCCGGATGTTGATCAGCATGAGCAGCAGCAGGACCACGGCGAGCCACAGCAGCAGGGTGATCCGGTTGCCGCCGAGCAGCCAGGCCCCCAGCACACCGACCAGCGACGGCGCGATGTAGCCGCCGAGCAGGGTCAGGATCATGCCCGGACCGGTCGGCCGCCCCGCGGACAGGGTCAGCCCGGACGTGTCGAACTCCAGCCGGATGCCGCGCAGCTTGCGCCCGGTCAGCAGGGCGAAGAGCGCGTGCCCGCCCTCGTGCGCGATGGTCACCGCGTTGCGGGCCACCCGCCAGACACCCCGGACCGCCACCGCGAGGAAACCGGCCACCGCGGTCAGGAACACCAGCATCCCGGGCGGGTCGGGCTGTGCACCCAGCAGCTGGTCCCACAGGTCGTTCACACCGTCGATCGACAACACGCGGGGGACTGTAGCCGATCCGGCCGTGCGTGACGTCGTACCGATCGGGTGGGACAGGGGGAACCGGGTCGAGGGCGCGGCCTATGCGCGCCGCCGCACCACGGCCTTGGCCGGGGCGGGGGCACGGTGCCCGAAGTTCCGTGCGGTCACCAGTGCGCCGGCCGCGACCAGCAGCCCGGCGACGATCAGCACCATCGTGAGGGGCCCCGCGGCCGCCGCGACGATCGCGACGTCGGCCAGGGCGACGAGCATCCACAGCGCCAGCGTGGGCTTACTGCCGTGCCTTCGGCAGTTCATGACGCACCTCCGTTCGTGATCCTCAACAACTACCCGCGTTGCCGGAAATCACGCATGAGGCTCACATCCGAAGTCGGCCGGGGCCCGGTCCGGTAGGTCGGGGAGCCGCCCGGGCCGGTCCCGGAAGCGGCTCCCGCCCGTGGCGGGGCGCTTCAGTCCACCTTGAAGCTCGCGAAGATCGCGTCGAGGTCCTTCCGCCCCGCGTCCCAGTCGTCCGGCGGCGTGTACCAGCAGATGTGGAACGTCTTGCCGTCGACCGAGAAGCCCCGCTTGAGCACGTGCAGGCGGTTGCCGCTGCCGGTGTTGTAGAAGTACTCCCAGTCCGCCGCGGAGCGGCCCTGGAAGGTCACCGGCTTGATGCTCTCCCCGCTGAACCCGCCGTGGTCCGCCCCCTGGAAGGCCTTCACCGGATCGCCCTGGTCACCGTCGAACCGGAAAATGATCAGCAGCCGGTTGTTCCACTTGACCCGGGTCTCCTGACCGCCCCGGCTGTCGAACTCGGCCTCCGGCGGCAGCGCGACGGAGTACCCGGAGAGGCTGGTCGTCCGCCAGTTCGCCGGAACACCGGCCGCCGCGGCGCTGGACGGCCGCACCGTGGACGGGGTGGTGCTCGGCTTCGGCGCCGGCGCGTTGCCGCCGGTACGGCCGGACGACTGGGTGGGCGCCGGTTTCCCGGTGGACACGGCCGACGGGGTGGTCCCGCCCGTCTGCTCGTCGCCGTCGCCGAACGCCTGCACCACAATGATCCCGACCAGCAGCAGGAACGTCAGCACGATCGCCGCGCCGATCACCGCCTGCCGGCGGGTCAGCGTGGTGCCGAAAACGGTGACGCCGCCGACCGGGCGGGCCGCCGGGCGGACCGGCATCGGATTCCACGCCGGACGGTTCGACGGGGTGAAGCCGGCCAGCGGCGGCACCACGCGAGTCGCCCCGTCGGCCGGGGCCGCCGGGGACTGCGGAACGACCCGCGTGAGATCGACGACCGAGGTACGGTCCTCATCGGACACCGCCGGAACCGGGCGGCGGCCGGGGGTCAGCGGCGTGACGGGCCGCTCCGGAACCTTGGCGGTCTTGGGCTCGGCGCTCGCCGCGGCGGGTCGCGCCCCGGGAGTCACGGACTTGGCCTCGACGACCGTGTCGGCGTCCGGCTCGACCTCGGGGATCTGCGGCGCCGCGGTCGCGGGGATCGCCGCCGCGGTTCCGGGCTCGGTGATCGCGGCGGCCGCCTTCGGTGCGGCGGTGGGCGTGGCCGTGCTCGCGGCGGCGGCCGGCGCGGCGGGCTTCGGCGCGGCGGTCGACGCGGCCGCGCTTGCGGCGGCCGTGCTCGCGGCGGCCGTGCTCCCGGCGGCCGTGCTCGGGGCGGCAGTCGGCGTGGGTTGCTCCGGCGCAGCGGGCTGCACCGGCGACGACGGCGTGCCGGTCTGTGCGGACGGCTCCGGCGCGGCCGGGCCGGGGGCGGCAGCCAGCGCGGCCGGCTGCGGTGCGGCAGTCAGCGCGGCCGGCTCCGGCGCGGTGGGCTCCGGCGCGGTGGGCTCCGGCGCAGCGGGCGGCGGTGCGGCAGCCGGCACGGCCGGCTCCGGCGCGGCAACCGGTGCCGGTGACTTCGGTTCGACCTGCGCGGGTGACTCTTGCGCAGCGATCCGCGCGGCCGGCTCCGGAGCGGTGGTTTCCGCGGAAGCCTTGGGATCGGTGGCCCCCGCCGCGGTCTCGGCGTCGGCGGTCTTCGCCCCGGACGCCCGAGGGGCCTCGGCCGCCTGGGGTTCGTCTGCCTCAGCGGGCGGCTCGGGCTCGGTGGGCGCGGCCGGATCGGCGGGTGTCCCCGGCGCGGCCTTGTCGTCCGCGGCCGGTCGCTCCGCATCATCGGACCGCGCGGCGGGCGCCGCATCTCCCGTGCCGGACCCGGCCGTCTGGGATCCGGCCGCCGACGGCTCCGCCTTCGCTCCGCCCGCCCCGGCCTCCGGGGTGGTGGCGGCATCATCGGTGGACCCGGCGGCCCTCTCCGCCGAGGCCGAGGCCGAGGCCGAGGCCGCGGGCGCGCCGGCGGGCATGTCCGGCTTGCCGGCGCCCGTCGGTTCAGCGGCCGGCGCGGCAGCCTTGCCGGTCTCGCCGCTCCTGTCCGTCGGGCCTGCGACTTCGGCTTCGGCTGCGGGCGTCGCGGCGTCGGCGGCCACCGGCGCCGAGACTTCCGCGCTCGGCGCGGTGGCGCTCGGTGCGGTTGAGGTCGGTGCGGTCGCGCTCGGCGCGGTCACGTTCGGCGCGGTCGCGCTCGGCGCGGTGGCGCTGCTCGACTGCGCCGGGGCGCCGGTGGCCGCGGATCCCGTGTCGACGCCCTTCGCGGCCGGGCCGCCCGGGGCGGACGCGGGCTGCGGCTCGGCGGCCGGTTTCCGGACCACCGCGGTGGCCTGGTCCGGCGTGGACTGCTCGGCCGGCACGACCGGGAACGCGCCGGTGGCCGCGGCCAGTGACCGCTCGTGCTCCGGAGCGGCCTGCTTACGCCGGTTGGCGGCCACGTCGGCGGCGGTGAAGCCGACCCGCGCGGTGTTCACGACCGGCGAGGACGGCTCGACCGGGGTGGCCCGGCCGGACACCGGGCGGACGCCGCGAGGACCGGCCGGCGGCGTCTGGCGCGTACCGGAAAGGTTCTCCGGCCCGCGGGCGCCGGGCAGGTCACCGGGCTGGCGGACGCCGGAGAGGCCGCCGGCCTGACCGGGCGGGTTGCCGGGTCCATGCGTACCGGAGGGGTTCCCCGGCCCCCGCGTACCGGAAAGGTTGCCGGGCTGGCGCGAACCGGGAGGCGCCGGCGGCTCGTCGCGGACCGGAGGCGCATCGACCTTCGTCGCGTCCAGCGGTCGGTGACCCGGACGCGCCGGAGGGGCGGGCGGCACCGGGTTGCCCACCGTGGCCTTGCCGGGCGCGAAGACCGGCCGGCCGGGCGGCACCGGTGGGATCGTCGGACGACCGGGGTTGCCGCTCTGCGAACGGCTCGGCGGGTCGGCCGGGCGCGGGGAACCCGGCGGGCGCGGGGTCGGCACGACCGGCGCCGAGCCGGTGGCGGTGACGAACCCGCTGCCCGGCAGCACCGGCGGCCCGCCCGGACCGCTCGGCAGCGACGGCCGCTCGCGGCCGACCCCGGGACGGCGCATGGTCGGGCTCATCGGGAAGCTCAGCTTCGAGCGCCGCCCGGCGGCGCGCGCCAGCAGCCGCTCCGCCTCATCGGCATCGATGCGGTGCGCGGGATCCTTGCGCAACAGACCATTCAGTACGGGCTTGAGGGGTCCCGCGTTCCGCGCCTGCGGCACGTTCTCGGTGGCCAGCGCGGCGAGCGTGGCGATCGCCGAGGGGCGGGCGAACGGCGACTGGCCCTCGACCGCGGCGTAGAGGGTCGCGCCCAGCGACCACAGGTCGGCGGCCGGACCGGCCGTGCCGTCCCGGGCGCGCTCGGGAGCGATGTACGCCGGGGAGCCGAGCACCAGGCCGGTACGCGTCACGTTCGGGTCGCCGGGGACCGTGGCGAGACCGAAATCGGTCAACACCACGCGGCCGTCGCCACCGATCAGCACGTTGCCCGGCTTGATGTCACGGTGCACGACCCCGGCGCGGTGCGCGGCCTTCAACGCGTTCAGCACACCGAGACCGATCTCGGCGGCACGGACCGGGTTGAACGGGCCGTCGGCGGCGATCGTGTCCTGCAGCGAGCGGGACGGCACGTACTCCATGACGATCCACGGGTCGGCGTCCGTACGCAGCACGTCGAAGACACGCACCACGTTGATGTTGTTGAGCCGGGCGATGGCCCGGGCCTCGCGCAGGGAGCGCTCACGCATCTCCTGCCGCTCGGCCGGAGTCAGCCCGGGAGGCGGGACCAGTTCCTTGATCGCCACCTCGCGGTGCAGGACGACATCGGTCGCCCGCCAGACACGGCCCATCCCGCCCTGACCGAGCGGCGCAACGAGCCGGTACCGATCAGCGACGATGAGCGGGGGAGAAGAAGACATCACGCAGAAAATACCTGGTTCTGTCGAGCGGCCGCGAATTGATCAGCCGAGTGTGGGACACGTGTCACCGGAAGCCGGGGCACCCGTCGTACGCTCGGCCAATGAACGAGGAACCGCTGGTCGGCGTCGTACGTGGAAGCCTAGACGATCATGAACTGGCCGCCCTGGTCGCCATCCTGGCAGTCCGATCCACGACGGTCAATTCCGGAACAGCGCCACAGACCACCTCAGACTGGATCCGATCAGCCCGTCCGGCCGGTCGCCCACGCTCCTGGAAATCCTCCGGCCTCCCCCGCTGAAGCTCTGTCCACAGGGGCTTCCACAGGGGTCGATGTGGCCCGGTGTGAGCGGTTAGCCTCGCTGCGTGGCTCCCAACGACGACCTCGACCCGGCCCGGGTCCGCGACGGCGGCCAGATCGCGGCCGACATCACCGCGATGGAAGAGTTCGCCGCCAGACTTCTGGCGGATGTCGCCCGCGACTACGCCCCCCACGCCGACACCCTCGCCAACCGCATGCTGGCCCGGCTGCCGGCGGCGGACGCGGGCTTCGGCGAGCTCGTGACGTTCGTCAACGCGCTCGAGTCGGCACAGGAGACCTGCCAGCAGAACATCTACAACTTCGCGAACGGCACGCACGGTTTCGCGAAGGCCGCCGAGCAGGTCAGTCAGCAGTACACGGGAACAGACGCCTTCGCGCGGGCCCGGCTCGGCGACATCGAATCGGCGCTCGTCACGGCCGGCCTGCTGCCACCGACCCCACGCCCTTCCGGATCACCGAGCGAGCCGAGCCCATCAGGCGCCGACTCCCCGATTGACACCACACCGGCGGCGGACGCGTCCACGTCGCCATCGACGGAGTCGGCGCCGTTCATTCCATCCGGTCCGTCCGCCCAGGAGGGCTCCTGATGTTCGCGGACTCCGACAACGGCGGCGGCACCGACTGGATGCAGCGGACCGTCCCGCAGATGTGGGCGATGCTGGCCCCGCACGACGGGGCAGCCCACAAAGACCTGCTCCTCACCTGGAAGCAGTCCGCCGACCTGCTGGTGGATCACCTCACCCGGGTCAAGCGGTACCGAGACAACCTCGCCGAGGCCTGGCCCCCGGAGAAGAGCGCCGCCTCCGCCACATACCTCGGCCGGCTGGACGACCTGATAGACCATTTGAGCGCGACCTACCACGCGACGGTGGAGAATCATCGAGCCCTCGGCGCCGCCACGTCAGCCCTGGTCAGTGCCCGCCACAGGCTGGAAGCAATCTATCGCGAGCATGCGGCGAATCAGCAGGAGCTGGCTGACATCGCAAGGAAGCGGCAGACGAGCGGGGAAGTCGTCGGCAAGTGGCGAGAAGTGACATTGACCCCGGCCGCGGTAAGCGAGTCCAGGCAGATGGAACTGCAGCTTCAGGCGCAGTCGGTGATGTCGACATTGAGCACGGACCTGGCCATGGCCCAACTGAACATCAATAACCCCAAACCCTATAATCCCTCACAGAGTTTCGAATGGAGCGAACCACTCCACCCTATATCGATAGACGCCTCGCCGCGAATGCAGGATCGAATTCCACCATCACCCACGGGTCAGCCCGAAAGCCCTAGCATTGCAGCGATAAAAGACAACTCAGTTAGTTTCGGGATCAGCAGTCCGAACAATCAGCCACGGCCTTCTTTACCCGATTCAGCGACTAATCCCGGCCCATGGCCTGCTTCAACGCCGGGGAACCCTGGACCGGCCCTAAGCGGCATAACCACACCCGCCGCAGGACCACCGTTACATCAACCCGCACTTATTCCACAGGGAAGCGGAACTGAAGCTAATCCCACGACAGGAGGGACAAATCTTCCGCTCACGCCCGGACCTACATCACTGCCATCCCGCTTGAGAGACACACGAACCTCTATTAATCACGCTACCCATCCTAATTCCCCTGCTCATGGAGCCCAAGTTCCAACACAGGGTGGCATGATCGGCGGCGCCCCAGTGAGCGACAGCACTCACGCGAGAACGAATCCAGGGAGGACACAGCGCGTCAATCCAAGCGGGGGAATTATTGGTCAACCAGTCGTCACTGGAGGCAGCCCCATCCGCGGGACGTCACGATCGGGCGATCCCGAAGCTAGAGATAATCATTGGGACCCGGATAATCCTTGGGCTACAGGGCACGGAATATCACCAATAATAACCCCTCCGGAGAAGCAAAAAGTAGATCCCGGACCAGCCATTGGACTGCCATAGCATGAGGATGATTGCCAACGCAGCTCTCGCCTTAACGTCAACACTCACGCCGATCAACGACTTTCATGCAGATTATGTGCGAGATTCGGAGTGGCATCTCAAATATCTTGATATCGAGACTGCGCATGCGATCACGAAGGGCAATGACGTCACCATCGGCCTCGTTGATACCGGCGTCTTCCCTCATCGGGATATCGTTAACAACCTACTCAATGGAGCCGACCTTACGACCACAAATGGCACTCAAGGGAAAAAAGACCGAGATGGGCACGGAACAGAGATGGCCGGGCTTATCGTCGGCCACGGGCACAATTACACAGAAGGCATACTTGGTATAGCGCCGTCGGCACACCTACTTCCAATAAAGTCATATGAGGTGGCGCGCCCGGACTCCAATCTGGCCGGCGGGATCAAGGCAGCCGTAACCCATGGGTCCATGGTTATTAACGTGTCTGCCGGCACTAGCCCTTCGATAGCGCTCCGGGCCGCCGTAAGCACGGCTGCACAGTTCGACGCAGTTATCGTGGCCGCCTCAGGGAACGATCAAACCGCAGCCGGATTCGGGTATCCGGCAGCACTCCCTGGCGTACTTGCTGTCGGAGCAATCAATCGAAGCGGGAAGCACGCCTCCTTCTCCATCACGGGTCCAAACATGGATTTATGTGCCCCCGGAGCGGAAATTTCTACGACCGGATTGAACAACACGTACCGCAAGGCTCAAGGCACCTCGGCCGCTACGGCGATTGTTTCGGGGGCGGCGGCGTTGGTCCGGGCCAAGTTTCCGGAGCTTTCGGCACCGGAAGTCATTCATCGGCTGACCGCCACCGCCACGGACATCGGACCGCCAGGCCGGGATGAGCAGTGCGGTTACGGCGTGCTCAACATCGTCAAGGCGCTCACCGCAGACGTGCCACCGCTGGTGGGCGCGTCTGACTCCGGGCCGACGGTGGGTTCGCCATCACCGGGAGCGACGGCGGAAGGACCACCCGCTGGAAGCGGCACCGGCGACTCTGAGAGCCGGAAGGTCGCTGTTCTCGGCGGGATCGCCACGGTGTCGGCAGCCTCCGTCCTGGTCGCTTTCCTCTCGGCCCGCCGACGGCGCCGAAAACAGCCCTGATTTTGTGCATCCTGGCGCACATCGGTGTCCCGACCCGGATTCCGAGGTCGGCCTCCGACGGCCGGGCGGCACACCCGGGACAACGCGAACCTCTGGCAGAAAAGGGCAAGCACGGCGCGGTCAAGACCACGGCAACAGCAACAGCAACAGCAACAGCAACGGCCACGATCGGCGGCACGGCCACGACCACGACAACGGGTAAGCCGACGGCCACTAACAGAAGCGGCGGGGCGACCAAGACCACGACCAAGACCACGACCACGACCACGAACAGCAGCGACGACGCGACCCAGGCAAGACAGCACACACCCACGACCGGACGACACATCGGCACCAGGCAAGGCACCACAAAAGCAGCAGGCGGCGCACCCCCGAAGCGCCCCAACCCACCACCCCGAACCAGGTTCGTCGGCATTCGCGGGCTGAACATGGGCCTTGCGCACACTTTGGCACGCCTCGGGTCTGTAGTCTCACTTTTCGTGCAGAGTGACAACGCGTACCGGCTGATTCTTGCCTCCGCCAGCCCTGCCCGGCGAGCGCTGCTCACCGGGGCCGGGATCGACGCGGAGGTCATTGTCAGCGGCGTGGACGAGAGCGTCGTGGAGGCGGAGGACGCGTACACGTTGAGTCTTGCGCTGGCACGGATGAAGGCGCGCACCGTGGCGGCGGAGCTGCCGGCGGATCCGTCGGCGCTGGTGCTGGGCTGCGACTCGGTGCTGGCGTTCGAGGGCGAGGTCTTCGGTAAGCCCGCCGACGCGCAGCAGGCGGTCCAGCGCTGGATGGCGATGCGCGGCAAGTCCGGGGTGCTGCACACCGGACATCACCTGACCGGGCTGGTCAGCGGGCTGCAGGCGGAGGGCGTCGGCACGACCGTGGTGCATTTCGCCGACGTGACCGACGCGGAGATCGAGGCGTACGTCGCTTCCGGTGAGCCGCTGCAGGTGGCCGGCGGGTTCACGCTGGACGGCCGTGGTGGCGCGTTCGTCGAGCGGATCGAGGGCGACCCCGGCAATGTGATCGGGCTGTCCCTGCCGCTGCTGCGCACGCTGCTCGCCGAGATGGACATCCCCATCACCGCGCTGTGGCGCCACTGAGTGCCGGCGCCCGGCCCTACTGTGCCGGAAGCGGCGTCCCGGTCTCCAGGTAGGTCTTGAGGCTGGAGAGGATCGACGGCCAACCCTGGCTCACCTGTTCGCGGATGGTGCTGCCCTCGTCGAACCCGTCGTGGATGACCGTGAGTTTGACCAGGCTGCCGGACTGCTCGATCTCGAACGTCACCCTCGACCGGCTCTCCCGGGTGACCCGCTCCAGCCACTCCGCCGAGAAGTCGTACCGCTGCGCGAACTCGGGCGTGAACGTGTGCCATGTGTAGGACAGCCGCCGGTGCGGCACCGCCTCCAGGACGACCTGCTCCGGGTCGGTGATGGACAGGTCGCCGACCCGCCAGGTGACCGGGGCGCCGGCCGTCCAGTCCGTGTCGAGTTCGACCCCCCAGTACCGGCTGGTGAACGCCGGGTCGGTGAGCGCCCGCCAGAGTTTCTCCGGCGTGGTCGCGATGTACGTGGTGTAGACGAAACCCATCGGTGCACCCTCCAGCGTGGTCTTGAGGTCGGCGAGCGCCTGGACGTGCCGCCGGTCGTATCGGCTGATCCAGCGGTCGGCGATGGCGTTGACCGGCGCGACGTCGAGGTGGTGCAGCTTCTCGCGCCCGCGCCACGTGGTGCTGACCAGGCCGGCGGCCTCGAGCACCATGAGGTGTTTGCTCACCGACTGGCGGGCCATGCCCAGACCGGAGCAGAGCTCGCGCAGCGTCTGGCCGTTCCGCCGGTTCAGGCTGTCGAGCAGGTGCCGCCGGCTGGGATCGGCCAGCGCCTTGAACACCTCGTCCATCGCGTCACCATCCGAAGGAAAAATGCAGCCGTACGGCTGCACGAATGATATGCAGCCTCACAGCTGCATATCAAGACCGGGGAGCGAGAACCGGTCGCGTACGGACGCGAGCCCCCCTCAGGTCGGGAGGCGACGCTGAGCTGAACTCCCGTTAGGCTCTAGCCGTGCGGAAGATATTGATCGCCAACCGTGGCGAGATCGCCCTCCGGGTCATCCGGGCCTGCAAGGACGCCGGCCTCACGAGCGTCGCCGTCTACGCCGACGGCGACCGTGACGCCCCACACGCCCGGCTCGCCGACGAGGCGTACGCACTGGACGGCGAGACCGCCGCCGACACCTACCTGCGCATCGACAAGCTACTGGAGGTCGCCGAGCGCAGTGCCGCCGACGCGGTCCACCCCGGGTACGGCTTCCTGTCGGAGAACGCCGAGTTCGCTCAGGCCGTACTGGAAAGTGGTCTGACCTGGATCGGGCCGAGCCCGCAGGCGATCCGCGACCTGGGGGACAAGGTCACCGCGCGGCACATCGCGCAGCGCGCGGGGGCGCCGCTGGTGCCGGGCACGCCGGAGCCGGTGGCGGGAGCCGCCGAGATCGTGGCGTTCGCCGAGGAGCACGGGCTTCCGGTAGCGATCAAGGCGGCGTTCGGCGGTGGCGGCCGCGGGCTGAAGGTGGCCCGCACGATCGAGGAGATCCCGGCGCTGTTCGAGAGCGCCACCCGGGAGGCGGTGGCGGCGTTCGGCCGCGGCGAGTGCTTCGTCGAGCGCTACCTGGACCGGCCCCGGCACGTCGAGGCGCAGGTCATCGCGGACGTGCACGGCAACGTGGTGGTGGTCGGCACCCGGGACTGCTCGCTGCAACGCCGGCACCAGAAGCTGGTCGAGGAGGCGCCCGCGCCGTTCCTCAGCGACGAGCAGCGTCGACGGATCCACGAGAGCGCGAAGGCGATCTGCCGGGAGGCCGGCTATCACGGCGCCGGCACGGTGGAATATCTGGTCGGCCAGGACGGGACGATCTCGTTCCTGGAGGTGAACACCCGGCTGCAGGTGGAGCACCCGGTCAGCGAGGAGACCACCGGCATCGACCTGGTGCGCGAGCAGTTCCGGATCGCGGCCGGCGAGCCGCTGGCGATCACCGAGGATCCGCAACCGCGTGGGCACGCCATCGAGTTCCGCATCAACGGCGAGGACGCGGGGCGCAACTTCCTGCCGGCGCCGGGCACGGTGACCGCGCTGACCTGGCCGTCCGGGCCCGGTGTGCGGGTCGACTCGGGGGTCGAGGCGGGCAGTGTGATCGGGGGCAACTTCGACTCCATGCTCGCCAAGATCATCGTGACCGGCGCGACCCGGGAGCAGGCGCTGGAACGCTCCCGGCGGGTGCTGGACGAGACCGTCATCGAGGGCATCGCCACGGTCCTGCCGTTCCACCGCGCGGTCGTCCGCGACCCGGCCTTCACCAGCGAGCCGTTCACCGTGCACACCCGGTGGATCGAGACCGAGTGGGCCAACGAGGTGCCGCCGGCCGCCCCGCCGGCCGCCACCGGCGGCGAGGCCGCCGAACGCGAGACCGTCGTGGTCGAGGTGGGCGGGCGGCGCATCGAGGTCCGCCTGCCCCGGACCCTGCTTTCCGGTACGCCCGCAGCCCCGTCCCCGAGGCGGCCGGCGTCCAGCCGTCCGCGGGGCGGCGGGTCCGCCCCGGCCCCGAGCGGTGACACCCTGACCGCCCCGATGCAGGGCACCGTCGTCAAGGTCGCCGCGCAGAACGGCGACCGGGTCACCGAGGGTGACGTGATCGTGGTGGTCGAGGCGATGAAGATGGAGCAGCCGCTGCCGGCGCACCGATCCGGCATCGTCTCCGGGCTGTCCCTGGAGGTCGGCGCCCCGATCACGGCCGGCGCCGCGGTCTGCACCATCGCCGACGATCCCGGCACGGGCGAGCAGCCCTGACGGCCCGTGCGCTGGGCGCCGGGCCGCGCCGTCGCCGGCCGGCCCGGCGTGGCGGGCCGGCCCTCTAGCGGCCCATCTGGCGGACGCGGCCCAGGATCACCCGGGCCGCCACCACCGGGTCCTCGTGGGTGCTGTCCGGGAAGGCGCCGCTGAGCCACAGCGTGGCGAAGCCGTGCACCATCGACCAGGCCGCCAGCCCGACCTCGCGTACCTCGTCGGGGACCAGCTCGGACGTGCCCTCCTTCGCCGGCCGGGCCGGGACCTCGACCCGGGATCCGGCCAGCGGCGCGTCCGGCAGGTCGGTCATCCCGGCATACAGCGCGTCGGCGGCCCGGCGCCGGGCGGCCAGCAGGTCGGGGTCGTCGGCGTGGTAGAGGTCGGTCCGGAACATCACCTCGAACTGCGCCCGGTTGGCCAGCGCGAACCGCAGGTACGTCACCCCGAGTTCGAGCAGGCTGCCGCTGGCCAGCCGGGAGGTGGCCAGCGCCTTGGCGAGCTGCTCGAACCCGTCCGTGGCCAGGGCGGTGAGCAGCCCGGCCCGGTCCGCGAAGTGGTGACCGGGCGCCGCGTGCGAGACCCCGGCGCGGCGGGCCAGGTCACGCATGCTCAGGGCGGTCACACCGGACTCCGTGATCGCCTCGGCCGCCGCCTTGAGCAGGGCCCGGCGCAGGTCACCGTGGTGGTAGCTGGACCTGGTCATCGAGCCAGGATATCTAGTCGGTGTCAAGATCCCCGCGGGCGCGACGGCCCCGAGGGCGGGCTCCCGGATCCGACTCTCCGGGGCGGGCCCGGCGGTCGACTCCCTGGGGCGGGCCCGGCGGCCAGCTTCCGGGGGGACGGGCCCGGCGGTCGGCTCCCGAGAGCGGACCACGGTCACGACCATTGACAGCACCTTCTGCCCCTGCTCACACGCCAGATGCCGTGACCGGGCATTGGTGACTTCGCGGAAGGGCCCTTGGACCCGTACGAACATGCCAGCAGGTCGAACGAGAAAGGATTGTTGCCTGACATCGCAATAGAGTTCAAAATTTGGTTTATTATCCTATTTGTTGAGAATAGCCGAGATATTATCTCGTTTTGGTAGGTGCAATACGGCAAGATCACTGATACGGTCGCTGGGCGGTTGAGATGGGTGAGAGGCTTGAATACGCAGTGACGTGCTTGACTCCTCATCAGTGACCGTGGGCGATACGCACGGGGTGTGATCGCCTTCAAGCACCTCAGAAAGGAACCGGGGGAACCCCTTGAACAAGCTTGCGAGCAAAGTGCGTTCCGGAATTGTGGTGGCAGCCGCCGCGCTAGGCCTGGGAATGGCGGTCTTCGTGGCGCCGAGTCCCGCACTGGCTGCGCTTACCTCTGAGGACAACACGGCGGTGGCAGCCTCTGCGCCGTCGGATACATCCCAGAAGATCTCGGTGGCCGGCGCAACGGTGTACTTCGTGGACAACGGCGACACCTGGTACGTCAAGGACACCGCCGCGGACGGCAGGTCCGCCGTTGTGCTGTGGGAGAATTACATCAACTTCGAGAGGGCGCGTATCGGGACGTGTGCCAACAAGTTGGGTAACGGAACGTGGGGGAAATGCGCCAAAGATTACGCTGAGAGCAGCGGTATTCGCGCCATGGCGTGCACCTATGACTTCAGTGCCGGAGTCCGGGGTTCGTGCTCCGACTGGGAGGTCGTCAAGGGCGAAATCATCCCTTGATCAGTATTGCGGGAAGTAGTTTCAACCTGCACAGGGATCTGAGTTCATGCGAGCGCGGTTCTTCGTGGGCACCTGGTCAGCCACCTTCTGCCAGCGTGACGGCTTCGACAGGAGTCGGAGCCGTGTGAACGGCGTGCGCACGCTTTCCCAGGCACATGTCCGCGAAGGTCCCCGCCTCCGGTACTAGGTGTGCTGTCCGGACAGGCCGGCTGAGGTGCGACCTCGGAGTCCACGCTCGCCGACAGGTGAAGGCCTCCGATTGTGGGGTGGAGCAGGAACCGCTCCGGCAATCAGGAGGCCTTCATGCTTCACCCTTCAGCCCACCGGGTGCGGGCCGCCGCCGCCGGACATCCCCGCCGAAGCCGACGCGGCGAGCCTGGCGAACGTCCACCTGGGCGAGAGACATCCGCGAATGGGACCGCAACATGGTCGGTGCGCTCGGCGACGGCACCAGGGCGGTCGTCTTCGCCCACCTGAAATCCATCCTCAACGCCGCCGTTCACGACGAGAAGACCGGCAGGAACCCGTGCCTGGCTCGTTCGGTCACCGCGCCGCGCCCCATCCAGCGCAAGATTCCCTGGAAAGCGGAGACCGTCTCGGCGATCCAGGCAGGCATCCAGTGGCGCTCCCGTCTCTGACGGCCTGGCGACGGCCTGAGCGGGGTGAAGGTGGGTGTCTTCGCAGTTCAGGTGTAGACGGGCCGCCGATACGGGACCTACCGGCGGCCCGCGGCCGCGGCGTCGGAACGGGGGATCCGGCGCCCGCGAGCAGTCCAACGGTACGCCCCGCGGCTGTGCCGGCCTCGAAAACCGGGGCGGTCCACGCCGCGCCCGGCCCGGGAAAAGGGCGCCGTGACGGCGGCCGGGGGCGGCGCTCACCTCGCGGAACGGGTCGCGCGTCGGCCCCGGGCGGCCGGGCCCGCCGGGAAAAGGGGCGGCGCGACGGCGCCCCTCACCCGTAGCGTGTCGGGCATCACGGTCTGTTCGGGTGGGAAAGGCGCATCCTGAACACAGCGCCCTCTCAGGTGCGCCCGCGCAGAATGCCGTGAGCCCTGAACCCGCGAGGTGGCCCGTGCGATGACCGATCTGCTGACCATGTTGGCCACACCGGCGTGGGTCTATCTCGCGCTGTTCGGCTTCCTCGCCGTGGACGCCCTGATCCCGGTCGTGCCGATCCAGGCCATCATGATCACGTCAGGCGCGCTGACCGTCTACGGGGATCTTCATCTGGCCCTGGTCATCGCGGTGGGAGCGGCCGGCATGTTCACCGGCGACGCCACCGCGTTCGTGCTCGGACGCTCCACCGGGCACCGGCTGAGCGCCCTGCGTGCCCGTTTCGCCCCGCGCAACGACGAGGGCGGCGACTCCCGGACCCGGCGGGCGGCCGAACGCTTCACCCGCGGCCTGCGCCGGCCCGGCCCGCTCGTGATGCTGCTCTGCCGGTTCGTCCCGGGCGGCCGGATGGCCTCCGGCTACCACGCCGGCCGCACCGGATACCCGATCAAGTACTTCGTCGGGTACGACGGTGCGGCCGCGCTCTGCTGGGCCAGTTACGGCGGGCTGGTCGGGCACCTGGGCGGCACCGCGATCACCCAGTCGGCGTGGCGGCTGTTCGCGCTCGCGGCGGGCGCCGCGGTCATCTTCGGCACGGCCGGCTGGATCCTCGCCCTCTTCGGCGGCAAGCCACCGCAGGACGGCCCACCGGAGGCTCCGGTCACTGAATCTCGTGCTGCATCAGCTGACGGGCCGCCTCCGCGATCGAACCCGACAGCGACGGATAGATCGTGATGGTGTGGGCCAGCTGGTCCACGGTCAGGTTGTTCTCGATCGCCATGGTGATCGGCAGGATCAGCTCGCTCGCCTTCGGCGCCACCACCACACCACCGACGATCTGACCGGTCGCCGGGCGGCAGAACAGCTTGACGAACCCGTCCTGCAGGCCGGCCATCTTGGCCCGGGCGTTGCCGGTCAACGGCAGCATCACCTGGCGGGCCGGGGTACGCCCGGAGTCCACCTCGTTCTGCGAGACGCCGACGGTGGCCAGCTCCGGGTCGGTGAACACGTTCGCCGAAACGGTACGCAGCCGCAGCGGGTTCACCGCCTCCCCCATCGCGTGCCAGATCGCGATCCGGCCCTGCATCGCGGCGACGCTGGCCAGCGGGAGCACGCCGGTGCAGTCGCCGGCCGCGTAGATGCCCGGCACGTTGGTGCGCGACACCCGGTCGACGGTCACGTAGCCGCCGTTGCCGACCGCGACACCGTACTCGGCCAGGCCCAGGTCGGCGGTGTTCGGGATGGCGCCGACCGCGATCAGCGCGTGCGAGGCCTCGATCACCCGGCCGTCGGCCAGGGTCACCCGGACGCCGTCGCCGGTGTTGACCACCGAGTCGCCCCGGGCCTGGCTGAGGATCGTCATCCCACGGTCGCGGAACACCCGCTCGATCGCCATGGCCGCGTCGGCGTCCTCGTGCGGCATCACCCGCTCGCGGCTGGAGACCAGCGTCACCCGCACGCCCATCGCGAGGTAGGCGCTGGCGAACTCGGCGCCGGTCACGCCGGAGCCGATCACCACCAGGTGCTCGGGAAGCTCGGTCAGGTCGTACACCTGCCGCCAGTCGAGGATGCGCTGCCCGTCCGGGCGGGCGGTGGGCAGCACCCGCGGGGTGGCGCCGGTGGCCAGCAGGACCGTGTCGGCCTCGACCGCGTACTGCTCGCCGCCGTCCGGCGTGATCAGCACCTGATGGGTGTGACCGAGCCGGTCCTCGCCCATCCGGGCCCGGCCGCGGACCACGTCCACCCCCGCCTTGACCAGCTTGGTCCGGATGTCCCCGGACTGCGCCAGGGCCAGCTGCTTGACCCGCTGGTTGACCGCGACCGCGTCGACGCTGACCCCGTCCAGGCCGGCGGAGCGGATCCCGAAGCGGTCGTTGCGGCGGTGCCCGGTCATCACCTCGGAGCTGGCGATGAAGGTCTTGGACGGCACACAGTCGGTCAGCACGCAGGCGCCGCCGGGGCCGTCCGCCTCGACCAGGGTCACATCGGCGTCGAGCTGCGCGGCGACCAGGGCCGCCTCATAGCCGCCCGGTCCCCCACCGATGATCACGATCCGACTCACGATTTCCCGACCTCCAAAAAGCGGCTGTGGTTCGCCGCGGCGAAAAGCGGTTGTGCCGACACGCACTCCTCATATTCTCACCACCGTCGGATCCGGCTATCGTCGTCGCCGTGCGTCATTACGCCGCGTATGGCTCGAACCTGGACCCCGCCCGCATGCTGGCCTACTGTCCGCACTCGCCCATGGTGGGCGTGGGCTGGATCGAGGGCTGGCGCCTGACCTTCGCCGGAGAAGGGGAAATGGGCTGGGAGGGGGCGGTGACGACGATCGTCGAATCGCCCGGCGACCGTGTCTTCGTCTCCCTCTACGACGTGCATCCGTGGGATGCGGCACAACTCGACGAGGTCGAGGGGGTGCCCGCCGGGACGTACCAGAAGCTCACCGTGCGTGTCTCCACGCTCGACGGCGAGGTGCCCGCCTGGGTCTACGTCTTCGCGGGTTACGAGGGCGGCATGCCGACCGCGTGGTACCTCTCGGAGATCGCCAACGCGGCCGAGAAGGCCGGCGCGCCCGACGACTACGTCAGCGAGCTGCGCCGCCGCCCGACCCGGACGGCGTCGCCCGAAGCCTGACCGGGGGTCACCGCGTCAGCCGCGGTCCGCGGTCACCGTGGTCTGGTACACGTTCGCCCGGTACAGCGGGGTCATCCCGACCCCGTGGTAGAGGCGCGCGGCCTCGGTCGGGTTGGCCAGGTCCACGCCCAGACCGACCTCCGGCCGGCCCTTCGCGGCGTAGGCGGCGAAGGCGCGGCGCAGCAGAGCCGCGCCGATACCCCGCTTACGGTACGGCCGGAGCACCGCGAGGTAGCGCACCCAGGCCTCGTCGCCCCCGTCGCCCGGGTCGGCCGACTGCAGCACGCCGGCCAGCCCGCCGTCCCCGGTCTCGGCGACGAACCACTCGTCGAAGGAGACCGTGCTGTCCGTCTCGAACTGGTGCCGCCAGCCGGCGTGGTCCATCGCCGGGTGGTCGGAGTCGCGGAACGCCTCCTCGATCACCGCGTGGAAGCGGCGCATCTCGTCGGCGTCGTCGTGACGCACCGCGCGGACGGTCACGCCGGGCGGCGGCTCCGGGGCCGTCCCGCTCACGCCGGCCAGCGACATCCGCATCCGGGCGTGCTGCTTGAGGAACGTGAAACCGGCGCCGGTGAGCGCCTCGATGTACGCCGTCTCGTTGGGGATCGCCCCGGCCCGCACGGTGTACACCTGGTGGCCCAACTCGGCGGCGCGCTCCGCCATCCGGCCCATCATCAGCTCCAGGAGGGGGCGCTGTGCCGGGACGCCGCGCTCCGGCCAGACGTACACCTCCAGGAAATCCCGGGCCTGGCCGGTGTGGTTACGCGCGTACGCCCACCCGGCGATCCGGCCGCCGGCGTCGAAGGCCAGCCAGGAGTCCCGGGACATGTCGGTGTTCGGGCCGGTCAGCTCCTCGCGCACCTCGTCCGCGGTGAAGTCCGGCTCGCCGATCGCGGCGATGTCGCTGGCATGCACCAGCGCGAGGATCTGCGGCACGTCGTCGAGGGTGGGCCGGCGGATGGTCCAGCCGTCCGGAAGCGCACTCATGCGGGCATCCGACCACGCGGGCCGGCTCCTGCCAATCGATTTCACTGGTTCGGCTGGTCCCCGGCCGCACGCTCGCCGGCGGTGCGGCCGATCCGCAGCGCGTGGCGCGGCCGGTTCCCCGCGTACGCGGTGTGGCCGATTCCCGGCGCCTGGCACGGCCGGTTCTCAGTGCGCGAAGCGGTGCCGACTCCGATTCTCAGTGCGCGAAGCGGTGCCGACTCCGATTCTCAGCGCGCGAAGCGGTGGGCCAGCGACTCCAGCAGGCCGGCGAACTCCACCCGCTCCGGGCGGTCCAGCGTCGCGTACGCCTGGCCGGCGAGCGAGTTCGCCACCGCCTCGGCCCACATCAGCCGGCGCACCAGCGGACCGGCCGGAGGATACGGCGGCTGCCAGCCGAACGCGACCGCGCCGGTCTCCCCTTCCGGCCCGGCGA
Source organism: Actinoplanes teichomyceticus ATCC 31121 (assembly GCF_003711105.1). Taxonomy (NCBI): domain Bacteria; kingdom Bacillati; phylum Actinomycetota; class Actinomycetes; order Micromonosporales; family Micromonosporaceae; genus Actinoplanes; species Actinoplanes teichomyceticus. Next base: position 7,587,971 of record NZ_CP023865.1, read on the forward strand.
GGATCGCCTCCAGCGGGGTCAGGCCACCCGCCCGTACCGCGATCACGTGCACGCCCTGGCGGTGCTCGTGCAGCAGGTGCAGCAGCACCGCGGCCTGCGCGCCCGGTTCCTGGCTGGGTACCGGCATGGCCCGCCACGCGGCGAACAGCGGCAGCCCTGCCGGGTCCACCTCGTCCACCACCCGCCGGCCCAGCTCCAGCAGCCGAGGCAGCCGCGGGAAGCCGCCGACCTGCTCCTGCCCCCAGGTGCACAGCTCACGCAGGTGCCAGGTGGCCACCTCGGGCGGCGCCGAGCTCTTCGCGGTCGCCTCCCAGCCCTCGGTGACCGCCTCCGGCGCGATGAACGCCAGCGCGGCCGCCACCGTCTCCGGGCGCACGTCGCCGAGCGCCCCGGCCCGGGCCGAGACGTGATAGGCCCAGCCGGAGAGCCCGAGCAGACGGGCCCGGCGCAGCGTCTGCGGCGATTCGGCGAAAGCTCCGACGATGGTGGCGAGGCCCGTCTTGGCGTTGGCGGCGGCCTGTTCGGGGGTCACCGCCCGATTCTGCTCCGCTTGACCGGTTGAGGAAAACGCTCCGGCAATCGATAACCGTCCGGCTGTGAGATCTCACCCACATCGACCGACCGCCGCACCGCAGCCGGTCACCGGTCGATCACGACGGGTCCGTCACCTCGTCCAGAGCGGCCTGCACGTCACCGACCCGACGACGGGCGGCTGCGGCCTCCCGCTCGGCGACACGGCGCGCCTGCTTGCGGCGGGCCACGTCGGCCACCGCCTCGGTCCGCCGCCGTTCCAGCTCGGCCAGCTCCGCCTCCAGGTCGTCGACCAGGTCCGCGGCATCACGCTCGGCCGCCTCGGCCCGCTCCAGGTGCTCGTCCGCGCGCCGCTCGGCGGCCTCGGCGGAGGCCAGCTCGCGCTCCAGCTCCCGGCGTCTGCGCTCGGCCTCCCGGCGGCGGCGTTCCCGGGCCGCCCGCTGCTGGGCGGACACCCGCTCGACCGCGGCCGACGGCTCCTCGGCGACGCCCTCCTGCTCGCCGCCGGTGATCCGGCGGGCCGGCGGCTCCTCGGCGACGCCCTCCTGCTCGCCGCCGGTGATCAGGCGCAGCCGCGGGCGGGGCACCTCGCCGAACCCGGCGTACGCCGCGGAGCGGATCAGCCGCCCGGTCCGGACCTGCTCGGCGACCTCCGGATCGGCGAGCGCCGCGGTCAGGGTCGACTCGACCTCGCCCAGCGGCAGTTTCCCCGCCCCGGCGCCGGCCGCCACCGCCAGCTCGCGGGCCGCCGCGACCAGCGCCGACACGAACCGGCGGCGCTGCTCGGAGAGCTCCCGCAGCTGTTCCCCCCGCAGTTCGCGCTGTGCGGCCCGCAGCGCGCCGGAGAGCTCGACCAGCTCGCCGATCAGATCCGGACGCCTGCGGACCAGCAGGTTCACCACCCAGGCGGCCACGGTGGGCTTCTTCAAGGCGGCGAGCCGCTTGGCCGTCTCCCGGTCACCGGCCGCCCGGGCCTGCTGGATCGCGGCGGCGCGGGTGGCCACGAAACCGTCGGGGGGCTCCTCGTAGAGCCGCCGGAGGACGTCGTCGATCAGGCTGGGCACGTCAGTCGAGCGTGTCGCCGGGCGCCAGGTGCTGGTACCGGGTGCCGGAGAAGTTCTCCAGGTGCCGGTCGGAGATCGCCGCCCCGCGCTCGTTGAGCAGCCCGTCGTGCACCGCGAACGCCCGGCCGGGCCGCACCGCCCGGGCGAAGTCGATGGCCTCGGCGACCTTCATCCACGGCGCGTTGAGCGGGACGCAGAGGGTGTCGACGGTGGCGCCCTCGGGGACGACGAACGAGTCGCCGGGGTGGTACACGTTCGTGCCCTCGTCCGCGATCAGATAGCCCAGGTTCGCGATTCGCGGGATGTCCGGGTGGATCACGGCGTGCCGGCCGCCGTACGCCCGCAGCCGGAACCCGGCGGCCTCGAACTCGTCACCGGGCGCCACCGCCGTGGTCGCCGCGGCCACCTCGCCGAGCTTGGCCAGCACGTCCGCGTGCGCGAAGATCCGCAGCTCCGGCCGGCGGGTCACCGCCGCGACGACCGCGGCGACGTCCAGGTGGTCGAAGTGCTCGTGGGTGACGACCACCGCGTCCGCACCGTCCAGCACCGACTTCTCGGTGAATTCGCCCGGATCGACGACGAGCACCCCCGCCCCCTCGATCCGTAGACAGGCATGGGTGAACTTCGTGACACGCACGGTGCTCCTCCGTCGCTGAATCGTGACCGGTCATCTCGCAGTCTGCCGGAACCGGGCAGCGCCCGCCGTACGTCCCAGGGGTCAGTCGTACCGACGATCGGAGTAGTCATGCGGAAACGGGGACACATCTGGCTCGGCGCCGTGCTGCTTGCCGGAGCGCTCCTGACCGGTTGCGGCGCCGACGGCGCGGCCGAGGACTCCGGCTCGGGCAGCGCCGCCCAGCCGGCCGCGGTCGACGCGAACCCGGCCGAGCCCGCCGCCGGGGCCGCCCAGCACGGCAGGGACACCGCCGCCCAGGCGCCGCCGGACGTGGCGCAGCGTTCGATCGTCTACACCGGCACGATCACCGTGCGGGTCGGCGACGTGAACGCGGCTGCCGCCCAGATCACCGGCATCGCGGGCGGCACGGGCGGGTTCGTCGGCGGCGACGACCGGCACAGCGGCGCCGACGGGTCCGACACCGCCACGCTCAAGCTGCGGATCCCCGCCGCGAAGTTCGGCTCGGCGCTGGAGCAGATCGCCGGGCTGGGCGAGGAGCAGAGCCGTGCGATCAACACCGAGGACGTCACCGAGCAGGTCGTCGACCTGGACGCCCGGATCGCGGTGCAGCAGGCCCGGGTGGACAGCGGCCGCAAGCTGCTCGGCCAGGCCAAGTCGCTCGACGACCTGGTGATGCTGGAGAAGGAGGTGGCCAGCCGGGAGTCCGACCTGGCGTCGTTGCAGGCCAAGAAGCGCCGGCTGGCCGACCTGACCGCGCTCAGCACGGTCACCGTGGTCCTGCTCGGCCCCGAGGCGCCGGCCCAGCCCGCCGAGGACGACGGTCCCGCCGGTTTCCTGGGCGGGCTGGCCGGCGGCTGGCGGGCCCTGGTGGCGTCGCTGGGCGTGCTGCTGACCGTCCTCGGCGCGCTGCTGCCCTGGCTCCTCGCGCTGGGCCTGCCGGCGTACGGCCTCCTCCACCTGAGCCGCCGCTACCGCCGCGCCCGCGGCGGCGAGGAGGTACCGGCCACGCCCGCGCCGCCCGCGGAGACTCCGGCCACTCCGTGACGGCTCGGCCGACACGCGCGGTGGGACGTCGCGCCGGGCACACCGGTGGGACCGCCTCGCCGGTATGGGCGGGGCTGGGGCGGTGGCCTGCGGACGGGGCCCCGAGGTCGTACCGGAGGCGGGTTGTCCCGGGCCCGCGCGGGCCGCGCCGGGCGGCGCGGCCTCGGGCGGGGCCGGCCCGGGTCAGAAGGCGCCGGTGGAGAGCGCCGCCAGCGCGGTGTGCGTCATCACCCGGATGCCGTGCGCGATGCAGCTCTCGTCCACGTCGAAGTCGCCCTGGTGCAGGTCGTGCCGGGTGTCGGAGCCGGGGATCCCGGTGCCGAGCCGGATCATCGCGCCGGGCACGTGTTCCAGGTAGTAGGAGAAGTCCTCGCCGCCCATGCTGATCTCGGCCTCGACCACCCGGTCGGCGCCGAGCGCGGCGCCGGCGGCGCCCGCGATGATGGCGCTGGCCATCCGGTCGTTGATCACCGGCGGGACGCCGCGCTTGTACTCCACCTCGACCTCGGCGCCGGTCGCGGCGACCACGTCCCGGATCAGCTTGGTGATCATCTCGGGGGCTTCGCGCCAGGCGTCCCGGTTGAGGATGCGCACCGTGCCGCTGACCTCGCCGGCGCCGGGGATGGCGTTGAACGCCTGACCGGCGTGCACCGAGCCCCAGACGAGCGAGACGCCGGCCCGCGGGTCGACCCGGCGGTCGAGCAGGGCCGGCACGTCGACGATCACCCGCCCGAGCGCGTGCACCAGGTCGGCGGTCAGGTGCGGGCGCGCGGTGTGCCCGCCCGGGCCGGAGAGCTTGACCTTGATGGTGTCCGCGGCGGCGGTGAACGGACCGGAGCGGACCCCGACCAGGCCGGCCGGCAGCTGCGGGTAGCAGTGCAGGGCGTAGATCGCGGAAACGTCCTTGAGCCCGCCGGCCGCGATCACCTCGGGCGCGCCGGACGGGATCGCCTCCTCGGCGGGCTGGAACAGCAGCCGCACCCGGCCGGGCAGCTCGCCCTGCTCGTGCAGCTCGGCCAGGAGCAGGCCGAGGCCGAGCAGGATGGTGGTGTGCACGTCGTGCCCGCAGGCGTGGGCCAGCTTCTCGGCGGTGCTGCGGTACGGCACGTCCTTGAGGTCGTGCAGCGGCAGCGCGTCGAGGTCGGCCCGGAAGGCGACCATCCGGTCACCCTCGCCGATGTCGCAGATCACCCCGTTGCCGCGGGGCATCAGCCGGGGCCGCAGGCCGGCCACGGTCAGTTCCCGCATGATCAGGGCCGCGGTCTCGAATTCGGAGTGTGACGGCTCCGGGTGGGCGTGGATGTGCCGGCGGATGGTCACCAGCTCGGCTCCCCGGGCGGCGAGCCAGTGGTCGAGCTGGCCGGTCAGGGGGTCCTCGCCGGGCTGCGGCCCGGCCCACGCCGTATCGGCGCCGGCGGGCGCCGTCAGAGCAGTAGTCACGTCGGCTTCCAGATCACTCTCGGATTTGGTCGGGTTTGGCGACGCGCGACAGCTTAGTCCGATCTTGGTCACGCTGTGTAACGGTCAGGTAAACATGCCGGCCCCGGTGATGCGGCGCAGCGGACTTGTCGGGGCGGCCGCCCGGGAGATCGTCCCGGCCCGCCCACCACAACGGGTAACGAATCGCGGAGGTAACGCGACGCACCACGAGTACGTCGAGCGGCCTCAGAACCGCTCGACCGGCCGATGGACGCCCCACACGTCGCGCAGCGTGTGGCAGACCTCCCCCACCGTGGCACGGAGTCGTAGCGCCTCCTTCATCAACGGTAGGACGTTCGTGCTTCCGGCGGCGGCCTTCGCCAATGCGGCCAGGGCGCGCTGTACGCCCGGATTGTCCCGCTCGTCCCGCAGCCGGGCGAGCCGCGCCGCCTGGGCCGCCTCGATCGCCGGGTCGACCCGCAGCGGCTCGTACTTCTCCTCGGTGTCCATGACGAACCGGTTGACACCGACCACGACACGTTCGCCGCTGTCGATCTCGTTGGCGATACGGTACGCCGACTGCTCGATTTCCGCCTTCTGGAAACCCTGCTCGATCGCGTCGACCGCGGAGCCGTACTCGAAGACCCGCTCGATCAGGCGGGTCGCCTCCCGCTCCACCGCGTCGGTCATCGCCTCCACCGCGTACGAGCCGGCGAACGGGTCGACGGTGCCGGTCAGGCCGCTCTCGTAGGCCAGCACCTGCTGGGTGCGCAGCGCGAGCCGGGCGGACTTCTCGGTCGGCAGGGCGATGGCCTCGTCGTACGAGTTGGTGTGCAGCGACTGCGTCCCACCGGCGACCGCGCCCAGCGCCTGGATCGCCACCCGGATCAGGTTGACCTCCGGCTGCTGGGCGGTCAGCTGCACGCCCGCCGTCTGGGTGTGGAACCGCAGCATCATCGACTTCGGGTCCTTGGCGCCGAAGTCGTCCCGCATGATCCGGGCCCACATGCGGCGCGCGGCACGGAACTTGGCGATCTCCTCCAGCAGCGTGGTACGGGCCACGAAGAAGAACGACAGCCGGGGCGCGAAGTCGTCGACGGCCAGGCCCGCGGCGATCGCGGCCCGGACGTACTCGATGCCGTTGGCCAGGGTGAACGCGATCTCCTGCGCGGGCGTCGCGCCGGCCTCGGCCATGTGGTAGCCGGAGATCGAGATGGTGTTCCACTTCGGGATCTCGGCCCGGCAGTAGGCGAAGGTGTCGGCCACCAGCCGCAGCGACGGCTTGGGCGGGAAGATGTACGTCCCGCGGGCGATGTACTCCTTCAGGATGTCGTTCTGGATGGTGCCCTGCAGGGCGGCGCCGGGCACCCCCTGCTCCTCGGCGACCAGCTGGTAGAGCAGCAGCAGCACCGAGCCGGGCGCGTTGATGGTCATCGAGGTGGACACCCGGTCCAGCGGGATGCCGTCGAACAGCTGCCGCATGTCGTCGATCGAGTCGATCGCCACGCCGACCTTGCCGACCTCGCCGTGCGCGATCGGGTCGTCCGAGTCGTAACCCATCTGGGTGGGCAGGTCGAACGCCACCGACAGGCCCATCGTGCCGGCTTCCAGCAGCTGGTGATAGCGCGCGTTGGACTCGGCGGCGGTGCCGAAGCCGGCGTACTGCCGCATGGTCCAGGGGCGCTTGGTGTACATCGTGGGATAGACGCCACGGGTGTAGGGGAACTCACCCGGCCGATCCAGGCCGGCGCCGGGAGGCACGTCGTCCGGGCCGTACACCGGCTTGATCGGAAAACCCGACTCTGCGTTCACGAGGTGATCCTAAGGCTCGTTCAGGCGGCTGACAGTACGGGAGGTCGCGCCGGGCGCGAGGGCCTGCCCACCCTCGGCCACTCGCCCGCTACCCGCTGTCGTTTCCCGGTGAACACTCCGACCGCGACTTTCGTTGCGGCAGGCGAGCGGGCAAGATAGCTGGGTCAGCCCCAGCCCCCTAGACCCCCTCGGTGGCACCCTCAGTGACTCAGATTCCGACGTGGAGCAGCGGCGACGCGGCCTCCCTCAGCGGACGTGCGGCCCCCGGCACGCTGATCGGCGGGCGGTACACCCTGCGCGCCGCGGTGGGTCACGGCGGCATGGGCACGGTCTGGCGGGCGGCGGACACGCTGCTGCGCCGTGATGTGGCGATCAAGGAGGTCATCCTCCCGCCGGGGCTGGCGCCCAGCGACCGCGACGCGATGTACGAGCGGACCATGCGCGAGGCGCGGGCCGCCGCCGCCCTGCAGCACCCCGCGGTCGTGCAGGTCTACGACGTCGTCCACGAGAACGGCCGCCCGTGGATCGTGATGGAGCTGCTGGAGGCGCGCAGCCTCGCCGACATGGTGATCGAGGACGGCCCGGTGGCGTCCCGGGTGGTCGCCAAGATCGGCATCGCGCTGCTCGGCGCGCTGGAGGTGGCGCACGCACACGGCGTGCTGCACCGCGACGTCAAGCCGGCCAACGTGCTGATCTGCTCGGACGGCCGGTGCGTGCTGACCGACTTCGGCGTCGCCCGGATGCCCACCGACGTGCAGCTGACCACGCCGGGCATGGTGCTCGGCTCGCCGCACTTCATCTCCCCCGAGCGGGCGATGGGCCACGAGTTCGGCCCGCCCAGCGACCTGTTCTCGCTCGGCGTGACGCTGTACACGGCGATCGAGGGCCGCCCGCCGTTCGACAAGGGCGACCCGATCGAGACGATGCACGCGGTCGTCGAGGACCCGCCCGCCCCGGTGGTCCGGGCCGGCTCGCTCACCCCGGTGCTGATGGGCCTGCTGGAGAAGAACCCGGCCCAGCGGATGGACGTGCAGACCGCGCGCACCCTGCTGCGGCAGCAGCTGGCCGGCCCGCTGGCCAGCAAGAACCCGCCGCACATGATGACCGATCCGTACTCGGTCGTCCCGACCCGGCCGGTCTCGCCGCCGCCCGAGGCGCCGACCCAGCCGATCCCGCCGCAGCCCAGCGGCCAGATCGGCGGCCGGGCCATGCTCAGCCCGGGCGAGTCGCTCACCGACCACCTGAACAAGCTGGAGCAGCAGAACTCCGGGGGCCGGCGACGCGCCCCGCAGGCGCCGGACCCGGGGTATCCGACCGGCGCCATGCCGGCCCACCAGATCCCCGCGACCACCGGCGCGACCAGCGTGATCCCGCCGCAGGACGCCTGGCTGCCGGGCGGCGCGCGGCAGGGCACCGTGGTCACCAGCCCGGCGGCGAAACGCCGGATGGCCGTGCAGAACGCCGCCCAGGCGGTCCGCGACACCACGGACCGGGCGGTGCGGACGTTCCGCGGCTGGCCGCGCAACAGGCAGCTGGCGGTCGGCGGTGGCGTGGCCGCGGCGCTCGCGCTGATCCTCGTCCTCTCGCTCACCGGCGGCGACGACGCTCCCCCGGCCGCCCCGGTGGCCGCCCCGGACAGCAGCGCGCCCGCCGTGTCGGCTGCCGTGCAGACCCAGGACTACCGGGGCAACAAGGCCATCTCGGTGAAGGTGCCGGCCGGCTGGAAGCGCACCGTGAACGGCAACTACGTCGACTACATCGACCCGGCCGACAAGCTGCGCAAGGTGCGTGTGCTGGCCGAGCCGGGCAAGGCCACCCCGGCCCGGTTCGTCACCGAGATCGCGCCGAACGGCCTGAAAAAATCAGCCAACTGTCCCAAGCCGTTCAGATCGGTCGGCACCACCGAGGACGTCCAGATGGCCGGCCACCCGGCCGCGCAGCTGGAGTACACCTGCGGCACCGGTGACGCGATGCGGCACGGACTGTGGCGGATGACCCAGGTCGACGGCACGATGTACTCGTTCTTCCTGAGCACTCCGGCGGCCGAGTTCGACGGGAGCAGGAAGTATTTCGACGCGATGGCGGAGAGCTTCCAGCTCAACCTGTGACGGCTCTGTGCTATCAATCCGTAATGGCACCAGAAGTTGATATTGAACTCCGGGCGACGGCCGAGGCCTGGCTCGCGGACGACCCGGATCCAGCAGCTCAGTCCGAGCTGCGTGAACTGATCGATGGTCTGCCGGCCACCGCGGCCGAGCTGCGGGACCGATTCGCCGGACCGCTCACGTTCGGGACGGCGGGGCTGCGCGGCCGGCTCCGCGCCGGGCCCAACGGGATGAACCTCGCGGTGGTCACCCGCGCCGCGGCGGGCCTGGTGGCCTGGCTGGCCGAGCAGGGCGGCGAGGGCCCGCTGGTGATCGGCTACGACGCCCGGCACGGCTCCCGGGAGTTCGCCGAGCAGACCGCCCGGGTGGCGACCGGCGCCGGTCGCGAGGCGCTGCTGATGCCGTCGGTGCTGCCCACCCCGGTGCTGGCGTACGCGGTGCGGGCCCTGGACGCGGTGGCCGGCGTGATGGTCACCGCCAGTCACAACCCGCCGCAGGACAACGGCTACAAGGTCTACCTGGGCGGGCGGCTCGGCGGTCCGGCCGGGGACGGCGCGCAGATCGTGCCGCCGGCCGACACCGGCATCGAGGCGGCCATCCGGGCGGTCGGGAGCGTCACGTCGGTCCCGCTGGGCGAGGCCGGCCGGGTTCTCGGCGAGGAGATCGTCTCCTCGTACGTCGATCGCGCCGCCGCCGTGCCCGCCGCCGGCGGCCCGCGGGACCTGGTCGTCGCGTACACCCCGCTGCACGGCGTCGGGGGCGGCACCCTGACCGCCGCGTTCGCCGCCGCCGGGTTCGCCACCCCGGCCGTGGTCGCCGACCAGGCCGAGCCGGACCCCGAGTTCCCCACCGTCGCGTTCCCCAACCCGGAGGAGCCGGGCGCGATGGACCACCTGCTCGCGCTGGCCGGCCACATCGGGGCGGACCTGGCGATCGCCAACGACCCGGACGCCGACCGCTGCGCGGTGGCGATCCCCGGGCCGGACGGCGGCTGGCGGCCGCTGCGCGGCGACGAGCTCGGGGTGCTGCTCGCCGACCACCTGATCCGACGCGGCACGCCCGGCACGTACGCCACCACGATCGTGTCGTCGACGCTGCTGGGCCGGCTGTGCGCGGCGCGCGGGGTGCCGTACGCGGAGACCCTGACCGGCTTCAAGTGGATCGTCCGGGCCGCCGAGGACCTGGCGTTCGGATACGAGGAGGCGCTCGGCTACTGCGTCGCCCCGGCCATGGTGCGCGACAAGGACGGCATCACCGCGGCGCTGACCGTGGCCGAGCTGGCCGCCGCCCTGAAGGCCGAGGGGCGCACGCTCGCCGACCGGCTTGACGAACTGTCCGTCGAGTTCGGCGTGCACGCCACCGACCAGCTCTCGGTGCGGGTGGACGACCTGGCCGAGATCGGGCTGGCGATGGGGCGGGCCCGGAGCAACCCGCCGGCCACGCTGCTCGGGATGCCGGTCACCGAGGTCGCCGACCGGCTGCCGGAGAACGACGTGCTGACCTTCCGCACCGGGAACGCCCGCGTGGTGATCCGCCCGTCCGGCACCGAACCGAAGCTCAAGGCGTACCTCGAAGTGGTGGAGCCGGTCGCCGGCGGTGACCTGGCGGCGGCCCGGACCCGGGCCGCGGCCGCGCTGACCGCCCTGCGCGCGGAGATCGCGGCGGTTCTCGGCGTCTGACCACCCTCCCGGGTGTCCGGCGCCGGACACCCGGGGGTGGGCTCAGGAGGCCTTGGGCGTGCCGAGGGCGGCCGAGATGGCCTTGCCCAGGGTGGCGACCACGAGAGCGACGCTGGGGCGCACGATCGAGTCCTCCAGGTTCGCACCGCCCGCGAACCCGGCCCCGGCCGAGATCTCCTCAAGCCGCCGGTGGGCCCGCTCGACCTCCTCGGCGGGCAGCTTCAGGGCCGGCTCCATCCGGGCCGCGCAGAGCAGGGTGGCCAGCGCCGCGGTGCGCTCGTCCGGCACCCGGTCGCTGGTCAGCGCCTCGGTGAGCCGCTCGCGGATCTCCGCCTCGAACGCCGGGTCGGTGGTCGGGTAGCGGTGCACGTGGATGAAGTCGAGCTGGGTCTCGTCGACGTCCTTCACCACCCCGCGGGCGCACAGGTCCTCCAGCACCCGGGTGCGCAGCCGGTGCCGCAGCCGCTGCAGCCACTGCGCCGGGGTGTGCGGCGGGTCGCCGGCCAGTTTCGTGAGCACCGCGTCGGCGACCGTGTCCCCGATCGGCGTCGTGTCCTTGACCTGCAGGTAGCCATCGACGTAGGCGACCCGGCCCGCCAGCGCCAGATCGATCAGCACAGCCGCGGCCATGCCGAGATCGAGGCCGATCCGGGAGCCGGTCGCTTTGCCTGTCTGGTCGTCGTACGCGAGAAGGAGGAGTTCCTCGGCGAGCGGAATGGACGTCATGGAGAAAACATAACGGCTCGGCGCTCGGGCGCCAGCGCCCAGTCGACCGGCTTCGACCGCGACCGGACGACAGCGGACGACCCGAACCGCGTCGGTACACCCAGGGTAGCCGAAGGGTGATCGGCGGTGACCGCCTTCCGCTCGTGCCACCGGCTGGGCGGCCGCGCCCACCGGCGCCGGTCGGGCCGCGCGGGGCCGGTGGATGCCACCGGATCAGGTGGACGGGGGACGACCGGACGGCTGACCGAGGAACACCCGCCGGACCACCCGCTCGCTGGCGTGCCCGTCCTCCAGCGAGCAGAACCGCGCACGGAACCGGGCCCGCCGCGCGGCCGCCGCGGCGTCGTCCACCCGGCCCCCGCGGAACGCGTCGACCAGCTCGTCGAAGGTGCGGGCGAAGGTGCCGGGATGGTCGGTGGCCAGGTCGAAGGAGACGCCGCGGACCGCCCGGTAGACGTCCCAGTCCGGCGCGAAGATCACCAGCGGCCGGTCCAGCACCGCGTAGTCGAACATCACCGAGGAGAAATCGGTGATCATCACGTCCGCGGCCAGGCAGAGCCGCTCGATCGACGGGTGCCGGGACACGTCGAGCACCCGCGGGTGCCGCGGCGGGAAGCCCAGCGCGTCGTAGAAGTAGTGCCCGCGCAGCAGCACCCGGGTGTCCGGGCCGAGCGCCTCGGCCAGCGCGTCCACGTCCAGCACCGGGGTGAAGACCGGGTGCCACTCACGGTGCGTCGGCGCGTAGAGCACCACCCGCTCGTGCGCGGCGACGCCCAGCTCGGCGCGGGCCGCGGCGATGTCCGCCGCGGTGGCCAGCGCCAGCCGGTCGTTGCGTGGGTAGCCGGTCTCCAGGGTCTCCCCGCCGATCGGGAACTGCCGGTCCCACAGCAGCGTGGTGTGCCGGTTCGCGCTGATGCTGAAGTCCCATTTGGCCAGGTTGCGGCGCATCCGCTCGGCGTCGAACCCGCGCAGCGAGGCGGGGAACCGCGGCTGGTCCAGCCCCATCGTCTTGAGCGGGGTGCCGTGGTGGGTCTGCACGTGGACCTGGCCGCGGCGCTTCACCACGTACGGCGGGAAGGTGGCGTTGTTGACCAGGTACCTCGCGCGGGCCAGGGCGCGGAAGTAGGGGCGGGTGCCGGGCCGGACGACGACGACCCCGGCGGGCGCCTCGTGACCGTTCCCGACCACCCAGACCCCGCGGACGTGCGGGGCCAGCTCGGCGGCCTTCTCGTAGATCGCGGCCGGGTTGCAGGCGTACCCGCGGTACCAGTACGCGGCGTACACCGCGAGGTTGTCGTCCAGCGGGCGGCGCAGCTGCCAGTGGTAGTACAGACGCAGGCCGGCCTTGCGCAGGACGTCGCGGAACCGGCGGGCCGGGCCGGCGACCCGGCGCGGGATCCGGCGCAGGGCTCGCAGCGCGCGGTACGTCCGGTACCGGTCCCCGGCGACCAGCGCGAGCCGCAGGCCGCCGAGCCCGCCCGGGGAGTGCGCGCGCAGCAACCGGGACACCTCGGCGAACATGCCGCGCCGGGCCGCCGCCGGCACCCGGGTCGCCAGGACCCCGAGCGACTCGTCGACCGCCCGGCGCACGGCGGCGCGGCGCAGCTGCGGCTCGGCGGTCGCGGCGGCCGGCCGGGTGAGCGGGTGCTCGTACTGGGCGACGGCGGTGGCGTGCTCCGGCGAGCCGGCGCCGCGCAGCGAGCCGAGACGGTCCGGGCGGGCCACGTAGCAGGCGTGCCCGACGGTGGCGACGGTGCGGGCGGCCAGCAGGGTCTCGTACCCGAACGCGTGGTCCTCGTAGAGTCCCGGCCGGAACCGGATGCCCGCCTCGATCAGCAGAGCGCGGCGAACGATCAGGCCGCCCAGCGGGGGTGGCGGCGCGGCCAGCGCCGCCGGGCCGGAGCGCACCTCGTCGCCCGGCACGGTCCACCGGCTGACCCGGCGGTCCCAGCGCTCCCGGGCCACCCCGACGACCAGCACGTCCGGCTGCTCGGCGCGCAACCGGTCCGCGATCACCCCCAGCGCGGCGGGCACGATCCGGTCGTCGCCGTCGACGAACCAGACGTAGTCCCCGGTCGCCCGGTCCAGGCCGGCGTTACGGGCCCCGCCCGGGCCCCGCCGGCTCGCCAGGTGCACGGCGACGACCCGCGGGTCCGCGGCCGCCCGCTCGTCGATCAGCGCGCCGCAGTGGTCCGGGGACGCGTCGTCCACCGCCACCAGCTCGACCGGGGTGTCGTGCTGGTGGCGCAGGACCGAGTCCAGGCATTCGGTCAGGTACCCCTGGACCCGCCACGCGGTCGTGACGACGGTGAGCGCAGCGCTCATCCGGCGTCCGCGACCACCTTGTCCATCACGTCCATGATCTGCTGTGACGTGGTGCCGTCGCCGTACGGGTTGGCGATGGTCGCCATCCGCTCGTACTCCGCCGGGTCGTCGAGCAGGCGCGCGGCCTCCCGGACGATGTCCTCACGACCGGTGCCGACCAGGCGCAGCGTGCCGGCCGCCACCCCCTCCGGGCGCTCCGTGGTGTCCCGCAGCACCAGCACCGGCTTGCCGAGGCTGGGCGCCTCCTCCTGGATGCCGCCGCTGTCGGTCATCACCAGGTACGAGCGGCTCAGGATGTTGTGGAAGTCGGTGGTGCCGAGCGGCTCGATCACCCGGATCGCCGGCGACGTGAGGTACCGGTCCGCGGCCTGCCGGACGACCGGGTTCATGTGGATCGGGTAGACCAGCCGGTGGGTGTCGGCGTACCGCTGCGCGACGTCGTTGATCGCCGAGAACATCTGGCCCAGCTCGGAGATGTTCTCCCGGCGGTGGACCGTGATCAGGACCAGCTTGCGGTCGCCGACCTCGTCCAGCACCGGGTGCCGGAAGTCGTCGCGCACGGTGTAGCGCAGCATGTCGATCGCGCTGTTGCCGACCACGAAGATCCGCGACGGATCCTTGCCCTCCCGCTCCAGGTTGCCCCGGGTGACCTCGGTGGGCGTGAAGTGGTAGTCGGTCAGCACCCCGGTGAGCTGCCGGTTCATCTCCTCCGGGAACGGCGAGTGCTTGTTGAACGTGCGCAGCCCGGCCTCCACGTGGGAGAGCGGCACGTTGCGGTACAGCGCGATCAGGCTGCCGGCCAGCGTGGTCGAGGTGTCCCCGTGCACGAACAGGTGGTCCGGGCGGACCTGGGCGACCACCTGGTCGAGCGGGCTCAGCGTGCGGGCCAGGATGTCGGCCAGCGTCTGCTGCTGCGTCATGATCTTCAGGTTGAAGTCGGCCGACATGCCCATCTCGTCGAGCAGCTGGTCGAGCATCTCGCGGTGCTGGCCGGTGTTGACCACGACCACCTCGTGCTCGCGGCGGCGCGCCTCCATGATCACCGGGTAGAGCTTGATGAACTCCGGGCGCGTCCCGAAGACGAACATCAACCTGCTCACTTGGCGGTCCTCTCCAGCACGGCGGTCCTCTCCAGCACGGCGTCGATGATGCGCTTGCGGTTCTGCCGGTCGCCGTACGCGAAGAACCCGTCCGCGGCGCGGACCTTCTCCTCCGCGGACCGGAAGCCGCGCTCGGCCGCCGCGACCACCGCCGCGACCGCGGCCTCGTGGTCCTCGACCCGGGTGCCCAGCTCCTCGTAGAGGCCGAGGTCGGCGCCCGTGTTGGTGCTGTGTTTCTGCAGCTCCGGGAAGGTGAAGTAGACCACCGGGCGGCGCAGGTACAGCATGTCGAACGAGATCGACGAATAGTCGGTGATCATCATCCGGGCGGACGAGAGCAGCTCGGCGAAGCTCGGCACCTGGCTGAACGGCACCACCTCGACGTGCTGGTCCTCGTCGAAGCAGTGCGCGAACTGGCTGATGCTGGAGTGCAGCACGAGCTTCAGGCGCACCCCCGCCGCGGACATCGCCGCGCTGACCCGCGAGTCGTGGATCAGGCGGTGCCAGCTGCGGAAGAACTCGGAGTCGCGGAACTCCGCCTCGGTCGCGTCGGACAGGAAGGACCGCCAGGTCGGGCTGACCAGCACGTAGTCGCCGTCCTTGGCCTCCAGCAGGTCGTGCCGGGCCAGACCGGTGAGCTTCAACCGGTCCGGGCCGAGGTTGTAGCGGACGTTGTTGATCAGCCCGTTGTACTCGCGCTCGGCCGACGCGCAGAACAGGTGGTACTTCTTGGCGCCCAGCCAGCCGGACAGGTCCGACCGGATGATGCCGTGCTGGAGGAAGACCAGCTTGTACCGCGGCTTGAGGTCGGACGCGCCGTACGACGCCCACGGCTTGATGATCACGTCGTCGACGTGCGACGCGAAGAAGTACTCGCAGTTGAAGTGCAGCCGCCAGTGCTCCAGCGAGTTGTACGCGACCAGGTTGAAGCCGTCGGCGGCCAGCCGGTCGTAGTCCGGGCTGTCCCGCCGGATCACGAAGGCGATCTTGTCGTGGAGCCGGTTGTCGCGGACGTACCGGTAGAGGGCCTCACCGTTGTCCGCGGCCTTCTCCCGGCGGTCCATGAAGACCCAGTACCCGTTGGCGACGCCGGCCAGGTTCTTGCGGATCCGGGTGGTCCAGAGCTTGCCGAGACCACCCTCCTCGCGCACCGCCCGCCGGCTGAGGCCGACCAGGTTCGAGGCCTTGAGGGCCAGCTGGACCGGGCGGCGCTCCATCTCCTTGAGCCGCTTGGCCTGCGCCCGGTTGCGGCGGTTGGCCGCGCCGGTGCGCTGGTTCATGAAGAACAGCATCAACTGGCTGTACTGGCGGTCGCGCAGCAGCTCGACGATCCGCCGGTCGGTGGCGTTCGCGGTCAGCAGCAGGCGGTCGAAGCCGAACGACTCGCACGCCTCCCGGCACAGCTCCAGCGCCCGGTCGGTCAGACCCGGGTCGAGCAGCAGCAGCTTGGGCAGGTAGAAGGTGCGCAGCAGGGCGGCGACGCGGTAGGCCACGATGGCCTCGTTGAAGTACACCGACAGCGCGTCGTCCAGGCCCGCGAAGATCGGGACCAGGTCCTCGTACACCTTGATCCGGATCTTGCTGGTGATGCTGCCGGTGCGCGCCACCGTGTACAGGTAGACGACGTCGTTGATCTTGGTGATCTTCTCGGAGAGCAGCAGGTACTTCTTGTCGAAGATCTCGTCCTCGCTGCTGCTGACGCTCTCCAGGAAGCGCAGCCCGTACCGCTCGATCAGGTCGCGCCGGTAGATCGTCTTCAGGATGACCGGCCGCTGGGAGAGCAGATCCAGCTTGATCTCGTACGAGTTCTGGTTGACGTACGGCTTCTCGGCCATCCAGTCGACCCAGACCGGGTTCTTGCCGTCGGTCTTCTCCTTGACGCCGTACCGCGTCGCGATGACCACGTCGCTCCGGTGCTTCTCCATGGCCTTCAGGAGCGTGCTGTAGCCGTCCTTGTAGATCCGGTCGTCCGGGTCCATGAAGATGACGTATTCGCCGGTGGCGCGCTCCAGACCGGCGTTGCGCGGCCGGCCGGGCCCGCCGGAGCCCTCGTCGAAGCTGATCGGGAAGAAATTGTCCGGGTACCGCTTCTGGTACTCCTGGATGATCTCCCAGGTCCGGTCCTTGGAGCCGTCGTTGACCGGGATCACCTCGAACTGGGCGAACGCGGATTGCCGGACGATGGACTCGAACGCGTCCTCGATGAAGGCATCGACGTTGTAGCACGCCAGGATGATCGAAACCTTGAACAACTAAACTCCTTGAACCCGTTTCGGCCGGGCGGGGTTGGATGGGTCTTGCCTCACGGGGAGGTACACACCGTCACGGCAGCTCGTAGGGAGACCGGAAGGGATAGTACGCGGTCAGGAAGCCGGTGAGCAGTTTCGCCTGCTCCTGGGGTGAGACATCGCTCTCCACCGTGTCGTTGAGGCAGAAGACCTGGTATGGCCGCTTCTTCAAGGTCATGTCGAAGTGCTCCTCGGTGTGCGGCTGGGCGAGGTCGCGGTACATGAACTTCAGCTCGCCGATCACCGCCCGCCCGGTCAGGTACGACCAGTGCTGCTGCAGCGAGGACAGCACCGCGATGTCGTCCGGGTGCCGGAACTGGTGCGACGCGGTCGCCTCGAACGCCTCCGGGCACCGCTGCTCGATCTCGGCCAGCACGCTGCGGCGTGCGGCGTGCGGCGTGTGCTTCATCTTGTACGCCACCCGCCGCCCGAACTCGCGCTCGATGATCGCCCGGTTGTTCTTGCCGGCGGCCATCACCGGCGGCTCGTCGGCGACCGGCAGGCCCCCGTCCACCCGGTAGGTGGACAGGAAGAACCGGGTCTGCCCGGTCGCCGTGAAGAAGAACCCCGGCTGCAGCGGCTGCCCCAGGAAGACGTCGTCGTTCATGTAGATGAAGTGCTCGGCGAGCCCTTCGATGTGGTGCAGCCGGGTCTCGATCGCCATCGAGTTGAACGTCGGCAGCCGACCGGCCGTACCGAAGATCTCCTTGTGGCTGACCACGGTGACCTTGGGGTGCTCGGTGTTCAGCCAGGCCGGCACCTGGTCGTCGGTGACCAGGAAGATCCGCCGCACCCAGGGGGCGTACATGTGCAGCGAGCGCAGCGAGTACCGCAGCTCGTCGCGGGAGATGTAGCGCGACAGGTTGGCCGCCTGCTCGTTGCCGCCGGCCCAGCCGTTCTCGGCGAGCGCCGCGTTCTTGCGGGCCAGCCAGGCCGGATCGCCGCCGTCGACCCACGTGTAGACGACGTCGATCGGGAAGTCGACGTGGTCGATCGGCGGCAGCAGGAACGGCTGCCGGGTCGGGTAGCTGCGGGACGGCCCGGCGCCGTGGAAGTCGCTGAAGACGCTCTCCGGCGCCTCGACCACCGGGTCGGCGGCCGACACCACCTCGGTGGACCGGTTGTAGCGCGGCGCGGTCAGGCGGCCGTCCGGCAGCTCCGCCCAGAACTCCACCTCGCAGGCGTGCTGGCGGCCCAGCAGCAGGGTCCGGGACGGGTCGGTGACCGGCCAGTAGACCGCGGTGGCCACCGGCTCGGGCGCGAGCTCCTCCTCCGGGCCCTCCACGCTCTCCGCCTTGGCGGCGGCGGCCGGCCGGTCCGGGACGTTGGCCGCGCGGCCGGTCGGCGTCTTGGCGCCCTTCGCGCGCCGGGGCGGTGGCATGGCGGCGCCGGGCACCATCGCGGTCACCGTCCACCGGCGTTCCGGCAGCACCGGCCGCACCGTGGCGCCCGCCCCGGCCAGCTCGGCCAGCAGCGGCTCGACCCGCGGCCGGAACGACTCGGGCACCGCCACCACGGTCCGCTCGAAGCGGTTGGCCGGCACCCGGAACCAGGGCACCCCGGCGGCGTCCAGCGCGTCGGCCACCCGGTCCAGGTTGGCGGACCGGACCGAGAGCGGCGTGGCCTCCGGGTCGACGTGCGCCTCGTCGATCGGGCGCGGCCCGCCCGAGGCCGGCGCGAGCCTGTTACGCGCGGCTTCGGGCAGGGCCCGGCCGAGCCAGCGGCGAACCGGCCGGGGAACCACCTTCCGTGCGACAACCATCGGGCGCAGCACCTCTGTCGTCCTCTCCCCCGAGCCTGGTGGGGTCCCGGTCGGCGGAGCGCGGACCGTCGGCCGGCGAGGACGGACGGCCGGCGCACCGGCGGGTCGTTCGATTCTCCCGGGCGTGGGCGCGCGGGAGCATGACGTCGAGACCGGATGGCACAGTCACGCCACACCGGTCACCCCGGGATCATCTCATTCGGCGACAACGGCGCTGAAGGAACCCTTCGGGGGTAGTTCATCGGCTGTTCGTGCCTCGTCCGGCGGCTTCTGCTATGGCCGGGGTGCCGCGGCTTCTGCTACGACCGGCGTGCCGCGGCGCCGGCCCGGCCGCTAACCTTCGCGGTCCACCACTTCGCGACCGGGACGCGCGTGCCGGTGCGGCCGCGGCCACCCGGCGCGATCCGGTCGCCGGCCAGACAGGAGAAGCACATGCGGGCGGTGCTCGCCACGCTGGGTTATGTATTGTCGCCCGACTCGTCCCGGGTTCTGATGATCCGTCGGGACACCCGGCCGGACGACATTCATTTCGGCTACTACAACGGGCTGGGCGGGAAACTCGAGCCGGACGAGGACGTGCCGTCCGGGATGCGCCGGGAGATCGCCGAGGAGGCCGGGCTGCAGTGCGGACGGCTCGACCTCGCCGGGACCATCTCCTGGCCCGGCTTCGGCCGCGACGGGGAGAACTGGTTCGGCTTCCTCTTCCGGATCCCGGTGTGGAGCGGCACCCCGAAGACCGCCAACCACGAGGGCTCGCTGCACTGGGTGGAGCGCGCCGATCTGCTCGCCGGGCGGCTGCCGATGTGGGAGTCGGACCGGCATTTCCTGCCGCTGGTCTTCGCCGACTCGCCGACGGTGTTCCACGGCGTGATGCCGTTCCGGGCGGGGCGGGCGCAGTCCTGGTCGTACACGACGTGAGCGGGCGCGCCCGGCGGGCAGGCACACCCGGCGGGCGGGCGCGCCCGGCGGGCAGGCACACCCGGCGGGCAGGCACACCCGGCGGGCAGGCACACCCGGCGGGCAGGCGCGCCCGGCAGGCAGGCGCGCCGCGCTCTTTCAGAATCGGCGCATGCCGCCGAACTGACGGTCGCCGGCGTCGCCGAGACCCGGGACGATGTACGCCTTCTCGTTCAGCCCCTCGTCGATCGACGCGGTGATCAGGCGCAGCGGCAGCCCGGACGCGCGCAGGCGCTCGATGCCCTCCGGGGCGGCCAGCACGCAGCAGACGATGATGTCGGTGCAGCCCCGGTCGGCGAGCAGCCGACAGCAGTGCAGCAGCGAGCCGCCGGTGGCCAGCATCGGGTCGAGCACCAGCACCGGCTGGCCGGACAGGTCGCTGGGCAGCGACTCCATGTACGCCCGGGGCTCGTGGGTCTCCTCGTCGCGGGCCAGGCCGACGAAGCCCATCGACGACTCGGGCAGCAGGCCCAGCGCGGCGTCGGCCATGCCCAGCCCGGCGCGCAGCACCGGCACGATCAGCGGCGGGTTCGCCAGCCGGGTGCCCTCGGTGGCCGCGACCGGCGTCTCGATCGGGTACTTCTCCACCGCGAAGAGCCGGGCTGCCTCGTAGACCACCATCGTGGTGAGCTCGTGCAGGGAGGCGCGGAAGACACCGGACTCGGTCTCGGTCCGGCGCATCGCGGTGAGCCGGGTCTGAGCCAGCGGGTGATCTACGACTAGGACGTCCACGGAGCTCAACCTACCGTTCACCCAAGATCAACTGCCGTCGGGTCGCATAGAATCGTTCTCATGACTGCGACAGCGCCCGTCGGCCTGTCCGATCTCCGCGCTTACCTGCACGGCCTGCCCGGGGTCGACAGGGTGGGCGTCGAGGCCAGGGCGGCCGCGCTGGGCACCCGTTCGGTGAAGTCGAGCAGCAAGGCCCGGGCGATCGACCTGGCGATCCGGATGGTGGACCTGACCACCCTGGAGGGCGCCGACACGCCCGGCAAGGTGCGGGCGCTGTGCGCCAAGGGCCGGCGGCCCGACCCGGCCGACCCGAGCTGTCCCCCGGTCGCCGCGATCTGCGTCTACCCGGCGATGGTCGAGGTGGCCGCGGCCGCGCTGGCCGGCTCCGGGGTGCACCTGGCCAGCGTCGCCACCGCGTTCCCGTCCGGGCAGGCCCCGCTCGAGGTGAAACTGGCCGACACCCGCGCGGCGGTGGCGGCCGGCGCCGACGAGATCGACATGGTGATCAGCCGGGGCGCGTTCCTGGCCGGCGACTACGCGACGGTCTTCGACGAGATCGTCGCGGTCAAACAGGCGTGCGGCGACGCGCATCTCAAGGTCATCCTGGAGACGGGCGAGCTGGCCACGTACGACAACGTCCGGCGCGCCTCCTGGCTGGCCATGCTGGCCGGCGCCGACTTCATCAAGACCTCCACCGGCAAGGTGGCGGTGAACGCGACGCTGCCGGTGACCCTGGTCATGCTGGAGGCGGTGCGCGACTTCCGGGAGCGGCACGGGCGGCAGGTCGGCGTGAAACCGGCCGGTGGCATCAAGACCACCAAGGACGCGGTCAAGTACCTGGTACTGATCAACGAGACCGCCGGCGTGGACTGGCTCGACCCGGCGTGGTTCCGGTTCGGCGCCTCCTCGCTGCTCAACGACCTGCTGATGCAGCGCGCCAAGCTCACCACCGGCCACTACGGCGGCCCGGACTACTTCACCCTGGACTGAGGGACCGAGGGCCGGGCCCGAGCGGCCGGCCCCGCCGCACTGCGAGAGAAACCGTGGTGAGAATGTTCGAATACGCTCCCGCCCCCGAGTCGCGCTCGGTCGTCGACATCGCGGCTTCCTACGGACTCTTCATCGACGGCTCGTTCGAACCGGGCCGGGACGGCAACGTCTTCAAGACCGTCAACCCGGCCACCGAGGAGGTGCTCGCCGAGGTCGCCGCGGCCGGCCCGGAGGACGTGGACCGCGCGGTCGCCGCCGCCCGGCGCGCCTTCGACGGCTGGTCCGCGCTGCCCGGCGCGGAACGCGCGAAGTACCTCTTCCGGATCGCCCGGATCATCCAGGAGCGCTCCCGGGAGCTGGCCGTGCTGGAGTCGCTCGACAACGGCAAGCCGATCCGGGAGTCGCGGGACGTCGACCTGCCGCTGGTCGCCGCGCACTTCTTCTACTACGCCGGCTGGGCGGACAAGCTGACGTACGCCGGCTTCGGCCCGGACCCGCGGCCGATCGGCGTGGCCGGGCAGGTCATCCCGTGGAACTTCCCGCTGCTGATGCTGGCCTGGAAGGTCGCGCCCGCGCTGGCCACCGGCAACACCGTGGTGCTCAAGCCCGCCGAGACCACCCCGCTGTCCGCGCTGTTCTTCGCCGACGTCTGCCGGCAGGCGCAGCTGCCGCCGGGCGTGGTCAACATCGTCACCGGCGCCGGCGACACCGGGGCCTACCTGGTGGCCCACCCGGACGTGGACAAGGTGGCGTTCACCGGCTCCACCGCGGTGGGCCGGCAGATCGCCCGGACGGTGGCCGGCACCGGCAAGCGGCTGACCCTGGAGCTGGGCGGCAAGGCGGCCAACATCGTGTTCGACGACGCGCCGCTCGACCAGGCGGTCGAGGGGATCGTCGACGGGATCTTCTTCAACCAGGGGCACGTCTGCTGCGCCGGGTCGCGCCTGCTGGTGCAGGAGTCGATCGCCGAGGAGCTGCTCGCCTCGCTCAAGCGGCGGATGGCCACGCTGCGCGTCGGGGACCCGCTGGACAAGAACACCGACGTCGGTGCGATCAACTCGGCGGCGCAGCTGGCCCGCATCACCGAGCTCGCCGAGACCGGCGCGGCCGAGGGCGCGCAGCGCTGGTCGCCGCCCTGCCGGCTGCCGGAGCGCGGCTTCTGGTTCGCCCCGACGATCTTCACCGGGGTGACCCAGGCGCACCGGATCGCCCGGGAGGAGATCTTCGGGCCGGTGCTGTCGGTGCTCACCTTCCGCACCCCGGCCGAGGCGGTCGAGAAGGCCAACAACACCCCGTACGGGCTGTCCGCCGGGATCTGGTCGGAGAAGGGCTCGCGGATCCTGGCCGTGGCCGACCGGCTGCGCGCCGGGGTGGTCTGGGCCAACACGTTCAACAAGTTCGACCCGGCGTCGCCGTTCGGCGGTTACAAGGAGTCCGGTTACGGCCGCGAGGGTGGCCGCCACGGCCTGGAGGCGTACCTTGCCTAAGTCATCGAAGGTGGTGGAGACGGCACGCCCGCGGCTCGCCGTCCGCAAGACCTACAAGCTCTACATCGGCGGCAGGTTCCCGCGCAGCGAGTCAGGACGGACCTTCGTGGTGGACGGCGACAACGTGGCCCTCGCCTCGCGCAAGGACGCCCGTGACGCGGTGGTCGCGGCCCGCGCGGCGCAGCCCGGCTGGGCCGGGGCCACCGCGTACCACCGCGGGCAGGTGCTCTACCGGGTCGCCGAGATGTCGGAGGCGCGCCGGGCCGAGTTCACCGCGCTCGGTGTGCCCGCCGCCGAGGTGGACGCGGCCGTCGACCGCTGGGTCTGGTACGCCGGTTGGTCCGACAAGATCGCCCAGGTGGCCGGCGCGGCCAACCCGGTGGCCGGCCCGTTCTTCAACGTCTCCGCGCCGGAGCCGACCGGGGTCGTCGCCGTGGTCGCCCCGGCCACGCTGCTCGGCCTGGTGAGCGTGATCGCCCCGGCCGTGGTCACCGGCAACACCGTGGTGGTGCTGGCCGCCGACCCGCAGATCGCGATCACCCTGGCCGAGGTCCTGGCCACCTCGGACGTGCCCGGCGGCGTGGTCAACATCCTCACCGGGCGGTACGCCGAGACCGCCCCCTGGCTGGCCGCGCACGCCGACGTGAACGCCCTCGACCTGACTGGCGTGGAACACCCGGACCTGGCCGCCGAACTGGAGCGGGCCGCGGCCGGCACGCTCAAACGGGTGGTGCGGCCACCGGGCGGCGAGATCGACTTCACCGCCGACCCGGGGCTCAAGCCGATGACCTCGTTGCTGGAGACGAAGACGGTGTGGCACCCGAAGGGTTATTGACGACGCGCGGGGAAAGGGAGGGGACGGGGCCGCTGTCACACAGCGTTGCGGACTAGGGTATGTGCCCGTAGTCACCCGTCCCGCCCACCCCCAGATCAACCCGGAGGTCTACCGTGACCAGCCAGTCCGACGAGCCTGAGGCGTCCACGCCGGTGGCCGAGAAGTCCTCAGCGGAGGGGCTCAACGGGCGTGAGCTCTGGGAGCAGGTCCGCGTCGAGCCGGTCGAGATCGCTCTCCCGGGCGGCGTCGGCCTGACCCTGCGGGCGTACCGGAAGGCCTCCGAGCTGACCCCGACCGAGATCGAGGCCGAGGACGACGACCCGTTCGACACGCGCAAGCGCGCCGCCCTCGACGAGGACGGCGAGGAGGGGATCATCGTCGACGAGGAGTACGAGGCGCTCCTCGCCGAGGGCGACGACGAGGACGGCAGGTCAGCCGACGACAAATCCGATTCCGCCGAGGAGCCGGAGGAGGCGAAGACCCAGCCGGAGGACGAGGAAGTACCCATGTTCCTCAGTCACAAGGGCCGCTTGCTCGCCTTCAAGAACGCCGAAGCGCTGGTCGCCTTCATTCGTTCGGGTGCTCCGCACGATCTCGCACAATTGGACAGCTGGGGCGAGCTCGCGGAGCGGGTACAGTCGAGCGACATCGACCCGCTTCCGGAGGAGCGCTACGAACTCGACCTCGTGGTGGAGAACCTGCGGGGCGGACACGACACCTGGGACCTGCCGCTGCTCATCGCCGCCGGCGAGGTGGCGCGTGACCTCGGCTACGCGCTCCGGATCAAGCCGGTGATCCTGGCGCTGTCGGCCGGCTCCCCGCTCGACGACCTCGACGAGTCCCTGCGTGCCGCGGAGAGCGGTGGCATGGGCGGTTTCTTCGGTCGCCGGCGGCTGAAGAAGATCGGGGCACAGCAGGCGAGTCTCGGCTGGCGGTCGGTCATCGGCAAGATCTCTGCTGCTGTGGACTGGCGTGACTGACCGATTACCAGGGAACATCAGTCCTTGGCCACAGAGAAGCAGTCCCGGGGAGGAGGACGACGCCGTGGCGCTCGTGCGCGTGTACTGCGGTCTGGCGTCGGCTGATGATTCGGTGCGTACGGCCTCGGCCGCGCCGCTGACCATCGCCGTGGTGGACGACGCAGGACGGCTGCTCGGCGTCCACGAGATCAGCGACGACCCGGCCGGTTACGCCCTGCTGGGAACGCTGCTCGTGGAACGTACGACGGGGTTCAGCGACGCGGCCGTGGCCGCCGACAGTGACGACCACGTCGTCACCTCGCTGCTCACCGCCGCCGGGCGGCCGCTGGTCGTGGTCGACGACGACGACGCGGACGACTTCGCCGAGCGTTTCTCGGACGACGACTCCCCGGAGGAGATCTCCGCCCCGGCCGCCGCGCGGCGCGCGGTCGGGCTGGCCCGGGCCCTGCAGGCCGGCGCGATCGCCGCGGTGAACATCCCCGCGCCGCGCGAGCTGGTCAGCTACAAGCCGGTCCTGGCCGCGCACGTGGCCATGCTGGTCGGGCGGAACGCGGCCGCGGTCGCGCTCCGCGAGGTGCTCCGCGAGCTCTACCCGGCCGCCCTGCGGGCGTACCCGGACCCGGCGCACCCGCTGGCCTTGGCGGTGCTGGACGCGGTGCCCGAGCCCGGCCGGATGACCGGCCGGGGCGGCGACCCGGCGCAGGCCGCGCAGGAGGTCGCCACCACGCTCACCCGCTCCGGCGCCGGCACCGAGGACGAGGTGATCGCCGCGGTCACCGCGCTGCAGGTGGCCATCAGCGAGTCGCCGCGCCGGGGCGGCGTCAACAAGTCGCTGGCGCCGGCCGCCGCCGAGGCGGTCCGCCAGGCCGTCGCCGCGGTGCGCACCTGCGACGCGGCGTGCGCCGCGCTGGTCGGCACGCTGGCCGCCCGGGCCACCAGCCCGGCCACCGAGCCGAACGTCGGCCGCCGGGCCGCCCGCCGGGCCGCCGAGCCCTCCGTGCTGCCGTCCGGGCCGGCCGCCGACACCGGTTCCCGGTTCGGCCGCCGCAGCCGTCCCGAGCCCACCGTGGCCGGCACCGGCAACGGCCCGGCCACCCCGCAGCCGATGAACGCTCCCCCGGTCGCCCCGGACCCGATCACGCCGCCACCGGTCGCGCCGGCCGCGGCCAACGGGCTCCCCGGCCGGGCCGGCACGCCGGGCAACCGGCCGGTGTCGGTGCCACCGCCCCCGCCGGGCATGACCCCGATCACGCCGGGCACCCGTCCGGTGCCGGCCACGCGGAGCCCGATCGCGCCGTCCTCGCCGGCCCCGCTGCCGACCCGGAGCCCGATCGCGCCCTCCTCGCCGGCGGCTCGCAACCCGGTCTCGCCGGCCGGTGCGGCGAGCACCCCGGCCGAGGCGGGCGAGCCGTTCCGGCCCACGCTCACCAACGCCGAGCTGAACCGGGCCCGGGCGGAGCGGCAGCGCGCGGTCATCCCGGCCCGGCCGAACACGCGCACCACCCCGCCGCCCGCGGCGGCGGCGAACGGGACGCCGACCAGCCCGACCGACTTCAGCCTGCCGATGCCGTCGCCGCGTGCCGCGCAGGAGGCCCCGGAGCCCGGCTCCCGGGCGAACTGGCCGCTGCTGAACAACGGCGGCGACGACGCCGCGGTGACCGAGCGGCCGGCCGCCGCGTCGGTCAGCTCGCCCGGCGCCGAGGGCCGGGTCAAGCCGCCGTGGCAGGACATGCCGAAGGAGCCGCCGGCGCTGCGCCTGGTGGATCCGCAGCGCAACGGCGGACGGGCCAAGCTGCCCGGGCTCGACCAGATCGGTGACCCGCCGTCGCTGCGGGTCGTCGACGGCGGCGCCCGTGGCGCCGAGAGCCTCCCGCCGAAGGTGACCGCGCTGGACCGCAGCGCCACCCCGCCGGTCCCGGCCGACGGCAGCGACGGCGACCTGCTGATCTTCGCAGCGGCCCGATCCGCCTGGTTCACCGGCACCAGCGACTCGGGCAACGTGGACTGGGCCAACCCGAACGACAGCGGCTGGCGTGCCGCGGAGAAGGCGGCCACCCCCGCCGTCGCCGCGGAGACGTCGGCCGGCCTGCCGAAACGGGTGCCGCAGGCGAACCTGGTGCCCGGCTCGCCGCTGCGCGAGGAGCGGCCGCTGCGGATCGTCCGGGACGCCGCCTCGATCGCCGCGCACACCACCGGGTACTTCCGCGGCTGGCGGCGCGGCCAGGAGATCGGCGGGTTCGCGATGGGTGGCCGCCCGGGCCGCGAGGCCGCCGGCGGGTGGGACTTCACGCGCGACCGCGAGAGCGCGGACGAGTACCGCAACGGCGCCGGCTACGGCAACCGCTGAGCCGGCCCCCTCGGGGCGTTCGCAGAGGGCCGCGACCCACCGGGTCGCGGCCCTCTGCCGTGCCCGGGCCCGGCGGCGTCGTCGCCTTCTCGGTACGCTGACCGGCCCAGCTCCGGCGTCGGCCGCTGTGCCGGTTCCGGCGGCCGTGGCACGGACCCGCCGCGCGGGCGCTGAGGTGGTCCGCAGACCCGGTCCGGAGCCGCCGGTGCGATTGGGGCAGCGCCCGCGGCGTGGTCACGTCCTGGGCCTTCTCAGCCGGCCGCGCCGACGAGCTGCCCGACCGGCGACGGACCGCCCGCGCCGGTGCACCGCCCGGCCTCTCCCGGCGGTGACGGACCGCTTCCCCAACGGCGCACGGGTGACCCTTCCAGCTCTCCCGTCGGTGACGGACCGCTTCCCCAGCGGCGCACGGGTGACCCTTCCAGCTCTCCCGGCGGTGACGGACCGTCTCCCACCGGCCGCGTCGGCGAGCGCCCGCGCCTGCGCCCGGTGACGCACCGCTTCCCGCTGCGCCGGTGACGGACCGTTCTCGATCCACTGCGCGATCCACCTGCCTGAAGACGCGCGAAAGCCCCGCTCCGGCTCGCGGAGCGGGGCTTCAACCGGTCGTCAGGCGGGCGCTACCGCGCGCGAGCGACGCATCGTCAGCACATACTCGACGAGCGAGATGAGGACGTTCTTCGTCGACTCGCGGTTACGGGCGTCGCAGCTCACCACGGGCACGTCGCTCGAGATCGCCAGCGCGTCCCGGACGTCCTGCGCGTTGTGGTACTGCATGCCGTCGAAGCAGTTGATCGCCACCAGGTACGGCAGGCGGCGGTGCTCGAAGAAGTCGATGGCGGCGAAGCAGTCGGCGAGCCGACGCGTGTCCACCATGACCACCGCACCGATCGCGCCCCGCACCAGCTCGTCCCACATGAACCAGAAGCGGGTCTGGCCGGGCGTGCCGAACAGGTAGAGGATCAGGTCCCGGTCGATGCTGATTCGGCCGAAGTCCATGGCCACGGTGGTGGTCATCTTGCCCGGCACCTGCCGGTTGTCGTCGACACCCACACCGGCCGAGGTCATGATCGCCTCAGTGGTCAGCGGGGTGATCTCGGAGACCGACCCCACCAGCGTCGTCTTGCCGACGCCGAAGCCACCGGCGATGACAATCTTCGCCGATGTCACGCGTCCGGCAGCAGGACGTTGCGACATGTCAGAGCCTGCGAAGTCCACTCAGCACCCTTTCCAGCAGTTCCGTGCCTACCGCGTCGGTCTCGTCTTCGAGCGAGGTGGGCTCGTAGACCGCGACGAGACCGTCGGAGGCCATGTCGGCCACGATCACACGTGCCACACCGAGCGGCAGTTGCATGCGTGCGGCGATCTCGGCGAGCGACTGAACTCGGCCGCCGTCGCACATCGCCGCGATGTACTGATGCTCGCTTCCACCCTGCCCGCCGCGGATCATCCCAGAACGGCCGCGCACGGTTGTCTCGACCAGCGCTTCCAGCGCTATCTCAAGCTTCGGCCGGGTTCGACCACGGGTCACGGCATACGGCCTGACCAGCGCGCCGGTCGGCTCATCGCGTTCGGGCATCGTCACCGTCAACCCCTCCCTCGGCCCCTCGAAGTGTATTGGTTCTCAAGTTTCTGGACAGTAGCCGGATGGGCCGGCTCACCGCGCCTTCAGCCCAGCACCCCGGCGGCGGACCGCGGCGCCGGAGTCAGCGCCTCGCCCACCCGGTCGACCAGCAGGGCCATCTCGTAGCCCACCTGACCGACGTCGCAGCTACGCGCCGCGAGAACCGCGAACGAGGAGCCATCGGAAATGGACATCAGGAACAGGAACCCATTGTCCATCTCCACGACCGTCTGCAGAACGGCGCCGCCCTCGAAGCAGCGCGCCGCGCCCTGGGTCAGGCTGACCAGGCCGGATGCGATGGCCGCCAGCTGGTCCGCACGGTCCCGGGGAAGGTCCCGCGAGGCCGCCAGGAGCAGGCCGTCGGCGGAGACGGCGATCGCGTGCGCGACCCCGGGAACGCGGTCGGCAAAGTTGGCCAGGAGCCAACCGAGATCCTGCGTAGATGTCATGCCTCATGCTCCTTGCCAGCCTGCGAGGGCTGCTGCCCTCCCGGAGTCTCCTCCAGGTTGGTCGATTGTTCCTTGGTGCGACCGCGCTGCACACCCCGGTGGTACGCGGACAGCAGACCGCGGACCCCCTCGGGCGTACGGCGCTGGACGGAGTTACCGCCCCGGTCGACACCGCCGGGGACGAGTTGCGCCATCGGCGTGCGCTTGGGAAGGCCCGCCGTGGTGGTCGTGTCGATGGTGACTTCGGACGCCTTGCGAGCGGCCTGCCAGCCCTCGTCGGCCGCGGTACGCCACGGGCTGGAGCCCGCCGCGCCGCCGTGGGAACCCGCGCCGGCGGCCGTGGCCGGGGCGCCGACCGTGGCCGTGTCGAGCTCCCGGGCCTCCGGGGCGGCCGCCTGCTGCGGCACCCCGGCGTTGCGGGCCGGCTCGCCGGTCGGGATCCGCTGGGAGACCACGGCCTCCTCACCGGAGCCGGAGACCGACGGCTTGGACGGGGTGGCCTGGGTCGTGGTGAACCAGGCCGACTCCAGCTCCCGGAAGATCGGCAGCTCCATGGTCTCGTCCGCGAACGGCACCGCGCCCTCCCGGGCCGGCGCCTGCGCCGCCGCGATCTGGGCGGCCGCGGTGGCCTGCACGTCGGCGGCCTGGGGCGCCGCGCTCACCGGGTCCGGCGAGTCGTACGCCGGCGGGGCGGACGCGGGCAGCGCGGCCAGCGGCGGGTTGACCGGAGGGGCCACCTCGGGGTGCGGCTCGGCGTGCTCGGAACGGAACCGCGGGATCTCGGCGGTCATGTCCAGTGCCGCGGCGAGGTTCTCCGGGACGTGCGGGGTGGCGGTCTCCCGGTCCCCGGCGACCGGCGGCCAGGCCGGCGGCGCCGACGCGAACGGGCTCGCCGGGGCCGGCTCGATCGGGGCGGCGGAGACCGGCGGGGCGGACGGCACCGGCGGCACCGAGCTGACCGGCGGCACCGAGGTCACCGGCGGGGCCGAGACGACCGGCGGCACCGGCGGCGCGGACACCGGCGGCATGAACGAGCCGCGGCTCTGGCTCTCCGGGTTGGCCGGCAGCTGGCGCGGGATGGCCGCGCCGAAGCCGTTCACCTCTGGCTCGGGGCGCTGCTGGTAGTCGTGGCCGTTGCGGCGCTGGGCCAGCTCGTCGAGTCCGGCGAAGCCCTGCGGGCCGGTGCTGATCGGGCCGGACGGCAGCGGCGGCAGCGGCTCGTTGCTGCGCGGGCCGTGGAAGCCGTTGACGGACCCGTTGACGAAGCCGTTCGTAGCGCCGCCGAAGCCGTTCGACGGGGCGGCGCCGGTGAGGTCGGACCAGGCCGGGACGGAGCCGTTGGTGCCGTTGACCGGGGATTCGTACGGCCGGATGTCGCCCGGGTAGCCGCCGCGGCCGCTCTCCAGGGCCATCGGCTCGCCGTAGGACGGCATCGCGGCCGGCGGGGCATCGTAGCCACCCGGCATCCGGGCGGACGACGAGGTGGCCAGGACGGAGACGGGCAGACCCACCTCGGCGACGGTGCCGCGCTCGCGGTCGGCCGGGCGCAGCTCGACCCGTACGCTGTGCCGGTTCGCCAGCCGGGCGACCACGACCAGGCCCATCATCCGGGAGACGGCCACGTCCACCGTGGGCGGATTGGCGAGCCGTTCGTTCAGGTCGCGCAGCTGCTCACGGCTGATGCCGATGCCGTGGTCCTCCACGGTGAGCACCGCGTTGTCGCCGACCCGGCGGGCCTCGACCAGGACGTTCGAGTTAGGCGGGGAGAAGGCGGTCGCGTTGTCGAAGAGCTCGGCGACCAGGTGCACCATGTCGTTGACGGCGTGCGCCGCCACCTCGATCTCGCGGTCGATGACGCCGAACTCGATCCGGGTGTAGTGCTCGACCTCGGACTGGGCGGCGCGCAGCACGTCGATCAGAGCGGCCGGCTCGCGCTGCACACGGGTGGAGTCGGCGCCCGCGAGAACCAGGAGGTTCTCGTCGTTGCGCCGCATTCGGGTGGCCAGGTGGTCGAGCTGGAAGAGCTCGGCCAGCCGGTCCGGGTCCTCCTCGCCGCGCTCCAGCCGGTCCAGGTGACCGATCAGCCGGTCGACCAGGATCTGCGAACGGCGGGCCAGGTTGACGAACATGGTGGCGACGGAGGCACGCAGGGCCGCCTGCTCGGCGGCGGTCCGCACGGCTTCCAGGTGGACCGCGTTGAACGCCTCGGTCACCTGCCCGAACTCGTCCCGGCTGCGGACCGGGAGCGGCTCGGCGATCTGGTCGGCCACCTGGGCCGGGGTGAGCGACGCGGACAGCGCCGGGTCGCGCAGCCGGCTCACCGCGTGCGGCAGGCCGAACTGCGCCACGGCGAGCGCGCCCTGCCGCAGCTCGCGCAGCGAGCGGGCCATCGACCGGGCGACCAGCCAGGCGAACAGGATGGCCAGCAGGAGCATGCCGAGCAGGACGCTGGTCTCCAGGAAGACCCGGCGGTTCGTGCTGTTCCGCAGGTCGGTGGCCTGGGCGACGATGTCCTTGTCCAACTGCACCTCGACCTGGCGGAAGGTGTTGTTGTAGTCGGTCATCGCCTTCTCCCACCCGTCGGTGGTGAGATGCGCCTTGGTGATGTCCGTGCCCTGGCTGGCCAGCAGCGGGACGGTGAGGTTGGTGGCCTCGCGCTCGGTCGGGTTGGCCGAGGTGGTCCTCGTGAAGAACTCGAACTCGCCGTCGGTGGCGACCGCCTCCAGCGTGTCCTTGGCCTGCTCGAAGCCGAGACTCGCGGAGAGGAAGGCCTGCCGGAGGGTGTTGGTGAACTCGCGGGCGCCCATCACCTGGTGGCCGATGTAGCGCTCGGTGGAGATGTACTCCTTGGCCCGGGCGACCTCGGCGACCGCGCGCAGGTGGTCGCTCAGGCTGGTGTCGCTGGCCTGCTGGGCCGCGACGTCGCGCACCGACAGCAGGTCGGAGATGAGCTTGCCGTAGGTGGTCTCGACGCTCTTGGTGCTCTCCGTGCCGTTGGTCACCTTGCTGCGGTACGCCGCGAGGTCGGCCAGGTTGAGGTCCAGGCGGGAGAGCAGGATGTCGACCCGGTCCGGGACGTCGTCCAGGGCGGCGCGCTGCTGGGAGTACGGCTGGTTGGCCGCCTCGACCTTGGAGTGCTCGGAGTTGTACCGGTCGACGGCCGCCTTGACGACCGCCGCGTCCTCCTTGCCGCCGTTGAACGCCTTGTTCAGTTCCTTGTCCTTGGCGACGGCGATCATCATCGCGTACGCGCGCTCGGACTGCAGCTGGTCGACCAGGCCGCCGGCGGCCTGGGACAGCGCCGCGAGGGTCCGGGCGTTCTCCGCGTTGTCGGCCTCGTCGATGTGGTCGACCAGGCCGTTGACGCCGACGATGATCGTCGCCACGGTCGGGACCAGCATGATCAGACCAAGCTTGGACCAGATGGGTAGGTCTCGCAGCCGACCCGTGGGTCGACGCAGACGCGACATGACGCCGTCCGCCTCACTGGGGCGCTTGCTCACGTCACCGTCCTCCTGATTCGGGCCCGGCATTCGGCTCGCCGAGCTCCGCGCACGGCCGACTCGCCGGGTCGGGCCCCCGAGATTCCATCACGACGAGTGTCAAAGAGAAAGAGCAGGCGGACACGGACCGGTTGTGTGACGCGATGTTGCAACGTCGTAGTTGGACATCGCCGGCCTGACATCACTGCCTGTAGACGAGCTTGTATCTCAAGGTCACTCATACGGTCGGCGCGGCGTTGGGGGGTGGGCGCAGGCCGACCGGTCAGATCGTAGTCGATCGCGACAGGACTGACGATGGCTCGGTCTCCCGCGATCGGCAAGGCGAGATGCCGGATTATGCCAAGTTTGCAGGCGGGAGTGTAGCCGAACGGTGGAGGCCCGGAACCGGACAGGCAGTTTCGCCTGACGTACGTTCGCTCCTTTCTCGGAAAAGCGCGAAAAGCCGGACTTCCACCCGGCTACCACCCTCAGCCCAGCAGCTTCGCGTACGCCGGCTTGATCACCTCGTTGATCAGCACCAGGCGCTCGTCGTACGGGATGAACGCCGACTTCATCGCGTTGATGGTGAGCCACTGCAGCTCCGCCCAGCCCCAGCCGAACGCCTCGGCGAGCAGGCTCATCTCCCGGCTCATCGACGTCCCGCTCATCAGCCGGTTGTCGGTGTTGACGGTGACCCGGAAGCGGAGGTCGTGCAGCAGCTTGATCGGGTGCTCGGCGATCGAGGCGGCCGCGCCGGTCTGCACGTTCGACGACGGGCACAGCTCCAGCGGGATCCGCTTGTCCCGTACGTACGCGGCGAGCCGCCCGAGCACCGGCGGAGCCGCGTGGGTGCCCCCGGTCGCGGTCACCGAGCTCGGCCCGGGCACCGGCATGGTGATGTCGTCGACCAGGCGTACGCCGTGGCCCAGCCGGTCGGCGCCGCACCACTGGATCGCCTCCCAGATCGACGGCAGCCCGAACGCCTCGCCGGCGTGGATGGTGAAGTGGAAGTTCTCCCGCTGCAGGTACTCGAAGGCGTCCAGGTGCCGGGTGGGCGGGAAACCGGCCTCGGCCCCGGCGATGTCGAAGCCGACCACGCCGGCGTCGCGGTAGCGCACGGCCAGCTCGGCGATCTCCTGGGAGCGGGCGGCGTGCCGCATCGCGGTCAGCAGCGTGCCGATCCGGATCGGGGTGCCCCGGGTGGTCGCCTCGGCGCATCCGTCGCGGAACCCGGCGTGCACCGCCCCGACCACCTGGTCCAGCGTCAGGCCGCGCTCCAGGTGCTGCTCCGGGGCGTAGCGGACCTCGGCGTAGACCACGCCGTCGGCGGCCAGGTCGAGCGCGCACTCGCGAGCCACCCGGTGCAGGCCCTCCTCGGTCTGCATCACCGCGACGGTGTGCGAGAAGGTCTCCAGGTACCGTTCCAGCGAGCCGGAGTCGGCGGCCGCGACGAACCAGTCACCGAGCCTGGCCGGATCCCGCTCCGGCAGCTCGTGACCGACCGCGGCGGCCAGCTCGACGATCGTGTCCGGCCGCAGTCCACCATCGAGGTGATCGTGCAGCAGAACCTTGGGAGCGTTGACTATGTCGGAGTGTGCAATGCCTGCCATCAGCGAAGCGTAGAGGGAAACCCCTGATGATCGATGGCGCATTGCCGTACCTGAGGTGCCCGGTGTGTCGACGGACACTCGACCGCCACGAGCGGGCGCTGCGCTGCCCGCTCGGCCACAGCTTCGACATCGCCCGGCAGGGGTACGCCGACCTGAGCGCCGGGCGCCTGCCGCACACCGGGGACAGCGCCGAGATGATCGCCGACCGGGCCGCGTTCCTGGCCGCCGGCCACTACGCCTTCATCTCCGGCGCGCTGGCCGCAGCCGCCACGGCGCAGCCGCCGGCCGCCGGGTCCGGCCCGGCCGGGCTGGTCCTGGACGCCGGGGTCGGCACCGGCGACTACCTGGCCCGGGTCCTGGACGCCGCGCCGGCCGCCACCGGCCTGGGCCTGGACGTCTCCAAGCCGGCCCTGCGCCGGGCCGCCCGCGCGCACCCGCGCGCCGCCGCGGCGCTCGCCGACCTGTGGCGTCCGCTGCCGGTCACGGACGCCTCCGCCGCGGTGATCCTGAACGTCTTCGCTCCGCGCAACGGCCCGGAGTTCCGGCGGGTGCTGCGCCCGGACGGCCGGCTGCTGGTCGTCACCCCGGCCGCCGACCACCTGGTCGAGCTGATCACCGCGTACGGGCTGATCCAGGTCGACCCGGACAAGGCGGCCCGGGTCAGCGGCGCCCTCGACGAGCACTTCGAGCGGCTGGACGTCACGACCCACCGGCACCGGATGCGGCTGACCGCCGCCGAGGCGCGCACCCTGATCGGGATGACGCCCAGCGCCCGTCACGTCCCGGTGGACGCGCTGCCCACCCGCGAGGTCACCGTGACCGCCGCCGTGCGGCTGACCACCTACCGGCCGCGCTGACACGCGCGGCCGCTCACACCGAGAGGTCGACCTCTTCCCACTCCGGCGGTTCGTCGTGGTACGGGCCGTGGAAGATGACCGCCCACTCCAGCGCCCACCGGCGCTGCCCGATCGCGTTGCTGTCCACCTCACCGGGCAGCGGCCGGCCGGTCTGTTCCGCCTCCTGGAACGCCCAGTCCAGGCAGTAGTACAGGTCGAGCAGCACCGCGGCCTCGGCGGCGTCGCGCACCGCGACCAGCGACCGGGACCGCCAGCGGGCGAACGTCTCGCCCGCCGGCAGATCCGGCATCTGGGTCATCAGGTGGTCGTCCGGCGGCACCGTCGGGTCCAGGTGCCGGCCCAGCCCGAGCAGCCAGGCCAGCGCGAAGACCGCGTCGTGGTGCAGTACGAACGACCGGTGGTCGCCCTTGGCGCCGATCACGAACTGCCACTCCGGCGGGGTGACCAGCTCCACCAGGTGCGAGCCGAGCAGCCAGCTCATCGCCGCCTCGGTCGGCATCCCGAAACAGCGGGCGACGACCACGTGCAGCACCGCGGCGCGCGCCTCCAGCTCGGCGACCGGGCGCAGCTCGACCGTGTCACCGAGCTCCCAGACCAGCGGGAAGGCGGGCGGCGGCAGCGGCAGGCCGAGCCGGGCCAGCTCGTCCAGGCTGGCCTCGCGGACCGCACGGGGGTCGGGGGCGGCCTTCGTCATGGTGGGTCAGGCTATGCGGTCGAGCAGCAGACCGGCAGGGGCGGGTGCGCCGGTCCCGATGCTGATCGCGGCGACCGCGTCGGCCCGGGCCGCCGGGATCCGCGCCTCGTCGTCGGCGCGCAGTTCCAGCAGCACGTCGCCGGCCCGTACCCGGTCGCCGGGCTTGACCCTGAGCTGCACCCCGGCGCCGAAGCTGACCGGGTCCTCCTTGCGGGCCCGGCCGGCGCCGAGGCGCCAGGCCGCGATGCCGATGCCGTACGCGTCCATCGCGGTCACCACGCCGTCGCTCTCGGCGCGCAACACCTCGGTGTGCGCGGCGGACGGCAGCGGGGCGTCCGGGTCGCCGCCCTGCGCGCGGATCATCGCCTTCCAGGTGTCCATCGCCGCGCCGGACGCCAGCACCTTCTCCGGGTCGGCGTCCACCCCGGCCGCGGCCAGCATCTCCCGGGCCAGCGCCAGGGTCAGCTCGACCACGTCGGCCGGTCCGCCGCCGGCCAGCACCTCGACCGACTCGGCCACCTCGTTGGCGTTGCCGATGGCCAGGCCGAGCGGGGTGCTCATGTCGGTGAGCAGGGCGACCGTGGTGACCCCGCTGTCCTTGCCCAGCTGCACCATGGTCCGGGCCAGCTCCTGCGCGGTGGCCAGGTCCTTCATGAACGCGCCGGAGCCGACCTTGACGTCGAGCACCAGCGCGCCGGTGCCCTCGGCGATCTTCTTGCTCATGATCGAGCTGGCGATCAGCGGGATGGCCTCGACCGTGCCGGTGACGTCGCGCAGCGCGTACAGCTTGCGGTCGGCCGGGGCCAGGCCCTCGCCGGCCGCGCAGATCACCGCGCCGATGTCCCGCAGCTGCGCGATGAACTCGGCGTTGCTGAGCCGGGCCCGCCAGCCCGGGATCGACTCCAGCTTGTCCAGGGTGCCGCCGGTGTGCCCGAGGCCGCGGCCGGACAGCTGCGGCACGGCCACGCCGCATGCGGCCACCAGCGGGGTCAGCGGCAGCGTGATCTTGTCGCCGACGCCGCCGGTGGAGTGCTTGTCGGCGGTCGGCCGGGACACCGCGGACAGGTCCAGCCGTTCGCCGCTGGCGATCATCGCGGCCGTCCACCGGGCGATCTCGGCCGGTGTCATCCCGCGCAGCAGGATCGCCATGGCCAGCGCGGACATCTGCTCGTCGGCGACCACACCGCGGGTGTAGGCGTCGACCACCCAGTCGATCTGCGCGTCGGTGAGGGTGTGCCCGTCCCGCTTGGCCCGGATCACGTCAACTGCGGCGAACCCGCTCACTTTTCCTCCCAGCGCTGCGGGATCCCGTCCGGCAGCTCACCCTCGCCCGCCCAGGACAGGTTGCCCTGGGCGTCCACCACCACGATCCGCGGAGTGCGGACCGAGCCCCAGGCCACTGCGGCCGAAGCCGACGGGAAGTTCGGCCCCTCCTCGAGGATCCCCTTGTCCTCCCCGGAGCCCGGCGCGCCCGACGAGCGCTCCCAGTAGGCGGTCCAGATCGTCTCGCCGCCGGACAGGTCCGGGTGCACGAAGACGGTGCCGCGCCCGCGCCACTTGGCCAGCTCGGCGGGGACCTCGGGACCGCCGGCCGAGCCGGTGACCTTCTCCATGTCCACCCAGCCGAAGGCGTGCGGCAGCAGCTCGTCCATCCGCAGCGGCCGGGGCAGCGCCTCGACCAGCAGGTCCGGGCCGCCGTGCTCCCACAGCAGCTGCCGGCAGCGCCCGCAGGGCATCAGCGGCGCGCCGGTCGCGTCGACGCAGGAGATCGCGACGAGCTTGCCTCCGCCGGTCGCGTGCAGCGAGCTCACCATGCCGCACTCGGCGCACAGCGTCATGCCGATGGAGGCGTTCTCCACGTTGCAGCCCACCACGACCCGGCCGTCGTCGACCAGTCCGGCCACCCCGACCGGATAGTCGGACGCGGGCACGTAGGCACGCCGCATCACCTCGATGGCGGCGGCGCGCAGCGCCGCCCAGTCGATCTCCATGATCTCGATTCTGCCCCACTGTTTCGTCTGCCAAAGACGGATGCCCGGGCAAGGGCCCGGGCATCCGCAGGAAAAGAACTCAACCCTTGACGTACGGGATACCGTCCGCCGCCGGCGCCCGGACCCGGCCGACCAGACCGGCCACCGCGATGATGGTCGCCAGGTACGGCAGCATGTTCAGGAACTGGCTCGGCACCGGGCTGTTGATGGCGCTCAGGTAGGTCGCCAGCTTCTGCGCGAAGCCGAAGAACAGCGCCGCGCCGAACGCCCCGACCGGCGTGAACCGGCCGAAGATCAGCGCGGCCAGTGCGATGAAGCCCGCCCCGGCGGTCATGTTCTTGGTGAAGCTGCCGGTCGCCACCAGCGTGAAGTACGCCCCGCCGAGGCCCGCGACCACGCCGCCGAGCAGCACGTTCGCGTAGCGCAGCCCGCGCACCCGGATACCCACCGTGTCGGCCGCGGTGGGGTGCTCGCCGACCGCCCGGGTCCGCAGGCCCCAGCGGGTCCGGTTGAGCCCGAAATGGATCAGCACGACCAGGCCGAGCGCCAGCCACAGCAGCAGGTTGGCGTTGAACAGCACCGGCCCGATCACCGGGATGTCGGCCAGCCCGGGGATCCGCCAGACCGGCATCTGCGGCGGCTGGTTGTAGCCGGCCGCGTCGGGCTGCATCAGCCGCTCGTAGAGGAAGCCGGTGATGCCGAGCGCGAACAGGTTGAGCACGATGCCGACCACGGTCTGGTCGACCAGGTAGCGGATCGACAGGACGGCCAGGATCGCGGCGATGATGACACCGCCGACCGCCGCGCTGATCAGCCCGGCCCAGACGCTGCCGGCCATGGTGCCGACCAGGGCGCCGGCGAACGCGCCCATCAGGAACTGCCCCTCGATCGCGACGTTGACCACGCCGGAGCGCTCGCCGAGCACGCCGGCCAGCGCGCCCAGGATCAGCGGCAGGGCCAGCTGCAACGTGCCGCTCGAGGTGTCCACCAGGGGCATGAACTGGCCGGCCACCTGCCAGCACAGGAAGGACAGCACGAAGGTCAGGATGCCCGCCCCGAGCAGCGCGTTCGACCAGCGCTTGGCCAGACCGGCGACCAGCACACCGCCGGCGACGGCGGTCAGCACGCCGAACAGGACGGCGCCGAGCTGGCCGTTGATCGAGATCGCGGCGCCCTGCGCGTCGTCGCTGAGGGTGAAGCGTGCGGTCTCGCTGGGCGCGAGCGAGCCGAAGACGGACGCGGCGACGATACCGATCAGGATCAGCGCCACGCCGAGCCGGCGCTGCCGGGTCCAGAACGGATCCGGTGCGGCGACGACCTCGGTCGCCTCCGCCACAGTCGTGGTCGACATGGTCTCAGCCCTTCGCCGGAGTGACGCTCGGCCCGGCGGCGCGGGCGGCGCGAAGTCGGAAGATCGCCTTCACCAGGGCGGGCGCGGCGATGAAGATGACGATCAGGGCCTGCAGCACGGTGACCAGCTCCAGCGAGATGCCGGTGTACGCCTGCATCCGGTTGCCGCCGGCCCGCAGCGCGCCGAACAGCAGCGCGGCGAGCAGGGTGCCCCACGGGCGGTTGCGACCGAGCAGCGCGACGAGCAGCCCGTCGAAGCCGATGTTGCCGGCCACGGACGGGGTCAGCGCGTGGGCCGTGCCCAGCACCTGGCTCGCGCCGCCGAGCCCGGCCAGGCCACCGGCGACCGCCATCAGCAGCGCGTACGTCTTGGCGACGCTGATCCCGGCGGTCTTCGCGGCGTGCGGGTTCGCGCCCACCGCGCGCAGCTCGAAGCCGAACGCGGAGCGGTTGAGCAGCCAGGCCACCGCGGCCGTGACCAGCACCGCGAGCACGATGCCCAGGTGCACCCGCAGCGCGCCGCCGAACGAGGGCAGCTGGGCCGACTCGGCGACCACCTTGCTGATCGCGTCGGTGCGGCCCGGGTCCTGGATGCCCTTCTGGATGACCAGCCAGGACAGGAACAGTCCGGCCGTGTAGTTGAGCATGATCGTGGTGATCACCTCGTGGGCGCCGGTCCGCGCCTTGAGCAGGCCGGGCAGGAAGCCCCAGAGGGCGCCGCCCAGCGCACCGGCGACCAGCGCGACCAGCAGGTTGAGCACGATCGGCAGGCCGAAGGCGAAGCCGGCCACGCCGGCCGCGATGCA
The DNA here is from genome assembly GCF_003711105.1 of Actinoplanes teichomyceticus ATCC 31121. Classification (NCBI taxonomy): domain Bacteria; kingdom Bacillati; phylum Actinomycetota; class Actinomycetes; order Micromonosporales; family Micromonosporaceae; genus Actinoplanes; species Actinoplanes teichomyceticus. Next base: position 7,627,654 of record NZ_CP023865.1, read on the forward strand.
GCCGAGCACGGCCTGGCCCTGGGCGCCGATGTTGAACAGGCCGCCGCGGAAGGCCAGCGAGACGGACAGACCGGTGAAGACCAGAGGGGTGGCGTAGGTCATCGTCTCGGACAGCGGCGCCAGCGCGTCCTGCCAGCTGCCGCTGCCGGACACCCACGCGTCGATCGCCTCCGGGTCGCCGAGCGCGCCCTTGAGCAGGTCGGAGTAGGCGGCGCTGATCAGGTCCCAGCTCGCGGTGAGCGCGTCGCCCGGCCGGGCGGTGAAGTAGGTGAACTTCTCCAGCACGGCCGCGTCGGACACCACGATCAGCACGGCGCCGATCACCACGGCCAGCAGGATCGACAGGACCGTGACGGTGAACCCGTTCGCGGCCCACAGGTTGCGCAGGAAGAGGTCGAGGAAGGACTCGCGCTCGGCCGGTTTCTGCGCCGGCTCGTGCGGCGCCTTGGTGGTCGCTTCGGCGGTCACTTAGTCCCCTTTTCTTCGCCGGCGCCGCCGGCCTCGTGCGCACGCTCCGCCGCGGGAGCGCCGGGCCGCGTGGGCGCGCCGGCCGCCGCGGGCTCGGACGCCGCCGGCGTGCCGGTGATGCCGGCCATCAGCAGGCCGATCTCCTCACGCGGGGTGTCCGGTGAGACGATCGCCAGGATCCGGCCGCGGTACATCACCGCGATCCGGTCGGCGAGGCCGACCACCTCGTCCAGCTCGCTGGAGACCACCAGCACCGCGGTGCCCTGGTCCCGCTCGCGGACGATCCGGCCGTGGATGAACTCGATCGAGCCGACGTCCACGCCCCGGGTGGGCTGGGAGGCGATGAACAGGCGCAGCGGCCGGGACATCTCCCGGGCGATGACGACCTTCTGCTGGTTGCCGCCGGAGAGGGTGCCGACCGGCGTCTCCGGCGACTGGCACCGGATGTCGAACTGGGCGACCCGGTCCTTGGCGTTGGTGCCGATCCGGGAGGTGTCCAGCCGGAACGGGTTGCCGAACGGCGAGCGGTCGTACATGTCCAGGACCAGGTTCTCGGCGACGCTGAACTCCTTGACCACGCCGTCGTGGCTGCGGTCCTCGGGCACGTAGCCGACCCCGGAGCGCAGGATCCGCTTGGTGCTCATCCCGGCCAGGTCCTCGCCGTCGAGCTGGACCTGCCCGGCGCGCACCTCGCGCAGCCCCATCACGGCCTCGACCAGCTCGGTCTGCCCGTTGCCCTGCACCCCGGCGATGCCCAGCACCTCGCCCGCGCGGATCTCCAGGTCCACGCCGTCGACCGCGCGCACGCCGCGGTCGTCGTCGACCACCAGGCCGGAGACCTGCAGCACGGTACGGCCCGGCTCGGCCGGGGCCTTGTCCACCTCGAGGCTGACCGCGCGGCCGACCATCAGGGCGGCCAGCTGGTCCTCGCTGGTGTCCGGGCTGGCGCTGCCGACCACCCGGCCACGCCGGATCACGGTGATCCGGTCGGCGATCGCCTTGACCTCTTTGAGCTTGTGGGTGATGAAGACGATGGACTTGCCCATCTCGGTGAGCGAGCGCATCACCGCGAGCAGTTCCTCGGTCTCCTGCGGGGTGAGCACCGCGGTCGGCTCGTCCAGGATGAGCAGGTCGACGTCACGGGTCAGCGCCTTGACGATCTCCACCCGCTGCTGGGCGCCCACCGGCAGGTCCTCGACCAGCGCGTCCGGGTCGACCGGCAGTCCGAAACGCTGGGAGGTCTCCAGCACGTCCTTGCGCGCCCGGCGGCGGTCCAGCCAGCCGAGCGGGCCGAGGCGGGTCTCCTCGGCGCCGAGCGCGATGTTCTCCGCCACGGTGAAGACCGGGACGAGCATGAAGTGCTGGTGCACCATGCCGATGCCGGCCGCGATCGCGTCCCGCGGGCTGCGGAACACCCGGGGTTCACCGTCGACGACGATCTGGCCCTCGTCCGGCTGGAGAAGGCCGTACAGCTGGTTCATGAGAGTCGACTTGCCGGCGCCGTTCTCGCCCAGCAGGGCGTGCACCTCGCCGGGCTCGACGGTGATGTCGATGTGGTCGTTGGCCACCAGGTCGCCGAAGCGCTTGGTGATGCCGCGCAGTTCCAGTTTCAGCGGAATCTCCCGACTTCGGTACTGGGCCTGGTGGATGTGTCAAGGCGAGCCGCCGCTCGGCCACGGGTCGGAGCCCGTGGCCGCGCGGCGGCCGAATGTTACTACCGGGTCACTTCGGCGCGTTGGCCGACTGGACCTTGACGGTGCCGGCGATGATGTCCTGCTTCAGCTGCTCGACCTCGCCCTTGAGGGCCGCGTCGATCTTGCTGTCGAACGAGTGGTACTCGGCCAGTTCGATGCCGTTGTTCTCCAGGGTGCCGAGGTAGCCCGGGGTGGCGGCCAGCGCCTCGCCCTTCGCGCCCTTGAGCACGGCCTCCTTGACCGCTTCCTGGACGTTCTTCACCACGGTGCTCAGGAACACGTCGCAGTACTGCGCGGCGCTCTTGCAGCCGTCCTGGTCGACCCAGATGACCGCGACCTTGCCGGCCGAGTCCTTGGCGACCTGGGCGGTGCCGAGGCCGGTGCCGCCGGCGACCGGCAGGATCACGTCGGCGCCCTGCGAGACCAGGGTCTGGGTGATCGTCTTGCCCTTGTTCTGGTCGATGAAGCTCTCGGCGAAGGTGCCGTTCTGCTTCGCCTTGTCCCAGCCCAGGACCTTGACGGTCTTGCCCTTCTTCTGGTTGTAGTAGGCGACGCCGTCGGCGAAGCCGTCCATGAAGACGGTCACCGGGGCGATCTTCATGCCGCCGTAGGTGCCGACCGTGCCGGACTTCGAGTAGCCCGCGGCGAGGTAGCCGGCGAGGAACGCGGCCTGCTCGGTGGCGAACTGCATCGGGTAGACGTTGCTCCCGGTGCTGCTGCTGTCCACGATGCCGAACTGGGCGTTCTTGCTCTCGTCCGAGACCTTCTTCGTGACGGTGCCCATCAGCCCGCCGACCGCGAGGATGAAGTTGCACTTCTGGGTCACGAAGCTGCGCAGGCCGGGCTCGTAGTCCGCCTCGGACGACGAGGAGACGTACTTCGCGTCGACGTTGCTGGCCTCGTTCTTGGCGGCCTGCATGCCGGCCCAGGCGGAGGCGTTGAACGACTTGTCGTCGATGCCGCCGGTGTCGGTCACCATGCAGGCCTTGAATGCGGCGGCGGCGCTGGCGCTGCCACCGGCGGACGGCGTGTCCTCCGGCGCGTCACCACAGGCGGCGGCCGCGAGCGTCAGCCCACCTGCCGCGAGAATCGCCACGATCCGCTTCCCACGTACTGGGCGCAAGACGCCCTCCTTCCATGCACACCGACACACTCGGTGGGTCTCGGTCGGCAGCGTAACTGCGGGCCATCTACCCGTCAGGCGAAAGGTACGGACTGTTGGCGCACCGTTATCGCGCCGCAATCACCAGGGCTTTGACGTGCCGCTTTCGGTCGGTTCACAAGGCAAATGCCCGGTAGCCACGTAACGAAGGATTAATCTTCGCGGCCCGCGGGGCCGCTCACCGTCCGTTCTTCGGCGCCGCCGGTCCGGGCCGATTCTGCGGTACGCCGGACCCGCGCGCCGCCCGCCAGGCGCGCACGCCGAGCACCCCCACGACCGTCCCGATGGTCAGCGACGCGGCGATCAGGAGCGCGTGCACCCAGAGGAACGACGTGGGCGTGCCGCCGTCGAACGAGCGGTCGTCCCGGTAGATGGCGAGGCCGAAGCGGGGCCAGATCACCCACGTCCACACGCCGACCGCCATCAGGAACGCCGCCCACCGTCGTGTGATCACCACGGGGCCAGTATCGCAGCGCGCTCAGCCGCTGAGCCGGGCGGCTATCCGGCGCCAGCCGTCGCGTACATCGATCGGCTCCGGCGTCCGCGGCGGCGGTCCACCGCCGGACTGCTCGGCCAGCAGCTGATCACCGGGACCGGTGTCACCCTCGGCAGCCGCCCGGATCGTCTCGATCTCCGTACGGATCGCGTCCACCCCGTCCAGCGGCAGCATCGGCTCGACCACCGCCATCAGGTCGTCGTCGGCCACCACCGCGCGGGCCAGCGCCACCGCGTGGTCACGCTCGTACGGCCCGCAGACCACCGGCTCCCAGTCCTCCCGGTCGCCGAGCGAGCCGATGGTGATCACCCACGGCGCGTCGGTGAGCGGCGAGCCGGGCGGCAGGTGCAGCGTGACGAGTGTCCCCACGCAGGACATCATCTCGGGCGGACCTCCCGGATCCACCGGTTTTGCCCCACCGGAGCGGTCTTGTCGTCGGCGGACAGGTCCACCACCCGCCCGTGCGGGCTGGTCGCCGCCCACGCCGCGCCGAACAGCAGCAGCTGGTTGAAGACGTAGAGGTAGACCAGCGCGCCGACGGCCGAACCGACCAGGCCGTACGCCGGGTTGCGCTGGACCACCGCGACGAACGACTTGCCGACCGTGTTGAGCAGCATCAGCCCGATGCCGACCTGCAGCACCGGCGGGGCCATCCGGCGCGCGGTCATCCGCAGCCGGGGCACCGCGGCCAGCAGCGCCGCCGCCAGCAGCATGTTCACCCCGAGGCTGAGGACCAGGCTGACCACCGCGAGCAGCGCCGGGACGTGGTTGCCGGCCAGCCAGTCGAGCAGGCGTTCCAGGCCGTAGACGGCGCCCTGGGTGAGCGCGAGCAGGAGCAGGACGCCGACCAGGACCATCAGGTCGAGCACCTGCCGGACGCCGATGTAGCCGGGCTGCTCGCGCAGCTGCCAGATCAGCCGCTGCGAGGAGCGGATCGACTCGACCCAGCCGATGCCGGTGAAGGTCAGGCCCAGGAGACCGACGATGCCGACCGTCTTCTTGCTGTCCAGGATGGCCTGCACGTCCAGGAACGGCAGGTTGTCCCGCAGGAAGTCACGGACCAGGTCGAACAGCTCGCTGTTGCTGGTCAGCAGGAAGCCGAAGACCGAGTAGCCGATCAGCAGCAGCGCGAACACCGCGAAGAACCCGTAGTACGCGATGGCGGCGGCCAGCCGGCCGCCCTGCACGCTCTCGTAACGCAGAACGGCCCGGCAGAGGTGGTCGAAGGAACGGGAGCGGTAGCGGACGGCCATGATCCGGGCGGCGGCGGCGTCGTACGCCCGGTCGACAGGGTTCACCGGGCGACCGTATCGAACGATCCGGCCGCGGAGCGGGAAGTCCCCGGCCGGGTCGGCGCCAGGAGGGGTGCCGCACCGCCACCGCGAAGGCGACACCACAGCGGCAGCTCTTTCACAGGAGCATTTCCGTGAATATTTCCGGTCTCGCAGAAGTAGAAGTCACCGCCGGCCGCATCACCTCGCGCGGCACCATCCGCGAGCACCGCGCAGCGGAATGCGGATGCGTCAATCAAATTCCCAAGCGAGCGAGACGTTAGTCGATGTGACAACGAGCTGTCAATGTGACGTCGCCAGCACCGCTCCGCCCTGCCTGGCACTTCCGGATCGTGATCGACTCAGGTATGGACCCCGCCCCGACCGGCGGCCCGACGATCGGCGAACGGCCCCGCGGGCTTTGCATAACCCCAGCTCAATGCGCCGCACGGGGGTCCGGGCACGCGTGTCCGCCACACCCCCGGGACCGGCCCCCGACTCCCCGCGGCGCGGGGTGGCGCGCCCGCCGATGTCCGAAGTAGAGTGCGGCACGGCAGCTATTCGCGTTTTCTGTGACCGGCATTCTGCGCGTCGGCCCGGCGCCGCCGCGCACCCCTCGAAGAATGGTGTCAGATGGCTGACGAAATGGTTCTCCGGGCTCAGCGTTTCATAAATCAGACGTACAGCAACGGCGCGACCCTCGGCATTTCCAAGGTGCCCGAGGACGGCCGTACCGGCTGGACCACGATGTACGCCCTGACCCGAGCCCTGCAGTACGAGTTGGGCATCACGAGCCTGTCGAACTCGTTCGGCCCGACCACTCTCTCGACCCTTCAGTCGAAATACCCCAAGCTGAATCAGTCGACCATTCCGTCCTGGATCTTCGGCTGCATCATCCAGTCCGCGCTGTACTGCAAGGGCTACGACGGCGGCGACATCGACGGTGTCTACGGCGATCGGGTCCAGGCCGCCGTCCTCAAGCTCAAGCAGGACATGGGTGTCGCGGGCGCCTTCCCGGGCAGCTCCCTGGAGCCCAAGGTGGTCAAGGCGCTGCTCAACATGGACGCCTACGTCACCGTGAACAACGGGTCGGACGTCATCCGTTCCATCCAGCAGTGGATGAACGGCCGATACATCAACCGCGCCGACTTCTACGTCATCCCCTGCGACGGGCACCACTCCCGGGACGTCGCCAAGTCCATGCTCCTGGCCATCCAGTACGAGCTGGGCATGGCGGACGGCACCGCGACCGGGGTCTTCGGGCCCGCCACGCAGGCCGGGCTCAAGTCCCACCCGGTCACCGTCGGCGCCAGCGGCGCCTGGGCACAGCTGTTCACCGCGGCGATGAACCTCAACAAGCGGGCCGTGCCGTTCGGCAGCTTCACCACCGAGGTCCGCGACGCCGTGCTGGATTTCCAGTCGTTCGTGAAGTTGCCGACCACCGGGATCGGTGACTTCCAGACGTGGGCGTCCCTGCTGGTGTCCTACGGCGACCAGACCCGGAAGGGCGCGGCGTGCGACGGCGTCACGAGGATCACCGAGGCGCGCGCGGAGGCGTTGAAGGCCGCCGGCTACAAGTACATCGGCCGGTACCTCTACAACCCGTCGAAAACCGATCTGCCGGAGAAGCAGATCCAGCCGGGCGAGCTGGACATGATCTGGCTGAAGGGGCTGCGCTGCTTCCCGATCTACCAGACGTGGTCCCGCGCCGCCGACAACTTCAGCTTCGCCAAGGGCTCCGTCGACGCGTCCAACGCAATCGAATGGGCGAAGATCCACGGCTTCAAGCCCGGAACGATCATCTATTTCGCCGTCGATTACGACGCGATGGACAGCGAAGTCACCGATTTCATCATCCCGCACTTCAAGGGCGTCCACGAGACCGTGGAGGAGCTCTCCCCCTACCACGTCGGCATCTACGGCCCCCGCAACGTCTGCCAGCGGGTCTCCGACGCCGGCTACGCGGTCACCTCGTTCGTCTCCGACATGTCGTCCGGGTTCTCCGGCAACCTGGGCTACCCGATGCCGACGAACTGGGCGTTCGACCAGATCGCCACGATCACCATCGGCTCCGGGGACAGCAGGATCGAGATCGACAACAACATCGCGTCCGGCCGGGACACCGGTCAGGGCGAGTTCAACCCCAGGACGCCCATCACCGAAGAACTGGACGTGGACTTCGCCAAGGACAAGTACCGCGACGCCTGTCTGCGGGAGGTGCAGACCTACCTGGAGTCGATCGGCATCCCGGAGCGAGGCGGCGAGGGCTGGTCCACGGACTGGCTGCTGTTGGCCAACAGCACCACCGACGCGTTCAACGTCGTCATGAACATGGATTGGTTGATCACCAACCTGGCCCGCCAGCTCAAGATCCGCAAGGCGCTCATCCAGGCCCCCCTGCTGTTCGAGGTCCGCAGGTACGGCCCGGACGACCCGATCAAGGACGAGCTGGTCAAGCGGGGGCAGTCCACCGACTGCAGCACCGGCTTGGCGCAGATGTGGGCCTGGGTCGCCATCGAGGCGCGCAACTACTGCATGGACCAGGGCATCATCAACGGCACGCGGTTGCGGAACCCCGAAGACCTGCGCGCGGTCTGGGACCGGCTGCAGGACCCGGTCTACAACATCTCGTCGGTGGCGTACCTGACCATCTACAACGCGTTCCAGGTGCATCTGCCCCGCCCGACCGTCACCATCAGCTATGCCGACACCCAGAAGATCCTGGCCCGGTACCAGGGCGACGGCCCGGCTTCGGTGGGATACGGGCAGAACCTGATCGGCCTGTACAGCGCGCTGGAAAACTACAATGCGCTCAGTCGCGCTCAGTAGCAGGAACCGTGGCGCCATCGCGAAGGCTCGCGGTACCCATCGGGGTGAACCTGCTGCTCGGCGTTCCGGCCATGATCCCGATACACCTCACCTGGTACATCGTGGCCAATGGTCCGCTGGCGGAGCTCGGGTGGACCGAGCAGTCCTGGACCTGGAACCCGAACGACGGTCTGCTCCCCCTGGTGACCATGGCCACGGTGCTGTTCGTGCTCTTCGGTTCGATCTGGGTGGGCGTGAACGCGTACATGCGATACCGGACGGCCGTACCGGCAACCCGGTACTGGCTCGCGTGCTCTGTCGCCACCCTGGCGCCGCTGTGCATTGATGCGGTCCGATAAAACTGGGAAAAGGTAGGGAAGCATGAAGCACAACGTGACGCGACGATCAGTTCTGAGAACCGCCGCCGTCGCCGGCGCCGCTGCCGCCGCCGGCCCGGCCCTGGCCGCCGCCCCGGCGTCGGCCGAGGAGCGCCGTGAGCGACAGCGCCCGGAAACGTCGGCGAACGGATGGCCGATCCAGCCGAACGCGGATGTCAGCTCGCTGGTATGGACCCGATCGGTGGCGGGCACGGGGTTGAGCGTCGCGGTGTGGATCGGTGACGTCGAGGCGATTCTGCTGCACGTGATCCGCCGTTTCCACTACGAGGTGGAGGAGATCCAGGGGATCGACCTGACCGGCTGGCAGGAGATCGGCAAGGTTCGCCGGGACCTGCCGGAGTCCAATCTCGCCTCCGGCACCGCGGTGCGCATCCGGCCGGGCGCCCGGGCCAAGGGTGGCTTCTTCCCCCTCCAGGAGCTGGCGCTGCGGGACATCCTGGCCGACTGCGAGGGTGTCGTGCGCTGGGGCGGCGACGACCGCCACGTGGACGAGTCGCTGTTCTACATCGCCGTCGGGCGGCAGGACGCCCGGCTCGCCAAGCTCGTCAACAAACTCCGCGGCTGGGAGGGCACCCCCGGCGAGGGCGCCGGCGTGACGGTGGACATCTCGTCCCAGGCGCGGCGTACCCGCGCGGAGGGCCTGGCCCGCGTCCAGCGCTCCTCCTGAGCTGCGGGCATCCGCGACGGCCGGCCGGCAGCGCCCGCACGCCTCGCGCTGACCCGTCGCCCATCCCGGCGCTGACCGCCGCTCCAGCGGCGGAAGAGCCCGCGGGGCCGGATCCCTCGACGGGGTCCGGCCCCGGTTCAGTTCCCGGTCAGACGTTTCAGCCGCCGAGCGGGAAGTCCCGTCGCGGCCGCCACGGCCCCTCGCCACCGTGCGAGAACAGCGTGAACGACGACACCGGGAAGCGGGCCGAGAAGCCGGCCAGGTCGTCGAAGACCGCGTCCAGCGCCTCCGGCGCCACGTCCTGCGCCACGGTGACGTGCGGGTGGTACGGGAACCGGCTGTCCCGGCGGATGTCCTCGGAGCGGGTGATCGCCTCGGCCAGCATCTCGCACTCGCTGATGCCCACCGCCAGGCTCACGAACACCACCTCGGTGACCGGCCGGAACGTGCCGGTCCCGCGCAGGTGGATGGTGAACGGCGGCTGCGCCGAGGCGACCGCCTCCAGATGCTTCTCCACCGCCGGCAGCGCGTCGGTGTCCACCTCGGTCGGGCCGAGCAGCGTGACGTGCGCCGGCGTCCAGGCGGCCTGCGGGTCACCGGCGTCCGCACGCCGGCGGGTCAGCATCGCGCCCCACGGCTCCGGGATGTCGATCGCCACGCCGATGCGGGTCCGGGCGGGGTCGTTCACCGGGGTCAGGCTCCCCGGGTGGGGCTGAGGAACCCCACATTCTTGTACGTCTTGGCGAGGGTGGCCGCCGAGACCGCGCGCGCCTTCTCGGCGCCGACCGCCAGGATCTTGTCCAGCTGTGCCTTGTCGTCCAGGTAGGCCTTGGTCCGCTCCTGGATCGGCTTGACGAACTCCACCAGCACCTCGGCCAGGTCCTTCTTCAGGTCGCCGTAGCCTCGCCCGTCGTACTGTTCGAGCAGCTCGTCGATGGTGCGCATGGTCAGCGCGGCGTACATGGTGAGCAGGTTGCTGATGCCGGGCTTGTTCACCTCGTCGTAGAGGATCTCCCGGCCGGTGTCGGTGACCGCCGACTTGATCTTCTTGGCCGAGCGGGCCGGGTCCTCCAGCAGCTCGATGATGCCGTTGGGCGAGGAGGCCGACTTGGACATCTTGATCGTCGGATCCTGCAGGTCGGTGATCTTGGCGGTGTCCTTGACGATGTACGCCGAGGGCATGGTGAAGGTCGGGCCGAAGCGGCTGTTGAACCGCTGCGCCAGGTCCCGGGTCAGCTCCAGGTGCTGCCGCTGGTCCTCGCCGACCGGCACCTGGTCGGCCTGGTAGAGCAGGATGTCGGCGGCCTGCAGGATCGGGTAGGTGAACAGGCCGACGGTGGTGCTGTCCTGCCCGGCCTTGGCCGACTTGTCCTTGAACTGCACCATCCGGCCGGCCTCGCCGAAGCCGGTGATGCAGCTGAGCACCCAGGAGAGCTGGGCGTGCTCGGGCACGTGCGACTGGACGAAGAGCGTGCACCGCTCCGGGTCCAGCCCGACCGCCAGCAGCTGGGCGGCGGACACCCGGGTGCGGTTGCGCAGCGCGGCCGGGTCGTGCCCCACGGTGATCGCGTGCAGATCGACCACGCAGTAGAACGCGTCGTGGGTCTCCTGCATCGCGACCCAGTTCCGCACGGCGCCGAGATAGTTGCCGAGGTGGAAGGAGTCGGCGGTCGGCTGGATGCCGGAGAGCACCCGTGGGCGGCGAGCATCGGACATGAACGCCATTGTGTCAGTGACCGTCCCCGTATGACCAACACCCCCGGCGCCCGCGCGGGCGCGCGGCCGGGGTCACGCGCCGGCCGGCGCGTGACCCCGGCCATCGACGCCGATGCCGGGTGGGCCCCGCGGCGCGCCGGCGAGCGACCCACGAGGGAACGTTATCGTTCGTGTTCATTGTTGTTGACTTTTGATCGTTCCGGAGTGAGACTCCGTGAGGGTGGACAGCATGTAGGCTCCCCTCCAGAGCCGCATCCGCCCCTGCTCGGGAGGTCTTTCTCTGTGAAACTGCTAGTCACCGGGGGCGCCGGTTACGTCGGAAGCGTGACCAGCCGGCTGCTGCTGGACGCCAGTCACGAGGTCGTCGTGCTGGACAACCTGCGCACCGGGTTCCGCGAGGCGGTGGCCCCGGACGCCACCTTCGTCGAGGCGGACATCGCCGACGCCGCACGGGTGCTCACGCCGGAGGCCGGCTTCGACGCGGTGCTGCACTTCGCCGGCCTGATCGCGGCCGGCGAGTCGATGGCCAAGCCGGAGCTCTACTGGCACGAGAACGTGGTGAAATCGCTGGCCCTGCTGGACGCCGTCCGCGCCGCCCGGGTGCCGCGGGTGATTTTCTCGTCCACCGCCGCGGTGTACGGCAACCCGGTCGAGGTGCCGATCAGCGAGTCCGCGGCCAAGGCCCCGACCAGCACGTACGGGTCGACCAAGCTGACCTTCGACCTGGCCCTGACGTCGGAGACGTTCGCGCACAACCTGGCCGCCGTCTCGCTGCGCTACTTCAACGTGGCCGGCGCGTACATCAGCGATGAGCACGAGATCGGCGAGCGGCACGACCCGGAGACCCACCTGATCCCGATCACCCTGCAGGCGGCCGCCGGCAAGCGGGACAAGCTGCAGCTGTTCGGCGACGACTACCCCACCCCGGACGGCACCTGCGTGCGCGACTACATCCACGTGGCGGACCTGGCCCGGGCGCACCTGCTGGCGCTGGACGCGGCCACCCCGGGCGAGCACCGGATCTACAACCTGGGCAACGGCAACGGCTTCTCCAACCGGCAGGTCGTCGAGGCGGCCCGCGAGGTCACCGGCGCCGCGATCCCGGTGGAGATCGCTCCCCGCCGCGACGGCGACCCGGCGACCCTGGTCGCCTCCTCCGAGCGGGCCCGCCGGGAGCTGGGCTGGGTGCCGGAGAAGAACACCCTGCAGGCGATGATCAGCGACGCCTGGACGTTCTACCGCAAGCACGTGGCATGAGCGGCGACGTCACGGCCGCGGCCGTCGCGGCCTTCACCGAGGCGTACGGCGCCGAGCCGGCCGGGCTGTGGGCCGCGCCCGGGCGGGTCAACCTGATCGGCGAGCACACCGACTACAACGACGGCTTCGTGCTGCCGTTCGCGCTGCCGCAGCGCACCGTCGCGGCGGCCGCCCCGTCCCCGGACGGCGTCTGGTCGGTCTGCTCCACGCTGGCGCCCGAGCCGGTGACCTTCGGGGTCACCGAGCCGGGCGAGGTGACCGGCTGGGGCGCGTACGTCGCCGGGGTGGTCTGGGCGCTGCGCGACGCCGGCTTCGAGCCGCCCGCCGCCCGCATCGCGCTCGCCTCCGAGGTGCCGCTCGGCTCGGGCCTGTCGTCGTCGGCCGCGCTGGAGTCGGCGGTGCTCACCGCGCTGATCGACCTGGGTGGCCTGGACGTCCCGCTCGAACGGCGCCCGGCGATCGCGCAGCGGGCGGAGAACCTGTACGTCGGGGCGCCCACCGGCATCCTGGACCAGTCGGCGTCGATCCGCTGCGAGGCCGGGCGGGCGCTGTTCCTGGACTGCCGGTCGTACGCGATCGAGCAGATCCCGTTCGATCTGGCCGCCGAGGGCCTGGCCATCCTGGTGATCAACAGCAACGCGCCGCACCAGCACGTCGACGGCGAGTACGGCGAGCGCCGCAAGAGCTGCGAGGAGTCCGCCGCCGCCCTGGGCGTGCCGGCCCTGCGCGACGTGGGCGTCACCGACCTGCCGGCGGCCCTGGACCGGCTCGGCGACGAGGTGCTGCGCAAGCGGACCCGGCACATCGTCACCGAGAACCAGCGGGTGCTCGACACCGTGACGCTGCTGCGCGCGGGCCGCGTCCGCGAGATCGGCCCGCTGCTGACCGCCTCGCACGCCTCGATGCGCGACGACTTCGAGATCACCGTGGCGCAGGTGGACGTGGCGGTGCAGGCCGCCCTGGCCGCCGGGGCGTACGGCGCCCGGATGACCGGCGGCGGCTTCGGCGGCTGCGTGCTGGCCCTGATCGACGCCGACCGGGCGGAGCCGACCGCGGAGGCGGTCGCCGCCGTCTACCGCGAGCACGGCTTCACCGCACCGACCAGCTGGGTCGCGGTGGCCGGACCGGGCGCGACGAGGCTGTGACGGCCGAACAGGTCGCCGTCGGGTAGCGTGCCGGGCCGGACCGGGCGCGACGAGGCTGTGACGGCCGAACAGGTCGCCGTCGGGTAGCGTGCCGGGCCCGACCGGGCGCGACGAGGCTGTGACGGCCGAACAGGTCGCCGTCGGGTAGCGTGCCGGGCCCGACCGGGCGCGACGAGGCTGTGACGGCCGAACAGGTCGCCGTCGGGTAGCGTGCCGGGCCCGACCGGGCGCGACGAGGCTGTGACGCTTTGATCGGTTCCGCGGCGGGTATGGCTGCGACATGACGACTGTGCCGAACCCGCCGCAGGAACACGACCAGCCCAACGAATTCGGCTTCGCCGGCGACCCGACCGGTCCGGAGCCCGCCGCGCACCTCACGGAGGGCGAGGGCGAGCGGATCGCGGTGCCGTCCGACGATCTCACCGGCGCCATCACCGGAGCGATCGAGGACGCCACCGACAACGACCGGGACTGACCCGCCGGTCGTTGCGGGCCTGCCTTTCGGCCGATCACCCGCAGGAGCGAGACCAGGTTCCGCCGGGCGGCGCCGAGGCTATGGTGTGCGCATGGGGGTCAGCCCACCGTATCCTCACGATGACACCGGGCAAGGTGTCTCCATCCGCGCGGACATCGCCGCCGACGCTGCCGCCGTCTCGCTGCTCACGGTGCACGGGCCCTGGGATCACCGGCTCCGCCGGGACACCTCGGTCTCGCTGCGCCGCTGCTTCACCGAGCATCCGGACGCGCTCATCGTCGATCTCAGCGGGCTGCGCGACCCGCACAGCGAGAGCGTGCCGACCTGGGTGACCGCCCGGGCGTTCGCCGCCGCCCTGCAACCGCCGGTGCACCTGGCCCTCTGCGTCCCGCCGGATCTGCCGCTGGCCGACCGGATGCAGGGCCTCGGCGCCGGCGGCCGCTGCCTGCCGGTCTACGCGAAGGTGGGGCAGGCCCGGGTGGCCGTGGCCGGCCGGATCCCGGGCGGCGACCGCCTGGCCACCACGCTGCGGCCGGACCCGGACGCGCCGGGCGCGGCCCGCCACCTGGTCAGCGACGCCTGTCTGGCGTGGGGACTGGCCCATCTGGCGCACCCCGGCCGGCTGGTGATCTCCGAGCTGGTGACGAACGCGGTGCGGCACGCCGGGACACCGATCCGCGTGGTGGTCACCCGGCGCGGTCCCGGCCTGCACCTGTCGGTCGGTGACGGCTCGCCGCGGATGCCGCGGGTGCTGCCCCAGGCTCGGCGCCGGGGTGAGCCGCTGGACGAGCACGGGCGCGGGCTGCACACCGTGCGGGAGACCGCCGAGCTGTGGGGCGCCGTGCCGACCGCGGAGGGCAAGGTGGTGTGGGCGACGGTCCGGGAGGCCCGGACCGTCGCGTCGCCTGAGGCGGGTTAGGACGCTTCCAGGATCATCCCGGCGGCCACCGTACGGTTGGTCGCCTCGTCGATCAGGATGAAGCCCCCGGTGGTGCGGTTGCGCCGGTACTCGTCGGCGAGCAGCGGCACCGTGGTGCGCAGCCGGACCCGGCCGATCTCGTTGAGCGCGAGCCCGTCCGCGGCCTCGTCGCGGTGCAGCGTGTTCACGTCGAGGCGGTACTGCAGGCCGCGCACCACGGTCCGGGCGGTCCGGGTGGTGTGCTTGATCGTGTACTTGCCGCCGACGCGCAGCGGGGCGCTCTCGTCCATCCAGCAGATCATCGCCTCGATGTCCTGGGCGACGGCCGGGGCGTTGTGCGGCCGGCAGATCATGTCGCCGCGCGAGATGTCGATCTCGTCGGTCAGCCGGACCGTCACCGACATCGGCGGGAACGCCTCGTCGACCGGCCCGTCCGCGGTGTCGATCGAGGCGATCGTGCTGGTCAGCCCGGACGGCAGAACCATCACCTCGTCGCCGGGCTTGAGCACGCCGGAGGCGACCTGGCCGGCGTAGCCGCGGTAGTCGGTGACCGTGGTGGACTGCGGGCGGATCACGTACTGCACCGGGAAGCGCACGTCGACCAGGTTGCGGTCGCTGGCGATGTGCACGTGCTCCAGGTGGTGCAGCAGGGAGGGACCCTCGTACCACGGGCTGGCGTCCGAGCGGGACGCGATGTTGTCGCCGTTGAGCGCCGAGATCGGGATGATCGTCAGGTCCGGGGCGTCCAGCTTCGCGGCGAACGAGGTGAACTCGTCGGCGATCTTGTCGTAGACCGCCTTGTCCCAGTCCACCAGGTCCATCTTGTTGATGCACAGCACCAGGTGCGGCACCCGCAGCAGCGAGGTGAGGAACGCGTGCCGGCGGGACTGCTCGACCAGGCCCTTGCGGGCGTCGACCAGGATCAGCGCCAGGTCGGCGGTGGAGGCGCCGGTGACCATGTTCCGGGTGTACTGGATGTGGCCCGGGGTGTCGGCGATGATGAACTTGCGCCGGGGGGTGGCGAAGTAGCGGTACGCCACGTCGATGGTGATGCCCTGCTCCCGCTCGGCCCGCAGGCCGTCGGTGAGCAGCGCCAGGTTGGTGTACTCGTCGCCCCGGGAGGCGCTGGCCGCCTCGACCGCCTCGAGCTGGTCGGCGAAGATCGTCTTGGTGTCGTACAGCAGCCGCCCGATGAGCGTCGACTTGCCGTCGTCGACGCTGCCCGCGGTGGCGAACCGCAGCAGGTCCATGCCGCGCGCGGAAGCGGCCTCCGGCTCCAGAGCTGCCTGGCTCATCAGAAGTAACCCTCTCGCTTGCGGTCTTCCATCGCGGCCTCGCTGACCTTGTCGTCGCCGCGGGTCGCGCCCCGCTCGGTGATCCGGGTCGCGGCGACCTCGTCGATCACCTTGTCCACCGTGTCGGCGTCGGAGAGCACCGCGGCGGTCTGCGACGCGTCGCCGACGGTGCGGTACCGCACCCGGCGGACCTGGGACGTCTCGCCGTCACGTAGCCGGATGAACTCGTTGACCGCGTAGAACATCCCGTCCCGTTCGACCACCTCGCGGTCGTGGGCGTAGTAGATGCTCGGCAGCGGGATCTGCTCCTTGGCGATGTAGTGCCAGACGTCCAGCTCGGTCCAGTTGGACAGCGGGAACACCCGGATCGACTCGCCCGGGTGGTGCCGGCCGTTGTACAGCGCCCAGAGCTCGGGCCGCTGGTTCTTCGGGTCCCACTGGCCGAACTCGTCGCGGAAGCTGAACATCCGCTCCTTGGCGCGGGCCTTCTCCTCGTCGCGCCGGGCCCCGCCGAAGAGCGCGTCGAAGCGGTACTTCTCGACCGCGTTGAGCAGCACCGGGGTCTGGATCCGGTTGCGGGTGCCGTCGGGCAGCTCGCGCACCAGACCGGTGTCGATCGCCTCCTGCACGCTGGCGATCACCAGGTTGAGGCCGAGCGCGGCCACCCGGCGGTCCCGGTACTCCAGCACCTCGGCGAAGTTGTGCCCGGTGTCGACGTGCATGACCGGGAACGGGATGCGTCCCGGCGCGAACGCCTTCTCCGCGAGGCGGAGCATGACGATCGAGTCCTTGCCGCCGGAGAAGAGCAGCACGGGGCGCTCGAACTCGGCCATGACCTCTCGCATGACGAAGATGCTCTCCGCTTCGAGTGCATCCAGATGCGAGACGCGATAGTCCTTCGTCTGGCTCATGGGTTCAGTCCCCAGACCTTTCGGGTGTCGGCGGCCGAGCTGAGCTCATCCTGCGATTTTCCACGGCCGTAGCCGGGTAGTCATTGTGTCCGAAGTTGCTTGCCGATCGCAGCAAGCAACCGAGGAGCGAGATCTTTACGACAAACAACCAGGTCAGGCAACTTCGGGTCGGCCCGGTTGTAGACCAGCGGGGAGCCGTCGACACGCGACGCGTGCAGTCCCGTGGCCAACGCCACAGCGACCGGGGCGGCCGAGTCCCACTCGTACTGCCCACCGGCGTGCACGTAGGCGTCCGCCTCGCCGCTGATCACCGCGGCGATCTTCACCCCGGCCGACCCCATCGGCACCAGCTCGGCGCCCAGGTCCTCGGCGAGCGCGGTGACGAACGCGGGCGGACGGGTCCGGCTGGCGGCGATCCGGATCGCGCCGCCGGTGGCCGACTCCAGCGGCATCGGCGGGTACGCCGGCGGATTGTCGGTGGCGATGGTGCGGTGCTGGGCCGGCATCGCGACCGCCCCCGCGCTCAGGCAGGCGGGGCTGGACGAGTCGGCGGTCCAGAGCGCCACGTGCACCGCCCAGTCGCTGCGCCCCTCCTCGGAGAACTCCCGGGTGCCGTCCAGCGGGTCGACGATCCACACCCGGGACGCGCCGAGCCGGTCCGGGCGTACCGTGTCCGGCTCGCCCTCACGCCAGGCCACCCGGGCGTGCTCGTCCTCCTCGGAGAGCACCGCGTCGGCCGGGCGCCAGCGGGCCAGCTCGGCACGCAGCAGGTCGTGCGCGGCCTTGTCACCGGCCGCCTTGAGCGCCTTGCCGTCGGCGTGCCCCATCTGCGCGCGCACCCGCAGCAGCTCCTGCCCGGCCCGATCGGCGAGCCAACGGGCGAAGGCGGCGTCGATGACCGGTGGCGCGCCGCTGTCGGCGCCGTCCCGCTGCCCGGTCACGCGTGCGGACACCTTCGTCTGCTCGCCCATCGTCTCGCTCCTCCATCCCACCGCGCACCGGCCGCTCGCGGAGCGAGCCGGAGGCTCCTCAATACGCTCCCGACGAGCGCACCACTGCAGTCATGGTCCTCAGCAGGATCACCAGATCCAAACTCAGAGACCAATTCTCGACATATCGCAAGTCGAGCCGCACCGCCTCTTCCCAGGAAAGATCCGATCTCCCGGACACCTGCCACAAGCCGGTCATTCCCGGCTTGACGGCCAGCCGGCGCCGCACATCGTCGGCGTAGGCGGCCACCTCCGTCGGCAGCGGCGGACGCGGCCCGACCAGCGACATCTGCCCGGCGACGACGTTGAGCAGCTGCGGGAGCTCGTCGAGCGAGAACCGGCGCAACCACCGCCCGACCGGGGTGACCCGGGGATCGTCACGGATCTTGAAGAGCACACCGTCGTGCTCGTTGAGATGCCTCAGCTCGCTGAGCCGAGCCTCGGCATCCACGTACATGCTGCGGAATTTGAAGATCCGGAACATCTGCCCGTCCCGCCCCACCCGCACCTGGCGAAAGAGTACCGGGCCACGGGACGTGACGCGCACGCAGAGCGCCACACCCAGCAGCACCGGAGCGAACAGGATCAGCAGCACGAGCGCGCCCACCCGATCGACGAGCTCCTTCACCAGGCGCGACCCGCCGTACAGCCGGGGATGCTCGACGTGCAGCATGGGCAGCCCGTCGAACGGCCGGATCGTGGTCCGCGCCCCGGCGACGTCCACCAGCGCGCTGGCCACCACCAGATCCACCTCGTCACGCTCCAGCCGCCAGGCCAGCCGGCGCACCGCCTCGCCGTCCAGCTCCGGGCAGCTGAGCACCACCACGGTGTCCGCGTCGGCCTGCTCCACCGCGGCCGCCACGTCGTCGAACGTGCCGTAGACCGGCAGGCCCACCTCGGCGCCGTCGGCGTTCGGCGGCAGGCAGGCGCCGACCACCTCCAGGCCGTGATACCGCTCGCGGCGCAGCTGCCGGGTGATCCCGATGACCGACAGCTCGTGCCCGACCACGATCACCCGGCGCAGCGCCTCGCCCCGGGCGCGGGCCAGATGCAGCCGCTTGCGCAGCGCGTACCGCAACACCAGCACCGCGACGACCGCGGACGGCAGGGCGGCCAACACGTAGGACCGGGCCAGGTCCAGGTCCAGCGCGTACGACGTCAGGGCCACCCCGGCGATCAACCCCACGCCGCCCCGGATCACCCGCTGGTACTCGTCGGCGCCGACGAACAGGTAGCGCCGCTCGTACGCCCGCGCCACCGCCAGCACCGCCAGCAGGACGACCGGCAGCAGCGCGGAGAGCATGATGTAGGCACGGTTGTACGTGGTGACCTGGTCGCCGAACCGGAGCCCGAACCCGGCCGCCCCGGCCGCGATCCCGGCCGCGAGATCGGCCAGCACCAGGGTGCGTACGTACCGGCCCTCCCACCGCTGACGCCGCGACATCGCCGCATGCCGGCCCCGCGCCCGGACGAACGGCCGGCTCACCGGCCGGGCCGCCACGGACCGGTTCAGCCGCCGCGACCAGTGCCGCTCGACGGCGCGGTTGCGCGCCGGATCGGCCACACCGCGCACCACGCACGGCGGCCCGTTCTCGGCCCGCCGCACCTCGGACCCGGCCGGCGCGGGGCTCGACGGCGCCACCGGCCCCGGGATCCGGGCGTTGCGGCCGGCGTGCCGTGTCGGCGGGCGCTGCGGGCCGTGGTTGGCGGACGGATGGTGGGCCGGGATCGTGCCGGGCGGCGGCTCGGCCGCGGCATTGGCTCGGACAGCCGGCGGGCCGATGTCGGGTTCGGTCAACGCGCCCGTCCGACCCTCGGACACGTCCTGCGACATCCCCCGAACCCCCCGTCACGTCGGCGGCGCACCGGAAGCGTGCGCCTGTGGTAACCAACGGTCGGACGGCTGACCCGTCACGGTATGACTAGGCGGACAAAACTACCCAAAAGGTCACGCCATTCGGTCCGGACCATCAACTTCCGTGGTACTTGTTCTGCGCCCACTCGACACCTTCGAGCACGATCGCCTCCACCACGTCGGCCGCCCGGTCCACGAGGAAGTCCAGCTCCTTGCGCTCCGCCGCGGAGAAATCGGAGAGCACGAAGTCAGCCGGATCCTGCCGCCCCGGAGGCCGCCCGATGCCGAAGCGCACTCGCGCGTAGTCCTTGCTCCCCAGCGACTTCGACATCGAGCGCAGCCCGTTGTGGCCACCCTCGCCGCCGCCGCGTTTCGCCCGAACCTGGCCGAACGGCACATCGAGCTCATCATGCACCGCGATCACATGGGCCACCGGCACTTTGAAAAACTGCGCCAACGACACCACCGGCGCGCCGGACAGGTTCATGTACGTCAGCGGCTTCACCAGCACCAGCTTCGGGCCGCTGTACTGTCCGGTCCGCAGCAGCCGGCCCTCCCCGGCCTCCGCCTGCGCCCGCTTCGCCCGGCCCAGCTTCGCCCCCACCCGGGACGCCAGCAGATCGGCCACCATGAAGCCCACGTTGTGCCGGTTGCCGGCGTACTCCCGGCCCGGATTGCCCAGGCCCACCACCAGCCACGGCGCCTCGTCGCTCACCCTCTCCGCCTCCCCGGATACACATCAGGGAAAGTGCCGACCGACACTTTCCCTGATGACTTGCTTACCGCGTTGCCTCGACGCGCTCCAGCGTCAGAACTACTCCGCCGCGCCCTCGGCGGAGTTGCCCTCAGCGGCGCCTTCCTCGGCCGCCGTGGTGTTCTGCTGCGCGGCGTTGACGACCGCCAGCACCACGTCCGCCTCGACCGCCAGCTCCACGCCCTGCGGGAGCTTCACGTCGCCGGCGGTGACGTGCGAACCGGCCTCCAGGCCGTCGATCGACACCTCGAGCTCCGACGGCAGGTGCAGCGCGTCGGCCACCACGGAGACCGTGTTGGACTCGTGCACGATCAGGGTGTTCTTCGCGGCCTCACCGGTGAAGGTCACCGGGATGTCCACCTGAACCTTCTCGCCCCGCTTCACGATCAGCAGGTCGACGTGCTCGTAGGTGTCCTTGATCGGGTCACGCTGGATCGCCTTCGGCAGCGCCAGGGTGGCGGCCGGGTTACCGGCGATGTCGATGGTGAAAATCTGGTTCAGACCGCCATGCCGGATGGCGGCCGCGAACTCACGGGCCGGCAGGGCGATGTGCTGCGGCGCCTCGCCGTGGCCGTACAGCACGGCAGGCACCAAACCGGCCCGGCGCGTGCGACGGGCACCACCCTTGCCGAACTCGGTACGGGGCTCGGCGCTGATCTTTACCTCGGACACGGGGAAACTCCTGAAACTCTTCGATGCGGGCTGCGTCTAAGTCTGCGGCTGCGGTATTCCGGCAGTGCTTCGGTGGTGATCGCCGACGGCGCGGAAGCCGTCGCCGGCGCTGCCGGGCAAGGGGGCGCGCTGGGCACAGGCCCGGAGCACCGCGTCGATCACGGCGCCTCGAGCGGACTGCGAACCTCAGCAGACCGCGGGGCACCCTCGCCGTGGCAACCGCACTAGCTTACCTTCTGCGATCGGGTGGAAATCAGCGGGTCCGGCGTCCGCGTGGCAACCACGCGAAAATGCACCCAAAAGAACGTCACAGCCGCACCGGCCACCACACGCGAGAGCGCCCGCCACCGGCCACAGCCGGCGGCGGACGCCCTCACCCCTCGTGAATCAGCTGAGTCCACCGAACAGGGTGGTCACCGACCCGTCGTCGAACACCTCACGGATCGCCCGCGCCAGCAGCGGCGCGATGGAAAGCACAGTGATCTTGTCCAGCCGCTTCTCCGGCGCCAGCGGCAACGTGTTCGTCACCACCAGCTCGGAGATCCGGCTGTTCTTCAACCGCTCGGTCGCCGGATCCGACAGCAGCGCGTGCGTCGACGCCACGATCACGTCCGCCGCGCCCTCGTCGAACAGGATGTCCGCGGCCTTCGTGATCGTCCCACCGGTGTCGATCATGTCGTCCACGATCAGGCAGACCCGGCCCTCGACCTCGCCCACCACCCGGTTCGCCACCACCTGGTTCGGCTTCAGCGGATCCCGGGTCTTGTGGATGAACGCCAGCGGGCACCCGCCCAGCCGGTCCGTCCAGCGCTCCGCCACCCGCACCCGGCCGGAGTCCGGCGCCACCACGGTCATCGGCCGGCCCGCGAACTTGCGCTCGACATATTCGGCCAGGATGTCCATCGCGAACAGGTGATCGACCGGGCCGTCGAAGAAGCCCTGGATCTGCGCCGTGTGCAGGTCCACCGTCAGGATCCGGTTCGCCCCCGCGGTCTTCAGCAGATCGGCCACCAGCCGGGCCGAGATCGGCTCCCGGCCCCGGTGCTTCTTGTCCTGCCGCGAGTACGGGTAGAACGGCAGCACCACGGTGATCCGCTTCGCCGAGCCACGCTTCAACGCGTCCACCATGATCAGCGTCTCCATGACCCAGCGGTTCACCCCCTCGGTGACCGACTGCACCACGAACGCGTCGGAACCGCGCACGGACTCCTTGAACCGGACGAAGATCTCACCGTTGGCAAACTCGTACGAGTCCGACGGGGTCGGCGCCACACCGAGCACCTGACCGATCTCCTCAGCCAGTTCCGGGAAGCCCCGGCCGGTGAAAAGCATCAAACTCTTACGGTTCTCCGCGACGATGCTGCCCATCGGCTCGCTGCTCCCGTTGACCTAGGGGGTGGGTTCGGAGTGAAGTATCCCTGGCGGACACGTAACCGCCATGTTTCCGAGGCATGACGTGGGATGCCTCACCCCCGCTGGATCACTCCTGCTCAGGAGTGATAACCCGGGCCTGCTCAGCCGCCTCCGCCGACACCGTGCCCGGCCGCTTCACCGCCACCCAGCCCTCGATGTTGCGCTGCTGCGGCCGGGTCACCCCCAGGCTGCCCGCCGGCACATCCTTGACCACCGCGGAGCCCGCCGCCACGTACGCGCCCGGCCCGATCTCCACCGGCGCGATGAGCACCGAATCCGAGCCGACGAACGCCGCGTCACCGACCACGGTCCGGCTCTTGCGTACCCCGTCGTAGTTGGCGAAGATCGTGCCGGCGCCGATGTTCGCCTTCGCCCCGATCCGGGCATCACCCACGTAGGACAGGTGCGGCACCTTCGCGCCCTCGCCGAGCTCCGCGTTCTTCGTCTCGACGAACCCGCCGACCTTCGCCTTGCGGGCCAGCCGCGTCCCCGGGCGCAGGTAGGAGAACGGACCCACGGACGCCTCCGGGCCGATCACCGCGCCCACCGCGTGGGTACGCAGAACCGTCGCGCCCTCGGCCACCACCGTGTCCACCAGGGTGGAATCCGGGCCCACCACCGCGCCCCGGGCCACCGACGACGTACCGGAGATCTGACAGTTCTGATCCACCACCGCATCCGGCTCCAGCGTCGCCGTCACGTCGATCCACGTCGTCGCCGGGTCCAGCAACAGCACGCCCGAGCGCATCCACGCGTCGTTGACCCGGTCACGCATCAGCACCCGCAGGCGCGCCAGCTCCGCCCGGTCGTTGCAGCCCAGCGTCTCGTACGCGAACTCGGCCACCTCGATCGCCACCGGCTGACCCTGACCGGCCAGAATCCCGAAGACGTCGGTCAGGTACTCCTCGCCCTGCGCGTTGTCGGTCGACAGCTTGCCCAGCGCCTCCCGCAGCAGCACCGCGTCGAACGCGTAGATCCCCGAGTTGATCTCCCGGATCGCCAGCTGCTCCGGCGACGCGTCCTTCGCCTCGACGATCCGCTCCAGGTTCCCGGCCCCGTCCCGCACGATCCGGCCCAGCCCGGCCGGCTCCGCCACCTCGGCGCTCAGCACGGTCGCCGCCGCGCCGGTGCGCTCGTGCGTGGCCAGCAGCGCCTCCACCGTCTCCGGGCGCAGCAGCGGCACGTCCCCGCTGAGCACCACCACGGTCCCGGTCAGCTCGGGCGCGGCCTCCAGCGCGATGCGCACCGCGTGCCCGGTCCCGTTCTGCTGCGCCTGCAGCACCGGCGTCGCCTCCGGCGCGGTCTCGGCCAGGAACGCGCCGACCTGGTCGGCCTTGTGCCCGACCACGACCAGGGTGCGATCGGTCTTGATCGCCGCGGAGACGGCCAGCACGTGGCCGAGCAGGGTGCGCCCCAGCAGGGGCTGCAGCACCTTGGGGGTCGCGGACTTCATCCGCTTGCCCTCACCGGCGGCGAGGACGACAACGGTACGGCTGGGGGCCTGACTCACACGCAACTCCATCGTTTGCAGTGGCATCTCGTCGGCGACCGCGCGAGTCTCGGCGGGGCTCACCACATGAACCCACGAAGCCGCGGCTTATACCACATAAGTTGCTCGGCCGCCAGGATTCGAACCCGGAAAACTAGGACCAAAACCTAGGGTGTTGCCAATTACACCACGGCCGATTGTTGCTGAGGACAGACTAGCGAACCTCACCGCCTCGCGAGAAAGCGGACGATGCCTGTCGGGTGACGGCTCGCACCACGCCCTCCATCCGCCAATACAGGTGCCGGGATCGCGGAGCCACCACGGTCAGGCAGCCATGGTAGTCATCGCCCACGTTCCCCCGCCTAGTCAGCGGCACGTGCCTCTTGATGGTCGGCTTCCGGAAACAGTCCCGGGGAACCACCAGACGCTGCGCCCACCAATCGGCGGCCGCCTCCGCGTCGGCCGTCTCGTGGATGCTGACCCGATAGCTGAGTTCGTCGATGCGGTAGCCGCCAAGTTCGAGGAAGCGGAGGTAGGTCTCCAAAAGCCCTGGATCGCTGTTGATGAAGACCAAGAGGTCCTTCCTCGCCCACGGCTTCGACTTCGTGCCCTCACACCAGTACGCGACCGCGCCGATCAGGAGGACCTCACGGTCGGTGAGCGCCCCGATCTCGTCCGCCGTCTGCCTCCACACCGCCTCCTGCTCCTGGTCGCGCTCTTGCCGGAAGCTGTCCCAGCGCCCGGCGACCCGTTTCCTGGCCAGTTCGCGCTTCTCCCGGGCCCGCTCGCTGTCCTGATCCAGGGGAATGTGACCCACCCAGGCGAAGGCGGTGGACTTCGCCACCTCGAGCCGCTGCGCGATGTCCTTCAGCGACCACCCGGCCTTCCGCAGCTCGACCGCCTCCGCGCGCTTGTCGTCCTTGGCGCGTGGCCGGCGCGTCCACTCCGGTGGCTCGATGCCGCGCAGCCAGTCGGTCAGCGTCCCGTTGCCGACCCCGAACATCTTCATCAACTGCGCCCGGGACAGCCCCGGGTCCACCCGCAACCGCCGCGCCTCGGCCCGCCGCCCGTCCTCAGGATCATGCTGGGTCATCACCATGTCGCGACGCTAGGACGAAAAAACGAAGCGCTGTAAGAGCGTCGATGTGCCATTCCCTGCCCCCTGGCAGGATGGCCGGGTGACCGAGGAGACAGAGGCGCCGCGTCCCCGGCGCGCCCGCCCGGAGCCGAAGACCCGGGTCCGGATGTCCGCCGCCCAGCGCCGCGAGCAGCTGATCACGATCGGCCGCCAACTGTTCGCCGAGCGCGGTTTCGACGGTACGAGCGTCGAGGAGGTGGCGGCCCGCGCGAAGGTGTCGAAGCCGGTGGTCTACGAGCACTTCGGCGGCAAGGAGGGGCTGTACGCGGTGGTCGTGGACCGGGAGGTGCGCGCGCTGCTGGACCGGATCACGGCCGCGCTGACCGCCGGGCATCCGCGGGAGCTGCTGGAGCAGGCGGCGCTGGCGCTGCTGGACTACATCGAGGAGGAGCCGCACGGCTTCCGGGTGCTGGCCCGGCAGGCCCCGGTGCTGGCCCCGGCGGGCACGTTCTCCAGCGTGATGAACGACGTGGCGCACCAGGTGGAGCACATCCTGGCTGCGGAGTTCCGCACCCGGGACCTGGAGCCCAAGCTGGCCGAGCTGTACTCGCAGGCGCTGGTGGGGATGGTGGCGCTGGTGGGCCAGTGGTGGCGGGAGGCGCGGAAGCCGAAGAAGGAGGTGGTGGCCGCGCACCTGGTGAACCTGGCGTGGAACGGCCTGTCGAACCTGGAGGCCCGGCCGGGCCTGACGACCCGGCGGCCGCGATGACCGCCGGCCGGGTGTCGCGGGGCCGGCGGTCGTCGGTGCCGGGTCAGGCGGTGCGGCCCTCGCGGACCTGGCGCGGCGCGCCGGCCTCGCCGGGGGCGGCGACCTTGCTGTACAGCCCGATGGTGATCAGCAGCAGCCCGATCAGGTAGGTGACGACGACGGTGGACATGCTGAAGCCGAGGAAGTTGGCGTCGGTCCGGATGGTCGCCATCGAGTAGCTGCCGAGGACCAGCAGCGCCCAGCCGAGGTACTTGTCGATCTCGGCGTCGATGTTGCGGCCGACCGCGGCGCCGAGCAGGACCAGGGCGCCGATCACCAGCGTGACGATCGACCAGAGCATGTTGCTGCCCTGTCCGAGCACGCGGTCGCCGGTGTGCCCGGTGAAGCTGTCGCCGGCCGTCTCGGCGAAGCCGATGATGCCGAAGACCACGAGGTAGGCACCGGCGACGAAACCGGCCAAGCGGTACATCGGCCGGAGGGGGTGGTTGACCGGAAAATGCGCCATGGTTCCGTCTCCAAGGTCAGGTGTTGTCGCTCCGATTCTCGCGTACCCGCGACAAGCGGCGCAGGTACACCCCCCGGATCAGTTTCCGGGCACCTGTTCGGCCAGTTCCAGCCAGGCCTGTTCGACCTGCTCGCGCTCCTGCTGGACGGCTTTGAGCTGGGCCTCCAGCTCGACCAGCTTGTCGTAGTCGCTGCCGTGCTCGGCCAGGCTCTCGTTGATCCGGGCCTCCTTCTCGGCGAGCTTGTCCATCTGCCGTTCCATCCGGGCCAGGTCCTTGCGGGCCTGGCGCAGCTCACCGGCGGAGAGTCCGGGCGCGGCCTGCGACGGCTGCTTGCCGGCTGCGGCCGTGCCCTCGGCGCCCAGGACCGGGCTCTGCACCCGGGCGAGGTATTCGTCGATGCCGCCGGGCAGGTGCACGAGCCGGCCGTCACCGAACATCCCGTACGCCTGGTCGGTCACGCGCTCGACCAGGTAGCGGTCGTGGCTGGCGACGACCATGGTGCCCGGCCAGGAGTCGAGCAGGTCCTCCAGCGCGGCCAGGGTGTCGGTGTCCAGGTCGTTGGTGGGCTCGTCGAGCAGCAGCACGTTGGGCTCGGTGGCGAGCAGCCGCAGCAGTTGCAGGCGGCGCCGCTCGCCTCCGGAGAGGTCGCTGACCGGGGTCCAGATGCGCTTGTCGGTGAAGCCGAACACCTCGGCGAGCTGGCCGGCGGAGAGCTCCCGGTCGCCGAGCTTGACCCGCTTGGCGACCTCCTCCACGGCTTCCAGCAGGCGCAGGTGCCCGGGCAGTTCCCTGAGCTCCTGGGAGAGGAACGCGGCGCGCACGGTGGAGCCGGTGACCAGGCGGCCGCCGTCCGCCTCGGTGACGCCGGCGAGCATCCGCAGCAGGGTGGTCTTGCCGGCCCCGTTGGCACCCAGGATGGCGATCCGGTCGCCGGGGCCGACCTGCCAGGTGAGGTCCTGGAAGATCGGCTTGGGTCCGGCGTTGAGGGTGACGTGCTCCAGGTCGTAGACCTGTTTGCCGAGCCGGGTGGTGGCCAGCCGTTGCAGGCTGACGGTGTCGCGGACCGGGGGCACGTCGGCGATCAGCTCGTTGGCCGCGTCGATCCGGAACTTGGGCTTGGAGGTGCGGGCCGGCGGGCCGCGGCGCAGCCAGGCGATCTCCTTGCGGAGCAGGTTCTGCCGGCGGGCCTCGATGGCGGCGGCGACGCGCTGCCGTTCGGCGCGGGCGAGGATCCAGGCGGCGTAGCCGCCCTCGTACGTGTGCACCTGCTCGTCCACGACCTCCCAGGTCATGGTGCAGACCGCGTCGAGGAACCAGCGGTCGTGGGTGACCACGGCGAGGGCGCCCTTGCGGGTGAGCAGGTGCCGGGCGAGCCAGTCGACGCCGGCCACGTCGAGGTGGTTGGTGGGCTCGTCGAGGATGAGCAGGTCGCTGTCGCGCACGAGCAGGGCGGCGAGCGCGACGCGGCGGCGCTCGCCACCGGACATCGGGCCGACCGGCGTGTCCAGGCCGAGGTAGCCCATGCCGAGGCCGTCGAGGATGGTGCGCACGCCGGCGTCGCCGGCCCACTCGTGCTCGGCGCCCATGCTCTGGGGCAGCCAGGCGGTGCCGAGCACGACGTCGCGCACGGTCGCCTCGGCGGCGAGCGCGAGGGTCTGCGGGAGGCTGGCGACGCGCAGGTCACGGCGGTGCGTCACGCGTCCCGAGTCCGGCTCCTCGGTTTTGGCGAGCATCCGCAGCAGGGTGGACTTGCCGGCCCCGTTGAGGCCGACGATGCCGACGCGGGCGTCGTCGTCCAGGCCGAGCGAGACGTCGGTGAGCAGCTGACCGGCGGCGCCGTAGCCCTTGTTGACCCGGTCCAGGTTGATGATGTTGGCCACGATGCGTCTAGATTACCCGCGCGCCGGGCTGGGGTCCGCGCGCGGGGACCGCGGCCCGGCAGACGCCGGCGGCGGTGAGCCCGTCGGCGATCTGCTGGGCGTGCGTGGCGCCGCGGGCGAGGAAGACGCAGGTGGGCCCGGAACCGGAGACCAGGCCGGCGATCGCGCCGGCCGCATGGCCGGCTTTGAGCACGTCGGCGAGCTGCGGGCGAAGTGCCAGGGCGGCCGGTTGCAGGTCGTTGCCGAGGGCGGCGCCGAGCACTTCCGGGTCGCGCTGGCGCAGGGCGGCCATCAGCCGGTCGGCGCTGTCGAGCGGGGCGGGTGGCCGGGCGCCGGCGCGCAGGCTGTCGAGCTCGCGGTAGACGGCCGGGGTGGACAGGCCACCGTCGGCGGCGGCGACCACCCAGTGCCAGGTGGTCGGGCGGGCCAGGATGGGGCTGACCGTCTCGCCGTGGCCGGTGCCCAGGGCGGTGCCGCCGTAGAGCAGGAACGGCACGTCGGAGCCGAGCTGGGCGCCGACCTCGGCGAGGTCGTCGCGGGACAGGCCGAGGCCCCAGAGCAGGTCGCAGGCGATCAGGGTGGCGGCGGCGTCGGCGCTGCCGCCGGCGAGGCCGCCGGCGAGCGGGATGCTCTTGCGCAGGTGCAGTCGTGCGTACGCCGGCACGCGCGCCCGCGCGGCCAGCGCGCGTGCCGCCCGGATGATCAGGTTGCTCTCGTCCAGTTCCAGCTCGCCGGCGCCCTCGCCCTCCATGGTGAGCGTGAGGGTGTCGCCGTGCCGGGCGGTGATCTCGTCGAACAGGCTGATCGCGTGGTAGACGGTGGTGAGCTCGTGGTAGCCGTCGGGGCGGAGCGGGCCGACCCCGAGGTGCAGGTTGATCTTGGCGGGTACGCGGACGCGGACCGGGCCGCTGTGCGGACGGGGCCGATCGTCGTCCGGCCCCCAGGCCTCGGTCACGGAGCTGTTTCCCGGGTCGGCGGCTGATGGCGCGACTGCTTCACTTCGAGCTCCGTCCCCGGGTCCGTGACCGGCGCCGGTTGCCACGGGCCGGCCGACCGCACGAGGTGGCCGACGGGGTCGGCGGTCATGAGTCCACCTCCTCGGGGTGCGCGCCGGACGCGCTGAGCTTACCGCCGGACCGCGATCCGGTGGCCGCCGCGGCGATCGCGGCGAACTGCCCCACGGTCAGCGACTCCCCGCGGGCCTGGGGGTCGATCCCGGCCGCGACGAGCACCTGCTCGGCCTTGCCGGGGCCACCGGCCCACCCGGCGAGAGCGGCCCGCAGCGTCTTGCGCCGCTGCGCGAAGGCCGCGTCGATGACCGCGAAGACGTCGCGGCGGGCGGCGCCGGACGGCGGTTCGCGGCGGGTGAAGGCGACCAGGCCGGAATCCACGTTGGGCACCGGCCAGAACACCGCGGGCGGGACCTTCCCGGCGGGCCGGGCCTCGGCGTACCAGGCGAGTTTGACCGACGGGACGCCGTACACCTTGGAGCCGGGCCCGGCGGTGAGCCGGTCGGCGACCTCCTTCTGCACCATCACCAGCCCGCCGCGCAGCGTGGGCAGCTCGGCGAGCAGGTGCAGCACCACCGGGACGGCGACGTTGTAGGGCAGGTTGGCGACCAGCACGGTGGGCGCCGGGTCGAACCGGTCGCCGGTGACCCGCAGCGCGTCGGCCGGGTGGACGGTCAGGTGGGCGGCGGTGACGGTGTCCGGCAGGGCGGCGGCCAGGACCGGGTCGATCTCCACCGCGTGCACGTGCCGGACCGCGCCGGCCAGGCCCAGGGTGAGCGAGCCGAGCCCGGGACCGACCTCCAGCGCGACGTCGTCCGGGCGCAGCGCGGCGGCGGCCACGATGCGCCGGATGGTGTTCGGGTCGTGCAGGAAGTTCTGGCCGAGCTTCTTGGTCGGCGCGACGCCGAGGCGCGCGGCGAGTTCCCGGATCTCCGCCGGGCCGAGAAGTCCATCAGCCATGGGAGCAGCCTAGGAGGCCGGCCGTCCGGTCACCCAGCCGGGCACGCCGCGGCGCCGCCACGGCCCCGCACGGCACGGGGACGCCCGCGCGCGGCGCCGGCGCGCCCGCACACGACCCGGGGGCGCCCGCGGGCGGCACGGGCGCGTCCGCGGGGCCCCGGTCCGGCCGGCTCAGCGCCACGGGCCGAAGACCCGCTCGCCGTTCGCCGAGATGGTGGCGCACAGCCGGTCGACGTCCACCCCGCGGGCCGCGGCCAGGGCCCGTACGGTGATCGGGATCAGGTACGACGCGTTGGGCCGCCCCCGGTGCGGGGCCGGGGTCAGGTACGGCGCGTCGGTCTCCACCATCATCAGCTCGGGCGGCGTGACCGCGGCCGCCTCGCGCAGGTTGCCGGCGCTGGCGAAGGTGATCGTCCCGGCGAAGCTCAGGTGGTACCCGCGGCGCACGCACTCGGCGGCGAACTCGGCGTCGCCGGAGAAGCAGTGCATGACCACGGTGTCCGGCGCGCCCTCCGAGTCCAGGATGCGCAGCACGTCGGCGTGGGCGTCCCGGTCGTGGATGACCAGCGCCTTGCCGTGTCGTTTGGCGATCGCGATGTGCGCCCGGAAACTGGCCTCCTGCGCGGCCCGCCCGTCGTCACCGGTACGGAAGGTGTCCATGCCGGTCTCGCCGACGCCGCGCACGCGGGGCCGGGCGGCGAGCGCCTCGATCTCGCGCAGCGCCTCGTCCAGATCGGAGAGCCGGGGCGCCTCGTTCGGGTGCAGGGCGACCGTGGCCAGCACCGGCTCGTGCCGGTCGGCCAGGTCCGCGCCCCACCGCGACGAGGCCACGTCGACGCCGACCTGGACCAGCCGGTCGACGCCGTTCTTGGCGGCCGCGCCGAGCAGCGCCTGGACCGGGTCGCCGGCGTCGGCGCCGCCGGGGACGCCG
Organism: Actinoplanes teichomyceticus ATCC 31121; assembly: GCF_003711105.1. NCBI lineage: Bacteria > Bacillati > Actinomycetota > Actinomycetes > Micromonosporales > Micromonosporaceae > Actinoplanes > Actinoplanes teichomyceticus. The sequence goes on from NZ_CP023865.1 coordinate 7,658,642, forward strand.
GCCTCCTGGACGGTCAGGTCGAGGTGGGTGTGGCTGTCGAAGACCGGGACGGCCAGGGGCTCCGGCGCCGGGGGGAACTCGCCGGCCCGGCGGGCCGCCTTGGCGCGGCGTTTCTCCGAAGGGCTCGGCGACGCGGGGGGAGTCGAAGGCATGTGAGACATTGTGCACGGCGCGTTTCCCGGTAACCGCACGTTCACGTGATATCCACCGCGGTCACTTAGGTTGCGCCCCGTGACCGTTACCGGTGAGGACAGTGAGCTGGGCGCCGACCCGCTCGACCCACCCCTGATGGCACCGCTGCGCCGCGACCTGACCTGGCAGCAGGTGCAGTCGATGAGTCAGTCCGCGGCCTACCGCGACGACCCCACGCTGCGCCGGATCCGGCAGACCGCGGCGGTCCGGCGCGGCACCCGGATGGTCAAGATCCTCTCGCCGGCCCAGGTGGCCGGGCATCTCGGCGGCTGGCTGCCGTACGGGTTCTGCTACCGCGCCTGTGACCTCGCCCACCTGTCCGACCCGGCGCGGCTCACCCTGCTGCGCACCGACGGGGCGGCGGGCGAGCGGGTGGCGTTCGCGCTGCGCTGGCGGGCCACCGACGCGATGGACTACGAGTTGCCGGGCGGCCCGGCCCAGCCCGGGTTGGCGGCGCTGCCGGGCCACTCCCGGGTCGGCGCGATGGTGCTGGGCACCGGTTTCACGCCGAGCACCGACGAGCTGATCCCGGAGTACGTCACGGCCGGCTTCGCCGACCTGCCGCTGCCGGCCAACGCGCAGCTGCTCGCGTACGTCCCGGGCGGCGACGAGGTGGTGCTCTACACGTACCAGCCCGAGCAGCACGGGTGGCTGCGGCTGGCCGGGCCCCGCTGGCGTGGCGTGCTCGACGAGCTGCCCGGGGTGAGCCCGGACCGCGAGTACGTGCCGTGCACCACGCCCGGCAGCGCCCGGCTGGTCGGCACGATCGACGGCCAGGAGTACGAGGCGGTCGCCGACCCGCCCGGCGAGTTCCGGGTCCGCGCGCTGACCCGCGCCGCCCGCTATCCGGTGCAGACCCTGAGCCGGCGGGCCGAGCAGGCGCTGTGGCGCGGGGTGCCGTGCTGGGTGCTGCAGCGTGACGAGACGTGGGCGCGGCTGCGGCTGCTGCGCCCGGACGTGGAGGCGCTCGGCGCGACCGGGGCGCGCTGTTACGAGCGCGGGGTGTACGAGGCCTGGGCGCCCGTGGACGAGCTGGTCGATCACCACATCGCGGAGCTGGCGTACCGGCTCTGACCGCACGACAGCGGGGCCGGACGGATCCGGCCCCGCTGTGCTTACGACCTACCGCGGATCAGCTGCGGGTGATCTTGACTTCCAGGGTCTTCCAGGGGCTGAGCTGGCCGCCCCAGTCCTCGGACCGGGCGCTGGCCCAGAAGTAGCCCTTCTTCAGCCCGGCCGGGACCTTGAACTTGAACTTGCCGTTGGACGACAGGGTCGCGCGCCAGCCGTAGCAGACGTCGTCCCAGGTGGCCTCGGTGACCCGCTGCCACTTCTTGTTCTTGTTCATGCAGTAGTCCTTGCCACCGCTGTAGTTCTCCAGGAACACCCAGACGGCGCGCACGCCGGAGCCCTTGGTGTCCTTGGCGGTGCCGGTCACGTACTTCCACGACTTCAGCCGGTTGGAGCTGGACGGCTTGGTGACCGTGACCTTCGGCTTCCAGCTGTCCTTCTTCACGGTGACGGCCGGACCGGAGAACGCCACGCTGTAGCCGTTGGCGTTCTTGTACTTGATCTTCGCGTACCGCTTGCCGGTGACGATCCGGCCGGTCTTGCAGTCCTTCCAGAAGATCATCGGGACGGCCCGGGCCTTGCCGGTCCACTTGTACTCGACGGTGCAGTTGTCACCGTTGTCGACGACGAACGACTGGGTGCCGGCCGGCACGCTCTTCACCGTGAGCGTGTACCGCTGGCCCGGCCAGACGGTGGACTTGCTGTTCACCAGCTTGGTCCAGGCGTTCGACACCTTGACCGTCCGGCGGATGTAGGCGGCGTTGCCGGCCGGGTCGGTGAGCCGCTCGTTGACGGTGTAGGTGCCGGGCCGGGTGTAGACGTGCTGAGCCACCGTCTGACCGGCCTTCAGGGTGTCCACCCGGCTGCCGTCACCCCAGCTGACGATCCGCGCGATCGCCGCGTCGGGCGTGCCGACGTCGTTGAAGTCCGCGGCGGTCTGGGTGAGCTTGACGAACTGGCCGGTCCAGATGGACGTCGCGGACAGCTTGTAGGTGCCGGTCGGGGCGACCGTGTCACCCGGCGGGAGGCTCGTGGTGGGCGTCTCCGACGGCGTGCTCCCGCTCGGCTCCGGCGCCGTGGACGACGAGCTGTCGCTCGGCTCCGGCGTCACGGACGAGCTGTCGCTGGGCTCCGGCGTCGCCGACGACGTGGTGTCGCTGGGCTCCGGCGTCGGGGTGGCGGTCACCGAGGCGCTCGGGTCCACGGTCTCCTCGGCGAGGACCGAGGCGTGCGCGCTGCCGGCGTAGGCGGGGGCGGTGGCGACGGCGCCGGACGCGGCCAGCGCGCCGCCGACGATGGCCGCGACGAGCGGCCTGGCCAGGCGTGGTGTCAAGGGAGTTCTGCTCCTTCGAGAGGTACGAGAACCACATGAAGGGCAAAGTTGGACGATCCGGCGGCGTCAGAACGCACCCGTTTCGACAAAACGCCAACGTTCCCCCGTGGCATCGATCAATCTAGACGGCGGCGGCACGGTGGGCAATGCCGATTCGGCCGGTCCCCGGTGCGCTTTCGCACAGGAGTCACGACGGCGGGGATCCGGCCGCGACCGGCGCTGCGGCGCGTCAGGCCGCGGCCACCGACCGTTCATCCCGCAACGCCGAACGGGCCCGGCAGATGCCGGGCCCGTTCCGTTGACGCCGCTGGTCACCGGCTTCGAGGCGCCGGGACGATCCGAGGAAGGCGCGGCGGGCGCCGGGCCTTCTCGCGGGAGAAGAGGACGGAGGTCAGGACTCCCCGCCGAGGCGGGCCAGCTCCTCCTCCACGACGGACGGCTCCAGCTTGCGGAACACCGGCTTGGGCGCGCTCAGCGGCGTGCCCGGCACCAGCGGCACCGACTCCCACCGGGCGCCGACCGTGTAGTCACCGGTCAGCACCGGGTACGCCGGGCCGCCGTCGAGGTCCTCCACCTCGACGATCCGCGGCATCGGGGCGTGCACGCCGGTCCCGCCGAGCAGCTCGTGCACCTTCTGCGCGGAGTGCGGCAGGAACGGCGTGAGCAGCGTGTTGGCGTCGCTGACCACCTGCAGCGCGACGTGCAGGACGGTCGCCTGCCGCGGCTTGTCCTCCTCGGCCTTCAGCTTCCACGGGGCCTGCTCGGAGAGGTACTTGTTCGCCTCGGCGACCACCCGCATCGCCTCGCCGATCGCGGCCTTCTGCCGGTGCTTGCCGATCAGCTCGCCCACCGTCGCGAAACCGGCCTTCGCGACGGCCAGCAGCGCCTCGTCCTCCGGCGTGAGCGGGCCGGGCGCCGGGATCGCGCCGAAGTTCTTCGCCGCCATCGAGATCGACCGGTTGACCAGGTTGCCCCAGCCGGCCACCAGCTCGTCGTTGTTGCGCCGGACGAACTCGGCCCAGGTGAAGTCGGTGTCGTTGGACTCCGGGCCGGCCGCCGCGATGAAGTACCGCAGCGCGTCGGCGTCGTAGCGCTCCAGGAAGTCGCGCACGTAGATGACCACCCGGCGGGACGAGGAGAACTTCCTGCCCTCCATCGTCAGGTACTCGCTGGAGACCACCTCGGTGGGCAGGTTCAGCGAGCCCAGCCGGCCGGCCTCCCCGCCGTGGTCGCCCGCACCGGAGTAGCCCAGCAGCAGCGCCGGCCAGATCACCGAGTGGAAGACGATGTTGTCCTTGCCCATGAAGTAGTAGCCGAGCGCGTCCTTGCCCTGCGCGCCGGCCGACCACCACCGGCGCCACGCCTCCGGGTCGCCGCTGCGGCGGGCCCACTCGATCGAGGCGGACAGGTAGCCGATCACCGCGTCGAACCAGACGTAGATGCGCTTGTCGGCGCGGTCGCGCCAGCCGTCCAGCGGGATCGGCACGCCCCACTCCAGGTCCCGGGTGATCGCCCGGGGCTGCAGGTCGTCGAGCAGGTTGCGGGAGAACTTCAGGACGTTGGGCCGCCAGTTCTCCCGGCGGTCCAGCCAGCCCCCGATCGCCTCGGCGAACGCCGGCAGGTCGAGGAAGAAGTGCTCGGTCTCGACGAACTGCGGGGTCTCCCCGTTGATCCGCGAACGCGGGTTGATCAGCTGCTCCGGGTCGAGCTGGTTGCCGCAGTTGTCGCACTGGTCGCCGCGCGCGCCGTCGTAGCCGCAGATCGGGCAGGTGCCCTCGATGTAGCGGTCGGGCAGGGTGCGGCCGGTGGACGGGGAGATCGCGCCGAGCGTGGTGCGGGCCACGATGTAACCGTTGCGGTGCAGGCCCTCGAACAGCTCCTGGACCACCGCGTAGTGGTTGCGGGTGGTGGTCCGGGTGAACAGGTCGTAGGAGAGACCGAGGCCGTGCAGGTCCTCCACGATCACCCGGTTGTACCGGTCGGCGAGCTCACGCGGGGTCACCCCGTCGGCGTCCGCCTGGACCTGGATCGGCGTGCCGTGCTCGTCGGTGCCGGAGACCATGAGCACGTCGTGGCCGGCCATCCGCATGTACCGGCTGAAGACGTCGGACGGCACCCCGAAGCCGGAAACATGACCGATGTGGCGCGGGCCGTTGGCGTAGGGCCAGGCGACCGCGGCGAGAACGTGACTCATGGCGTCTAAGCGTAGTGACCGCCTCCGGTGCCCTGCGAACGGATTGCCGCGCACCGCGCTGACCGGTCGATTTGTCCCGACACGCCCGATCATTGCCGGACCCGCCGGGGACTCGCGTAGTTCACTGGACGGGTGACCGGAAACATACCGCAGCCAGGGGAAACGCCGGCGGAGTCCGGGCCGGCCCGGACCGCGCCGGACGCGCTGCGCGCCGCCGGGCACACGGCGGGCCCGGCCGATCCGCCCGGGCACGGCGAGCGGCTGGCCACCGCCGGCGAGCTGATGATCATCGAGCCGGGGCACCCGGAGGAGCCGATCCCGCCGGGGCACCAGCAAGCGCCGGGGCCGCCGGAACACGCGCGACAGCCGGGAGACCCGGGACGGCCGGAACAGGCGCGACAGCCGGGAGAGCCGGGACCGCCGGGACAGGCGCGACAGCCGGGAGATACGGGACCGCTGGGACAGGCGCGACAGCCGGGAGACCCGGGACCGCCGGGACAGCCGGGCACGCCCGGCGAGACAGGCCCGGATTCGGGGTACGCCGGGAAGCCGGACGCCCCACCGGTCGTACCGGAGGTGGCGGTCCGGCCGGAACCCGGCGACCACACCCGGCCGACCATCGTCCTGGACCACCGGCGCCCGCCCGGCGGACCGCTGCCGCCGCTGCCGCCGGGCGGCGTCTCGCCGGCCGCCGAGGCGCGCCTTGAGCGGATGGAGAACTCGCCGTTCTGGGCGGCCGACGAGGCCCGGATCGCGGCCGAGGAGCGCGCCGGCCGGCGGCCCGGGCGCCGGCGGCGGCCGGCGGCGGCCCATCCGGTCACCGCGATGGCCGCGCTGATCGGGCTGAGCCTGCTCGCGGCGTTCTTCGCCTGGGTCAGCGCGGAACCGTTCTGGCTGGCGGCGGGGCACGGCGACACCGGGTACGCCACCACCACCCGATGCCAGGGCAGCGGCCTCACCCAGCGCTGCACCGGCCGGTTCACCGCCGCAGACGGGCGGTTCACCGCCGGCCCGGTGACCCTGCTCGGGGTCTCCGGAGGCGCCCGCCGGCCCGGCGCGGTCTCCGGCGCCCGGATGGTCGGTCCGCACAGCTCGCAGGCCTACGCCGCGCCGCCGGCCACGCTCCTGCACCTGCGCTGGGTGCTGGGCTTCCTGCTCGTGCTGATCTGCGGGTACGGCATCGCCGGCGCGACCGGGGCCCGGCGGCTGGAGTCACCCCGGGCCCGGCGCTGCGCGCTGCTCGGCAGCCTGGCCGGGCCGCTGCTGCTGCTGGCCGGCTTCCTGGCCGCCGCCTACTGAGCGCTGTGCACGAGGGTGTAGACGTCGCGCCGCTTCAGGCCGTACTCGTCGGCGACCGCCTGGATCGCGTCCCGCCGGGACGTGCCGGCGGTCTCCCGCCGCGCCACCGCCGCGCGCAGCTCGTCGTCGTCCGGGCGGGCCGCCGGGCCGGCCGGCGCGCCGCCCACCACCACGGTGATCTCCCCGCGCGGCTCGTCGGCGGTGGCCCACTCGGCCAGCTCGGCGAGACCGCCGCGGCGGATCTGTTCGTAGGTCTTGGTCAGCTCCCGGCAGACCGCGGCCGGCCGGTCCGCGCCGAAGATGGCGGCCAGGTCGGCCAGCGCCCCGGCGATCCGGTGCGGGGCCTCGAAGAACACCAGGGTGCGCGGCTCCGTGGCCAGCTCGCGCAACCGGGAGCGGCGGTGCGACCCGGTGCGCGGCAGGAAGCCCTCGAACACGAAGCGGTCGCTGGGCAGGCCGGACAGGGCCAGGGCGGTGGTCACCGCGCTCGGGCCGGGCGCCGCGGTCACCGGGTGGCCGGCGTCCAGCGCGGCCCGGACCAGGCGGTACCCGGGGTCGGAGACGCTCGGCATGCCGCCGTCGGTCACCACCGCGACGACCGCGCCGCCGGCCAGGGCCTCGACCAGCTCCGGGGTACGCCGCTCGTCGTTGCCCTCGAAGTAGGAGACCACCCGCCCGCGCACCGTCACGCCCAGATCCCGGGCCAGCCGGGACAGCCGCCGGGTGTCCTCGGCCGCGATCACGTCCGCGGTGGCGAGCACCTCCCGCAGCCGCGCCGAGGCGTCGCCGATGTTGCCCAGCGGAGCGCCCACCAGGACGACACGCCCGCCACCTGCTTCTTCACCAGACACCGGAAAAGTCCACCACACGCCCGGGCTCCACTTCAAAGCCAGGCAGCCTACGATCGCGGGGTGACGACGGCGACAGCTGAGACAGACCTCACCACCGCGGACTCCCCCGCCGAGGCGGAGTCGTCCCGTGGCGTGCGCGACGTGCCCGACCTCGTCCGGCGACGCCTGTCGACGCTGGACAACCGGCTCGATCCCTACTCCTGGCTGGTCACCGCGGTGATCGTGACCGCCGCCGCGATCCTGCGGCTGGCCGGGGTGAGCAAGCCCAAGGGCTACATCTTCGACGAGGTGTACTACCCGACCGACGCCTGGGACATGTTGCAGCACGGCGTCGAGTGGGACGAGAAGACCAACGGTCCGGCGTACGTGGTGCACCCGCCGCTGGGCAAGTGGCTGATCGCCCTGGGCGAGAAGATGTTCGGCAACACCGAGCTGGGGTGGCGCTTCCCCGCCGCGATCGCCGGCACCCTGATGATCCTGATCCTGATCCGGGTCGCCTACCGGATGTTCCACTCGATCGTGCTGGCCGGGATGGCCGGCCTGCTGATGACCCTGGACGGCTTCCAGCTGGTGCTCTCGCGCACCTCGCTGCTCGACATCTTCCTGGGTCTGTTCATCCTGTTGACCTTCGCCTGCATGGTGCTGGACCGCGATCACTACCGGCGGCGCTGGAAGCGGGCGCTGGCCGGAGGTTTCGACTCGACGGCCACCCACCGGATCCCGCGGATCGTGCCGTGGTGGCTGCTGGCCGCCGGTGTCTGTTTCGGACTCGCCTGCGGGGTGAAGTGGAGCGCGCTGTTCTTCGCGCCGTTCTTCGCCGGCCTGGTGGTCGCCTGGCGCTGGCAGGCGCGCCGCTCGGCCCGGGTGCGCGGGCCGTTCGTGGCCGGCATCCTCGGCGACTTCGGCTACCTGCTGCTCAGCTTCGTCCTGACCATCGTCTTCTACCTGGCCACCTGGGCCGGCTGGTTCGTCACCGACACCGGCTACTTCCGGCACTACCGGGAGGCCAACGGGATGAGCGAGCCGCCGGTCCTGGGCGCGCTGCTGAACCTGATGCACTACCACTCCGAGGCGTACAACTTCCACAGCGGGCTGACCGACCGGCACACCTACCAGTCGTGGCCGTGGCAGTGGATGCTGCTGGGCCGGCCGGTGGCGTTCTACTGGAACGGCAACGGCAGCTGCGGGGCGCCCAGCTGCGCCGCCGAGATCCTGCTGCTGGGCACGCCGATCCTGTGGTGGTCGTTCCTGCCGGCCCTGGTGGCGCTGGTCTGGTTCGGCATCGCGCGGCGGGACTGGCGGGCGTACGCGATCTTCTCCGGCGCGACCGCGAGCCTGCTGCCGTGGTTCTACTTCGCCGTCGCCGACGGCCGCACGATGTTCTCCTTCTACCTGCTGCCCGGCCTGCCGTTCCTGATCCTGGCGGTGGTCTACGTGCTCGGGGCGATCATGACGCCGCCGGGCGGGATGGCCGCCGGCGCGGCTCGCACCGACCGGCAGCTGATCGGCACGGTGGTGGCCGCGACGTACGTCGTCCTGGTGGCGCTCTGCTTCGCCTACTTCTTCCCGATCTTCGTGGGCACGACGATGCCGTACGACGACTGGTCGGTACGGATGTGGCTGGGCAGCCGCTGGATCTGAGCCCCGGAGATGACCGAAGCCCGGCGATTTCGCCGGGCTTCGTGGTTTTCGCAGAGCCTCCGCGGGTTTCGACGGACCCGGGGCGCCTTGGCGGGCTTGGCGCCTTTTTGCTGATCACGACCCGGCGCGGCCGGTGAATCCGGCGAGAAAAAGGGCGCGCCCCGATCGCCTGCCACGGGGGAAGCGGGCGATAGGGGCGCGCAAGATGCAGCTTAACGAGCCCGGATGAGCCGCACAACGGGTGGCGGCCACCGATTGCCGCGCCGATCCGAGCATCCCAGCGATATGGACATAACGGGCCTTTGCCTCCTATCGCCAATATCGGTTCATGAATGCGATTCGGCTCCGCGGTCGGGAATGCGACAGCAAATGACTGCGCAATCTGGCGTAACGTATTTCGCCCATCGGCCGCACCGCAGCTCAGCGGAAGTAGCCGCCGTCGCCGGGACAGCGCACCTCGTCGAGCCATTCCGCAGCGCCCGCCATTTCGTCCGTTTTAAGGTGATCGGTCGGCCATCACCCGCATAGGTGACAAGTGCCAAGATCGCCATAAATGTTCTTAAGCTCGCCGCGTGACAACGCAGGAGCCCTACCACCCGCAAACCGCCGACCAGCCACTTCCGGATACCGAAGTGATCGCCGTTGCGACACCGGTCCCGGTGTTCGTCGACTCCACCGGGCGACGGAGCCGGTTGCTGCGACGGATCGCGCTGGCGTTCGGCATCCTCGTCGTCTCCTACGGCGGGCTGGTCAGCGTCAGCCTGGCCGGCGGCCCGGTGAGGTCCAGCGCCGTGCTGCCGCTGCCCGGCGTGGACGACAAGGACGCGAGGACCGAGCCGGTGCCGCCCCGGCCGAGCCCGGCGCCGGAGGCGAGCCCGTCGAGCGCCCCGAGCCGCCGGCCGGTGATCGAGTCGGTCACCCGGGCGAACCGGGAACCGGTGCGGCACCGGTCCGCCACGGCCACCCCGACACCGTCCGCCACCAGCGAGCCGGCCAAGACCCGCGGCAGCAGCCGGCCGACCCCCGCGGCGAGCACGGCCAAGCCGTCGGTGAGCGCCACCAGGCCCACCGAGTCGACCACCACCCAGCCGACCACCGCGCCGACGAAGACCTCCGAGCCGCCGCCCGCGCCGGTCCCACCGGCCGGCGGCGCCGGCGGCGGCGACCCGATCGACGGGCCGGCCCAGCCGGCCACCCGCACGCCCACCGCCGCGAACGGCCCGGCCACCCGCACGCCCACCGCCGCGAACGGCCCGGCCACCCGCACGCCCACCGCCGCGAACGGCCCCGCCACCCGCACGCCCGCCGGGGGCGACCCGGCCGGCGCCGGCCCGAGCGCCCCCGGACCGTCCGCCTCGGCCTCGCGGCCCGGGGAGCCGGCGTGAGCAGCCGGCCGGCGCGCCGGAACCGCGGGCGCAGCCGGCGGCGCATCCTGCCGCGCCCGCGGGTGATGCTCGGATCGCTGCTGCTCGGGTTCTTCGTCTCGGTGCTGGTGGTGCAGGCGTACATCAACGCCGAGTTCACCGCCGACCACAAGGAGACCGACGTCGGTGACCAGGCAGGCGTGCCGCTGTCGATCCGCGGCGGGGGGCCGATCGTCAACACCACCGGCGGCCAGGAGACCACCAGCCGGCTGCCGGCCCGCACCATCGCGCTGACCTTCGACGACGGGCCGGACCCGATCTGGACCCCGAAGGTGCTCCGGGTGCTGCGCGAGAACGACGCGCACGGCACGTTCTTCGTGGTCGGCTCCCAGGTCGCCCGGCACCCGGAATTGACCAGGGAGATCGTCGCCGACGGCAACGAACTGGGGCTGCACACCTTCACCCATCCGAACATGCAGCTGCTCGCGCCGTGGCGGCGGCGGCTGGAGCTGTCGCAGAACCAGGTGGCCATCGCCAAGGCCACCGGGGTGCACACCAACCTGGCGCGCTTCCCCTACTCGTCGAAGACCGAGGCGATCGACGAGACCAACTGGAAGATCGTCAAGGAGGCCGGCCGGGCCGGCTACCTCGTCGTGGTCAACGACCTGGACAGCGAGGACTGGCAGCGGCCCGGCGTGGACCAGATCATCCGCAACTCGGTACCCGCCGGCGAGAGCTCGGCGATCATCCTGTTCCACGACGCCGGCGGCGACCGCGCGCAGACCGTCGAGGCGCTGGCGACGTTCATCCCGATGATGAAGGCCCGCGGCTACCGGTTCACCACGGTCACCGAGGGGCTGAACCGGGGCATCGAGGAACAGGCCGCCGACGTCCGGGCCGGCCGCGCGCCGGAGAGCGCCGCGGTCATCCCCGCCCTCCCGCTGAACCCGCCGGCCGCGGACGGCGACGCCTGGCGCGGGGCGGCGCTGATCTGGACCGTACGCCTGGCCGACGGGCTGGTCGCGCTGGTCGCCACGCTGTTCGTGGTGGTCGGGGTGCTGACCATCGGGCGTACCGTGCTGTTGCTCGTGCTCGCCGGGCGGCACGCCCGGCAGCGCCGCCGGCCGGACTGGAGCTGGGGCCCGCCGGTCACCGACCCGGTGTCGGTGATCGTGCCGGCCTACAACGAGAAGGAGGGCATCGAGGCGGCCGTCCGGTCACTGGCCGGCGGCGACCACCCGGAGATCGAGGTGGTGGTGGTCGACGACGGCTCCACCGACGGCACCGCCGACATCGTGGAGGGTCTGCGCCTGCCGAACGTCCGGGTGGCCCGGGTGCCCAACGGCGGCAAGTCCAACGCGCTCAACACCGGCATCGCGCTGGCCCGGCACGACCTGATCGTCACCGTGGACGGCGACACCATCTTCGAGCGGGACTCGATCCGCCGGCTGGTGCAGCCGTTCGCCGACCCGGCGGTCGGGGCGGTGGCCGGCAACGTCAAGGTCGGCAACCGCGCCAGCCTGGTCGCCACCTGGCAGCACATCGAGTACGTGATCGGCTTCAACCTGGACCGCCGGCTGTACGAGACGCTGGACTGCATGCCCACCGTGCCCGGCGCGATCGGCGCGTTCCGCCGCGAGGCCCTGGCCGGAGTCGGCGGGATCAGCGACGAGACGCTGGCCGAGGACACCGACGTCACCATGGCGCTGTGCCGGCAGGGCTGGCGGGTGGTCTACGAGGAGCACGCCAAGGCGTGGACCGAGGCCCCGACCACCCTGGAGCAGCTCTACCGCCAGCGGTACCGGTGGAGTTACGGGACCATGCAGGCGATGTGGAAGCACCGCGGGGCGCTGTTCGACAAGGGCCCGTCCGGCCGGTTCGGACGGCTCGGCCTGCCGTTCCTCGCGCTGTTCGGGGTGGCCCTGCCGATGCTGGCGCCGGTGGTCGACATCATGCTCGTGTACGGCCTGGTCTTCTGGGAGCTCACCGAGACCGTGATCGCCTGGCTGGGGATGCTGGCCCTGCAGATGGTCACCGCCGCGGTGGCGTTCCGCTTCGACCGGGAGCCGATCCGGCCGCTCTGGCGCCTGCCGCTGCAGCAGTTCGCCTACCGGCAGCTGATGTACCTGGTGCTGATCCAGAGCGCGACCACCGCGATGACCGGCGGCCGGCTGCGCTGGCACAAGCTGAACCGGGCCGGGCTCACCCCGCGTCCCACGGTCCCGCCCGCGCCGCCGGTCGGCGCCACCGTGGCCCCGGCCGTGGACGGCTGGCCGCCCACGCTGACCGAGCTGCCGGCGCCCCGCCAGCAGCAGACGGTCGGCCGGGCCTTCGCGCCGCCCACCACCCCGGCCGTGCCGTCCCAGGCCTACCGGGACGAGCTGGACCTGCCGCACGCCGGATCACCCCCGGTCCCGCGGTAGGCCCGGCCCGCGCCCCACCGATCTGCAGCCGGTGGGGCGCGGGTCCGCTCAGGCCACCGCCAGGTCGCGGATCAGCTCGTCCGGCGTCATGTCCGCGTACGGGAAGGCCACGTGCAGCGAGGTGCCGTCACCCGGACGGTCGGAGAGCGCCACCGTCGCGTGGTGGGCGTCCAGGATCCGCTTCGCCACGGCCAGGCCACGGTCCGGGCCGGGCACGTCCGCCGGATTCGCGATCGCCCCGTAGTACAGGTGCGGGAACAGGTCGGGACGCATCCCGTCGGGCAGGTCCATGTCGTCCAGGTGCACGGTCGGGCCGGACTCCATGTCGGTGCCGACGCGTACCCGCCCGCCCTCCGGGGTGTACTTCACCGCGGCGAACAGCAGGTGAGTCAGCACCTGTTCGAGCCGCACCGGGTCGGCGATGATCGGCAGCGCGGGCCCGCCGGCCTGGTTCAGGATCCAGATGTGCTTGCTGGCCGCGATCGGGCGGACCGCCTCGACCGCCCGCTGGGTCACCCGGGTCAGGTCCACCTGGCGCATGTGCAGGCTGTCGCCGCCCAGGCCGGCGTCGGCCATCGTGGTCAGGTGGTCGATCAGCTCCCGGAAGCCACGCACGTGCGCGGCGGTGGCCCGGCCGACCAGATCGGCCAGCTCGGCGTCGTGGTAACCGGTGTGGCCCAGCTTCTCCAGGTACGTCGACATCAGCCGCAGCGACGAGCGCAGTTCCCCGCCCACGAGACCGGCCAGGTCGTCCTTGCGGCGCTCCAGTTCCTGCAGCCGGGCGGTGGTGTTGGCCAGCGCGTATCCGTACCGGCGCAGCTCCAGCTGGGCGGTGACCTGCCGGGCGAGCGCGCGCAGCGACTGCTGCTGGTCCATCGCCAATCGGCGCGGCTCGCGGTCCATCACGCACAGCGTGCCCAGCGCGAAGCCGTCGGTGGTCAGCAGCGGCGCGCCCGCGTAGAACCGGATGCCGTCCGGGGCGGCGACCGCCGGGTTGTCGGCGAACCGTGGGTCCTGCCGCGCGTCCGGCACCATCAGCAGTTCGCGGCCGAGGATCGCGTGGGCGCAGAAGGACAGGTCCCGGGCCGTCTCGGCGACCTCCGAGCCGGTGGCGGCCTTGGCCCACTGCCGGTCCGCGTCGACCAGGCTGACCATGGCCAGGGGCGTCTCGCAGACGCCGGCGGCCAGCGCGACGATGTCGTCGAAGTCCTTCTCCGGTGGGCTGTCGAGGATGTCGAGCGAGTACAGCGCGGCCAGCCGCTCGATCTCGTTGTCGGGCAGGGGTGCTTTCATGGCGGTCACCTCCGAGACTCGCTCCAGAGGTATCACGTGAAAGTAGCGACCTTCACATATCTCCCAAATCCCGCGTGGGCCGGGTGTGACATCCGCGGTGTGCCGCTGATCACCTCGGCTGATCGCCGTATGCTTCGCGGCCATGAACACCGACGAGTTCGCGTGCGGCATCTGCGGCTCGACACACAGCGGACCACCGTTGAGCTTCGCCGCCCCGGCCCCGGACTTCTGGCTGCCGGGGATGGCCGAGACCGAGGGTTGCCTGCTCGACTCCGACCTGTGCGTGATCAACGGGGAGCGGTTCTTCATCCGCGGCCTGATCGAACTCCCGGTCTGGGACAGCGGCGAGGTGTTCACCTACAGCATGTGGGTGTCGCTGAGCCGGCAGAACTTCACCCGGGCCGTCGACGTCTGGGAGCAGCCCGGCCGGGAGAACGAACCGCCGTACTTCGGCTGGCTCTCCAACGAGATCGCCGGCTACGAGCCCACCACGCTCAACCTGAAAACCAACGTGCACACCCGCCCGGTCGGCCAGCCGCCCTACATCGAGCTGGAGCCCACCGGCCACCCCCTGGCGGTCGAGCAGCGGGCCGGCATCTTCCGCTCCCGGGTCGAGGAGATCGCCAGTTTCCACCTGCACCGCCTGCAGGCGCCCTGACCTGCCCGACGATCGTGTCGCGGCGGCGCCCGTGCGGTCTCGCGGCCACCCGGGCTCACGAAAAAGGCCGTCGACCTGATACGTCACAGGTCGACGGCCTTTCGATGTGGTGGAGCTGAGGGGATTTGAACCCCTGACCCCCTCGATGCGAACGAGGTGCGCTACCAGTCTGCGCCACAGCCCCTTACCGGTTTCTCGGTGACCCCGTCACCGTGGAACCTCCGAAAGGCTAACAGGTCCCCCGGCACCCTCGCGAACCACCCCTCCCCGGCGGCGGATCGAGACCCGCGAACGGGGCCCGCGACGCCGGTCAGGCCGTGTGGTGGCGGCCGCCCGCCTCGTACGCGCGCCCTCGCAGGCCACCGCGACGCCGGTAGGACACCGAGCCGCCGTTCGCGGCGACCGGCAGGTCGGACGGTTCCCGGTCGAGGCCCATCGCCGCGCGCCGGACCGCCTCCCGCTGGGCGGCCAGGCGACGCTGCGCCTCGCGCCGTGCCGCGGCGCGGCGGGCCTGCTCGCGGCGCACCTCGGCCTGCCTGGCGGCCAGCCAGGCCGCCTCGCGGGCCTGGACCCGGCGCCGCCGGCGGTCCACGATCGCGCGGTTGCGCAGGTGCACCAGGTAGACGCCGAGCAGCGCGCCGGTGACCGCGAAGCTGATCCAGAAGCCCGGGCCGACGGCGAGCACCCCGATCAGTTCGATGAGGTTGAGCAGCACCAGCGCGGCGAACACCCGGCGCCGGCGAACCACCGCGGGAGTTCCGCGCCGTTGCGGGTTGCGCCGGGGCGGGCGGCGGCCGGTGACCAGGCGCAGCCGGCGCTGCGGCGGGGCCTCGGGTTCACCCGATGGGGCGGGAAGCGTAACCGTGACCCGCCGAGCGGGGTTGATCGGTCGGCGTCCGGGCACAGTACGTCGACGGCGCTGGCGCTGAAGCACCCGCGCCGTCGACGACGCCCGCTCCGCGGCGAGGCGCTCGGTGGCGTCGTACCGGCGGACGAGCGCCGGGGCGAGCGCGAGCAGCCCGGCCGCGGCGAGGACGGCGAGGAGCACCGAGGTCGGCACCCTCACCCCTTTCGTTCCGCCACGACAGTTCACACGGAAAATGACACGACGAATGCGAGGTTACGGGCGGTAGCCGTGATATTTCGCGCGCCGCGCCGACGGCACTCGCGCTCTCAAGATCATTTACTCGCGCGGACCCGTTTCCAGCGGGACAGCAGACCGCCCTCGGCGGCCACCTCCTCACTGGTCATGGCGTAGCCCAGATGGTCGCGCCAGCCACCGTCGATGTGCATGTAGCGCTGGTGGTACGCCTCCTCGCGGAACCCCAGCTTCTCCACCACCCGGCGGCTCGGCCCGTTCTCCGGCCGGATGTTGACCTCGATGCGGTGCAGGCCACCCGGCCCGAACGCGTGGTCGACGGCGAGCGCCAGCGCGGTCGGGATCACCCCGCGGCCGGCCACCCGGTAGTCCACCCAGTAACCCGCGTACGCCGAGGCGAACGCCCGGCGCACGATGTTGCCCAGGTTCACGTGCCCGACCAGGCGTTCCCGGCCGCCCTCCAGCAGGCACACGGCGAACGGCATGCTGTCGCCGCGGCGGGCGGCACGTTTCATGTCGCGGTAGACGTACGCGTAGGCGCGGGTCGAGTTCATCTCCGCCCACGGCCCGGGCGGGGCCGACTCCCACGGCGACAGCCAGGCCTGATTGGCGATCCGCACCTCGGACCAGGCCCGCGCGTCACGGCGCTTGTACGGCCGCAGCAACACCGGCCCGTCCGTCAGCACAGCCGGCCAGCCGGGGGTCGCCCCGAGCATTCATCGCCTCCGGTCGAGCAGCAACACGTCCACGGTCGAGCCGGCCGCCGCCGTGGTGACCCGCTCCCCGAGCACCAGCAGTCCGTTGGCCTCGGCCAAACCGGAGAGAGTGTACGGCCCACCGGCGAGCGGCTGCACAGTGTAACCACCACCGCGCCGCTCAGCGACGTGCGCCGGGCGGAACTCGCGCAGCCCACCGGGTGACGACACGGTCTCCAGCAGGTGCGCCTTGACGCTCGGCCGGAACACCGGCTCGGCCCCGGCCAGCAGCTGGATCGCCGGCCGGGCCAGCACCTCGAAGCCGATCAGCGCGGCGCCCGGCTCACCCGGCAGGCACACCACCGGGACCTCCTCGCCACCGACCGTGCCGAAGCCGAGCGCGGTGCCCGGGCAGAGCGCGACATCGGTGAACTCCACGGTCCCGCGCCCGACGCCGGGGCGCGACAGCACCCGGCGCAACATGTCGCCGGGCCCGGTGCCGGTGCCACCGGTGGTGATGATCAGGTCGGCGCGCAGGGTCTGGTCCTCCAGCAGGCCGCGCAGCCCCTCCGGGTCGTCGTCGCAGATGCCGATCCGGTACGCCAGCGCCCCCGCCTCCACCGCGGCCGCGGTCAGCGCGTGCGAGTTGGCGTCCACCACCTGCCCGGGCTGGCTGGGCCGGCCCACGTCGACCAGCTCGTCCCCGGTGGCCACGACCACCACCCGCGGACTGGGCCGGACCAGCACGTGCCCGATCCCGGCGGCGGCGAAGGTGGCCACCATCGGGGGCGTCACGTACGACCCGGCCGGGGCTAGCACCTGGCCGACCGCCAGCTCCTCACCGGCCCGGCGCACCCCGGAACCGCGTTTCGGGGCGTGCAGGATCTCCACCGCGGCCATGCCCTGGTCGGTCCAGTGCACCGGGACGACCACGTCGGCGCCGATCGGCAGCGGCGCGCCGGCGGCGACCGAGAAACAGGTGCCCGGGGTCAGCCGGACCGGCCGCCAGCTGGCCGCGCCGAGGTCGCCCACCACGTTCAGCCGGACGCTTCGGGTGACGCTGTCGAACTGGCCGAAGGCCGGGTGCGCGCCGGGACGCCCGGCGCCGGCCAGGTCCTCCCACCGGGCCGCGTACCCGTCGATCGCGGCCTGGTCGAACGCCGGGAAGGGGTGCGGCGCGAACACGTCGGCCGCCAGCACGTTCCCGTGCGCCTGGGTCAGATCGAGGTCGAGCGGAGGCAGCGCCCGCAACCTGCGCAGCACGCTGCCCAGGTAGTCGGCGAGAGGCATCAGCTCGTTGGCGGCCGCCTCGGCATCGGCCGTAGCGGTCATCCCTTCTGACCACCGACGAAGTCGGTGAGCCAGGCCCGGAACTCCTCGCCCAGATCCGGCCGCCGCACCGCCAGCTCGACGACCGCCTGCAGGTAGCCCAGCGGCATCCCGGTGTCGTAGCGGTGGCCTCGGTAGACGATGCCGTGCACCGGGGTGCCGTCGGCGAGCAGCGCCGCCATCGCGTCGGTGAGCTGGATCTCCCCGCCGCTGCCCGGCTTGGTGTCGGCGATCGCGTCGAAGATCTTGCCCGGCAGCACGTAGCGGCCGAGCACGGCCAGGTTGCTCGGCGCCTCGCTGGGCGCGGGCTTCTCGACCAGCCCGGTCACCTCGACGATGTCCGCGCCGAGGTCCGACTCGCGCACCGAGGCGATCCCGTACCGCGCGGTCTCCTCCGGCTTGACCTCCATGAACGCGAGCACGATGCCGCCGGTTTGCGCCTGCAGGTCGAGCATCGCCGGCAGCAGCGGATTGTCCTCTTCGACGAACTCGTCGCCGAGCAGCACCGCGAACGGGTTGTCGCCGACGTGCGAGGCGGCGGTGCCGACCGCGTGGCCGAGCCCGAGCGGCTCGCCCTGCCGGCAGGTGTAGATGTCGGCGAGTTCACTGGTCCGGCGTACCGCGGCGAGCCGCTCGGTGTCGCCCTTCTCCTCCAGCCGCTGCTCCACATCGGGGCGGCGGTCGAAGTGGTCCACCATGGACGTCTTGCCGCGACCGGTCACCAGCAGCACGTCGGTGATCCCGGCCGCGGCGGCCTCCTCGACGATGTACTGCAGCACCGGGCGGTCCACCACCGGCAGGAGCTCCTTGGGTACGGCCTTGGTGGCCGGCAGGAAACGCGTGGCCAGACCAGCCGCCGGGATCACCGCTTTCACCGCGCGCCTGCTCGACCCTTGCGCGTTCGTTGTCATCAGTCACCGCACCTTCGCTGAATCGTGCCCGGCTGAGTAGCTCGAAAGCATGCCGCGAGACTATCGGCCGGAACCGTGCCTCGGTGGTTGTGGCCCGCGACCGGCCGGAGCGGGATCGAAATTCCCCTCTGGCGCTCGGGCCGAAACGCGCTCCGCGAGGCGGTAGGTGTCGCGCCCGGCGTTCTTCGCCGCGTAGAGCGCCTCGTCCGCGGCATCGAGGACCTCCTGCGCGCTGTCGCCGTGCTCCGGGAAGACCGCGATGCCGATCGAGACGCTGATCGCGATCCGGTCGGCCAGTCCGGCACGCCGCGGCTCGACGTGCACCGGCCGGTCGCGGACCAGCGCGCCGAGGCGATCCGCCACGATCACCCCGCCGTACGCGTCGGTCTCCGGCAGCAGCACCACGAACTCCTCCCCGCCCTGGCGGAACGCCACGTCCACCTCGCGCAGCCCGACCCGGATCCGCCGGGCGAACTCGCCCAGCACCTGATCGCCCGCCGGGTGCCCGTACGTGTCGTTCACCTCCTTGAAGTGATCGAGGTCGAGCACCAGGACGGTGAGCATCCGGCCGAACCGGCTGGCCCGCTCCACCTCCCGGCGCAGCACCTCGCGCAGATAACGGTAGTTCCACAGTCCGGTGAGCGGATCGGTCAGCGACAATCGCTGCGCCTCCTCGTGCACCCGCACGTTGTGCACCGCGACCCCGGCCTGCCCCGCGAAGGTACGGAGAGTTCGCAGGTCGGCGTCGTCGAAGCAGGGACTGCCGAGCCGGTCGTAGAGCGCCAGCACGCCGAGCGTGCCCGGTCCGGCCTCCGCGTCGGCGAGCAACACGTCACCCGACGGTGGCGCGCAGATCGGCACCGCGAGGTACGACTCGCAGGCCGGTTCGCCGGGCGCCGTGCCGGTGGAGCCGCGCAGCGGGGTGCCGGAGGCGGCGACCGCGCCGAGCACCCCGCGCCCCGGAATCAGCCGGCGCTGCGCCAGTTCCGCGGCCGGCAGATCCCACTCGCCGGTCAGCCCGGCGCCGCACCGGGCGGCCAGCGTCCCGTCCGCCGGGTCGGCCAGCAGCACCAGACCGGCCCGCGCCCCGGTCGCGGTCATCGCGGTACGCAGGATCACCGGCAGGATCCGGTCCAGGTCATGGGTGCTGGACAGGGTGTCGCCGAGGATCGCCAGGTGCCGGCGCAGCTGGTCGCGGCTGGCGGTCAGCGCCTGCACGTACGACTGCAGCTCCCGGGTCATCCGGTTGAAGGTGCCGGCCAGGCGGCCCAGCTCGTCCGGGCGCGGGATCGGCACCCGGGTGTCCAGGTCGCCGTTCGCCACCCGGTCCGCGGCCCAGGCCAGGTCACCGAGCGGGCGGGTGGTGGAACGCGCCAGCCAGCGCGCGGCGAGCACCGCGGCGATCGCGGTGACCAGGACGATCAGCGGCAGAACGGCGTACCGGAAAGCGGGTTGGGCCGGACGCGCGCTGAGCGTGAGCGGCAACGGCTGGCCCGGCCCCGGATCGAGATGGCGGTTGGCGCCGGCCACCGGCGGCGCGACCGTACGCAACGCGACCGTGACCCCGCCGGCCGCCTCGCCGAGGCGATGCAGCAGGACCGCGTCGACCCGATGGGCGGCCCGCACGGTGACATCCGCAGCCCGCGCGGAGGCGGCCAGCGCGGTGATCTGGAGGCCACCCGGGGCGGCGCAGTCCTGCCAGCCGGGCACCCCGGCCGGCGCCGCGCCGTCCGGCGCAGCCACGCCGCTGCGCCGCGGCGCGTGAGCCGGGGGCGCGGCCGCCTGCGGCACGCTGTCCGGTGGCGCCGCCCGCCGTCCCGCAACCTCCGGCGCAGCGTCCGGCGCCACCGCCTGTCGTCCGGCAGCGCCCGGCGCACCGTCCTGCGCCGCCGCCTGGCGCCCCACCGTCCCCGGTCCGCGCCCTTCTGGCGCCACGGCCCGTCGTCCGGCAGCGCCCGACGCACCATCCTGCGCCACCTCCCGACCGGCAGCACCCGACGCACCGTCACGGGCCACCTGGCGTCCGGCAGCGCCCGGCGCACCGTCACGGGCCACCTGGCGTCCGGCAGCGCCCGGCGCACCGTCCTGGGCCGCCGCCTCGCGTCCGGCAGCGCCCGGCGCACCATCCTGGGCCGCCGCCTGGCGTCTCACCGCTCCCGGTGCGCGGCCTTGTGGTGCCACGGCCTGCGAGGCGCTGCTCTGCGGCGTCGTGTCGTCCGCCGCCGCGCCGTTCCGGGGCCGCGCAGCCCCCGGCATCCCGGCATCCGGCGCAGCCGGGCCCGAGGCAGCGGGCCCCGGCGCTGCGGGCCCCGGCGCCGCGGGGTGCGGCGTGGCGGATGACGGCGCCGCGGGATTCGCCGCGGAGTGCGGCGCCGCGGGGTGCGGCGTGGCGGCCGTTCCCGGGCGGCTCACCGGGCCCGGCGGCTCCGGCCCCGTGATGCGGATGTCGGCGGCGAGGCCACGCGCGATCAGCTGTTCGGCGACCGCGGGCCGGGCGTCGGCGGGAACCACCGCGACCGCGTCCGCGGCCGCCTGCAACTGCGCGCAGATCGCCCCGACCGCGGCCCGGACGGTCGTCGTGGCATGGTCGAGGCGCTCGTTGATCCGATCCCGGGTGACCGTGGCGACGGTCAACGCGACGAAGATGGACCCGAGCAGGACCGGACCCAGCACGACCACCAGGAAGGCGCTGGTGAGCCGGCCACGTAATGTCACACATCCTCCCGGGAGTGGCCCTCTTTGGAGCGATGCTGACATAGTGTGCACCGTTTGCCGCTTTTCAAAAGGGGGTGTTGCATGTCGGATTTGACCGGTGAAGCAGAAAAATCACCCCCTGACAAGATCACGCTGCGCGCACGTCTACTTACCGCACGTCGATCACTGACGTCCGCCGACCGCGCGGCCGCCGCCGCGCGGCTGCGGGATCACACCCTTGCCTACGTACGCCGATCCGCACCGCGAACCATCGCCGCCTACGTCCCGGCCGGTCCGGAACCGGGCGGCCCGGACCTGCCCGACGCCCTGCGAGCCGCACTCCCCTCCGGCGGCCGCCTCCTGCTCCCGGTGCTGCTGCCGGACAACGACCTGGACTGGGCGGAGTACACCGGCTCGCTGGCCCCCGCCTCCCGTGGCCTGCACGAACCCCCCGGCCCCCGCCTCGGCCCCCCGGCGATCCGCGAAGCCGACCTGATCCTCGTCCCGGCTCTGGCCGTGGGCCGGGACGGCACACGCATGGGCCGCGGCGGCGGCTCCTACGACCGCGCGCTGTCCCGCCTGCCCACGCCAGGCCCCACGGTCATCGCCCTGCTGCACGACGACGAGGACCTCGATGCCGTCCCCGCCGGGCCCCATGACCGCCGGGTGCACGGCGTCCTCACACCATCCGGCGGCTTCTCCCCCCGCCCGATCTGACCACCCCCGATCCGCCTCGCCTCTTCCCCGGCCACCTCTCCCTCGCCGCGTCCGGCCATCCCGCGGTCTCTGCCCCGGCCCTCGCCTGCGCCGGACCGGCCGGCCTCTCGCACCGTCGCCGCCCGCTCCGCCCGACTCGTCGTCTTGTTCCGCGTGGTTCGTCACATCCGGCGGCACGCCGGCGCCTCAGACCCGGGCCGGAGTGGACGAATTGACCTCCGATGCCGCAACATTGGCACTCGGAGTTGGCGAGTGCCAGCAGCCGACAGATCCGGAGGAGCCGTGCCTACCTACCAGTACGCCTGCACCGAGTGCGGTGAGCAGCTTGAAGCCGTGCAGTCTTTCTCCGACCCGGCACTGACCGAGTGCCCGAACTGCCAGGGCAAGCTTCGCAAGGTGTTCAACTCGGTCGGCATCGTCTTCAAGGGCTCCGGCTTCTACCGCAACGACTCCCGTTCCGGCAGTGTGAGCGCCGAGAAGTCGAACGGCTCCGCCGACTCGGCCACGAAGAAGTCCGAGACCACCCCGGCTGCTTCCACCGCGAGCACGTCCTCCTCCACCAGCAGCACCTCCTCATCGAGCAGCAGCTCCACCGGCAGCTCGTCCTCCGGCGCGAAGGCCGCCGCCGCTTCCTGACCTTGCGACAGAGGGCGTGCCCGTCCCGGGCACGCCCTCTGTCATGCCGTCCCGGGATGGTCCGCGCCGGCAGCGCCCAGCTGGCCGCCGTCGCACTTCGGACCCAACCGCCCACTCCGGGCCCGCTGCGCCGTCCGCGGGCCAATCGTGACAGCTGCGGCACCCGATCCTTCGGTTGTCCACATTTCCGCTCTGTCCACAGGCCGCGCCACCCCCGGCTCGGATCCCGCCTAACCTCGCCGCCTGAGCACAGCGAACGGCGACGGGAGGGCGAATCTCATGGGCGGATCCGGTGACCACAACGAACGCTTGGACCCGGTGCGCTGGCGGCCCGGCCGTGGTCGCCTGCTGCGGCTCGGGGCGGTGGCGATCCTGCTGGCCACCGCTGCCGGCCTGATCTGGTCGCGCCCGGCGGCCGAGCCATGCCCCGCTCCGGCAGCCCTCGGAGACCCGATCCAGACCATCGCCGCCTCCGGGCTGCCCGCAACGCCCGGGGCGTCCGGCAGACCACCCATCCCGGATGGCACCGTCGGCGTCCCGGTGCGGCTGGCCGACCCGACCGCGCTGGCCCTGATCCATCCCGGCAACCGCGTGGACCTGTTACGGCTCGACGACGAGGGCGCCGGCGCCCCGGTGGCGAGGGCCGCGCTGGTGCTGGATGTGACCGGCGCCGACGATCCGACTGTCGGCGGGCTGCTGCTGGCGCTCGACCCGGGACAGGCGGCACGGGCCGTCAGCGCTCCGGAGCGCGGTTTCGCGGTCCTGATCCGCCCGGGGTGACCACGGGCTCGCCGCCGGCCGCCGGCTCAGGCGCCGGGACGCGGCCGGGGCACGACCGGCTCACGGCCGGCGGGCAAGCTGAGCGTCCCCGGAGCAGCCGGCGGACGCCCGAACCACAGGAGCCCGACCCGGCCTGACCCGGGGCAGTCCGTCAGCTCAGGAAACGAACGACCAGCTCAGGAAACGAACGACTCAGCCCCAGTGCGGTGGGCGATCGTCGAACAGGCGGTCGTCATTGGAGTAGTCACGCTCGCCCCAGCCGCGCTCGGTGTCGTCCCGAGTCTGGTCCGGCAACACCGGCGCCTCCTCGGACTCGAAGTCCACCTCACGCTCGGCGTCGTGGTCCCGCTCAGGGCCGTCCAGGATGTCCACGACTAGAAGGGTAAGCCGACATCGCTTCGGCCGTCGTCCCCCTCCGGCTGTACCGTCGGTGAACGTGAGCTCCCCCACCGATGGCCCGGACGACGACGCGTACTGGCAGCGGCCGGAGCCGGGCGCCGCATCGCTCGGCCGGCCGCCCGAGGACCAGCCCACCGCCCCCGAGCCGCCGCCGTACCCGGGTCCGCCGCGCACCGACCCGCCCGCCCCGCACTGGCGGCCGCCGACGATCGCCACGCCACCGCCGCCGCGTCACATGCCGGCTCAGGACATGGACGCCATCGACGAGGCGGAAGGCTCGGCGCGCACCGTGACCTACGGGGTGGGCCTGGTCGCCGGCGCGATCGCGATCGTCCTGATCTGCCTGCTCTGCGGGCGCGCCCTGCTCTGACGGGCGCCGGGGCACGGAGGAGCTGGCACTGGGCCGCTTCGTGCCGGCCCGGGTCCGGCGCGCAGGACCCGGGGCACACGATGCGGACACCCGCCCGTGCACGAACACATGCTGACCGGATACGGCCGGGAAACGCGAACACCCCTCGCGTCACGGCCCGAGAACGGGAAACGCCGTCGGGACCGGAGAGGCCGACGACGTCGGCGACATTCCGGCGATACAGCCGGAACCGCAGAAGCCCGGCGACGTCCGCGACGTTCCGGCGATACAGCCGGAACCGCAGAAGCCCGGCGACGTCCGCGACATTCCGGCGATGCCTCAGTAGGTACCCCAGACCGCGGTCGCACCCGAGTCGCCGGTCTTGAAGATGTAGTAACCGCTTCCGGCCGCCAGCGCCACCGTGACCACCGCGAACGCCACCTGCGCGATCGTCGGCAGCGACTTCCCGCGGGAGGTCAGCGCCACCAGGACCAGGCTGACCACGCCCAGGGCGAGGGAGAACCAGAGCGTCGTCGTGCCGTAGTCCATGTGGCTGTCCAGGATCTGTTTGCCCTTGCCCTGCAGGCCGTGCGAGAGGAGCCGGTGGTACAGCTCGGAGCCGGACTGCTTGGCGACGAACGTGGAGGCCGGCGCCACCACGGCGAGCAGCGCGACCGCCCATCCGAGGCGGGGACGCCACGGCGCGACTAGGGCGTACACCACCGCGCCGAGTCCGAGCAACGGGACGAAGACCACTGCGGCATGCAGCACGAGAATATGTACGGGCAAGCCGTTGACCTGGTCGAACACTTTTCCTCCTCGGTCCGGGGTGACCGCAAGCTTAGAAGTTATGTGACGCCGCAAACATCCCCCTGTCAGCATTTACCGTGTGGAGCCGGTTCCGGTTCAGTCACGGCCGTGCCGGAAAGGGGCCGGTCGTGTTGTCATGGATGAATGTCGACCGGTGAAGAACTGCTGCGTGCGCACGGCCTGCGGGTCACCCGCCCACGGCTGGCCGTACTCGACGTCCTGACCGGCGGTGGCCACCTCGAGGTGGAGGAGATCGCCCGGCAGGTACGCACCCGGCTCGCCTCGGTCTCCACCCAGGCGGTGTACGACGTGCTCGGCGCGCTGTCCCGAGCCGGCCTGGCCCGGCGCATCGAACCGGCCGGCAGCCCGGCCCGCTACGAGGCCCGGGTCGGCGACAACCATCACCACATCGTCTGCCGTGGGTGCGGCGTGATCGCCGACGTCGACTGCGCGGTCGGCCGGCGGCCCTGCCTGTCGCCGAGCGAGGGGCACGGCTTCGCGCTGGACGAGGCGGAGGTCACGTTCTGGGGCCTGTGCCCGGATTGCCAGTCCCTGCGGGTGGCGGACACCGTCTGACCGCGGCCACCTCCTGCCATCCACGGACACCACTCCTCACCGCACAACGGCCCACGGCACCGCTCCTCACCACCCGGCGATTCTCGGACAGCGGCGGATCGTCACCCGGCCGTGGCAGGCTGGAGTGATGGCGGGCGACGTAGGCTTCTTCGGACCGGATTCGGTCACCTGGAAACTGCACCAGGAGCCCATCCTGGGGCTCGGCGGGCTCCGCTCGCTCTATCTGCAGGCACTGCACCCGCGGGCGGTCGCCGGTGTCTCGCAGAATTCGACGTTCCGCACCGACATGTGGGGCCGGCTGGCCCGCACCTCGGATTACGTGGTCACCGTCATCTACGGCAGCACGGCCGAGGCGGAGCAGGCCAGCGCCCGGTTGCGACGGCTGCACGCGCGGCTCAGCGCGGTCGATCCGCGTACCGGGGAATCCTTCCGGGTCGACGACCCGGACCTGCTGCGCTGGGTCCACGTGGCCGAGGTCGAATCCTTCCTGACCACCGCGCTGCGCGCCGGGGTGCGCCTGAGCGCCGCCGAGATCGACACCTATTACACCGAGCAGCTGCGCGCCGCCGCCCTGGTCGGCCTGGACCCGGCGACCGTGCCGGCCACCGCGGCCGAGGTGGATGACTACTACACCGCCATGCGCCCGGAGCTGGGCCTGACCCGGGACGGGGCGGAGGCCGCGTTCTTCCTGACCGTTCCGCCGGTTCCGGAGACCTGGGGCAGCCGACCACTGCGACTGGGCCTGACCCTCGGCCCGCCGCGCTGGGCGTACCTCGGCCTCGCCAGCACCGCGATCGGGCTGCTCCCGCCGTGGGCCCGGAAGATGTACGGCACTCCGGGCTGGCCCACCACCGACCTGGCCGCCGGCCTTTCCGCCCGCGGCCTGCGCGCCCTGCTCGGCAGCGTCCTGGCCGTGCTCCCCGCCCGGTACCGGGTGTCCCCGGCACGCCAAGCGGCCCTGGCCCGCGCCGGACTGGCCTGACCCGGGCGCGCTCCGGCCACCCGAACCGGTCAGGACCCGACACCGACCAGGTGCGACCGATCCGGATCCCAGCCGACCGCCCCGGACCGCGACGGGTCACCCGGCTCGGCGCGATCCATCCGCACCCGAAGCCCACCGCTCCCGACCGCGACGGGTCACCCGGCCAGGTGTTCCACCGCCGTCCACGGCTCCTTGCCCGCCGCGGCGGCCCCCGCCGGGCACACCTTCCGGAAGTCGCACCACCCGCACAGCGAACCCGGATTGGCCGGGAACGACTCGTCCGGATCACCTCCGGCGGCCACCGCCTTCTCCGCGGCCATGATGTCCGCCGCGGTCTCCTCGGCCCGCCGCACCTGCCGAGCCAGCGACTCCTCGGTGTGCTCGTGCGCGGCGACCGTCCCGGTCGGCAGATGGTGCAGCTCGACCCGGTAGCACGGCCGCCGGAACACCCGCTGCGCGGCGTACGCGTACAGCGCCAGCGCCTGCGATCCGCGGGCATCGTCGGCGTCCAGTCCGGCCCGCCCGGTCTTGTAGTCGACGATCACCGCTTCCGGGCCGTTCGGTCCGGTGCGGGCGTCGATCCGGTCGGCCCGGCCGTTCAGCGCCAGCACCGACGTCTTGGCGGCGACCACCCGCTCCACGCCGAGCGGCTCGTCCTGCGGGTCCAGCGTCGCGACGTACGCCTCGAGCCAGCCCAGCGCCCGCCGGTACGCCGCCCGCTCGAGCTCCACGTCGCGGTAACCCTCCCGGACCCAGGTGCTCTTCAGCAGCGTGGGCAGCGCCTCCGGCGTGCGCCGCTCGGGTGGCAGGGCATACCAGTTCTTCAGGGCGGTGTGCACGCTCGCGCCCAGCGAGTTGTGCGCCCAGGGCGGCCCCTTGGGCGGGGTGGGGCGGTCGACGTACGAATACCGGTACCGCCGGGGGCAGTCGAGGTAGGCTCCCAGCTTGCTCGGGGTACAGACGAAGAGGCGCTCGGGCATCCCGGCGAAGCCCAGCTGCTCCGGGACGGCGGCGCGGTTCCTGGTGGGGGACACCCGACAATCCTGCCAGCATCCCCCGACAGAAACGTCAGAGCCGCGGCGCGTAAACCTGCACGAAGGCGAAGATGGCATCCGCGATCAGCTGCACCGCGATGGCGGCGAGCAGCAGACCGGCGATCCGGGTGAGCACCTCGATGCCGGCCGGGCGCAGCATCCGCACGATCACGCCGGAGAAGCGCAGCACCAGCCAGACGGTGGCCATCACGGCCAGGATGGCGGCGGCCAGGATGAGGTATTCGTCCAGGCTGCGGGCCCGCTGCACGAACAGCATGGTGGCCACGATCGCGCCCGGCCCGGCCAGCAGCGGGGTGCCGAGCGGGACCAGCGCCACGTTGCTGGTGCCGCCCTGCTCCTGCGGCTCGTCGGTCTTGCCGGTGAGCAGTTGCAGCGCGACCAGCACGAGCAGCAGGCCACCGGCCGCCTGCAGGGCCGGCAGCTGCACGTGCAGGTAGTCCAGCAGGGTCTGCCCGGCGACCGCGAACCCGATGATCACGCCGAGGGCGAGCAGCACCGCCTGGGTGCCGGCCCGGTTGCGGGCCTTCGCCGGCATGGCGCCGGTCAGGGCGAGGAACACCGGGACCATCCCGGGCGGATCGACGATCACCAGCAGAGTCACGAAGAACTCGCCGAACAGCTTGAGATTCACCCGATCAAGGTAGGGTGCGGCACAGTTCCGCGCAGGCTGGTGCGGTGATCGTCACCCGAGGACGGGTACCCCGCTGGCCGCGGCGACGATTTTCTCGTACATCTCCGGGGCGGTGGCGTGGGCGCCGAGCTCAACCGTCTTGTGCGTACCGTGAAAATCCGAGGACCCGGTGACCACCAGGCCGAGCCGGTCCGCCAGCGCCCTGATCTCGGCCCGCTCCGCGGGCGAGTGATCCTCGTGGTCGGCCTCCAGGCCGAAGAGGCCGGCGTCGGCCAGCTCGGCGATCAGCTCGTCCGGCACCACCCGCCCGCGTTTGGTGGCCCGGGGGTGCGCGAAGATCGGCACCCCGCCCGCGGCACGCACCGCGGCGACGGCATCGAAAACATCAAGATCGGACTTGGGTACGAAATACCGCGTCCCCAGCCACGTCGAAGCGAACGCCTCGGTGGTGGTGCGCACCAGCCCGGCCCGGATCAGCGCCTGCGCGATGTGCGGCCGGCCGACCGAGCCACCGGCCGCGTAACCGTGCACCTCTTCCCAGGTGATCGGCACCCCGTCGGCCCGCAGCTTCTCCACGATCTTCTCGCCCCGCTGCTCGCGGTCGATGCGCAGCCGTGACATCGCGTCGGCCAGCGCGGGCTCGGCCGGGTCGAACAGGTAGGCCAGCAGGTGCAGGGAGATCGCCGGCCGCACACCGTGCCACCGGCAGGACAGCTCGGCCCCGCGGACCAGGCTCAACCCCGCGGGCCGGGCCGCCTCGGCCTGCGCCCAGCCGCCGGTGGTGTCGTGGTCGGTGATCGCCATGACGTCCAGTCCGGCCGCGGCGCCCGCCCGCACCAGCTCGGCCGGGGTCAGCGTGCCGTCGCTGGCGGTGGAGTGGCAGTGCAGGTCGATCCGGCTGCTCAGGCGTCGTCTCCCTCGTCGTCCTTGCCCAGCCGGGCCTCGACCGCCTGCGGCTCGTACATCTCCTCGACCACCCGCAGGTACAGCTCGTTCGGGTTGGGCAGGTGCTTGACCTCGCGCAGCGCCTGGTCCTGGCCGGCCGACTCGAGCACGAACGTGCCGTAGCTGAGCATCCGGCCGAGCGCGGACTGCTCGTACTTCATGTCGGTGACCCGCAGCAGGGGCATCATCGCCACCTTGCGGGTGACGATGCCGTTGACCACCATGACCCGCTTGTTGGTCAGGATGAAACGGTCGAAATACCAGTCGAAGACCTTCCAGGCGACCCAGCTGATCACCCCGAGCCAGATCAGCACGGCGACGGTGACCATGCCGTCGATGTTCTGCCGGGTCAGGAAGCCGGCGAGATAGCCGAGCAGGAGGGTGGCGCCGGCGCCGACGCTGAGCGGCAGGGAGAGGTGGATCCAGTGCCGCTTCCACTCGCCGCGGTAGCGCTCGGTGGGGAACAGGTAGCGGGCGACCAGTGTGGTGGGCTCGTCCTCCAGCGGGAGGAAACGGCGCGGGCCGCCGGAACGGTCGAGCCCTTCCAGCTCCTCCTCGGTGAAGACCGGGGCCTCGTACTGGTCGGGCTCGTCGTACTCGTCGGCACGTCGCGCGCCGTGGGTGAACCGGGGATCGTCCGGATAGGTCTGCGCGCGTGTCCGGCCAGGACCGGTGTCCTCGAAGGCGTCGTCCCGATACCTGAAGGCGTCATCGTCGTCGTCCCGAGGGCGCTGGGCACCCTCGCCTCGCGGGTCGCGCGGGTCACCAGGATCCATGTACAGATGTTATGCGACGAGGTCGGTGAAGAACGTGCCGAAGCCTCGTGCGATGTCCGCGATCGTGCCTCCGAGTGACTCGAAGACGGCGGCGGCCGATCTCGGGTTGAAGGCGATGAAGAAGATCAAGAACGCAATACCAAGCCAGGTGAGGACCTTCTTGATCATGGCGGGCCTTCTCCTCTGAGGCGGGTGACATACAGCGCCGCGGCAGTACTGACGGTATCAGCTTCGTTGCTTCGTGTGAACAAAGTGCCCGGAAAGCCGATTGGCGTAGTCGCAGGTCACCCTCGGCGAGGGTCACACGCGACCGTGAAGGTACGGCGAGGGCGCTCCGAACACCAGCTCGGGCGGCACCCCTTCGGAGAAGTCGTGCAGGACGACGTGCTCCGCGAGGAGATAGCCCGCGCTTGCGGGCCACGCTACCGCATAGAGCCAGATTCCTTTGGCCTCACTCACGTACGCACTTCGATCTTCGGGTGACTTGACACACCACAGGGGAGTAGGGTGTCCGCCCACTTTGATCTTCGCGTCCGGGCCGCTCCGCGCGCCGCCGTCGGACAGCGCCTCGGAGAGCAGGTAACCGGGGTCGATGCCGGGAATGCCGGCGAACCGGGTGCCCAGGCCGACGCCCGGTTGCTCGGCGATGAACACCAGATCGGCCGGCCCGCCGCCGAGCGGCTCCGGCCCGCTGCAGGCGAGCGCGGTGGCCCGCACCCCGGACCGGTCGTCGCCGGCCCACCCCACCCCGGTGACCATCCATCCGGCGGGCAACGGCCAGGGCCCCCAGAGCGGCATCGGCTCGGCGCCCGACGCCGACTCCCGCAGCACCGCCCCGACGATCTCCGCGCTGATGTGCTCGGCGACATGGAACGGCGGAACGTCGCCACAGTTGTCGCAGCGCCAGTTGCTGTGCATCAGGTCCGGCTTGCGAACCTGAGCAGCGCATCGGGGGCAACTCACCGTGACACCCACACCCCATACCGTGCGGCTCCGGGAAGCCGCCGTCAAGCGGATCGGCGGAACAGGGAGAGGTCAGGCCGGAGGCGGCCCGGCATGCGCACGGATCCAGGCGTGCATGGCGATGCCGCTGGCCACTCCGGCGTTGATGGAGCGGGTGGAGCCGTACTGGGCGATCGAGAAGAGTTGCGCGCAGGCGGCCCGCGCCGCGTCCGACAGACCGGGGCCCTCCTGGCCGAAGAGCAGCACGCACCGCCGGGGCAGGGTGACCGTCTCCATCGGCCGGGAACCGGGCAGGTTGTCGATGCCGATCACCGGGATGCCCGCGCCGGCCGCCCACGCCACGAACCCCTCGATGGTCGGGTGGTGCCGGACGTGCTGGTAGCGGTCGGTGACCATGGCGCCCCGCCGGTTCCACTTGCGCAGCCCCACGATGTGCACCTCGGCGGCGAGGAACGCGTTGGCGTTGCGGACCACCGTGCCGATGTTCAGGTCGTGCTGCCAGTTCTCGATGGCGACATGGAAGTCGTGGCGGCGGCGGTCGAGATCGGCGATCACCGCCTCGCGGCTCCAGTACCGGTAGCGGTCCACCACGTTGCGCCGGTCGCCATGCGCCAGCAGCTCGGGGTCGTAGTGTTCGCCGGCGGGCCGCTCGCCCACCCAGGGACCCACGCCGACCTCGGTGGATTCGTCCTCGCCCACGGTCATGGGGGGTTAGGCTACCCATCCGGGCGGCGACGCCGTCCACCACGCGGCACGCGCCGCGACCGGCTCCGGCTCGGCCCGCGAGAAATTTCCGAGGGGAGACGCAATGAACGGCGGGGCCCTCCCCGGCACCCGCCGCCCACGCTCTGTTGGGAAAGAGTTTGCCTCACCGTCCGTATCCATGTGAAGGAGTCTCGGATGTGACGCAGCTCACTTTGAAGTTTATTTACTGTACCGCCGGACGCCTGGGCTCGCTCCCAGGGAGGCGCGGCGGGCAGGGCAAACACCCCACATGGCGTGATCACGGATAGATCACTCGGGCTAGCGGTGTCGGCAAACTGACATGGTTCGCCTACTATCAGTTACTATGGTGGCTCCAAGGTCGCCGGATCCCGTCCCGTCCGAAGGTGCCGCAGGACACGTGTCGCGGCCCCCCGACCGGGAATGGTGAACAGGT
The DNA here is from genome assembly GCF_003711105.1 of Actinoplanes teichomyceticus ATCC 31121. Lineage (NCBI taxonomy): Bacteria > Bacillati > Actinomycetota > Actinomycetes > Micromonosporales > Micromonosporaceae > Actinoplanes > Actinoplanes teichomyceticus. The sequence goes on from NZ_CP023865.1 coordinate 7,690,467, forward strand.
ACCAGGAGTTTCACCCGACGAAAGCGATTCCCGCAGACGGAGGCATCATGGCGACGGTTGCGCTGACCACAGCGAACTTCGACGAAGTCACCAGCAAGGACGGCATCGTTCTGGTCGACTTCTGGGCCAGCTGGTGCGGGCCCTGCGTGCGCTTCGCACCGACCTACGAGCGGTCCTCGGAGAGGCACCCGGAGATCACCTTCGGCAAGGTGGACACCGAGGCCGAGCCGGCACTGGCCGCCAAGTTCGACATCCGCTCCATCCCGACGATCATGGCCATCCGCGACGGCATCGTGGTGTTCGCCCAGCCGGGCGCCCTCCCCGAGTCGGCCCTGGAGAGCCTGATCGAGAAGGTCGAGCAGCTCGACATGGACGAGGTGCGCGAGCAGGTGGCGGCCCACAAGAAGGCGCACGACACCAAGGCCGGGGAGCCCGCCCGCGCCGGCAGCGGCGCAGCGAGCTGACCAGCTGAGACAAGGGCCCGCGGACCGATCACGGTCCGCGGGCCCTTCGCTTTCCCCAGGGCCCACCCGGCACGCGTCCACAGTTCCCCGAAGCGGTGGACACGACTTCGTACATGTGTTCGAATTACGGCCATGCGATGGTCTCATCTGTCGGCCCCCACCGGCGCCGGCCCGCTCCCGGGCAGCGCGGCGCCGGCGGCCGCGCCCCTGCCGCTGGCGCTGCCCGGTGCGACCGTCCGCACCTTCGACACCCCCGGGTTCGCCGGCATGACGTTCTACGAGATCCGCGCCAAGTCGCTGATCAACCGGGTGCCCGGCACCTCCCGCGTGCCCTTCGAGTGGACCGCCAACCCCTATCGCGGCTGCTCGCACGCCTGCACGTATTGCCTGTCCGGCGACACCCCGATCCTGCTCGCCGACGGTTCCACCCGGCCGCTCGCCGAGATCCGCCCCGGCGACCCGGTGATGGGCACGACGGGCGCCGGCCCGCACCGGCGGTACGTGCCGACCACCGTGCTCGACCACTGGTCCACCAGCAAGCCGGCCTTCCGGGTCACCCTCGCCGACGGCACCCGGCTGGTCGCCAGCGGCGACCACCGGTTCCTCACCGACCGCGGCTGGCGGCACGTCCGTCCCGCCGGGCCGCACCAGCCGGCCCTCGCGGTCGGCGACCTGATGTCCGGGGTGGGCCGGTTCGCCGAGCCACCCAAGGAGTCACCCGACTACCGGGCCGGCTTCCTGTGCGGCCTGCTGCGCGGCGACGCCGCCGGCCGGGTCGCCCCCCGCGACGGCGACGCCTGGATGCGCGCCGACGGCTACCTGCACGACGTCTGCCTGCCCGACGCGCTGCGCTGGCCCGAGCTGCCGTCCGGGGATTGGTACCGCGGCTTTCTCGCCGGCGCGTTCGGCGCGGTCGGCCGGGCCGAACGGCTCGCGGTCACCTTCGAGAGCACCGACCGCGGCTACCTGCGCTGGGTCACCGAGGCGCTCACCCATCTCGGGCTGACCAGCCGCACCCCGGTCCGCTGCCGCGCCGGTCGCTCCGGCCGGGTGGAGACCGGGCGGGACCTCTGGGCCGCTCTGCGTTTCCGGCACCTCACCGGCGCGCCGGACGCGCCGCTCGACGCGTCCGGAGCCGGGGTGCGCGCCGACCGCCGGCTCGCCGTGACCGACATCGAGGATCTCGGCCTCACCCTGCCGCTGTTCGACATCTCCACCGGCACCGGCGACTTCATCGCCGACGGCGTGGTCAGCCACAACTGCTTCGCCCGCGGCACCCACGAGTACCTCGACCTGGACGCCGGCCACGACTTCGACACCCGGATCGTGGTGAAGGTGAACGCCGGCGAGCTGATCCGCCGCGAGCTCGCCGACCCACGCTGGTCCGGCGCGCCGATCGCGATGGGCACCAACGTCGACGTCTACCAGCGCGCCGAGGGCCGCTACCGTCTGATGCCGCAGATCCTGGCCGCGCTGCGCGACCACGCCAACCCGTTCTCCATCCTCACCAAGGGCACGCTCATCCTGCGCGACCTGGACCTGCTGCGGCAGGCCGCCGAGGTGACCCAGGTCAGCCTGGCCTTCTCGGTGGGCTTCCTCGACGAGCGGGTCTGGCGCTCGGCCGAACCCGGCACGCCGAGCCCGCGCCGCCGCCTCGACGCCGTCCGGCGCCTGACCGATGCCGGCTTCCCGGTCGGCGTCCTGCTGGCCCCGATCCTTCCCGGGCTCACCGACACCGCGGAGTCCCTCGACGAGACGGTCGCCGCCATCGCCGCGGCCGGCGCCACCGGCGTCACGCCGATCCCGTTGCACCTGCGACCCGGCGCCCGCCGGTGGTATGCGTCCTGGCTCGCCCGGGAACACCCGCACCTGGTCCCCCGCCACCGCGAACTGTTCGCCCGCGGCGCCTACTCGCCCCGCACGTATCAGGACGAGCTCACCGCCCGGGTCCGGATGGCCGCCCGCCGCCACGGCCTGCACCGCCCGAGCGCCGCCCGGTTCCGCACCGCTCCGGCCCCGGAACCGGCCACGCCCGCCACTTCCCGCGCCGACCAGCTGACGCTGCTGTAGACGGCCACCCGCCGGTCCGGCCCGGCATCGGTCACGCCGTGCCCGGCCACCCGCGAGTCCGCCGCGATGATCGGCCCTGGGCGAGCCGGAGGCTGGTGGATAGAGTCGGTGGATGCGTAGTGCTCAGCAGATCCTGGCGGATGCGAACGTGATCGCGGTGGTCGGCGCTTCCCGGGATTCGTTCAAGCCGGCGCACACCGTGCCGCTGCAGATCCTGCGGCACGGGTGGCGGGTCATCCCGGTGAATCCGTTCGTCGACGAGGTGTTCGGGGTGAAGACCGTGCCCACCCTCGCCGACCTGGACGAGCCCGTCGACCTGGTGAACATCTTCCGGCCGGCTCGGGACGCGGTCGAGGTGGTGCGGCAGGCCGTGGCGATCGGCGCGCCCGCGGTGTGGTTGCAGACCGGCATCGTCTCGGCTCAGGCGCGGCGGATCGCCGAGGAGGCCGGCATCGAGTATGTCGAGGACCGGTGCCTCGCCGTGGAGCGAGCGCTCGGCAGCCTCACCAAGCGGGCCTGATCCGCAGGCGGCCGGCCCGCCCTGGGCGCGGGACCGGCCGGGGACGGGCACCGCTCGAAGGAGCCCGCGCCGCGCGGCGGGACCGGCCGGGGACGGGCACCGCTCGAAAGGAGCCGCCGCCGCTCGAAAGGAGCCCGCGCCGCTCGAAAGGAGCCGCCGCCGCGCGGGCCGCCGAGGTCACCCCGGTTCAGCGGAACTGCGCCTCCCGCACGCTGTTCCCGCCGTCCACCACCAGCATCTGGCCGGTGATGTACGAGGCGGCGGGTGAGCACAGGAACGCCACCGCCGCCGCGACCTCGTCCGGCGTGCCGGGGCGGCCGATCGGCGTACCCAGGCCCTGTTTGATCTCGGTCACCGTGGAGGCCGCCGTGTAGATCGTCCCGGGCGCCACGCAGTTCACGTTCACCCCGTCGGCGACCAGCTCCATCGCCAGCGCCCGGGTCAGGCCGACCACTCCCGCCTTGGCCGCCGCGTACGCCGCCTCGGTGGGCAGCGCGTTCACCGGCCCGGCGGTGGCCGCGAGATTGACGATCCGGCCCCAGCCGCGCTCCGACATCCCGCCGATGAACGCGCGGCTGCACAGGAACGCCGTGCTCAGGTTGCGGTCGATCTCGGCCTTCCACTCGTCGAACGAGAGCTGGGCGACCGGCCGGAGCACCTCGGGGCTGGCCCGGCTCGCCAGGCCCGCGTTGTTGACCAGCACCTCGACGTCACCGAGCTGGTCGGTGATGGCGTCGGCGAGCGCGCCCACCTCCGCCTCGTCGGTGAGATCGGCGACGAAACCGGTGACGCCCAGCTCCGAGGCGCGCTCGTGGATCCGCCGGGTGGTGGACACGATCGCCACCCGGGCGCCCAGGTCACGCAGGCGCCGGGCGGTGGCGTACCCGATCCCGTCGGGACTGCCCGCGCCGGTGACCAGCGCGACCTTCCCGTCCAACCGCAAGGTCACCGCAGCCTCCGCGCTCACTTCCTCGAACTCCGCCTCGACCACCTCGGGAGTGATCTCGACCGGGCGGTCCGGTTCGCTGCCGGGCCCGCCGGACCGGGGTGGCCGGCTGTCCGCCGGTCGGGTGGCGTCACGCCGCGGAGGGCTGCCGCCGGTGGAACGGACGTCGAAGACCATGCGGCGATCCTGCCCGCTCCCGGAGGCCGGGGCAAACATCCGTCTCACCGTGGTGTCCCCGGTCGCCCGGCCGCGCAGGCGGCCTCACCTGCGGTCCCGGAGCCGGCGTGCCGATTTTCCGACACGCCGGGAGCTCAGTCACCCGGTTCCGGCACGGCCGGTCCGCCGCCGGCCAGCGGAGTGATCGGACCGTGCTCGATGAAGATCAGCGGGGCCTCCGGCCCGTAGTGCACGGGGAGCTCGCTGCGGGCGCGCTCCACGTCCCGGGTGCCGATCTCCACCCCGGCGCCGTCGTGACGGCTCCCCACGGTGACGATGTGCACGCCACGCGCGGCCCAGAACGCCAGATCGGTCACCACCCGGTCGTGCCAGGCGCCCAGCTCGGCGGCGGCGTGCGCGGCATCCCGGACGTGGATGCAGGTGTTCTCGGCGGCCTGGCGGATGAAGTCGTCGAACTCCGCCGAGGTGGCCGGCACCCGGTAGACGATCGCTCGTACCCGGAGCTGGTCGACCTCGATGCCGGCGAAACTCTCCGGGAAGCGCATCCGCCCGCCCCGCTCGATGCGCTCCATCGCCGCACGCAGCGGCGCCGGCGTGACCGGCATCCGGATCCCGCCCATCATGGTGTACTCCGGCGCGCGGCTGAACTGGCAGCCGGCCGTGCGCCAGCCACCCGGCGGGGCGCCCGCCCGCGGCTGGTCACCGCCCGCGGACCCGCCACACCCGCCGATCATGAGCAGCCCGGCGAGGAGCAGCCGGCCCAGCCGTACCCGATGCATCGCATCTCCCCTCAATACCGTGCCCGCCACGACCCCGCCACCCGGCGCGGCGGTGCGCCGGGTGCGCCGGCCCGCGACCGCGCGACGGCGCCCGCGCGAATGCCGGCCTCGCCGGGCCGGCTCCCTGGTGCAACGAGGCGGGCGGGTCCGCCGGTCACGGTCGGCCAGGAGCGGAAGCGCAGGACGGCGGTACCACCAAGGACGGTCCAGGTATCCGCGCCGCTCACCCGCCGTTTCCGCAGAATCACCCCCTTCGAGGTACGACCTGCCACCCCCGTCCGTGGTCACGCGCCCCGCCCGAGACCCCGCCCGGCCCGGACCGCGCACGCGCCCGGCGGCTCCCGCGGGCGGCGCTCAGCCGGGCAGGGGCTCGCCGGCCGGCTCCGGGGCGGCCATGCGCCGGGCGGTTCGGGCGGCGCCGAGGATGACCACCGCCACGCCGGCCAGCAGCAGGCCCAGGCCGGGCAGGGCGCCCGGGCGCGGCGCCTGGCCCAGCCAGAGCCAGGCCAGCAGCGCGGCCCCGGGGACCTCGAGCAGGATCAGGACGCTGACCGTGGTGGCCGAGGTGTGCTGCAGGGCGTAGTTGAACATCGAGTGGCCGAGCAGCTGAGCTCCCGCCACCAGGGCCAGGATGGCCGCCCAGGCGCGACCGGAATAGCCGGTCAGCGGCACCCCGCCGGCCAGGCAGACGGTCAGCAGGACGACGGCGCAGACGCCGTAGCAGATCCAGGTGTAGGTGGTGGTGCTCAGCGACACCCGGGCCCGCTCGCCGAGCGCGGTGTAGACCGCCGCGAAGAACGCGCCCAGCACGGCGAGCAGGTCGGCGACCACCGCCTGGCCGGAGACGCCGACGTCGGCGCCGGTCGCCCAGGCCGCCCCGGCGACCGCCAGCACGATGCCGATCCAGCCGGCCACCGACGGGCGCCGGCCCTGCCACGCCGCGATCAGGCCCTGCCACACCGGCTGGGTGGCGACCAGCGCGGTCGAGGTGGCCACCGTCCCGAGTTGCACGCTCGGCATCCAGGTGGCGAAGTGGGCGGCCAGCGCCAGCCCGGCGAGCACACAGAACATCCCGGCCCGGCGGCGGGAGCCGCGGATCGCGTCGCGCACCTCGCCGCGGCGCGGGCCGAGAGCGATCGGGGTGAGGGCCACCGACGCCAAGCCGTTGCGCCAGAACGCGACCGCCAGCGCCGGGGCCGCCGCGAACGCGATCAGCGGCGCCGACGAGGAGACCGCGAACACCGCCACGGCCAGCGCCAACACCGTCAGCGGGGCGATCGGTTGCCCGGATGAGCGCATATTCATCACCGGCCGTCGCTTCTTGCACAAGAGAAGAGCAGTGTTTGCCACTGTCGGTTGGCGGACAGTGACGGAATCGCTACAGTCACCGACGGCTCTTCGCCGCTTTCCGCCCTTCGATGCCCGGGAGGCCGATTTCCATGCCCGCATACCGTGCGGTGGTGTTTGACTTCTTCGGCACCCTGACCCGCTCGGTGCAGCGAGGTCCGCAGCACGCCGACATCGCCCGCGCGCTGGGCGCCGACCCGGAGGCGGTGCGCGGGGTGCTGGACCGGACGTTCCGGGCCCGGGCCTGCGGCCGGTACGGCTCCGCCGAGGCCACCCTGCGCTGGGTGATCGAGCAGGCCGGCGGCCGCCCCCGGCCGGGCGCCATCCGGGCCGCGATGCCGGCCCGGGTCGACGCGCTCCGCGCCGACACCCAGCTGCGGCCGGACGCGGTCAGCGCGCTCACCGCGATCCGCCGCCGCGGCATCCGCACGGCACTGATCAGCGACTGCACCCACGAGCTCCCCGCCTTCCTGCCCGGGCTCCCGGTGGCGCCGTTGCTGGACGCCCAGATCTTCTCCGTCGAGCTCGGTGTCTGCAAGCCGGACCCGAGGATCTATCTGGCCGCCTGCGAGCGGCTGGGGGTGGCCCCGGAGGACTGCGTCTACGTTGGTGACGGCGGCAGCCACGAGCTGACCGGCGCCGCCGCGGTCGGCATGACACCGGTCCGGCTGGCCGCCCGCGACCTGGCCGACCACCTGGTGTTCGACGCGGACACCAACTTCGCCGGGCGGACCGTCCGCTCCCTGACCGGGGTGCTGGACCTGCTCGATCACACCTCCGTGCTGGTCTGAGGGCGCGGTCGCGCCGTGCGAGGATGACCCGGTGAGCGGTGTGCTGGACGAGGCGGTCAAGAAGGCGTCGATCGCCTGGATCTCGGTGGGCGACGGCCCGGCGTACGCGCTGTGGTGCATGCCGGTGGAGACGTCACTGGCCGTGATCACCGGTCCCGGGGAGCAGTTCGCGGCCGGGCTGGCCGAGGCGTCACGGGCCACCGTCCGGCTGCGCGGCGACCACGGCGGGCTGATCGTGCGGACCGAGGCCACCGTGACCCGGCTCGACCCGGCCGGCGAGGAGTGGGCGGAGCTGGCGCCGCAGCTCGCCGGCAAACGGCTGAACGCCTCCGGCAGCGCCGAGGAGGTGGTGGCCCGCTGGGCGGCCACCGGCTGCGCGCTGCTGCGGCTCACCCCGGTCGAGGAGACCGTGGTGGCCACCCCGGACCTCCCGGACGATCCGGGCACGGCGGCGCCGCGCGAGACCCCGGCCCGGATCGAGGCCCGTAAGCCGTTCCGCCTGCACAAGGTCGTCCGCCGCTGAGCGCGGGCGAGACGGCGGCCCCGACCGCGGCGAGGTCAGGACCCTCGGCGCGGGGCCGCTGAGCGGAGAGGGCAGGGCCTCGGACCCAGGGCCGGTCCGCGGCGAGGGCAGGGCCCCCCGGCGCGGCGGCAGGTGGGCGGAGCACGACGGGGCCGGAAGCGCTCAGCGCATGGACCCGGGCGGGAAGCGCTCAGCGCATGGACCGGGGTTGGGAAGCGCTCAGCCGATGGACCCGGGCCGGGAAGCGCTCAGCCGATGGACCCGGGCCGGGAAGCGCTCAGCCGATGGACCCGGGCCGGGAAGCGCTCAGCCGATGAAGGGCGGGACGGCGATCCGGCCGGAGGCGACCGGGAAGACCTGGCCGCTGACCGTGGCCGACGTCGCAACCCCACCGGACGCGGTGACCGTGCACTCCAGCAGCGACGGCCGCTTCATCTCGGCGCCCTGGTGCACCCGGTACGCCGAGGTCCCGTCCGCCGGCAGCCATCCCGCTCCCACCAGCCACACCCCGAGCCCGAGCGCCGCCGATCCGGTGGCCGGGTCCTCCGGCACCGCGGAGCCGGGGACGAAGACGCGGGCGTGCGCCTCCCCGTCCTCCCACGAGAACACGCTCAGCTCGGTGACGTCCAGCCGGGCCGCCGCGGGTACGTCGATGTGGATGCCGGCCAGGGCGGACCGTCGTACCGGAAGGAAGACCCAGTCGAGCCCACAGCCGGCCGCGCGGGGCACCGCGGCCCCCGCGCCGGCGTAGTCGGCGGCCGTCAGGCCGGTGATCTCGAGCAACCCGTCGACGTCGACGGGCGCGCCGAGCCGGGGTTGCGCCCCGGTGAGCGTGGCCGCGCCCGCGGCCGTCACCCGCAGCGGCAACAGCCCGGCGTCGCACTCCTGCACCACCGTCCCCGGCCCGAACCGCCCCTGCCGCATCAGCGTCACCGCGGTCCCCACGCTGGGGTGGCCGGCGAACGGCAGCTCCAGCTCGGGGGTGAAGATCCGGACCCGGTACGTCGCCCCGGGCCGCGTCGGCGGCAGCACGAACACGGTCTCGGCCAGGTTGAACTCCCGGGCCAGCGACTGCATCTGCGCGGTGGCCAGATGCTCCGCGCCGGACACCACGGCGAGCGGATTGCCGGCGAACGGCCGTTCCGTGAACACGTCGACGATCTCGTAGGCCACGGTGGACATGTCCGGACCCTAACCTAATCTGGGGCAGTGACCATGGGGACGAGGGTTTATCTGGCCCGCCTGGCCGGGCTGCCGGTGTTCGACCCCAACGGCGACCGGGTCGGCCGGGTACGCGACGCGGTCGTCCGGCTACGCACCACCAACCGCCCGCCGCAGATCGTCGGCCTGGTCGCCGAGATGGCGCTGCGCCGCCGCATCTTCCTGCCCATCGGCCGGGTCACCAGCATGGACGCCGATGCGGTGGTGCTCGGCACCGGCGCGCTCAACCTGCGCCGCTTCGAGAAGCGGCAGAACGAGCTGCTGGCGCTGGAGGATCTGCTGGACCGCCGGGTCACCGTGACGCCGGAGCAGGCCGGCGGCGAGGAGCACCAGGCCGTCGTGGTGGACATCGGCATGGAGCTGAACCGCAACACCGAGTGGGTGGTCACCCGGGTCGCGGTCCGCGAGCACACCGGCCGGCTGGCCCGCCGCGGCCACATCTACCAGGTGGAGTACACGCGGGTCCGCGGCCTGGTCGGCCCGACCGACACGCAGGGCACCTCGAACCTGATCGCGCTGCTGGACCAGATGCGCCCGGCCGACATGGCGAACGCCCTGCAGGACCTGCCGGACGCCCGCCGCAACGAGGTGGCCGCCGCGCTGGACGACCGCCGGCTCGCCGATGTGCTGGAGGAGCTGCCCGAGCACGACCAGGTGGAGATCCTGATCCAGCTGGACCGGGAGCGGGCCGCCGACGTGCTGGAGCGGATGGACCCGGACGACGCCGCCGACCTGCTCGCCGAGCTGCCCAAGACCGAGCAGATGGTGCTGCTGGACCTGATGGAGCCGGAGGAGGCCGCCCCGGTCCGGCAGCTGATGGACTACCGCCCGGGCACCGCGGGCAGCGTGATGACCTCGGAGCCGGTGATCCTCACCCCGGACGCGACGGTGGCCGAGGCGCTGGCCCGCATCCGGGAGCCGGAGCTGTCCCCGGTGGTGGCCGCGCAGGTGTTCGTGGCGCGGGCCCCGAGCGACACCCCGACCGGGAAGTACCTCGGCATGGTGCACTTCCAGCGGCTGCTCCGGGAGCCGCCGGCGTCGCTGGTGGGCGCCCTGGTGGACAGCGGGATCGAACCGTTGCGGCCGGACATCGGGCTGGCCGAGATCACCCGGCGGATGGCGACGTACGACCTGGTCGCGATGCCGGTGGTGGACGGGACGCACCGGCTGCTCGGCGCGGTCACGGTGGACGACGTGCTGGACCACTCGCTGCCCCGGGACTGGCGTGACCGGGACGCGCACGAGGACCAGGACATCTCATGAGCGAGCCCCGCCGCGACCGTCTGGACCAGCCCCGCGACCCGGGCCGGGTGCAGCTGCCCAGGTTCGACCCGGAGGCGTTCGGCCGCTGGTCGGAGAGCATCGCGCGGTACATGGGTACGGCGAAGTTCATCGTCTACATGACCGTGGTGATCGGGGCCTGGTTCGCCTGGAACACGCTCGCGCCGGAGAGGTGGCGGTTCGACCCGTACACGTTCACGTTCCTCACGCTGATCCTGTCGCTGCAGGCGTCCTACGCCGCCCCGCTGATCCTGCTGGCGCAGAACCGCCAGGCCGACCGCGACCGGCTGGCGATGGACGAGGACCGTCGCCGTGCGGCGATGCAGAAGGCCGACACGGAGTACCTGACCCGGGAGATCGCGTCGCTGCGGATCGCCCTCGGCGAGGTCGCCACCAGGGACTTCCTCCGATCGGAGCTGGCCCGGCTGGCCGATGAGCTGGACGAGGCGGCGCTGCGGCGGGAGAAGCGGGCCCGTATGGAGTGGGAGGAGGACCACCCCTGACCTCGACGTAGCATGGTCAGCATGTCCGCACCCGCCGCAACTCTCGAGGAAGCGATCCAGGCCGCCCTGGCGACCGTCGACGACCCCGAGATCCGCCGCCCGATCACCGAACTCGGCATGGTCCAGGGCTTCACCGTCAGCGACGGCCTGGTCAAGGTCGATCTGCTGCTCACCGTCGCCGGCTGCCCCCTGCGGGACAAGCTGACCACCGACATCACCGCCGCGGTCACCCGGATCCCCGGGATCACCGGTGTCGAGATCGACTTCGGGGTGATGACCGAGGAACAGCGCAAGGCGCTGCAGGCCACGCTGCGCGGTGGCGGCGCCGCCGAGCCGGTCATCCCGTTCGCCCAGCCCGGCTCGCGCACCCGGGTGTACGCGGTGGCCAGCGGCAAGGGCGGGGTCGGCAAGTCGAGCGTGACCGTGAACCTGGCGGCCGCGCTGGCCCGCCGGGGCCTGTCGGTGGGTGTGATCGACGCGGACATCTACGGCCACTCGGTGCCCCGGATGCTGGGTGTGGAGAGCAAGCCCACCCGGGTCGAGGACATGATCATGCCGCCGCAGTCGCACGGCGTGAAGGTGATCTCGATCGGGATGTTCACCGCGGGCAACGCGGCCGTGGTGTGGCGCGGCCCGATGCTGCACCGGGCGCTGCAGCAGTTCCTCGCCGACGTCTACTGGGGCGATCTGGACGTGCTGCTGCTCGACCTGCCGCCGGGCACCGGCGACGTGGCGATCTCGCTCGCCCAGCTCCTGCCGAACGCGGAGATCCTGGTGGTCACCACGCCCCAGGCGGCCGCCGCCGAGGTGGCCGAGCGGGCCGGCGCGATCGCGCTGCAGACCCACCAGCGCCTCGTCGGCGTGGTGGAGAACATGTCCTGGCTGGAGCTGCCGGACGGCTCCCGGATGGAGGTCTTCGGCGCCGGTGGTGGCCAGACCGTGGCCGAGTCGCTGACCCAGACCGTCGGCGCCCGGGTGCCACTGCTCGGGCAGATCCCGCTGGACACCCGGGTCCGGGAGGCCGGTGACGCGGGCAACCCGATCGTCCTGGCCGAGCCGGAGGCCGCGGCGGCCAAGGCGCTCGACGCCGTCGCCGACAAGCTGGCCGTGCGCCGCGAGTCCCTGGTCGGCAAGCCCCTCGGCCTCATGGTCAACGCCAAACGCGCCTGACCCGCGACCGAGAGCCCGGAGACCCGCCACGGCGGGTCTCCAACCACCCCCAGGCGCCCCCGGTCCCCCAGCCCCGCAATCCACCGCGGCAGGTCTCCGACCAGAACCAGGCGCCCCCGCCCATCAGCCCGAGCCGCCGCGATTCGCCGCCGGTGAGCAGACAGCCGGTTCTCCGACGCCCGCGGGGTGTGCGGGTGGCGGAGAATCGTCTGTCTGCTCACCGGTTACCAGGCGAATCGCCGCGGAGCGAAGCGGAGCCAGGCAGCCCAGCGAATCGCCGCGGAGCGAAGCAGAGCCAGGCAGCCCAGCGAATCGCCGCGGAGCGAAGCAGAGCCAGGCAGCCCAGCGAATCGCCGCGGAGCGAAGCAGAGCCAGGCAGCCCAGCGAATCGCCGCGGAGCGAAGCGGAGCCAGGCTATGTAGCGTCCAGGTCGAAGCGCTGCGCCGGCCGGCCGGCCGGTGGCGTCTCGGCCGGCATACTGCCGCGGCTCGCGCCACGCAGGTCGGCGGCGGTCTCGTCGAGGTGCGAGCGGACGCCGTCCAGCTCGGTCTTGACGCCGTTCAGGTCCTGCTTCACGTCGTCGAAGAGGCTCTGCAGCGGCTTGCGCAGCGCCTGCTCGTCGTCCTCGCTGAGCAGGTGCTTGCGGATGAACGCCTTGGGGTGCAGGTCCTCCAGCTGGATGTCGGTGCCCAGTTCCCTGCTCAGGTCGGAGGTCGCGTTCTGCGCCATCGAGCGGAGCCCGCGCAGCATCCGCAGCCCGTCCCCGATGACTTTGGGCAGGCGTTCCCCGAAGATCAGCAGCGCGAGCATGAGCAGCGCGCCGATCTCCCACCAGTTCAGATTTTCGAACACGAGCGGCCTCCCAGGCGTCCGGGAGCAAGCGTACGCACGCGCGCCCGGCCCGGACACCCCACCCGGACGTCAGTTCGTCACGGAGGCCAGGGTGACCGAGGCGGACGAGTTCTTGGCGCCGCGGCGGTACTCCACCGCCACCGTCGCGCCCGGAGCGTGCTTGCGCACCAGGGCGATCAGATCGGTGCCGTCCTGCAGCGGGTGACCGTCGAGCTTGGTGAGCACGTCACCGGCCTTGAGGCCGGCTGCGGCGGCCGGGCCGGCCGGCTCCACCGAGCGCAGCTTGGCGCCGCCGGAGCCGCTGCCGCCGCTGCTCACCTCGGCGCCGATGACCGTGCGCCGGGCCTTGCCGGTGTCGACGATGTCCTGGGCGATCCGCTTGGCCTGGTTGATCGGGATGGCGAAGGCGAGGCCGATGTTGCCGGCCTCGGTCTCGTTGCCGCCGACCGAGCGGATCACCGAGTTCACCCCGATCACCCGGCCGCCCGCGTCGACCAGCGGGCCGCCGGAGTTTCCCTGGTTGACCGCGGCGTCGGTCTGGATGGCCGCGTAGTACCGCGTGGTGCCGCCCGACTCGCCGGCCTCGATGGTGCGGTCCAGGGCGCTGACGATGCCGTACGTCACGGTGTTCTCCAGCGCGAGCGGCGAACCGAAGGCGAGCACCGAATCACCCACCGCGATCGTGTCCGAGTCACCGAACTGCACCGCGGGCAGTCCGGACTTTGCGACTTTGATCACGGCGATGTCCGACTCCGGGGCCCGGCCGACCAGCTTGGCGCCGGCGGTGGAGCCGTCGCTGAAGGACACCGACATGCTCTCACCGGCGCCGTCCACCACGTGGTCGTTGGTGATCACGTAACCGTCGGCGGAGACCACGAACCCGGAGCCGATGGCGCCGGTCACGTGCACCGTCACCACGCTGGGTTGGACCCGCTGAGCCACCCCGGCCAGCGACTCGGGCGCCCGGTCGACCGACTGCGGGGTCTGCTGGCCGCCGGCCCCGAGCGGGGCGCCGACGTTGCCGACGTAACCGCCGCGGACCGCGAAGACGAACCCGAGCGTGCCGCCGATGCCACCCGCGAGCAGGGCGGTGAGCAGGCAGATCAGCAGCACCGGGGCGTACGACCGGCCGCGCGCGTCCGGGTCGGGCACCGGGTCCAGCGCCGGGCCGCCGGAGGGCGGGGGCGGCGGGAGCACGACCGCGGCCGGGGCCCGCGGGTCACGCCAGGGGTCCTGCAGCGCGTCGGTCCACCAGGGCGACCCGGACGGCGGCGGCTCGTGCCCGCCGGGCACAGACGACGCCGTGGGTGGCCGGCGCCAGTTCCAGCCGTCGGTCACGTCGGGGCCTCCAGTCATCGCTCGCCCGGCTCCGCTTCCAGGATGACACGGATCGGGAGAGTCGCGCCGTCCAGCCGCGGCCGGGGAGTCCCTGCCGCGTTGTTTATCCATCGACAGCACCGTGCATCACCGGTAGTCATCGCTCTAGTCTCTTATCCGATGTGTGTGGTTGTGCCGCCACATCGCCCCGCGTCGCACGGAGGTTCGTCATCATCGGTCCCGCCCGTTCCTTCGGTCAGGCCCCGGGCCCTTCCATGCCGTTCGCCGAGACCTACGCCGCCGAGGACCCGATCCTGCAGACGGCCCGCTCGCTGGCGAACGAGCTCGGCCTGCCCTGCGTCTCGCCCGGCGCCGGCTCGGTGCTGCGTCTGCTGGCCGCCGCCGGCAACGCCAAGGCGGTGGTCGAGATCGGCACCGGCACCGGCGTGAGCGGTGTCTGGCTGCTGCGCGGCATGCGCCCGGACGGGGTGCTCACCACCATCGACGTCGAGCACGAGCACCAGCGGATCGCCCGGCGGGTGTTCGCCGAGGCCGGCTTCGCGCCGTCGCGGACCAGGATCATCAGCGGTCGCGCGCTGGACGTGCTGCCCCGGCTCGCCGACGGGGCGTACGACCTGATCTTCGTGGACGCGGACACCACCGAGTTCGCCGCGTGCACCGAGGCGGCGCTGCGGCTGCTGCGCCCGGGTGGCGTGCTGATCGTCAACGGGGTGCACGCGGGCGGCCGGATCACCGATCCGGCCGCCCGGGACGTGGACACCCTGACCGTGCGGGAGACGGTGCGGGCGATCAGCGAGTCCGAGGACTGGATCCCCGCGGTCATCTCCTCGGGCGCCGGGTTGCTGACCGCGGTCAAGCAGGGCTGAGCGCGCTCAGGTACCGCACCAGCATCCGCGCGCCCCAGCCGGTGGCGCCCTTGGTCAGCTCCAGGTCGTGGGCCTCGGCCCAGGCCGGGGCGGACATGTCCAGGTGCGCCCAGGACTTCACGCCGCCCATGAACTCGCGCAGGTAGAGCGCGGCGACCACGGAGTGCACCTGCCCCGGCGAGCTGTGCCGGTCGGCGATGTCGCTGCGCAGGTACTCGACGTAGTCGGCGGGCAGCGGCAGCCGCCACATCCGCTCGCCGGCTGCCGTGCCGGCTGACTCCAGCGCCCGCGCCAGCGTGTCGTCCTCGCTGTACAGCGCGGCCGTCCGCTTGCCGAGCGCGACCGCGTTCGCCCCGGTCAGGGTGGCCAGCACGATGATCGTGTCGGGCGCGAGCCGCTCGGCGGCGTACCCGAGCGCGTCGGCCAGCACCAGCCGGCCCTCGGCGTCCGAGTTGGTGCTCTCGCTGGTGGTGCCGTCGTAGTGCCGGATGATGTCGCCGGGCCGGAACGCCGCCGCGCCGATCGCGTTCTCGGCCAGCGGCAGCAGCGCGGTGACCCGGACCGGCAGCGCGAGCTCGGCGGCGGCCAGCGTGGCGCCGAGCACGGCGGCGGCTCCGCCCATGTCCTTCTTCATCAGCCGCATCCCCTCGCGCGGCTTGATCGAGATGCCGCCGGTGTCGAAGGTGATGCCCTTGCCGACCAGCACCACGTGCCGGGGCGCCGGCACCGACGGGGGCGTCC
This sequence comes from Actinoplanes teichomyceticus ATCC 31121, assembly GCF_003711105.1. NCBI lineage: Bacteria > Bacillati > Actinomycetota > Actinomycetes > Micromonosporales > Micromonosporaceae > Actinoplanes > Actinoplanes teichomyceticus. The sequence continues at coordinate 7,706,056 of NZ_CP023865.1, forward strand.
AGGAGATCTCGACGAAGCGCGGCGGCGAGACCGAGCCCGCGCCGACCGCCCGCAGGCCACCGAAGCGCTCCAGCTGGTCACCGGCGAGGACGGTCACGTTCAGCCCGGTCACCCCGGCCGCGGCGTCGACCACCTGGCCGGCGAACCACTCCGGGTTCTTCGTGGACGACGGGGTGTTGGTGAGGTCGCGGGCCAGCCAGGTGGCGGTGGCGGTGGCCTGCGCCTGGGCGAGGCTCCGGTCGTACCGGGAGGCGGTGGCGGTGACCAGCTCCACCGCGGCGGTCCGGGGCGGGGTCGGCGCCTCGCGGTAGCGGTAGCCGCCGAGCCAGAGGCCCTCGGCGAGGCCGCGCAGCGCGGCCGGGTCCAGATCGGCCGGGAGCCGGACCTGGGCCGGCTCGTCGTCCTTGAGCGCGCGGACGACGGCGGCGCCGGCGGCCCGCCAGCCGGCCTCGTCGCCGTCGCCGGTGCCGGCGAGCAGGACCCGGCCGGGCCGGCGCAGCGGGCGTGGCAGGACGGTGACCTCACCGGCGCGGTCCGCGCCGGGCGTCTGCGCCGCCAGCGCGGCCACCTCGGCGCCGACGTCGCCGGGCGGCACGTCGTCGCCGACCGGCACCACCCACGTGCGTGCGTCGTCGAACTCATCAGTCAACCGGATTGCGAACACGGGAGGATGACCTTTCCGTAAGACGTGGAAAGCCCGCCAGTACGGGCGGTACCGTACCGGCGGGCTCGCGTGAAACGTCAGCCGGCGATCGACTTCAACGCGTCACCCAGTGCGTTGGCCTCGTCCGGGGTCATCTCCACGACGAGACGGCCACCACCCTCCAGCGGGACGCGCATGACGATGCCACGACCCTCTTTGGTGACCTCCAGCGGACCATCGCCCGTCCGCGGCTTCATCGCCGCCATTTTGTCTCCCCTCAGACCTACGTCAGGGTCGGTGGGTTGCCCCACAGCCACTTGCTCCTGGAATGCCAGCAGCCGCGTCACGTGCTCAGCCCCACGTGACGCGGTGCTCGTTTCCGACCGGCGGCCGTACAGGCCGTTTCACGTCTTCACGCGTTGCGGCCCACCGTGCCGATCAAACATTTTCCCTGATGAACACCGGCGAACCCAAACCCAGCCCGGGCGGATGTGACAGCATCTAGCATATCCCCTTTTGGGCTGTCACAATGTGCGGTCATGCAGGCGCGGTCCGCACTCTTCGACCTGTACGGCGATTACCTGCGCACCCGGGGCTCGCGCGCCCCGGTCGCCGCCCTGGTGCGGCTGCTCGCCCCGCTGGACATCGCGGCGCCGGCGGTCCGCACCGCAGTGTCGCGTATGGTGCGACAGGGCTGGCTCCATCCACTGCGTCTGGCTTCCGGACCGGGCTATCTGCTCACCCCCAAGGCGGCGCGGCGGCTGGACGAGGCGGCCGCACGGGTCTACCGCACCGGCCGCGGCGGCTGGGACGGCCGCTTCGACATGGTCGTGCTGCACGATGCGCCGCTGGCCCGGCGCGACGCGGACCGACTGGCCTACCTGGGGTACGGCGCGCTCGGTCCGCAGGTGTGGGTCGCCCCGCGCGCGTCCGACGAGCTGGAGACGGCGTTGCAGGAGGCCGGCGCCGGCTACGAGCGGTTCAGCGCCGGGCACACGGCCGGCTCGGCGGGCGCCGCCGGGATCGTCGCCCGGGCGTGGGACATGGACCGGATCGGACAGTCGTACCAGGACTTCGAGGAGCGGCTGCGGCCGGTCGTCCGGGCGGTGACGGCGCGCAGCTCCGACGAGGAGGCGTACGCCGCCCGGTTCCGCCTGGTGCACGCCTGGCGCTCGTTCCTCTTCCACGACCCGCAGCTGCCGGCCCCGCTGCTGCCCCCCGGGTGGCCCGGCATCCGCGCCGCCGCCTTCTTCGACAAGCACGCCGCCCGGCTGCGCCCGGCCGCCGACCGTTACGTCGAACGCTGCCTGCAGACGACCGGCAGGAGCGCTCGTGTGGGATTCTCGGAGCCATGACCGACGTGCTCCTCGTCGACCGCACCGACGCGGTCGTCACACTGACCCTGAACCGCCCCGAGGCGATGAACTCCTTCACCGTGGAACTCAAGGAGGCCCTCCAGGACACCCTGGCCGCTCTGGAGACCGACCGGTCCTGCCGGGCGATCGTGCTGGCCGGTGCCGGTGGCGCCTTCAGCGGCGGCCAGGACCTGCGGGAGCACGCGGCGCTGCTGGAGCGGGGCGCCACCGACCTGAACACCGTCCAGGTGCACTACAACCCGATCGCGCAGCGGCTGGCCAGCATGCCCAAGCCGGTGGTCGCGGCGGTGCGCGGGATGGCCGCCGGGGCGGGCGCCTCGCTGGCGCTGCTCGCCGACTTCCGGATCGGCGGGCCGAAGACGTCGTTCCTGATGGCCTTCGCCAACGTCGGCCTGGCCGGCGACAGCGGCATCTCGTGGTCGCTGCCGCGGATCGTCGGGCACGCCCGGGCGGTCGAGCTGCTGCTGCTGGCCGAGCCGGTGCGGGCCCAGCGGGCGTACGAGATCGGCATGCTGTCGCGGCTGCTGGAGGACGACGAGCAGGTGCTGCCGGCGGCTCAGGAGCTGGCCGCGCGGCTGGCGGCCGGCCCGACCGTGGCGTACGGCGCGATCAAGCGGGAGCTGTCCATCGGTGACGCCGGGACGCTGTCCGACGCGCTCGCCGCCGAGGCTCAGGCCCAGTCGATCTGCGGGGCCACCGCGGACCACCGCAACGCCGTGCACGCCTTCGTCAACAAGCGCAAGCCGGTGTACGAGGGGCGCTAGCCCTCCTCTTCCTCGTCCTCCTCCTCGGGGTCCTGGTTCGCCTCGACCCCGAGGACGAAGGCCTGCATCGCCAGCTCGTCGCCGGACGGCCAGACGTAGGTCGGCAGTTCCCGCGGGCCGAGCTCCACAACGTGCGACCAGAACTGCCGGACCGCCTCGGCCGGGGTCGCGGCCTCGATCGGCAACGCCACGCTGACCAGCCAGTTGCCCTTCGGCCGGACCGGGCCGAGCCGGTCGGCGACGTGCCGGAAGTCGGCCTCCGCGACCGGGCCGGCGGTGGCCAGCGCGCCGGCCGGGACCGGCTCGTCGAAGGCCCGGCGCAGGTACGCCAGGGTCAGCGCCCCGTCGGCCTTCTCCACCCGGGCCAGCGCCACCACGTGCTCATCGGCGACCAGCAGCGCCTCGTCACCGGGCGCCACGCCGGCCGGGCCACCGGCCACCACCACGACGTCCTGCTGGAACAACCGTTCCGTCGCCCACTGCTCCGAAGGGATGATCACCGACCACTGCGCCATGCTCCCTATCCCATCACGCGCCGGAAGCGGCGGTGACCGGTGGGACCCAACAGCCGCGCACATGGTCGTCGACCATACCGGTGGCCTGCATCAACGCGTACGCGGTGGTGGGGCCGACGAACTTGAAGCCGCGCTTCTTGAGCGTCTTGGCCATGGCCGTGGACTCCGGCGTCACGGCCGGCACGCCACCGCGGTCCGCCGGCCGCGGCCGGGGCGGCGGGGCGAACGACCAGAGCAGCTCGGTCAGCCCGCCGGGCGCCAGCTCGGCGGCGACCTTCGCGTTGTGCAGCGCGGCGTCGACCTTCATCCGGTTCCGGACGATGCCCGGGTCGGCCATCAGCCGCTCCGCGTCGGCCGCGGTGTACGCCGCCACCTTGGCGATCGAGAAGCCGTCGAAGGCGGCCCGGAACGCCGGCCGTTTGCGCAGGATGGTGATCCACGACAGGCCGGACTGGAAGGCCTCCAGGGTGAGCCGCTCGAAGAGCTGGTCGTCGCCGCGGACCGGCTTGCCCCACTCCTCGTCGTGGTACGCCGAGTACTCCGGCGCGCTGCCGCCCCAGAAGCACCGGGCCCGGCCGTCCGCGCCCGTCACGAGGTCGTCGGTCACGGCAGCCGGCCCTCCTCGACCAGCCGGCCGAACTTCCGCAGCGCGCCGGTGAAGCCGAGCTTGGAGCCCGGCCAGAGCACCGGCCAGGCGAGTTTCCCGGCCGGCCCGGACGGCAGGTGGAACCACTCGTGCAGGACGACCTGGGTGCGGTCGCCGGACATCGCCGTGCACCGCATCGCGCCCGGGCCGCGCAGCACCTTGCCGCAGTGCACGACGCGGACCTCGTACGGCGCGTTCACCCGGACCACGCGCAGCTCGTCGCGCAGCACCGCCGGGCCGAGCGCGGTGACCGCCTCGACCAGGCTGCCCTCGCCGCCGTCCCCCTCGACCACGCGGACCCGGGTGAGCGGGATCCACTCGGACTGCCGCTCCCAGCGCAGGAACGCGGCGAAGACCTTCTCCGCCGGAGCGTTCACGATCACCGTGGCGGTGACCTCACCGGCTCCGGGACGGGCGGCGTCGTCGGCGCCTCCGGCAGGGTCGTAGCTCATCGGCGCTCCGCCGGCTCCCCGTCGGCGGCGGCCGGCTGCGCGCCGGCGCCCGGTGGCAGCTCGGCGACCTCCACCACCGGATCGTCCGCCACCGGCGCCGGTTCCCCGGCCGCGTCCGGCTTCGCGGCGGCGCCCGGCGCGGCCGGCGCGATCGCGGCCTCCCGGGCGGCGCGCAGCGCGTCCGCGTCCTCCAGCCGGCCCTCACGCAGTGCCGTCACCTCGGCCTCCAGCACCCCGATCAGTTCGCCCTTGTAGCCGATGTCGTACGCCGCGCGTTGCAGCGCCTGGTCGACCTGCGCCATCCGATACCCGCGCCAGGCGGTGTCGAACCGGGCCCGGGCGATGTCCTCCTCGCCCAGCGGGCGGTCGGCGGGCAGCGGCGCCGACTGGCCGTCCGGCTCGACCGGGGTGAGCCCGGAGTCGCCCCCGCTCAGCAGAACGGTCACGCCGAAGACGATCGTCCCGACGACCAGTGCTACGACAATGAAGAGCAGAAGCTGACTCATGCGCACGATGTTGACATGTCGGCCTTCCGGTGGCGAGCCCGCCACCCTTGCGGTCAGGTCCAGGTCAGGATTCGCTTGCGCCAGGCGTACAGGATGCCGAGCGCGAGGACCGCGACGAAGACGCCCATCTCGGCGATCGCGGCGCCGCCGAACCCGGGACGGTCGAAGATCACCGCCCACGGGAAGAGGAAAACGGCTTCCACCGCGAACAGCACATAAAGGTACGCATAGACGTAATACCGGATCTGCGCCTGCGCCCAGTCGCCGCCGACCGGGTCGATCCCGCTCTCGTACGGCACCCGCTTGCCCGCCGGCTCGGCCGGGTGGGCCGGGCGCAGCAGGCGGTTGGCCCCGAACGCGGCCACGAACAGCAGCACCCCGGCGGCCAGCACCAGGCCGAGGGTGGCGTACGAGCCCAGATATCCGCTCACGATCGGGCAGCCTACCGAAGGGCACTGGCTCGCAACAGCGCACATAGCTACTGTGGGCAACGGTCCGCAGCCGCTTCCGTAAGGAGCGGCGCAGTAGGGTGGAGGTGACGATGTGCGGGCCGGCTCATCGACGTGCGTACCCAAGATCGGCCTGCGCTCTTTGGAGGTTAGAAACGTGGCCGCTCCCGCGAAGCGAGTCGAGCAGCTGGACCGGGTGGTGATCCGATTCGCCGGTGACTCCGGCGATGGTATGCAGCTCACCGGAGACCGGTTCACCTCGGAGACCGCCCAGCTGGGCAACGACATCTCGACGTTGCCCAACTTCCCCGCCGAGATCCGCGCCCCCGCGGGCACCCTGCCGGGCGTCTCCAGTTTCCAGGTCCATTTCGCCGACTACGACATCCTGACCCCGGGCGACGCGCCGAACGTGCTGGTCGCGATGAACCCGGCCGCGCTCAAGGCGAACCTGCCGGAACTACCGGCCGGCGCGGACATCATCGTCAACACCGACGAGTTCACCAAGCGCAACCTGGCCAAGGTGGGTTACCCGGTGAGCCCGCTGGAGGACGGCTCGCTGGCCGAGTACGCCGTGCACCCGGTGGCCCTGACCTCGATGACCGTCGGTGCGCTGGCCGACCACGGCATCTCGAAGAAGGACGCCGAGCGCGCCAAGAACATGTTCGCGCTCGGCCTGCTCAGCTGGATGTACTCGCGTCCGTTCGCCTCCACCCTGCGGTTCCTGGAGCGCAAGTTCGCCAAGCGGCCGGAGCTGGTCGAGGCGAACAAGGCGGCGTTCCGGGCCGGCTGGAACTACGGCGAGACCACCGAGGCGTTCGCGGTGCGCTACGAGGTCAAGCCGGCCCGGATGCAGCCCGGGACGTACCGCAACATCACCGGCAACCAGGCGCTCGCGCTCGGGCTGGTGGCCGCCACGGTGCGCTCCCGGCTGCCGCTGTTCCTCGGGGCGTACCCGATCACCCCGGCCTCGGACATCCTGCACGAGCTGTCCAAGCACAAGCGGTTCGGCATCACCACGATGCAGGCCGAGGACGAGATCGCGGCGGTCGGGGCGGCGCTCGGCGCGTCGTACGGCGGGGCGCTGGGCGTGACCACCACCTCCGGTCCCGGCGTGGCGCTCAAGAGCGAGACCATCTCGCTGGCGATCGCGCTGGAGCTGCCGCTGGTCATCGTGGACGTGCAGCGGGCCGGGCCGTCGACCGGCATGCCGACCAAGACCGAGCAGGCCGACCTGAACATGGCGCTCTACGGCCGGCACGGCGAGGCGCCGCTCGCGGTGATCGCGCCCAAGTCGCCGTCGGACTGTTTCCACGCCGCGTTGGAGGCGGCGCGGATCGCTCTGACGTACCGCACGCCGGTCATCCTGCTGTCGGACAACTACGTGGCCAACGGCTCCGAGCCGTGGCTGCTGCCGGCCGTCGACGAGCTGCCCGACCTGTCGGTGGAGTTCGCCACGGTGCCTAACGCCGAGGACGGGAAGTTCCTGCCGTACCTGCGCGACCCCGAGACGCTGGCCCGGCCGTGGGCGATCCCCGGCACCCCGGGCCTGGAGCACCGCATCGGCGGCCTGGAGAAGGCCGACCGGACCGGGGACATCTCCTACGACCCGGCCAACCACGAGTTCATGGTGCGGACCCGGGCGGCCCGGATCGAGGCGATCCGGGTGCCGGACGTGGAGATCGAGGACCCGGACGAGGACGCGCGGGTGCTCGTGCTGGGCTGGGGGTCGACGTACGGGCCGATCGGCGCCGCCTGCCGTGCGCTGCGCCAGCGCGGGCTGACCATCGCACAGGCGCACCTGCGGCACCTGGCGCCGTTGCCGGCCAACCTCGGTGAGGTTCTCAAGTCCTACGACCGGGTGGTGGTCCCCGAGATGAATCTCGGTCAGCTCGCCCACGTGATCCGGGCGCGCTACCTGGTCGATGTGGTCCCCTTCAACCAGGTCAGCGGCCTGCCGTTCACCGCCGCGACGCTGGAGAACATGCTGGAGGACGTGGTCAAGAATGGCTAGCCCGGCAATACCCCTCAAACTCACCATGAAGGACTTCAAGTCCGACCAGGAGGTGCGCTGGTGTCCGGGGTGCGGTGACTACGCGATCCTGGCGGCCGTCCAGAGCTTCATGCCGGAGCTGGGCATCCCGCGGGAGAACATCGTGTTCGTCTCCGGGATCGGCTGCTCCTCGCGCTTCCCGTACTACATGAACACCTACGGGATGCACTCGATCCACGGCCGCGCCCCGGCGATCGCGACCGGGCTGTCCGCGTCCCGCCCGGACCTGAGCGTCTGGGTGGTCACCGGCGACGGCGACGCGCTCTCGATCGGCGGCAACCACCTGATCCACGCGCTGCGCCGCAACGTCAACCTCAAGATCCTGCTGTTCAACAACCGGATCTACGGCCTGACCAAGGGGCAGTACTCGCCGACCTCCGAACTCGGCAAGGTCACCAAGTCCACGCCGGCCGGCTCGGCGGACTCGCCGTTCAACCCGATCTCGCTCGCGCTCGGCGCCGAGGCGACGTTCGTCGCCCGGACCATCGACTCCGACCGCAAGCACCTGCAGTCGGTGCTGCGGGCCGCGGCCGACCACGAGGGCTCGGCGTTCGTCGAGATCTACCAGAACTGCAACATCTTCAACGACGGGGCGTTCGACCTGATCAAGGACGCCGAGTCGCGCGACGAGCACCTGATCCGCCTGGAGCAGGGCCGGCCGATCACCTTCGGGACCGGCGACCGGTTCTCGGTCGTGCACCCCGAGGGCAGCTTCGGGCTGCGGGTGCAGGAGGGCGGCACGGCGATCGTGCACGACGCCACGATCGACGACCCGGCGTACGCGTTCGCCCTGAGCCGCCTCTCCGGCTCCGACCTGAACACCACGCCGATCGGGGTGTTCCGCGACGTGCAGCGGCCGTCCTACGACGAGATCGTCCGCAAACAGCTGCTCGACGCGCGGGCGCAGGCCACCGGCACGCCGGAGGAGATGCTCAGCGACCTGCTGAGCTCCGGCGACACCTGGACGATCCTCTGAGAACCACGCGACACGGCCCGGCATCGCTCGACGCCGGGCCGTTCCTCTTCCCGGGTACGCCCGGTGGAGTCCCGCTCGCGGGCTCCTCGGCCGCGCCCCGCGCCGTTCCCGCGTGCGACCGCGTGTCCCGGACCGCGCCGCGCGCCGCGGCCCGGCACCGCACGGACGGCGCGGTGCGGGTGGTGGCGGGGCTCGGCGTGCTCGCCTGCGGACGGGCGGGGTGCGTCGTACCGGGAAAGGGTCCTCAGAACGAGACGTCGGTCGGCGAGGTCGCGTCGTCGCGGATGTAGACCAGCAGGTCACCGGTCTCGATGGTGACCGCCTGCTCGCCGCCCAGCGGCAGCACCTTGCCGCGCCGGATCAGCGCCACCACCAGCGTGGTCAGCTCGCGCGGGTTGCGGCCGACCTCGGCCCGTTCCGCGGAGCGCATCGCCAGAGCCATCCCCTGCCCCGGCGTGAGCAGGTCCTCCACCACGTCGATCAGTGGCGGCGCGGTGGTGGTCAGGCCGAGCAGCCGGCCGGCCGTGGACGACGAGACGATCACGTGGTGCGCGCCGCTCTGCTTGAGCAGCGCGGCGTTCTCCTGCTCGCGGACCGCCGCGATGATCCGCACCTGGCCGGCCGTCAGCTGCCGCACGGTCAGCGTGATCAACACCGACGCCTCGTCCTGGTCGGTCGCGATGATCACCGACTTGCAGTTCTTCACGTCCGCCTCGAGCAGCACCGCCGAGCGGGTCGCGTTGCCCTCGATCACCACGAAACCGTTCGCCGAGGCCTGCCGCACGGCGGTCTCCCGGCTCTCCACGATCACGATGCGGGACTTGTCGTACCCGGTCTCCAGCAGCGCGTCGACCGCGGCCCGGCCCTTCGTGCCGTAACCACAGATGATCACGTGGTCCTTCAACTTGCGCCTCCACCGGCTGATCCGCAGACCCCTGCGGTACTGGTCGGTCAGCACTTCCAGCGTGGTACCGACCAGGATGATCAGGAAGAGCACCCGGGCCGGAGTGATGAACAGGACGTTGATCAGCCGGGCGCCCTGGGTCGCCGGGGTGATGTCGCCGTACCCGGTGGTGGAGAGCGACACGACCGCGTAGTAGAAGCAGTCGAGCAGGCTGAGGCCGTCCTCGTTGACGTCGCGGTATCCCTCACGGTCCGCGTAGACGACCGCCACCGCGGTCAGCACGAGGCCGAGCGCCATCGCCAGCCGCACGGCGAGAGCTCGCAACGGTCCCTGGCGGACCAGCGGTAGATGAATCATGAAGCCGCCTGCACGGACACACCCTAACGGGCGATCTGATGGTCACGCCCGGTGGACATCAGATCACTACTCGGCAGGATCCGCACCACCAGGCCCGTAACGCCCCGGCACGGCTCGGCGACCTACCGGGCTATCTGGGCGAAGCGGGCGGCGCCGTCCTCCAGGTCCGGGTGCTCGACGGCCAGCGCCATCGCCACGATGCGGTCGAAACCGAGACCGGCGCCCTCGGCGTAGGCGTCGTCGAAGGCGGCATCGCCCAGCGCCATCCGCAGCGCGGCCTGCTGCGCCGACCAGAACGCGCCGAAGGACTCGGTGCGGCGCGCCCCGCGCGCCGCCTCCGCCCCGCCGAACAGCACCGTCGCGGTCGTCGGATCGCCGCCCAGCGCGCAGCGGACCGCGATCGCCGCCACCGCGTCCGCGGCCGCGCCCCGGAACCCGTGCCGCAAGCGCGAACGCAACGCCACCACCAGATGATCGTGCGCGGCCACCAGGTCACCGCGGCGCAGCGCGACCATGCCGAGCAGCCAGTCCACCGCGCGCCGGCCCCGGTCCTCGGGCCGGGCGGCCTCCAGCTGCCGCGCCGAGCCGAGCAGCTCGGCGGCCTCGGTCAGCGCCCCGCGACGCCAGAACAGCTCGGCCAGCGCCAGCACGGCCGGCAGCGACTCGGCCGCCACCCCGGTCCGCTCCGCCTGGTCGATCACCGACCGGTAGGACCGCTCGGCCGCCTCGTCGGCCCGCTCGTCCAGCCGGATCTGCTTACCCCCCAGCGCCCGCACCAGCAGGGCCGGATCACCGGCGCGCCGCGCCGCGCGCTCCGCGCGGCGCAGAACCTCGTCGCGCTCCGCCTCGTCGTCGGTGAGGTCGGCGTGGATCAGGTACGCCCGGGCCAGCTCCGCGGGCTCGGCGTCCGCCCCCAGCCGCTCGAACAGCCCGGCGAGCAGGCTCCGGCCCTCCTGCGCCCCGCCGTACTCACGCCACCACGGGTTGAGCGCCGCGGCCAGCCGCAACCCGGACCGCACGTCACCGCCCTCGGCCGCCCAGCGCAACGCGGCCTGCCACTCCGCGACGTACGGCCCCAGATCGGTCAGCGACACGGTGCGGGGCTGGCCGTCGGTGTCCACCGCCACCCTGTCCAGGATGTCCAGCGACCAGGCCAGGTGACCGTCCCGGACGGCCCGCTCGTCACCGGCCTCGGCGAGCCGGCGCAGGGCGTACGCCCGCACGTGCGCGGACATCCGGTAGCGCGGCCCGGGCAGCACCTCGATCAGTGACTTGTCGGCCAGCTCGGAGAGCGCGCCGAGGGCGTCGTCGTCGCACCGGTCGACGGTGGCCAGGTCCACCGGACCGGCGAAGACCGCCAGCCGGCGCAGCAGCTCGGCGGCCCGGCTGCCCAGACTCCGGTACGACCACTCCAGGTTGTTGCGCAGGCTGTCGTGCCGCCCGTCGCCGCACGCATCGTTGTCCAGCGCGCCGATCGGATCGTCCAGCCGCCGGGCCAGCAGGGCGGGCGGCATCAGCCGCAGCCGGGCGGCGGCCAGCTCGATGGCCAGCGGCGAACCCTCCAGCCGGGCGGCCAGCTCGGCCAGCTGCTCGTCGTCGTCACCCCGGCGTCCCCCGCGGGCCGCCGCCGCCCGATCCCGCAGCAGGGCGAACGCGTCGGCCGGCGCCATCGGCGGGATCCGCCACACGGTCTCCCCGGGCAGCCCCAGCGGGGCCCGGCCGGTGGTCAACACGTCCAACCGCCGGCATCGACTCAGCAACCGGTGCGCCAGCGTCGCGGTCAACCCGGGCGCGGCGTCGCAGGTCTGCAGGACCACCAGCATCCGCCGCTCGGCGCACTGCTCCACAACCGTGTCGATCAACGGGCGGCCGGGCTCCGGGCGCAGGCCCAGGGCGGCGGCCAGGGCCGCGGGCAGGCCGCCCGGCGCGTTGGCGGCGTCGATCGTCCAGACCCCGCCCGGGTACGCGTTGAGCACCTGCTCGCCCACGGCCAGGCTCAGCCGCGTCTTGCCGGCCCCGCCCGGCCCGACCACGCTGACCAGACGGTGATGGCTGATCAGGGCGGTCAACTCGGCCACCTCGGCCGACCGCCCGGCGAACGAGCTGTGCTCGGCGGGCAGATTGTGCCGGGGCGCCTCGGCGGTTCGCGGACGCGGGAAGTCACGCTCCAGCTCGGGCGCGAGCACCTGGTAGAGCCGCTCGTCGTCGTCGAAGCCGCGCAGCCGGAACGAGCCCAGGGCGAGCAGGTCCACGGTGGCCAGGGTGGCGGCCGCGGCGGTGGCCATCGGCCCCCGCCCGGCGACCGCGTATGTCGCGGTCACCGCGAGCGCGGTCGCCTCCGAGCAGAGCACCTGGCCGCCGTGCGCGGCCGCCGACACCCGGGCCGCCCGGTGCACCTCCGCGCTGGCGTACTCGGTGCCGATCGGCGTCGCCCGGCCGGTGTGCAATCCCATCCGGACCTTGGGGACGGCATCCGGGCGCGGCCAGTCGTGCGCGGCCAGCCGGCGCTGGGCCTCCACACAGGCCGCGACGGCGGCGTCGGCGTTGTCGAACACCACGAAGAAGGAATCACCCTCGGTGAGAAGCTCGACACCTCCGAAGTCACTCAGGACTGCCCGTAACACAGAGCGATGCGCATTCAGCACAGCGCGATAGGTGTCACCGAGCATCCGAGCCAGTCGTGTCGAGCCCTCTATGTCGGTGAACATAAAGGTCACGAGGCCACTGGGTAGCTCGAGCCGTCCCGACACGGTTGAACCTCCGCCCCCTTTGGAAGTCGCGACTCATGCTGGCGTATCCCAGAGTCACCGCCCATCGTAGAAACGGACGGTAACCATGTGCCCGCCATGACCGACCCCTTACGGAGGACCCCTCCGATCGCGGGATCGACGTCGCCATACCGGACTACGCGTGTCGTAACGAAAGAGATCGAACGCGGAAACGACGTGGACCGGCAAAACCGTCGCGCCCTTCGGGTGTACCCGTACGTGTTATCTCACTGTGCGGGAAGGAAGCCGTGAGCAGGGGCGATTTGGCCGCACTGGGTCCGTGAGCAGGCACTGAGGGTGAGAATGGACCGGTGGTTGGCCACCATTGTCGAGGCACGACCGGAATCTAGGGGTTTATGGTAAGGAGTGGTGTAGATCACTCTGCGAGGGTGGAGTGACCGGTGCGGCCGTGGCTTCGTACCGGACGGATCGTTACGCCGCGCTGATCGTTACGCCGCGCTCACCGCGCCGCCGTGGTGGCCGCTCCATGTGCGGCACATCCGCGCGCGCGGTAGGCAGCGGTCGTCGGCGACGGCAACCTCGCCGGTCTCCGCCGGGTGGGGCGTGCGGGCCTGCGCTCGCCACGGTGCGGCACCTCGACGACCTCCGCCCGTCGGGCACGCGGCAACCTAGCCGCCTCTCGCCCGCCAGGCATACCGCAGCCTCGCCCGCCGGGCATACGGCAATCTCGCCGCCTCTCGCCCGCCGGGCATACCGCAGCCTCGCCCGCCGGGCATACGGCACCCTCGCCGCCTCTCGCCCGCCGGGCATACCGCAGCCTCGCCCACCTTCGCGTGCCGGGCGACATGGCAACCTCGCCGGCCTGCGCTGGCGGGGGTGCGGCGGCTTCGCCGCCCCCCACTCTCGCCGGGTCAGCAGCCGCAGGCGCCGCCGCAGCAGCCTCCGCCCCCACCCGCCGAGGGGGCCGGGGCGGAGCCGCCGCGGCCGGTGACCGCGACTGTGGACAGCAGCTTGACGGTGTCGTCGTGGCCCTGCGGGCAGGCGGCCGGCTCGGTGGCCTCCCGCATCGGGCGGCTGACCTCGAAGGTGTCGCCGCAGGCGCGGCAGCGATAGTCATAACGGGGCATCCGACCAGCGTAGGACCCATGTCGCGAAGCCGGTAACCGGAGTTGTCCACAGGGCTTCGGCGACCTCCCCACCGGTGGGCACGGCCCGGTAGGGTCGAGCCCGTGGCGGAGGCACGGAAGATCCCAGCAGAGCGGCCGGAGTTGCGGGCGGCGGCGCCGCAGCGGGGCAGGCCGCTGGGCGGTTCCGGCGCGGCTGCCGCGGAGGAGGCCGGGAAGGGACCCACCACGCCCGCCGAGGGGCCCGGGAGGGGACCCACCACGCCCGGTAAGGGGCCCGGGGGCGAACCGACCACGCCCGGCAAGGAGCCCGGGAGCGAACCCACCACGCCCGGCAAGGGGGCGGGATCCGGCACGGCGGCCGAGACGGCCACTCCGGCTTCGGCCGCCGGCACGGACCGGGCCGGCGGGAACGAGCGCCCGGCCGCGCCGGAGCCGACCACGGCCGCGACACCGGCCACGCCCTCCGGAACGACCGGGAACCCCGGCGAGGACACCGCGGCAGGCAAGACCGCAGGCGCGGCGACACCGGCCGCGACCGGCACGACCGAGGAGTCCGGCAACAGCGCCCCGGCGGGCAAGAGCGCAGACGCCGCGACGCCCTCCCCAACCGGCACGACCGAAAACCTCGGCAACGGCGCCCCGGCGGACAAGACCGCGACATCGGCGGCGCCCTCCGGGACCGGCCCGGCCGGCGCCCCGGGCAGCGGCGCCCCGGGCGGCGGCGCCCCGGGCGGCGGCGCCGCGACGGGCGGGGCTACCGGAGCCGGCACGCCGGGTGGCGGCGGTGCGACGGCTGTCGCCGTCCCCGCACCGCCGGCCGGCCGCAGCGCGGTGCGGCGCTGGACCGGGTGGGCGGGCCGGGGCGGCCGGGCCGTGGCGGCCTGGGCGAAACGACCCAGTGGCCGGGTGATCCTGCCCAGCGTCGTGGTCGTCGTTCTGATCGGGCTCGCCGGCGCGGCCGGCATCTACCTGGTTCCCCGCGCCCTGGAGGCGGCACCCACCCCGAGCGCCACCCCGACCTTCGCAGCGGGCGCCGCCGCTCCGGCTCCTTCGGCGAGCGGCCCCTTCGGCCTGCCCACCGGCGGCTTCCCGGCAGCTCCGCCCGCCACCGCTGTCGTCCCCGGCGCCACCACGGTCGTCCCGGGCTACCCGGCCGCGCCGACCACCGCGTTCGGCGGGGTGCCACCGGCGACCACGGCCGGCGCTCCGGGCGCGGGCACCGGCAACCGGCCGGCGGACACCCTCGCCGCCTGGGCGCAGACGACCGGCACCAAGGTGGGGATCCCGGTGGTGGCGGTCCAGGCCTACGGGTATGCCGAGCTGGTCACCGCGCAGACCACGCCCAGCTGCCACCTGACCTGGACCACGCTGGCCGCGATCGGCAAGGTGGCATCCGGGCACGGCAGTTCGAACGGCGCGGTGCTCAACGTCGACGGAGCGGTCCGGCCGACGATCATCGGCCTGCCGCTGGACGGGCAGGGCGGGCGCCCGCTGGTCGTCGACACGGATCGCGGCACGCTGGACCTCGACCCCGGTTTCGACCGGGAGGTCGGGCCGATGAAGCTCATCCCGAGCACGTGGCAGGCGAGCTCGGTGGACGCCGACCGGAACGGCACCCCGGAGATCAACGACATCGACGACGCCGCGTTGGCCGCCGCCACCGCGCTCTGCAAGGGCGCCAACGGCGGTGTGCGTGACCTGTCGAAAGCCGACGCCTGGTGGGACGCGGTCCTCAACTACGGCGCGCTGCGGACGTCGGCGCAGAAGGTGTTCGAGGCCGCCAACGACTACGGCGCCCGCAGCCGCACCTGACCACACCGGGCGGAACGGCCGGGCCCCGCGCGGGCCCCGCCCGGGCCCTCGCGCGGACTCCGCCCGGCCCCCGCGCGGGCCCCGCCGGGACCGGGGATTCCGCGGGGCTCCACGCGCACTGCTCCCGGGACGGGACGTGCCGGGCGTCCACGACGCTCGGTGAGTGTACGCGTACTTTTGCGTGGCCAGCACTTCCCTGAAGGTCGGGTAAACGGCACGATGTACGAGTGAGGGTGCGTGAATGGGATCCCCGCTCCGCGTCCGCGGCCGAGATTCACTCGCTGGTGGCGACGCTGAACGCGGCGCTGGCGGCTGACCTCGCCGACGATCCACCCTGGCGCGACGTACAGGTCCGGGACTATCTCGCCGAGACGATGCCGGGCGAGCGCCGGATCAGCTGGGTCGTCGAGGACGACCGCCTCCCGGAGGGGGAGAGCGAGATCTACGCCATGGTCAGCATGCTGCTGCTGGGCGACATCGGCGTACTGGAGATCCTGGTCAAGCCGTCTCTGCGCCGCCGTGGGCTGGGGCGCCAGCTGCTCGCCGTGGCCGCGCGGCGGGCGTACCTGGAAGGCTTCTCCTCGATCGGGGTGGAGGCCATCGGCGGCACCCCGGCCATCGGCTTCTTCGAGGCGCTCGGCTTCGAGCGGGAGTATGTGGAGACCCGCAGTGTCCTGAGTCTGGACACCGTCGACTGGGCGTCGCTGGGCTCGATGGCCAGCGGCATCAGCAGCGGCTACCGGGTGGAGTACCATCCCGGCGGCCCGCCCGCCGAACTGCTGGAGGCCTACGCGCGGACCAAGGCCGAGGCGCAGACCGACGACGACGATCTCGACCTGCAGCCCCGCTCGTCCGACCCGGAGCGGCTCCGCGAATCACTGGAGACGCTGCACCGGCGCGGCTTGAAGCCGTACATCGTGCTGGCCATCCACGAGGCGACCGGCACGGTGGCCGGGCTGACCGAGGTGGTCGTGCCGGCGCAGCACCCGGAACGCGCCGACCAGTACGACACGATCGTGGTGCGGGAGCACCGCGGCTACGGCATCGACCGGGCGATCAAGGCGCGGATGCTGTTCGAGCTGCGCGCCGCCGAGCCCGGCCTGCGTGAGGTGCAGACCTGGAACGCCCAGCACAACGAGTCGATGCTGAAGGTCAACGCCGAGTTGGGCTACCAGTCCGACCGGGACTGGTTCGAGTACATCGCCGACGTAGCCCACCTGGTCCAGCGCCTCGAACCCTCCGACTGACCCGCCGGAGATACCGCACCCCGCCGCCCGGCCCAGTGGCCGCCGAACCGTTGGTGAGGCCCCGACCGGACCACCCGTGCCTACAGAGCCACGGCCTCAGGGGTGGATCCCACGAACCGCCGCCGGGCGGTTCGTGCGCGGAGCGAAGCGGAGCCAGGCCAGATCAGCCCGGCTCAGCGCACCATCCGAGCCGCCTCCACGGCCCAGTACGTCAGGATTATCTGCGCACCGGCCCGCTTGATCGACGTCAGCGACTCCATGATCACCCGTTCCCGGTCGATCCAGCCGTTCGCGGCGGCCGCCTCGACCATCGCGTACTCCCCGGAGACCTGGTAGGCGGCGACCGGGATGTCCACCCGGTCGCGGACCGCGGCGATCACGTCGAGGTACGGCAGCGCCGGCTTCACCATCACGATGTCCGCGCCCTCGGCCACGTCCAGGTCCACCTCGCGCAGCGCTTCCCGCAGGTTGGGCGGGTCCTGCTGGTACTGCCGGCGGTCGCCCTGCAGGGTCGACTCGACGGCTTCCCGGAACGGACCGTAGAACGCGCCCGCGTACTTCGCCGCGTAGGCGAGCACCGCGACGTCCTGGTGTCCGGCCCGGTCCAGCGCCTTGCGGATCACGCCGATCTGGCCGTCCATCATCCCGGACGGCCCGACCATGTGCGCCCCGGCGTCGGCCTGGGCGACCGCCATCTCGGCGTAGATCCGCAGGGTGGCGTCGTTGTCGACGGCGCCGTCCGGGGCCAGCACACCGCAGTGCCCGTGCGAGGTGAACTCGTCCAGGCAGAGGTCGCTCATCACCACGGTGGCGTCGCCGACCTCGGCGATCAGGTCGCGGATGCCGACGTTGAGGATGCCGTCCGGGTCGAGGCCGGCCGAGCCGGTCTCGTCCTTGCTGGCGTTCTCCGGCACGCCGAACAGCATCAGGCCGCCGATGCCGGCGCTGACCGCCTCGTGCGCGGCCTTGCGCAGCGATTCGCGGCTGTGCTGGACGACGCCGGGCAGGGAGCTGATCGGCCGCGGCTCGGTCAGCCCCTCCTTGAGGAAGAGCGGGAGGATCAGCTCGGCCGGGGCGAGGCGGGTCTCCTCGACGAGGCGGCGGATCGCCGGGGTGCGCCGCAGACGGCGCGGACGGATGTCGGGGAAGGACATCTCAGCTCCCTAGGGTGCGCCGGCCGGGCCGGCGCACCTGGCGAAGGAATGGATCAGCGGAATCGGAGGGCGGTCGGCCCCTGCACCTTGGAGCCGCGGCGCTGCTTGGCGGGCATCGCCGCCAGCTTCTCGCGCAGTTCGAGGGCGTACTCGGCGAGGGCCTCGACCAGGTCGGGGACCGAGGCGTTCTTCGGCTGGGTGTCCACCCGCAGGCCGAACTCGATCGCGGTCTCCGCGGTCTTCGGGCCGATCACCGCGACCACCGTGCGGGCGTGCGGCTTGCCGGCGATGCCGACCAGGTTGCGCACGGTCGAGGACGAGGTGAACAGCACCGCGTCGAAGCCGCCCGACTTGATCGCGTCGCGGATCTCGGCGGGCGGCGGAGCGGCCCGCACCGTCCGGTACGCGGTCACGTCGTCCACCTCCCAGCCGCGCTCGATCAGGCCGGCCGCGAGGGTCTCGGTGGCGATGTCGGCGCGCGGCAGCAGCACCCGGCCGACCGGGTCGAGGATCTCGTCGTGCGGCGAGAACTCGGCCAGCAGGCCCTCGCTGGACTGCTCACCGGCCGGGATCAGCTCGGGCTGGATGCCGAAGGCACGGACCGCCTCGGCGGTGGCCTCACCGATGCAGGCGATCTTCACGCCGCCGAAGTGGCGCGCGTCCAGGCCGTGCTCGGCGAACTTCTCCCAGACCGCGCGGACCGCGTTGACCGAGGTGAAGACGACCCAGGCGTACCGGCCGTCGACCAGGCCCTTGACCGCGCGCTCCATCTGCGCCGGGGTGCGCGGCGGCTCGACCGCGATGGTCGGCACCTCGCACGGGATGGCGCCGTACGCCCGCAGCCGCGCGCTCATCGCGCCGGCCTGCTCCTTGGTCCGCGGGACCAGCACCTTCCAGCCGTACAGCGGCCGGTTCTCCCACCAGCTGAGCGTGTCCCGCTCGGCGACCTCGGCGCCGACGGTGAGCACCACCCGGCCGGTGAAGCCGAGCGCGGCCGCGACGAAGCTGTCCACCGTCGAGGTGGTGGTGTACTGCGTCTCGCCGGTGCCGTCGCCGGTCACCCCGACCGGCACGCCCGGCTCGACGCCGGCGGCGAGCAGCCCGTCGCGGACCGCGGCCAGGTCGCCGGCGTCCACCGCGACCGCGAAGGAGCCCTTCTGGGCCGCGCCGGCGAGCGCGTCGAAGTCGAGCGTGGCGACGTCGTCGACGTCGGCGGCGATGCGGACGCCGGGCAGCGGCACACCCGCGTACGCGGCGACGCCCTCGGCCTGCCCGATGCCCGGGATCACCTCGAAGTGCACCGCGGTCCGCGCGACCGCCTGCACCTCCTTGACCACCGACTCGTGGCCGAACGGGTCGCCGGCGACCAGGTGCACGGCGGCGAGCCCGGACCTGGCCGCGGACAGCAGCACCTTGGCCACGTCGCCGGGGGCACCCTCGGCCGGGCTGAACTGGGCGTCCTCCTTGGCGTCCGCGCGCACCGCGGCGAGCAGCGACTCGGGTACGCCCCGGTCGTAGACCACCTGGTCGGCATCGGTCAGCGCGGTGTATGCGCGGCGGGTCAGCAGCTCCGGGTCGCCGGGTCCGGCGCCGATGAACGCGATGCGTCCGGCTGGCTTGCTGGCGGTGCGGGTGGTCATTCTGTGCTCCCCATCAGGGTATCGGCGCCGGCGTCGAGGAGGTCGGCGGCGAGTGCCTTGCCGATCTCCGCCGCGCCGGCGGGCGTTCCGGTGCGCGACAGTCGGATGGCTCGAACCCCATCCGGGCTGATCACCGCACCGCGCAGGTGAATCATCTCCTCGCCGCGCCCGTCCCCGGGGGTCGAGCCGGCATGCCCACCCCGGACGAGGCGGGCGTAAGCGGCGACCGGGGCGGCACACCCGGCCTCCAGCGTGGCCAGCAACGCCCGTTCCGCCACGACGGCGGCCCGGGTCGGTGCGTGGTCGAGCGCGGCCAGCGTCTCGACCAGGTCCGTGTCGTCGGCCCGGCACTCGACCGCCAGCGCGCCCTGGGCCGGGGCGGGCAGCATGAGCATCGGGTCCAGCGTGTCGGTGATCTCGACGGCTCGGCCGAGGCGTGCCACACCGGCCCGGGCGAGGACGACCGCGTCGAGGTCGGCCTCGGGCCCGAGAACCCGTGCGATACGCGTGTCCACGTTCCCCCGAATCGGCGTGACCTGCAACTCCAGGCCGAGAGCCCGCAGCTGGGCGATCCGCCGGACCGCCCCGGTGCCGATCACCGCGCCGGGCGGCAGGTCGGCGAGGGTACGCCCGTCCCGGGCCACCAGCGCGTCGCGCGGGTCCTCCCGGCGGGGCACGGCGGCGATGTGCAGGCTCGGGTGCGCACCGGTGGGCAGGTCCTTGTACGAGTGGACGGCGAAGTCGATCCGGCCGTCCAGCAGCGCGTCACGCAGCGCGGAGACGAACACCCCGACGCCGAGCTGGGCCACCGGCGCGGACGAGGTGTCCCCGGGCGTGACGATGCGGACCAGCTCGACGGCACGGCCGGTGGCCGCGGTCAGCTCGTCGGCGACCATCTGCGACTGGGTGAGCGCGAGCGCGCTCCCCCGGGTGCCGAGACGCAGCGGTGCGGTGGTCACGCTTTCCCTCCGATCTCGGGTACCGCGTCAGCGTGGGTGGCGAGGGGCACGTCCAGGTCGAACAGCTGGCGGAGCAGGGCGGCGTACTGATCCCCGCCGGGCTCGGCGGCGAGCTGCCGCACCCGCACCGTCGGCGAGTGCAGGATCTGCTGGACGACCCGGTGCAGGGTACGGGAAACGTCGGCCCGTTGCTCCTGCGTGAATTCCGGGCGGCGGCCGAGCAGCTTGCGCATCTCGGCGGAGACCACCTCTTCGGCTCGGGTGCGCAGGGCGGCCACGGTCGGGGCGATCTCGGCGCCGCGCATCCAGCCGAGGAAGTTGTCCACCTCGCCGGCGACGATCTGCTCGACCGCGGCGGTCTCCGCGGCGGCGGGCAGCGCGCGGCGGCCGGCGGCGAGCCCGTCGATGTCGACCACGGCGAGGCCGGGCAGCTTCGCCGCGTCCGCGGCGACGTCGCGGGGCACCGCCAGGTCGAGCACCACCAGCGGCTCGGCGCCGGTGCGGGCGGCCAGCGCCGCGGACAGCCGCTCCCGGGTGAGCACCGGCGTGGTGGACGCGGTGGCGCTGACCACGATGTCCACCTCGCGGAGCGCCCGGGTCAGGTCGGCGAAGGGCACCGCGACGGCGCCGTACGCCTCGGCCAGCCGGTCCGCCCGCTCCGCGCTGCGGTTGGTGATCCGCAGCGGGCCGACACCGGTCCGGGTGAGCGTGGCAACCGACAGCGCGCCCATCGCGCCGGCCCCGATGACCAGGGCGGGCCGCCCGGTCAGGTCCCCGCCGAGATGGTCGGCGGCGACCTCCAGGGCGGCGGTGACGACGCTCTGGCCGGCCTTGTCGATGCCGGTCTCGGCGTGCGCCCGTTTGCCGACCCGCAGCGCCTGCTGCATCAGCTCGTGCAGCAGCCGGCCGGCCGAGTCGCTCTCGGTGGCCGCGTGGTACGCGTCGCGCAGCTGGCCGAGGATCTGCGCCTCGCCGACCACCATCGAGTCGAGGCCGGAGGAGACCCGGAACGAGTGCCGGACCGCGGCCTCGCCGTAGTGCACGTAGAGATGGCCGGCGAGGTCGCTGGCCGGGATGCCGGAGTGCTGGGACAGCACGTTGCAGATGTCGCTGAGACCGCCGTGGAACCCGTTGACCGCGGCGTACACCTCGACGCGGTTGCAGGTCGAGACCACGACGGCCTCGCTCACGTACGGCTGCGCGAGGAGCTTCTGAAGAATCTCCGGGACCTCGGCCTCGGGGATGCTGAGCCGCTCCAGTACGGCGACGTCGGCGGTGCGGTAGGACGCACCGATGCTGAGCAGATTCACGACCCGACTGCCTCCTGGTCACCCGCGGCGTCGTGGGGGCCGCCGGGAAGGGCGGTCAGCGACGCCTTGCGGTGTTCGTGGAACGAGAGGATCTGCAACTCGATGGCCAGATCCACCTTGCGCACATCGACGTTCGGCGGCACCGACAGCACGCATGGCGCGAAGTTCAGGATGCTCGTCACACCGGCGGCGACGAGCAGGTCGGCGACCGGTTGAGCGGAGGCGGGCGGGGTGGCGATGACGCCGATCGCGATCGACTCCTCGGCGGCGACCCGTTCCAGCTCGTCGATGTGCCGGACGGTCAGCCCGTTGATCACCTCGCCGACCTTCTTGCGGTCGGCGTCGAAGAGCGCGACGACGCGGAAGCCGCGGCTGGCGAATCCGGCGTAGCCGGCCAGCGCGTGTCCGAGGTTGCCGACTCCGACCAGGCAGACCGCGCGGTTCTTGTCCAGGCCGAGGATGTACTCGATCTGGTCGACGAGCAGGGCGACGTCGTAACCGACGCCGCGGGTGCCGTACGACCCGAGGTGGGAGAGGTCCTTGCGGAGTTTCGCCGAGTTGACCCCGGCCGCGGCGGCCAGGCCCTCGCTGGATACCGTTTCGGCGCCGGCCTCGGCAAGGTGGTGCAGGGCGCGCAGGTATTCGGGCAGCCGCGCGATGGTCGCCTCCGGGAGGTCCGGGAAGGCCGGGACGCCACCGGCCTCGCCGGGCGTGCTTCCGTGACGCTGCTGACTCATCTGACTCCGTGCCGACGAGGCGAACCTGCGGTGAGCCCGATCTGTGCGATACCGGTGAAACCCTCGTGGGGCGGCTGTGGTAGCGGGGCTCGTCGGAGTCACAGAGTAGGCGCTTGTGAAGGCGTGCACAAATCGCGATCTTGTCGGGACAATTGGACAAGATCGACCCGACTGTGTTAGTCGAGTCGACCCGTCGAGTATTACCGTTCCGACCCCGCCAGGGCCACCTGACTCAGAGTGACATGGCCATCTTTACCGCTTCGACGAGCGAGTCGGCGACCGGACGGCCCGATTCACGCAGTCGGACAGGGTCGGTGAAGCCGCCGGTGTAGAGCACCGCGGCGGCGCCCACCGAGTCGGCCGCGTAGGCGTCGTCCAGCGAGTCGCCGATCAGCACCACGTCGCCGCCGGCCAGGCCCAGGCCGGCCAGATGACCGGCCAGGTGCCCGGCCTTCAGACCGCCGCCCACCTCGGTGCGCCGGCCGTCGATCCGGCTGAAGACCCCGGTCAGCCCGTACGTCTCCACGGCCGGCACCAGCTCGTCGTGGAACCACATGGACAGCAGCGACTGCGTTCCCGGCCACAGTCGGATCGCGGCCATCGCGTCGGCCGCGAGGCTGATGTCGGTCAGGCCGAGCCGGTACGCGTCGTGGAAGATCCGGTCCAGCCGGCCGAACTCCTCCTCGTCCACCGCGCGGCCCAGCATCTCGGCGTAGAACTCGGCGACCGGGCGCCGGAAGGCGCGCCGGTGCTCGTCGGCGCCGACGGCGCGCGCCCCGACGGCGGCGAACGCCTCGTTGGTCGACGACACGACCAGGTGCAGATCGTCGAGCAGGGTTCCGTTCCAGTCCCAGACCAGGTGCTCAGCTGTCACGAGGGCAAAATTACAGGTGCGGCTCGCCCGGCTGTCGAGCCAGATCCCGCAGCAGCCGGGCCTCCTCGATCCGCCAGTAACCGTGCTCCTTGCCGTCCAGCAGGACCACCGGCACCCGGTCGCCGTAGTCGCGCTCCAGCTCGATCGACGAGTCGACGTCCACCCGGGTCCAGTCGCCGGGGGCGATCCGGTCCAGCGTCTGCTCGGCGACCTCGCACAGGTGGCAGCCGGTCCGGCTGATCAGGGTGAGACGGGTCATTCCAGCTCCCTCTTGCGGATCTTGCCGCTCGGCGACCGCGGCAACGACGTGACCAGTTCGATGGTCGGCAGCTTGAACCGGGCCAGCCGGGCCGCGCAGTGCACCTGCAGCTCGGTCACCGTCGGGGCCGGGTCGCCGGCGGCCACCACGTAGGCGTGCGGGCGCTGCCCGGTCTCCGGGTCCGGCCGGGCGACCACGGCCGATTCGGCGACCCGTGGATGCGCGTCCAGCACCCGTTCGATCTCGGCCGGGTACACGTTGAAGCCGTTCACCAGGATCAGCTCGCCGATCCGGTCGACGAGGATCAGGTCGCCGTCGCCGTCCGCGTAGGCGATGTCGCCGGTGGGCCACCAGCCGTCCGGCCCGGGCCCGCCGCGCCCGTCCGGCCAGTACCCGGCGAACAGGTTGGGGCCGCGCACCACGATCTCGCCCGGGTCGGTGCCGGCCGAGACGGCCGGCGCGAGGTCCAGCTCGGCGAGATCCTCCTCCGGCGACGCGCTGCCGTCCCGCCAGAGATCAACCCCGTTCCGGGTACGCAGGCGCAGCTCGACGCCGGGCAGCGGGCGGCCGATCGAGCCGGTCTTGTCCCGGTCGCTGACCGCGGTGGTGGTCAGCACCGGGGCGCACTCGGTCAGGCCGTACCCGATCAGGACGGGCTTGCCGGTGGCGGCCCGGTAGCGCGCCGCGGTCGCCCGGTCCAGCGGCGCCGCGCCGCACACCGCGGTCCGCACGCCGCGCAGCGCCTCGGCCGCGTCCGGCAGCCGGGACCAGGCCTGGTACATCCCGGGGACGCCGACCACGACGGTCACCCCGCGGTCCTCGATCAGGCGCAGCGCGTCCGCCGGGTCGAACCGGTCGACCAGCACGCCGGTGGCCGCGTGGCGCACCACGCTGCCCAGCCCGGTGTTCAGCCCGTAGGCGTGGAAGAACGGCACCGCGAGCAGCACCACGTCGTCCGGGCCGACCACCGGCGGCTCGATCCGGTCCAGCTGGTCGTGGTTGGCCGCCAGCGCGGCGTGGGTGAGCATGGCGGCCCGGGGCCGCCCGCTGGTTCCTGAGGTGTACAGCAGCACGGCGAGATCGCGGGCGGCGACCGCCGGCAGGCTCGCCTGGGCCGCGCCGTCGAGCCCCGGACCGACGCAGGACTCCGTCAGGCCCAGCCGCGACCGGTCGGCCTGTCCGATGACGATCAGCGCGCACCCGGCGTCGGTGATCGCGTGACGCACCTCGTCGGCGGTGTAGCCGGGGTTGATCGGCACCGCGACCCGGCCGGCCCGCAGGGTGCCGAACCAGGCCGTCACGAAGTCCACGGTATTGCCGAGCACGGATGCGACGCGATCTCCGGGCGCCGTCCGCGCGGCCAGGAAACGGGCTGCCCGGTTGACCTTCGCATCCAGCTGCGCCCAGGTCAGGACGGTGTCCCCGGCGATCAGGGCCGGGGCGTGCGGGCGCCGGGCAGCGGCCTGCGCGACCGGATCGCGGGCGGGTTCCTCCACGACCGCCGAGTCTGGCACAAACCCCGCCGCGGCGGGGCAACGGACAGGCCGTCCGTTGCGGCGTGTGCCGTTTCGTCCCATGGTGGTTCTGCTACCGGATGCCGATTTCGGGCGGATTAGTGGCTTTGTGCGCAGCGCACATGGTGTGCGACCCCCCGTGTCCGAAGTCGGCGATACTTCCGGTCTGTGTAACGGACTCCACACGAACGGGTGAGGTCACCGGCGATTTCCGCGGGTTGCCCCACCCCTTTTGTATGCGAGTGACCACCCTCATCCCGAGGAGGCCGCTGTGCCACACAAAGGACGGAAACGCCGCGAATCCCTGTCTGGCGGGACGGATTCGCGGTCGCCGCAGGCCCGCCGGGTTGAGGAGGCGCAGTGACTCATGTGTACGCCGGGGACCCGTACCACCGCGACGTCCTCGCCGGGCGCCATGCCCTCACCGACGGCCTGAACGCCATCCGCGAGTCGGTGGACGGAATGATCACCAACGCGATCCGCGGCGACAGCCCGAGGCGCACCGGCAACCGCCGCTCGCTGAACAACTCACCGTCCGTGCCGCCCCCCGGCGGCAACGGCAAGTTCGGCGGCAACCGGCTCGGCACGCCGCGCCCGCCGTCCCAGCCGACCGCGGGGCAGCGCTCCAACATCGGCGAGCCGGAGACCACCGGCGGCGAGCACACGGTCGTGCTGCCCACGCAGAGCAAGACCGGCCCGCCCACCGAGACCGAGCCGCCCCGGCAACCGGCCCGTCCGGACCCCGGCGACGCCGCCGCCGAGGTGTGGGCGCTGGTGGAACGCGCCCAGGCCGGCGAGGCCGAGGCGTTCGGGCTGATCTACGACCGGTACGTGGACACGGTCTTCCGGTTCGTCTACTTCCGGGTCGGCAACCGGCAACTGGCCGAGGATCTCACCTCGGACACCTTCCTGCGCGCCCTCAAGCGCATCGGCAGCTTCACCTGGCAGGGCCGGGACCTGGGCGCCTGGCTGGTCACCATCGCCCGGAACCTGGTCGCCGACCACTTCAAGTCCGGCCGCTACCGCTTGGAGGTGACCACCGGCGACGTGCTCGACGCCGACCGCGAGGACCGTGGTCCCGAGGGCAGCCCGGAGTCCGCGGTGGTCGACCACATCACCAACGTCGCGCTGCTCACCGCGGTCAAGCAACTCAACCCGGAGCAGCAGGAGTGCATCGTGCTGCGGTTCCTGCAGGGCTTCTCGGTGGCCGAGACGGCACAGACCATGGGCAAGAACGAGGGCGCGATCAAAGCGCTGCAGTACCGCGCCGTACGGGCGCTGAACCGGCTCCTGCCGGAAGGGTTCCAGTCTTGAGTCCGCGCCCCGGGATGTCGGTCCCCGATACCCGATGGTCCGCTTCCGCACCCGTAACCGGACCCGCGTGTCGCGCGTTTGTCCGGATGCGACCCGTGGCGGCCACCCGCGGCCCGGTCGCCGACGCCGGCATACGGGCCGGCGGGACACTCACGAGCGAGGGGAGGTGCCCACGGTGAAGTTCCCTTTTCCGAACTCCCGGAGCGCCGAGCGCTTCGCGGAGCAGGTCGACGATCCCGATGGCGCCGGTCGGCACCAGGCCCGCGGCGAGGCCGCTGACGAGCTGACCGAGCTGCTGGCGCTCAGCCACCGCCTGGCCGCCACCCGGCCCGCCGCCCACGTCGACGCCGAGTTCCGCGTCGGCCTGCGCGCCATGCTGGTGGCCACCGCCGAACGGGACGGCATCGGCCGGACCGCCGTCGAGGCCGATCCCGAGCCGGTCGCCGAGCTTCCCGACCACGGGCGCCGCGCCATCTTCGGCCGCCGCATCCGCACCCGGGGCGCGATCGTGCTGGGCGTGGCCGCCGGGGCGATGGCCGTCTCCGGCATCTCCGCGGCCAGCGAGAGCGCGTCGCCCGGCGACGCCCTGTACGGCGTGAAGCGCTCCACCGAGCGCGCCCAGCTGGCCATCGCCGGTTCGGACGCCAGCCGCGGGCAGCTGTCGCTGGACTTCGCCCGCAACCGGCTGACCGAGGCGACCACGATGACCGGGAACGCGCGGGCGTTCCGGGACGTGCTGGACGACATGGACGCGGACACCCGCAAGGGCGTCCGGCTGATCACCACCTCGGCGGTGTCGCGCAAGGACGCCAGGCAACTCACCACGCTGGACACGTTCGTCGCCGAGCAGCGGGCGACGTTCCAGCCGGCGCTGGAACGGCTCACCTCGGTCAATCGCGAGCGCGCGATGACCTCGCTGGGCCTGCTGACCGACGTGGCACAGCGGACCGAGCAGCTGCGCATCGGCCTGGACTGCGAGCGGGTCGTGCCGGCCGGCTCCGACGTGCTGGGCCCGCGGCTGCGCGACTGCGGGGACGGCGAGCCCACCGACAAGACACCGCCGACGGCGACGCACTCCGGTGGCGACCGGTCGACCACCCGGCAGCACGGCCAGACCACCACGCCGAGCAGGCCGGCCCGCACCAGTCCCGCGACCGCCGAGCCCACCGCCACCACGGACGCGGTCGTGCCCGGCAAGGACACCACGAAGGCCTCGGTCAGCCCGACGCCGGCCGACCGCGCCAGCAGCCCGGCCCCGGCGATCGCACCGACCGACGTGCAGGACGAGTCGTCGCCGGAGAACGACGGCGGTCTGGGCCGGTTGCTGGACGACCTGTTCTAGGAGCGCCTTCCGCAGCGCACGGCGAGGGGCGGTGCCGGATCGGTCCGGGGCCGCCCCTCAGTCGTCACTGGACGGTCCGGTACGGGGCCGGTCACCGTGCGAACGGATCCGGACGCTTCTGCAACAGCTCGTGGAGAGTGGCCTGAATCGTCTCCCGGACCTGGTCGGCCAGGTTGTAGACGACCAGCGGGTCGTCCGCGTACTCGGTGAGGTGCGCGGTCGGGATCGGCGGGCAGAACTGGATCAGCCACTTGCTGGGCAGCGGGACCAGGCCCAGCGGCCCCAGCCACGGGAAGGTCGGCGTGACCGGGAAGTACGGCACCCCGAGCAGCCGGGCCAGCGGCTTCAGGTCGGCCAGGATCGGGTAGATCTCCTCGGCGCCGACGATGGCGACCGGGATGATCGGCGTACCGGTGCGCAGCGCCGCCGAGACGAACCCGCCGCGGCCGAAGCGCTGCAGCTTGTACCGCTCGGAGAACTTCTTGCCGATGCCCTTGAAGCCCTCCGGGAACACACCGACCAGTTGGCCGCCGGTCATCAGCCGCTCGGCGTCCGGGTTGCAGGCCACCGTGGCGCCGGCCGCGCGCGCCAGCTCGCTCACGCCGGGCATCCGGAAGACCAGGTCCGCGCCGAGCAGCCGCAGGTGCCGCCGGCGCGGGTGGTTGTCGTGCAGCGCCACGGTCAGCATCAGGGCGTCCAGCGCCAGCGTCCCGGAGTGGTTCCCGACCACCAGACCGCCGCCGTCGGCCGGGACGTTCTCGATGCCGAACACCTCGGTGCGGAACCAGTCGCGGTAGAGCACCCGCAGCATCGGGTGGAACACCGACTCGGTCAGCTCCGCGTCGAAGCCGAACTCGTCCACGTCGTACGCCCCGGCGAGCCGGCGTCGCAGGAAGGCCAGGCCGCGGGCGATCCGGCGGTCCCACACGTCCGGCTCACCCGGCGGTGCCGGGCGCTCGGCGGCCGGCTTCTGCGGGATCGGGCGACGGCCGTTCAGCTTCCTCGGCTCGGGCGGCTCGGGCAGCCGGAAGTCGGCGTGCCCGGGGAGCATGTCACGGTACTCGTCCTGGCTCACCAGCGATCACGCCCTCGCGTCGGCGGAGTCGGCCGGGGTCGCGCCGGCCGCCGCCCGCGCCCGCCGGATGCCGTCCAGGATCGCCTGCTCGGCGGCGGCGAGCCGGTCGGCGGTGAGTGAGGAACCGGCCGGGTGCGCGCGGATGAACTCGTCGAACGCGGTGGCCGTGGTGCGCGGGGTGAAGCCGAACTCCCGGGTCAGCCGGGAGGTGTCCACCACCCGGCCGTGCACGAACAGGTCGATCTGGTCCAGGCCGATCTGCTCGACGCCCAGGTGCCGGGCGAGGGCGGCGGCGGTGGACAGCCCGCTCTCGGGCAGCGGGAGGGCGATCCGGCCGGCCCGGCGGACCGCCTGGGACAGCATCAGCACGCCGTCGCCGGCGACGTTGAAGGTGCCGGGATGATCCTCGGTCACCGAGCGGTGCAGCACCTCCAGCGCGTCGTCCACGTGAACGAACTGCAGCCGGGCGTCACGGCCGAGCACGGTCGGCACCACCGGCTGGGCGAAGTACCGGGTCAGCGACGTCTCGGCGGACGAGCTGATCATCGGGGCGAAACGCAGCACCGTGGCGGCCACCTCGGGCCGCCGGCGGCGGAACCCGCGGACGTACCCCTCGATGTCGAGGATGTCCCGGGCGAACGGCCCGCGCGGCACCGCGCGTGGCTCGGTGTCCTCGGTGAAGACCGCGGGGTCGCGGAACGAGGCGCCGTACGCCGCCGTGGAGGAACGCACCACCAGCTTGCGCAGTCGTGGCGCGCCCTGGGCGGCGGCCAGCACCTGCATGGTGCCGATGACGTTCTGTTCCTTCATGCCGGCGCGGCCGCCGTGCTCCGGGTCGGGAACGCTGGTCACCGCGAGGTGCACGACCGCCTCGGCGCCGAGCTCGGCGATGGCCTCGGAGGCCGCACGCGCGTCGGCCCGGATCCGCTCCACACCGTCCAGCAGGCCGAGCAGCCGTGCGGGCGGGTCATGCGGATCCAGACCGACGACACGGTCGATCCGGGGATCTGCGGCGAGGCGGGCGGCCACGGATGCGCCGAGATATCGGCTGACTCCGGTGACCACGACAACGCTGGGCGGTGAGGTCACCACGAGCGCACCTTTCGATGCTGAGCCTCGGTACCAGGTCGGCAAGAGACGGCACAGGCCGGGTCAGACACCCGGCCGGCCGTCACTTGCCCAGACGGCGACGCTGGACGCGGGTCTTGCGCAGCAGCTTGCGGTGCTTCTTCTTCGCCATACGCTTGCGGCGCTTCTTGACCACGGAGCCCATACGAAAGCCTCTCGAACCATGTTTGGTGGACCCGGCACGCCCTGACGGCACGGCCGGAGCCGGACTTGGACGGCACCCGGAGCAGCGCAGCCGACAGCGGCGCACGTGGACCCGGGAGCCAACCGGTCCAGCGTACCGGCCCGGTCCGGCAGGACCAACACGACCCCGGCCGCCCGAGGCCGTCGAGGTCTCAGGCGGTCTGCGAGAACGCGCCGCGCAGATACTCGTGTACCGCGTGCTCGGGCACCCGGAACGAGCGGCCGACCCGTACGGCGGTGAGGTCACCACCGTGCACGAGCCGGTAGACGGTCATCTTGGAGACCCGCATCAGGGTGGCCACCTCGGCCACGGTCAGGAACCGTACCTCCGAGAGGCGTTCCTCGGTCTGGGCTGGACCCGTCATCTCGTCGCACCGATCCTTTCGCAGGCACGCTCTGCCTGGCGAACGTGCGTGTCATCAGAACCGTATCGATACGGCTGTGACCAGGGCGTCGCGTTCCGTAATTTGCCCACAAAAAGTCAAGTGCGACACGCCGAATCTGCGTCCGATCAGCCGGAAAGAGTCACTTCCGTGAGGAAACCGCCCGGGCGAAGAAAGCGACGTTCGCCGGGCGCTCGGCCAGGCGGCGCATCAGGTAGCCGTACCACTGATTCCCGTACGGCAGGTAGACCCGCACGGTGTCGCCCCGCGCCGCGAGCCGGGCCTGCTCCTCCGGCCGCACGCCGTACAGCAGCTGGAACTCGAACTCGCCCGCGGACCGGTCGAACCAGCGTGCCCGGTCCTCGGCGATCGCGATCAGCCGCGGGTCGTGGGTGGCCACCATCGGATAGCCCGCACCGGACATCAGGATGTTCAGACAGCGCACGTACGACTTGTCCACGTCCAGCGACGACTGGAAGGCCACCGACTCCGGCTCGGCGTACGCCCCCTTGCACAGCCGCACCCGCGAGCCGGCGGTGGCCAGCTCCCGGCAGTCGGCCTCGGTGCGCCGCAGGTACGCCTGCAGCACCGCCCCGGTCGACGGGAAGTCACGCCGCAGCTCGACCAGCGTCTCCAGGGTCGCGTCGGTGGTGGTGTGGTCCTCGGCGTCCAGAGTCACCGTGGTGCCCGCCTCGGCCGCCGCCGCACACACCGCGCGGGCGTGCTCGTACGCCATCTTCTCGTCGATCCGCTGCCCCAGCGCCGACAGCTTCACGCTCACCTCGGCCGCCGGGGTCAGACCGGCCTCGTGCAGCCGGGCCAGCAGCGCGACGTACTCGTCCCGGGTGGCCTGCGCCTGCTCGGCGGTGGTGGTGTCCTCGCCGAGGAGGTCCAGACTGACCGCCAGCCCGTCGTCGGCCAGCTCGCGGCATGCCCGCAGCGCCTCCCCCGCATCCCCGCCGGCGACGAAGCGCCGGACCACCCCCTTGGTGACAGGCGCCGACTCGACGAGCCGCTCCAGCCGGGCGGAGCCGGCCGCGGCGAGAAACAGGGAACGGAGCATGCGCCCGAGCGTAGCCGCACGGCCCCGCCGCAGCGCGCCAGTGCGGGCGAGGAATCGCACCTCGCGGCCGGTTCCGGCTACCGTGGTCGGGTGAACTTCGATGCGTACGCCCGGACGGCGGTCGACCTCGTCAACGCCGGCCTGGACGACCTCGCCGGGCTGCGGGCCCTGTTCTCCGCCGACCAGGACTACATGCGGGACCAGGTCGTGGAGAAGGACCTGGCCACGTTCCGGCGCGCCCAGCGCCGGCTGCGCGAGGTCTTCGAGTACGGCACGGCCGGGCGCGACGCGGACGCGGTACGCGAACTGAACGCCCTGCTGGAGACGTACCCGGTGCAGCCACGCATCTCCGGGCACGACGCCAGCGACTGGCACATGCACGTCACCAGCCGCGGTTCCTCGGTCAGCGCGGAGTACCTCGCCGGCGCGGTCTGGGGCCTGGCGGTATGGCTCTGCGAGTACGGCAGCGCCCGCTTCGGCATCTGCGCCGACGAACGGTGCGGCAACGTCTACCTGGACACCTCGTCCAACAACTGCCGGCGGTTCTGCTCCGAGCGCTGCGCGACGCGCTCGCATGTCGCCGCGCACCGGGCCCGCAAACGGGCTGGGCTGGCTGGCCTCGCTCCGCTCGGCGGGCATTCCGCCCCGGTGGGTCGATGACGGAATGCGCTGGGGTCGCGGTCAGATCCCGGGCGTGGTTCCGGAGTGCGGTCCGGGTCCGACGGGCGCGGGGCGGGTGACTGGGGTTCGGGCGGCGCTCGGGTACGCGGGTCAGGCCGGGGTGGTGGCGGGGGTCAGGTGGCGCCGGGCGAACGCGAGCGCCTCGCGCAGGTCGGCCTCGCGGACCGGGCGGCTGGCGGCCCGACGAGTGTTGATCTCCAGCGCGACGGAGCCGGTGAAGCCGCGACCGGACAGCGAGCGCAGCAGCTCGGCGCAGGGCTGGTTGCCCCGGCCCGGCACCAGGTGCTCGTCGCGGCCCTCGCCGGTGCCGTCGCCGAGGTGCACGTGCTTGAGGCCGGCGCCCATCCGGTCGGCCATCGCCAGCGCGTCGATCCGGGAGGCGGCGCAGTGCGACAGGTCGAGCGTGTACGCGTCGAAGCCGGTCTCGGTGGGATCCCAACCCGGGGTGTACGGCACGAACCAGCGCCCGGCCATCTTCACCGGGAACATGTTCTCCACCGCGAAGGTGATATCGGGATACCTGTCCTGGACCTTGGCGAGCCCGGCGGCGAAATTCTTGGCGTAATCACGCTGCCAGGTGAACGGCGGGTGCACCACGACCGTGGGCGCGCCCAGCGACTCGGCGAGCTGGGCCGCCCGGTCGAGCCGCTCCCACGGGTCGGAGCTCCACACCCGCTGGGTGACCAGCAGGCAGGGGGCGTGCACCGAGAGCACCGGCACGCCGTAGTGCTCGGCCAGGCCGCGCAGGGCGCCGGCGTCCTGGCTGACGGCGTCGGTCCACACCATGACTTCGAGCCCGTCGTAGCCCACCGTGGCCGCCATCTCGAACGCGGCCGCCGTCGGCTCGGGGAAGACCGAGGAGCTGGAGAGAAGCACGGGAACGCGGGAACTCACGCCCTCCAGCGTAACCACGTCCGGCGCGGCCGGATATATCCGCTCCAAACGGTCATGATCCACGAATGCGCGTACGCTGAGCGGGATGAGCCGCACGCAACGCCCCGCGGAAGTCCCGCTCGACTTCCCTCGCGAGTGGATCGAGTTCCTCGACCCCGCCGACGAGCAGCACCTGGTCCGCGCCGATCTGACCTGGCTGCTCTCCCGCTGGACCTGCGTGTTCGGCTCGGCCTGCCGGGGCATCCTGCCGGGCCGGGCCGAGGACGGCTGCTGCTCGCACGGCGCCTTCTTCACCGACGCCGACGACGAGAACCGGGTCAAGGCGGCCGTCGCCCGGCTCACCCCGCAGACCTGGCAGCACCACCGGCGCGGGTTCAAGAACTGGACCGAGATGGACAGCGTCGACGGCGCCAAGCCGGCCCGGCGCACCGCCACCCGATCCGGTGACGGCCCGTGCGTCTTCCTCAACGACGCGGACTTCCCGGGCGGCGGGGGCTGCGCGCTGCACGCCCAGGCGCTGCGCGACGGAGTGCACCCGCTGAAATACAAGCCGGATGTCTGCTGGCAGCTGCCGGTCCGCCGGGAGCAGGACTGGATCACCCGGCCGGACGGCACGAAACTGCTGCAGTCCACGTTGACCGAGTTCGACCGGCGCGGCTGGGGTCCGGGCGGCCACGACCTGGCGTGGTGGTGCACGTCGTCGCCGGACGCGCACGTGGGCACCGAGCCGATGTACCTGTCGTACGCCCCGGAGCTGACCGAGTTGATCGGCGTCGAGGCGTACCGGAAACTCGCCGACCTCTGCGCGGCGCGCCTGGAGGCGGGCCTCATCGCCCGGCATCCGGCGACCGTGGCGGCGGAGCCGCCGACACGGCGGGGCGGGCGCCAGCCCGCCTCGCCGCGCGCGGCCCGCGACTGAGTCCTCAGCGCGCGGGCCGCGGTCCTACGGCTCGAACTTGTAGCCCAGACCGCGGACGGTGACGATGTAGCGCGGCGCGCTGGGCTCCGGCTCGACCTTGGAGCGCAGCCGCTTGACATGCACGTCCAGCGTCTTGGTGTCGCCGACGTAGTCGGCCCCCCACACCCGGTCGATCAGCTGGCCGCGGGTGAGCACCCGGCCGGCGTTGCGCAGCAGCAGTTCGAGCAGCTCGAACTCCTTGAGCGGCAGCTGCACGCCGGAGCCGTCGACGGTCACCACGTGCCGCTCGACGTCCATCCGGACCGGACCGGCGGCCAGCGTCGGGGTGCTCACCTCGGCGGTCTCACCGCCCTGG
Source organism: Actinoplanes teichomyceticus ATCC 31121 (assembly GCF_003711105.1). Classification (NCBI taxonomy): domain Bacteria; kingdom Bacillati; phylum Actinomycetota; class Actinomycetes; order Micromonosporales; family Micromonosporaceae; genus Actinoplanes; species Actinoplanes teichomyceticus. The sequence continues at coordinate 7,740,393 of NZ_CP023865.1, forward strand.
CGGCGCAGCACGGCGCGGATCCGGGCGACCAGCTCGCGCGGCGAGTACGGCTTGGTGACGTAGTCGTCGGCCCCGATCTCCAGACCGACCACCTTGTCGATCTCGCTGTCCCGGGCGGTGACCATGATGATCGGGACGGCCGACCGTTGCCGGAGCTGGCGGCACACCTCGGTGCCGGACATCTCGGGCAACATGAGGTCGAGCAGCACGATGTCGGCGCCGGTCCGGTCGAACTGCGTGAGCGCCGAGGTCCCGGTCGCGGCGACCGACACCTCGAAGCCCTCCTTGCGCAGCATGTACGACAGGGCGTCGGAGAACGACTCCTCGTCCTCGACCACGAGCACGCGGGCCAATGAAGTTCCTTCCGTCGTCGGCGACCGGGCTCAGCGCCCGGTCACACCGGACTCGATCTCAATTGCCGTCGGTGACGGCGAGGGGGATTCGGGCGGGCGCGCCGGTAGGCGCAGGGTGAACGTGGATCCGTCGCCGAGAGCGCTGGTCACGTCGACTCGGCCACCGTGGTTGGTGGCGATGTGCTTGACGATGGCGAGGCCGAGGCCGGTCCCGCCGGTCGCCCGGGACCGGGCCTGATCGGCTCGGTAGAACCTTTCGAAGATCCGGTCCACGTCCTGCGGCGAGATGCCGATGCCCTGATCCGCGACATCGATCTCGATCCAGTCGTCGTTCTGACGCACGGTCAGTTCGACCTTGGTGTCCGGTCCGGAGTAGGCGATGGCGTTCTCCACCAGGTTCGTCACCGCGGTGGCGAACTGGCTGTCGCTGCCGTACGCCATCAGGCCCTTCGGCCCGGAGTAGGTGACCTCGATGTTCTTGGCCGACGACGTCGTCCTGGTCCGGTCCAGGACCTCGGCGATCACCCAGTCCAGCGAGACCGGTTCCGGGTTGGGCAGCGGCTCGGCGCCCTGCAGCCGGGTGAGTTCGAGCAGCTCGCTCACCAGCCGGCCCATCCGCGCCGACTCGTGGTGGATCCGCTCGGCGAACCGGCGCGCGGCCAGCAGGTCCTCCGACTGCGCCTCGGGCGCCGAGTCGGGCAGCTGGGTGGCGTCCAGGAGCGCCTCGGCGAGCAGTTGCAGCGCACCGATCGGGGTCTTCAGCTCGTGGCTGACGTTGGCCACGAAGTCGCGCCGGACCCGGGCCAGGCGGTGCGCCTCGGTCACGTCGGCCGCCTCGACGGCAACGTGCGTCGCGTTCAGCGCGACCGCCCGCAGGTGCAGGCCGAGCGGGGCCTGCGCGCCACCCGCGCGACCCCGTGGCAGATCCAGTTCCACCTCACGGCGCACGCCGGTGCGGCGGACCTGGCCGGCCAGCGTACGCAGGATCGGGTGCGCCGCTATCGTGCCCGGCGCCCCGCCGGAGCGCAGCAGTCCCATAGCCCGGGCGGCCGGGTTGACCAGCACCGGGTAGTCGTCCGCGTCGAGCACGACGACGCCGACCCGCAGCGAGTCCAGACTCTTGCGGCCGAGCCCTCTGAGGCCGTGCTTGCCTGCCGGGCGATCGTCGTCCGGTTCGATGGCGGCTCTCCCCTCCGGTGAGCCGACCCCCTCCGTCTCCCCCGGCGCCGGCCGGCGGAGACGGGCGATCGTCAGCCCAGCACCGACACCGACGGCCAGCGCGGCTGGAACCAAGCCGACGGCGTATCCCCACTCCACGCTGCGATCGTAGGGTCATTGTTTACCTGACCCACAAGGCCAAGGGGGCAAACCGGGCGCTCGTTGAACAATGTTCACCACCAGGTCTGGCGTCGTTCACCGGTGTTCATGTTGACGCAGCCCCGGCGACCTAGCGTGAGCCGCACACATCGGCCGTCACCAGGCACGGGACGGCCCCGACAATCGGGACTTGAAAACATGCGCGAGGAGTTCCAGGCCGATCTCACCGAGGTGAGCCGCCTGCTGGTGACCATGGCGGAGTCGGTGCGCGCCGCGCTGCGCAAGGCGACGACCGCGCTGCTGACCGCCGACCTGAAGGCGGCCGAGGCCGTCATTCAGCGCGACGCCGACGTGGACCAGATCCACCAGCAGGTCGAGTTCAAGGTGGCCGACATGATCGCCCGGCAGGCGCCGGTCGCGCGTGATCTGCGCCGCGCGATCACCGCCCTGCACATCTCCGCCGACCTGGAGCGGATGGGCGACCTGGCCGAGCACGTGGCCAAGACCGCCGCCCGGCGGCACCCGTCGCCGGCCGTGCCGGCCGAGCTGCGCCCGGTCTTCAAGGGCATGGCGGAGGTCGCCGACCAGATGGCCGAGAAGATCACCAACGTGCTCGTCAGCCCGGACGCCGGCCTCGCCGCCGAGCTGGAGAAGGACGACGACGCGATCGACGACCTGGAGCGCCAGCTCTTCAAGATCATGCTGGCCGACGACTGGCCCTACGGCGCGGAGACCGCGATCGACGGGGCGCTGCTGGGCCGGTTCTACGAGCGGTACGCCGACCACGCGGTGAACATCAGCGAGCACACCATCTACCTGATCACGGGGGAGCCGGCGGCGGCTCAGGACTGAGCGCCCCGGCAGGTCGCGGGCCGGGACACCACGGGGGTGTCCCGGCCCGCGCTCGTTCGCGTCCGGCTCAGCGGCCCTGGTTGGCGACCGCGGCGGCGGCCTCCTTGGCGGCCTCCGGGTCGAGGTAGGTGCCGCCGGGGGTGACCGGGCGCAGGTTCTCGTCCAGGTCGTAGCGCAGCGGGATGCCGGTCGGGATGTTCAGCTTGGCGATCGCCTCGTCGGAGATCTGGTCCAGGTGCTTGACGATCGCGCGCAGCGAGTTGCCGTGCGCGGCGACCAGCACGGTCCTGCCCGCGCGCAGGTCCGGCACGATCGCGTCGTACCAGTACGGCAGCGCGCGCTCGAGCACGTCCTTGAGGCACTCGGCCTTGGGCATCAGCTCCGGCGGCAGGTCGCGGTAGCGCGCGTCGCCGAACTGGGAGAACTCCGCGTCGTCCGCGATCGGGGGCGGCGGGACGTCGTACGACCGGCGCCAGAGCATGAACTGCTCCTCGCCGTACGCCTCCAGCGTCTGCTTCTTGTCCTTGCCCTGCAGGGCGCCGTAGTGCCGCTCGTTGAGCCGCCACGACCGCTTGACCGGGATCCAGTGCCGGTCGGTGATGTGCAGAGCGATCTCGCTCGTCCGGATCGCGCGCCGCAGCAGGCTGGTGTGCACCACGTCGGGCAGCACGTTCTGCTCCTTGAGCAGTTCCCCGCCGCGCCGGGCCTCGTCCTCACCCTTGGCGTCCAGGTCCACGTCGACCCAGCCGGTGAAGAGGTTCTTGGCGTTCCACTCGCTATTGCCGTGCCGCAACAGCACCAGGGTTCCTGTCATGACCACATCTTCCCCCGTGCGGCCGATCGCGTTCAGGGCCACCCGGCAGGTGGCGGTCACCACATGGAAACCGGGTTGCGAAAACCCCTAGGTTGTAAGGGAATAGCGGCGGTTGGCCGCTTACGGGGGAGGCGTCGTGCACGGTTGGTTACGGCAAGCCGCGGGAGGACTGCCGCGGCAGTTCTGGTTCCTCTGGACCGGCACCCTGATCAACCGTCTCGGCTCCTTCGTGGTGCTCTTCCTGAGCATCTACCTCACCGGCGAGCGGCACCTCACGCAGAGCCAGGCCGGTCTGGTCCTCGGGCTCTACGGCGTGGGCGGCGCGATCGGCACGATGACCGGTGGGGTGCTCGCCGACCGCTGGGGCCGGCGGCCCACCATGCTCACCGCCCAGTTCGGCGCGGCGGCGCTGATGCTGGCCCTCGGGTTCGCCCAGTCGTACCCGCAGATCCTGGTGGTCACCGCGCTGCTCGGACTGTTCGGCGAGGGGGTGCGGCCGGCGTTCTCGGCGATGATGGTGGACGTCGTGCCGGAAGCCGACCGGGTCCGGGCGTACTCGCTGAACTACTGGGCGATCAACCTCGGCTTCGCGCTCGCCGCGATCGCCGCGGGCTTCGCCGCGCAGGCCGACTACCTGCTGCTGTTCGTGGTGGACGCGGCCACCACGCTGCTCACCGCCACCATCACGCTGATCTTCCTGGCGGAGACCCGGCCGGCGCACCGCCCGGCCGGTGACGGCACGCCCGCCCCGCGCGGCGGGATGCTGACCGCCCTGGGCGACCGGGTGTTCCTCGTCTACCTGTTGATCAACCTGCTGTCCGTGCTGGTGCTCCTGCAGCACGCGTCGACGCTGCCGATCGCCATGCTGGCCGACGGGTTCTCGGCCGCCACCTACGGCTGGGTCATCGCGGTCAACGGCCTCCTGATCGTCTTCGGTCAGCTCTTCGTGCCGAGGCTGATCGACGGACGCCGCAGCGACCGCGTGCTGGCGGTCGGCGCGCTGATCATCGGAGCCGGCTTCGGCCTGGTCGCCGTCGCACACGCGGCCTGGATGTACGCGCTGACCGTGGTGATCTGGACGCTCGGCGAGATGCTGCAGTCGCCCAGCAACGCGGCGACCGTCGCCGCCCTGTCACCACCCGCGCTGCGCGGTCGCTACCAGGGGCTCAGCTCGCTGTCGTGGTCGATCGGGACGGCGCTGGCGCCGATCCTGGGCGGGCTGGTGCTGCAGGGGTTCGGGTCGGCCGCGCTGTGGCTGGGTTGTTTCGTCCTCTGCGCGCTGGCCGCCGCCGGACACCTGCTGGCCGGTCCGGCCCGCGAGCGGCGGGCGGCTTTGCGGCGTACGCAGGAACTCGCCGGCCTGGCGGACACGCCGGCGGCGACCGGCGGCCCGGCCCCGGCCGCATCCCCGACCGCGCTGCCCCCGGCGGCCGCGGACGGCGACCCGGACCCGGCCACCTCCCCGACCGCGCTGCCCCCGGCGGCCGCGGACGGCGACCCGGACCCGGCCCTGGCCGCGACCACTGTGGACGCCGGCAACCACGCGGCCCCCTTCCCCGTGGCCCGGCAGCGGGCGGCCGCGGCCGACGCCGCCCCGACCGGGTCCGGAGCGGACATGCGGGCCCCGGTCGCCGACGGGCGGTGAACCGCGCCCGGTGACCCGCGCCATCCGGCCCGACGCCCGCCCGCACTACGGTTAGGAAAGTTTGCCGTTGCGGGCCGAGGCGCCGCCGACGGGCGCGGCGGAAGAGGGTGAGCTGGTGCGCGGGTGGCTGCGCGGGACGGTCGGCGGCCTGCCGGCGGTGTACTGGTACCTCTGGGCCGGGCTGCTGATCAACCGGGTCGGCGGGTTCGCGGTGCTCTACCTGTCGCTCTACCTGACCGCCGAGCGTGGGGCGGGATCAGCGCTCGCCGGGCTGGTGGTCGGCACCTACGGGATCGGCGGCGTCGCCGGCACGCTGGCCGGCGGCGTGCTCACCGACCGGTGGGGCCGGCGCGCCACCCTGCTCGCGGCCCACCTCGCCTGCTCCGCGGTGCTGGTGGCGCTGGCGGTCAGCTCGCCGCTGCCGGTCATCGCCGGACTGTGCCTGCTGCTCGGGCTGACCCAGGCGATGCCCGGTCCGGCGTTCGTCGCCGCGATCACCGACACGGTGCCGGCCGGGCACCGGCTGCGGGCGTTCAACCTGCAATTCTGGGCGTTCAACCTGGGGACGGCCGGGGCGTCGCTGCTGGCCGGGCTGCTGGCGCGCTGGAGCTACCTCGGGCTGTTCCTCATCGACGCGGCCAGCACCCTGGTCACCGCGCTGCTGATCGCCTGGAAGGTGCCGGAGACCCTGGGCGGGGCCGGCCGGTCCGGGCCGGCGACCGGCGGGATGCGTACGGTCCTCGCCGACCGGATCTTCCTGGCCTTCGTCGGGCTGACCCTGCTGCAGGCGCTGCTGAGCAGCCAGACCAACACCATCGTGCCGCTCGCGATGCACGGCGACGGCCTCGGGCCCGGTGCCTACGGCCTGGTCACCGCGCTGGGCGGGGCGCTCATCGTGCTCGGGCAGCTGTTCGTGCCGAAGGTCATCGACGGGCGGCGCAAGGACCGGGTGCTGGCACTGTCCATGGTCGTCATGGCGGCCGGGTTCGCGGTGCTGACCGTGGCCGACAGCCTGCCGGCGTACCTGGCCGCCGCGGCCGTCTGGACGGTCGGCGGGATGCTCGCCGCCCCGCCGAACGCCGCGATCAACTCGGAGCTGGCTCCGCCGCTGCTGCGCGGGCGGTACCAGGCGGTGTTCTACCTGAGCTTCCCGGCGGCGTCGTTCGTGGCGCCCGCGCTGGGCGGCGCCGGGCTGGAGGCGTTCGGCGCCGGGCACTGGGCGGTCGTGGCCGCGGTCGGGATGGTCGCGGCGGCCCTGCACCTGGCGGCCGGCCCGGCCCGGGAGCGCCGGGTGGCCGAGGCGCCCCGGCCCGCCCCGGAACGGCCGGCCGCCTGACCGAACGACCGCCGCCCGGCCCGCCGCGGAACGGCCGGCCGCCTGACCGAACGACCGCCGCCCGGTCCGTGGCCCGCCGCGCCACGATCCGCTTCCGGCGCGCCGGTCGCCGCCGCGACGGGCCGGTCGGGTGGACGCGGCCGGCGCCGCCTCCGGCCGGAAGCTACGCGAACGGTCAGCACCGGAGCTTTGTGCAGCGGGCCCGGCGAGCGACGCGAAAGCCGGGTGAGAGGGCCTCCGGCGACCATGGGCTGAACACATCGGACGGCCGCGGCCGGCGCGCGGTGGAATCGGCGCCCGGTGGCCTTGTAAATGCGTGGAGGGAATTCGATGAACGAAAGATCCTGCGGCACGGAACGGTGACGAGGCCGCAAAACAAAAGCGCCGGCGGCGGCGGGCGACCCCCATCCCCATAGGCGTCGCCCGCACTAACCGCCGGTCTCGGGTCGCGCCGTCCCCCAACGGCTTGTGCCACCCGTCCCCAAACGCCGATCCGCGGCGATCATTGCTGATCCACCCGTTCCCCGAACTGACGGCTCGGCGTCCATCGACCACGCTAGTTGGGGCAGTCAAGCCTCACAACCCGTATCCGTGTCGACATCTGTCTCGGGCGTCACAATCGCCAACAACCAACCGATCGGACGATCCGCCAATCACTCGTCCGGCCTCACCGGACCGGCAAAAATTACGACTCTTACCGGGAGATGAAAATGATGACGGTCGAATCAGCGGACCGCCTCGGCCGATCTTGCCGGTGGGCGACATCTCGATGAATTCGCGCTTATCGAGATCGCGTTGTGGCACGTCAGAGCGATCTCGCCGGGGCGCGGCGGACACCCGGCCGCGGCCCGCGCGCCATCGCGCACGCGTGCCGCCGGCCACCGCGGACACCGTCACCGCGTCCCGGCGGGTCCAGTGCGGACCGTCCGACCACGACGGTGCCCACGGGCGCGCTCGACGCGTCCCCGCGACCACGCGGGTCCGGGCTCAGGACCCGCCGGCACCGCCCTCGGGCGCCGCGAAATGTTTGAACGCCTGCAGGTTCGCCAGCGACTCGCCACGCTTGACGCGCCACTCCCACTCGCGGCGGATCGACGTACCGAAGCCGATCTCCAACATCGAGTCGAACGACTCGTCGGCGTACGTCAGAACCGCGCCCAGCAGCCGGTCCAGCTCGTCCTCGTCCAGCCCCTTCAGCGACACCCGGCCGGTCAGATAGATGTCGCCGGCCGTGTCGATGGAGAACGCCACCCCGTACATCCGGGCGTTGCGGCGCAGCAGCCAGGCCCACAGCTCCTCGCGCCGCTCGTCCGGCTGGCGCATCACGAACGCCTCGATACGCAGCGCGTGCTCCCCGACGATCAGGTTGCAGGCGGTCTTGAGCTTGTGCGAGCCGGGCAGCGTGACCACGTACGACGAGTCGCCGGTCGACTCCCACTCCAGCTCCCGCTCGGCTAGCACCCGCTCGATCAGCTCCGTCACCATGCGCACGTCGCCCCCTCCACCCGCGCCGTGATCAACGCCCGGTGCTCGCGCACCGCGTCCCGGTACACACCCAGCAGGGTCTGCACGGTCCGGTCCCAGGAGAACTGCGACGCGTGCGCGACCGCTCCGGCCGACAGCCGCCGCCGGTACCCCGGGGCGGCGAGCAGCCGGTCCAGCACCCGCGCCCAGTCGGCCGGGTCGTGGCCGTCCACCAGCACCCCGCTCTCCCCGTCGCGGACCGCGGTGACCAGACCGCCGACCGCGGCGGCCACCACCGGCGTGCCGCAGGCCTGCGCCTCCAGCGCGACCAGCCCGAACGACTCGTTGTAGGAGGGCACCGCGACCAGGTCGGCGGCGCGGTAGAGCGCGGCCAGGTCGGCGCCGGTCTGCGGGGGCAGGAACACCACCGCATCGGTGACGCCGAGCGAGGCGGCCAGCTCGATCAGCGCGGACGGCCGGTCCAGGCCGGTGCCGCTGGGGCCGCCGCAGATCACCAGGGTCACGTCCGTGGAGCCACGGGCCCGCAGCTCGGCGAGCGCGGAGATCAGCACGTCCGGGGCCTTGAGCGGCTGGATCCGTCCGACGAACGCGACGATCCGCCCGTGCTCGGGCAACCCGAACCGGGCCCGCTCGGACCGGCCGGGCCGGAACCGTTCCAGGTCGACGCCGGGCTGCACCACGCTGACCCGGGCCGGGTCGGCCTGGTAGTGGGTGATCAGGTCCTGCGCCTCGAACCGGGTGTTCGCCACCAGGCGGTCGGACTCGGCGACGACCTGCTCCTCGCCGATCACCCGGGCCTTCGGCTCCGGCCGGTCGCCGGCCGCGATCAGCCGGTTCTTCACCTTGGCCAGGGTGTGCGCGGTGTGCACGTGCGGCACGCCCCAGCGCTCCCGGGCCAGCCAGCCGACCTGGCCGGACAGCCAGTAGTGCGAGTGGATCAGATCGTAGTGGCCCGGCGGGTGCGCCGCCTCGGCCCGTAGCACCCCGGTGGTGAACGCGCACAGCTGGGAGGACAGCTCCTCCTTGGCCAGCCCCTCGAACGGCCCGGCGGTCACGTGCCGCACGTGCACGCCCGGCAGCATCTCGACCACCGGGGGCAGGTCGCTGGACGTGGCCCGGGTGAAGATCTCCACCTCGACACCGGCCGCGGCCAGCCGCTTGGAAACCTCGACGATGTAGACGTTCATCCCGCCGGCGTCGCCGGTGCCCGGTTGCTCCAGCGGCGACGTGTGCACCGAGAGCGTGGCTATGCGCCGTGGTGTGGGCCAGCAGACCTCAGCCACGTTCGTTCCCTCCGCTCGGGGGTCTCACCGGTAAAAGTCGTTGCGCACTTGTCATCTTCCCCGCCGACGTGGCCTGAACCACTACGCAGCGGGGTCAGGGTGACCCAGGTCATGGGGTTAGATCGGAGCATGCAGAACATCGCAGTGGTCACCGGGGCATCCAGTGGAATCGGCGCGGCCACCGCGCGCCGCCTCGCCGGCGAGGGATTCCACGTGGTGGCCGCCGCCCGACGGGCCGACCGGCTGGCGACCCTGGTCAAGGAGATCGGGCCGCACGCGACCGCGGTCACGTGCGACATCACCTCGGACGACTCGGTGGCCGCGCTGGCCGGCACGGTGGCGGAGCTCGGCGCCCCGCTCACCCTGCTGGTCAACAACGCGGGCGGCGCGCGCGGGCTGGACCCGGTCGCGGCCGGCTCGATCGAGGACTGGCAGTGGATGTACGACGTGAACGTCCTGGGCACCCTGCGGGTCACCAAGGCGCTGCTGCCCGCGCTGGAGGCCAGCGGAGCCGGCACGATCGTGACGATCGGGTCGACCGCGGCCTTCACGCCGTACGAGGGTGGCGGCGGTTACGTGGCGGCCAAGCACGCCCAGACCGCGCTGGTCGGGACGCTGCGTCTGGAGATCGTCGGCAAGCCGGTCCGGGTCGTCGAGATCGACCCGGGGATGGTGCAGACCGACGAGTTCTCGCTGAACCGCTTCGCCGGCGACCGGGAGCGGGCCGACGCGGTCTACGCCGGGGTGAAGGAGCCGCTGGTCGCCGACGACATCGCGGACATCGTCGCGTTCGCCGCGACCCGGCCGCACCACGTCAACATCGACCGGCTGGTGGTCCGCCCGATCGCCCAGGCCGCCCAGCACAAGGTGCACCGGGAGCGGTAGTCATCAAGCCGGTCGGTGCGATCACCCGAGGGACGACCAACCCCAACCGCCTGCGGCGGGTGGACAACTTCATCGCGTACCGCTGCGCGGCCGCGCTGACCGCGGCGGACGCCCCGCTGGTCGTCGACCTCGGCTACGGCGCGTCGCCGGTCACCGCGGTCGAGCTCCGCGACCGCCTGGCGACCGCGGTTCGCCCGGACGTCACGGTCATCGGCCTGGAGATCGATCCGGTACGGGTGGCCGCCGCCCAGCCGTACGCCGCCCCGCCGTTGCTGCAGTTCCGCCGGGGCGGGTTCGAGCTGGCCGGCCTGTCCCCGGTGGTGGTACGCGCGTTCAACGTGCTGCGGCAGTACGCCGAGGAGGACGTGGCGGCGGCCTGGCGGCAGATGACCGCGACCGGCGCGGTGCTGGTCGAGGGCACCTGCGACGAGCTGGGCCGGATCGCCACCTGGGTGGTGGTCGAGGCCGGCGTGCCGGCGACGCTCACCCTGTCCGCCCGGCTGCCGGTCCTGGAACATCCGGCGGTCTTCGCCGAGCGGCTGCCCAAGGCGCTGATCCACCACAACGTGCCCGGCCACCCGGTGCACGAGCTGCTGCGCGCGCTGGGCCGGGCGTGGGAGACCGAGGCGACCCCGTTCGGGCCGCGGCAGCGCTGGCTGGCCACGGTGCGGCGGATGCGCACGGCGGGGTGGCCGGTGCTGGACGGGCCGGCCCGGTGGCGTCTCGGCGAGCTGACCGTGCCGATCGACGTCGCCCTCGGCTCCGCGGCAGGTCGCCCCTGAGAGCCGGGCGACAGGCGGGTGGGTCCGATCAGTTCGCTTTCGGGTCGTTGCCGTCGCCGAGGACCTTCTTGAGGGCCTGCAGCAGGGCGTCGGCGGTGAAGGGTTTCTTGACCAGCAGGGCGTCGTCGCCGACCAGGCCCTTGGTGACGGCGATGTCCTTGGGCAGGCCGGAGATGAACACCACGCCCAGCCCGGGGCGCATCCCGGTGATCGTGCCGGCCAGTTCGCCACCGGACGCCCCACCGGGCAGGGTGAGGTCGGTGACCAGGGCGTCGATGTCGCCCGCGTGGTCCCGGCAGACCGAGATGGCCTCGTCCGGATCGCCGGCCACCAGGGTCGAGTAACCCCGGCGTTCCAGCATGCGGCGCATGATGTCGCGGAGGTCTTCTTCGTCGTCGACGACCAGGACTGTCGGCGTATCGGCGACCGGCGCCTCGGACATGGGGTCCTCCTCCCGGGCTGGGGTCGATTTCACGCTAGCCGTCAGGGGGCGTCGAGTTGGGCACTTTGCCGAGCCCGGCCGGCCGCCCGGGTGCGCGCGAAACACGACGCCGCGCGACGCGGGGGCGTCGCGCGGCGTGGCGGGAGAGAACGGTCAGCGCTTGCCGGCGGCGGCCGGGCTGCCGTTGAGGTAGCCGGTGTAGAGCACCTTGTTCGGCGAGCCGCTGCCCGGGTTACGGATCAGGCCGCTGCCGGAGTGGCCGACCAGGTCGTCACGCACCTGCCGCGGCGTCCAGTCCGGGTGGGCGCCGAGGACCAGGGCGGCCGCGCCGGCCACGTGCGGGCTGGCCATCGAGGTGCCGTTCATCGCCACGGTGGCGGTGTCCGACGACTTGCCCGCCGAGCGGATGCCGACGCCCGGCGCGAACAGGTCGACGCAGGAGCCGAAGTTGGAGAACGAGGCGCGCCGGTCGGCGCTGTCCACGGCGCCCACGGTGATCGCGTTCGTGGTGTCGGCCGGGGAGTACCGGCAGGCGTTCTTGTTGTCGTTGCCGGCGGCGATGGCGTACGTGACGCCCTTGGCGATCGACCGGTCCACCGCGTCGTCGAGCGCCTTGCTGACCGGGCCGCCGATGCTCATGTTGGCCACCGCGGGCAGCTGGGCGTTCCGGGTGACCCAGTCGATGCCGGCGATGAAGTCGGAGTACGAGCCGGAGCCGTCACAGCCCAGCACCTTGACCGCGACCAGCTTGACGTCCTTGGCCACGCCGTAGGTGGCGCCGCCGATGGTGCCGGCCACGTGGGTGCCGTGGCCGTTGCAGTCGTTGGCGGTGCGGTCGTCGTCGACGAAGTCCCAGCCGCTGGTGGCCCGGCCGCCGAACTCGCGATGGGTGGTGCGGACGCCGGTGTCGATGACGTACGCGGTGACGTCCTTCGCCGACCGGTACGAGTACCTGCGGTCGAGGGTCCGCTTGCGCTGGTCGATCCGGTCCAGGCCCCACGTGGCGCCGGGCTGGGTGGCCGACGTGCCGATCACCGCGTCCTGCTCGACGTACTGCACGGCCGGGTCGCCGGCCAGCCGGGCCGCCTGAGCCCGCGACATCCGGGCGTGGAAGCCGCGGACGGTGGCCTGGTAGTTGTCCAGGACCTGCCCGCCGTACGCGGAGGTCAGGTCCCGCGAAGCGGAGGTGACGCGCTGCGCGGCGCCGGAACCGGGCTTGAGCACCACGATGTAGCTGTCCGGGATGGCGCCGGCGGCGCCGGCCTGCAGGATCGTCCCGGTGCGCGCAGCGGCCGGGGCCGGCGCGGCCGCGGCCGGACCGGTGAAGCCGGACAGGGTAGCGGTGGCGGCGCTCGCGACGGCCGCGAAACGGACGGCCAGGCGACGGGCGTCGGAACCGAACATCAAGTGTCTCCTCACGGGATGTGCCTGGGCTCCAGGGGGAATGCCGAGGCGACTTGAGGGAAATGGTGAGGACGAAGAGGAGCGGTTCCGGGTCGCGCCGGGTTGCACAGCCGTTGCGCAGGTCCGGGCGAGCCGTCGGACGTTTCACAGTGATCCGATGGGCTAAGCGCTAAGGGGTTCCGGGGGTGGGCCGATCTACCCGCTGTCAGGACCGCTGCACACCGCCAATGAGCACGCCGCACACCGCCTTTGAGCAAGGAGAGCGATATGACCACCCTGCTGTCGCCCGACATCCACACCGTCGGCGAACTGACCGATCGCTGTGATCGCTGTGGCGCGGCCGCCAAGCTCGAGGTGACCCTGAGCAGCGGCGGCGACCTGGCGTTCTGCGGCCACCACGCGAATCGGATGCATACCGACATCGCCCGGGTGGCCAGCAAGATCCGCCTGGCCGAAGGCTTCACCTGGGCCGGCAAGTAACGGCGTAAGCCGCGATATGCTCTTTTCCTCACGTCATGGGGGTATAGGTGCATATCGCGGCACGCGGCGTGGGCAGGATGTCCCGGCTGATCGCCGGGTGCGCCGGGGTCACGGTCACCGTGCTCGGCGCCCTGAACACGCGTACGTCCGATCTGAGTGCGCCGCCGGAGGGGCTTTCGCCCGCTCCGGCGCTCGCGTTGATACCCGCCGGGCTGGCCCTGCTGCTGCACGTCACGCCCCCGGCCGGCGGCCTGCCCGGCCGGCTGCGCACCGGCGCGGCCGCCGCGTTCGCGCTGGCCGCGGTCGTCCTGGGAGCCACCGCCGCGGACCGGCACCCGGCCGCCGCGCTGGCCACCGTGCTCTCCGGCCTGGCCCTGGCCTGCCTGGACGTGCGGCTGCCCCGCCGCGCCGGGGCGGCGCCGGTCCGCATCGCCGATCCCCTGCTGCTGGGGGCGGCCACCATCGCGCTGGTCGCGCTCGTGCCCCGGCTCTTCGCCGCGTCCTTCCCGAGCGGGCAGGGCCCGGCCGGGGTGATGCCCCTCTGGCTGGCCGGCGGTCTGCTCGCGCTCACCGCCGGCGCCATCCTGGCCCGGCCCGAGGCCGGGCCGTTACGCACCCTGGACCGGTCCGGCCCGCGCACCGCGGTGCGCCGGCTGGCCCCCGCGCTGGTCGCGGCACCCCTGATCGCCGCCCTGGTCAGCGCGTTCGCGGTACGCACCGGCCTGAGCCGGCCGGCCGCCGCGGTCAGCACCGGCGCGATCCTGGCCGCTCTCGCCCTGCTCGCTCTGCTGGCCTTCCTGGTACGCACCCTCGACCGCGCCGACCGCCGCCAGCGCCGCCTGGTCGCCGAGCTGCGCGACCGCCAGGACTTCGCGGACACGCTGCTGCAGTCGATGAACGAGGCGGTGATGGTGCTGGACGCCAACTACCACGTGATCGACGTGAACCGGCGCTGGCGTGAGCTCACCGGCCAGCAGGACGACGTCCGCGAACCGCCGCCGCTGCCGCCACCGGGCAGCGGCGGCGACTGGCTGCTGCCCCGCGCGGACGGCACCGCGGTGCCCGTGCTGGCCACCATGGCCGCCATCCCGGACGCCGCCGGGGCACCCCGCGGATACGTCGCCACCTGCGTGGACATCGCCGAGCGCAAGGAGGCCGAGGAGGCGCTCAGCGAGCACGCCGCGGAGCTGGAGCGCGGCAACGCCGAGCTGGCCGCGGCCCTGGCTTTCAAGAACGACCTGACCTCGATGCTGACCCACGACGTGGCGCAGCCGATCAGCTCGATCGCCAGTCTCGCCGAGCTGCTCTGCGCCGACTGGTCCGACCTGCCGGACGACATCCGGCTGGAGCTGGCCACGAAGATCGACAAGAACACCCGGCGGCTGGTCAAGATGATGAACGACCTGCAGCTGCTGTTCCGGCTGGACACCGGGGCGGTGACCGCCCGGCGGGTGCCGGTGCCGCTGCTCGAGGTGGTGCGCGCGACCAGCGCCGAGACCCCGGGCGCCGGTGAGGTGGAGGTCGCCATCG